>JAHBWD010000119.1 GCA_019637175.1 Labilithrix sp. | reverse complement strand
GACGGCGGCGCAGGCGGCGGAGGCGCCGGCGGCGTGTCGGTAGGTGTACTCTACAAAGGGACGAAGCCGGTCCTCGACGGCACGACGGTGACGACCGGCGCCGCCGGAACGAAGGGCTCGGGCGGCAACGACGGCGTCGACGGGCAGAAAGCGGAGACGCTGGAGGTCCAATGAGACTCGCGCGCATCGAGCTCGAGGCGATCGTCGCCGCGCCGTTGGCGTGCGCGCTGATCGCGTGCTCGTCGTTCTCACCCGAGAGCGGATGCGCGGAACCGGACGGGTGTAGACTCGACGGCGGCGACGCTGCGGCGGACGGAGGGGGGGACACGTGGACGCGACGAAAGCTGATCTGAGCGCGCACCCGCCGTGGAGAGCGTCGTGAGCGCCGACTACCGCGCTGGCGATGCAGTCCCGGGTACTCAATACCGGTGCGTGCGCATGCTCGGCGCGGGCGGACACGGCAGCGTGTATCTGGTCGAGCACACGTTCCTCGAGTCGACTGCGGTCATGAAGGTTCTCCACGGCGACCTCGTGGATCGGACCGACCTCGCGCAACGGATGACGCGAGAGGCGCGCACGCTCGCCAAGCTCCGTCATCCGAACATCGTCGAAGTGCGCGACGGAGGTCTCACGGCCGAGAAGCCCGCGCGGCCCTACTTCGTCATGGAGCCGCTGAGCGGGATGTCGGTGCGCGACATGCTCCGCAAGACGCCCTCCGGCGTGGGGATCCTGCCGGCGTTGAGGATCGTCACCGACATCCTCATCGGCCTCGACCACGCGCACGCAGCGGGCGTCATCCACCGCGACATCAAACCCGACAACGTCTTCCTCCATCGCGCGCAGCCGTCGGTCACCGTCGCGAAGGTCCTCGACTTCGGCATCGCGCACCTGCTCCTCGGCCAGCGGTTCACGGGTCGCTACTTCCTCGGGACGCCGCGCTACGCCGCGCCCGAGCAGCTGCGCGGCGAGTCACCGACGGCGCGATCAGACGTGTACGCCGCCGGGCTGGTGCTCTACGAGCTGCTCACCGGCGAAGCGCCATTCGCGAACCTCAAAGACATCGGCGCCCTCTTGAACGCGCACCTCAACGAGGCCCTCCCGGCGCCGTCGCGGCGCAACCCCGCCGTGCCGCCCTTCCTCGACAAGCTGCTCGCGGTGATGGTGGCGAAGGACCCCGAGGAGCGTCCACCCAAGGCGATCGCAGCCGCGGTCATGCTCCGCGAGGCGTACGCGAACATCAGCGCCGATCAATCGACGTCGATTCATGCGCCGGACTTCAAGACCGAGCCGTCGCTGATGGATCCCGTGCTCTTCGAGGCGAGCCCAGACGATCCGCCCATCGTGACTGAGGTCGCGGCGCCGCTCGGCATCAACGATACGACGCCTGACGGTGGACCACAGATCGAGACGCTCCGCGCGGCGATCGCCGCGGAGCAGGGCGAAACGACCGACGAAGACGCGCGTCCTCGAGGCTCGGCGGTGCGGACCGTTCCGATGGCGGCGGTTCCGAAATGGGCGCGCGCCGGCAAGCCGATCGACCGCGCGGCTCGGACGAATACCGCCGACGACGCGCGAGCGGTCGTTCAGCGAGGTCCGAACGACACGAACCCGTTGGAGATGCTCGACGCGGCGCTCGCCGAGACCACACCCGCGCCACGCGACGAGCCAGCTCACGCGCGCGGCACGACCACCGCCGAGCCCGTCGCGTTGAGCCCGCGGCCACGCAAGCGGCGCGCGTTCGCGCCGAGGGTCGCGGGCATCGCGCTCTTCGTGGGGCTAGGGGCGATGGCGCTGACGGCGGCCGTCATGCGCGTCGCCGACGCGCCGCGTGCGGGGACGGCGCCAATGACGGCGTCGAGTCACTCCGCTGACCTTCGTGACGATCCGCTCTCGCCGCAGCAGCCATCGACCGCACCGCCGAGTGTCGAGGCGGAGCCACGCGTCCCGCCGGTGGAAGCCGCCGCCGGGGACGTAGAGCCCGTCAAGACGGAGACCGCGCGAGCGCCGCACCGGCAGCCAACGCGGAAGCCGATCCTCGTGCCTTCGGCGGTCCCGTTCGACTGAGGCGTACTGTGCTCGGACAGCCGTCGCCGTGGTCGTCTCGACGCCGATGCTCGAGGACCTCACGACACGGCAGGCTTGGCTTCGAGGACCCGGCCCATCGCCGTGCGTGAGATGCCGCGCTTCACCACGGCGCTGATCGTCATCGTCTAAGGGAGAGCCAGAATCTTCCGCAGCCCTTCGGTGTCGTTCCGAAGAACGGATAGCGGTGTGCCGAGGGCGCGTTCGTCGAATTCGTAGCACGGGATCGAGTTACCCGGCGCGGAGATATCGCCAAGAGTTGTGGATGACGGGCTGATCAGGCGGCGACCTTCCTCGTCCTCTTCTTCTCCTGGTTCGTCTTCGACGTTCTCCTCGTCGTCGCGATCGGCCTCGGACTCGATGCGGGCGCGTCGTCGCGCTCGACGCGTACGCCATCTTGGAAGCGGACGCCAGCCCGCACGAGCGGCATCTTCTCGTGGCCGTTGAGGCGACGCCACGTGCGCTCGGCCGCGAGCAGCAGCTTGAAGGCCATCGCGAGGCCGGCGGCGCGCGAGCCGGCGCCCTTCGTCACGCGCTGGCGCAGCTTCACCGTCGCGAAGGTCGACTCGATCGGGTTTGTCGTTCGGAGATGCAGCCAGTGCTCGGCGGGAAAGTCGAAGACGGTGACGAGCTGCGCGCGAGCGTCGACGAGCGACGCAGCGGCCTTCGGATACTTCGCCTCGTAGGTCTCGACGAAGTCGTCGATCGCCTTGTTGCACTCTTCACTCGTCGGCGCGTTCATCGCCTCATGCAGCATCTTCTTCGCTTTCGGCTGCACGCTCTTCGGAAGCTTGTCGAGGACGTTGGCGATCTTGTGCACCCAGCAGCGTTGCTCCCGCGTCGTCGGCCAAACGTCGCGCATGGCGGCCCAGAAGCCGAGCGCGCCGTCTCCAACCGCGACCTCCGGCGCTCGCATCCCGCGCTTCTTCACGTCACGCAGAAGGTCGGCCCAGCTGTCCTTCGACTCGCGAAAGCCATCCTCCAGCGCGATCAGCTCCTTCGTGCCGTCCGGCCGTGCGCCGATCATCACGAGCGCGCAGAGGCGTTCGTCTTCGAGGCGCACTCCGAAGTGCACGCCGTCCACCCAGGCGTAGACGTAGTCGCGATCGGCGATCGAGCGCTTCTTCCATGTCTCGTACTCCTCTTGCCAGATGCTCACGAGGCGCGTGATCGCGCTCGGCGACAACCCCGCGGCATCGTCGCCGAGCAGCACCGGAAGCGCCTCGCGGAAGTCGCCCGTCGAGAGCCCGCGCAGGTAGAGCAACGGGAGCAGTTCCGAGACGTTCTTCGAGCGACGCAAGTACGGCGGCAGGATCTTGCTCGTGAACCGTTGCCTCGCGCCGTCGACTTCTCTCTTGTCGTTCACTCGTGGCGCGCGAAGCTTCACGGTCCCTCCGCCGACCGTCACGCTCCGCTCCTTGCCGCGCCCGTTCCGAACGACGAGCGCCCGCCCGTCGCCGTCGCGGTCGGCGCGGAACCTCGCGAGGTAATCCTCCACCTCGACCTCGAGTGCGGCCTCGATCATCCGCCGCGCTCCCTCGCGCGCGAGCTCGTCGAGCGTCGCACGCGTCCCTTCCTTCAGACCTTGGTCCTGAACTACGTTCCTCATCGGCGTACCTTCCCCGGCCTGCCAGGGCCGAGTTCGCGTTGCGTTACGCGGGAGGGTACGCCACCTTTCTCAGCTCACGCGCTCCACACCTTTCGGCGATATCTCCCCGGCGCGATGGGCTCGTCCTTTTCGTTAGCGCTGTAGCGGAGCATCTCCTCTAGCCACTCGGGCACCGCGGTCTGACGGACGTGCTCGAGCCTCCACCCAAGACGGGCTGCTGGATCGACACCAGGAGGCCCGTTCTGCGGCTTGGTCTTTCTTGCGACAGTCAGCGCGGCGCCGACGGTTGTGGATCGTGATGCGTGTACATTGGAGGCCGCCATGATCGACGAGAAGGTCCGCGACCTCTTCGAGACCACGATCCCGCAGGAGCTGGCGAAGGGGGCGTCCCAGGGAGAGGGCTTCCGATGTCGCTTTCACATCGGGGACGCGGGCGCATGGGAGATCGACCTCAGCCGACGCCCGCGCTGCATCGAAGCAGGCGTGGCGCCAGGTGGCTACCACGCGGTGGTCTACGTCTCGGTGGAAGACTTCTGGAGCCTCATGCAGTCGGAAGGCGCGAATCGCGACGAGCTCGTCGCCATGGAAAAGCTACGCGCCAGTGGTGATCGCCCTCGTGCGTTCGAGCTGACCAGGACTATCGCGAAGGCACCGCCGTTCGTCTGGCCTTCCTCCCTTCGCGTCGTTCCTGTCGATGCCGCGTTCTTCGCAGCGACGGAGGATAACCTCGTGCATGCCTTCCCCTGGCCAAGCGCGCTTCGCGGTTGCGAGTCGTTTGGCGGGCACGACGAGGAATCGGGTCTCGCTCCGCTGGCACCGCCGTTCCGGTTCGTTTTCGCGCCGATGTCGAGCGAGTGGTGGGATCACCTCTTGGACTTCTATCTCGCGCTCGTTCCTGACGATGGCGACGCACGGTCGGTTCGCGACGATGACTCGCTCGAGCTCTGGGAGATGACGGACCGCGTCTTCCCTCCCGCCTTCTCTGGGCGTGACCGGCGACCAAACGTCTACGCCGCGCCACGGCCGCTCGTGGCTGCGTTCGCGCGTCTCTCAGACGAGAACGTCGACGTGCTCGTCGCGAAGTTTGCGACTCGGTTGTACCCTGATCGGTCGAGGCCGAACCCGTTTACGGGCGTCGAGCAGGATTACTCGAAGTACCGCGACGCTTTCGAGGACGACGCGCGACGCGACCTGCGTGATGCGCGCCAGCTTGCGAGGAGTCTCTCTCCGTCAGAGGCACTCTGGTTTTGGGGATGGTTCGAGTGAGCGGTCGAGGCGTCACTCCGCGATCCTTCTCTCGAACCTCGATGGTCGCAAGCGTCTTGCCGCCCTGGATGCGGCCATAGAGGAGCCTCGTCGTGCACCGCGGCGATCGCAGTGCTTCCCGCGTCTCATGTCTCAGCCGAAGAGGTCTCTCAGCTTGTCCATGAAGCCCTTCCGCTGCGGGAGGACCTCTTCGCCGAGCGCCTTGGCCAGCTCTTCGAGCAGCTCGCGCTGCCTTTCGGTGAGCGACGTCGGGACCTCGACGTTGACCTCGACGCGCTGATCGCCGCGGCCCATGCCGGCGCGTCGCGGCATCCCCTTGCCCTTGATCCGCAGCGTCGTGCCGGGCTGCGTGCCCGCGGGGACGCGGAGCTTGCCCTTGCCGTCGAGCGTCGGGACCTCGACCTCCGAGCCGAGCGCGGCCTGCGTGAACGTGATGGGCACGTTGCAGATGATGTCGTCGGCCGCGCGGCGGAAGAAGGGATGCGCGGCGACGCGGATCTCGATCTCGAGATCGCCCGCGGCGCGATCGGCGCGCGGGCGGTTGCCGGCGCCGCTCACGACGCGCGTCGCGCCGTGCTCGACGCCCGCGGGGATCGTGACCTCGACGGTGTTCTCGCTCGTCACGAGGCCGCTGCCCTTGCAGCTCCCGCACGCGTTCGTCACGACGGTGCCGCGGCCCTTGCAGCGCTGGCAGACGCGCTCGACCGCGATCGGCAAGAGGCCTTGCTGGAAGCGGACGCGCCCGCGCCCGTTGCACGCGCTGCACGTGTCGGGCGTCGTGCCGGGCGCCGAGCCGGAGCCGCGGCAGTCGGTGCACGACACGATGCGGTCGTAGCGCATCGTCTTCGTCGTTCCGAACGCCGCTTCTTCGAACGTGATCTCGAGCTCGCGCTTGAGGTCGCCCTTGTCGCCGCGCCCGACGCCGAACACGCCGAGGAGATCGCCGAGGATGCCGTCGATCGCGATGTCGCTGAAGTCGACGACGCCTCCGGCGAACGGGCCGCCGCTCGCGAACGGCGAGCCGGGCTCTTCGGCGCGGTGGCCGAACCGGTCGTACATCGCGCGGCGCTGCGGATCGCTCAGCACCTGATAGGCGGCGTTGAGCTCCTTGAAGCGAACCGCGGCCTTGGGGTCGTCGGGGTTCTTGTCGGGGTGGTGCTGTGCGGCGAGCTTGCGGAACGCGGCCTTGATCTCCTCGGGGGAGGCGCCTTTGGATACGCCAAGGATTTCGTAGAGGTCGCGTTGCGCCATGAGCTCCGGCCAGACCGGGATGTCTGAAGTAGCACACGCGCCCCTCGGGCGGGGAGATGCGGCAGGAAACGACTGCATGCCCATTGACCAGAGCGGGATATATGAGTAAAGCAATGAATTCGTGAAAATCGCACCTGATCAATTGCTGACGTCGAGCGAAGTTGGGGTTCTCCTCCAGGTCAACCCGAGCTCCGTGAAAAAATGGGTCGACGACGGCCTCATCCAGGCGTTTCGCACGCCTGGAGGCCACCGCCGCATCCGCCCTTCCGACCTCGTGGAGTTCCTCCACAAGCATCGGATGCCCATCCCGCGCGACCTCCAAGACGCGGCTCGGAGGCGTCTCCTCATCGTCGACGACGACGTCACGCAGCTCAAGGCGCTCGGACGCGCGCTCTCGCGCCACTCCGACCGCATCGAGGTCGTGACGACGGCGAACGGCATCGACGCGCTCGTGCTCGTCGGGTCGTTCCAGCCGAACCTCGTCATCCTCGACGTGTTCATGCCCGGCATCGATGGTCTCGAGGTCTGCCGTCGCTTGAAGGCGAACCCCGAGACGCGGGGAATCCACGTGATCATCGTGAGCGGTCACGTGACCGCTCCGCTGAAGAAGAAAGCGCTCGAGGCAGGCGCCGTCAGTTGCCTCAACAAGCCTGTCGACGTGCAGGAGCTCCTCTCGATCCTCGAGGAGACTTCGCCCGTCGAGGCCGGTGCCCTCTAGGGCGACTCTCTCCCATCCACAGTTCTCATGCGCGCGGGGGATGCGTTCATGACGTGTATTCGCTCGAAGTTGAGACGATCATGGCAGAAACCTATTCTCATGGATTTGCCGCGCCCGAGAGCGCGGTTGCGCGCGACGCCGGCCGGCGGACCGCAGATGTTCTCATCGACGTTCTGATCGACGCTGGCGTCGAGGTGGTCTTCGGACTGCCGGGAGGCGCGATCGCTCCTCTCAACGACGCGCTCCTCGATCGACCGGAAGTGCGCGTCGTCACGACACGACACGAGAGCGGCGCGATGTTCGCGGCCGCTGCCTATGCGCGCACGACGGGCAAGCTCGCGGTGGTCCTCGTCACCTCCGGCCCGGGCGTTTACAACGCCATGACCGGCTTGGCGTCGGCCTATTGCGACGGGATGCCGGTCCTGCTCATCGCCGGTGAGGTGCCGCGGAGCGTCTTCGGGAGGCGGGCCTTGCAAGAGGGGAGCTCGCATCACCTCGACATCGTGACGACCTGTCGTCCGATCTCGAAGATGGCGGCGCAGATCCCCTTCGCAGACCAGGCGCCTTCGATGCTCCGTCAAGCGATCTCGACCGCGCTCACGGAATCTCGAGGCCCGGTCGTGCTCACGATTCCGCTCGACGTGCTGAGCAAGACGATCCGCGCTCCGCGGCTCGCGAACGATCTGCGCGTCGTGCAACGGACCGATTCGCTGCCGATGAACGACGCGATCGACGAGGCCGCGCGTGCCCTCGGTTCGGCGAAGCGCCCGCTGATCTTCGTCGGTTCGGGCGCGCGATGGGACGATGGTCCGGAGCGCGTACGCGAGCTCGCCGAGCGTCTCCAAGCGCCGGTGATGACGACGCCGAAGGCGAAAGGCGTCTTCCCCGAAGGCCATCCCTTGAGCCTCGGCGTGTTCGGATACGGCGGGCATCCGTCGACGACGCGCTACCTCGAGCGGGGCGTCGACGCCTTGCTGACGGTGGGGTCGAGCTTGGGCGACGTCGCGACGAACGGGTGGAGCAAGCTCCTCTCGCCCTCGAAGCACTTCATCCAGATCGACGTCGACGCGTCGCAGATCGGCCGAAACTACCCGGTGACGTGCGGGCTCATCGGTTCCGCAGGTCCGCTCCTCGAGCGCATCACCGCGGCGCTGCCACGTCAGCCTCGCGCGCGCCGCGAGCTCGGCGTCGCTCGATTCACCGATCCGAGCATCGACCAGCACGGCTCCGAGGGCCGCATCACGCCGATGCGCGCCCTGTGGGAGCTTCAGCGTGCGTTGCCGTCGAACACGCGCTTCACGTGCGACATCGGCGAGCATCTGCTCTTCGCGATCCACTACATCGAGGCGCACGATCCCGAGCACTTCATGGTGATGACCGGCCTCGGATCGATGGGGTCGAGCATCGCCGGCGCGCTCGGCGTTCGCCTCGGCGCGAACACGCCCGCGGCTGCGATCTGCGGCGACGGGTGCTTCGCGATGAACCTGAGCGATCTCGCCGTCGCGGCGCGCGAGCGAATCCCGATCGTCGTCGCCGTCTTGAACGACGAGCGCTACGGCATGGTCGAGCTCGGTCACGAGGCCATCTACGGGCGCACGCCGGAGTATCCGGCGGGTCCGATGAGCGTCGCGCTCATGGCGCGCAGCGTCGGCGCCGACGCCACGACGATCGAACACAACAACGAGATCGCCGCGGTCGATTTCTCCGGCCTTCGCGAAGGGCGGCCGCTGGTGCTCGACATCCGGATCGATCGTTCGGTGAAGATGCCGAAGAACGGCCGCTTCGACGACATCAAGGCGACCGCGAAGACACCGGCCCTCAACTAGGTAGAAAGATGTCGACTCCTCGGAGCTCGAGTATCGGCGTTCTCGCGATCGGGACCTACCTACCCGATGTGGTGCGGAAGAACGACTGGTGGCCGGAGTCGATCGTTTCCGGGTGGATGGAGAAGCGCGCTGCGGCCACGCGCGCCCCCGAGCAAGCGGTGACCAGCGTCGGTACAGCCAAGATCCTCCGGGAGATGGCCGCGCTCCACGAGGATCCATTTCAGGGCGCGGTCGAGCGGCGGGTGATGGACGCAGGGATGCAAGCCTGCGACATGGAGGTGCGTGCGGCCGAAGAAGCCATCGCGCGTGCGGGGATCGATCGAAGGGAGATCGACCTTCTGCTCTGTCATACGACGGTGCCCGAGTATCTGCTGACGAACACCGCCTGTCTTCTTCACCAGCGGTTGGGGCTCGCGACCGAGTGTTTCACGATGGTGACGGAGGCCGCGGCGAACTCGTTCCTCATGCAACTCACCCTCGCCGAGCAGATGATCGCCGGCGGTCGTGCGAAAAAGGCACTCCTCGTGCAGTCTTGCAGCGTCTCGCGGCTGCTCGATCCCGCGGATCCTCTCTCGCCACTGTTCGGCGACGCCGCATCCGCCGTCGTCGTGGGTGCGGTGTCGAGCGGGCGGGGTATCCTCGGCACGACCCAGCGGACGGATGGAAGCGCGAATCGCACACTCATCGCGAGCGTGCGAGGCAAGAGCTGGTACCACGACGGCCCCATCGTTCTCTACTCGGCCGATCCGATCGGTGCGCGTCGGGTCTTTCTCGAGACGGCCGATCTCGGCAAAGACGTCGTCGACGTCGTCCTGAAGCAGAGCGGCTACGGCCCTTCAGACGTCGACTACTTTGCCGTTCACCAGGGCACGCCCTGGTTCCCCCGTGTGATGAAGGAGCACTTCGAGCTCGGATCGGCGAAGGCGATCGAGTCGTTTCCTTCGACCGGATACACTTTCGCCGTGAGCATACCCCTCGGGCTCTCGATGGCCGAAAAGGCCGGCATGCTGGCGTCTGACGATCTCGTCCTGATGTACGGCGGAGGAACGGGCCTCACGCACGGGGCGACGCTGCTGCGGTGGGACGCGGCGTGAAAGAGGTCTCCAGTCGAGTCTTTGGGATCTTCTTCCGGCCCCTGAGGCAAAAGAACCTTTCTCCGGAGTTTCTCGTCGAGGGGACGAGCGTTTCGCTCGCGACCCTGCTCGACAAGGACGAGCGCATCGATTGGGAGGACTTCGTCAGGATCATGGCGAACGCCCGACGCGCCTTCACCGACGACGACTACGTCGCGATAGGCCGCTCGTACTTTCGATCGCCGACGTTGAGATTTGCGTCGGTCATCGCGCGCCTCCTTTTCTCGCCGATCGACTTCTATCGCTGGCTGACCAAACCCAGGCAGGGCGTCGGCAACCAGATGTTCACGTGCATCACCACGTCGCTCCGAGAGGTCGATGCGAGCACGATCGAGATCGAGCTCCAGATCCCCGAGGGCTTCGCGATGTGCCGAGACTTCTTCGTCGTGACGAAGGGCAATCTCATCGAGATGCCTCGCCTGACGGGGGCTCCGGAAGCGCAGGTGGAGCTCATCGAGATCCCACGCGGAGCTCGATATCGAATCCTCGTTCCTCAAGGGGGGGCCGCTCTTCGACGGCTTCGTCGTCTCTTTGCCTGGCCGTTTGCGCTCCGCGCTGCAGCCGGAGAGCTCAAAGAAGCGCACGAGACTCTTCAGGAGCGCTACGAGCAACTCGAGGAGGCACGCCTCAAGCTCGATCGCCAAGCGACGCAGTTGCGCACGGCGCACACCGTGAGTCAGCTGATTCACGGCGACGTCGACCTCGATCGAACGCTGGAAGCGATCACGCGTGCGCTCGTCGACGAAGCCGGATTCGTCGGGGCGCGGGTCGAGGTCGCGACGGAGGTAGAAGGTACCGCGATCGAGCGCTCGGCCACGCGCGGACGTGAAGGCGATGCCATGACGCGCATCCTCCAAGGACGCGCCGGTCGCCGCATCGGCGAGCTTCGCGTCGTGCCGCGCGTCGACGCCAACCGAGCAGAGTTCGACGACCTTCTGGCGTTCATCGTGCCGACCATCACGATGGCGCTCGAAAACGCGCTCAGCTACGAAGCCCTCGAGGGCTATCAGAAGGGACTCGAGCAACGCGTGGCCGAGCGCACGGCCGAGCTCTCTCAGGCGCACGACGAGCTCGCGGAGACGGTGAATCACCTCGAAGAGGCCAAGCAAGCCCGCGATCGCATCT
>JAHBWD010000118.1 GCA_019637175.1 Labilithrix sp. | reverse complement strand
AGCGCCGCTTTCGCTGCCTCGTTTCGCTCGACGGGTGCTGTCGCGTCTGCCCGAGCGAGCGGAGCGCGCTCGAGGCCGGCACGACGTTGGTCACCGATTTCAAGCACCTGGTGTCCGTCGAGGAGGCACCCAAGCCGTCGAAGATGGAGCTGTCGATGTGGAGCGTGCTCCTCGTCGAGAGCGAGGCGAAGGTCGTTCGATGCACCGAGTATCATCTCGCGAGCTCGAAGAAGCGACGCCACTACGAGAGCTTCTGGCCGGGCTATCGCTTGGTCGCGCGCACCGACGCCGAACGGCACGAGCTCCTCGCGCGCGCCGGCCTCGCCGATCCGCCGGAGCCGCGGCCGCTCGACAACGCGATCGGCGACGTGGAAGACTATCTCTTCGAGGCCGGCGCGACCGAAGAGCGCGACGCCATCTTCGATCTCGCCTGCGACGACGTGTTCGGAACCGACTGAGATCGTACGGTTCCCTCGCTGCGTTCGCGTGCGTGCAGAGATCGACGACCGGCTACGACCGACGGAGCTCAGACTCGTGAACGCGTGAGATCGAACACAATACAGGGCCCGCCCACCCTCGAGTGAGACGAGCCGAATTGGCCATGTCCGCGCGGCCGAGTAAATCCGATCGCTCATCGCCAAGATGCCCGCGACGAGCGCCCGCTAGCAGGGGCCTGTCGTCGACATCGCCGCTGCGCCCTCGGTGAGAAGACCAGCGAGGGACGATGAGCCCATCGGTGCGCCGGTCAACGATGCAAGTAGGACGCCTGCTTGAAGCGCATGCCGTCGAGGACCTGATCTACGCGCTCCGCCAAGACGTCCCGACGTGATCGCTCAGGGTAACTCCGGAAGGTTGCCCCCCGCAGCCCGCAGTCCCGGTAGGGACGGCCCCTTCGTGCCGCCCCGCGGACAGAGCCCGATTCTGTCCACTGCGGCGCGGTCGGTCTTGGTAGCCATGGAGGCTTTGCGCGTCCTTCTCGCCGAGCGCACTTCCTACTCCCCGCCGGCGCGCGGCACGACTCCCCGCGGCATCGGAGTTCAACGAGAGGAGTCGTCCAGATACCTTTTTAGCTCGCGAGAGACGTCGCGTGCGATCCACGTATAGTCGAAGTCGCCGTGCTGGAACGTGGGAGCATCGGTCGAGCGGGAGATGACCGCGCCGGCGGGGGAGAAGAGGAGCACTTCGCCTGCCTCCTCGTCGAAGACGAGGCGCGTCGCGCCGACCGTCGGACGGGCGGCGGTGCTGACCGTCGTGAAGCCGATGCTTCGATGGTGGGCGAGGATGCCGGCGCCCGCGCCGAACGCGTCAGGTAGCGCGCGGAGCACGGCGCGCGCTTGGTCGAGGGGCAGCTCGTACGCGTCGAGCGCGAAGGAGGTCGAGCGCTTCGCGAGGCGCTGCAGCACCTTCACGTTCTTCTCGACCTCCCGCGCCTCGTGCCCCTCGCGGAGGCCGCGCAACGTGACGAGCGAGTCGAGCTCGCCCACGAGAGCTCCGCCACGTCCGAGCTGTTGCGAGAGGAGGGTGATGAAATCGTAGCTCGCCTCGTTCGCCGCCATTCGAAAGCGAATCTTCGGGAGCGATCCGAGAGACTCGACCCAAGCGTCGTCCGGATCGGCCACGCGCGGCGTCACCCAGATTCCCTGCAAGGCCGGCAAGACGTCGTCGAGCCAGGCAGGCTCGGCGTCCGGCCCGAGGCGTAGCGAGACACGATCGACGAACGACGCTCCCAGCGTGGCGAGGTACGACGCGAGCGCGTCGACGACCGCGGGCTCACGAACGATCGCGTTGATCCGTCGCGCAAAGCCGCGCTCCGTCGTGACTTCGAGCCCGGCTTCCACTTCGTGCTCGCCGTCGCGCTCCTCGAGGAGCGCGCGATAGCGCCCGAGCTTCTCGGCGGTCGCGTCCGAGACGTCTTCGAGGTCGGGGCCGATCGTCCAGTCGCTCATGCGCGCGGTGGTGAAGAACGAGATCGGCTCGCCCGCCGCGTCGCGCGCCTCGAGATAGGCTTCGACGACCTCCCCACGCTCGTCACCCGCGGCCGTCCAAGACGCCGCGAGAGCGGAGAGTTCCCGCCGAGAGAGAGACCAGTACGTCTCGCGCGACACGTTCATGCCGTCCTCATACTTCGCTTTCCGAATCGCCGCTACGCGGCGAGGCGAGAGCGGAAATCGTGCGCTCCCGAGGAGCGAAGACGTGGAGCCGGCAGTCGACAGAAGACTTCTTGTGCGACGTTTTCAACCGCCGTGGAACTCGGACCAACGTGATCTCGTCCAACGGGCACGCCCGCGTTCGGGCTGTTCGCCGCTGAGGGTCGTCGGATCGCGGGCGCGGACCGAGTGCGGGGCGAGGTTGGGCGGCAGGACGCGATCCACAAGGTGCGCGGCCGTGTTCGCCATGCGCCGCCCCGCGCAGCTCGGGCAGACGAGTTGGTGCAGGACCGTCTCCATCGGAGATGTCGGTAAGCGGGCGCGAGCACCGACACGCCGAGCGAGGTGCCAATCCGGTGCCAGCAGTGCGGCTTCGCGCTGCGACGCCACTGTAGCCATGTGGCGAGGCACCGTCGGGAGGATCGAGCCGTGGAGGACGTCGTTTCCACGCGGCAACTGCGGGGGAAGGACGGACGACCCCGGGTTGGCCCCCCATCAACACGAATCTAGCCGTCTTCGACTTAACTGACATCGGGCTGTCAGCAGCGCTGGCGTAGAACCTGGGCCTTCCGAGGTGAGACCATGGCGATCGTCCTTCATCATCATCCGTACTCCCGCGCGGCCAACGTCCTCTGGATGCTCGAGGAAGTCGGCGTGCCCTATCAGCTCACGAACGTCGACATCATGAAGGGGGGCCAGAAGGCGCCCGAGCACGTGAAGCTGAATCCGATGGGCAAGCTCCCCACGCTCGTCGATGGGGACGTGGTCGTGACCGAGTCCGCCGCGATCGCGCTCTACCTCGCCGATCGCTATGCGTATGGCACGCTCGCGCCCAAGGTCGACGACCCGAAGCGCGGCACCTACCTGCGCTGGTCGTTCTTCGCGCCGTCCGTCATCGAGCCCGGCATCGCCGCGAAGGCGGGGAAGTGGGAGTGCAAGGAGTCCTCGGTCGGCTGGGGCAACTACGAGACGATGCTCGGCACGATGGAGCACGCCGTCACGGGCCGCGACTGGCTCCTCGGCGACACCTTCTCGATGGCAGACGTCGTCTTCGGCGGCACGGTTCGCTTCATGCTGATGGTGAAGGCCTTCGATCCGCAGCCCGCGCTCGCCGCCTACGCGGAGCGACTCGGCGCACGCCCCGCGGCGAAGCGAGCCGATGAGCGCAACGCGGCGATCAGGAAAGAGCTCGGCCTCGGCTGACGACCCTGAATCGTCTTCGGACGGTGTCAAACGGACGCCATCGGGACCAATCGGCGCCTTCCCTTCGTCGCCAATCGCGCCTTTTGCGCCGGTTGGGCGCCGTTCGGTCGCGCCTCCCACGATTCGATTCCCGGCGCCTCCACCTCTGCTTTCCTAGCGTTCTTCGGCAGTTGGAGCCTCGACCAGGAAGCGGCATCGGGTTCACGTGGAGCTTCTCCACTCTGACAGAGAACGGAAGAACGACGGTGCCGGCTGCTGGAGCGCGTGGGATGGGAATCGCGGAAGTGCCCGCGCTCGCAATCTGCGCCCCGACGCGCCCTCGCTGTCCTCAATAGTGCATCACGCCCTCGCGAGGACGACCTTCACCGCCTCGAGCGTTCGGTCGACGTCGGCGTCGGTCGTCCGCCAATTGACAACGCTCACACGCATCGCGCGCCGGCCGAGCCACGTCGTGGGACTGAAGAACGCCTCGCCCGTCGCGTTGATCGCGGCGATGACCTCGTCGGTGCGCCGATCGTGATCGGCGTCGATCGCGCCACGCCGCTGATCGAGAAAGCGCACAAGCCCCTGGTTCAGGTGGGGGAGCCGCACGACCTCCGCACCGGGCATCGCTCCGACTCCGGTAACGAGCCGCTCGCAGTAGCCGCACGTACGATCGACAAGGTCCTCGAGCCCGCGCCGTCCAAGCTCGCGGATCGCGGCGTAGATCGCGAAGCCGCGACCGCGGCGCGACCACTCCGGGTTCCAGTCGATCTGGTCACGCGCACCGCTGTTCGCCGCGATGTACGACGCCGCGATCGTCATCGCGGCGCGGTGGGCCTCGCGATCACGCACGAAGGCGATCCCGCAATCGAACGGCACGTTGAGCCACTTGTGGCCGTCGGTTGCCCAGCTGTCGGCCTGGTCGACTCCCTCGAGGAGAGGACGCTTCCTTCGACTCGCGCGCGCGACGAGGCCGAACGCACCGTCGACGTGGACCCATGCGCCAGCCGCCTTCGCGATCGGGATCAATCGGTCGAACGGATCGAACGCGGCGATGTTCAGATCGGCCGCATCGAGGACAAGGATCGTCGGCTCGCGCCGGTCGGCGAGCGCGCGCTCGAGCGCATCCGGAGTAAGTGGAGTCGAGCGTCCACCGTCTCGCTAGCACCCCCATCGGCTGGGAAGGTCGACCTTCAGGCACCACGCGCGTTGTTCGGGAGGAAAGCATGGGTAAGATCCCGCACGATGGATGCAATCGGACGGATTCGCCGCGCGCTGAAGAAGGTCGACGCGTCGCTTCCGGACGCGGAGATCCGCCCCCCGCCCTCCAAGAAGCTGCTTGCAAAGCTGACGGACGAGGCGGGCCCGCTGGCGCCCGGGCTCGACGCGTACTTCGCCTGTTGCAACGGAGTGCGCGTCCCCGGCGAGCCGGGACTCTTCTCCGTGGCGAGGATGCTCAAGATCGATACGCCCGGCTTCTTCGCGCTCAGCGAGGACCTTTGCGGCAACTATGACCTCGTCGCGGCGCGGTACGAGGTCGGACCGGGCGCGGTGGTGTTCCGGGACATCGAGGGGGGAAGAGCCGAGTACCTGGTCGCATCCTCGGTGGCGGTCTACGTCGAGCTCTGGACCAAGCGCATGGTCGCGGCCACCTACGGCAAGCCGGATCCGACGAAAGGTTGGCCGCACGATCACGCGTTCATGGAGAAGCACGATCCGCCCTCGGGCCCGCTTCTGCGCTCGAAGAAGTTCAAGGCGCAGCTCGGCGAGATCGAGCTCGAGATCGTCGACCGCGACGGCAGCGTCGGCGCACGCGACGTCGTCGACCCATTCACAGGAAAGAAGCTGACGCTCCCCGCGCCGCCAAAGCGCCGCCGAAAGGCATGAAGTGACACGAGCCACGCCCGACGTTGCCACGAACGTGATCCATCTCGCGACGCTGTGCCGGCGTTGACCTCGTCTCTCGACGCGCTCGCCGTTCGCGTCGTCAAATCCAATCTCTTCGCGGGCCCTACTTCGTGCCCATTCGCAACACGTTTCTGACCGTCTTCTCGTCCAAGAGCGGACCGTGATGGCACCTCGGCTCGCGTCGACGACCACAATCTCGACCAGGCGCCCATCGGGGCGCCGAATCATGAGCGTGTCGGCCGTCGGCTCACACCACGAGCGTCTTCAGCAGGCTCATCGGCGAAGCGCGGCGTCGCGGCTTCCCGGGAGCGGCGGGCCTTTCCGAGCCACGAGGTAGGCGTTCCACACCGGGTCGTTCTCAGCGCGCGATACACGGTGAAACTTGCCCGATCCTTCGAGGCCGCTCGCGTCCGTGCCTTCCCAGTACGCGTCGACTCCGACGAACCCCGCGTCGAGGAGGATGTCGCGGAGCTCGGGGAGCGAGTAGTGGCGCCAGTCGTACGTGAAGGAGCGGCGCAGGGCGCTTCCGTCGCGGAATTCGAAGGAGATGTGACAGCGGAAGTCGCCGTTCACCGCGTCGTAGTGCTCTTGCTCCCAGATATACGTCCATCCGCCCATGCGTCGCCTCTCGACGCGAGCCTGCGTGGCCTCGAAGCCGCCGATCGCGTCCAGCACGAAGAGCCCGTCGTCCGTGAGCGATCGATGCGCGGCGCGGAAATAGCGGCGTAGCAGCTCACGCTCGTGGAACACTTGGTAGCTGTAGTTGTATGCGCCGATGACCTCGACCTTTCGCCGTGTCGGCACGAGCACGTCCTGTTCGAGGAGGGTGACGCGTTCGGCTGCGGCGCCGATCGTGGAGAGATTGTGCGCGCGTCCCCACTCGAGCGTCGGCCGAGACGTGTCGAGCCCGATCGCCGTGCGCTCCGAGTGGCTCTTCGCCCAGCGCGAACAAAGGAGCGCCGTTCCGCAGAAGTCCTCGCGGAGGTGCAGCGGGCGGCGTCCGGCGTGAGCCCTGAACACTTTCTCCAGGAATCGGATCTCCTGGTCGGGCAACTGGACGCTGCGCTGGTAGAGATCGTGGCGGTCCGCATTGTGGGCGCTGAGGCGGGGCTGCGGTGCGCGACGCGAGGTGCGCCGGGAACCGCCCTTTCTCGCCGAACGGGTCATGGGCGACCTCCCTTACACGGCGCCCCCCCACGACGCGAGCACGTTCGACAGCCTCCTCGTCCAGCGAGACCGTGGAGGGTAGAGCACCGGCCGCCGAAGCTCCTTCGCCCGTTCGCGATCGCGCCCCGGGACTTCCTCGACGTGACTCGCGCGCCGCTCGCTCGCGCGGCGACGTCATCGCCCCAGTGCTCTTCGTAGAGCTCGGGCGCCCCGTCATTGTCGACGGGCAAGAGCCGGATGCTCGGCGCACGTTCGATGATGCCGAGACCTTCGGAGCGGCGCACGCCCTCGGGCCCGGCGAGCTTCAAACACGCGGAGAGAGCGGTAAGCACGTTGTTCGCGCGCTTCGAGGATCCGTGAAGGTGCCTACGAGGTCGTCGCGGCCACGACCAGGCGCCCCGTCGACCCGTGGGAAGATGCCTTTCGAGCCGCAGCGTGGGCGTCCCTTCGCCTCCCCCGCAACCTCGAAGTCCACGCCGTCCCCCGCCGGACGCGGGCCCACGACGACGCGTTCCTTGCGAGCTCGGAACCGCGACGCGTTCGGGATTCTGCGCGGTGCGCGAGGAAGCCTTCGAGGAAGGGAGTGACGTTGCCTTTCTCATTCTCGCCGGCGACGCGAGCCTCGGAGCGGCGCACGCCGACTGCCGCGCAAGCTCGAGCGTACCGATCGATTCCTGAGCACGCGCGGCGGCGCGCGACGACTTCTTCACCGTCTTCTTCGTCAGGCGTCGCACGGCGCTGGTCGGCGAGCTCGCGCAAGCTCCGCTGTTGCAGCGCCCGCCGGTCGTTCGCTGACCAGGCAAGACGCCCTGCCCGCGCCTGCGGTATGTTGCGGCCGATGTATATTCGCCCGCACCCTCGGCTCCTTGGTTCCTTGCTCCTCGCCGTCTCCGTCTGGTCCGTCGGGGCCGGATGCTCGTCCAGCGACCCCGATGGTTCGTCGGCAGGCGGTGGCCCGGCCGCTTCGGCAGGCGACCGCGACGCAGCAGGTGGTGGCGGAGAAGGCGACGGCGACGGCGACGGCGACGGCGACGGCGGTCGCGACGGCGACGGCGGTCGCGACGGCGATGGGGGTGGCGGCGACGGCGGTCGCGACGGGGGCACCACGCAGACTCCGGGCACGCACTTCGCTGCGACGAGCACGTCGTGGACCCTCCCTGCCGGTGCGCCCGGATCGTGGGGATTCGACAGGATTGCCAACTCCTATTGGACCACGATGGATCTCGACGGCGACGGCAAGCCGGATCTCGTCGTGAACGAGGGCGCCTCGGAAAGCAATCGGCGCTGGCTGCTCTACAAGAACACTCCGTGAGCTGCGACCCTCGCTAGGGCGCGTGCCGTCTCGCTCGGAGCTTTGCGCGCTCCGAGCGAGTCCACCGACGCCGATGAGCGCGCAAACGCGAAGGAGAGCTGCAGTGCAGCTCCCCCTAGCAAGCTGCCCATCGTGCCGAGGTTTTGGCCGAACGTAGTCGGCGGCAAAAGGAGGGCGAGCGATCGCTGAACGCGACGGCAACCTCACCGGGAGCGATCTTCAGGGGCTCGACATGCGAGGAGCCTACTTCGCCGGCGCCGAGCTGACGAACGTGCATCTCGAGGGCGCGAATCTCGAGCGCGCGACCTTCTTGGACGCAACTCTCTGCGGTGCCTTCCTGTTCGGCGCGAAGCTCACCCAGGCGGAGCTGACGAACGCTCTCTTCCAGACCGTGGCGACCACCATCCCGAATCGCAACGGTGTCGGGACCGTGACGTGCAAGGCCATCGACCTCGGCGGCGCAGCAAGCCTCGACGTCGCGGTCACGACCAACCTGGCGCATTGCCCGAACGGCAGCAACGGGCCATGCGCCGGCTCGGCCTGGGAACCGCGCCCTTCGCCCAATCGCAAGTCCTGCCCGCCGCCCGAAGACGGCTCCTTCGCGCCGAACCCGAAGAAGCCGTGCGCCGCGTGCAAAGACAACTGCGAATGCTCGAAGCTCTATTGCTTCATTCCTCAAGGTGCGACCGTCGGAAAGTGCGGGGGCTGCGAGCAGTAGCCTGATCGGCGCATCGTCATGCCCTCTACCGCGGCAGCTTCCACGGGGGCAACGCCCTCTTGAAGCTCAACGCGACGACCGGCGTCGTCGAATGACAGCTCATACGTGTGGTGGACGAAGGACGAGCTTCCTCTGACGCGCGAAGGCGCCCGGGCTGAGGGGAAGCTGCATTGTGCAGCTCGAGTGCGACTTCGCGCCGGCGGCTGGCGGCACGCGTTCTGCTTCGGCAAAGGCCGTCGCGGCGGTGGTGCTGCTGTCGTCGCGTCGTGATGTTTCCCTTTCCCCGAGAATTTGAATGAATCGTACGTTCACCGCTTTCGCGTTCGTTTCCGCGCTCGCCGCTGCCGCCTGTGACAAGTCGGGCACCGAGGCACAAGAGAAGGCAAACAGGGCGCAGGCCGAGGCAAACGAGGACATCAACCGGGCAAACGCCGAGTCGACGACGAAGATCACGAATGCCCAGGTCGAGGCGGACAAGAAGATCGCCGAAGCCCAGAATTCGTTCGCGACGACGGTGGAGGACTATCGTCACACGATGCAGGGCAGGCTCGACGATCTCGACAAGAAGCTGGTCGATCTGGACGCGAAGTCGCGAAAGGCCACTGGCCAGACGAAGGCGAAGATCGACACCAACTTGCCGAAGCTCCGCGTGCAGCGCGACGCGTTCGTGTCGGACTTCAAGGCGATCGATACCGCGACGGCCTCGACGTGGGACGCAACGAGGGCGCGCCTCGACAAGGAGTGGAACGACCTGAAGACCGCGGTCGACAAGGTCGACTGACCGGCACGTTCGCGCAATCGGATGACAGCGCTCGCGTGGAGCTCCTCGGAGCGGACCGCCGTGTCGTCGACCGGCGGTCCGACCGTGGCGCTTCTCGGGCGGAAGATCCGCGTGCCCCGCGAGCTTCTGGATCCCTCATCCCCCGCCGAACAGGTCGTCGATGAGCAGTGGGAGCTCCTGAAACGGCTCTGGATGCACCATGTCGCCGCGGCCCGCGGCGACCACGTCGATCTAACCGTCGCTGCTCGAGCGATACACGGTCAACGTCTCGCGTGCCGGATCGACGATCCAGTAGTGGGGCACTCCCGTGCGGTGATGAGCGGCGGGCTTGATCCCAAGGTCGTTCCGCGCATTCGAGGAGGAGAGGATCTCGCAGACCCAATCCGGACGGATGCGGATGGGCCGTCCTCGTGGCCTCTCCGGCGTACGTTCGTGCTTCCACATCGCTCTCGAGAGATAGGAATCCTCGTTGCCTCTTGCGAGGCCCTCGAGCTCTACAGCAGCAGCCACGGTGAGGGCGGCCGGGTCCGCGCCCACCTTGTCGAAGAGCGCGGGCGCTCGTTGGAGGATGCATACGAGCAAATGAATCGGCTCGACCCTGGCGTGCCTGCGTTTGTCCGCGAGCTCTTGTGCCCTGACGACGAGGCTCTTGGCCGCGTCCGTGTAGCGATCGAGACGAATGAGCTCCGTTTCCGACATGGCGCGATCCTGGGTGAGGCCTGGTGAGGGAAGAGGAGAACCATCAGTCGCGTGACTGTGCCGGCTCCGAGGCGGCGGCACGCGCGTGTTCGTTCGCCAGCCACGCCTCGAATTCGTCACCCCTCGCGGCCGCGTAAAACTCGCGTGTTGCGGTGGCGACACATGCACTCACGATGAAGTGAACGAGCTCGTACGGCCGCCCCGCATCGACGACGAGGGTGCCTTCGCCGACGCAGTCGTTGCGGGCGAGCGCGGTGTGCTTGGCGAGCTCCCATGGCCGCGCGCCATGCTGCTCGATGAGCTGATACGTGCGCCGTGCGACGAGGTCCGCGGTCTCGGGATCGGCGAGATGCTCGCCGAGGTACATCACCGCGAAGCCGGCGGGCAGCAGGCGGAAGCGGCGAACGGCCTGGCCGCTCTCGCCGCGTGACCAGAGCGGGCTGGCTACGAGAAGGACTCCTTCGTGCGGGCCATGCTTCGCGTGGGGCGAAGCGACGTTGTGGTCGAGGATCTCGCGCGCGAGGCGCACCATCGACGAGAAGTCGTGAACACCGAGAGCTGCGCGAACCGCCGCTACCGTGCCGCCCAGATCGCGCTCGGCGAGCCATTCGACCCGTGTATGGACCTCCTGCAGCAGGTGTTCGCTCTCCGCTGGGTCGGGCGTGATCTCCGCGAGGCGCAGGTACGCGAGATGGTTCTGCCAGTTCAGGTCACCTTGGAGGTCGAGCTCCGGCGGAGCGCCTGCAAGGTGGGCTCCTGGAAAGATCGCGATCGATTCGCGGAGCAAGGCGGCGGCGGCCGCCACTTCCCCTCCCGCGACGAGGCGGTTGGCCTGATGGACCATCATCGTCGCGATCGATTGATGCGCGTTGGTTGCGTCCTCGGGGTAGAAGTCGAAGAGTCCGAGGACACCCGGCTCGGGTGCCTGTCTCGCCACGAGCGCGACGGCGAGCTCGCGATGCGGGTCGTCCGAACGGACGCGAAGGGCCCCACCCCACCGCTCTCCGGCGAGCAGGGCTTTGCCCACGTCGACGACGCTGCTCAAGAGGTCGTTGATCAGATCGGCTGCCGCATTGGCACCTGCCTGCGGTACCCGGATGATCTCGAGCTCGGGATGATCGTGCGTGTGAACGCCACGCGTGCGCAGGACGAGACCT
>JAHBWD010000117.1 GCA_019637175.1 Labilithrix sp. | reverse complement strand
CGTGCCCCCGCTGCGCGACGCCGAAGACATCTTCGCGACGATCCGCGAAGGCGACATCCTGCTGCATCACCCCTACGAGTCGTTCGATCCGGTCGTCGAGCTCATCACGCGCGCCGCCGACGATCCCGACGTGCTCGCGATCAAGCAGACGCTCTATCGCGCGGGCGGCGACTCGCCGATCGTGAAGGCGCTCGCGCGCGCCGCCGAGACCGGCAAGCAGGTCACGGCGATCGTCGAGCTCAAGGCGCGGTTCGACGAAGAGTCGAACATCCAGTGGGCGCGAACGCTCGAGCAGAGCGGCGTTCACGTCGTCTACGGCCTGCTCGGCCTCAAGACGCACGCGAAATGCCTGCTCATCATCCGGCGCGAGCGCGGCGGCTTGCGGCGCTACGTGCACCTCGCGACGGGCAACTACAACACGACGACGTCGCGTCTCTACACCGACGTCGCCCTCCTCACGGCGCGCCCGAGCCTCGGCGCCGACGCGTCGTCGCTCTTCAACCTGCTCACGGGCTACAGCGCTCCGGCGAAGTGGAACTCGCTCGTCGTCGCGCCGCTCGGGCTCCACGAGGCGATCCTCGGCCTCATCGCGCGCGAGGCCGAGCACGCGCGGCAGGGGCGCCCGGCGCGCATCGTCGCGAAGATGAACTCGCTCGTCGACGAAGACGTCATCGAGGCGCTCTATCGCGCGTCGCAGGCGGGCGTGCCCATCTCGCTCATCGTGCGCGGCATCTGCTGCCTCAGGCCTCGCGTGCCGGGCGTGAGCGACAACATCGAGGTGCGCGCGATCCTCGATCGCTTCCTCGAGCACGGGCGCATCTTCCACTTCGCGAACGCGGGCAAGGACGAGGTGTACATCTCGAGCGCCGACTGGATGCCCCGCAACTTCCATCGTCGCGTCGAGGTGATGGTGCCGATGGACGAGGCGGCCATCCGCGCGCGCCTCATCGACATCCTGAACGTGCAGTGGGCCGACAACGTGAAGGCGTGGGTGCTCGACCCGAGCGGCGCTTACGTGCGCGTTCGTCCGAAGGACGGGCAGGCCGCGCTGCGCGCGCAGCAGAAGTTCATCGAGCAGACCAAGGAGAAGGTGAAGGTCGCCGATCAAGCCGCGCGGCCGCTCAGCCGGTTCCACATGAACCCCACCGCGCAGAAGTCTCCGCTCGAGGGCAAGGTCCCGCGCGCCGCGCAGCGTCGGCGCCCGCGGCGCGACGAGCAATAGGCCTGTGAATCGGGCGCCTCAGGCCTGACACGCGGGCCAGGGCGGATCGATCCGCGGCGTCGCCATCGTCGCGAGATCGCTCGGCGCCGGCGATCTGGTCCGGCGATTGCGGGAGCGGCTCGCCATGCGAACGCTCCTGCGCATCACTTCGCTCTTCGTCGTCTTCTTCTTCGCCTCCTTCGCGCGCGCCGAGGCGTGCACGCCTTCGGACGACTGCGTGAGCGCGGTGCCGACGCGCATGCGGAGCGTGCCGCTCTTCGTCACGGGGATCGTGCTCGACGTCATCGGCGCGGCCGGGGTCGCGGGCGGCGCCGGCCTCATCGCCGCGGGCAACGACTGCGCCTCCGGGCCCGGGTGCGCCGCGGCGAACCTGACGCTCGATGTCGCGGGCATCGGCGCGCTCGCCGGCGGCGCCGTCTTCCTCGCGATCGGCATTCCGCTCACCGTCGCCGGCGGCGCGTCGGTGCCCGACGTCGGATCGGCGGGGCCGCGCCTTCGCCTCGCGGGCGCCGGCGGCTCGCTCGAGTGGAGGTTCTGACGGATCAGCGGCGGACGGCGACGAGCAGCCGCTCGGCGACGAGCGCGTGTGCGCGCCGCTTGCCGCCGAGGACGTCGACGCGCGCGTCCTTCGTGATCTCGAAGCCGCTCGCCTCGACGAGGCGATGCGCCGCGCGGGCGCCCATCAGGCCTTCGAGCGGCTCGCCGATCGCGCGGAGCCCTTCGTGGAGGAGCCACTCGGCGAAGCGGCCTCGGCTCCGGGCGACCGGCATGGCGTAGGTCATGATGAGCGTGCTCCCCGCCGCCGATCTCGCAGAGGCGCCCTCGAGCGTCCTCGCGATGGCGAGCGGCGTGAGGTAGGGCGTGACGCCCTCCCAGATCCACGTCGTGCCCGCGCTCGCGTCGTGGCCCGCGTTCGCGAGCGTGAGCGAGAGATCCTCGGCTTCGAAGTCGACGCTCGCGAAGCGCACCTCGCGCGCCTTCGGTTCGAGCTCGGCGAGGCGGCTCCGCTTGTAGCGTTGCGTCGACGGATGATCGACCTCGTACACGATCGTCTCCGCGAGCACGGGCATGCGCCAGGCTCGGGCGCAGAGCCCGGCCCCGAGGACGACGAGCTGCCGGCTCCCGTCCTCGATCGCCTCCACGATCGCGCGGTCGGCGGCCAGCGTCCTCGCGCGCATGTGCTCGACCATCGGGAGGCGCCGCACGATGCGATGGCGGCCCGGCCGCGCCACGCGCGACAATCCTCGAGGCACGAGGCGTGAGGCGATCGGGTCGACGCCCGCCGCGCCGCGAGCGGCCGCGACGAGGGTTGCCGTCGTGCTCGCGCGGCCCTCTCGCATGCGTCGCAATGTGGTGCCGCTCTTCGGCCGGCGCAGCGCGACCGAGAAGAATCACGAGCAGCCCGACCTCGCGGTTCTTTCGTGAGCGACGTCCAGCTCGGGTTCACGGAACCGGTGAACGCGGCTTTGCCGTCGGCCACCGTAGAGGAGGCGAGCCCTCCTTTTCCGGGGAACTCCGCGAGGAGACCGTCGTGTAAGGGGCAGGACGGACGAAAAAGAGCGCGCCCCGCGAAATTTGTCGCCCCGCTCGTTCGACTCGTGGGGGCGCACGCAAGCCGCGGAGAAGAAGCCGCACCCGTCCTTCCCGCGCCGACGCGCGAGCCCTCGACCCGAGGGCTCGACGCGCACCCGTCTGCCTCTCCTCGAACGCCAAGAAAGAAGAAGACCATGTTCGCTTCCAAGCTCGTCTCGTTCGCTCGCTTCGCCGCGGTCGCCTCCGCCTTCGTCACGCTCCAGGCGTGCGGGCCGGCGACGGTCACTCTCTCGTCGAAGTACGAGCCCAACGCGCCGCCCGCCGGCATCGCGGCGAGCCGGGGCGCGTCTTCGAGCCACGATCCGGTCGAGCGCCTGCCCTTCGATCGCGTCGAGCGCGCGACCGTGCGCGCGGAGCCTCGCGACTACTCGCGCGCCCGCTTCGAGGTCGACTGCAAGCGCTGCAACCGCTGATCGCTACGCCACGTTGAGGAGGTTCCACGCCGCGTGGACGACGAAGGCGGCGACGATGCCGCCCTCGGCGTAGGCGACGCCGAAGCCGACGCCGAGCAGCACGGTCTGGTAGAGCGCGATCTCGTAGACGCCCACGTGGGCGACGCCGAACGCGAGCGACGACGCAAAGAGCCCGTAGGCCATGCCGTACTTGCGGACGAGGACGTTCATGAGGAGGCCGCGGTAGACGCGCTCCTCGGCGAACGGGACGACCACGGTCGTCACGACGACGAGCACGGTCGACGCGCGAACGTTCGCGAGCCGCTTCGCGATCTCGGCGGCCTCGGCGGCGAGGAGGCGACGCGACTCGGCGTCGAGGCGTCCCACGCAGCGCGCGACCTCGCCGCCGGCGTCGAAGAACTGCTTTGCCCCATAGAGGAGCGCGCCGGTGATCGCGAGCCCGACGGCGATCGCGCCGAGCGTGCGGACGACGAGCACCTTGCCCGGCGGCTTCGCGCCGCCGTCGAGCGTGCGCGTGACGAGCTCGGGGACGACGACCGCGAAGGCCACGAACGCGACCGACTGGATCGAGACGGACGCACCGGCCTTTCGAAGCGCCCAGAGCAAGAGCGGCAGCCCCGCCGCCGCCGCGATCGCGCCGATGAGCAGCGCGTCGTGGGGTTGCGGTGCTTCTTTGGCGGCGACGGCGTCGGCGCGCGAGATGCCGAGCTTGCCCATGATTTCGAGGGCGACGCGCGCGCGAGACGGCGCGCGCACGAGGACGACGAAGCCCGCGACCACCGAGAGCGCGGCGGCGCCCCAGACGGCGAAGTGGACGTTCTCGCCGCACGAGCGGGCGACGACGAGCAGCCATCGCATCGCCACGGCGAGCAGCGCCGCGCCGGCGACCGCCGGGAGGCGCGGCGTGCGCCGCGTGATTTCGAAGACGACATACGCGGCGACGAGGACGTCGACGAGCATCCGTCCCGGTCCCAAGAGGCCCTTCGAGACGAGCTCGCGATCGAGCTCCAAGAGGAGCGCGAGTGAAGGCGCGGCCATCGCGAGCACGATCCAGCGCACGCGCACCCACGCGGTGAGGCTCGGAACCGGGATCGCGCGCGAGAACAGATCGCGCAGCGCGCCGTCGAGCTCGAGCGCGACCGCGACCGGCGCGAAGGGACCCCGGGCCGACCGCGCGATCGGGGTCGTGGCGGAGACGGTGTCGGTCCCACCTTCGACGACGAGCGCACCAGGAGCGATCTCGCGAACGTCGCCGCCGGTGCGCACGTGGACCACGCGCCGATGATAACGCCATGGTAAGAAGGAGCCGAGAAGGGAGCGACGATGTTCGGCCTCACGCGTGGCGAGATCCTCCTCGTCGCGTTCATCTTCGCGTTGGTTTACGGGGCAGGGCTCTTGCCGAAGCTCATCGCGCTGCTCTCGCGTGGAAGCGCGACCGCGCCCGCGGGCGGCGAGGACGACGGCAAGCCGGACGAGTGAGCGGGGATGGACGACCAATCATCGGTTAAGCCGGAGGAGATCCCTCCGGGAGGGCGATCGCCGATGGTGCTCGTGTGCGACGCCTCGGCCGAGCTGTCGGCCTACGTCGCCGCGCTTCGCGTCGCCGGATACATCGTGGCCGACGTCGCGATGGCGTCGCTCTCGTCGCGGGTGACGACGCTGCGGCCCAACGTCGTGATCCTCGACGTCGACGTCGACGGCGTGCTCGACGAGCTCGCGAAGTTGCGGCGCGTCCCCGGCTCGGGCGCGATCGACTTCGTGTACGTCGGAACGGGAGAGGGCGTCGTGAAGAACGCCGACGACGCGCTCTCCAACGACGGGAGCGCGTTCTTCGTTCGCCCCGTCGAGGTCGCGGCCCTCGTGCGCAAGATCGAAGCGCTCACGGGCGGCGCCGTCTCGCGGCCCGGCGCGCGCCGCTCGTCGCGGCCGCCTTCGATCCCCTCGCAGCGCCTGCTCGGCTCGAGCCTCCCGCCGAGCGAGCGACCGAGCCATCCGTCGCTGCCTGCGCCAGGCTTGCGCACGCCGGGGCCGCCGCTGCCGATGAGCACGTCGTCGCTCGCCGATCTGATCGAGGCGCCGCGATCGCTCGCGGCCTTCGGCACCGTGAGCCACGAGCTCCAGCAGCTGCTCGCCGACGCCGAGATGCGCGCCGAGGTCGCGTCGAGCGCCGAGATCCCCCTGCCGAGCCCGGAAGAGGAGATCGAAGCCGTGCTCCCGGCCGACGTGCTCGCGTCGCTCGACGAGCCCATCGAGGGCGACGAAGACGAAGAGGGCGCGCACGAGGGCCAACCGCGCACGGGGTCGGGTGGGCACGATCGCGAGGGCACCGGCGCGCACGCGAAGGGCACGACCTCGGGCGGCACGCGCCAGTCGACGACCGGCGGCGGGATGCGCATCAGCACGGGATCGCAGACGCGCGAGCGTCGCGCGGGCAGCGACGCGCCGCCGCGCAGCGTGAGCGGCGCGCCCACGACGACGACGGGAACGCACGGGGCTCGACGCGGCACCGACGTGAACGCGCCCTCGCCCGGGACCGACGCGAACGCGCGCGCGCCTGCACCGCCGGAGGTCCCCGATCTCCAGTCGACGCGCGCGGATCCTCCGGCGCGCCACTCGTCGTGGCTGCCGCCCGCGCCGCCCGCGCCGCCGCACGATGCGCCTCGCGGGCCGAGCGTCGTCTCCGCCGCGCAGGCCGGCGCCGTGGTCCTCGGCCCGACGGACGCGCGTCGCTTCTTCGCCGAGGCGATCGCCCGGCGAGCGACCGGCGCGCTCTGCTTCGAGCAAGACGGCGCGGTGAGGCGCATCGTGATGCGCGACGGCGATCTCGTCGCCGCCGCGTCGGGCGCGGAGCAGGAGTCGCTCGTTCACTTCCTCGCGTCGCGCGGCGAGCTCCCGCGCGACGAAGCGCCGCGCCTGGCCGCCAAGATCCCGCCGTACGGTCGTCACGCCGGCGCCGCGCTCGTCGCGCACGGCTGGCTCCGTCAGGATCAGCTCTGGTCGATCTTGCGCGCGCACGCGGAGTGGATCGCCAAGACGATCCTCCGTCTTCCTCGCGGCACCGCGCAGCTCGAGCCCGATCCGCCGGGGCGCTTGCGCGGCGAGCCGAGCGTCTTCGGCGCCTCGACGGGCGCGGAGATCTTCGTCGAGCTCGTGCGGCGCGCGGTCCCGGTGGAAGAGGCCGTCGAGCGGCTCGGCGGCGAAGGCGCGCGGATCGACGCCGGCGCGAACCACGGCCTGCTCGCGGAGTGCAACCTCTCACCCCAAGATCTCGACGTCCTCCAGCGCGTCCGCGGCGGCAGCCTCTCCGATCTCCTCGCGCGCCACGCGGATCACGAGATCGTCGCGGTGATCCACGCCCTCGCGCTCCTCGGCATCTTCGACGTCGTGGCGCCCGCGGTCGCGATCCCGAGGCGACCCGCGCGAGCGGCGTCCGAGCCCGACGTGCACGCGCTCGACGAAGACGCGATCCGCGCGCGCGTGCGCGCTCGCCTCGAGCTCGTCGAAGAAGGCGACTACTTCGCGGTCCTCGGCGTCACGCGCGACGCGACGGGCTACGAGATCCGTCACGCGTTCCTCGAGCTGCGCCGCGCGTTCGAGCCTTCGCGTCTCTTGACGCCGCACCTGCTCGATCTCACGAGCGACGTTCAGAAGATCGTCGTCGTGATCGAGGAGGCCTACGAGATCCTGCGCGACAGCGCGCGGCGCGAGCGCTACCGTCGCGCCATCGACGCGCGTCCGGGCTAGCCGCATTCGTGCTAGAGAGGGGGGCCCATGATCGACGCCGCCCAGAAGCTCCCCGACTTCGACCTCGCGAACCAAGACGGCCAGCGGCGCACCAACGCCAGCTACGCGGGCAAGTGGCTCGTCCTCTACGTCTATCCGAAAGACGACACGCCGGGCTGCACCATCCAGGGCAAGTCGTTCACCGCGACGAAGGCCGACTACGACGCCGCCGGCGCGGTCGTCGTCGGGCTGAGCGAAGACGACGTGACGTCGCACAAGAGCTTCTGCGACAAGTTCTCCTTCACCATCGAGCTGCTCGCCGATCCGGAGGCCAAGCTCCTCACGGCGCTCGGCGTCGGCAAGACGGAGTGGAAGGGCACGATGTACTGGGATCGCACGACGTTCCTCGTCGATCCCGCGGGCGTCGTTCGCAAGGTCTACACCAAGGTCGATCCGAACGGCCACGAGAAGGCCGTCCTCGACGACATGACGAAACTGAAAGCCTGACGCGTTCGTGCGCGACGGAACGGAACCGTCGCGCATCGAAGCGGGCCTCGGGAGTGAAAATCGTGCGCTGGCTCCTCACCATCGTGGCGGTCGTGCTGGTCGTGTGCGCGCTGGTCGCCCTCAAGGGCGCGCAGATCGCCAAGCTCATCAACTTCGGCAAGCAAGCCGAGATCGACGGACCTCCGCCGGAGATCGTCGCGTCCGCGCTCGCGGAGGAGGCGGCCTGGGAAGGCACGCTCGCCGCGGTGGGCAGCGTCACGTCGGCCAAGGGCGTCGCGCTCAGCGCCGACGCGCCCGGCGTCGTCACGCGCATCGCCTTCGAATCGGGCGCGGCGGTCAAGCAGGGCGACGTCCTCGTCGAGCTCGACACGAACGTCGAGCGCGCGCAGCTCGCTTCGGCGCAGGCGCGCAAGCAGCTCGCGACCACGACGATCAACCGCACGCGCCAGCTCGCCGCTTCGGGCGCGATCTCGGCCGCGCAGCTCGACGCCGACGAGGCGCAGCTCCGCACCTCGACGACCGACGTGGAGCAGATCCAGGCGCAGATCGCGAAGAAGACGATCCGCGCCCCGTTCGCGGGCAAGCTCGGTCTGCGCTCGGTGAACCTCGGGCAGTTCCTCCAGCCGGGCACGCCGGTCACGGTGCTCGAGACGATCGACGCGGTGCACGTCGACTTCTCGCTCCCGCAGCAGCGGCTCGCCGAGGTCGCGGTCGGCATGCCCGTGCGCATCACGCTCGAGTCGTCGCTCGACGCGGGCGCGCCGCTCGAGGGCGCGATCGCCGCCGTCGATCCGACGGTCGATCCGATCACGCGGACGATCAAGCTCCGCGCCGACGTCGCGAAGCGCGCCGAGGGGCTCCGCCCGGGCATGTTCGTCCAGGTCGCGGTCGTGCTCCCGAACAAGAGCGTCTCGGTCACGGTCCCGGCCACCGCGGTGATGCGCGCGCCGTACGGCGACAGCGTCTTCATCGTCGAGGCGCGCAAGGCCGACACGCCCGGCGTCGCGACGACGCCGGACGGCAAGCCGGTGAAGATCGCGCGCCAGCAGTTCGTGAAGCTCGGCGGCGCGCGCGGCGACTTCGTCGCGGTGATCGACGGCGTGAAGAAGAGCGAAGAGATCGTCACGGCCGGCGCGTTCAAGCTGCGCAACAGCTCGCCGATCGTGGTCGACAACACGAAAGAGCCGAAGCCCGAGCTCGATCCGCGTCCCGAGAACCGCTGAAGCGCGCGCCATGAAGATCACCGACATCTTCATTCGAAGGCCGGTCCTCGCGATCGTCTTGAACCTCGTCATCATCGTGGCGGGCATCCAGGCGGTGCGCGCGCTCACGGTGCGGCAGTATCCGAAGCTCGAGAGCGCGACGGTGACGGTGCGCACCGCGTACGTCGGCGCGAGCGCCGATCTCGTGCGCGGGTTCATCACGACGCCGCTCGAGCGCTCGATCGCCGCGGCCGACGGCATCGACTACATCGAGTCGCAGAGCGTTCAGGGGCTCTCCACGATCAACGTGCGCCTGAAGCTCAATTTCAGCGCGTCGAACGCGCTCGCCGACATCAGCGCGCGCGTCAACCAGGTCCGCGCCGATCTTCCGCCGGAGGCGGAGGTCCCCTCGATCACGATCGAGCCCTCCGACGCGCAGGTCGCGGCGATGTACCTCTCGTTCGGATCCACGATCCTCGAAGACAACCAGGTCACCGACTACCTGATCCGCATCGTGCAGCCGCGGCTCTCCGCCATCGAGGGCGTGCAGCGCGCCGACATCCTCGGCGGGCGCGCGTTCGCGATCCGCGCGTGGCTCAAGCCCGATCGCATGGCGGCGCTCGGCGTGACGCCGACGCAGGTGCGCCAGGCGCTCGGCGCGAACAACTACCTCTCGGCGGTCGGCCAGACGAAGGGCGCGCTCGTCCAGGTGAACCTCACGGCGTCGACCGATCTCCGCTCGGTCGAGGAGTTCAGGCGCCTGGTGGTGAAGCACAACGGCGACGCGCTCGTCCGGCTCGCCGACGTCGCCGACGTGCAGCTCGGCGCCGAGACGTACGACCAAGACGTGCGCCTCAGCGGCAAGAACGCCGTCTTCATGGGCGTGTGGGTGCTGCCCAACGCCAACTCGCTCGACGTCATCGCGCGCGTGCGGCAGGAGATGGAGCAGATCAAGCGCGAGATGCCGAGCGGCCTCGAGGGCTCCACCGCGTACGACTCGACGATGTACATCGACAACGCGATCGACGAGGTCGTCAAGACGCTCCTCGAGACGATCGGCATCGTCGTCATCGTCATCTTCCTCTTCCTCGGCTCGCTGCGCACCGTGCTCGTGCCCGTCGTGTCGATCCCCGTGTCGCTCATCGGCGCGATCTTCCTCATGCAGGTGCTCGGCTTCACCGTGAACCTGCTCACGCTGCTCGCGATCGTGCTCTCCGTCGGTCTCGTCGTCGACGACGCGATCGTCGTCGTCGAGAACGTCGAGCGCAACATCCGCGAGGGGAAGACGCGGCTGGAGGCGGCGATCGTCGGCGCGCGCGAGCTCGCGTTCCCCATCGTCGCGATGACGATCACGCTCGCCGCCGTCTACGCGCCGGTGGGCTTCCAGGGCGGCCTCACCGGCGCGCTCTTCCGCGAGTTCGCGTTCACGCTCGCGGGCGCCGTCTTCATCTCCGGCGTCGTCGCCCTCACGCTCTCGCCCATGATGGCGTCGCGCCTCCTCCGCGAAGAGCACCGGAGCGGGTGGCTCGGCGACCGCATCGATCGCGCGTTCGGCGCCGTGCGCGCGCGCTACGAGCGCATGCTCGACGTCTCGCTCGGATCGCGCAAGCAGGTCTACACCGTCTGGGTCGTCCTCGCCGTCCTCGTGCTCCCGATGTACTCGTTCTCCAACGCGGAGCTCGCGCCGAACGAAGATCAGGGCGGCGTCTTCGGCGCGCTCGACGTGCCCGCGAACGCGAGCCTCGAGCAGGTCACCGCGTACTCGACGCAGGTGGGCGACCACTTCCAGTCGCTCCCCGAGTTCAGCCACTCGTTCCAGATCACGTTCGCCAACGGCGGCTTCGGCGGCGCGATCGTGAAGCCTTGGAACCAGCGCAAGCGCAGCATCTTCGAGATCCAGGAGGAGCTCAGCGCGAAGACGAGCGCGGTGACCGGCGTGCGCGCGCCCGTGTTCCTTCCGCCCGCGCTGCCGAGCCCGGGGTTCTTCCCCGTGGAGATCGTCATCGCCTCGACGGCGGGGCACGAAGAGATCCTCCGCTTCACCGACGCGCTCGTCGACGAAGCGATGAAGAGCGGCCAGTTCGCCTTTCCGCCGATCATCGACGTGCGCGTCGACCAGGCGAAGACCGAGATCGCGCTCGATCGCGACAAGGTCGCCGCCATGGGCCTCAGCATGGCGCAGGTCGGCGCCGACATGTCGGCGATGCTCGGCGGCAACTTCGTCAATCGCTTCAACATCGACGGGCGCAGCTACAAAGTCATCCCGCAGATCGAGCGCGCGAGCCGGCTCACGCCCGAGCAGCTCACCCAGATCCACGTCACGAGCGCGAACGGCCAGCTGATGCCGCTCAGCGCGATCGCGACGCTCAAAGACGGCGTCGAGCCGCGCACGCTCAACCGCTTCCAGCAGCTCAACGCGGTGAAGCTCTCGGGCGTCGCCACCCAGGGCATCGACGGCGCGCTCAAGGCGGTCGAGGACGCAGCGGCGAAGAAGCTCCCGCCGGGCTATCGCGTCGACTACACCGGCGAGTCACGCCAGCTCAGGCAGGAGGGAGGCAAGTTCCTCCCCGCGATGGGGCTCGCGGTGCTCCTCATCTTCTTGGTGCTCGCGGCGCAGTTCAACTCGTTCCGCGACCCGCTCGTGATCCTCGGCGGCTCGGTGCCGCTCGCGATGTTCGGCGCGCTGATCTTCACCTTCCTCAAGTTCGGCGGGCCGCCGGGGCTCACGTTCGGCCTCACCGAGGGGTGGACGACGACGCTCAACATCTACTCGCAGGTCGGCCTCGTCACGCTCGTCGGGCTCGTGTCGAAGAACGGCATCCT
>JAHBWD010000116.1 GCA_019637175.1 Labilithrix sp. | reverse complement strand
AACGAGCGCGGCGGCAAAGACAACATCACCGCGATCCTCGTCGAGATCGACTAGGCCGCGACGACGTCGTTGCGGGTGAGAGACGGCGCGCGGCGGCGCGACGAGCGCACGTGCGCGCAAAACTTGGCCTCTTGACCCCCACTGCGGTACGTGAGACGAGCTTGAGCTTCCGTGGCCGCCCGCGGGTCACGCGTGTCCCCAGGGACACACCACCGCTTCGCTAACCGTGCGTATTCGTAACGGATCACCCACGGCGCGGAACTTGGAAACTGCCAGACCATGATGAGGGATGACAGATGAAGAAGCGGCGCGTGGGGGTGCTGATGGGGGGCGCGAGCGGCGAGCGCGAAATCTCGCTGAAGACTGGTGACGGCGTCGCGAAGGCCCTCGAGGCTCGCGGTCACGACGTCGCCCGCGTCGTCCTCGGCGACACGTGTCCCGTCGACGTCGCCCTCCGCAACGCCGACATCGACGTCGCGTTTCTCGCGCTGCACGGGCGCGGCGGGGAAGACGGCTGCATCCAGGGCATGCTCGAGCTGCTCGGCATCCCGTACACCGGGTCGAGCGTCCTCGCCTCGGCGCTCGCGATGGACAAGCTCAAGGCGAAGGAGATGTTCCGCCTGCACAACATCCCCACGCCGCCGTACTACGTGGCGACGGAGGCGGATCTGCTCGATCTCGAGGAGGTGCACGGCAGCTTCGGCTTCCCCGTCATCGTCAAGCCGCGCAGCGAGGGCTCGTCGATCGGCCTCACGAAGGCCGGCAGCATCGGCGAGCTCCAGAGCGGCATCGAGGCGGCGCTCGACCACGACCGATGGGCGCTCGTCGAGCGGTACATCAAGGCGACCGAGGTGCACGTCGGGATCCTCGACGGGCGCGTGCTCGGGTGCATCGAGGTCGTGCCGAGCCGCGGGATCTACGACTACACGGCGAAGTACACGCCGGGCGAGACGCAGTACGTCCTGCCGCCTCGCATCGCCCCGACGCGCGCGCGCGGCGTGATGAACCTCGCCGAGCGCGCAGTGCGCGCGATCGGGTGCACCGGCGCGGTGCGAGTCGATCTGCTCGTGACCGAGGGCGAGAACGAGTACGTGCTCGAGGTCAACACGCTCCCCGGCATGACGCCCACCTCGCTCCTGCCGAAGATCGCCGCGCACGCGGGCATCGACTACGGCTCGCTCTGCGAGCTCATCCTCGACGGCGCCCAGCTCCACGCGAAGGCGCTCGGCGGCTCCAAGGCGCCCGAGTCGGAGCGCCGCCGCTCCGGCGTGACGTTCGACGACAGCGATCTCGCGCTGGTGCGCAAGGTCGTCTGAGGTCGAAGCCTCAATCGCGAAACAGGATCTTCGAGACCTCGGCGAAGCGGGCCTCTTCTTCGTCGTCGCGCCGCTCGCCCTTGGCGTCGAGCTCGGCGTGCTCGGCGTCGAGCGCGACGAACTCCGCCGCGCCGAGCAGCTTGCCCGATCGCCCGAAATAGCCGTGCCGGTCGCGGTAATCCAGGTACCTCTGGTGGACCTCGGGATCCATCTGCCTCGCCTCGTCGCCCGATTGCCGTCGGGGTCGTCATGATACGCTTCCAGGCGGGCCGGCATGCCGGAAAGCGACGACTCCCTTCCTCGCCTCCTCGGGGGGCGTTACCGCCTCGAAGCCAAGCTCGGCTCGGGCGGGATGGGCATCGTCTACCGCGCGAGCGATCTGACGATGAAGCGGTCGGTCGCCGTGAAGCTGATCCGCGGCGTCGACGGCGTCGAGCTCGACGAAGAGGTCGCCGGTCGCTTCCTCCGCGAAGCGAAGAACACCGCGCGCATCCAGCACGAGAACATCATCGAGGTCTTCGACCTCGGTCGCGACGGCACGGGCGACATGTTCTTCGTGATGGAGCTGCTCGAAGGGGAGTCGCTCTCGGCGAAGCTCCGCCGGGAGACGAAGCTCGCCCCCGAGACCGCGATCCACATCTTGAGGCAGATGTGCGCCGCGCTCCACGTCGCCCACGCCGCGGGGATCATCCATCGCGACCTCAAGCCGGCGAACGTGATGCTCGTCGAGCGCGCCGGGGATCGCAACTACGTCAAGGTCCTCGACTTCGGCGTCGCCAAGTCGTACGCGCCCGATCAGCAGACGCAGCTCACGCACACCGGGATGCTCGTCGGCACCGTCGAGTACATGGCGCCCGAGCAGATCATGGGGCGCAAGGTCGACGGACGCACCGACATCTACGCGCTCGGCTGCGTCATGTATCGAATGTTCACGGGCAAGGCGCCGTTCCGCGACGGCGGCGTGCCCGCGATGATCCACGCGCACCTCAACGTCGTTCCGAAATCGGTCGTCGAGCTCGCGCCGGGGCTGCCCGCGGAGATCGACCGCGTCGTCCAGCGCTGCCTCGCCAAGCGCCCCGAGCAGCGCTACGCGTCGATGGAGGAGCTCTCGACCGCGCTCGCCGGGGCGCTGCCCGGACCGCCGCTCGCGAACCTCGAGTACAACCCCGACGATCCCTACGACGCCAGCGACAAGACCGAGGTCGCGAAGCCGCCGGTGCCCGCGAGCCGCGCCCAGGCCGGCGACGAGCTGCTCGACGACGCGACGATCCGGATCGATCGCTCGGCGACCCCGCCGTCGAAGCCGCGGGAGAGCCCTGCCGCGCCGCAGCCGATGGCGCGCCGTCTGCCGCCGGGGATCGACGAGATCCAGGGCGCGGCGCCGGGGATCGTCGACACGGGCGACAGCGGGGCGACCGCGGTCATGAATCGTCCCGGGGTCAGCGCGATGCTGCGCGAAGACGTCTCGACCGCGAAGCGGCCCATCCCCGACGACATCACGCGCATCGATCGCGCCGAGCCGCGCGAATGCGCGATGTGCCGGACGATGAATCCGCCGCACGTGCGCGCGTGCGTCGCGTGCGGCGTCTCGCTCGCCGCGGAGGATCAAGACGCCGTGCGCGCACGCGTGGCGGCGCCGTCGCGGCCCGCGCCGCCGCGCACCGCGCACCTCCCTGCGCCGCAGATGCCGCCGCCCAACACGGGGGGATATCCGCCGCTGCAATCGCAGCCCGTCTTCGCGCCGCCGTATCAGCCGCCGCGGCAATCGCACGCGGGGATCCACGGCGCGCAAGGGATGTGGAACGTGCCACCGCCGCCGCCGCCGCCACCGAGCATGTGGGAGCGCTTCCTGACGTGGACCGGCCTGCGCGGACGGTAGCTCTCGGGAAGTGGTGACGCTCAGCCGGCGTCGGGCGTGTCGCCCTGATCGTCGGCGTCCTTCTTCACGTTGCGCGCTTTGGCGATGACGTAGCCGATCGCGATGATGCCCGCGGCGAAGAAGGCGATGCCGAGGCTTCGCTTGAACTTGAGCTCGGCGTCGACGCCCGAGCCTTCGGACTCGCCGGTGCTCTGGTAGGTGCCGTCGCCGCTGCCGTCGCGCCCCGCGCCGTTGCCCTGCGCGGCGCCGCCGCCACCGCCGCCGCCGGCGCCTCCGCCGATGCCGCCTCCGACGCTGACCTTCGACGAGGCGCCCATCTTGCCGCCGGCCTGCGAGCCGCCGCCACCGCCGCCACCGCCACCGCCGCCACCGCCGCTGCCCCCCGATCCGCCACCGCCGCCGGCCGTGGCACCGCCGCCACCGCCACCGCCGCCGGGATCGCCGCCGCCGCCGCTCCGGCCGCCGAGCTCTTCGCTGCCGTCGCCGGTGCGCTTCTTCACGCTCGTGCCGAGCATGCGATAGCCGCCCGCCGCGAGGAGCATGACCCCGATGATGAGGAGCGCGTACTCCGCCATGGTCGCGCCGCGCACGCCGAGGACACGGCGAAGCGCTCGCCGTAGACGCCCCGTCTTGGGGGGTGTGGCCTTCGTCGTGTGCATGTTCCCGCGCCTCTCCTCGATCATACGTAAAACCGAAGGAGATTGCCTTATCCTACGCCGCGTGCCGGAGGAGCCCTCAGCCACGAAGGCGCTGGCCCGCGCGGTTGGGGTCGAAAAGCGCTTCGGCGAGGTCCAGGCGCTCGAGCCCGCCTCGGTGAGCTTCCAGGCGGGCGAAGTCCACGCCGTCTGCGGAGAAAACGGCGCCGGCAAGAGCACGCTGCTCAAGGTGATCGCAGGCATGGTCGTCCCCGACGCCGGCCACGTCGAGGCGTTCGGAGCGCGCCTCGAACCTCACACGCCCCGAGAGGCCATCCGTCGCGGGATCGGGATGGTGCTCCAGCACTTCGCGCTCGTGCCCGTCTTCACCGCGCTCGAGAACATCGTGCTCGGCGCCGAGCCGACCGCGAGCCTCGGGCGCCTCGATCTCGCGGCGGCGCGCCGTCGCGCAGAGCAGATCGCCCGTGACCTCGGCGTCGATCTCCCGCTCGACACCGTCGTCGAGACGCTCGGCGTCGGCGATCGCCAGCGGATCGAGATCGCGCGCGCGCTCTACCGCGAGGCGAAGCTCCTCATCCTCGACGAGCCGACGGCCGTGCTCACGAAGAGCGAAGCCGCGTCGCTCTACGCGACGCTGCGAAGGCTCGCCGACGACGGCACGGGGATCGTCGTCGTCACGCACAAGATGGACGAGGTGCGCGCGCACGCCGACGTCGTCACGGTGCTGCGCAAGGGCAGGCTGATCTTCACGCGCGATCTCGATCGCGAGAGCGAGCTCGGCGCGCAGATCGCCGAGGTGACCGCCGCGATCATGGGCGGCGCGACGGGATCCGAGCGCGCGCACGTGAGGGAGCGCCACGCCGGCGAGACCGTGATCGCGCTCGACGGCGTGAAGGTCGGCCGCGCGCTCGACGGCGTAACCCTCGAGGTGAAGGCTGGAGAGATCGTCGGAATCGCGGGCGTCGAAGGCAATGGCCAGCGCGAGCTCGTCGCCGTCCTCGGGGGCGACGTGACGCCCGACGCGGGCAAGGTGACGGGGACGACCGACGCGATCGTGAGGGAGGACCGTCACGCCGACGGGCTCGTGCTCGACGCGCCTTTGCGCGACAACGTCGTGCTCGGCGAGCTCGGCAAGTTCGCCGGCGGCCTCGGCTGGCTCGATCTCGAGGCGCTCGAGAGCGAAGCGCGCGCGCGGCTCGCCGCGTCCGGCGCGAACGCCGATCTCGATCGCGCCGCGCGCACGCTCTCCGGAGGCAACCAGCAGAAGATCGTAGTCGCGCGCGCCCTCGCGCGTCTCGTCGGCGACCGAGAGAAGGCGCTCGTGGCGGCGCAGCCGACGCGGGGCGTCGATCTCGGGGCGAGCCGCGACATCCACGCGCGACTCTTCGAAGCGCGCGACCGCGGCGCGGCCGTCCTGGTCGTGTCCGCCGATCTCGACGAGCTACGTGCACTCTGCACACGAATCCTCGTGCTCTCGCGGGGCAAGATCGTCGCGGAGCTCCCCCCGACGGCGAGCGACGACGAGCTCGGACGAGCGATGCTGGGCGTCTCCGCGGAGGCCGGCGCTTGAGGAGGATCTCGCCGAGGGAGCTGTTCGCAAACCCGGCGGGGATCGCGGGGATCGCGATCGGCTGGCTCGCGTTCTGCCTCCTCGTGTGGCTCTACGGCGAATCGCCCCGCGCGATGGCCGCGCTCTTGTTCGAGGGCACGTGGGGAACGAGCTACGGGGCAGGGCAGGTGCTCTTCAAGGCGACGCCGCTGCTCTTCACCGGTGTCGCCGTCGATCTCGCGCTCCGCGCGGGCCTCTTCAACATCGGCGCCGAAGGGCAGCTCGCCGTCGCGAGCCTCGTCGCCGGGGTCGTGGGCGCGCGCCTGCCGGCGGGCACGCCGGCGATCGTCGCCTTGCCCGTCGTGCTCGCCGCGGCGATGGCCGCCGGCGCAGCGTGGGCGCTCGTGCCCGCGCTGCTCAAGGGACGCTTCGGCGCCCACGAGGTCATCTCCACGATCATGATGAACCGGATCGCCGACGGCGCCGTGGGCCTCGCGCTCGGCGCCGGCGGCCTCGCGCTCGCCGGCAGCGTGCGCACGGCCGACGTCGTGCCCGGGGCGCGCATGCCGCGCCTCGAGGCGTGGTGGCCTTCGCTCCGCGGCAGCGCCGCGAGCTTCGCGCTCGCGTTCGCGCTCCTCGCGACCGCGCTGGTGACGACGTCGTACAAGCGCACACGCTTTGGACGCGAGCTCGGCCTCATCGGACAGAACGCGCGCGCGATGAGCGCGGAGAAGGTGCCCGTGCGGCGGCGTCTCGAGCAGGCGCTCGTGGCCTCGGGAGCGATCGCCGGGGCGGCGAGCCTCGGCACCGTGCTCGGCTACAAAGGCTACTTCGAGGAGGGCCTCGGCGCCGGCGCCGGCTTCGGCGGGCTCGCGGTCGCGCTCCTCGGGCGCGGCAGCGCGGCCGGCCTCGTCTTCGCCGCGCTGCTCTTCGGCACGCTCCAGCAGGGCGGCCTGGCGGTCAACGCGTTCGTGCCCAAGGAGCTCATGGACGTGCTCTCGGGCGTCGTCGTCTGCGCCGTCGCGCTGGCCGACGTCCGCTTCCGCGCCCCGGAGCCTCGAGGGAGCGCCCGATGAGCGCGCTCGACGTCGTCTTCTCGGGGGCGATGATCGCGCAGACCGCGCGCATGACGATCCCGTACGGCTGCGCGGCGCTCGGCGGCGTCCTCAGCGAGCGAAGCGGCGTCGTGAACATCGGCCTCGAGGGCGCGCTGCTCGCCTCGGCGCTCGCCTCGGTCGCCGGATCGATCGCGACCGGCAGCGCGATGGGCGGCGTCGCGTGCGGCGTCGCGTGCGGCGCAGGCTTCGGGCTCGTGCACGCGCTCTTGGTCGTGCGCGGGCGCATCGACGCGATCGTGAGCGGCATCGCGCTGAACTTGATCGCCGCCGGGGGCACGCGGTTTCTCCTGCGCGCGCTCTACGGCTCGAGCTCGAACTCGCCGAGCATCGAGGGCTTCCGAACGTCGATCGATCCCTTCCTCGTCTCGTTCGTGATCCTCGTCGCGCTCCTCGCATGGATCCTCCGCCGGACACGCTTCGGCTTGCGCATGCGGGCGTGCGGCGAAGATCCGTCGGCGGCGCGTGCGGTCGGGATCGACGTCGGCGCGATGCGCACGGCCGCCGTCGCGCTCGGCGGCGCGGTGACGGGGCTCGGCGGCACCGCGCTCGCGTTCGATCTGCACCAGTTCCAGGCGGGGATGAGCGGCGGCCGCGGGTTCATCGCCCTCGCCGCGGTGATCGTCTCGGGCTGGCGTCCGTGGCGGGCGGCGCTCGCGTGCCTCACGTTCGCCGCGCTCGACGCGCTGCAGATCGTCTTGCAGAACCAGACCAAGCTCCCGTCGCAGGTGCTCGCGATCCTTCCGTTCGTGGCCACGCTCGGCGCCCTCGTCGTCGTGAGCAAGCGAGGCTCGGAGATCCGTCCGCCCGCGGGGCTCGGCAAGCACCCGACGTGAGCGATCAGCGCGAGCCGATGCGCGCGCCGTCGCGGAGCACGTGCAGCGCCTTCGGCGCGCCCCACGGCTGCACGATCGCGTGCTCGTGCGGCAAGTCCCACACGACGAGATCCGCGTGCGCGCCGGGCGCGAGGACGCCGCGACCGCTCGCGCCGCCGGCGAGCCCGAGCGACGCCGCCGCGAGGCGCGTGGCTCCGAGGATGGCCTCGGCCGGTGTCAGCCCGTACATCCGGACGGCGAGCGACATCGCGAGCGGCAGGCTCTCGGTGGGCGCGGTGCCCGGGTTCGCGTCGCTCGCGACGACGAGAGACACGCCTCCAGCGCGCAGCGCGGCGACGGGCGGCGGCGCTTGCCCGAGCGTGAAGCTCGCCACCGGCAGGAGAACGGCGGCGACGCCGGCGCGCGAGAGCGCGGCGATCCCCGCTTCGTCGACGTTCTCGAGGTGATCGGCCGAGAGCGCGCCCAGCTCGGCGCAGAGCTGCGCGCCGCCGACGTCGGCGAACTGCCCGACGTGCAAGCGAACGCCGAGGCCCGCGTGCTTCGCCGCTTCGCAGACGATGCGCGCCTCGTCGACGGTGAACGCGTTCTGATCCACGTAGGCATCGACGAAGTCGGCGAGCTTGCTCCGCCCGACCTCGGGCACGAGCGACGTCGCGACGCGGAGCACGTAGTGATCGCGGTTGCTCTTGGCGCTCTCGGGGAGCGCGTGGAGGGCGAGGAACGTCGACACCACGTGGGGGACGCCGGCAGCGACCTTCGCGACGCCGATCGCGCGGAGCTGCTTGCGCTCGCCGTCGGGCTCGAGGCCGTAGCCGCTCTTGACCTCGCAGGTGGTGACGCCGAGATCGGCCATTCGCCGAAGGCGCGACGCGAGCGCTTCGGCGATCTCTTCTTCGCTCGCGGCCGAGACCGCGCGAAACGACGAGAGGATCCCGCCGCCCGCGGACGCGATCGCGCGGTAGTCGGCGCCGGCCATGCGCATCGCGTACTCGTCGTGGCGCGATCCGACCCACGCCGCGTGAGTGTGCGCGTCGACGAGCCCGGGCGTCACGACGCGATCGCCGTAGTCGACCATGCGAACGTCGGCGGCGGCTTGAACGCGCGGGCCGATCCAGCGGATCGAGCGCTCGTCGTAGACGACGGCGCCGTCTTCGACGACGCCGAGGGGATCGACCGGCGTCGCCCGCGCGGGATCGCACGTGACCAAGCGCTTGGCGGCGATCCCGAAGAGCGTCACGGCTCCCCCGAAAGGCGGCGCGTGAGCTCGAAGACCATCCGCGCGCCCTCGTCGAGCGTGCGCGCGAGCGTCGCGTCGTCGGGCGCGGGTCGCGGCGGCACGCGCCGGCGCATCGCGAGGCTGCGCGCGGCCGCCTCCTCGCAGCGCGCCCGGAACGCGCCGCTGTTCTCCGCCTCGCGCACGAGCGCCTCGTGCGCCTCGGCGGCGAGCTCCGCCCTCGAGCAGACGAGGAGCACGTCGCACCCCGCGAGCACCGCGCGCACCGCGGCCTCGGAGACGGGGACCGCGATCGCCTTCATCTCGAGATCGTCGGAGAAGAGGACGCCTTCGAAGCCGAGATCCGCGCGGAGCAAGTCGCGGCAGATCGCCGGCGAGAGCGTCGCGGGCTGATCGGCATCGATCGCGGTATAGACGACGTGCGCGCTCATCATCGCCGCGATGTCCGGGCTCTTCGCGAGGGCGCGGAAAGGCGCGATCTCGATCGCGTCGAGCTCGGCGCGAGGCCGGTCGACGCGAGGTAGGCCGAGGTGCGAGTCGACCGTGGTGTCGCCGTGCCCAGGGAAGTGCTTCGCGCATGCGAGCAGACCGCCGCGCACGAGCCCGGCGGCCCACGCGCCCGCGATGCGCGCGACGCGCTCGGGCGTGGTGCCGAACGCGCGATCGCCGATGATCGGATTTTCGTCGCGCGTGTGCACGTCGGCGACGGGCGCGAAGCTCATCGTGAAGCCGAGGGCGGCGAGCTCGCGCGCGTGCGCCTCCGCGACGCGCGTCGTGAGCGCGACGTCGTCGAGATCGCCGAGGCGACGCATCGGGGGGAGGGGCATCAAAGGCGGACCGAGGCGCATCACGCGGCCGCCTTCCTGATCGACGGCGACGAGCGGCGGCGAGTCGGCGGGAGCGGCGCGGGCGACCGCGCGCGTGAGCGCGGCCGTGGCGGCGATGCCGCCGGTCACGTTGCGCCGGAAGAGGACGACGCCGCCGCGCTCGCCGGCCGCGAGGGCTCGCTCCTCGGCGGACGTGAGCTCCGTTCCTTCGAGACCCACGACGAGCATCTGTCCACACAACGCGGACACGGACGCGACCATCCGCTATGGTCTACCAGATTGCGGGCATGAAGCGGTATCCCTGGTTCCTCGCGTTGGTCTCGTGTGCGGCTGCGGGGCAGCAGGCCTCGAGCCGCGCGGAGCCGCAGCCGAAGGCTGCCGTCGCGCCGTCTGCGTCGCCTTCGGCGTCTGCATCGCCTTCGCCGTCCGCGGTCGAGCGGCCCGGCAAGCGCCTGACGATCCCCGAAGCGCGCCGCTACATGCTCGCGCTCATCAACCGCGATCGGGCCTCGCAAGGCCTCCGCCCCGTCGAGCTCGACGAAGGTCCGCCGACCGCCGCCGGGCAGGCCCACGCCGAAGACATGGCGCACCTCGGGTATCTCGGCCACTGGGGAAGCGACGGATCCGTCCCCGAGCAGCGACACACGCAGGCCGGCGGCGCCGACATGGTGCTCGAGAACGCGAGCTGCTTCGTCGACGAGGCGGTCCGCACGCTCGACGCCGCCCCCACGATCGATCCTGCGCAGATCGAGCGCGCGGAGTCGCAGTTCTTCGACGAGGTGCCGCCGAACGACGGCCACCGCAAGAACATCCTCAAGCCGGCGCACACCAAGGTCGGCATCGGCATCGCGCAGCCCGTCTCGACGGCGACCGAGATCGCCGTCCCGTGCTTCGCGCAGGAGTTCACGGACAACTACGGGACGTACGCGCCGGTGCCGAAGCGCGCGAAGGTCGGCGCGATGCTCCACGTCGAGGGCACCCTCGATCCGCGCGCGAAGCCCACCGGCGTCGGCGTCGCGCGCGTCCCGGCGCCCAAGCCGCTCACGCCGGCCGAGCTCAACAAGCGGCGAAGCTATCCGGTGCCGAAGCCGTTCCAGATGTACTGGGCCCCCGGCTTCGTCACGCCGGTGCCGCTGAAGATCGACGGATCGCGCTTCAGCATCGACGTTCCGCTCAGCGACAAGGGACAGCCCGGGCTCTACGAAGTCAGCGTGTGGGCGAAGATCGACGGCGCGACGGAGCACACGATGGTGGGCCTGCGCACCATCTTCGTCGACTGATCATTTTTGTTCTTCGATCGCGCGAGCCCAGTCGCTCGCGCACCCGCGGCGCTCGTACGACGCCGCGCCGGCGCACGCGGTCGCCGATCGACGCGGCCCGAGGAGCAGCGCCTGCCCGCGCGTGAGGAACGGGTACCGCGTGCGCCACTCGCGCTCGACGACCGACATCGCGGCCTCGGCGTCGGCCGACGCCTGGAGCTGCTGGAGCCGCAGGCGATACTGCATTCGGAGCTCCGGATCCTCCGTGATCGCGTACATCCGCTGGAGGTGCTCGATCGTCGCCTTCCGCTCGCCGGACTTGCCGAGGATGGTCGTCGCCGCGAGCGATCGATTCGCGTCGCTGCCGAGCTCGACGGCGCGCGCGATCGCGGTCGCGCCCTCGACGCGCCACTGCTCGATCTCGTCTTTGTCGGTCAGGAACGAGGGCGCGAGGAACGCGATGAACTGACCGTATTGGAGCCACACCTCGTGATCGTAGGGCCGCTCGCGCGTCCCGCGCTCGAGGTAGCGCCGCGCCGCGCGCGCGTCGTCTGCCGTTCCGCCGCCGGGCGTGTAGACGAGGATGGTGTCGATGAAGCGGTACAGCGTCGGGAAGTCGGGCTCGACCGCGAGGATCGCGTCGACGTACCGCGTGGCGTCGGGGAAGGGGCGCTTCTCCTGCCAGTGAAGCCCATACTCGAGGATGAGCTTCGCCCAGAGCAGATCGGCGGCCGCCGCGCGGTGACCCAGCGTCATCGCCCGGACCTGCTCGGGAGGCGGCAAGTAGTAGCCGTCGTCGGTGAGGCGCACCTTGTGGACGTCTTTCGCGAGCTTCGGCTGCACGAAGCCGATCCCGGCGACGGACACGACGGCGATCGCGAGCGCAGCGGCGGCGGCGCGCGCGTTCATTCGAGCTCCGACTCCACGTACATGCCCGGCGCGACCGCGGGCTTCTCGCCCGGGCGGGCGAAGCCGCGGATCTCGAAGGTGCTCTGGATCCCGTCGCCGTCGAGATCGCCGTGCGCTTGGGCGACGAACGCTGTCCCGCCGC
>JAHBWD010000115.1 GCA_019637175.1 Labilithrix sp. | reverse complement strand
GTCAGCGTGTACTGATTGACGACGCCGAGGCCGTCGCCGGGCGTGAAGAAGTAGCCGCCCCAGAGCTTGCCGTCGGGGCCGACCGCGAGCGCGACGCGCTTGGGAACGCCGGGCAGACCGGGCACCTCGCCGGCGTCGCCGGTCGCCGGATCGACGTACAGCAGCGCGCTCACCGAGGCGAAGCCGAAGCGCGGCACGACGAGCGTGCCGTCGGGGAGCTTCACGATCTGTCCGAGGTTCGTGCGCCCGGCGTCGTCGGCGACGGGGTTGGCGAGCACCTTCACGAGCTTCTCGAAGCCGTCTTTGTCGCTCCACGACCAGAGCTGGTTGTTCCGGTTGTCGGCGATGTAGAGCAGGCTCTTCGCGTCGTCCCACACCATCGAGATCGGGTCGCCGTTGCCCGCCGGGTCGAAGTCGAGCGACACGGGGCCCCGCGTGATCGCGCCGGCGTCGACGTCGACGCTCGTGTCCTCGACGCCGGCGTCGGTCGGCGGTCCGGCGTCGTTCGCGGTCGAGACGTCAGCGCCTGCGTCGGCGGTCGGCGACGTCGGATCGTCGTCGCCGCACGCGAGGTGAACGAGCGGGGCGACCGCGATCAAGAGGAGGAGCCAACGGCGAGGTGCGCGCATCGCTGCGGTCTAGCAAGCGGATGCCGAGCGGCGCGTTACCTCTCGCGAGTCAACGTTACACCGCGGTCACAAGATGGAAACCGCGTGCGGATTGCGGCTTCTCGTGCGCACCCGGTCGGCGGCGATGGATCGAAGTCGTCCAGTGCGCGGAGGTGGTCTGACGCGCTTTTCCTCCGTCGCGCGCGCGAAAGCGCTCTCGCTCGTCACATCGAGGAAGCAGGCGTGTTGCAGCGCCGCCCGCGGCGCGCGCCGCGCGCTCGCGTCGTCGTGGCACCTCTCCTGCAACTTCGCTTCGTCGGAGAACATGCATCATGCACATCAATCTCGGTGAGGGACACGTCTTCAGCGGCACGGCGCTCGAGATCATCGCGGCGATGAAATCGATCGCGAGCGGCGTCGACGCGCTCACGCTCGAAGAGTACGTGGACTGGGTCATCGAGCGCGCCGCGACGATGGAAGACGTTCACATCCACGTCGCGCGCGGCCCGCTCCCGCTGCGCGCTGAAGCGCTCCTCTGCGGGCTCGTGGCCGGCGGCCTCGCGGCCGATCTCGCGTCCGACGAGGAAGAAGACGAGCGCACGACGATGCGATGGCGCGCGGCCGCCGAGCTCACGTGTCTCGCCACCTGAGCTTCGCGCGCGCGATCACGCGCGCGAAGACTGGCCCTCTCAGAGGCAGTCGGCGCCGCAGGTCTGGGTCACGCAGGTGTTGTACTCGGTCCACTTGGTGACGGCGCCCGGGTGCTGCTCCGCGCACGCGTTCTGACACGCGGTCTTGTCGCCGCCGCCGCCGCCGGTGCCGTTGCCCCCGCCCATTCCGTTACCGCCGCCACCCCCGCCGCCGCCGCCACCGCCGCCACCGCCACCACCCCCGCCACCGCCGCCTCCTCCACCGCCGCCTGCTTCAGCCGCGACCCACTTGTTGATCGTGGCGAGCTGGCCGGCCGTGAGCGCGGGACCCGCGTGGGCGCCCTTGTTGACGAAGCCGCTGTTGGCGAGGTGATAGCCGTTGGCCTTGAAGATCGTGTACGTCGCCGCCGCCGTCGCGCCGAAGAACGTGGGACCGGTTCCGCCCGCCGCGTGACATCCGGCGCACGTCCCGTTCACCGCGGGATAGACCTCCGTGACGAAGAGGTTCTGACCCGTGCTTCCGCCGCCTCCGCCTCCGCCGTCACCTCCGCCGGTGCCCGTCCCACCGCCGCCGCACTTCGACATGCACTCCTGGAGCGCCGCGCAGTCGGCGTTGCCCTTGAAGCACGCGATCGTGACCTGACAGCAGCCGTCGGCGTTCATGCACGTCTGGCACGAGGCCTTGTCGAACCCGAGGTTCTCCTTGCCGAGGCAGGTGTTGTCCGTCGGCCGGCTGCCCGGCCCGCCGCGCGGCGGCGTCTTCGTCTCGCCGTCATCGCCGTCGGAGTTGGCGCCCAGAGGTTGAACCGCGACGTTCGCGTTGCACGCGATCGCGCCGGCGATGAAGAGCGGCGCGGAGACGAAGATCCAACGAGCCAGACGCATTCCGATCACCTCGCGGGATGCCGAAAAGCACGGCGCGTGCCTCGGCGGCGTCTGGAAAAAGCGACGCCGTTGCGGCCAAGGCGCAAAAGGCCCACATCGTCGCCTGGATCCGATCTCTGTCACCCACGCGATCCAGCGACACCCCGAGGTGAGGGCTGCGCCTATCAGCGCGAAAAAATGGCGTGAGGAAAGTTACAAGAGGAGCGCCACGCCGAGGACGGGCAGGCAGACGACGAAAAGGATCAAGCAGAAGCCCATGATGTCCCTCGCCCGCAGTCCCATGAGGCCGAGCAGCGGCAAGCTCCAGAAGGGCTGGTACATGTTGCCGAGCATGTTGCCGTAGGCGACCGCCATCGTGATCTTGCCGTAGGGAACGCCGAGCGCCTTCGCCGCTTGGAGCATGACGGGACCCTCGACCGCCCACTCGCCGGCGCCCGAGGGCACGAAGCTCTTCGTCAGGATCGACGCGAGGAACGTGAAGAACGGGAGCGTCCGCGGCGACGACGCCTCCACGAACACGTGCGCGATGCTCGACGAGAGCCCGGTGAGCTTCATCACCTCCAGGATGCCGCCGTAGAACGGAAACTGCAGGACGATGCCGGAGACGCCGCGCACGCTCGCCGCGATCGCGCGCGCATACGCGACCGGGCTCCGGTGCAGCACCATCCCGAGCATCAAGAACGAGCAGTTGACGACGTTGTGATTGAGATCGAAGCCGTGCTCGCGGAAGTACCGCACGAGGAACGTGAGGCCGATCGCGCCGGTCACGAACGAGAGCACGCGCGTCTTGTCGAGCCACTCCGCGGGCGTCTGCGGCGGCGTCTCCTCGGCGTCGTCCGGCGGCGCGGGGATCGTCGCGAGATCGGGAGGCACCACGCCCTTCTTCGGGTGCATCGCGACGACGAGCGGCGGCACGATGACGAGCAGCGCGGCGCACGCGACGAGGTTGTAAGGCGCGAAGATCGTCTCGCTCAGCGGAACCTTCGCGCCCTTCAGCCCGAGCACCTCGCTCACGAAGTTCTTCTCGGTGTTCATGAGCAGCGGCGCGCTCGCCGTGAGGCCCGCGTGCCAGAGGAGCATCGACGTGTACGCGCCGGTGCCGAGGAGCGCGTAGTGGATCGCGATCCCGCGCTTCTCGAGCGAGCGGCCCACCTCGCGCGCGAGCAGCGCGCTCGACACGAGGCCGAAGCCCCAGTGGAGCCAGCCGGTGACGAGCGCGAACACGGTCACGAGCAAGAGCGCCTGCGTCGCCGTCTTCGGCATCGACGTGAGGCGCGCGAGCAGGCGGCGCGCGGGCGGGCTCGCGGCGATCGCCTCGCCGGTGACGACGATCAGGATGATCTGGAGACCGAACTTCAGGATCTCGGGGTTGCCGAACCCGTCCGTCCACGCCTTCACGAGGGCGGAGCCCTTGCCGAGCATCGTGTCGCCCGCGTCGCCCGCCACCGCGGGCATCGTCAGGAGACCGAGCCCGAGCGCGACGAGCGTCAAGAGGAGGACGAGCACGAACGGATCGGGCATGAAGCGGCGCACGACGCGCTCGGCGGCGCCGCCCGCGCGCGCGAAGACGCCGACGAAGCCTTCGCTCGAGCTCTCTTTGATCCCGCCCTCGCTCACGGGGCGCACTCTAGTCCGCCTCCGGCCTACGGGGGGACGAAGATCGTACGGCTCGTCGCGCGCTCGATCGCGCCGTCGCCGAAGGGCTTCGCCGGCTCGCGCGCGGTCGCGGTGATCTCGACGTCGTCGCCGCTCGACATGCCCCACGCGCTCTTCCAGCCGGGCACCGATCCGAGATCGGGCGTCGTGTCGTCGATCTCGACGGACGCGCCCACGACGCTCGCGTCGAACGTCACCGTCCAGCTGTGCTCGCGGCGGCCTCCGCGCTTGGTCACCGCGCGCAGCTCGTGGATCGCCGCGCCCGCGAGCGCGGTCGCGCGCGTCGCGAGGCGCACGTAGGGCGTCGCGGCGACGACGACGCTCGCCGGCGGCGCGATCGAAGGCGGGAGCGTCACGTCGACGTCGATCGCGTCGTGGATCGCGAGGCTCACCACGCGCGTCGCGTCGTCTCCCGCGGTCGCCGTGAGCGTCGCGCGATATCGATCGGTCGGGATCGCCGACGCCGCGGGGACGGTCGCGTAGCTCGTGACGACGTCGGGCCGGGTCGCGGGCGCGTCTTGCGGCCCGACGTCGATGCCGTGGAGGCCGCCCGTCGCGTAGAGGACGACCGGCGCGAGGAGCTCGTTCGTCGCGAGGCCGCGCACGGTGAGCGCGCGCGTGCCGGGCGCGAACGACTGCGGTCCGGTCGCGTCGAGATCGGCGGTGACGTCGGCCGTGATCGTCACGCCGCGCCGGAGGATCATCGTCGTGAGCGGCGCGAACGGCTCGTCGCGCAACCCGAACGCGAGATCCCACGTCCCCGGCACGACGTTCACGATCTCGTAGGGCGTCGTCGCGCCGCTGCTCGGGAGCACCGCGCCCCGCGTGTCTCTCGCGTAGCCGAACTCGAGCCACGTCGTCGACGGCGGCGCGTTGACCACGTTGCCGGCGAGGGTGAGCTGCCCCGGCGTCGGGCGCGGCGCGCATCCTCCCTCGAGCGCGACGTCGATCGCGCGCGTCGCGATCGTTCGACGATGCACGAAGACGGCCGCGCTCGCGTCGTCGTCGGTCGCGCACACGAGGAGGATCGCCCACCGCTCGCGCTTCACCGTGAACGCGTATGTCCCGGGCGCGCTCGGCGGGAGGGCGACGAAGTCGCCGTCGTCGCCGTCGCGATACGCGGCCCACGTCGCGCTCGTGGCGGCGCCGGGCGCGTCGGTCACCGCCGGCGCGCGCGTGGTGACCGCGATCGACGCGCCGGCGGAGGCGTCCGCGGGATCGATCGCGACGTCGGCGGTCGAGGCGTCGACGCCGGCGTCAGCGCGGGCCGCGTCATCGTCGTCGCCGCACCCCGCGAGCCCCGTGAGCCCCACGAGCCCCGTGAGCCCCACGAGCACGAGCGTCGCGCATGCCGCCCCGAGCCGCTCCGTGCGCGCGACCATGCGTCCTTCAGGCTACGCGACGGCGCCCCGCGCGCATCCAACACGTTTGTTGCAAACCGTGTTGCACGCGTCGCGGTGGCACACCCGGTGGCACACGACACCGCGCGTTTTGTCGTGATTTTTCGCTGGTCCAGGGCCTGCAATGTCGATCACGCATGCGCTCGGAAGCCGTCTCGCCGCTCCTCCACCGTGTTCTCGCCGCCGTCCTCGGAACGACCGCGCTCGCGACCGCTGCGTGCGGGGGCACGTCGGGCGAGCCCGTCTCGCCGCTCTGCGAAGCGAGCCAGGCGTACAGCGTCGCCGACAAGGTGCGCGAGCGCGCGGGCCTCGACTTCCTCGCGCGCTCGTCGGGCGGCGCGTCGTTCTACGGCGACCAGGCCGGCGTCGCGTGCAGCGGCGCGTCGAACCGGGCCGCGTGTCAGGGCGCGCTCGAGAGCGCGCGCGGCGATCTCAACGGCCTCTCGCGTGGGAAGGAGTACATCTACGGCTACTACGTCGCGACGCGCGGCGACGAGGTCATCGTCGCCGACGCGCCCGCGGAGCTCGCCGCGCTCGTGGGCTCGGCCGACGATCCGAACGTCGCCGCGTTCCTCGCGCTCGCGGAGCTGCCGACGATCGAGTGCGCGAAGGTGCACATCAGCGCGCGCGACGACGAGACGCTCGTCACGCACACGCGTCCGCTCGGATGCATCGACGGCGGGACGGAGACGCGCACCTATCGCGTCACGAGGAGCGGCGACGTCACGCTCGAGTCGCACGTGCGCGACGAGCCCGAGCGCGGCTGTATGGTCGAAGGACGCCTGCACGAAGGCCAGCCGCGCATCGCGTACGACGGCGACGACGCGGGATCGCTGCTCGCGCGCGCGGCCTTCTACGAGGCGGGCAGCGTGGGATCGTTCGTGCGCCTCGCCCGCGAGCTCCGCGTGCACGGCGCGCCGCGCGAGCTCGTCTCCCGCGCGGTCGGCGCGGCGCGCGACGAGGTGCGCCACGCGCGCGCGATGCGCCGCCTCGCCGAGCGACGCGGCGCCACGGTCGTGCGCCCGCCGCGCGCGCCGCGCGCCGTGCGCCCGCTCGAGGACGTCGCGCGCGAGAACGCGGTCGAGGGCTGCGTGCGCGAGACGCACGCGGCGCTCGTCGCGCTCCATCAGGCGTCGTGCGCGCGCGACGAAGCGGTCCGCGAGGCGATGTCGGGCATCGCGCGCGACGAGATCGGCCACGCCTCGCTCGCGTGGGCCGTCGCCGAGTGGGCGGAGGCCCGCCTCGACCCGTCCGCGCGCGAGCGGATCGCCTCGAGCCGCGCGGCCGCGATCGAAGAGCTCCGCGCCGTCGAGGCCCCCGACGCGACGCCCGAAGCGCGCCGCGCGCTCGGCCTGCCCGAGGCCGCCGCGGCGCGCGCGCTGGCGACGGAGCTCGCGGCTGCGCTCGAGGCGCGAGCGTTCGTGAGCTGACGACCGGTTGGCGTGAGGTCGTGAGCACGTTGACGGTCTCGCGAGCACGCTGACGGTCTCGCGAGCACGTCGACGGTCTCGCGAGCACGTTGACGGTCTCGCGAGCACGCTGACGGTCTCGCGAGCACGTCGACGGTCTCGCGAGCACGTCGACGGTCTCGCGAGCACGTCGACGGTCTCGCGAGCACGCTGACGGTCTCGCGATCTGCGCGCGATCTGCGCCGCCGCTCGTCAGCGCGCAGACGAGCCTTACTTGCGCCAGCGCAGCGAAGCGCGCGGTGAACTCTCTCCGTTCGTCAGCGCTTCGTCAGCGCGCAGACGAGCCCGACGACTTGCGCCAGCGCAAGTCGATCCCGCTTCAGTTCGCGTGAGGCTGCGACTCGGCGGTCTTGCGCGTCTCGTCGCGGTGGGCGCCGCGAACCGCTTGGCGCTCGAGCGCCGCGCGCACGAAGCGCGCGAACAGCGGGTGGGGCGCGAGCGGCTTGCTCTTGAACTCGGGGTGGAACTGGCAGCCGACGAAGTAGGGGTGCTCCTCGAGCTCCACCATCTCGACGAGCTTCCTGTCGGGCGACGTGCCCGAGAGCACGAGCCCCGCCTTCTCGAGCGGCTCGCGGTAGTCGTTGGCGAACTCGTAGCGGTGGCGGTGGCGCTCGCCGATCTCGGTCGCGCCGTACGCGTCGGCCGCGATGGAGCCGGGCAGGAGCGAGCACGGGAAGCCGCCGAGGCGCATCGTGGCGCCCTTGCTGCGGACGCTCCGCTGCTCGGGCATCAGATCGATGACGGCGTGCTGCGTGTCGCGATCGAACTCGGCCGAGTTGGCGCCCTCGAGGTTCGCGACGCTCCGCGCGAACTCGACGACGGCGAGCTGCATGCCGAGGCAGATCCCGAAGAAGGGGATCTTGTTGGTGCGGGCGAAGCCGATCGCCTGGATCTTCCCCTCGGTGCCGCGATCGCCGAAGCCGCCGGGCACGAGCACGGCGTCGACGTTCGCGAGGAACTTCTCCGCGCCTTCGCGCTCGACCTCTTCGGAGTCGATGTACTCGAGCTCGACGCGCACGTCGTTGGCGATGCCGCCGTGGACGAGCGCCTCGTTGAGCGACTTGTACGCGTCCTTCAGGTGGACGTACTTGCCGACGACGCCGATCTTCACCGAGCCCTTCGACGGCTTCGTGAAGCGCTCGACGATGCGGTGCCACGGCGAGAGATCCGGCGCGCGGCTCCAGATGTTGAGGCGCTCGGCCACGAGATCGTCGAGGCCCTCGGAGTGGAGGTGGAGCGGCAGCTCGTAGATGCAGCTCACGTCGATCGCGCTGATGACGGCCTCGACCGGGACGTTGGAGAAGAGCGCGATCTTGTCTTTCGTCGACTTCGAGAGCATCTGCTTCGTGCGGCAGAGCAGGATGTCGGGCTGGATGCCGATCTCGCGCATCTCCTTGACGGAGTGCTGCGTCGGCTTCGTCTTCATCTCGCCGGCCGTCTCGATGTACGGCACGAGCGTGACGTGCATGCTGATCGCGTTCTGCGGGCCCGCCTCGATCTTGAGCTGACGGATGGCCTCGAGGAACGGAAGAGACTCGATGTCGCCGACGGTGCCGCCGATCTCGATGATCGCGACGTCGACGCCCTCCGTGGCGTCGCGCACGCGCGCCTTGATCTCGTCGGTGATGTGAGGAATCACCTGGACCGTCGCGCCGAGGTACTCGCCGCGTCGCTCCTTCGAGATGACCGCCTCGTAGATGCGGCCGGTCGTGAAGTTGTTCGCGCGGGTCATCCGCGCGCTGGTGAAGCGCTCGTAGTGCCCGAGGTCGAGATCCGTCTCCGCGCCGTCGTCGGTGACGAAGACCTCGCCGTGCTGGTACGGGCTCATCGTGCCGGGGTCGACGTTGATGTAAGGGTCGAGCTTGACGATGGTGACCCGCAGGCCCCGCGCCTCGAGCAGCGCACCCACCGACGCGCTCGCGAGCCCCTTTCCGATCGACGACACGACACCGCCGGTGACGAAAACGTACTTCGTGGGCTTACGGCTCATCGGGACCCGCAGTTAGCATAACGCGCGGGGGGACCCAAGGCTCACCGGAGGCGCCCGATTTCGCTTCCGAAAAGGTCGCGCCCGCGCGTCATGAACGTCACGCGGCGCGCAGGGTGACGAGCGAGAGCAGCGCCAAGAGGGCGAGCGCGAGGGTGAGCACGGCGGCCACGACGAGCGCGCGGGGCGCGCGCCGGGAGACCAGCCGCAGAAGAGGAGCGGGGGAGGGGACGGCGGCGTCGCGATAGCTCGGCTCGGGCGCCTCGACGACGCGCTCCAGCGTCTCCGGCGCGCTCGGCCCGAGCCAGAGCGCGACAGGTGGGAGATGCTCGTCCTCCGGCCCCGCGGGGCGGAGCGCGAGGCCGGGGATCTTGCCGCGCCTCACGAGCGCGAAGAAGCCGCGCCGCTCGACCACGAACGTGAGCGCGACGATCGTGGAGACGACGAACGCCGACCACCACGGCGACGTCGCGCGCGCGAACGCGTAGAGGCCTGCGCCCGCGATCGCCGCCGTCTGGAGGCGCGCGGCGTGCCCGAACCACGGACGCGCGCGGCGCGCGCGCACGAGACGGAAGAGCAGCGCGGCCAGGAAGATCCCCGCGGGCAGCGCGTACCCGATCGGGCGGCCGCGAACGAGAGGTGCGCGCGCGTGCGCGCCGCGGCAGGCGGAGCTCGCGCCGTACATCGCCTCGCATCGCTCGCGCGCGATCTTCGCGAGCGAGTCGTCGCCGCGCTCGCGCGCGAGGCGGAAGAGCGCGCCGTGGGCGTACGCGCTGCCGAGGAGATCGCGCCGCGCCAGGCCGGCGAGGAGCGCGAACGCTTCGTCCTCGCGCGAAGGGACGCGCGCCGCCGCCTCGGCGTAGTCGGCGGTGAGCGAGGGATCGTCGATGGCGCGCCTCTGCCGAAGCGACGCGAGCGTGTCCGCGGCCTCTTCTTGCTCGCTCGCCGTGCTCGACGCGTCGCGCACGCGCGAGAGCGCGACGATGCGCTCGGCGCGCCCGCGGATGTCGACGGCGCCCTCGGCGCCTTCGGCGTGCCGCGCCGCTTCGGTCGCGAGCTCGCGCGCGGTCTCGACGTCGTCGTCGTCGAGCGCGCGCTGCGCGTCTCGCAGCTTCGCGATCCGCGCGTCGAGATCGAGCATCACCTCGTTCGCGCACGCGCCCGCGTCGCGCGCGGAGACGAGCAGCGCCGCGAGCGCCACGAGCGCGGCGAGGATCGCGCCGGCGCGGCTCATCGATCGCTCGCGCAGGGCTCGCGGAGCGCGCGGAGCTTCGCTTGCTGCTCGCTCGTGAGGACGTTCTTGATGCGCACGAGCATCTCGAGGTGCGCGGCCTTGATCGCGTTCTCGTGGCGCATCAGCTTCGCCGCGGATTCGCGCGACTTCGCCTCGTCGACCTTGTCGGCGTCGAGGAGCTTCACGAGCTTCTCCTTCTCCGCGTCGAGCTCCCACTGGAGCTTCAAGAAGTCGCTCTGCGCGCGCGAGGCCTCGCGATCGATCGCCTCGCGCTGCGCGGGCGTGAGCGCCAGCGCCCCCTGGTGCTCCATCACGAGCTCCGCCGGGTAGAGGCGGCGCTCGATGGGCCCGCGCTCGCTCTTGGAAGCGGGCGCCGCAGCCACCGGCGCGATCGGGATCGGCGGGGGCGAGAGGCTCACCGCGCCGTCGGCGGAGACGGAGTCTCCCGGCAGCGGCGCCTCGCGTTGCGCGCAGGCGAAGCACGCGAGGCTGAGCGAGACGAGCAAGGCGAACGAGGCGAACAAAGGCAGAGATCGTTTCATCGAGACCTTCCATGCGTGAGATCGCTCGTGCCGAAGCTCGGCATCGCCGCGAGGGCGGAGGTGCCCGGCATCCGGAGGAGGAAGTCGAGAGGCGCGGGATCGATCGCGCGCGCGGGCTCTTGATCGACCGCGACGAGCGCCGCGCTCGCCACCGGCGCGTTGGCGGGCGGCGCGGCCTGGGGCGCCGAGCTCGTCGCCATCGTCTGCGTCCCGCACCACAAGAGGAGGGCGGCCGCGGCCGCGGCCAGCGACGCGATCGGCGCGGCGAACGCCCACGGCGAACGCCGCTTCGGCCTGCCCGCGCGCACGAGCGCGTCGAACGAAGGCGCCTTGTCGGCGTCGGCCTCCCGGAGCTTGGTGAACGCGCCCTTCAAGCGCTCGTCGTCGGTCACAGCGTCACTCCTTCCTTGGTGAGGATCGCGAGCATGTGGGCCTTCCCTCGCTCGTAGTGCAGTCGCGCGGTGCCGAGCGAGACGCCCATCACCTCGCTCGCCTCCGCGATCGACAGGCCCTCGTAGAAGACGAGGTGCAAGACCTCGCGCTGCTTCTCCGACAGCGCGCCGAGCGCGCGTGAGATCGCCTCGGCGGTGCGTCGATCCACGAGCGGTCCCGACGGCGCGGGGACGTCGGCGACGTCGGTGGTGTCCGCCGTCGGGATCTCGCGGCGTCGCGCGAAGCGGAAGCGCCGCTGCTCGATCGCCGTGAGGCGGATGACGCCGAAGAGCCAGGTCTTGAACGACGATCGCCCGCCGTAGCGCGCGCGCCCCGAGAGGACCTTCCAGTAGACCTCCTGGAGGACGTCGGCGGCTTCGTCGCGCTCGCGCGCGGCGCACGCGAGCGCCCATCCGAAGCTCGCCGCGTGCAACGCTTCGAGCTCGCGCCGGAGATCGAGCTCGCCTCGCGCTTCTGCCATCCCGCTGCGCCGCCGACGGTCGCACCCTCTTGGAGAACGGTCAACACGCCCCGAGCGCCCGCAGCTGCTCCCTCTTCCGCTTGCGCGCGAACGCGATCGCGATCGCCACGATCGCGCCCACCGGGATCGTGATCGGGGCCGACGCCGCGATCGCCATCGCGGCGTACACACCGAGCGCCGCCGCGGCGCGCAGGCCGGCGCCGCCGGCGCGCAGGATGCTCTTGCCCGGCGTGCGCCACGCCTCGGGCTCGGGCTCCGTGACGACGGGCTCTCGTCCGACGTGGATCTTCACGGTGGCGAGCGCGATCTTTCCTTCCATCGAGCGCTCCTGCGCCTCGAGGCGCTCGATCGACTCGCGCACGCGCGACAGCTCCCGCTCCGCTTCGAGCACCTCGCCGATGGTCGACGACTTGTGGCTCATGATCTCGAGCACGCGCTTCTCCTGCACGCGCGCGTTCTGGAGGCGCGCCTTCAGATCGGCGCGCTGCTCGGTGACGTCTTCGACCTTCTCGACGTCCGAGTAGATCTGACCGGCGCTCGCGAGCGACTCGCGGAGACCCTTCGTGCGATCGGTCGGGACGCGGACCTCGATGTCGGCGGTGCGCGCCTCGTCCGATCCCGACTCGGTCGCGTCGGAGACGTAGCCGCCCGCGCGCTCGACCTCGCCGCGGATGCGCGCGGTCGCCGCGCGCACGTCGCTCGTCGTCATCTTGAGCTCCATCGTCACGATGAGCGCCTGCCCGGCCGCGAGCGGCGCGCCTGCGCCCGGAGGCTGATCGGCGCTCACCGGCGCGTTCGAAGCCGCCGGCGCGGCGAGCGCCGGCGCGCTCGCCGCGTGGGAGGGCGCTTCATCGTGGGAGCACCCGGCGCCGGTGGCGAGGGCGAGGGCGATGACGACGAGTCCGAGAGCCTGGTTCGTGCGCTTCATGGCCGATGGGTGCCGCGAGGCGGGCGCTCATATGACGAGGCCGCGTCGTTTTGGTCGCACCTTGTGCGCCGCGCTCCCTAAGGCGCCGGATTCACGAGCGTTCGTAGATAGGCGAGGACGTCGCCCATCTCCGCGTCGGAGAGCGGCACGGGCGTCATCTTCCCGCGCCCGCGGCGGACGACGCGCGCAAAGTCGGACGCGCGGCGGAGCATCGGCCGATCGACGAGCAAGACGCCGATGTGCCCGCGCGCTTCGGCGCCGTGACAGCCGGAGCACTTGTCGACGTAGATCGGCCGCCCGCGCGCGGCGTCTCCGTTCGCGAACGGCCCGTCGTCTTGCGGCGCGATCTCCTCGGCCGCCTGCGCGGCGCTCAGCGTCGCGGGCGCGTACGCGCCGCCGTCGAGCGCGTGCTTCGTCGAGAGGTACGCGACGAGCGGCGCGACGTCGGCGGGCTCGAGCGTCGCGCCCCACGTGACCATCTTGGTGACGACCTTGTTCCACTGCGCCTGCGTGAGGCGCTGCTGCGCGATCATCTCCGGCGAGTGACACGACAGGCACGCGCTCGCGACCATCGCCTCGCCGTCGAACGAGGGACCGCTCGAAGCGTCACCCGCGTCGGCGATCGCGATCGCGGCGTCCGTGTGCGCCGGTTGCTCCTTCGGACACGCGACGAGCAGCGACGCGACCGGCGCGAGCCACGCGAGGCGCCTCACGGCTTCACCGTCCAGGCGACGCGATGCCACCCGTTCCAGAAATAGCCGCTCGGGTTCCACGCGGGGCTCTCCGGCTGCGTGTTGCCCTTCTTGTCGGTCGCGCGCGCAATCGCCACGACCTCGCCGGGCGCGGCGCGATCGAAGGCGAAGCGGAAGATCTGCGCGCGCCCCGCGCCCGGCTCGCCCTCGAGCTTCGCGGGCGCGAACGTCTTGCCTCCGTCGATCGAGACCTCGACGCCGGCGAGCGGCGCGTCTCCGGAGAACGCGAAGCCGACGATCTCTTGCTTGCCCGGCGGCGCGCTCGCGCCCGGCGCCGGCTTCGCGATCACCGACTTGACCGGGAACGTCGTCGCCGGCTTCATCTTCTCCGGCGGCACGCTCGCGCCGGGCTGTACCGCCTCGACGGGCATCCTGTACGCCGTCTGCATGTAGAAGCCCGTCGCCTCCGCCTTCGAAGGCGCGACGCTCACGAGCCACTTCACCCAGTGATCGCCGGCCCACCCGGGCACGACGAGCCGCAGCGGCGCGCCGTGCGCGAGCGTGAGATCTTCGCCGTTCATGCGGTACGCGATGAGCGTCGACGGATCGAGCGCGCGCGCGATCGGCAGGCTGCGCACGAACGCGGGCGTCGTCGGCTTCGGCGGCGCGTCGGCGCCGGCGAAGTGGACGTGCGCGGCGTCTTTGTCGAGCACGGCCTTCGCGAGGACGTCTTTGAGGCGCGCGCCGGTGAACGTCGCCTGGCCCATCGCGCCGTTGTCCCACTGGATCCCCGGCACGCGCGGCGCGTGCAGCGATCGCCCGTTGCCGGCGCACTGGAGCACGGCCGTCACCGTCACCTCGGGGAACGAAGCGCGGAGCTCCTCGGCGGTGAACGCGAGCGGCGT
>JAHBWD010000114.1 GCA_019637175.1 Labilithrix sp. | reverse complement strand
AGCTCGATCTGAAGGTCGACACCACGTCGGTGACCGCCTCGCTGGTGCCGCGCCTCTGGGCAGCGGAGTACGCGCGCCGCCTCATGGGCTCGGCGGCGGGCTCCGACGAGAGCCGCTCGCAGATCCTCCAGCTCGGCGTCGAGTACGGCCTCGTCACGCCGTACACGAGCTCGCTCGCGCTCGAGGACGAGAGCGCCTACGCGCGCCAGGGCATCACGCGGCGGCGCTCGCGCCTTCGCGGTGTCCGGCTCACGGCGATCGAACGGCCGGGCGACGAGGAGCGTCTCGTGAACGGGATCCTCCTTCCAGGCGCCCCGCCTGCCGCCGTGATGGGATGCAGCCGGAGCAGCAGCGCCACCTCCGAGCGCGAAGAGGCGAACGACGGCGTCTTCGCGAAGAGCGCCGGCGGGCAGAACGCGCCGACGAGCATCGCGACCGCGCCGCCCATGGCCGACCCGATGCCCGCTGCGTCGGCTGCGCCGGTGGGTGACATGGCAGGCTCGAGGGACACGCCTACCGGCGGTCCGTCCGACAACGAGCTGGCTCCGACGCCGACCGCGACGGCGCGGCCGATGGCGAAGGCAGCGCCGGCGCCGCCGATGCCCGCGCAGAAGGTCGCGGCAGCTCCGGTCGCGCCGACCGCGCACTTCCGGCCGACGACCGAGGACAAGAACCGCGCCGCGCGCGCCGACGAGAAGACGGTGTTCGCCACCTCTGCGACGTCGCACCGTCCCGCCGTGCTCCGCGCGCTGTCGCTCTGCAGCGACGTCGCGAGCCGTCCGCTCGCCGAGCGCACGCTCCTCTGGCAGAAGCGAGCGAAGAAGGTCGCGAGCGGCGCGGAGCTGGCCGGGATCTACGACCGTGCATACGCCGCGTGCGAGCTCCCGGACTGGCGTGACGAGGCTGCGCTGCTCGACATCCTCGGCCGGCGGATCGAGACCGAGCAGACCGCGGAGACGTTCCTCGCGCATCTCGCGCCGTGGCCGGAGGCGCAGCGCTTCGTCGCGCGGAACCTCCTCCGCCGGACGGTCGACGTCCGGATCGCCGCGGCCGTCTCGCGCGTGCTCCACGGCGGCGTGGACTGGGCGCGCGTGGACAACGAGATCGCGAGCACGGACAAGGTCGACCGGCAGCTCCTCGTCCTCAAGACCGCGATGCTGGCCGCTCCGAACGATCCGCAGGGCGACATGCGCTACGTGCGGCTCCTCGCGCGGGCCGGTCAGCGCAACGAGGCGATCGCGCATGGCCGCCGTCTCCGCGACCGCGGGCTGATGACACCGACGCTCGCGCAGCAGCTCGGCGACGTCCTCGCAGACGCCGGCGAGGCGGAAGAGGCGCTCCGGACGTATTCGGAGATCGTCGAGTTCGACGGGCAGAGCCGCGAAGCGCGACGTGTCCTCGGCGACATCTATCTGCGCCAGGGCTGGCATGCGGCCGCGTACCGCCAGTACAAGACGCTCACCGATCTCGATCCGAAGAACCCGCTCGCATGGCTCCGCCTCGCGAACGCGGCGGCCGGCGCGGGGCGCGTCGACGAGGCGCTCCACATCGAGCGCGAGGTCGCCGGCGGCGAGGGGACTCCCGGTCCGGACGATCCCCGCGTCTTCGCGCGGATGCTCTCCGCGGCGCGCCTGGCGGCCCTGCTCGAGAAGCCCGACCCGGCGAGCGGCGCGACCCCGGAGGCCATCGGACGGAAGCTGAAGGAGCTCTCGCTCTTCAGCGGTCCCGGATCGCTCGCGCTGCTCACGTGGGACGACCTCGACGCGAAGCTGGTGCTCGGCGCAGCCGACGAGAAGAAGGAGACGCTCGCGGGAGAGGCGACCGACGCCGGCGCGGTCGGGCTGTACGCGGTGCTCGGCGGTCCCGACGCATGGGAGCGCTCCGCACGCGCGGTCCGCCAGCGGGGCGATCTGCTCCCGCGCGCGGTTCGCTTCCGTCTCGTCGTCCTCTCCTGGGACGGCACGAAGTTCCACGTCGCGACGAAGGAGGGGCAGCTCGACGCCGGAGCGAAGCAGCGCGCGCTCTGAGTCGCGCGTGGCTCTGGCCGGTTACGCGTCTCCGTTCTCGGCCCGGCGCTGCACGAAGCGCGTGAGGCTCAGGACGACCGCGATGAGCTCGGCGGGCTCGACGGGCTTCGGGATGTGCATCGAATAGCCCGCATCGAGCACGCGGCGCCGGTCCTCTGCGCGGGCGTAGGCCGTCAGCGCTGCAGCAGGCAGGTTCGCGGTGCTCGCCGCCGGAAGCGCGCGCACCTGCCGGATCAGGTCGTAGCCGTCCTGCTGCGGCATCCCGATGTCCGAGATGAGCAGGTCCGGCACCTCCTGCTGGAGCAGCTTCATCGCATCGGTCGCGCTGCCGGCGAGCGTCACGACGCAGCCGCACTCGTCGAGGATCGCCTTCACGAGGTGCCGCGCATCCTCCTCGTCGTCGACGACGAGCACGCGGATCCCTCGGAGCTGCTTCGGCCGCTCGAACGAGCTCTCGAGTCGGATCTGGCGCGTCTCCGGGTGCTGCTGCTCCAGCGCGCGCGAGACCGCGGTGAGCGGGAGGTGAACGACGAACGTGGCACCGCGGCCCGCGCCCTCGCTGTGCGCCTCGACGTGTCCGCCGTGCAGCTCGACGAGCTGTCGCGTGATGGCGAGGCCGAGGCCGAGGCCGCCGCGAGAGCGCGTGTGGCTCGCGTCCTGTTGACGGAAGGGATCGAACACGTGCGGGAGGAAGTCCTGGGCGATGCCCTTCCCGGTGTCCGTGACCCGGACGACGATTCCGGACTCCTCGCGCGCGACGTCGACGATGATGGCGCCGCTCTTCGGCGTGAACTTCACCGCGTTCGACAGCAGGTTCCACACGACCTGCTGCAGCCGGGTCGGGTCGCCGACGAGGGGCGGGATGCTCGCGCCGGACGTGTGTGCGACGCGGATCGCCTTCGCCTCCGCCGCCGGTCTGACGGACTCGATCGCCGCCTCGACGACGCGGGTGAGGTCGACGAGCTGAACCTCGAGGCGCATCTTGCCGCTGATGATGCGCGAGATGTCGAGGAGGTCCTCGATGAGCTGGGCCATCGCGACCGCGTTGCGGTCGATCGTCTCGATCGCGCGGGCGCGCTTCGTCTCGTCGAGCGCGGCGGACGACATCAGCTTCGCCCAGCCCATGATGGCGTTGAGCGGGGTCCGGAGCTCGTGGCTCACCATCGCGAGGAACTCGTCCTTCGCGCGGTTCGCGACGTCGGCGTTGTTGCGCGCGTGCTGCTCCGCGGCGTAGAGGCGCGCGTTCTCGATGGCGACGCCGCAGCGCCGGGCGAGCTCCTCGGCGAACGCGAGGTCGTCTTTGGTGTACGAATGTCCGGACTCCGCCCATACGAACGTCATCGTGCCGACGGCGCGGCCGCGGGCGACGAGCGGGACGACCATCGCCGAGCGGAGCTGCAAGCTGAGGCTGATCCGCAGATGTTCTTCGTCGACGGCTCCCGCGCGGATCAGGTCGTCCGTGATCACGGGGTAGAGCTCCGACTTGCCCGTGCGCAGGACGTTCGGCACGCCGGTGGTCGCGTTCGGATCGGGCGGGTATCGCTCGATCAGCTCCTGCGCGTATCGGACCTTGGCCTCGTCGACGTGCGCGACCGCAAGCCGGTGCGGACCGTCGCGGCCTTCCACCGCGACGTCGATCGCGCACCAGTCCGCGAGGCGAGGCACCGCGAGCCGCGCGACCTTGGCGAGCGTCACCTCGTAGTCGAGCGACTCCGAGAGCGCTGCGGTCGCTTCCTCGAGGAGGAAGCGCCGGGTCTCGTCGCGCTTCTTCTCGGTGACGTCGCGGAAGACGAGGACGACGCCCTCGGTCGCCCCGCTCGGACCGCGGATCGGCGCTCCGCTGTCGTCGATCGGCGTCTCGCGCTTGCCGTCGCGGTGGACGAGCACCGTGTGGTTCGCGAGCCCGACCACGTTGCCCAGCTCGAGGACCTTCGCGACCGGAGAGACCACGGGCTCGCGCGTGTGCTCGTTGAAGATGCGGAACACCTCGTCGAGCGGTTGCCCGCGCGCCTCGGCCTCCGGCCAGCCGGTGAGCTCGTCGGCGACCGGGTTCGTGATCGTGATGCGGCCTTCCGCGTCCGTCGCGATGACGGCGTCGCCGATGCTCCGGAGCGTCGTCGCGAGCGATGCCTGGAGCATCTCGGCGACCGCGCGCGCGGAGCGCTCCGCCTCGAGACGGCGCGCGCGCAGCAGCGCCTCACTGCAGTAGCGAGCAAGCGTCTCCACGAAGTCGCGCTCCTCGCGCGGGAACGTCCGCGGGCCGTGGAAACCCATCCCGAGGAGCCCGATCGGAGCTCCCTCGGCGACGAGCGGCACCGCCCAGAACGCCTGCGCTCGGGATCCGGGTACACGTTCGTTCGCGAGCGAAGGGAAGAGCGCCTTGTACTCCCTGTCGTTCTGGACCCAGGTCGCCTTTCCACTCGTGATCGCGCTGTACGTCGGGTTTCCCGAGGCGGGGCCGATTCGCCGGATGTGCGCGAGCACGCCCGGATTGCAGCCGCGCTCGGCGATGAGATCCAAGATGCGCGTCGCCTCGTCGAGCCCGTAGAGCGTGCACGTATCGGCGTTCGCCGCGCGTCGTCCTCGCTCGACGACCGCCTCGGCGACGTCGCTCGTCGTGAGCGCGGAGGAGAGCGCCTCGGCGAGCGAGCTCAGGGCCTCGAGGCGGCGCTTCCCCTCGAGCTCGCGCGCGTGGATCTCGGTCCGAGCGAACGCTTGTGCGACCTGGCTCGCGAACGTCTCCATGAAGACGCGCTGGACCACCGTGAACGCACGCGGCTCGGGGAAGCGGAAGGTGATGGCGCCGACCACGCGATCGCCCAGCAGGAGCGGCAGGGCGCAGGACGCTCCAGGTGCGGGCATGACGGGGAGCGCATCGGGGTAGCGCTCCGCGTACTCCTCCGGCGTCTCGACCCACTCGCTGCGCCGGCTCCGGAACACGGCGACCGGCGGGATCGTTGCGTCCAGCGGAGTCGAGCGGAACGATTCCAGCACGTCGTGGGGCATGCCCGTCACGGCCACGAGGCGCACGTGCTCGCCGTCCGACACCGCGAAGCTGGCGCCCACGGCGCGCAGCGCTTGGGCTCCGACCTCGACGACGATCGAGACGAGCTCGTCCGGCGTCGAAGCCGCCGCGAGCAGGCCGGTGAGCTCCTGCAGGCGCGAGAGCTGGTCGAGCGCACGCTCGGCCTCTTCTCGTGCGGCCGTCGCCTCCGCGAGGCGGAGACGCGCCTCCTCGGCCGCCTTGCGCTCCGTGAGGTCGCGCGTGACCTTCGCGAACCCCACGACGTCGCCGCGCGCGTCCCGGAGGCACGTGATGATCACGTTCGCCCAGAAGCGGCTGCCGTCCTTGCGGATGCGCCAGCCCTCGTCCTCGAAGCGTCCCTCGGCGGTCGCGTTCTCGAGCTCCATCTCGCACTTTCCGGCCCGGACTTCCTCGTCCGAGTAGAAGCGCGAGAAGTGCTGGCCGATGATCTCGTTGGCCTGGTAGCCCTTGATGCGCTCGGCTCCGCTGTTCCACGTCGTGATGATGCCGGCCGGGTCGAGGACGAAGATGGCGTAGTCCTTCACGCTCGCGACGAGCAGCTGGAAGCGCTCATCCATCTCGCGGAGCGACGCGCGCGCACTCTCGAGAGCTCGGTCGGGTCGGACGTAGTTCGACAAGCTGGTAGAGTTTTCGCACGAATCGAAGAGTGCGACCAACGGTGGCGCACCGTCTGCGGTGCTCGGCCGCGCTTGCCCGACGAGGGGCAGCCGCCGACGGCGTGGGATGCGACGGGCCGGCCCTACGTCGGCGGCTCCCAGTGGAGCTCGAGCACCGTGTGCTTGTCGCCGGCCCACGACCGCTTCACGAAGCGCGCCTCGACGGCCTCCGCCCGGGCGATGACGAGCAGCCGCTCGAAGAAGCCCATCGCCTGGAAGGAGGCGGCCTCCTCGGCCGTCGGTCCCATGTGGTACTGGATGGCGATCGACGCGTGATCGGGCGCGGCTGTCCGGACCTCCAGCGCCTCGAAGTCGAAGAACGTCGACCGGAGCACGCGGAAGCGCATCAGTGTCTCGAGCGGGTCGCCGTCCGCGACGAGCGAGGGCGTCGCGAGGCGGAGCTGATCGACCGAGACGCGGCCCCACATGCGCGCTGCGTCGACGTCGCCGCTCGCGATCTCCTTCAGGATGGCGTTGCCCATCCGCTCGAAGGTCGCCATCGGATACCAGGCGTCGGGCTCGACACGCGAGACGAGGTAACGGAGGTCCGAGTCCTCGAGGTGCTGCCGCCACTCGACGGTCTTGTGACCCCGGATCATCCGGACGTAGTCGGCGAACAGGATCCCCTTCACATGGCGAGTCACGCGAGGGTCAACGTTCGCAGATAAGCGAGGCCCGCACAATCGCCGCCGCATATACACGGTGTCTACCTGGCCGGCCGCTTCCACACCGCCTTTTCGCTCTCCGATGATGGGGCCCCGCATCTGCGCGGGGCAGTCCCAAGCGCGTGTCTTTCTTGTCTTCTCGGCCAAAAAGGCGCTTCGATACGTTCGTGGATGATGGGTAAGGGGCTTCGTGTTGCGCTCCTCGTCGTCGTGGCGCTCGTCGCGGGCGGGCTCCTGTGGCGGCACGGGCCCATTCAGCAGCCCGAGGGCTATCACCAGTTCGCGGACGCGCGGATCCTCTGGCGAATCCCGAACACGCTGAACGTCCTCTCGAACGTCTTCTTCTTCTTGGCGGGATGGGCGGGCCTCGCCTTTCTCCGCCGCGGGCCGACGCGCGATCCCGACGGGCCCTTCCGTCCCGGGGCACACACGGCGTTCGAGTCGCTCCGCGAGCGGCCGGCGTACGTCCTCTTCTTCGCCGGCGTGCTGCTGACGGCGTTCGGTTCGGCCTGGTACCACCTGAAGCCGTCGACCTCGCGTCTGTTCTGGGACCGGCTCCCGATGGCGATCGCGTTCATGGCCCTCTTCGCCGCCATGATCGCCGAGCGGATCAGCATCTATTGGTCTCGCATGTTGCTCCTGCCGCTCGTCTTCTCGGGCGCGGCGAGCGTCGTCATGTGGCGCCTCTCGGAGGAGCGGGGAGCGGGCGATCTCCGCTTCTACCTCTTCGTCCAGCTCTTCCCGATGCTCGCGCTGCCGCTGATGATGCTCCTCTTCCGCCCGCGGTACTCGCGCGGAATCGAGCTCTTCCTCGTGATGCTCGTCTATGCCGGCGCAAAGACGCTCGAGCACTTCGACGCGAAGGTCTGGGAGCTGACCTCACAGACGGTCAGCGGCCACTCGCTGAAACACGTGGTCGCTGCGTTCGCCACGTGGCTCATCCTCGACATGTTGAAGAAGCGCGGGAGAGCGATCGTCCCGTTCGACGAGGTGTTGGCCGCGCACGCCGAGGACGATGGAGCGTAGACTGGGCGAATGAAGACGACGACGTCGGTCTCGCGCACGCTCCTCGCATCGACCCTTCCCCTCGCGCTCGTGATCGCGTGCGGCGGCAACAAGCCGGAGCCGGCGGCATCGCCGTCTCATGCCCCGACGGACACCGCGGCGCCGGCCGAAGGTGACACCAGCGCGCCGAGCGCTCCGGCGGCGAGCGAGACGCAGCCCGCGGCCGCGCCGGCCGAGGCGCCCGCACCCGCAGCCGATGCGACAGCGCCGGCACCGGCCAACACGGGCGTCGTCATCGGCGAGACGAAGGACGAATGCACGCCCGTCGGCGTCGACTTCGAGAAGCGCGCGCGGCCGAAGCTGAAGGACTGCTACGCGGAAGGGAAGAAGAAGGACCCGAACCTCGAGGGGACCGTGAAGATCAAGATCACGGTGGACGTGAAGGGGAAGATCAAGAACACGAAGATCGTCGAGAAGACGCTGCCGGAACCCGTCGCGAACTGCATGCTGAAGGTGATCAAGACGACGCCGTTCCCCGAGGTCGACAAGTGCTGGGACGCGACGCTGACGATTCCCGTGACGTTTCCGACGCCCAAATGATCCGCTTCGAGTCGACGCGCCGCTCGTTTCCAATCGAGGCGTGACCGGCCTCGCCTTCTCGTATAGAGAGCGGCGCCATGCGCTCCGTCCTCTTCCGGTCGCTCGTTGCGACTTTCGTCCTCGCCTGGTCCCCGCTCTCCTTCGCTCAACCGGCCGGCGCGGGGGCCGGCGCTCCTCCTGCGAGCGCGCCCGCCGAGACCCTGAAGCCGCAGACGGCGACGACGGGCAAGACGGACATCGCCAAGGGCGGCTTCGTCACGTCGACCGCGCCGGACGACGAAGATCCCTCGTACGTCAACGACGTGAGCATCGGGCTCGGCGGCCTCTTCTCCGCGGGCAACGCGCGGACGATCGCCCTGACGACGCTCGGCCGCGTGCGCATCCGCCGCGACGAGCATCAGCTCAGCGCAGCGGCCACGGCGAACTTCGCCCGCGCCGGCAAGCGCGGCGAGACGGTGGACACGACCGTCGAGAACTACCAGGGCCTCCTCCGCTACGACTACTTCCTCACGAACCAGATCTCGCTCTTCCTCCAGTCGACGGGTCGCCGCGACCGCTTCCAGGGGCTCGACCTGCGTCTCAACGTCGACCCCGGCGTCGCGTACTACTTCATCAACACGAAGACGCACCGGCTCCAGGTCGAAGGCGGCTACGACCTCCAGCACGACGTCCGCCGGGACGCGTCGCGCGCGCAGGTCCTGCCGGAGGACGCGGAGCCCGGAACGCCGCTGCCGCCGCCGCTCGACAAGACGAAGACGCTCCACAACGCGCGTCTCTTCCTCGGTTACGAGAACAAGCTCCGCAAGGAGGTCGCGTTGATCGCCAGCGTCGAGTACCTGCAGAACTTCGCCGACGTCGGGACCTACCGCTTCATCGCCGACATCGGGCTCAAGTCGAACGTGGCGGATCAGCTCGCGCTTGCGACGACGTACACGGCGCGTTACGAGAACAAGCCTCTGCCGACGGTGGCGGATCTCGACTCGATCGCATCGGTGAACCTCGTGTACTCGTTCTTCTGAGAGGGAGCACCGATGGGCCTCGTCAAGGAGTTCCGGGAGTTCGCGGTCAAGGGCAACTTCATCGACCTCGCCGTCGGCGTCATCATCGGCGCCGCGTCCGGGAAGGTCGTCAACGCGCTGGTCGAGAAGGTCATCATGCCTCCGATCGGCCTCGTCACCGGGCGGGTGGACTTCAACCAGCTCAAGATCGTCCTCCAGCACCCGGTGCTCGGCCCCGACGGCAAGGAGGCCGTGAAGGAGGTCGCGATCGGCTACGGCGCCGCGATCCAGGCGATGTTCGAGCTCGCCATCATCGCCGCGGTCGTCTTCGTGATCGTCCGCGCGTACAACCGCTTCCGAACGGTCGCCGAAGCCGGCCCGAGCGCGCAGGAGAAGCTCCTCACCGAGATCCGTGACCTCCTGAAGGAACAGACCAAGGCCGCGAAGCCCTGACGGGGCGCCGCACGGGAATCACGCGACGCTGAAGAGCGCCAGGTTCCGGGCACTTGGAGGTGCGAGACGCTGTCGTAGCTCGACAGCAAGGGGGCCGGATCGTACGGCCCTCGGCGGGGAGTACCGAAACATGTCGCGTCTTTCTGGTCTCTTGGGTCTCGCGCTCGTCGTCGTTGCCTGCGGTGGCGGTGACGACGGCTCATCGAGTGGCAGCTCCGGCCCTGCAGGCGAAGGCCCGGGGAACGCCTCGTCTTCCGGGAGCACCCCCGGAGCGAGCAGCGGCGCCCCCGGTGACGGCAGCGACGCCGGCTCGCCCGGAAGCAACCCGGCGACGCCGAAGGTCGTTCGCTTCGTCGCGATGGGCGACACGGGGACCGGCTCGAACGATCAGATCAAGGTCGGCAACACGATCTCTGCATTCTGCAAGTCGCGCGGTTGTGACTTCGTCACGCTCCTCGGCGACAACATCTACGACAGCGGCGCGTCCTCGGCGGACGACCCGATCTGGCAGACGCACTTCGAGACGCCCTACGCGGCGATCGAGCTCGACTTCTTCGCCGTGCTCGGGAACCACGACTACGGCCACGGCGGCGCGGGCACCGACTTCCCGAAGGGGAAGAACGAGGTCGCCTACACGGCGAAGTCGACGAAGTGGAAGATGCCCGCCGAGTACTACCACTTCGCCCCGAAGACCGGCGACGGCGCGGTGGAGCTGTTCGCGCTCGACACCAACATGGCGATGTTCGGCCGACAAGCCGCCCAGCGAAAGGACGTGGGGGGCTGGATCGCCGCGTCGACCGCGGAGTGGAAGATCGCCCTCGGCCATCACCCGTACAAGTCGAACGGCCCGCACGGGAACGCGGGTAGCTACGACGCGAAGTTCGGTGTGTCGGTCCCGCCGGTGAACGGCAAGAGCGTGAAGAGCTACCTCGAGGACACGATCTGCGGAAAGGTCGACCTCTACCTGAGCGGCCACGACCACAGCCGCCAGTGGCTGAACGAGAGCTGCAAGGGGACAGAGCTCGCCGTGTCGGGCGCGGGCGCCAAGGCGACGGAGCTCGGCGGAAAGAACGCCTCGCTCTTCGAGTCGCTCGAGCTCGGCTTCCTCTACATCGTCATCGAGGGCAAGAAGCTCACGGCCGAGTTCGTCGACGAGAACGGCAAGACCGAGTTCACGCACACGATCACGAAGCCGTAGCGCGCGCGTCAGACCGAGCGCTTCACGTCGCCCGGCATGTTCGGGTGCGCGAGGAGCATCTTCTTGAGCGGCGGGCTCTTGCGCACGAACGGCTGCTTCATCAGGTGCGCCAGCAGCGAGGGGGGCGAGGAGCCGAACTTCGCGATCGACTGCACGAACATGACCGAGTTGATCGGCCGGCCGCACATGATCGCGGTCGTCTTCGCGTCGAAGGTGCAGCCGCTCATGATGATGAGGCAGCGTCCCTCGGTGCGGAGGACGAGATCGGCGCGCTCCTCCGACGGCGCGGTCTGCCACTTCTGCCGGATGAACCCGCGGCACTTGATGCGCGACAGCTCGGGGATGTCGCGGTCGATCGCGATCTTGTACGTCGGGAAGAGGCGCTTCGGGCCCATGACCCGGCCGAGGACGACCTCGCCGATCATCGGGTTGCGGAGGAGGCGGCGCTCCACGAGGAGGTCGCGGAGCCAGTCCTGGCGGCGCGCCATCACCTCGAGGCCGGTGCCCGTGCGGTGATGGAACGCGATGAGGCGCACGTGATCGAGCCCGCACCCCGCGTTCTCGAGGATGGCGCCGATGACGCGCGGATCGGCGTCGAAGCAGAGCGCGAGGAGGTCGGCGCCCTTGGCGGCGCGCGCGCCGGCGACGCGCTGATCGACGGTGAGCTCGTGCCAGCGCTTCTCGTAGACCTGACGATAGTTGCGCTCCGCGGCGGCGCGTGAGACCTCGTCCTCCTTCTCGTCCGGCGCGCCCGGCGATTCCGTCTCCTCGCCGGCCTGCTCCGTGTCTTCGCCGACGACCTCCTCGAGCTCGTCGCCCGCCGCGAGCGCGACCGGCTGCGTGCCGCTCTCGTCCGGAGCGTCCTCCACCTCTTCGAGCTCGGGAAGCGGCTCGAGCTCGGGAAGCGGCTCGAGCTCGGCGACCGGCTCTGGCGGGAGCGGCGGAGCCTCCGCGCGCCGGCGGATCTGCACGCGCGGCCGCGGCTTCGGCGGTGCGGGCGCGGGCGCGCCCTCGGCCGCCGCGAACGCGCTCGGGTCCATCCCGAGCGCCGCCGCGAGGTCGGCCATCGACGTCGTGCCGCCGTCGTCGATGCCCGGCACCGGGGCCGGCATCTTCGGCGGCTCCGCGAGATCGACCGCGCCCTCGAACGCGAGCTTCGAGACGAGCTGCTCGACGCGGGCCGCTTCGAGCCCGGTGACGCGTACGAGATCGGAGACGGACAGCTCGCCGTCGATCCTCGCCATCAGGAAACGTTCCTCCGGCGTGAGGCGAAGACCTGCCACGCGTGCTCCGAGCACACGCGGTCTCTTGCTCTTGATGTCACTCATGATGCGAGCGCGAGCGAGAGGTCATCGATGCGATCTTACCTTGGACCGGCGCGCGCCCAAGCCCTTCGCGGCAGCTGCTTGCTCCCACGGCGTCAGATAGAGCCTGAGCAACTTCTTCGTCTCTGCCATGATCGCCTTGCCTTCGCCGGGGCGGCGCGCCGAAAGGATGAGCATCGCGCTCACGAGCTCGACGACCATCATCGCCACGAACCCGCGCTTCCGCGGCGGCAGGCGCGGGAGCTTCGGCCCGAAGACGGCGGCGAGCCGCGCGGCGATGTCGCGATTGAGCGCCTCGCCCTCGGTCACCATCGTCTCCGTCAGGTGCATGCTCACCCACACCGCACGGAACGCCGGATCGTCCTCGTGCAGCGCCGCGATGGCGTCGATCGCCGCATCGAGGATGTCCGGCCACGGTTGATCCATCAGCGGTCCGGTGAGGAGCGCATCGAGGAAGGTCCGGGTCCGGGTGTGGTACCGGTGGACGAGCGCGTCGAAGACAGCCGCCTTGTTGGGATAGAACTGGTAGATCGACCCGATCGACGTCTCGGCCCGCGCCGCGATCGCCTCCATCGTCGCAGCCTCGTGGCCCTGCGCGGCGAAGACGAGCGCCGCAGCATCGAGGATCCGCTCGACGCGCTGCCGGCTCCGATCCTGGGTCGGGACCCGGCGGGCAGGCCGCTCTCGTTCGGGCTCCGGCGCGGCCGGGCGCGATTTCCTTGGCTTTCGGGCGTTGACAAACATGAGGAATGCCTCAGATTCGAGGCTCGGTCAGAATGTGAGGATTATCTCACGTTCGGTCGGTGTTGGGAGCACGGCACTCGGAGGGGATCGGAATGAACCAGGCGAGCGAGACGAGCAGCGCGAGGTCGACGACGAACGGAAGGGGCGCGCGATCGCCGCGGGCGCCTGGCCCGAAGGGGATCCCGTTCTTCGGGAGCGCGTTCCCCGCATGGCGCGATCCGCTCGGCCTGATGATGGGAGCGCGCGCGACCTACGGCGACGTCGTCCGCTTCAAGTTCGGACCGTTCGACTATTACATGGTCACCGACCCGGAGGTCGTCCGGCATGTGCTCCTCGACAACGCGAAGGCGTACACGAAGAGCCGCAACTACCTCGGGCTGAAGATCGTCCTCGGCGAGGGCCTGCTGACGAGCGAGGGCGATCTCTGGCGGCGTCAGCGCAAGCTCGCGCAGCCGGCCTTCCACCGTGCCCGGCTCGCCGGCTTCACGAGCCAGATGACGCGAGCGACGCGCGACATGCTCGACCGCTGGCGCCGCGAAGACCTGGGCGCGTCGAGCTCCTTCTGCGTGCACGAGGAGATGATGCGGCTCACGTTCCGCATCGTCGGGCTCACGCTGTTCTCGGCCGACGTCGACGGAGACGCCCGCGAGGTCGGCCGCGCGCTCGACACGGCGCTCCGCTGGGCGAACGACTACGCGGAGTCGCTGGTCCGCATCCCGCCGTACATCCCGACGCCCGCGAACCTGCGCTTCAAGCGGGCGATGAAGACGCTCGACGGGATCGTCTACCGGCTCATCGCCGATCGCCGCGCGCAGGGATCGACGAACGCTGGCTACGGCGACGATCTCCTCGGGATGTTGATGGAGGCCGTCGACGACGGCAGCGACGGAGCAGGCGAACCCGGGGGCCTCGCGCCCTCGGAGCGGGGCGGAGCGCGAATGAGCGACCAGCAGCTCCGCGACGAGATCATCACGATGGTCCTCGCCGGCCACGAGACCACCGCGAACCTCCTCTCGTGGACGTTCTCGCTGCTCGCGCGACACCCGGAGGTCGAGGCGCGCGTCCGCGACGAGGCGAGGCGCGTGCTCGGCGATCGCGATCCGGTCCTCGAGGACGTCAAGTCGCTCGAGTACACGAGGCTCGTCCTCGAGGAGGCGCTCCGGCTCTACCCGCCCGCGTGGATCTTCGAGCGGCAGAACATCGAGCCCGACGTGCTCGGAGGTTATCCGGTCGAGGCCGGGAGCATCATCGGCGTGTGCCCGTACGTGATCCACCGCCACCCCGCGCATTGGGACGACCCGGAGGCCTTCGATCCCGATCGCTTCCGGCCGGAGCGCGCCGAGAAACGCCCGCGCTACACGTACCTCCCGTTCGGCGGCGGAGCGCGCACGTGCATCGGAAACCACTTCGCGATGATGGAGGCGCAGATCATCCTCGCGATGATCGTGCGTCAGGAGCACCTCTCGCTCGCGCCGACACACA
>JAHBWD010000113.1 GCA_019637175.1 Labilithrix sp. | reverse complement strand
CATGACGATGCTCTTCTCGGGGGTCAGCAGGGCGTCGAGACCGGTCTTGGCGGGAGCTACGGTGGTCATGGGAGATTTCCTCTCGTTGGGCGCGAACGCCGTTGCGAGCTCGGTGGACGAGCGGCGCCTGCACGCGAATCTGCGCCCGTCGCGCGAAGACGACTAGAGCCGTTCCTTGGAATGATTGTCTGCCCAGGCGTACAATCGCGATCGATGTCGACGGATCTCAACGCGCTTCAGGTGTTCGTGAAGGTGGTTCAAACGGGCAGCTTCACGGGGGCCGCTCGAACCCTCGGCATGCCCAAGTCGACCGTCAGCCAGCGAGTGTCCGAGCTCGAGGAGCGTCTGGGCGCGCGCCTGCTTCAGCGCACGACGCGGCGGTTGAGCATCACCGACCAAGGTCGCGTCTACTACGATCACTGCGCGCGAATCTTCACGGAGATCGAGGAGGCCGACCGCGCCGTCACGAGCTTGCAGGAGTCGCCTCGCGGCTTGCTGCGCATCACCGTGCCGGCGAGCACTCAGTTTCTGGGTCCCGTCCTCACCGACTTTCTCGGACGGTGCGGCGGGGTCCAGCTCGACGTCCTCTGCACCGACCGGTTCGTGAATCTGGTCGAGGAGTCGTTCGACATCGCGATTCGCGCCGGCGCGCTGTCCGACTCGACGCTCATGGCGCGCAACCTCGGCACGCTGCACTTCCTTCCGGTCGCGAGCCCACGATACCTGAAGAAGCATGGTCGCCCGCGCTCGCCTCGCGATCTCGCGAAGCACCGATGCTTGGTGTTCAGCGTCGGACCGCACCCTCGAGTGTGGCGCTTGAGCCATGGAGACGAGAAGCGTGAGGTCACGTTGACGCCGGCTCTTGCGGTCAACGACTTGGACATCCTCCACGACGCGGTGATCGGTGGCGTCGGCATCGCGATTCTGCCCACCTACCGCTGCGTCGACGACCTCGACGCCAAGCGCTTGGAGCGCGTTCTTCCCGATTGGGAGGCGCCGTCCGAGCCCATACACGCCCTCTATCCGAGCGGTCGTCATCTCTCGCCGAAGGTGAAAGCGATGCTCGACCATCTCCAGAAGATGAAGCCCGCGCCTTGGGCGCCCGTCCGCCCTTCGGGCGCGGAGGCGCGCCGTCGGGCGCGGCGCTCGCGGCGGTGACGCCGAGCGCTGGCGCACTTCCGCGACTCGCTGACCCTCGCCGCTCCGGTGCTACGCTTGCGTGATGCAGCGAATCCTCGTCGCTCTCGCCGTCGGTCTCTCGCTCGCCGCGTGCGGCGGAGCGACCGACGTGCCGCCTTCGAGCAGCTCGTCGTCGTCCTCCTCGGGAGGCGGAGGTGGCGACCGCGCGTGCACCGCGATCGGCTGCACGGACGGCCTCGGGATCTCCGTGACCGCACCGGCAGGATGGAAGGCCGGACGCTACGTCTTCACCGTCACCGCCGACGGCAGCACGCAGACGTGCGAAGGATCGCTCCCGCTGCCGTCGTGTGGATCGCCCGGGCTCCTCTGCAAGGGGCAGGATGGTGTCGCGCAGATCGGGGAGTCGGGCTGCGCGCTGCCGGCGGCGCAGCATTCGTTCTCCGACATTCACTTCTCGTCGACGCCTGCGCAGGTGAACGTCCACGTCGCGCGGGACGGCGTCGTCCTCGCGGAGCAGAGCTTCACGCCGAGCTACGTCACGAGCCAGCCGAACGGACCGGGCTGCGAGCCCATCTGCAAGCAGGCTTCGGGATCGCTCACCTTGCAGGAACCCTGACGTCGGACTCGGGCGACGCTCACACGAGCTTCACGATCTGCTTGCCCAGGTTCTCGCCGCGGAGCATGCCGAGGAACGCGCGCGGGGCGCTCGTGATGCCGTCGGCGACCGTCTCGCGCCAGCGGATCTTGCCCTCCGCGACCCAGGTCGCGAGATCGTCGAGCGCCTGCGGCCAGCGATCCATCCGATCGCTGATGATGAAGCCCTGGAGCTTGACGCGCTTCCAGAGCAACGACTCGACGCTCGAGAGGCCCCGGGGTTCGGCGTCGTTGTAGTGGGCGATGAGCCCGCAGAGGGGAACGCGCGCGAACGTGTTGAGGAGCGAGATGACGACGTCCATGACGGGGCCGCCGACGTTCTCGAAGTCGACGTCGACGCCGTTGGGCGTGGCCGCGCGGAGCTGGTCGGCGAAGTCGGGCGCGCGGTAGTCGATGCACGCGTCGAAGCCGAGCTCGCGGACGACGTAGTCGCACTTCGTCTTGCCGCCGGCGATGCCGACGGCGCGGCAGCCACGCAGCTTGGCGAGCTGACCGACGACGCTGCCGACGGCGCCCGCGGCGGCGGAGACGACGACCGTCTCGCCGGCCTTCGGCTCGCCGATGTCGTACAGACCGACGTAGGCCGTCACGCCGGGCATGCCGACGACGCCGAGGTAGGCCGAGAGCGGGACCTTGCCGTCGACCTTCCTCACGTCGCGGCCGTTCGACACGCCGTACTCCTGCCATCCGTACGCGCCGACGACGCGATCCCCGACGGCGAACGAAGGGTTCTTCGAAGCGATGACCTCGCCGGCGGTGCCGCCGACCATCACCTCGCCGATCCCCACCGGCTTCGCGTACGACCTTCGCTCGTTCATGCGACCGCGCATGTACGGATCGAGCGAGAGGTAGTGATTGCGTACGACGATCTCGCCGTCTTTCGGCTCCGGAACGGGCTCCGTCGTCACCTCGAAGCTCGACTCGTCGGGGAAGCCCTTCGGCCGCGAAGCGAGCCGCACCTGCGTGTTCGTCATGCGGCTCAGCATAGTGCTCCGCGCGCGCGCGGCACGAGCGACCGCGAGCCTCAGCGGCGGCGACGCGAACCTCTGCGGCGTGAGCAGCCGGATCGCTCGTCACTTCGGCGGTTCGTCCGCCTTCTCGCCGTCGAAGTAGTCGAGTCGGTTCTCGTCGCGGAGGAGCGCGCCGTCGAGCCCGCGTATCAAGACCTTGTTGGAGTCCGGATAGACGGCGACCTCGTGGTCGGCGTGATCTCCGATCATGATGAAGCGGAACGGCGCGTCGGTCTCGTTGATGAGGCAGTGGCCCACGCGCTCGCCGGCAGGAAAGCCGACGTAGTCGCCTGCGCGTAGCGTGTAGCGCGCGTCGCCCAGGCGCAGCGTGCATTCGCCTTCGAGCGCGACGATGTGCTCCTCCTCGACCAGATGATAGTGGAACGGCACGCTCTGCTTTCCGGGCGGCAGCTCTTCGTAGCTCACGCCGATCTTGTTTCTCCCGCCGCGCGCGCTCGAGAGCACGCGGAAGCGGTTGCCGAAGCGTACGCCCCGAGAGAACTCCTCCCACGGCACACTGTCGATCGCGATGGGGCCTCGGCGCTCGCGCGGTTCGGTCATGGCGAAGAGCCTACGCCATCGCGGCGCGAATCGCCGTGCCGCAGGTCACGCGGGCAGCGCGTGGGGCGGGACGGAGCCGAAGTGCAAGAGGCCTTACGCGCTCGTGCGGAGCCCGATGTGCCCGAAGGCGTCGACGAGCAAGCTCGCGACGTGATGCGCCGTCTTCGCGTCGTCGGGGTAGTCGAGCGCGCGATACAGGCGCGCGAGGCGCTCGATCTTCTCGAGGCGCAGCGCCGACGTTCGGAGCACCTCCGCGTGCGCGAGGAAGAAGAGCGAGTAGCCGCGAGGGATGCGATCCATCTGCTTGGGCGAGAGCTGCCAGAGCTGCTCGGTGAGCGCGAAGTACGGCTCGACCATCGCGGCGATCGCGCGCTCGTGCGCCTGGAGGCCGCGCCGCGCGTCTTCCGTCGTGCGGATGCCGCTCGCGACGAGCATCTTCAAGAGGTAGTCGGGATAGAAGGGGTCGTCGCCGAGCTCTTTGTGGAGGCCGGAGGCGATGAGCGCGTCGAGCGCTTGCACCTCCGCGCGATCGAGGAGCGCGGCGAGCGAGAAGCCGTCGAGCGGGACCGAAGCCGCCTCGATCCGCTCGGGGAGCGCCCGCGCGTAGCCTTCGAGATCGGTTCGAATCGCGCCGAACTCTTGATCCGCGAGCTCGAGGAGGCCCGCGAGGCGGCTCAGGCGGCGGCGCACCGCGAGCGGGATCTCTTCGGTCGCCTTGTAGCCGAGGTCGTGCTCGATCTCGGCCCACGCGTGATCGAGCACGGTGCGCACCTGCACCTCGAAGCGAGCGTGCGGCGGGAGCGCGTCGCCCAACCGGCAAACGTAGTGGAGCGAGCGGTAGCCGAAGTCGGTCGACTCGCGCCGCCGCTTGTCGATCGACTGCGCGAAGTCGACGGGCAGGTGCGCCTCGACGAGCTCGCCGACGCGATCGACCGCGTCCGCGAAATACGTGATGACGCGCACGCCGACGAGATCGGTGAGCGACCAGAGGTCGGTGTAGCTCCGATCCGGGCGCGCGAGCTTCTGCGCCAAGCTCTCGCGGCTCTTCGGCCGCCACGCGACGGAGTGAACCTTCAGCGTCGGATCGGACGACAGCAGATCGCGCAGGTCGCGCGCGGCCGTCTCGCCGCGAGCGCGCAGGGTAGGCAGGATGTGGTCGTACTCCGCGAGGAGCGCCTCGTTCGACATGCGCCGCTCCAAGTGAAGGGGAAGAGCGAGCAAACGTCGAGCCCCGACGGATCGGATTCGCGAAGCAGAGGCCGCGCTCGCGTTCACGGACCACCTGCAGGGATCGCCGCGACGAGCGACGCGAGCCGCGAAGGACTGTAGCGTCGATGGAGCTCGACCCTCCGGCCGCGCCTCCGCGCGGTGCGCCGCGCGAGCGTCACGGCCCCGTGGCTGTTCACGTCCGTGAGCACGATGACCAGATCGACCGCCGCCACCATGTCGACGAGCGAGGTGCTGCCCCGGCCGCCGACGTGACCCGAGTGGAAGGCGACCTCGTGCCCGTGGCGCTCGGCGATATCACGATACTCCCGCTCGTTTCGCTCGATGCCTCCGACGATGCCGATGCGCATGGCAGCCTCCGTGCGGGCAGGATCGCGACGTCGCGAGCCCGTCCTGTATACAAGACAATCATTCGTTATAACGGAATGCCCGTCAAGGCCTTGGACGTAGGCCGTTTCCAGGCGGGGTATGCTCGAGCAGGCCGCGTCTCGACGGCGAACGAGGGGAAGACATGTGCTGCTTCACACGACCTGTTCCGTTCGTCGGCGCCACCAAGATCTTCGCGCGGCGCGCGCCGAACGCGAGACAGCTGCTCGCCTACGCGATGGACGTCGAGCTCGACACCGAGCTCGCCATGGTGCTGCCTCTCCCGGTCCCGCCGCGTCCCTCCGATGACGCCGTGACCTTCGTGAACCTCGAGGGGTACCCGCACCTCTTCGCCGATCTCGCGAAGGCGTTTCCCCCCCTCATGGTGCCCGCGGCGCGGGGGATGGCCCTCCTCTCGCTCGATGAAGCGCCCGCGAAGCTCGTCGTCCACGACGTCGGCCTCTTCGAGGCCTCGTTCGTGCCCACGCGCGCCGACTTCGTTCGCCTCGACGAGCGCTTCCAACTTCCCGACGGCGTCTGGGACGCCGTTCCGGCCTACGCGGACTGGGGCTTCGCCGTCTTCCAGCTGAAGCCGCAGACATCGAGCTCGCGCGCACGACAGAAGCAGAGCATTCACCCGATGGCGCTCTCCTTTCCGACGCGGAGCGCACGGGCGCTCTACTTCCCGCTCCTTCACGTCCACGACGGCCGCAGCGTCGAGAGTCACGCCGCGTTCGATCACGCGCTCTACTGCCAGGCCGACGGCGTGCTCGAAGCGACGCTGGGGTGGGCGCGCTCGAAGGCCGCGCTCGGCGCGTGGATCGACGGCGCGCGCGCGAACGGCGTGGTCGACGGAGCTCGCCACGGGTTCCTCGAGCCGCTCGTCGGGCGCCTCGCGAACACCGATCTCTGGCTTCGCGAGCCCGAGGGCGTGACGCTCGAGGATCTGCGCGGCGACGGAGAGTGTCACGCGTACGAAGTGAGCGCCGCGTACGGCCACCGCTTCGGCGTCGAGGATCCGAGGTTGCAGCGCTGGCAACGGACCGCGTCGACGCGCCTCGACGCGCTCTGCCGAGGCATGCGCGAGGGTCTCCGCGAGCTCGTCGCGCAGCGCCGAGCCGCGTGGGACCTCGCTCCGCTCTCCGACGATCTCCCGGCGCACTTCATCAACGGCCGTCAACTTTGGTCGGGAACGTCGTTCATGAACGGCGCGCCGGCGACGGGCACGGGCCCGGCGCGCGTGCGCTTCGCGCCCTTCTCCGACCACGTCGAGGTCCAGTCGGTGACGCTCGGGTTCGCGAGCCTCCCCGATCACGATCGCGTACAGGAGATCAACGCCGAGCTCTCGCGACTCCTCGATCACGCCGTCGCAACGAGCGGATGACGGCGCACGAACGACCGCGAGATCGGCTAGGCTGGCGGCCGAGATAGGCGATGCACGCGGGCCGGCAATACACGGCGAGCGAGATCCTCGCGTGGACGAGACGCGAGACGCTCGTCTTCGTGGCCCTGGGAGCGCTGCCGCCGATCATGGCGGCGCTCGGCTGCGACGTCGCCGTCTTGCCCTGGCCTCCGATCGCCGTGCTCGGCACCGCCGTCGCGTTCATGACCGGCTTCAAGAGCAACGCCGCGTACGGGCGTCTCTGGGAGGCCCGCCAGATCTGGGGCGCGATCGTGAACGCGAGCCGCACGTGGGGCGTGATGGTTCGCAGCTTCGTGACCGAGGCCCCCGAAGAGGGCGCGCACCGTCGCCTCGTCCTGAGGCACGTCGCGTGGCTGACGGCCCTCCGGCACCAGCTGCGAGAGCCGCGCGCGTGGGAGACGCAGCACTTCCGGTTCGCCGCCGAGTACCGCGAGCGCACGTTCGCCGTCCCCGAGCGCGGGGCGAAGCTCGAAGACGAGCTCGCGCCGTTCATCTCCGCCGAAGAGGTCCGCGCCGTCCTCGCGAAGAGGAACCGCGCTTCCGCGCTCCTCGCGCTCCAGTCGGAGGAGCTGACGCGCACGCGACAGGCCATGCGCCTCGGCGAGCTTCGCTACATCGAGCTCGCTCGGGTCATCGCGACGCTCATCGAGCAGCAAGGCAAGTGCGAGCGCATCAAGAACTTCCCCTACCCGCGCCAGTTCGCGACGCTCAACCTCTTCTTCATCTGCCTGTTCATCGTGCTCCTGCCGTTCGGCGTCGCCACCGAGCTCAAGCGGCTCAACCCGGCGTGGCTGTGGCTCACCGTCCCGGTCACCGTGCTCGTCTCGTGGGTCTTTCACACGATGGACAAGATCGGCGACGCCTCCGAGAACCCGTTCGAAGGCGGCCCGAACGACGTGCCGATCAGCGCGATGAGCCGCGCGATCGAGATCGATCTGCGCGATCTGCTCGACGAGCCCGAGCTGCCGAAGCCGCTCGCACCGACGGGCAACATCCTCATGTAGCGCGCGCCGTTTTTCACCCGCGAAGCTCGGCGATCCAGCGCAGCGCGCGCAGCCCAGGCATGAAGCAATACTCGCCGCCGCGCGTGACGACGAACTGCGCGAGACCTCTCGCGCGCCGAGGGATCGGCCTCGCGGGGATCGTGTACGCGTCGGATACGGCGCGCGAGCCGACGACCGGGTCCGACGCGTCGCCGAGACCGAGCCCGCTTCCTTGGTTGATCCACTCGGACTGAACGAACTCGAACTGACGGCCCAGGTGCGCGCCGACGAAGGCGAACATCAGCCCTCGATCGACGCCGTCGTCTTCCAGGACGCCTTCGGGGAGCTCGGGCCCGTACGCGGTGCCTCGGCGAATCATGCGGTGGAGACGGACGACGCCGGCGACGGACGCGTCGCGCGGGTTCGCGCGTCGAATGTGCGAGCCCGGCGGCGTCTTGTACCCCGTCGGATCGTCGGCGAAGAGGAAGTCGTTGTTGCGACGCGCGTCCGCGCCGAGCTCGGGATCGTCGTGGAGCGGGCAGAGCGCGAGCGGTGCGCCGCTCCGCCAGCGGCCCATCATCTTCGCGGCCAGCAGCTCCTCGTCCTCGGGGCTGCGCGCGCGCTCCTTCAACGCTCTCCGGAACGCGGCGACGCGTTGGTGGAGCTTGCGGAACGCGACGTACGTTCCGTTCCGGCCGAGGATGTCGGGCCGCGGCATCGGCGGGAGCGAGCCCGTCTCGTCGGGGTATCCGAGGACGAGCTCGCCGGCCGCGAGCGGACGCTCGTGCGTGTTGGTGCCCTCGATGCCGCTCCCCTCGATCGCAGGATGAGCGATCCCGTCCTTGAAGCCGAAGGGCTCCTTGCCCGAGGCGAGGGCGTGGCAGTCTTGTCGCCAGATCGCCTCGACGCCGTGAAGCGCGTCGTACGCCTCGCGCGCGCGAGCGAGCGCCGCCTCGAGCCGTGTCCCGTCCGGTGAGACGGCGACGAGCACGACGTGCACGGCGCTCGTTCCGAGGGGCTTCTCCCAATGCTCGGGCGCGCTCTCACCGATGTCGCCGAGCGCCTTCGCGCGCGCGGCCATTCCCTGCCGGAGCTCCCACGCGAAGCTCTCGAGCGAGTCGCGAGGCAACCCGACGGCTTCGAGCCCGTGGTAGGTGAGCGCGACGCTCACCCACGTGTCGGCGGCAGGGCTGCGAGGGTGCGCGGCCGAAGCGACCACCGAGGCGAGGCGGCCGAGGAGCGCGCGCCCTGCCGCAGGATCGTCGATGCGAAAGACGATGTAGGTCGCCGCGTAAGGCGCAGGCCGCGGTCGGAGCACGCCGCTCTGGATGTCGCCGAGCTCGAGCATCACCCGCCCTTGGCGAGGTTCGTCCAGAAGCGCTCCAAGCTCTCGTCGCTCCCGAACAGGGTGCTGAACACCGTGGAGTCGACGACGAGCACGTCGCCTGCCCTCTCGCCGCCGGGCGGCATCCAGACGAGCGCGTTGAATGCTTCGTTGCCCGCGTCGGTGAAGGGGTGCCGCCGCGAGCGATCGATCGGCTGCGTCGCGAGCACGTGGACGGGTCCGCGCGCGTCGCTCGTCACCGCGTAGTGCGGAAGGTGCATGTGGAGGCTGAAGTTCGTGACGCCGGCGAGCCAGCCGCGCGCGTCGAGATCTCGTTGGACGGTGAGCGGCGCGATCCGCTCCGGCGTGCCCGACGCGCCCGAGACGACGGCGGGGCGAAGCCCCCACCGATTCTCGACCGGGATCCCGAGCCCCCGCATCAGCGTACGCGCGAAGCCGCCGAACCTCTGCTGGCGCGGGACGAGCGCGTCGCCGTGATGGCGATACTCCATCTCGCGCTCCTTCGGATCCTCGGAGTGTCCGACGTCGTGATGCGGGCCGATGACGAGACACGTTCCTTCTCGCCGGAGGAACGCGCGCACCGCTTCGATCTCCTCGGGCGCCGCGACTTGCTCGGTCACCGTGTGATCGAGGCCGAAAACGAACAACGTATCGGCGTCGGCGAGGACGCGCTCGTCGAGCGGCTGCGAGAAGCCCGCCTGATCGACGCGCTGGAACACGGGAACCCCATGACCCGTGACCTCGCCGACGAGCGCCTGAAACCGCACCCACGCCCAGAAGAAGAGCTCGAGCGACCCCGCGATCCCTTGCTGGAACCTTCGCGGATCGGACCACTGAGGCGTCTCGTACGCGGGCCAGAGCACGCGCCGGACCTCCGTCATCGTGGAGAAGCGGTTGTCGAGCACGGTGACGTCTCGATTGGCCTCCGCTGGATAGCTCCACGTGATGTAGACGCTGACGCGCCGCCGCCCCCGCGTGTAGGTCCGCGGCGTGTGGCTCTGGTTGTAGGTTCGCGCGCCCTTCGCCTCGCTCACGGCCCTACCTCACTGCATCTGCTCGAGGATCTCGGCGAGCGCCGCCTTGATCTTCAGCGCCTTCTTGATCTCGTCGCTCGAGACGTACGGATACTCGCCGTACTCGAGGAAGCTCGGGCACTGGTGCTCGCGGATGAACTTCACGAACGCAGGCGTGTTCGTCTTCCAATCGACGGGAAAGCCCTCGAGGTTCTCGAAGGCGGTGTCGATGCCCGTCTTCCGGAAGAGCACGACGGCGTCTTCCGTGTACTTGTCGAAGTCGGTGTCGAAGATCCCCTGGTACATGAAGCGCGTGTCGCCGTCGAAGAGGACCCAGCGGAGGTAGTGGAGCTTGAGCGGCGCGAGGACGTGGGGATCGGCGTCGAGCGCGCTCGCGAGCCGCGCGCCGTAGCTCCGCATCGCCTCGGCGCGCCCCGGCTTGAGCGTCGCGACGACGGTGAAGCCGTAGCACGCGGGCGTCTTCGGGAAGATCGGACCGTACTTGCCCTGCTCGAGGTGCTCGGTCGACTTCGGTAGCGCGGCCGCTCGTGGTTTGAGATCCATCGGCTCGTCGTCGAAGCAAGACGGAGACCATGACGAGAGGCGACCTTCGGCTGCGCTTCGAGGATGGCCCCCGCTCGCGCGCGCGGGCCTCAGATCCAGATCCCGACGCCGCCTTCGAGCTCGTGACGAACGAGCTCGCACCACGCGGTGCCCGCGATCGACGGGCTCGTGTCGAGCTCGGTCGGGATCGCGTCGGTCGCCGTGGGCAGTGAGCCGTCGGCGCCGCGGAGCGCGTCGAGGCGCGCGAGGATCTCCTTGGCACGGTCGCGCCGCCCGAGGCGCGCCGCGAGCAGCGCGACGCCCGCGCTCCCCTCCGGCCATACGGTCGCGAAGTCGTCCCACATCGCCGAGGCGAACCGACCGCCGGTCTGACTTCGCAGCGCGTAGCTCTCGATGAGCGGTCCCCTCGCGTACGGCTTGTGACCGCGCGCGTGCGGAACGCGCGTCGACGACGACGCGTATCGCGCGTCCGCCGTGGAGAAGGATCGCTCGGCGCGCGCGCGGTCACCGCGCGCGAGGAGCATGAGCCCGCCCCAGCTCGCGCCGTCGAGCGCGCAGATCGCGTCGACGCCTTCGGCGGTGACGCCGCGCGCGAGCTGCCCTTCGCGCTCGCTCCACGCGCCGGCGACGAGCGACGCCGCGATCTCGTCGGCGGCGCTCGCGTACGCGCGCTGCTCCGAGATTCGGCCGAGCGCGCGAAGGAAGAAGAACGCGTCGACGTTGTGCTCGGTGGCGACCCAGTCACGCTCGCCGTCGACGAACGACTCGCGCAGCGCGCCCGAGGCGATCTCGTAGCGATAGACGCCGCGACCGCCGGTGACGAGCCGCGCGCGCGGATCGGGGAGTGCGTCGATTCGACGCGCGAGGAGGAACGCGGCGAGCCGATGCGCCATCGCGATGATCGCGTCGCGATCGGCGCCGCCCTTCGCGCTCTCGAGGTACTCGACCGCGGCGTACCCCACCCACGCGAGCGCGCCGGTTCGCACGTACGGGTTCGCCGGCTCCGTCGTGAGCGAGACGTTGAACGGGATCGCGCCGTCGGGGAGCTGCGCGTCGGCGAGCGCGGCGAGCACCGCGCCCGCTTCGCGGCGCCGGCCCTGGCGCAGAAGGACGAGCACCGCCATGGCGTCGTCGTAGATCGCGCTTCGATCAGGTCGGCCCGGTACGGGGTAGAGCGCGCGATCCTTCGCGATCGGACGGACGCCGGCGACGAGCATGTCGACGCCGCTCGCGGGGCGAGGCGCGAGCGGCGCTTCGGGCGCGCGCGGAGCGCACGCCGGCACCGCGAACAGCGTCGCCATCGCGCCGAGCATCGAGCGCCGCCCCACCACGGATCCTGTCTACCCGAGAAGGCGGACCTGTGCACGTCGCGCGGCCTCGCGGACGGATTCGTCCGGATCGGCCGACAGCTCGGCGACGCGCGCGCGCACGTCCGGATCGTCGACGGGCGCGAGCGCGCGCACGGCGGCGATTCGAACGGCGGGCACCGGATCTCGCAGCGCGGGGACGAGCCGCGATGACCAGCCCGGCGCCGACAGCGCGCCGATGCCCGACACGGCGGCGGCGCGCGCCGACGCGTCGGGGGCGCTCTCGAGGACGGCGACGAGCCGATCGGTCGCGTAGACAACGCGCTCGAGCGCGCGGATCTCGTGCCGTGTGTCGAGCGCCGCCTTCGGCCAGAGCCGCGCGAAGGCCGCGAGCGACTCGACGTCGGCGCGCGCGAGCATCGTGACGAGCGCGTGCGCTCGGACGGACGGCGCGACGTCCTCGGCCAGCGACTCGACGAGGCGCAGGCCCGCGGCGCCGGGGAAGTCTTCGAGCTCGCGTGCGAGCGCGACACGGATCGCGGGCGAAGGATCGCTCTTGAGCGTCGCCAGGCGAAGGAGCGCGCCCTCTGCGCGCGTGCCCGCGATCGCGGAGAGCGCGGCGGCGCGCACGGCCTCGCTCGGATCTTCGAGCGCGGCGTCGACCTCCGCGCGCGCTTCGTCGACGCCGAGCACGGCGAGCGCGCGCACCGACGCCGCGCGCACGCCCGCGTCGCGAGAGCGCGCGAGCTCCACGAGCAGAGGCGCGGCCTCGGGGCTCGCGATCCGCTCGAGGACGCGGACCGACGCCGCGACGATGCTCGGCCGATCGTCGCCCATCATCCGATCGAGGAAGCTCATGACGTCGTTCGCGTGGATGCGCGCCAGCGCTTCTTCCACCGCCTCGCTCACCTCCCGGGTCCCGAGCCCGAGCCGGCGATGAAGCGCCGGTGAGGCGGCGGCGTGTCCAGCCCCCGCCATCGCGCGGATCGCGACGAGCGCGACGGCAGGGCTCGGATCCGCGATGGCGCGTAGAAGCGGGCGCTCCGCGGCGTCGTCGCGCGCGCGCGCCGCGAGCGCCCGCGCCGCGCGGAGGCGCACCACCTCGACGGGATCGCCCGCGAGCGCGTCGCCGAGCACGTCGAGCGCGCGATCCTGCGGGAGCCGCGCGAGCGCTTCGATCGCGACGAGGCGCCCCTCCACGTCGTGGCTCTCCGAGAGGAGCGTCTCGTAGCGGGTGACGAGCATCGCGCCGTCGACCTGAGCGGTCTCGGAAGACGCCGGCGGCTCGAGCCGCAGCCTTCGATGAAAGGCCTCGACGACCGCGGGATCTTCTCTCGCGACGAACCGACGAACGCCGGCGAATCGCTCGACGTCGGTGAGGATCGAGAGGACTCGATCCAGCGCGGCGTCGCCGGGAACGAGCGACCACGCGACGGAGACGGCCGCGTCTTCGACGAGCCCCTTCTTCTCCGCCTCGCGCAGCGGCTCTGCGGCGTGAGCGCCGCCGACGCGCGCGAGCGCGATGGCCGCGCGGTTGCGGACGAACGGATCGGGATCCGCGAAGCGCTGTTCGAGCACGGGCAGGACCTCTTCGGTGCCCGTCTTGGCGAGGGCGTTGACGATCGCCGCGCGAACCCTGGGATCGCGCTCGTCGGCGGCGCCGACGAGCGCTCGCTCGGTCGGCTCACCGGCGATCTTGCCGAGCGCGCCGGCCGCGCTCGCGCGAACGCGTGGATCGGCGTCGGCGAGGAGCTGCGCGAGCGTCGCGACGGCGGCGGCGTCGCCGGACTTGCCGAGCGCCCACGCGATGCCGAGACGCACGTCGGTGGCGTCGGAGCGGGCGAGCACGCAGAGTCGGTCGAGCAGACCACCTTGTGCGCTTCGCGCGAGCGCTTGCGCGATGCGCTCGCGTGCGTCGAGCGGAGCGCCGGGCAGCGCGCGAACGAGCCCTTCGAACGCCTCCTCCGTCGCGGCGCTGCCGAGCGCGGAGACCGCCGCCATGCGCACGTCGAGCGCGGGATCCTCCAGCCGCTCGACGAGCGCGGGTACCGCGCCGGGCCGGCCTTCGAGCGCCTCGACCGATCGCGCGCGGACGCGCGCGCTCGGATCGCGCGAAGCCTCGACGAGGAGCGCGAACGCGTCTTCGCCGCCCGCGCGCGCCGCCATGCCGACCACGTGCCACCGCACGACGACGGTCCCCGTGCCGTACGCCGAACCGATGCGCGCCATGCTCTTCGCGAGCGCCTCGTCGGGGTACTCGGCGAGCGCCTGCGCCGCGGCTTCGCGCACCACCTCGCTCTCGTCGCCGAGAATGCGCGCGAGCGCGTCGACCGCGCCGGGAACGCGCAGGCGCCCGATCGCCTCGCACAGAGACGCGCGCACGGGCCACGCCTCGTCGTCGAGCGCCGAAACGAGCAAGGGCCCCGCGCGATCCATCGCGAGCTCGCCGCAGGACGCGGCGACGCGCGCGCGGACCTCGAACGAGCCGTGATGCAGGTATCCGACGATGCTGTCGACGAGCCCCGCGCTCCCGAGCCTCAAGAGATCGCGGTAGGCGCGGTCGGCGAGCTCGAAGTCGCTCGACGCGAGATCGTCGACGATGCGCGCGAGGAAGCCGACGCGCTCGAGCGCGAGCGCTGCGCGTCTCCTCACCTCGGGGTTGACGTCATGGAGCGCTCGCTCGAGGCCCGCGGTGTCGCGCACCTCGATGTGCTCGAACGCCTCGAGCGCGCGAAGGCGCGTGCCGTAGTCCGGATCCGCGAGCGCCGCGACGAGGACGTCGACGGCGTCTTCCCCCGCGATCTTCGAGGCCGCGGCCGCGGCGTGCGCGCGCACTTGAGGCGCGGGGTCGCGCAGCGTCGTCTGGATGACGGCTTGGAGCGCGCGTCGATCGCCGAGCGACCCGAGCGCCTCCGCCGCCGCGAGGCGCAGCATGTCGTGCCGATCGGAGAGGCGCGCGATGAGCGCGTCGGTCGCGCTTCGATCGCCGATTCGCCCCAGCACGCGCGCGGCCCACACGCGCGATGGCCCTTGCTCGATGTTGCCGAGCATCTCGAGGAGCGAAGGCAGCGCGATGCTCCCGAAGCGAACGAGCGCGTCGGCGATCCGCGGCGACGCGTGCTCGTCGACGACCTCGAGCTCGCGCACGAGGAGGGGGACGGC
>JAHBWD010000112.1 GCA_019637175.1 Labilithrix sp. | reverse complement strand
AGCGAGCCTGCCTCGCAGCGACTCGATCCACGAACGCGGTTCTCGCGTCGCGCTTTGGGTAAGTGCGATCGAGATCCTGGCGCATCCCCCGAACGCGAACGCAAACCTGGGCACGGTCTTGAACCTGCTCGACGAGTTGACGTGGAACGACGCTCGTCTGCGCGCCAGACGTTACGTTGTCCGGTACGGGAACAACCCACCCCGCAGGCGGCTCGTCGGGAAGCTGTATCGTGAGCTGTACCAAGCTCGGAACGACTTCCTGCACGGGAACGACGTCTCCATCACGAGGCTCTTCCCGTTCGAAGACGTGGCCCTCCCGGCTCTACCGCGCACGGCCGCGTTTATCTACAAGGCCGCATTGCTCGCGTTCGTCGCCGGCGTCCGAGATCGACGACGACGACGTGCGCACGCCGCGCAAGAGCTGCAAGACCTCTGGGAGGCCGGCGGGTTTGAAGAGTGCTTGCTCAAGGCAGGCGGTATCGAGCCCTGACCCTCATGCCTGACGGAGTCGTTGTGCGGCGGCGGGACAACACCGCCGCCAGTTTCCGAACGTGCGTGGCCAGCGCCTTCTCGCCCTCGACATCGAGCGCGTCCGCCGACGCTTGGAGCAGAGCAATTGCGTCATGCTGACCGTGTGCTGACTGACTGCAGCCGTGAAGCGGGTCTCGTGCGACGTTTCCTGACGTCGGGTGAGGTACCGGCGAGTCGGAACATTCGGGATTTCCCCCTGTCGCCGTGGCTTGAGGTGCTAGCGGGTAACACCGTAGGGGTTCAAGTCCCCTCCTTCGCACTCCCATCGCATCACGCCTGAAGGCCGGCAGCCCTCCACCGGGGCCCGGCCTTCGTCGTTCCGGTCGCAGCGTATCGCGTTATCGTGCGCGTCCTGATGAGGCTGCGTCTCGCGCTCGCCGTGGCGTGCTTCTCCGGTTTCGTCGCGCTCTCGTACGAGATCGTCTGGTACCGCGTCCTCTCGATCATGACGCGCGGCGTGGCTTCGACGTTCGGCCTCTTGCTCGCCGCGTACCTGTTTGGCCTCGCGATCGGATCGCGCGTGAGCACGCGCTTCTGCCGCGGGCCCGCGGGCGACGCGCGCCAGCTCCGCCTGCTCGCCGTCTTCGCCGCGGTCGCGAACGTCGTCGCCGCGCTCGTCGTGCCGACGTTCGCGTGGTCGGCGAGGTTCACCGACTACCGCCTCGGGCTCGTCGTCGTCGCGGTCGGCGCCGCGTTCCTCGGGTCCGTCTTGCCGCTCGTGAGTCACTTCGGGATCGAGCCCGACGAGCGCGCGGGGACGCGCCTCTCGTACGTCTACCTCGCGAACATCGTCGGATCGGCGTCGGGGAGCCTCCTCACCGGGTTCGTGCTCATGGACACGATGTCGATCGCGTCGCTCGCGGTCGTCCTCGCGATCGCGGGCTTCGCCCTGCCGGCGGCGCTCGTCGCGATGAGCGGGCTGTCGCGCGACCAAGCGCTCGCCTCGCACGGCGCGCTCGCCCTCGCGGCGCTCGGCGCCCTCGCCGTCATCCCCAAGCTCCACGACCGGCTCTACGAGAGGCTCCTCTACAAGAACGAGTACGACGGCACGCAGCGCTTCGCGCAGATCGTCGAGAACAAGAGCGGCGTCATCACCGTCGCCGACGACGGATCGGTCTACGGCGGCGGCGGCTACGACGGCGTCATCAACACGCGCCTCCAGAACAACGAGCGCAACGGCATCCTCCGCGCGTACGTCGCGGGCGCGCTGCACCCGGCCCCGCGCGAGGTGCTGATGGTCGGCCTCTCGGGCGGCGCGTGGGCCCAGGTCGTCGTGAACCTCCCGGGCGTCGAGCGCCTCACGATCGTCGAGATCAACCCGGGCTACCTCGACGTGGTCGCCAAGAACGCCGAGGTCGCCTCGCTCCTCTCGAACCCGAAGGTGACGATCCACGTCGACGACGGCCGGCGGTGGCTCCTCCGCAACCCCGATCGGCGCTTCGACGTCATCATGATGAACACGACGCTGCACTGGCGGGGGCACGCGACCAACATCCTCTCGACGGAGTTCATGGACATCGCGCGGAGGCACTTCTCACCCGGCGCCGTCTTCTACTTCAACACCACCGACTCGTACGACGTGCAGCAGACGGCCGCGCAGGCGTTCCCGCACCTCCTCCGCATCTGCAACTTCGTCGCGGTGGGCGACGATCCGTTCGACTTCGATCGCGCGCGATGGCGCCGGCTGCTCGAGACGATGCGCCTCGAAGGCACGCCGATCCTCGATCTCGATCTCGCGAGCGACAAGAAGATTTACGACGATCTGCTCGGCTTCAACGACATCGAGCCGCGATGGTCGATCCTGGCGCGAACGAAGACGCACCAGGTCATCACCGACGACAACATGGTCACCGAGTGGCGCGAGCCGCTTCGCTATCCGGAGCTCCGGTGAATCAGTCGCGGCGGCCCGTCTTGAAGCCGTACTTCTGCGCGAGCTGATGGAGGTACATGCGGTCCATGCGCGCGGTGCGCGCCGCCTTGCTCATGTTCCCCTGACACTCCTCGAGGAGGGGGCCGAGGTAGCCGCGCTCGAACGTCTCGATCGCGCGCTCTTTGGCGATGCGGAAGGGGAGGGAGCGGTCGACCGCCGTGGGCCGCCACTCCGAGCTCGGCGTGGTGATGGTGACCGTCTCTCCGTCGGCGCTCCGCTGCGCGACGGGCATCGTGCCGCTCTTGCGGCTCGGCGGAGGCACGTCGTCGAGGACGACGCTGCGCTCGACGTAGTTGCGCAGCTCGCGGACGTTGCCAGGCCAGTCGTGCCGCTGCATCTCTTCGATCACGGCGTCGGAGAAGAGGCGACCGCCGTCGGCGAGGCCCATCGCCGAGAGGAAGCTCGCGACGAGGAGCGGGATGTCCTCCGGCCGATCGCGGAGCGGCGGCACGCGCAGGCTCACCTTCGCGAGCCGGTAGTAGAGATCTTCGCGGAATCGGCCGCGGTTGACCTCGCGCTCGAGATCGCGATGGGTCGCCGCGATCACGCGGACGTCGACGCGCTTCGCCTTCGTCTGCCCGACGCGGCGCACCTCGCGCGCCTCGATGACGCGGAGGAGCTTGGGCTGGAGATCGATCGGCAGCTCGCCGATCTCGTCGAGGAAGACGGTGCCGCCGTCGGCCGACTCGAAGGCGCCCGCGCGATCGCGGTCGGCGCCGGTGAAGGCGCCGCGCACGTGACCGAAGAGCTCCGACTCGACGAGCGCGGGTGAGATCGAGCCGCAGTCGACGACGACGAGCGGCCCTTGCGCGCGCGTGCTTCGCTGGACGAGCTCGGTCGCGACGAGCTCCTTGCCGGTGCCGCTCTCGCCGTGGACGAGCACGTCGATCTCGCTCGACGCGATGCGCTCGAGCACGGTGAAGAGGACGTGCATCGCGGCGCTGCGTCCGATCATGCAGCCGAACGTCGTGGGGCCGCCGGCGAGGGCGATCGTGTCGATGCCGCCGCTGCTGCCGTCGGCGCGGACGCGGAGCGTCGAGTCGCCGATCGCGAGGACTCCTTCACCGTCGAGCTCCGCCGCGAGCACCCTCACGCCGTTGAGGCGCGTGCCGTTGCGCGAGCTCGTGTCGACGACGCGCCACGTCGCGCCCTCGCGCGTGATGCGACAGTGAAAGCGGGAGATCGTCGGATCGTCGATGACGAGATCGTTCGACGGGTGGGATCCGATGCGGCACACGTCACCTTCATGAACGTGTGTGCGGTCGGCGGAGCGACCTGCTTGCTTCTCGATCACGACGCGGAGCCGAGGGATCTCGAGCTCCGCGCTGCGCCGCGCGAAGAGCGGGTTGTCGAACTTCGCCTTCGTGACGTCGCGCTCGACCGGACCACGCGATGACGACATGGACGAATCATCGCAGCTGAGGGCGGCCGCCGTCCACGCGCGCGCGCGTCGCGGGCGGCTTCCATCATTGCGGGTAGGATCCCTCAACTCGCCGCGCGGCTTTTCTCGGCGCGTCGGCAATGGTCGCGCTGGCGCGCGCGATGCACTGTCGTTTCGGCGTGACGCCACGCGCGCGCGAGCCGCTCGAGCTCCCCGACCCTTCGGCGTACCGCCTGCTCATGCCGCTCGGGCGAGGTGGTATGGCGGAGGTGCACCTCGCCCTCGCCCGCAGATCCGTCGGCGCGCCCGCGCTCGTCGCGATCAAGCGCCTTCGGCCTTCGTTCGCGTCGAACGAGGAGTACCGCGAGATGTTCCGCAACGAGGCGCGGATCGCCGTCCACCTCGATCACCCGAACATCGTGCGCGCGTACGAGAGCTTCGAGGACGACGAGGGCACGGTCATCGTCATGGAGTACCTCGAGGGGCAGCCGCTCGCGCACGTGCTCCGCGCCGCCGGCGACGCGGGCAGGACGCTCTCGCCCTGGGCTTCCGTGCGCATCGTGCGCGATCTGCTCGCCGCGCTCCATCACGCCCACGAGCTGTGCGCGCCCGACGGAACGCCGCTGTCGATCATCCATCGCGACGTCAGCCCGCAGAACGTGTTCGTCACGTATCGCGGCGAGGTGAAGCTCCTCGACTTCGGCATCGCGAAGGCGAGCGGCGGAACCGCGCGGACGCGGCCGGGGTGGATGAAGGGCAAGTTCGGCTACATGGCGCCCGAGCAGTTTCGCGCGAACGAGGAACACCGCTCGATCGATCGACGCGTCGACGTCTTCACCGCGGGGATCGTCCTCTGGGAGATGGTGACGGGGCGATCGCTCTTCGGTGGAGGCTCCGAAGGCGAGATCATTCGGGCGATCCTCCACGCGCCGATCCCGCGGCCGTCGTCGATGGTCGGCGGCGTCGACCCGGGGCTCGACGTCGTGCTCGCGCGCGCGCTCCAGCGCGATCCCGAGCGGCGCTTCCCGAGCGCGCTCGCGATGCACGACGCGCTCGGCGTGGTGCTCGAGCGGCTCTCGCGCCCGCGCTACGATCTCGGTCACGTCGTCGGGCGCCTCTTCCAGGAGGATCGGCTCGAGCGCGAGCGGCTCGTGGGCGAAGCGCTCGGCGAGAGCTCCACGCTCGCGCGCGGCGCGGCTGCGCGCGTGCACGACGCCGCGCTGCCGACGCCGACGGCGATCCCGCTGCCGACGCCGATGACGCCGGTGGCGGTGCGGCGTCCGCGCGTCCGCGGCCTTCGCGTCTTCGCCGGCTTCGCGCTCGTCGTCGCGACGATGCTCGCGACGCGCTGGCTCCTCTTGCGTGCGAGCGATGCTCCGTCGCCGCCGGCGCCGCGGGAGGTGTCGTTCGCCCGCGAGCCTCCGCCGCCCGTCGCGTCGCCCGAGCCCGTGCCGTCCGCCGAGCCGTCGGCGTCGGCGCCACGGATCGATCGCGGCGAAGCGCCGGGTAAGCCGCGCGGCCGCGCCCCGCGACGCTGATCCGCCGCGCGCGCCTCGCGCACCTCGCGCACCTCGCGCAAGCACGCGAACGGACCGTTCGCGAGGACCTGGGTGTTGTCTGGCCCGCAACTGGATCCTCCGTGAGCCAGCGAACCGTCGGCGAACCTCCCGTTAGTTCGAGCACTTACCGTGATTCCAGCCTCACCGCAGCGCCGATGTAGGTCGGTATGCGCCTTGCTGTAGGCAAAGGTGCGGAGGTGAGCATGGGACGGACGCTTCGTGCAGTTCCGGTGGTGATGATTGCGTGCGCGGTGGCCGCGTGCAGCGGCGGCGACGACGGCGCGCCCGATCCGATGACCGGCGGCTACGGCAACGGCACCACGACAGGTCCGGGCGGCGTCACGCTCGGCCCGGACGGCATGCCCGTCGGCCCCGACGGCAAGCCGCTCGCGCCGAAGCTCGACGGGAAGTACGAGCTGTCGAACTACTTCGATCTCACGAGCTCGGGCGTCTTCCCGAACGTCGCCAACGACACGCTCAAGGCGCTCTCGAACTTCAAGGAGACGCCGACCCAGACGATGGTCGATCTCCTCGACGCGGCGAACGTGCCGATCGTCCCGACGGTCATCAACGCGATCCCGTCGCTCATCCGCGGCTACGTGCTCGGGTGGATCGACGAGAACATCGTGAAGTCGTTCTACAAGAGCGTGCCCTTCGCGCAGACGCTCACGTCGATGCTCGACGATCTCGCGACGATCACGACGAAGTTCGAGCTCGTCACCAACCTCGATCTCCCGGTGGGCGACGGCATCGGCGACGCGCAGGGGACCCACACGTTCTCGGGCGTCGCGTGGAATTGGCAGGAGAAGCGCAACTTCATCGGCGCGCCCGAGGTCATCAAGAGCCTCGAGGCGATGCCGGTCGCCGCGAACGCCGTCGCGCTCGAGAAGCGGTCTCCCGAGCTCGAGAGCGGCCGCCTCAAGCTCGAGGAGCACAAGTTCACGATCCCGATCGGGAGCTTCGCCGTGCTCGCCGCCGACCGGCTCGCGAAAGACAAGTTCGGCGCCACGGGCCTGCGCGACGCGCTCGGCAAGGTCGTCAACTGCGAGGCCATTGCCGAAGACGTCTCGAAGCGATGCATCAATCCGCCTGGCCCGGGCAAGATCTGCGTCGACCACAAGAGCGAGATCAAAGGCCTCTGCAACACGGGCCTCGACGTGCTCATCGGCGTCGTGCAGGGGCAGATCATGCGCCTCGACCTGCCGTTCTTGCGTCTGAAGGAAGGCACCGCGCAGATGTGGGACGCGCCGACCGAGGGCGGCCCGCTCGACGCGACGATCGATCGGATCGACAAGGGGTTCTGGACGGCGTTCGTCACCGTCGGCAAGACCGAGAAGCCGATCCTCGCGACGTTCGTCGGCCGTCGCACGGGCGACGTCGCCTCGCCGTCGCGCTGAGCGTTCTCTGATAGGCTTGCCTCTCCTTTTCCACTTCCACGAGAGGCAAGCCATGACCAAGTGGATCTACAAGCGCGTCACGTTCGACATCCTCGAGATCACGGAGCCGGACTTCGAGGGCAAGCTGAACGCCGCCGGCAAGGAAGGCTGGGAGCTCGTCTCGACGTTCGATCGCGAGCGCGGCGGCAACTCGAAGGAGTGCTTCTTCCTCTTCAAGCGCCCGCTCGAGTAGCGTCTAGCTGCCCTCCGAGAGGCGCTGGAGGAGCAGCTCCGAGAGAAAGAACGTGATGCCGAAGCGCCGTCCGTCCTGGGCGAGCTTGACGTCGCGTATCGCCGTCTTCACGAGCAGGCACGCGAGCTCGTGCTTCTGGCAGGTGGCCTGGAGCGTCGCGCCCGTCCAGTCCTTCGCGCGGTCGGCGGCGGCGTCGCTCGCGTAGTCGAGGACGATCTCGATCGCGCCGTCGCGGCCGCCGTGGAGGATGAGGCCGCCCGCGGTGAGATCGCGGCGCCATGTCTCGTCGCGCGCCTCGGCGCGCTTCGTCGCGGCCTCGACCGACCAGCGATCGACGAACGCGGCGAAGAGGTGCTCCGATTCCATGCGCATCGGCGGCGGCGCGGTGCCCGTCTGGCTGTAGATGCCGCGCGCGCGCTGCGCCGTCACCTGATCGACGCCGACCCACGTGCCGTCGGGCATCACGTAGAGCCAGGTGGCGAGGCCCTGCTTGCGACGCACGAACGGCGGCGAAGGCGGATATTCGAGCACGCCGGAGGCGAGCCTCGCCGGCGCGGAGAACTGCGGATCGCCTCGCTTCGTGGTGAGGCGAAGCGGATCGACGGGCGGCAGGCCGCGCACCACGAGCACGTAGTTGATGGTCTCGGCGTTGATCTGGTCGCGCGGCGCGCGCTCGAGCCGCGCGAAGTCGCGGACGCCGACGAACGCCTCGAGCTGCGACGACTGGAAGAACGCCGCGAGCTGATCGGGCGGCGTCTCGTCGAGATCGTCGCGCTTCGACTTCGCGATCGTCCGCTGGAGCGCCGGACCCCAGTAGCGATCGTGCATGAACGCCGACGGGCGCGCGACGATGCTGACGTGCGAGGGGCCACCGAGGAGCGAGTCGATCCAGGGGCTCGAGGGCGCGATCGGAACCGACGACGGCCCGGAAGCGCAGCCGCAGAACCAGACCAACATCGAGATGCCGAAGATCACCCAGCGGTTGCGCGCGATCGCCATCGGGCCACGATCGTAACCGCTCGGCGGGCGCCGGCATCGGAAAGTGCGAGCGGCCGAACGCCCTCGACGCGGCGGCATCGGCTACGCTTCACCACCGGATCGCGCGATGACGCTGGGCGGCCTCCCCGAAATTCGTCTCGAAGAGCGAAGGAACACGTTCGCCGCGTTCCTGACGCTCCTCGCGCTGACGACGGGCCACACGCTGCTCGAGACCGCGCGCGACGCGCTCTTCCTCGCCAAGATCCCGGCGTCGCACCTGCCGTGGATGTACCTCGTGATCGTCGCCATCGCCTTGGCGCTGTCGCAGATCCGCGCGGCGCGCGCCGACGGCAAGATGTCGGTCGGCGTCGCGCTGATCGTGGCCGGCGGCGTCACCGCGGTGTTCTGGGCGCTGCTCGGGAAGCCGACGCCGGCGCTCTTGTACGCCAACTACGTCTGGACGGGCCTCTTCGCGTCTTGGGCCATGGCTCAGTTCTGGACGCTGCTCGGCCGCGCGCACACGATGACCCAGGCCAAGCGCCTCTATGGGTTCATCGGCGCGGGCGCCGTGCTCGGCGCGGTGCTCGGCGCGGTGGTCGCGCGCGCCGCGATGATGATGTTCTCGCCGCGCACGTCGGTGCTGATCTCCGCGGCGATCTTCGCGCTCTCGGCCGTGCCTTGCTTCGCCCTCGAGATCCCGAAGGATCAGGACGCGGCTCGTCCGGCCGACGAGGGGCCCAAGCGCCGCCGCCTCGCGGCGAGCTTCGGCCTGCTCTGGGAGCACGCGTTCGCGCGCCGCGTGCTCGGCATCGTCCTCGTGGCGACGATCACGTTCACGCTCGCCGACTACCTCTTCAAGTCGCAGCTCGCGCGCGAGATCCGCGATCCGAAGGAGCTCGGCGCGTATCTCTCGTCGTTCTACGCGGTGACCAACGCGCTCGCCCTCGTCGCGCAGCTCGTCGTCGCGCCTGCGATCTTCCGGCGGATCGGCGTGCAGCGCGCGCTCTTCATCTTCCCCGCGACGATGCTCGTCGCCGCGGCCGGCTTCCTCGCGACGGGCGGGCTTCGCGCCGCCGCGGTCGTCCTCAAGGGACTCGACGGCGTGCAGCGCTACTCGCTCCACAAGACGAGCACCGAGCTGCTCCTCGTTCCCGTCCCCGACGTGCTGCGCGAGCGCATCAAGCCGATGGTGGAGCTGCTCGGGTCGCGCGGCGGGCAGGCGGTCGCGTCGGTCGGCATCCTCCTCGCCGTCGCGTGCTCCGCGGCCGATCCGATCACGCTCGGCGCGATCGTGCTCACGCTCGGCGTCGTGTGGATCGCGCTCGTCGTGACGATCCGCGCGCACTACCTCGACGTCTTTCGCGAGACGCTGCGCACCGGAGGCCTGAGCGGCAAGGCGGAGCTGCCCGAGCTCGATCTCGGCGCGCTCGAGACGCTCTTCGCCGGTCTCAACAGCAGTCGCGACTTCGACGTGCTCGCGTCGCTCGAGCTGCTCGCGGAGCAGCACCGCGAGCGTCTCATCCCGGCGCTCATCTTGTATCACCCGAGCCGCGACGTCGTGCTGCGCGCGCTCGAGATCTTCACCGACATGGGGCGCACGGACTTCGTCCCGATCGCCGACCGCCTCAACAGCCATCCGGATCGCGAGGTCGCGGCCGCGGCGCTGCGCGCGCGCACCGCGGTCGCGCCGAACAAGCAGCTCCTCCTCGAGCGTCTCGACGAGCCGTGCTTGCAGGTGGCCGCGACGAGCCTCGTCGCGCTCATGGCGCGCGGCTGGATCGCGCCGGAGCAGGCCGACGAGCGTCTGGCGCGCGCGCTCGAGACGCCTTCGTGGCAGACGGCGTCGGAGCTCGCGCGCGCCGTGCGCTCGGTCGCCACCAAGCGCGGTGACGACGAAGCGATGGAAGATCGATTCGACGAGCTCCTGATCCGCCTCGACGCGATCGCCGGCAAGTTGAAAGAGGCGGCGTGCGCGCCGGTCGCGGGAGGGCCGCTCGCCGCGGCGGCGAGCCAGATGGTGACCGACGCGCGCGTGCGCCTCGAGGTCGCGCGCGCGATGGGCGTGCGCAAGAGCCCGCGATTCCTCCCTGTGTTGGTGAAGATGCTCAGCCGCCACGAGCTGCGCGCGACCGCCCGCGCCGCCATCCTCGAGATCCCCGGCGCGCTCGACGCGCTCGACAAGGCGATGTCGGCGGCGCAGGTCCCGCGCGAGATCCGCGCGCACCTCCCGCGCACGATCTGCCTCTTCGAGTCGACGGCCGCGGCGCGCGTGCTGCTTCGTCACCTGCACGTCGAGACCGACGGCATGGTCCGCTACAAGATCATCCGCGGCTTGGTGAAGCTCCGGCGGGCGAACCCGCACCTCCGCCTCGACGACTCGGCGCTCACGCGCGTCGTGATCGAGACGTTGGATCACGCCGAAGAGCTCCGGCGGTGGAGCGCGAGCCTCGCGTCGAACGACGACCAGGCGCCGGGCTCGGCAGACGATCCGCTCCGCGCGGCGCATCATCTCCTCGTCGATCTCGTGCGCGACAAGGAGCTGCACGCGACGCAGCGCATCTTCCTGCTCCTCGAGCTGCTCTACGGCGACGAGTTCGACGACGTCTGGCGCGGCCTCCGGAGCAAGAGCCCCAAGCGAAAGGCCTCGAGCCTCGAGCTGGTGGAGAACATCGTGCGCTCGCCCCTCCGCGAGCGGGTGCTCGCGCTCGTGGGCGACGCGAGGCCCGGTATCCCTTCGCGCGCGCTCACCTACGAGCAGGCGCTCCGCGAGATCCTCGCGCACGACAGCGAGACGATGCAGATCCTCGCGCGCTATCGCGCCGCCGAGCTCGGGCTCGACGTCGGCGACGTCGCCACGGGCGCGAAAGATCGCGCGCTCGCGGCGTCGATCGGGCTCAGGATCCTCGAGACCGCACGCGACTTGATCGCGCCCGATCCGGGCGTGACCGGAGGCGATCGTGCTCCAGCATGAGCTGACGGAGCGGATCCTGCGCCTCCGCGGCGTGCCCACGCTGCGCTCGCTGCCCGCGAACGAGCTGGCGCTGATCGCGCGCTCGCTCCAGGCGCGAACGTTCGAACCCGGCGAGATCCTCCTCAACGAAGAAGATCCACCGCGATCGTTCTTCCTCGTGACGAGCGGCCGCGTGACGATGCGAAGGAGGGGAGCGCGGATTGGCACGATCCGCGCGCCGGGCGGCGTCGGGTTCATGTCGCTGCTCGCGCGCAACGCGGGCGGCACCGCCGCGGTCGCGGAGACGTTCGTCGAGGCCCTCGAGCTGCGCGGCGACACGCTGGAGGAGGTCTTCGAGGATCATTTTCCCGTCCTCCTCGGGACGGTGCGCTTCGTCGCCGAGCGGATGATCCACGAGAACATCGGGCAGCCGCCGCCGCCGTACATCCCGCCGGACGTCGCGTTCGACCACCTCGTGGGCGATCGCGAGCTCGGCATCGTCGAGCGCATCTTCCTCCTGCGGAGGATGCGCGCGTTCACCGAGGCCAACGTCAACTCGCTCGCGACGATGGCGCGCAAGATGGTGGAGATCCGCGCCCCCGCCGGGGAGGTGCTCTGGCGTCCGGGCGATCGCGCCGAGCACAACTTCTTCGTGGTGAAGGGGGTTCTGAGCTCCACGTGGAAGATCCCCGGCGGTGGCGCGGCGGTCCAGCAGATCGGTCCGGGCTACGTCGTCGGCGGCGCCGAGTCGCTCTGCTCGCTGCCGCGGTGGAACGAGCTCGTCACCGGCGAGCCCGTGGTGATGCTCCGCGGCGATCGCGACGGGCTCATCGATCTCATGGAAGACGATCGCGATCTCGCGCTCCGCTTCCTCTCGATGCTCGCGGGCATGTTGATGACGACGTGGGACAAGAAGGCGGAGGCAGGCATCCCCTCCATCGGTGGAGCGCCGGACAGCGTGCCTCCGCCTCCGGACTCCGCCTACCAGACGCCGGGGCCGTAGTACGGCGCGATCGGGTAGCCGCCGACGTACGCTCCGCCTCTCACGTAGCCCACGCCGCCCGGGCCCCACGTGTTCACGTAGCCCGCGCGATACCCGCGCGCCACGAACACCTCCGGATCGGCGCCGCCCGGCTCTCCGCCGATCTGCGCGCTGGCGAGCGCCGGCCCTTCGTCCGTCATCTCGGTGGCGGGCGCGGGCTCCTCGCACGCGGCCTTGCCGCGGTGTCGCGCCATGATGCGTTGGGCGAGCTGCTCCCGCTGCTCGGCCGTGAGGATCCCCGTGATCTCCTCCGCGGTGGCGATCATGCGCGTCGCCCGCGCTCGCGTCTTCTCACCGACGTCGGCGACGGGCGCGATCTCTTCCATCGAGAACTTGTCCTCGGTGAACGCCTTGAGCACGTTCCGGAAGGTCGACCGCTCTTCCTCGCGCTGCTCCTTCGCCTTCTCGAGCACGGCGTGGATCTGCTCCTTCTGCTCGGCGGTCAGGTCGAGGTCTCTGGCGAGATCGTCGAGCATCGGTTTGGCCGCCTCGCGCTTCTCTTTGATGCGGGACTTGATCGCGTCGACGAAGGCCGTCCGTTGCGAGGGGTCGAGCATGTCGTGCAGGTCTTCGAACGCCTTGCGCAGCGTCGGGCTCGCCGCCTCGCGCGCGCGCACGAGCGCGTCGACCTCGTCATCGAGCGAGCACGCGTCGATGTGCCCGCTGCGGAACTGCGCGAGCAGCTCGTGCCGGAAGTTGCGGCGCGCCTCCGCAACCTTGTTCTCCTGCTCGGAGACGACGGTGCCCATTCTCTCCACGGTCGCGCGCTGCTCGTCGCTCAGGCACGTCTTCGAGAGCGCGTGGCTGATGAGCGCGAGCGGCCCGTGCTGGTCGGCCTTCTGCGCTTGCTCGTCCGCTACGCACGCGGACTGCTCGCTGGCGACGACGCTCGACTCTCCGTCGACGACCGCCGTTCCGGTGCAGCCCGCCGTCGCGATGACGAGGGCAACGCCGACGATCTTGCCGTCGAACTTCATTCGAGTGCACAGCTTCATATGACACCTCCGCTCGCGACTCGTGCACCCGTCATGCCGCGTGGCGCGCCGAAATCCCATGCGATGCGCGCGAGGTCGTTCGCGCGATTCGTTCGCGCGGCGCGTCTCTCGCGCTGCGAAGGTCAGAGTGGAACACGTGGCGAAACGTGTCGGACGTGCTCGCGGCGCGCCGCGAGCATCGCCCCTTCAGGCTCGGCGAGCATCCTCGAGCGGTCGAGCCGCGTGCGGCTCGACCAGCTCGACGACGCCTGCCGTAGGCGAGGCCGTGCGCGGATTACTCCGCCGCGGCGGCCGTCTCGCCCTGCGCGCTCTGCATGCGGGCGATGATCGTGCGGACCGCGCGGGCGCCGCGCTGCGCGTTGTAACGCGAGACGTACATCTCGCTCACGCCGATCGTCTCGCCGTTGCGCGCCTTGAGCACGAAGTAGTGCCGGTCGTCGCGCGAGACGCGCATCTCGTAGCTCGCTTCGTCGGCGCCGTTCGCGATGACGGACGCGACGCCCTTCTCCGCCGAGGCCTTCCGCGTGTAGCCCTCGGACGCGAGGACGATCTGCTCGTTGCCGGCGACGAGGCGGAAGTAATACTGCCCGTTCTTGCCCTTGAAGATCTCGAAGTGCGGGGTGACGTTCGTGAACGCAGCCTCCGCTTCAGCGACCTCCTCTTCGTCCGTCGGGACGGCGCACGCGACCGTGGAGAGCGAGAGGGACACGACCGCCGCGAGGCTAGCGAGCATACGAATGTTGAGAGACATGATGTTTCGGGCTCCAGACTTCCTTTCTTCGACATTGGCACCGTCGCGACCGTGCCCTGGCTCGAAGCGCCGGGCGTGGGATTGTTCGCGGCGATGGGGCCCCCAGGCAGCGAAAGCCTGGGCACCGTTCGCGCGCGAACCTTTCGAGCCCGCGCGACGCGAGCGGACCCTTACCCCCTGAAAAATGTGGGTGCAAGTAGTTTCTTATCCTCAGTGTAGGAGGACACTTGTCATCAGTGGGCGGGTCGACGTCGACGACGCCGCCATGCTGCCAGCGCTGAGATCAAGAAAGTACTTGGGAAATCGAAGAGCGACCCGTGCGTGCCGAGGGCACATCCTCCCGGCGCGGACGCGGCGGCGGTCTCCGGCGTGGCAGGGTCTTGCGGGCCGAGGCTCGGGCGCGCGTTCGGACAGATCGCCTCCAGCACCAGTGGGCTCGTCGTCAGCGGTGGCGCTTCGAACCCCGCCGGACGAGCCACGACGACCACGCGGCGGCTCTCCGCGCGGCTCCCGTCGACGCAAGCGGCGAGCTCGAACGGTTGCTCGCCCTTGCGGAGGAGCCACGGATCGCCGGCGCGCGAGCGCCCGTCGACGAGCACCTCGAGATCGTACGTCTCGGCCCATGGCGTCATCTCGTCTGACAGAGCGAAGGTGAGTTCGAACGCGTAGCCGAAGGCGCCCGTCGCGTCGCTGCGCGTCTCGCGGAGACCGGACGCGGCGAGCGCGCCGAGCGATCGAGGCAGCGGCGCCTCGTGCGTCGCTTCGAAGTGCTGCGTCTCGATGGCCGCGGCCTCGGAGCACCAACGCTCGTACTCGAAACGGTACGCGAAGCCCGGGAAGAGCGCCGCCGGGCGCACGCGCAGGCCGGACGTCGGCGCACCGATCGGCTCCACGACCACGTCGACGGGCGCGGCGGCGGCGCCGCTCAATCGAAAGAGGCGTACCTCTGGGGTCTCACCCGAGGGGCCTAGGCCGATGTGGAACGACGGGACGTTCGCGGGCAAGCGCGCCGCGGACGGCGCGATCGACG
>JAHBWD010000111.1 GCA_019637175.1 Labilithrix sp. | reverse complement strand
ACGCTCCTCGGCCTCGTTCACGCGGAGCGCGCGACCGTCGACCACGGCGCCGTTCATCTCGGCGATGGCCTTGGCCGCGTCACCCGCCGTGCTCATCGTCACGAAGCCGAAGCCGCGCGACTGGCCGGTGGTGCGATCCTGGACGACGTGCGCGTCCGTCACCTCGCCGAAGGCCGCGAAGGCCTCGCGGAGGGTCTCGGTGGTGGAGTTGAACGAAAGGTTGCCAACATACAGACGATTGCCCATTGATTGTCTCGACTTGCAATAGCGACTCGTTCACAGGAGAGAACCCGGAAAGCCAACGAGTCGCATTCGGCTTGGAGGGTTCGGGGACCGGCGCCCACGTTTTTCGTGGGGTCGCCCCCGCCGCACGTATCGTCACCGTTGCGAAGCCGAACTCGAGAAGAGCGTCGTCGTCGTACGCGGAACTATCGTGACGGCTGGGATGTAACCCCAACGTCCCCGGCACGCAAGCCCCCAGCCAGCCTCGGATCCCGCCAAGACCGCTCAGGTTCGAGGTCGACCCCATGCCCCTCCTCCCCCCCGAGACCAAGCTGAAGCGCGCGGCCCGCCTGGTCCTGGCGGCCGCGATGGTGTGGATCGGGGTCCTTCACTTCGTCCGGCCCGAAGGTTTCGTACGCATCGTGCCGAGCTTTCTCCCCGCTCCGCTCGCGCTCGTCTACGTCAGCGGCTTCTTCGAGATCGCAGGGGGGCTCGGGCTCCTCGTCGCGCGCGTGCATCGGGCGGCGGCCTGGGGTCTCATCGCGCTCTACGTCGCGGTGTTCCCTGCCAACGTCAACATGGCGATCAACGACATCCCCCTGGGCGCCGATCGCATCCCCACGGCGCTCCTCTGGCTGCGGCTGCCCTTCCAGGCGCTCTTCATCGCATGGGCCTACTGGCTCGGGAGATCCGGACGCACCCGATGACGATGCGCAGCCTCTGCCGCGCGCTGCTCGTGCTCGACGTCCTCTACTGCTGCCTCGCGGCGGCACAGGAGGGGCTGCCCGGCTGGCACATGTTCGAGTCGGTCGAGAAGATCGACCACACGCTCGTCGATCGCGACGGCCGCGCCGTCGACGTCCGCGCCTTTCTCCCGCGCGGCGCCAACGTCGTCGATCGCGGCGAGCTGCGGCGCGTCGTCGAGCACGTGTGCAGCAAAGAGCGTGCGCGCGCGCCCTTCACGTACGAAGAGCCCGGCGTGCGCGTCGTGCTCGGGCCGGAGTGCCGTGTTCCTCGATGATCGCGGCAGCGTCGGCGCGTTCGAGCGCCTCTTCGGCGCGGCGCTGATCGCCAACGCGGGCAGCGAGATCTACGCGGGCGTCTGGCACGTGCACACCGGGCGCTTCTATCCCTGGCGGCACCTCGGGATCCTCCCGCTCCACCCGCCGGCGATCCTCGCGCTCGAGTGGGCGCTGACGATCGGCTGCGGGCTCCTCCTCGCGCTCCGCAAGAGGACGACGCTCGCGTGGAGGATCGCGACGCCGCTGCTCCTCTTCTCGGTGCTCCAGCGCTTCTCGAACCACGGCGCGCTCCTCTTCATCGTGGCGCTGTTCGTCTCGCTCTCGCCGCCGAGCGATTCGTCGCGCGAGCCGAACCTCGGGCTCGTGCGCGCGCAGCTCGTCATCGTCTACGTCTTCAGCGCGCTCAACAAGCTGACGCACGGCTTCACGCGCGGCACGTCACTCCACGTCCTGCTCGGCCTCGGCGCGCCTCTCGCGCCGGCCGCGTCGTGGGCCGTCGTCGCCGTCGAGCTCGTGATCCCGATCGCGCTCGTCATGCGTCCGCGCGCCGGCCTCGCGCTCGTGATCGCGATGCACCTCGCGTTCGCCGCGCTGATCCCGGGCGTCGCTTCGTTCGGCCTCGTGATGACGGCGATGGCGACGCTCTTCCTCGACGTCACGCCGCGTCGGGAACGAGGATGACCTTCCCCTTGGCCTTGCGGTCGTGGATGTAGTGGTGCGCGGCCGCCGCTTCGGAGAAGCGGAACGTCTTGTCGACGTAGGGCTTGATCTTCCCCTCTTCGTAGAGCTTCACGAGATCCTCGAACTGCTCGCCGAGCATGTCGAGCTCGCCGAAGAGGTGCCCCATGTTGCACCCGGAGATCGTCTTGTTGTCGCCCATGAGATCCATGGGGTTCCACTTCTTGATCTGCATCACCTGGAGCGCGGCGTGGAGCAGGCTCCGCTTCTTCCCCGACGCCGCGGCCTGGAGCCCGAACGCGACGAGGCGCCCCGCGGGCGCGAGGATCGAGTAGCCCTCCGTCCAGCTCCTGCCGCCGACGGGATCGAGCACGAGATCGACGCCGCGCCCCTTGGTGAGCTCGCGTACCGCGGCGACGTAGTCGGTGTCGTGATCGATCGGGTGCTGGCAGCCCTGCTCGCGGATGAAGTCGTGCTTCGACTTCGAGGCGATGCCGAAGATCGTGCACGATCGCATCTTCGCGAGCTGGATCGCGGCGAGGCCGACGCCGCCGGCCGCGGAGTGGATGAGCACGCTCGATCGCGGGCGAAGGTTGCCCGTGTAGAGCATCATGTGGTGCGCCGTGAGGTACACGACCGGGAGCGCGGCGCCCTCCTCGAAGCCCATCGCGTCCGGCATCCGGAAGACTTGCTTCTCGCCGAGCACGACCGTGTCGGAGTAGCCGCCGAACTTCGGCATGCCGAAGACGCGATCGTTCACGGCGACGCGCGTGACGCCCTCGCCGATCGCGTCGACGACGCCCGACACTTCGTAGCCGACGACGCACGGGATCTTGGGCGCGTCGGGGTAGAGGCCGACGCGCGCCATGAGATCGGCGAAGTTGATCCCCGCCGCGCGCACGCGGATCCGAACCTGGCCCGCCTCGGGCACCGGGTCGGGCGCCTCCTCGACCTGGAGGACCTCGGGGGGGCCGGCCTTGGTGATCCAGATCTGGCGCATGTGGGCGCGTTCGATGCTACGACAGCGCCGTGCGTCGCGCCTCGATCTCCGTGCTCGCCGCGGTCGCCGGATTGTCGAGTCTTCTCGCGTGCGGCGACGCGACCACCGCGCCGCCGAGCGGAGGCGACGGAGGCGCGATCGAAGCCGGCGCGCCGAGCGCCGAGGTGACGGTCCACGCGGTCTTCGATCTCCCGCGCGGCGCCGACACCGAGGCGCTCTCGGGCGCGGCGTTCGAGCCGGCGACCCGCACGCTCTACGCGCTTCGAGACAACGCGCCTCGCATCGTTCCTCTCATCGCGAGCGAGTCGTTCGACGCGTTCACCGTCGGCGCGCCCATCGCGCTCACCGGGCACACCGCGCAGACGTGGGACGGCGAGGGCCTCGTCCTCGCCGGCGACGCGTTCATCGCGGTCACCAGCGAGACGACGCCGACGGTCGAGCGCTTCGATCGCACCGGCCAGCGCGTCGACGCCGTGAGCATCCCCGCGCGCTTCGCGTCGCAAGCTTCGAACAACAAGGGCCTCGAGAGCCTCGCGATCACGCCGAGCGGCCGGTGGCTCGTGACCGCCAACGAGTCGGCGCTCGTCTCCGACGGCGCGCCGGCGACGCCGACGAAAGGGACGACGGTGCGCATCCTCCGTCGCGACACGGCTTCGGGTGTCGACGAAGAGTACGCGTACCGCACCGATCCGCGCGCGCCGGGCGGAGGCGGCGACATGGGCGTCTCCGAGATCGCGGCGGTCACCGACGACGTCCTCCTCGTGCTCGAGCGCGGCTACCAGAGCGGCTTCGGCAACACGGTGAAGATCTACGAGGTCGATCTCTCGGGCGGCTCCGCGGCGCGCGTCGAAGACGTGCCAGCGCTCTCCGAGACGACGCCGGTGCTCGACAAGCGGCTCGTGGTCGACGTCGGCGCGCTGCCGCCGGGCAGCGCGTCGCACCCCGCGACCCAGCCGAACCCGCTGCTCGACAACTACGAAGCGCTCGCGTTGGGCCCCGCGCAGCCCGACGGGCGGCGCCTCGTCTTCTTGCTCTCCGACGACAACGCGTCGCGCACGCAGGTCGCGCGGGTGCTCGTCCTCGCCGTTCCGGGGTTGTAGAGTCGGGCCATGCGCGCCGTCCGAATCCACGAGCTCACCGGTCCCTCCGCTCTCCGCGTCGACGACATCCCGCCTCCGGCGCCGGGCGCGGGCGAGATCCTCATCGACGTCGAGGCCGCGGGCGTGAACTTCCCCGACGTGCTCCTCTCGTACGGCAAGTATCAATTCAAGCCCACGTTGCCGTTCGTCCCCGGCGGCGAGGCGGCCGGCGTCGTGCGCGCCGTCGGCAGCGGCGTCGGCGATCTCGCCGTCGGCGATCGCGTCGCCGCGACGTTGATCCACGGCGCGTTCGCGGAGCAGATCGTCGTGCCCGCGCTCGCGGCCGTGAAGCTCCCCCGCGCCGTGAGCTCCGAGATCGGCGCGGCCACGCTCCTGACGTACGGCACGACGATGCACGCGCTCGTCGATCGCGCGAGCCTGAAGGAGGGCGAGACGCTCCTCGTCCTCGGCGCCGCGGGCGGCGTCGGCACCGCCGCGGTCGAGCTCGGCAAGCTCCTCGGCGCGAAGGTGATCGCGGCGGCGGGGACGGACGATAAAGTTGCATTCTGCAAGGAATGCGGCGCCGACGAAGGCATCAACTACGCGCGCGAAGATCTCAAGGAGCGCGCCAAGGCGCTCACGGGCGGCGCCGGCGCCGACGTCGTCTACGATCCGGTCGGCGGTCCGTTCGCCGAGGCCGCGCTCCGCGCCATCGCGTGGGAGGGCCGCTACCTCGTCGTCGGGTTCGCGTCCGGCGAGATCCCGAAGATCCCGCTCAACCTCACGCTGCTCAAGGGTTGTCAGATCGTCGGCGTGTTCTGGGGCTCGTTCGCGATGCGCGATCCGGCGAAGAATCGCGCCCACCTCGCGCGCGTCCTCGATTGGGTCGCCGAGGGCAAGCTGCGCCCGCGCGTCGACACGGTCGCGAAGCTCGAAGACGCGGCCGGCGCGCTCGCGCGGATGGAGCGCCGCGAGGTGAAGGGCAAGCTCGTCCTCGTGACGTAGGCGGATCAGCCATGCGTAGCGTGCGTTCTCTCGCGTTCCGTACGGATCTGTTCCTGGTGGCCGACGACGGCGTCGTGCGCGAGCGCGAGCGCTACATCGTGCTCGAGACGCCGTCGAACCCGAGCTTCTTGTGGGGCAACTTCCTCCTCTATCCGGAGCCGCCCGACGCCGACTCTCACGAGCGCTGGCTCGACGACCACGCACGCGAGCTGCCGAACGTCGACGCCGTGCTCCTCGCGTGGGATCGCCCCGACGGCGCGATGGGCGACGTCGATCGCTTCGTTCAGCGAGGCTTCGCCCTCGACCAGAGCGCGATCCTCACCGCGAGCCGCGTGACGCGACCGCCGCGCATGAACGACGACGTGCGCGTCGAGCCGCTCGGCACCGACGCGCAGTGGGAGGCGTGCGTCTCCGTGCTCACGAACGCCTTCGCGGCCCGGCGGAGCGGCAGCGTCGACGATCTCCGCACGTTCGTCGTCCGCCAGCTCGAGCGCTTCAAGGCGATGCAGGCGAAGAAGATGGGACAGTGGTACGGCGCTTACCTCGACGGCGAGCTCGCGGGCACGCTCGGCCTCGTGCGCGTCGCGAGCGAAGCGGGCGCGATCGGGCGCTTCCAGCTCGTCGGCGTCGATCCGCGGTTCGGCCGCCGAGGCGTCTGCTCTTCGCTCGTCTACGACGTCGCGCATCGCGCGCTCACGACGCAAGGCTTCGGCACGCTCGTGATGGCCGCCGACGCGACCTACCACGCGGCGCGCGTCTACGAGTCGGTCGGCTTCGCTCGCACCGAGCTGCTCGGCGCCGTCCTCCGCACGCCGCCGGCCGCGTGATCAGGCCCCGCGCGGGAGACCCTTCGGCGTGGGGCACGAGTGCGTCCCCGTCTTCTCGTCGTACTGCTGGTGGTACTCCTCGGCGCGATAGAAGCGGCCGATCGGATCGACGCGCGTCACGATCTTCTTGCCGATGACCTTCTCTTCGCGCGCCATCGCCGCGCGCGCCTGGTTCGCCTGCGCTTCGGAGAACGTGAAGATCGCGCTTCGATACTGATCTCCGCGATCGGGCCCCTGCCGGTTCAAGGTCGTCGGATCGTGGTTCTTGAAGAAGACGACGAGCAGCTCGTCGAAGCTGATCTTCTTCGGATCGTACTCGACGAGGACGGCCTCCGCGTGGCCCGTCGTGTGCGAGCAGACCGCTTCGTACGTCGGATCTTCGGTGTGGCCGCCGGTGTAGCCCACGGCCGTCGCGATGACGCCGGGCACCTGCCGGAAGTTGTCTTCGACGCCCCAGAAGCAGCCGGCCGCGAACGCGGCGAGCTCGTGGCCCTCGCGCGCGACGAGCGGCGTTCCTTTCCCGACGTTCCCCGGATCGGTGCCGACGACGCGCCGCGCGGACGCGTTCGAATGCTCGGGCTTCACGTCGGAGCCGCTGCCCACCGATCGACAGCCGACGAGCGCGAGCGTCGCGGAGAGCGCGACACAGGCGAAGAAGAAGAGGAGGGCCTTCATCGAGAGACGTACGCTCCGAGCACGCGCGAGGTTTCGCACCGCGTTTCGTCTCGAGCATAGTCGCTCGCACCTGCTTCTCGACCTGGGATCGATTGGCCGAGGCCAGGCGCGGCCTGGCCGGGCCAGGTGCGTGTGCGCGCAACGTCATGTTTTCGTTCGCTCGACGCCGAGGCATACCGCGTGCATTCCGCGAGTCTCACGGTCATCGCGATGGGAGATCATGACAGCCTCTTCAAGCGCGCGTTCTCGGTGCCCGCGAACGCCGCGGGAGAGATCCGCAGCGTCCTTCCGCCGGCGGTGACGGAGCGGCTCGATCTATCGGCCATCGCGCTCGAACCGGCGAGCTTCGTGGACGCGGAGATGGCGCATCGTCACGCCGATCTCCTCTTCTCGGTGCCGCTGTCGGGCCGGCGGAGCTACGTCTACTTCCTGTTCGAGCACCAGAGCGACCCTGATCCGCTCATGGCGTGGCGCGTGCTGGGCTACCAGCAGCGGATCTGGGAAGCGGTCCTACGCGCAGAGCAGGATCGGCAGTCGCTCCCGCCCGTCATCACGATCGTCGTGCACCATGGCCCCGGTGGATGGACCACGACGCGGCGCATGCACGATCTCGTCGAGGGTCTCGACGAGATCCCCGAGCTCCGCCGCTTCGTCCCCGACCTCGAGCTGCTCGTCGACGATCTCGCCGCAGCGGACGACGAGACCCTGCGGCGAAGACCGCTCGCGACATTTCCGAAGATCACGCTCTGGCTGCTGCGCGACGGCCGGCAGGTCGCGACGCTGCTCGAGCACCTCGCCGCGTGGGGAGCTGAGCTCGAGCGCCTCGCCCGCGCCGACCCGGACCACGAGGACGTGCGGGTGGTCTTGCGCTACATTCTGAGGGTCGCCGGACAGACGCTGCACGAGACCGTCCGCCAGCGCATCACGGACGCCGCACCCACGCTCGAGGAACCCATGGCATCGTCGGAAGAGCAGCTCATCGAGAGAGGGATCGAGAGAGGCATCGAGAGAGGCATCGAGAGAGGCATCAAACAGGGCCTCGAGACTGGCCTGAAGCAGGGCATGCAGCGAACGCTCGCGCGCCTCCTCCGGGCGAGGTTCGGCGAGCTCGACTCCGCCACGGAAGCGCGCATCGCCGACGCGCCCGCCGACACGCTCGAGCGCTGGCACGAGCGCGTCCTCGTCGCGACGAGCACCGACGACGTCTTCGACGGCGCGTGACGAAGGCCGCGAGCTTTCTGCGGAATGCCGCGCGGGCCCACGCGGTTCATCCGTCATGTCGACGCCTGCGCCGCCTTCGCTGACGCTCACGCTCGCGCGCTTCGCCTGGCCCGCGGCCTTCGTCGCCGTCGTCGCGATGACCTTGGCCTACCTCCGCGACGCGCGCCCGCCGCCCGCCTCCGAGATCCGCGTCGAGCACCCGACGCCCACGGTGCTGAAGGATCTGCGCGAGCTCGCGCGCCTCGAGACGGCGTCGCTCCACGTCGAGAAAATCGTCGAGGTGAAAGACCGCCAGCATCGGCTCTACGGCCTCGTCGACGCCGAAGACTCGCTCCTCTTCGTCGCGACCGGCGAGGTGATCCTCGGGGTCGATCTCGCGAAGCTCGCCGACGGCGACGTGCGCTTCGACGAAGCGACGCGCACGGCCTACGTCACGCTCCCCGCGCCCGAGGTGCTCTCGACGCGGATCGACGAGCCGAAGTCGTACGTCCACGCGCGCACCACCGACGTCTTGGCCAAGCGCAACGAGGCGCTCGAGTCGGTCGCCCGGCGCGACGCCGCGGCGGCGTTCGCCGCGGCGGGCAAGGACGCGAAATCGATCGCGCGCGCCAAGGAGCAAGCCGAAAAGCAGATCCGCACGCTCGTCAAGGCGAGCGGCGCGCGCGACGCCGTCATCACGTGGCAGGCCGAGGCGACCTCCAGCGAGCTCGGCCTCACCGCCGGCCCGTAGCCGCCGGCGCGAGGGCCGTGCTATCGAGTCGTCGGAGAAGATGTCCGACGCCACACCGGAGCTCGCCCTTCCGCCCGAAACCCTCGCGGCGCTCAAGAAGAAGCACGTCGAGTTCCTCGAAGCCCGCCTCACCGGCGAAGCCGCGCGCGACGACTGGACGCGCTCGTTCCGCGCCGGCTACGCGTGGGCGCTCGGCCTCGAGCTGAAGAAGGTCGTCGATCCCGAGGCGCTGACCGACGGAATCGTCAAGGCGCTCACCGAGAACAGCGTCAAGCGCGTGTTCGCCCCGGTGATGCGCGACCTCAACCGACGCGTCCTCCGCTCGCTTCGCAAAGACGACGCGAAGCTCGGCGACTACGTGCCCAAAGACGCGCGCGTCGAGATCGACGGCCTCCTCGAGCGACCCGACCTCGTGCCCGCGCGCATCGTGCGGCGCGTCTTCGAACAAGAAGCGATCGAAGACGCGATCCGCGACATGCTTTACGACGGCCTCAAGGAGTTCAACGAGACCGTCAACCCGTTCTTCGCCGACTGGGGTCTGCCCGCGCTGCTCAAGCGCATGCCCATCGGCGGCGGCGCGGTGATGAAGTCGCTCGGCGCGATGCGCGGCGAGTTCGACAAGCGCCTCGACCCCGAGATCAAGAAGTTCCTCCTCGCCTTCTCCCGCAAGGCCAAGGAGAAGCTCGCCGAGACGTTCGTCACCAAGCAAGACGATCCCAAGGTGATCACCCTGCGCAAGAACGTCGTCGCCGCCCTCTACGAAGAGTCGCTCGCCGAGCTGCTCGCCGGGATCGACGACGCGGCGGCGGCGAAGACCGAGATCGCGACCGAGCACGTCGTGCTCGCCACGCTCCGCAGTCAGCGCCCCAAGGAGCGCTTGCGCCAAGGGATCGCCGCGCTCCTCGAAGAGCACGGCGACGGCACCGTCGGCGACTGGCTGCGCGGCGCCGGCGTGACCGAGGAGCCCGATCTCGACGCGTGGGCCGCGCTGCTGTGGCCCCACGTCGAACGCGCGCTCGCGAGCCCGGTGTCGCGCGCGTTCTTCGAGAAGATCACGAGCGAGTTCTACGACGGCCTCGGGGGCTGACGATGGCGCTCACCGCGACGGTGCATCACATCGAGATCGCGCTCTCCGACGTCGACCGCAACGTCTACGAGTCGCTCGATCTCCGCGTGGCGCAGCACCCGTCGGAGACGATGCGCTTCCTCCTCACGCGCACGCTCGCCTACGCGCTCTCGTACGAAGAAGGCATCGCGTTCAGCAAGGGCGGGCTTTCAGCGACCGACGAGCCGCCGATCGCGGTGCGTGATCCGACGGGCATCCTCCTCGCGTGGATCGACGTCGGCGCGCCGTCGGCCGAGCGCCTCCACAAGGCCTCGAAGGCGGCGCGGCGCGTGGCGATCTTCACGCACGCGAGCCTCGCGCAGCTCCAGAAGGAGGCGGCGACGCGCACGATCCACAAGGTCGAAGACATCGACGTCTGGTGCTTCGAAACGACATTCCTCGACGCGCTCGAAGCGAAGACGGGCCGCAACACCAAGCTCGAGATCACGCGCAACGACGGGCAGCTCTACGTCGGCGTCTCCGGCGCGACGCTCGAGGCGCCGCTCGCGCGCGCGTCACTCGCCCCGAGCGCGGAATGATCGGCCTCAGCGAGCTCGGCAAGTCGTACGGCGCGCGCACGCTCTTCGAGGGCGTCTCGATGAAGCTCGTGCCCGGCTCGCGCTACGGCCTCGTGGGCGCGAACGGCTCCGGCAAGACGACGCTGCTCGAGATCATCGCCGGCGACGAGCCCGCCAGCGAAGGCTCGGTGATCCTCCCGAAGGGCGCGCGCCTCGGCGTCTTGCGTCAGGATCGCTTCCTCCGGGACGAAGACGCGATCCTCGACGTCGCGATGGCCGGCGACGAGATCGTGACCGCGGCGATCGCCGAGCAGCGCGCGCTCACCGCGAGTGAGTCGCCCGATCCCCAGCGCCTCGTCGAGCTCGAAGACCGCATCGCCGCGCACGACGGGTACACGCTCGAGGCGCGCGCGAGCGCGATCCTCGAGGGCCTCGGCATCCCCGTCGCGTCGCATCGCATGCCGCTGGCGACCCTCTCGGGCGGCTTCAAGCTCCGCGTCCTGCTCGCGCAGGTCCTCATCGGCGGCCCCGACGTCCTCTTGCTCGACGAGCCGACGAACCACCTCGACATCCTCTCGATCCGCTGGCTCGAGAAGTTCCTCGCGGCGTACGCCGGGTGCGCCGTCGTCATCTCCCACGACCAGCGCTTCCTCGACAACGTCGCGTCGCACGTCCTCGACGTCGACTACGGCACGATCACGCTCTACACCGGCAACTACAGCGCGTTCGCGCGCGACAAGATCGCGATCCGCGAGCGCAAGGAGGCCGAGATCGCGCGCGCCGAGGCCACGATCGCGGAGAAGAAGGCTTGGGTCGAGCGCTTCGGCGCCAAGGCGACGAAGGCGCGCCAGGCGCAGAGCCGCCTCAAGCAGATCGAGAAGATCGAGGTCGAGGAGCTCGAGCTCTCGTCGCGCCGATCGCCGCTCTTCCAGTTCACCCCCGAGCGCAAGAGCGGGCGCGACGTGCTCGAGATCGCGAGCGTGTCGAAGGCCTACGGCGACAAGAAGGTGCTCGTCGACGTCTCGCTGGCGGTGCGCCGCGGCGAGCGCGTCGCGATCCTCGGGCCCAACGGGCTCGGCAAGTCGACGCTCCTCAAGATCGCCGTGGGCGCGCTCGCCAGCGACGCAGGCAGCGTGAAGTGGGGGCACGAAACGCGCGTCGGCTACTTCGCGCAAGACCACCACGAGGCGCTCGTCGATCCCGACGCGACGCCCGTCGACGTGATCTGGAACGCGGTGCCGAAGGCGGAGACGAGCTACGTCCGCGGGCAGCTCGGCCGCGTGCTCTTCTCGGGCGACGACGTGAAGAAGAAGGTGAGCGCGCTCTCCGGCGGCGAGGCGGCGCGCCTCGTGTTCTGCCGCATCATGGTGGAGAAGCCCAACGTGCTCGTCCTCGACGAGCCGACGAACCACCTCGATCTCGAGGCGATCGAGGCGCTCGTGGAGGGGCTCCGCGCGTTCGAAGAGGGGACCATCATCTTCGTGTCGCACGATCGCGCGTTCGTCTCGGCGCTCGCGACGCGCATCCTCGAAGTGACGCCCGAGGGCTTCCGCGACTTTCCGGGGACGTACGAGGCGTACCTCGAACGCTGCGGCGACGATCACCTCGACGCCGACGCGGTGGTGCTCCGCGCGAAGCGCGAGAAGACCGCCGCAGGCGCGACGGCGAAAACGGAGTCGAGCGCGCTCAGCTGGGAAGAGCAGAAGAAGCGCGCGAACCGCCTCAAGCAGCTCCCGATCAAGCGCGACGAGGTGCTCGCCGCGATCGACGCGGCGGAAGCGCGCAAGGCTGCGATCCAGGCGGCGTTCTGCGAGCCGGGTTTCTTCGAGAAGACGCCGGCCGACGAAGTCGCGCGGCTCGAGCGCGAAGAGAAGGAGCTCGGTCCGAAGATCGAGGCGTTGCTCGCCGAGTGGGAAGCGCTGGAGACCGAGCTTGGGTCGCTCGCGTGAGCGAGAAGAAGAGAGAAAGAGAGGCGCGGAGGCGCGGAACGTTTTGGGGTTGGGGAGGCTCGGGGGCGGGGGATCATGCGACATCCACCTTCATCGGGTTTGGCGACGAGCTGGTGGGGTAGGTGCTGAGAATTGCTTGGGGGCGGGCGTGGCACTGGGGGTGCAGAAAGGTAGGACAAGATGGTCCTCTCCCGCGCTGCGTGCCTCGTCGCTGCTCTCGTCGCCGTCTCCGCCGTCGCTTGCTCTTCGAAGGGCGAGAGTGACGAGGCCGAGAGCCAGGAGGGCGCCTACTCGCAATACAATCCGAATCGCGGCGACGCGGGTGAAGCGGGCGCCTCGTTCGAAGACGAAGCGCCGGGCATCGAGCTCGACGACAAAGGGTTCCCGAAGAGCCGATCGGTCAACGGCTTCAGCTTCGGCGGCTGCGAGTATTGGCCGTACGCCGTCTCCGCGAATCCGTATCCCGATCACATCGTGTGGGGATGCACGCCTGGATCGAGCCCGGAGGCCGCGACGTGCATGGCCGCCGGCATGCGCCGCCTCGCCGTCATCCTCCAAGATCCGCCGCCGCAGCTCGCGCAGGTCAAGGAGAAGTATCGGATCTCGTCGTTCTTCAACTGGAACAACGACTACTACGGCGCGCCCGAGAGCCGGCAAGGCTCGGAGCGCATCTGGCTCTACAACGGCAGCCTCATCAAGTGGATGAGCGCGACCAACCGCGACGGCACGTGCAAGCTGCCGGAGCGATCCGATCTCGTTCGCTTCCTCGATCGCTGCCTCCAGGGCGACGATCAGCGCCCCGGCTGCTGAGCGTTCGACGACCGCTCAGCGCGGAGGGCGCCCCACGCTGCTCGTTCGCTCCGGCTCCCACCGGAAGCCGTCGAACAGCACGGCCGAGTCTTTCAGGCCGTCGAACGTGTCGTGGAGGATGATGCGGACCATCACCTCCTGCGACGGCGTCACCGCGGCGCGCGCCGTGAGCCATCCGCTGCCCCCGCCGTAGACGTACTTCTGTCCGTTGCTCGACGACACCGTGAAGTCGGAGGAGACGGCCGCGCCGTCGTAGCCCGTGCCGCGGAGCGTGCCGAACACGCTCTGCGCGGCGTCGCCGTCGACGCCCACGCAAGGTCCGAGCGCCGCGGCCTTGTCTTGCGAGAGCCCCGGCGGGCCGGGGTGGGGAGGACAGAGCTGGAAGAAGCCGCTGTTGACGGTCATCGCGAGGCCGTTGCCGTCCTTGGCGACGTTCTGCCCGTCGACGAGCACGAAGAACGCGTCGTTGAGCGACGCGTTCCAGAACTGATTGAACTCGGTGCTGAAGAACGCGAAGTCCATCACGAGGGCCTGCGCGTTCGAGGGCACCTTCAGCCAGAGCGTGAGCTCGGCCCAGTCTTGCACCGAGACGCCGCCGCCGCCGGGCGCGCCGTACGTGAGCGACGCGCAGTCTTGGCCCTCGAGCGGGATCTCCTTGCACGCGTCGAGGATCTTGAAGTCTGCCTCGTCGAGCGGCGGCGAGCTGCGCGGATCGGCGGCGCCCCAAGGCCCGGTCGAGAAGCCGGCCATCGTCTGGCCGTACCTCGGTCGATTCTGCCCGAAGCTCGTGACGATGTTCACCTGCGCCGGCTTCGTCTCCGAGATCCATAGCCGCTGGCCCGGCCCGTAGCCGCGGATCCTTCCCCACGCGGCGCGGATCAGCGGATCGAACGTCTTCTGCGCGCAGAGATCCGCGGCGCGCGCGAAGTCGGTGGGCGATCCCGGGCTCTCGGTGGGGATCGTCTCGCACGTGAGGACCGGGTCGTCGATCGCGCCGTCGCAGTCGTTGTCGACGCCGTCGCCGGGGAAGTCGTACGCGGCGGGGTTCACCCTGGGATCGTTCTCGTTGCAGTCGGCGGGCGCGACGAAGCCGTCGCCGTCGCAGTCGCGGCCGTCGTCGCAGTTGGAGAACGCGGGGACGTCCGAGGCGAAGCCCGCGCGCTTGTCGTCGCCGCAGCCCGCCGCGATCGCGACGGCCGTGACGGCGATCATGGCGATCGGCGCGGCACGCATCGAGCTGCTCAGTTCGCCGCGCGCGAGTCGCCCGTCACGCCGCCCGTCCCGGTGGCGCCGGCCGCGACGCCGTTGCTTCCGCCTGCGCCGCCGCTTCCGGGCCCGCCGTTCGTGCACACGGTGCCCGAGACCGTGGGCGCGCCGCCCTTGTAGACGATGCAGACCGACGGCCCACCGGTGCCGCCGCCGCCGCCGCCGCCGCGACCGCCCGCGCCGCCCTGCCCGCCGCCGGCGCCGTCGCCGCCGGAGCGCGTGCTGCACGAGTTGCTGCGGACGGCGCCCGAGCCTCCGGTGCTCGGCGGGCCGCCGTCGCCGGGATCTCCGCCGTCGCCGCCGGTGCCCCCGCTGCCGCCGTTGGCGGTGACCATCTTCGTGGCGTCGATCGTGACGGTCGACGCGTTGACGGCGATCGCGAAGCTGCCGCCGCCGCCGCGGCCGCCGCGGCCCACGCCGCCTCCGCAGCCGCCGCCGCCGCCGCCGCCTCCGGCGCCGCCCGAGACCGCGTTGCAGCTCGTGCAGAAGTCCAAGGGCAACGGCGTGTTGCCGTTCGCCGAGCCGCCGCCGCTCCCGCCGCCGCCGCCAGGGCCGCCCGCGCTGCCCGCCGAGAGGCCGTCGGCACCCGTCGAGGGAACGTAGTTGCCGCTCGCGTCGAGCGAACCGAACGAAGCGCCCGCGCCGCCGTTGACGCCGGCGCCGCCCGCGCCGCCGGTGCTGGTGACGGCGGGCGCGTTGCCTCCGTTCGAAGCCGACGTCGCGCTGCACGATCCCGCGCTGCCGCCGCTGCCGGGCGTGC
>JAHBWD010000110.1 GCA_019637175.1 Labilithrix sp. | reverse complement strand
AGATCACGCATGCCATCACGGCGAAGACGTCGAAGCTCTCGAGCGAGGGAGAGTCTGGGGCACTGAACGAGTCGTTCTCCGACGTCATGGCCGCCTCGGCGGAGGAGTGGTTCAACGAGACGCGCGATCCGGTCCAAAACCTCGTCATCGGGGAGAATTGGAAGAGGGACGGCAAGGGTATCCGCAACATGGTGGACCCGACGCTCCATGGCCATCCCGACCACATGCGAAACGGGAGGTTCTGCAAGCCGATCGCGAGCTGCGAGATTCACGCGATGGCGGGCGTTCCGAACCGGGCGTTCTCCCTCATGACGGTCGGCGGCACGAACCAGACCTCGGGGGTTTCCGTCGCGAAGGGGATCGGCTGGAAGGCCGCACGGGAGATCTGGTTCGGAACGCTCACCAACCTCACGCCGCAGTCGACGTTCACGATCGCCGCGCTGGCGCAGTTCACCGTTGCGTGGGCGCGCGGCGCCGACGTGCCTCGGGCGGTCGGTTGCGCATGGCACGCCGTCGGCGTCCTGGAGCTGAACGCCGCGTTCGATCCACGGCTCGCGACCCTCGTCTGTCCTCCCGCCGCGTCCGCGCCGCCTCCCGCCAAGTCGGGCATCGTCGAGAGCCAGGGCTGCATGGGCCGCGGCGACGTCGTGTTGTGCGACGACAAGGAGCCGTCCAGCGCGACCGTCTGCAAGAACGGCGGCGTCGTCGGGACGATGGTCTGCGCCGACACCGCGATGCGCTGCAAGCGCGTGAGCCCGAGCGATCCGACGGCGGTCCTCGACGCCGACGGCGAGCTCGCGTGCGAATGAGGGTCGCCTCACCGGCGCCGTGTGCCCTTCACTCACGAGACGTTCAAGCACCATGTCGAAGACGACGTTTCGCATCCCATGCATCCTCCTCTGCGGCGGAGTGCTCGCCGCATGCAGAGGCTCCGCGCCCGCGCCCGCGGCGCCGGTCATTGCACACGCCCGCACGGGGGCGACGGTGGCCGCCGCTGTGAAGGTGACGCCGCCCGCTCCTCCGACGGCGCTCGACGCGGACGCCGGCGCCGCCGACGATCCGTGCGCGGAGGCGTCGCCGGCCATGAAGAACAGCGACGCAAGTTATCGCGCAATGATCTCGCCATACTTCGAGCAGTACTTCGAGCGCGTCGTCTTCGGCTCCGACTGGGACATCGAGGGTCGCGACAATCTCGACTTCATGGAAGGGCCGATCGCCTCCGCGAGGAGCACGCTCGTGCAGCTTAAGTGCCTCGACCCTGCCGCGGGCGCGGCGCTGGAGCCGCGGGTCATGAAATGGATCGCCGACACCGAGGCCGCCGTGGACGCGCAGGAGAAGTGCCGGGTCGACGTCACGTGCGGCTCGGCACGCTTGAAGAAGTTGTATTGTGCGACCGTCGCCGACCACCGCCGTCAGAAGGCGCATGAGGAGGCGGCCGCCAGAGCCCGCAAACGTGACGGCAGCGTCCCCGAGTGCGTTCGTCACGGCGAGTGCCACGACCTCGTCGGCCAGCTGGAAGGCCAAATGGGGAGCCTCCAAGCGCAGCACGAGCAGCTCACCGGCAAGAAGCTCACCGAGCGCGCCTGCAAGCCGTGACGAATTCAGGCAACCGGCGCACGAGAGCGGCCGATAGGACTGCGGGCCGTCATCTCGACGGCCTCACTCGAAGGAGGCAGGCGCTCACCATGTCGACGACGTCCCCCACTGCAGCCGTCATTCTCTCCGCCACCGTGCTCGCTGCATGCGGAGGCTCCGCGCTCGCGCCCGTGCCGGCGGTCAGCGCCCCTGTCCCCGGAGAGACGGCCGCGTCCGTGCCCGCGGAGTTGGCGTCGCCCGCGGAGGCGACCGCGGACGCGCGGAGCCCCGGCGCCCCCGGCGACGACCCGTGCGCGAAAGCTTGGTGGGCCCTGAAGGACGCCGACCCCAGCTCCCGGGCGACGGAGTCGGAGAGGTACCGACAGTACCTCGAGTCGGAGGTCCTGGGCGCCGACCACGACATCGAGGGTCACGACGATCTCGAGCCCCTACGCCGCACCGTCTCGGAAGCGAAGCGACTGCTCGCGAACCTGAAGTGCGCCGACCCAGCCGCCGGCGCGGCGCTGGAGCCGCGCGTGACGAAGTGGATCGCGGAGACCGAGCCCGCGATCGACGCGCAGCAGAGGTGCCGAGCGGACGTGGGGTGCGCCACGGCGCGCCTGAAGAAGCTTTTTTGCGCGACCGCGGCCGAACTGCGGCGAGAACAGGCAGCCGAGAAGGCGGCCGAGAAGGCGGCCGCGGCTGACAGAGCCCGCGGGGCCATCCCCGAGTACCATCCCCCTCGCGATGAAGGGTGCGTCGCGCCCCCGGTGGCGACGCTTACGGCGACGATGCTGTCGTTCCAGGAAGAGTACAAGGCGCTGACGGGCAAGGACATCAGCGAGCGAGCCTGCAAGCGCTGATCTCCGCGCTCCCCGGCTAGCCAGGCGAGCGCACGGAGCAACCGTGCTCTACTGGCGTCGTGCCCGTACGCCCGCTCCGACTTCGAAGCATCTTCCCGCTGATCCTCGCAGGCGCCGCCGCGAGCATCGGATGTGACAAGAGGAGGCCGGGGACGGGATGGACGCGCACGTGCGAAGTGCCCCTGGTGGACGCGCTGGTCACGGATCCGCCGCTCGACTACGTCGCCCCATCGCTCGGAGCTGGAAGGACGCGTCGACGGCGGCGCCGACGAGCTCGCCGCCAAGATCCCGCTCCGGATGTTGGAGCACGCGGCACGCCTTGCCTGACGGCGACGGACGCAGCGGCATGTCGAGCGAAGCTGGCCGCGTTCCGCGTCAACGGGCCGCGCTGTCAGGACGGATACGGGTGCCCCGACGGCTTCGCGATCACCGTCCACCTCCCTTACTGCAGCGGCAGGCCCACAGCGGAGCTCATCGAGCTGGCCGTCAGTCGAGATGGACACGTGCGGGAGACGTCGCGTGAGCCGCTGAGCGGGGAGCCGCCCTGCGCCTACTCCGGGCGCCGCCCGCAGGGATTCGCGCTGTCGCCGGCGCGCAGCGAGCGGCCGGTGGGCGCGTTCCTCGCCGACAGCTGCGTCCTCGAGCACGCGTCCGTCGCCGCGTTCATGCAGCTCGAGCGCGAGCTTCGGGCATACGGGGCTCCGGACGAGCTGCTCCTTCGCCTCCGCGTCGCCGCGCGTGACGAGGTACGCCACGCGCGCGCCACACGGGCGCTCGCGCGGCGGTCGAGCGCGCCCGCGCGGAGGCGTACCGCGAGCTCGAGGAAGAGCTGCGGATCGAGCACGAAGACGAGGTCGTCGTGCTCGTCGGAGCGCCGTCGTCGCGAGTCGCCCTGGAGCTGCTCGCCCGACTCGAAGCGATGATCCCGGTCGCTTGACCGCTCACGCTCCGGAAGGCGATCGTCGAGAGGCGACGTTCATTCGCACTCGAGCGCGCCGTCGGCGTCGAGCGTCGCCGTCGGATCGCTCGGGCTCACCGGCTTGCAGCGCATCGAGAGATCCGCGCACGAGAGCGCGCCCACGAGGTTGCCGGCGCGGCATTGCGCGGCGAGCGAGGGCGCGTTCGGATCGCAAACGGCGTTGTCTCCATGCCCGGAGCAGATCGTCGTCGGCGCGGGAGCGGGAGCGGGCGCGGGCGATGGCGGAGCCGGCGACGTCGCTGGCGGCGACGTGCAGAAGGCGCTCACCCACGACGCTTCGAGGGGATTCGGCTTGAAGACGCCGACCGCATGCCACGCGCACTTGACCTGGCTGGCCGCGGCGGGACCAAAGAGCACCGCAGCTACGACGGTCTGGGCCCACGCCACCTCGAAGAAGGTCGCCGACTTCCCGACTTGCGTCAGCGTCCAGTACCAGAGCAGCGTGGCGACGTCCCACCCGACGCCCACCGGGACCCCGAGCTTCGCGCCGGCCTTGTCGAAGACCTCGCCCCCCTTCACCATGAGCGCGAAGGCTCGGTTCGGGATCCCCGAGTTGGTGTGGACGTGGCACGAGTCGTTGCCGCCGTTCTTTCTCCCTGCCTTCGGAACCTCCCCAGGACGACAGAGAACCTGGCTGTCCGTGTGCTGCGGTTGTGAGAAGGCGCCGGGGTTCTCGAGGTCGCGAACCGCCCCCTCCATCGAACCGCCCGAACGCGCGGTGAGCTTCTCGCCCATGACCAGGTTTCGACGGTCGTCGGGGAAGAGCCAGTGCTCGGCGGACGCCCCCATCACGTCGGAGAACGACTCGTTGAGCGCTCCCGACTCGTGGGCGTACACGAGCTTCGAGGTCTGCTGCGTGAGGATGTGCGTCACCTCGTGCGCGACGACGTCGAAGCCCGACGAGAAAGGCAGCCGCGCAACGCCGTCCTCCCCACGGTCCTTCTTGGGGCCATCGTGGAAATCGCCGTCGCCGAACCAAATCCGTCCGCGACGGGCTTTGGCGTTGAACGACGCAAAGGCGTTGTCTCCCCTGCTCTCGCCCGCGTTGTAGTGGACCCAGACGTCGATGTCGACGGAGAGAGGAACGCCCTCATCGTTGGGCCGCGGGAGCGCGGCGCCGAACGGCTTCAGATACTCGAGGGCCTTCTCCGTGTAGTAGTGAGCGTCCACGGCGGCGCCCTTCGCCCTCGTTTCGCCGACGTCCCAGTCGACGACGTTCGGGCTGGAGAAGAGCTGATTCGACCTCCACGAGTGCGTGCTGATCTTGCTCTCTCCCGGCCGCGTCTCCGTGACCATCCGGTAGCGCGGAGTCTTGCTGGCGGGATCGGAGCTGACGTTGATGGTCTTCACGTCGTGCTCGTTGAGCAGCTGCGCGCGCGCGCCACGGACCAGGCCCGCCACGGCGTGGGCGCGCTCCTCGAGCTTCAGCGGCGCGCCCGTCTTCGCGTCGATGAAGACCGCCGGCGCGATGCATTCCTCGCTCGACACGTCGAGGGTCACTCGATAGGCCAGGGTCGGCTTGCCTTCCTCCTCCGCGAGGACTCCGAGCTCTGCTGAGCCAAGGTTCGGAGCTCCGCTGACGACGCCACACGCGCTCTGCACGTGACCCATCGCGCTCGCGACCGCGGCGTCGTTCGACACGGCCGGCGTCGGATCGACGCGCTCGAGATCCGCGTGAAAGTCGGTATGGAGCCAGACGATTGATCCGTCGGGCGTAAAGTGAGCCGTCGTCCCCGAGTCGAAGACCTCGAGATCCGTCCCCGGCAGGACGTGCTCGAAGCGGAGGTGGATGCCGCCGCGAGGATCGGTCGCGGTGCTCACGGCGCGGAGCTCGCCGCTCTTCGCAGTGGCGTGGAGCTCCTTCGCGTATCGCTCGAAGAACGCGCGCGCGTTCTCGTCCGGAGTTCCGGTGCCGATCTTCACGGGCGTCGCAGGAGCGAGGAACCGCACCTCGTGACTGCGGGGATCGCGGTACACGGTCCAGGCGACGCCCGTGTCCTTCGCGAGCTGGGCGTCGAGATCCAGCTCCTCGGGATCGCTGGAGCACGCCGCCATCGACGCACACGCGGCGAGGAGAGGAAGGGTGAGATAGCTACGAATCTTCTTCATCGTGGGTTCCTCGATTACGGATGGTCATCAGAGGCGTGTCGGTCCGATCCGCACGGGCGCGCTCTTGACTCGCACCGCGGGGCGTTCGACCGTGAAGCGCTGCTCGAGCGTGACGAAGTCGTCCTTGTCCTTCGCGACGAACGTGAGCGTCGGATTCTCGGGCCGAAGCCGCGGCCTCTTCTCGGCGCCCGAGGTCGTGTCGAGGCCGAGCGTGATCTGCTCGTTCGCCTTGACCGTCAGGACGACGTGCGCGGCGCCCCACGCGTCCGTCCGGCCGATCTCCTTGCCGAGGTAGAGGACCGGGAGGTTCGGTCCGTTGTCGGTGCGGATGCCGACGACGACCGTCCTGCTGAGGGGCGCGCAGCGCGACGCGAACGTCGGCGCGCGCGAGCCGGACGAGAGACGACGCAGCGAGACCGCGATCGGCTCGGGCGGCGACTGAAAGCCCGTCGGGCACCGGACGCCGATCTCCACGATGTCGCCCTCGACTCCGCGAAGCGACAGGCTCGCGCGGCCCTCCGCGTCGGTCGAAGCGATCGTCTGCCCACCGACCGCGAGCTCCGCTCCGGCGATGCCCTGCCCCGGATCGCTCGAGACGACGACGTCGGCCGCGAAGGCGAGCTTCGAGGGATCCTCGGCTGGAGCGCCGGAGCAGCCCGTCGTCGCGAGCCACGCCACGAGCACCATCGCACATCGATTTCCCGTCATCGAACGACCTCCACCTGAATGCCGCGCGTCGGGGAGGCACCGCCCTCCACGACGGTCACGGTCGTGCGCTCGGCGCGTTCGCCGAACGAGACGATGATCTGCGCGTCGTCCTCGCGCGCGTAGGCCGCGACGTGCGCGTCTTTGGCCGCGACCCTCCTGAATCGCTTCGCGCGCAGCGCGGCGTCCATCGCGCGCTCGATCTCCGGGCGCCGCGCGCTCGACTCGTAGACGCGGACCGCGGCGGGATACCCCTCGACCGATGCGCTCAGCGTGCGTCGGCTCTGGGCTGGTCGTGGCGCGAGCGCCGAGTCCGTGCCCGGAGCGTCGCCGCTCGCCGGGAACATCTTCTGGACGTTGAGCTCGCCGTCACACCAGAAGGTCACGACGTGCGTTCCGCCCTCGGAGCTCCTGCTCGGCTCCGCGAAGACGTAGCGAAAGCGGCCGAGCTTCGACAGGTCTCCCGTGTCGACGACCGCGCGAAGCTTCTCCACGAGGCCGCGCGAAGAAGCGTCCTCGTCGTCGACGAAGCAGACGACCATGCCTCGTCCGTCGTGCTCGTCGCGCACGATGGAGGCGCGGAGGCGGTCGTCGTGCGACAGGTCGATGCGATCGGCCAGGGCCGTCGGGATGTCTCGCATCACGCGGCCGAGCGTCCCCGGGCTCTTCCGGCAATGGGCTTCGTACCTGTCGAGGACCTCGCGAGTCGACTGTGGCGTCCGCGCGCTCGCGCGGTGGAGCTCGGCTCCGTTCACCCGAACGAGCGATGCTGCGCCGGTCAGGTCTTCGAGCTTGGTGAGCTGGTGGCCGACGCTGATCCCCATCTCGCGCGCGTCGGCGTAGACCGAGCGACTCGCCGCCGCGGCGAGGGCGCCGAAGGCGAACAGCGAATACGCCGCCATCCGGAGCGCTCGGGCGCTCGGGACGACGAGGTGAAGGGCACGGAGCGACGCGCGTCTCAGTGAAAGCATCGGCCGTATGCTCGTTCGGCCAACACGAGCGCGGGGTTGCGTGAAAAGCGCAGGGTCAGAAGAACGAGTCGAAGACGCCGACCATGCGCGGCACGATCTCGGCGTATTGGTCGTCGCTCACCGGATCGGCGCACGTGACGAAAGACGTCGAAGACACGTCGCTCTCGAAGCCCTGGGGTTTCGAGGTCGGATCCGGACGGGTCATCGCCTCGGCGCGAGTCGTGAGTCGAATGCTCGTGATCTCGTGGAGCGGCGCTCCGTCCCTCGACCGCTCGAACTTGTCGAGCGCGTCGCCGGCGATCTTGTCGTTGGTGCCCGACGTGCGGGACTGGCCCCGCTCCACCGACCCTTCAATCGGCTTCGCCGGCAGCTCTCCCTCGAGCCCAGCCCGCGGATCGCCTCGGCACTCGCTCAGCGCATGCGCCATCGCGCTCGCGCGCGCGAGGCGCTGGACACGCATCTTCGCGAGGTACAGCTCGCGAAAATAGACCACGCCCAAGAAGCAGAGCGTGAAGAACGACACCACGACGATCGACTCGACGAACACCGCGCCCCGTGCCCGCGCCCGCGCCCGCTGCATCCTCTTCTTCATGCGACCTCCACCTACCCGTCTCAATGAACGCCCTGTGACTTCGTCGTCGCGTCGCCCAACGACGACGCGAGATCCTTGCGAAGGGCGGCGTTGACCTTCGGCTCCGACCTCAGCGGAGCGATCGCTTCGGCGGCGAGCTCGTCGGCGAAGCGATCGTGGCTGCGCCGCGGAGGAGGCAACGCGAGCTCGCTCGCGAGCCGCCCCACGATCGCGGTCGTGGGCTGGTTGACGCGGCGGAGGCGCGCACGCCAGCGAAAATGCCACATCGCCTCGTCGTCACCGTTGCACGCCGCGTCGTTCCAGTGGCCGGCGCAGTCGTAGAACATCTCGGCCTGCGCCCACGCCGGGATCCTGGCGGCCTCCGGCGCCGCGAGAGGACGGGTGCGCTTGTCGCCGAGGGTCGCGAGCCGGACGAGACGCGACGCGCGTTCGAAGCGCGCGTCTTCCCCCCTCGCGCCGCCGATGATCTGCCCCTCCGGCGAGCCGTTCCGGAAGTCCTTGACGAGCATCGGCGCGATCCCCGACGACAACGACGACGAGGCGGTCGTCGAACCGGGCGCCTGCCGCTCGCTCATGGCTTCGTGCTCGGCGCGGCGTCGCCTCATGTCTGCCTTCGCCCAGGCGACGCACTTCTTCTTGTCGAGCCGGATGTCAGTGAGGTTGTCGACGTGCTCCTTGAACGTTCGGAGCGCCTGATCGCGATCGAGGAGCAGCCTCTCGAGCTCGTCTTGCTTGCTCTGCGCGTCGGGAGGGGAGACCGCGCCCCTCTGCGAGCCGAGCAGGAGAGGCTTACCGTCTTCGTCACGGCTCACGCACACGACGCGCGCGCTGCCGCACGCCTTGAGCCAGGCGGCCTCCGACTCCTCGAAGTGCTCGAAAGGTTCGACGTCGTGGATGTGGTCGCAGAGCTCTCCGGCAGCTCGCTCGATCTCGCCGTCGCCGCTCGGATCCTGACCGCCGGACTCGAGCCCGCAGAGGCTCCCGGGGCTGGCCTTGGCGAGCCCGCCGATCATTTCCGTGAGCGGCGAGAACACCACCGAAGGCAACCCGAGCTTGCCGAAGAGCCAATCGAGCAGCTCCGACATCGCCTCGATCGCCTCGTCGCACAGCTTGCTCGGCCTGCGCGCCTCGAGCGGGAGGCTCTCGAACGAGGGGTCGATCGCGGCCGGGACGATGTCGTACCTCTTCCCTACCTCGACGGCGCCGGCGTGCGCGAGCGTGGGCGTCGCGGACGCGATCCCTCGCTCGGCCCCGACGAGCGCGTGGAGGGCCGCGTCGATCGCGGGCTTCGTCGCGTTGTCGATGCCGTTCAAGACCTTCGCGGCGGCGGCGGTGGGTGGAGCCGCGGCCCACAACGCCGGGGCGAAGAAGCCGAGCGCGGAGAAAACCACCGCGGCAATCGTCATGGCGAGCTTGCCGACGCGGAGCGCGACGCGCACCGAGAGGATCACCGCCATCACGAGGTTGATCATGACGATGAGGTTCATGCCTCGCGCGTGGAGGGCCGCGTCGCTGAAGGCGACCGCGTCCGCGGCCTCCTGCAGCCGCTCGCGATAGAGGATGGCGTCGCCGAGGCCCGCCAAATACCAGAGGGCACCGACCATGCATGAGCACATGAAGATGCCCATGACCATGATGGCGCCGCGCTCGTCGGCGAGGAGGTGACGCTCCCGCGCTTCATTCGTAGGCATAGCGGGCTCCTTGGTAGGGAAACGCGGACTCCGTCGAGATCGTGCGCACGCGAAGCGCCGAGCTGCCGAAGGGCTCGCACGCGATGACGTTGGCGAGGCCGATCTTGCAGACCACGACGGCCTCGACGCGCACACGAACCATGCCCTCCCCAAGGCGAGGCTGGATGGGCGCGTCGGCAGGCAAAGCCTTGCCGCCGGTCGAGTCGGGGACCTTGACACCGACGGAGACCACCGTGTCGTCGAGGATCAAGGGAGCGAGCGCGATGAGGACCGCGCTGCGGATGGCCTTCTGGCGCTCCTTCGAGAGCGTGTGCGTCCCGATCGTCGGCTCGCGATACGGCGCCGGCTCGTCGCCGATGACGACGGCCGCGGCGCGCGCGCCCTCGATCGCAGCGTGGTCGACGACGAGCCGGGCGGAGAAGAGCAGCGCCAGCTGGAGCAGACAGAGGAAGAAGACGAAGACGGGGAGGAACGCGACGAGGAACTCGACGTAGACGGCGCCGCGGGTGTCGCGCCGCAGCGAAGCGGACGAACGGTCGGAGATCATCGTGCCCCTGTTCGGCCGCGGGGGCGCTCCGGTTGCGCGCTTTTTCGAGAAATCGCGAAGAGGGCCGCCGCCGGCGCCGCGATGCCACCCGAACGGGTGGCACCGTAGAAAGTGCGCAACTTCCTCGGTCGACCGGCCGAAGGGGAGCGTGATGACGAAGTCCTACGGTTCGCGGGCCCGTGGCGCGGTGATGACCGAGTACACGGTGCTCGTCGGCCTCGTCGCCCTCGCGTGCATCGGAGGCTTCCTCTTCCTCGGGCTCGCGATCGTCGACAGCTTCGAGTCGCGCCGCGATCTCCTCTTGTACCCCTCACCCTGAAACGGCCTCACGGCCCTCTTCGAAACGAAACCTGGAGTCCCGTCATGAAGAAGCACAATCGTTCGTCGGTCCGCCATCTCGTCCGCGCCGTTCGCGGCGCCAACATGGTCGAGTACATCATCCTCGTCGGCCTCGTCGCTCTCCTCTGCATCGGGGGCTACCAGATGTTCGGCGAGAAGGTGAACAAGGGCATCAGCCAGCAGGCCGGCACGGTAGGCACCGTGAGAACGACCGCTGGTACGGCGGCCCCCTGAGCGCCTAGGTCGACCATGATCCACTTCCTCGCGTTCTCCACGCTCCTCGCCGCCACGGCGGCTTGGTTCGACTGGCGCACGGGCCGCATTCCGAACCAGCTCACGTTGGTCGGGCTCGCCCTCGCAGTCGTCGGCCACTTCGTTCGCGGAGCGACGAGCGGCGGGCTCGCCGCGGGAGTGGAGCAGGCCGCCTTCGCGCTCGGCGGCGCCCTCGCGTGCGCGATCGTCCCGCTCTACATGCACCGGAGAGGTGCGCTGGGCGGCGGCGACGTGAAGCTCTTCGCCGCGCTGGGCGCCGCCCTTCATCCCCTCGCCGGCCTCGAAGCGGAGACCTACGCCTTCGTCGCAGCCGCGTTGATCGCGCCGGCGCAGCTCGCGTGGGAGGGGAAGCTGCTCCGCACGCTCGCCAACACGCTGGCGCTCGTGCTCAACCCGCTCCGCGCGCGGAGCCATCAGGCGGCGGTGCCCGGCGAGATGGTCACGTGGTTCCGCCTCGGGCCCGCCGTGTTCCTCGGCACGGCCGCCACGTTCGTCGTCCACGTCTTCTCCGTCAGGAGCCTCCCGTGAAAGCGCGTCCCCTGTTCATCGGCATCGCGTGCGGCCTCGTCGCCGTCGCGATGCTCCTCGTCTACCTCCGACGCGTCGAGCAAGACGCGTCGGGGGGCACCAAGGTGCAGGTGCTCGTCGCGCTCGAGGTGATCCCGCGCGGCAGGCCGGTCACGGAGGCGATGCTCGGCACGCGCGACGTGCCGCGCGCCTACGTCGACGAACGCGTCCTGCGCGCCGGCGATCGAGACAAGATCATCGGCCTCAAGGCCACGAGCACCATCCCGATCCAGCAGAGCCTCGTGTGGAACGACGTGATGGCGGTCAAGGACGACCAGCGCGCGCTCTCCGCGCTCGTCCAGCCCGGAAACCGCGCGACGCCCATCCGCGTCCACATCACGGACGTCCTCTCGCTCGTCCACCCGGGCGACTTCATCGACATCCTCTGCGTCTGCGGCGACGCGAAGGAGTCGACCGTCCTGCTCCAGCGCGTCCTCGTCCTCGCCACGGGCATGGATACCTCGGGCGGCGCGAACGGCAAGGAAATGGCCCAGCGCGCCACGGTGCTCACCGTCAGCGTCTCGTTGCAGGAGAGTCAGCTCCTCGCCGTCGCGATGGAGAAGGGCAAGCTCAACGCCATCGTCCGCAACCCCAACGACCAGCGAATCACCGAAGCCCCCGCGGACGTCAGCGTCACCACGCTGACGGACGCGACCCGCCGTCAGGCCATCCAGAGCCCGCGGCGGAAAACCCCAACCGGCCCCATCGAGCTCAAGGAAAGTCGATAATGATCCCCGTCGTCCGAAAGCGCGCAGCACAAGTCGCGACCGCGCTCGCCCTCCTCGTCCCCGCCGTCGCGAACGGCGCCCCACCGCAAGACCGCGGCGCGAGCGGCGCAGAGAGCGTCGATGAGATCACCCTCGCCATCGGCGAGACGAAGACGGTGTCGGCCCTCAACGTCAAGAACTTCTCCGAGGGATCGCCCGGGATCATCGACGTCAAGCTCACGACCGACAACAGCCACTTCGTGATCGCCGGGCGCAAGCCGGGCTCGACCACGATGCTCCTCATCCGGAACGACGGCTCGCAGACGACGCTGACGATTCATGTGTTCGCCCGTTCGCCGGCGATCGTCGAGAAGGAGCTCACCCAGCTGCTCGAAGGGCTGCCGGGCGTCCGCGTGCGTCGCGTCGGCTCCCGCATCGTGCTCGACGGCACCGTCGCGAACGAGATCGAGGTCAAGCGCGTGCAGCACGTCGCCTCGCTCTACCCCAACCAGGTCGAGTCCCTCGTGACGCTTCCCGGTGGCGGCGGCGCGAGCTCGGCCGACAGCAAGTACATCGTCCGCATCGATTTCTACTTCGTGCAGTACGACAAGAACTCTTCGTACGGCGTGGGGCTCGGCTGGCCGGGCAGCATCGGTGGCGACGCGGTCGTCAAGAGCCAGGTCTCGTTCGACTTCGTCGGCGGAAGCCGCGCGGCGACGGCGAGCATCACGAACCAGCCGATCCCGCGCCTCGACATCGCGTCGCGCAAGGGCTGGGCGAAGGTCCTCAAGCAGGCGACCGTCATCACGAACAACGGCGTCGAGGCCAACTTCCAGAACGGCGGCGAGCAGAACTTCACCGTGAACACCGGGCTCACCGTGGGCGTTCAGCGGATCCAGTTCGGAACCGACGTGACCGTGCTGCCTCGGTACAACCCGACGAAGCGCGAGGTCGAGATGAAGCTCGTCGCCGACGTCAGCGATCTCACGACCTCTTCGGGCTCGACCTCGTTGCCGGGCCGCACGACGAGCAAGCTCACGACGAACATCACGCTCAAGCTGGGGCAGTCGATCGTCCTCTCGGGCATCCGAACCAAGTCTCAGGCCCACTCGGTCGACGGCGTGCCCGGGCTCTCCACGATCCCGGTCATTGGCCTCCTCTTCGGTTCACACGCGAACACCGAGCTCCAGACCGAGGGCGCGATCTTCGTCGTACCGAGCGTGGTCGAGGCCGTCCCGTCGCAAGCGGCGGAGATGGTCGCGTCGGCGATCGCGAAGTTCCAAGACTACAGCGGCGAGATCGAGAACGTGAACGCGTACGACAAGGCGCCGGGCGCGCAGCCGAGGCTCGTCAAATGAACGCCCACGCGCGAAGCTTCGTCCCGCTGCGCGTGTCGATCGCCGAAGGCGAGCGCGTCGAGCACCGAGAGATCGACGCGTTCGACGGCGTCGCGACGGTCGGTCGCGACACACGATGCACCGTCACCCTGGCGACAGGGTTCGCCTCGCGCGAGCACGCGACGATCGACGTCCGAGGGCGGCTCATGACCGTGCGCGACACGTCGATGAACGGCACCGTCGTAGGCGGCGTCCTCGTGACGCAGAGCCAGCTGACGGCGCCCTTCGGTACGCCGATCGAGATCGGGCCGTTCAAGCTGACCTTCGAGCGAACCGATCGACCGCGCGCCGCGCCGGCGCCGAAGCTCGTCGTCGCCGAGCCTGCGAAACGTGCTCCGACCGACGCCGCCGAAGAGAGCGCCCTTCGTCTCGAGATCCACAAACGGCTCCTCGAGCATCTCGATCTCGCCAGCGTAGACGCGGGGCGGACAGACGACCCCACCTTGCGCCCGAAGGTGCTCGCGGCGCTGCGCGCGATCGTCGCGAGCCTCGGCGAACGCATCCCCGCCGACGCGCGCGAGTCGGTCACCGCCTCTCTGGTGGACGAGGCGGTCGGCCTCGGACCGCTCGAGCGCTTCCTCGCCGACCCTGAAGTCAATGAGATCATGGTCGTCGACCCGAACACGATCTTCCTCGAGAAGCGCGGCAAGCTGGTTCGCGCGGACGCGCGCTTCACGAACGACGATCGCGTTCGCGCGACGATCGAACGGATCGTCACGCCGCTCGGCCGCCGCATCGACGAGTCGGTTCCTCTCGTCGACGCCCGGCTCTCCGACGGATCCCGCGTCAACGCCGTGATCAAACCGCTCGCCATTCGAGGCGCGGCCATCACGATCCGCAAGTTCTCGAAGCGGCCGTTCACGATGAACCGCCTCGTCGAGCTCGGAGCCCTCACCGACGGGATGGCGAGGTTCTTGGTTCGCAGCGTCATCGCGAAGAAGAACATCGTCATCTCGGGCGGCACCGGGAGCGGCAAGACCACGCTGCTCAACGTTTTGTCGGGTGCCATCCCGGAGGGCGAGCGCGTCGTCACGATCGAAGACGCCGCGGAGCTGCAGCTGACCCAACCTCACGTGGTGTCGCTCGAGACTCGCCCGTCGAACATGGAGGGAAAGGGGGAGTACACGATCCGCGATCTCGTGAAGAACGCCCTCCGCATGCGTCCAGACCGCATCGTCGTCGGTGAGTGTCGCGGCGGCGAGGCGCTCGACATGCTCCAGGCGATGAACACGGGGCACGACGGCTCGCTCACGACCACGCACGCCAACTCGCCTCGCGAGGCGATCGCCCGCTTGGAGACGCTCGTGCTCATGGCGGGCCTCGAGCTCCCCGTTCGCGCGATCCGCGAGCAGATCGCCGCGAGCGTCCAGCTCGTCGTTCAGCAGTCGCGGCTCTCGGACGGCACGAGGCGCGTCACCGCCATCAGCGAGGTCGTCGGCGTCAGCGACAAGGGCGAGGTCGAGCTCGTCCCGATCTTCGAGTTCGCGCGAACCGGCACCGGCCCCGGAGGCGAGGTGCTCGGACGGCACCGGGCGAGCGGCTTTCTCCCCTCGTTCCTGAACGACTTCCTCGTCATGGGTCTCGTCGGGGAGGAGGAGGAGTACCTGTGAGCTCGTGGATCGGTGACGTCCCGCACGGGCTGAAGGCCGTCGTGCTGCTGACCGGCGGCATGGCCGCAGCGCTCATCGGCCACGCGATCGCGTCCGGTGAGACGGCGGTCTCACGCCTCTACGAGCGCTACGTGCGACGGCTCGATCAGTCGCTGCGCCTCCTGTTCATGCCCGAGAGCGGCCGCCGAATCGCGCGCATCCAGATCGCCGCGATCGGAGTCGTGCTCGGCGCGCACGCCACGCTGAACGTCGAGATGTGGTGGATCGCGGT
>JAHBWD010000011.1 GCA_019637175.1 Labilithrix sp. | reverse complement strand
TATCAGAGGTGAAACCGTCGACCGCACAAACGGCGACGCGCGCCCGACCACCATGTGGGTCTGGGCGCGCGTTGCCTGGCTCTCTGTCTCGCGAGCGCGAGCGAGCTCGAGGGGCGGAGCCCCTCGGAGCCTGACTACGGAGCCTTGGCGATGTCGTTCAGGTCCGCTGCGAAGGCGTACAGGAAGAGGAAGAAGTACACGACGAAGCCGCGCGCGGGCGTCTGGATGCCGCGCATCTGCTTCGCCTTGTTCATCTCCGCGGGCACCATGACCCACATCCAGTAGTAGCCGTAGAACGGGATGATGAGCGGCCACCACGCGAAGCTGGCGTTGCCCGTCACGGCCTTCAGCTCGTTCGTCATCTTGATGACCGAGATGAAGCCGATGACCGCGCCGGCCAGCGAGATGAGCGAGCCGACGAGGCCGAGGAGGCCGATCTCGGTGACGCTCACGAGGATGCTGCCGACGATGTTGCCGACGACCGAGAGGATCACCGGGATCAGGAGAACCATGATGGGGTTGCGGACGGTGGGACGACCGCCGGCTCCCGGCGCGCCGCCGAGACCCATGCCCTGCCCCATCTGGCCGAAGCCCGCCTGCATCGCGCCGCCGAACCCGCCGGCCGGCGGCTGGCCGAAGCCCGGCTGCCCCTGGGGCTGACCGTAACCCGGCTGACCACCTGGTGCGCCGTAGCCTCCCGGCTGGCCGCCCGGCTGACCGTAGCCTCCCGGTTGGCCGCCCGGCTGACCGTAGGCGCCCGGCGCTCCACCAGGTGCTCCACCCGGCTGGCCGAATCCGCCCGGCTGCGCGCCCGGCTGGCCGTATCCGCCCGGCTGCGCACCCGGCTGCCCATAACCACCAGGCTGCTGCGGCTGCTGCGGCTGACCAAATCCTCCCGGCTGCGCACCCGGCTGCCCGTAGCCACCAGGCTGCGCGCCCGGCTGGCCGTAGCCACCCTGCTGCGGCGCCTGCGGCGGGGGCTGACCATACTGGGGCTGCTGCGGCTGACCGTAGCCGGGTTGCTGCGGCTGCTGCTGCGCCGGCTGTCCATAGCCGGGCTGCTGCGGCTGACCGTAGCCTCCCTGCTGCGGGGGCTGGCCCGGATAGCCAGGCGGATAGCCGGGCGGGTAGTTACCACCAGGGGGTTGGTTCATGCGGGGTATCTTATCCGCGCGAAGCGACGCGCGATCACAATTTCTAAGAAGCCCCGGTCGATCCTGAAAAAGGCCGCGAAAGGCCGCAAAAACGGCTCCCGGACGAGCTTCAGTCGCGGGTGTCGAGGAGGTGGTTGACGGAGCCGCTGCCGGCCTGAGGGGGTCGCGGGCCGGCGCCGCGCGACGCCGCTCCCGCCTTCGCCGGCGCGCGCGCCGGGGCAACGCGTGCAGTTTGCACAGATGTGGATGCAGGATACACAGACGCGCTCGGCGCCGCGATCACGGTCGGCTCGGGAGGGATCGCGGCGGGGATCACCGGAGGAGCGCTCGCCACTTCGACGGGCTCGGGCGGCGCCGCCGCCGCGGACGCCTCGGCGCCGCGGCGCGATCCGCCGAGCCACAGGAGCGCCGCCGCGGCCGCCACCACGAAGGTCACGGCGGCGAGCGCCGTCACCGCGACGCGCGCCGTTCGCCGCCGCGCGCGGAGCTGCGTCCAGTCTTCGACGATGTTCACGCGCGCGCGAACCTCGCTCGGATCGGGCTGCGTCGGCATCGTGCCGCGCATGCTCACGCTCATCGGCTCGACGCTCGGCGCCGCGCTCGTGCGCATCGACGCGTGCGAGCCGAGCTCGCGCTGCACGCTCGCGAGGAGCGAGAACATGCCCATCGATCCGAAGGGCGCGAGCGCGCGGGCGAAGGTGGCCGCCGTCGTCCAGCGTCGATCGCGATCGCGCTCGAGGCAGCGCATGACGATCGACTCGAGCTCCGGCGGGACGTCGCGGCGGAGCGCCGTCATCGGACACGGGTCCTCCGCGAGCACCATGTCGAGCACGGCCTTCACGTCGTCGCCGACGAACGCCATCTCGCCCGTCACGAGCTCGTAGAGGATCGCGCCGAGCCCCCAGATGTCGGTCCGCGCGTCGACGTCGGGCGCGGCGCGCACCTGCTCGGGGGACATGTACGCGGGCGTGCCGAGGCTCGTCGCCGCGTCGGTCTTTCGGTGGCCGCCGCCGAACCCGGCGCCTTCGGGGCCCGCCTTCGAGATGCCGAAGTCGAGGATCTTCACGCGCCGCGAGCCGTCGGGCCGCACGGCGAGGAAGAGGTTCGCCGGCTTGATGTCGCGGTGGACGATGCCGAGCTGATGCGCCGCCGCGAGCGCGTCGGCGGCTTGCATCACGTAGTCGACCGCCTCGACGAGCGGGAGCGGACCGCGCGCCTGCACCTCGTCGTCGAGATCGCGGCCCTCGAGGTGCTCCATCACGAGGAAGGGCACGCCGTTCGGCAACGTGCCGACGTCGAAGACGCGGCACACATGATCCGACTCGATGCGCGCCGCGGCGCGAGCCTCCGCGAGGAACCGGGCGACGGCCTCCTCGTAGGAGCCGTACTTGTTCTTCACGAGGAGCTTGATGGCGACGATCTGGTCGAGCGCAGTGTGTCGGGCGCGCACGACGACACCCATCCCGCCGACGCCGAGCACGCCCTCGACGCAGTACTTGCCCGCCACGATCTCGCCAGGCGAGACGGGCGACGCCAGCGGCTCCTCTTCCACCACGCTACGACGAAGCATACCCGACGCCAGCGATCGTCAAGCCACGATCGATGCGCGATCACGCGGTAAAATGGCCTCTGGCGCGCTCGAGACATGTGGCCCACGACCCGCAGTCCACGCACCTCGTGTGGCGTCGTGCCCCCAGTGGATCCTCCGTATGCTCGCCTGTTTGCGAGCCTGGGTGGGCCCGCTCCCATCGCAGGGTGAGGCGCCGCGGTCTCGTCTTGCGCGTCGTGGTGATGGCCGCCGGCATGAGCCGCTCGGACCGCGAGCGTCAGAGCTTGGTCGCGACCGGTTGGAGCTTGCCCGAGGCGTCGACGAGATGCGCGTAGACGCCGTCGACCGTTCCCATGAGCAGCAGCGCGGCGCCCGGCACCGGCACGAGCTGGAAGTCGACGAGCGTCGACTCGACGCGATAGGCGCCTTCGTGGAGGTGATCCTCGAAGAGGATCGTGTCGGGGGCGCTCGCGATCTGGTCGGCGGGCGCGAGGCGCATGCGGAGGCCTCCGCGATCGCCCGCGCTCCACACGACGAGGAGCTTCCCGTCGAGATCCACCGCGCGAATGTCCTTCAGCGCGCGCGGCAGGACATCGACCGTGTCGCCCATCATCTCGTTGACGTCGACCTCGCGCGCGTTGCACCCGGAGACGGTGCATCGACTCTGGACGATCCCGCCCTTGAAGCGCCCCACCGAAGGACCGCCCCACACGCGCGTGATGATCGCCTCGCCCGATCGACACTGGAGGTGGCCGCGTAAGCCTTGCGATTCGACCGGCGCCGTCCAGCGCCCCGCGACGAAGAAGGAGACGAAAGTGTTGTCCCAACCCTTTGCGCGGATCACCGTCGTCTCGTTCGCGCGACACGCCGTGAGGTGCGGCTCTTCCTCGGAACCGCCTTCGATGTGGCCGACCTCGTCGATGCGACCGACGTCGATCGGCTTGCCGAGATCGCCCGAGCGCTCGATGGGCCTCACCATGAGGCGGATACCGTCGACGTCCTTCCTCGCGCTCTTGTAGGCGACGACATCCCAGAAGATCGACGTCGCGTAGTACGGATTTCCCGACTCCGTCCGGAGGACGACCTTCGACTCCTTCTTCGCGCCGTCGGGCGCGACGCGGACGAAGTGCGTCTCTGCGGGCTTGTCGTTCCAGACGAGATACCCGAGCGAGCCGTCGCCGAGCGTCGTCGCTCCGTACGCGCCGTATTCGAGCTTGTCGACGACGCGCGCGCCCGTGCCGGACGCGAAGATGCCGGTCTTGCCTCGCTCGCCGGCGAAGACGTGCGGCGCGACGCCCTCTGCGTTCGTGCCCCAGAGGCGCAGGCCGGGGCTGAGCTGCGCGGCGGGCGCGGGGATCTTCTTGCACGCGAGCTCGGTCTTGCCCGGCGCCAGCGAACAGAGCACCGGGCCCATCGCGAAGTCCTTGTCGTCGACCAGCAGGTGCATCGTCGTCTCGCCGAACGGCGCGGGGCGGATGCTCGTCAGCGCGAGCGGACCGCCGAACATCTTCGCCGCGGGCGGGAGCGTGGCCAGCGTCATCGGCGTCGCGGGGTCAGGCGGGCCGGAGACCCCTTCCGCCTTCGCCGCGACGAGGTTCTCCGCGGCGGCGTCGGCGAAGACCTTGTCGACGAGGGGCGCGAGGTCGATCGACGCGCCGGTGTCGAGCGCCATCGCCTTCGCGAGCTTCTCCGTCGAGTCGACGAGCGGGCTCTCGCCGCCGGCTCCCTTGATCACCTCGCGCACCGCGTGGCTGAGCGGCGCGCAGCGCGCGGGCCAGGCGTTCTCGGTCGGCGACGTTCGCTTCTCCGGCGGGACCGACATCACGACGAGCTGCGTGTTGCGCACGCGCACGCTCGGCTTCTCGCCGGCGAGCGGACCGCCGACGAGGCAGGTCACGAAGCGATCCCAGGCCTGCTGCTTCGCGGCGCGCGCCCTCGATTGCATGACGGCGACCGCCGCGGCTCCCGCCGCGCCGAGCACGACGACGGCGACCGCCAGCGCGATCAGGCGCTTCTTCGTCGCGCGCTTCTGGGCCGCGAGCAGCTCCTCGGGATCGATCGCAAGGTCCTTCGTTTCACCGCTCGATCGATACATGTCCCCTCCTGGAGCCGCCTCACGCGGCGTGGTCGCACGAAATCACCAGCCGCACTGCTCGCCCTTGTTCTGTTCCTTGAGGTAGGCGCTGAGCGGCGCGAAGTACTCGAGCATCGCCGAGGCGTCGGCCTGACGCTCCCCCGAGAGGACGGCGAGCGCCTCGGGCCACGGCCGGCTCTGGCCGAGCTCGAGCATCGCGCGGAGCTTCGCCCCCGCCTCCTTGTTTCCGTAGATCGAGCAGGTGTCGAGCGTTCCCTGGTGCCCCGCCGCCTTGCAGAGCGCGCGATGGAACTGAAACTGGTAGATGCGCGCGAGGAAGTAGCGCACGTACGGCGTGCTCGCGGGCACGTGGTACTTCGCGCCGGCGTCGAAATCGTCTTCGCTGCGCGGGGCCGGCGCCGCGATGCCCTGGTACTTCGTCCGGAGCGCCCACCACGACTCGTTGTACTTCGACTTCGGCGTCTTGCCGGAGAAGACGTCCCAGCGCCACTTGTCGATGAGGAGGCCGAACGGGAGGAAGGCGACCTTGTCGAGCGCCATCTTCATCTGGACGTTGATGCGCCCCTTGTCGTTGTTCGGGATCTGATCGAGCAGGCCCAGGTTCTTCAGGTACTGCGGCGTCACGCTGAGGGCGAGCGTGTCGCCGATGCCCTCGTGGAAGCCGTCGTTGGCGCCCGCCTGAAAGAGGATCGGGAGCTTGTAGTAGTAGTGGAAGTAGTAGTCGTGACCGAGCTCGTGGTGGATCGTGATGAGATCGTCCTCGGTCGGCTCGATGCACATCTTGATGCGTAGATCGTCGTTCCAACCGACGTCCCACGCGCTCGCGTGACAGACGACGTCGCGATCCTTCGGGCGCACGAAGAGCGACCGCTCCCAGAACGTCTTCGGGAGCGGATCGAGCCCGAGCGAGGTGAAGAAGGCCTCGCCGAGCTTCACCATCTTGGTCGCTTCGTACTTCTTCTCCTTGAGCTTCTTGTCGACGTCGAGCGAGCCCTGGCCGGGGAACGGCTCGACGATGTCGTAGATCGCGTCCCACTGCTGCGCCCACATGTTGCCGAGCAGGTGCGCCGGGATCGGCGCCTTCTCCGCGATCTTGTCTTTGCCGTACTTGGCGCGGAGCTTCTTCCGCGCGAAGCAGTGGAGATCGTCGTAGAGCGGCTTGACCGCCTGCCAGAGGCGCTCGATGTCTTGCTCGAACGCTGCGGGCGACATGTCGTAGCCCGAGCGCCAGAGCGCGCCCATGTCGGCGAAGCCGATCTCCTTGGCGCCCTTGTTCCCGAGCTCGGCGTAGCGCGCGTACTTCTCTTTCATCGGCCGCTCGCGCTCGGCGGCGATCGCGTGCCAGCCCTTCCACGCCTCGAGGAGCTCGTCGTACTTGCGGCTCTTCTTGAGGACGCGCGACAGATCGTCGAGCTTGAGGCACTTGCCCGCGGCGCCGGCCGCGAGCGGGCTGCCGGCGGGCGGGCAGTACTGGCCCTTGCCGTAGATCGCCGTCATCGCGCTCTGCAGCTCGGCGAGCTCGCGGCGCTCGTCGGCGTTCGACGGCGCGGGGACGACCTGCGAGAGCTTCAAGAGGAGGAGCTGGCGGCTCGTGTCGGGATCGACGCCGGTGACGCCGTCGAAGCGGCGCGCGCCCTGGACCGCCTCGGTGACGTACGCCGCGGTCGCTTCTTCGCCGGAGGCGGCGAGCGCTTCCGTGTCGTCGGTGATGAAGTTCTGGTTCACCCAGCCTGCGCGATCGCGCGCGACCCAGAGGCGGCGCAGATCGCGATCGACGCGCTCGGCGTAGCGCTTCGCGCCCTCGGGCGTCGCAGGGAACGACGCGTCGTCGGTCTTCTCCGATCGGGGATCGGCGAGCGGCTCCGCGACGGCGACCTTCGGGCACGGCGCACCAGGAGGAGGCTCGGCGCACGCGGCGGCGAGAGCGAGGAGCGAGACGGCGACCAGCGACGGGAAGAGTCGGTTCACGGCCGGCTTTTACCGCGGAGCGCCGCGGCCTGTCACGTTGTCACGCTGGCAGGGGTCCAGCGGCGCGCGTCCGGCTGCGCTGCCATCTTGGCGCGGGCGCGACCGTGACGCTCGCGAAGCGCGCGATATCGCACGACGGCGACGCGGGCACGGCGCTCGCTCTTCCGTCGAGGCATGCGCATCGCTCGCGCGCTCGTCGCCGCCGCCGTCCCCGCCGCCGTTGTCGTCGCCGCGCTCCTGAACGCGCAGGCGATCGGCGCGCTCGTCGAGGCCACGCTCTCGGCCGACGCGATCGCGCCGGTCGCGCGCGCGCAGGCGCCGATCCCGGCGTCGAACGAGAGACCGCCGGCGGACGCGATCCTCGATCGCAACCCGTTCGATCATGCAGCGGGCCCTCTCCGCGGAGGGCCTGAGAAGCCGAGCGACGGACGCGCGAAGACATGCGAGGGCGTCAGGCCCCTCGTCGTCGTCGGCGCCGACGATCCGGAGATCGCGTTCGCGGCGCTCGACGTCGGCGGCAAGCGCGTGCTCCGCAGGCGCGGCGGCGAGGTCCTCGGCATGCGCGTCGCCCACGTGGGAAGAGACGCCGTCGTCTTCGAGATGGCCGACGGCTACTGCTCGGCTCGCCTCTTCGGTCCTCCGCCGACGAGCGCGCCCCGCGATATCGCGCGCGCGGCCACGGATCGGAGCGCGTTCGACGTCGAGATCGCGTCGAAGATCGTCAAGAGCGGCACGAGCGAGTACACGATCGATCGCGCGACGCTCGATCGGATCCTCGAAGCGCAGACCGAGCTCATGAAGGCCAAGGTCGTCCCCGAGAAGGAGGGCGGCCGCGTCGTCGGGGTACGCGTGTACGGCGTGAGGCCGGGGAGCGTGCTCTCGATGCTCGGCATCGAGAACGGCGATCGACTCGAGACGCTCAACGGCTGGGAGATGGGTGATCCGGAGAAGATGCTCGAAGCGTACGCGCGCCTCCGCGCCGGCGCGGACATGCTCTCGATACGCCTCACGCGCCGCGGCGCTCCGATGACCCTCGACTACGTCATCCGCTGAAAGGCGACGCGGAGCCGGCGAACGCCCTCGCCGTCGGGCCCGTCTTCGACGCCCCGCGCGGGGAGCCGCTCGAGATCAGCGCCGGCGGCCTCGAGCTCGGCGCGCGTGAGCGCCCACGGCGGACCGTCTTCGAGCTTCGAGGGCTCGTCGGCGGCGCGCGCGACGAGGAGGAGCACGCCGCCGGGCGCGACGAGCTTCGCCAAGTTGGCGGTCGCGATCGCGCGGGGCTCGGGCGCGAGCGCCTGGAGGGTATAGGCCTCGAAGACGAAGTCGAACGCGCCGTGATGGCTCGCGGGCGGCGCGAGGAGATCGGCGATCTGGTAGTCGACCTTCGACGTGGGAAAGCGACGCTTGCACCACGCGATCGCGGTCGGCGCGATGTCGAACGCGACGACGTCGGCGCCGGCCGCGGCGAGCCACTCGGCGTCGTCGCCGAGACCGCACCCGACGACCAGCGCGCGCCGCCCCGCCATCGCGGCCCGATCGCCGCCCGCGGCGAACCAGTCGACGAGCGCTTCGTTGGGTGCGAGATCCGCCCACGGGACGGCTCCCGTCTTCCCCTCGGCCAGCGCGTACACTTGCTCGTACCACGCGAGCGGATCGCCCTGGCGAATCGCGTCGTGCGCGAGCGCGCGCACCGCCTTTCGACGCTCATCGCTCATGGCTTGCCCTGACGCATCGCCTCGAGCGCGTCGAGGAGGCGCTCGATCCCCGAGACGACCTGGTCGGCGGGCGCCGCCGTCGTGCACAGCCGCGCGCATCGCTCGTAGCCCGCGCCGAACGCGTCGCCCGGGGCGAGGACGACGCCGCGATCGACGGCGCGCGAGAGGAGCGCGAGGAGCGGCGCCTCGCCGGCGCGCTGGCGATCCATCGCGGTGAACGCGGGCTCGAAGTCGAGGAACAAATAGGTCGCGCCCTCGGCGAGGTGGATCTTCACCGGCGCTCCCGCGAGCGCGCGAGCGGCGCGGTCGCGCGCCTCGCGATAGAGCGCGCGCGCGCTCCGGGGAAAGCCGTCGTCGGTCAACGCGGCGAGCGCGATACGCTGCATCGCGACCGAGACGTTGAAGCCGCTGTGCGTCGAGACGCGCCGCCCGGCGGCGACGACCGGCTCCGGCGCGACCGCGAAGCCGACACGGCAGCCCGCGAGCGCGTGGCTCTTCGACATCGAGTGCAACACGATGGTCCGCTCGCGCATCTCCGGCAGAGAAGCGATCGTTCGATGCTCGCCCTCGAAGACCGTGTCGGCGTAGACCTCGTCGGCGAAGACCCAGAGACCGTGCTCGCGCGCGACCGCGGCGAGGCTCTCGAGATCGCGGAGGGAGAGGACCTTGCCGTCCGGGTTGTTCGGCGAGATGAAGTAGAGCGCCTTCGTCCGCGGCGTGATCGCGCTCGCCATGAGCGCGCCCGCGTCGAGCGACGGATCGCGATAGAGGCGCTGCGTGAGCGGGACCTCGACCGGGATCGCGCCGCACGAGGTGAAGATGCCCGGGGCGAGCGGCCAGAAAGGCGTCGCCATCAGCACCTCGTCGCCCGGGTCGAGCACCGCGCGCGCGGCGCAATAGAGCGCGTGCGTCCCGCCGTTGCCGATGAGCACCTCCGCCGTCGCGTCGACTTCGCGGCCGTGCCGGCGCACGACGCCCGCGACCGCCTCACGGAGCGCGGCGACGCCCGCGGTCGGACCGTATCGATAGAGACTCGCGTCGCCGGGATCGATGGCGGCGAGCGCGCGACGCGCCGCCTCCGGCGGCTCGAGCCAGGTGTCGCCGATGTGGAGCGGAATGACGGGCGCTTCGCGCGCGGCGAGCTCGTCGATGCGCGCCTGGAGCTGCGCGAAGACCGGAGGCCGGATGCGGGCGGCGGTGGTCGAGAGGACGGGCGAAGGAGGCACGGCGCTCGACGCAGCTTAGCCGCTCTCGCGGCTCGTCGAAGATCACTTCAACTTGGGCGTACAGGTGCCGGTCGGCTGGAAGCCGAGCTTCGTCTTCGTGACGTCGTCGAACGTGAGGGCGACCGTCGTGCGCACGCCGTTGCCCGCGGCGGCGGCGGCCTTCTCCGCGGCGCTCGCGTTCTGCGCCGGCTTGGCGCACGCGAGGGTGACGCTCTGACCCGCGAGCTCGACGTGGCCGGCGCGCCCGGACACGTCGACCGTCCCGGCGATCGGCGCGGACGTCACTGCGGTGCTCGCCGCGCCGCTCGGATCGGCGGGCGCGACCGACAGCATGCCCGCCGCCGCGATCGGCTCGTCGGCCGCGCCGGTGAGAGGCAGATCGAGCGACACGTCGATCAGCGGACCGCCGTTGAAGACCACCAGGTTGCTCGCCGCGAACGCGAGTCGGCCCGACGCCATTCTCCCGGAGGGCGCGGACGGTGCGGCTGGGGCCGGCGCGCCCGCGTCTGCGCCCGGCGCGGGCGCGGCTTTCGCGCCGCTCGCCTCGATCCGCAGCTCGCCGTTCGCTTCGAGCCGCGTGCGATCGGTCGCGAGCCCGGCGAAGAGCCCGACCGGCAGCCGCAGATCGGAGAGCTTGGTGGGCGGAACCTGGAACGTCATGGCGCCGCCGCCGTCGTCGGAGACCGCGCGCGTGATCGACGCGCCGTACATGCCGCTCGGATCGAAGCGCACGACGCCTCGCGAGATGACGCCCTGGCGATCGACGTCGAGCTGCCAAGGGCCGGCGGAGAGCGTCCCCAGCTTGAAGGTGAAGAGCGGCGCCGAGAGACGGTAGTCGTCGCCGAGCGCGCGCGCGTCTTTGCGCGAGATGTCCATCGTCACGTTCTCGACGCGCGCGCTCGTTCCCGCGCCGAGCACGTCGATCCAGTCGATGCGCCCGGACGTGATTTCGATCTGCCGCAAGCCGCTCGCCGAGAGCTCCAAGGCCTTGCTGCGCGCGGCGCGGTACTTGTCGAGGCGGACGCCGACGTCCGAGTAGCTGCCCTCGAGCGTCAGCTCGGCGTCGTCGAGCGTGACGCGATCGGGAGAGAGGTTGCGGAGGGCGATGACGAGCGTTCCCGCGCGCAGCGACACGCCGGGCACCTCGGCCGACTCGGCGTGCACGTCGCGGAGCCTGATCGCTTTGCGGCTCACGTCGACGCGATCGATCGTGATCGCGATCCCGTGTTTGGCCGCGCCCGTAACCAGGAAGTAGCGGACGATCGCGGGCGCGAACATGTACGCGACGATCAGGCCGAGGATCACGGTCGCCGCGACATAGCGGAGAAAGCGCTTGAAGGCCGTGACCGGGGCCGAGACGTTCTCCGAGGTATCGGGTGCCGTCACCGAGATCCGACGCACGACCGGCGCGCGCTCGGAGACGGGCGCTGCCGACGCGGGCGCCGCGGACGGAATCGACGGCCTGACCGGCGGCGCGATGTCGACCGGAGACAGCGGACGCACGCCCTCGATGAACTCGGGCTCGGGCATCGGCGGCGGCTCGTAGATGACCGTTCGAACCTCCATCGGCGCCGACGGCCGCGCGGCGACCGGAGGCGCCTGCGCCGGCTGCGACGCGCGCGAGCTCTGCGGCGGCACCGTCCGCCGCTTGGCGGACGACTGCGCGCCCGCTGGAGGCGGCGCCGGAGGAGCCGGAGGCGGACGCACCGACGCGGGCGGCGGACGCACCGACGCGGGCGCGCGCGTCGGAGGAAGAGGCGGAGGCGGCGACGGCGGCCGGACGAGCGGCCCAGCGGTCTGCGGCTGGGCGTTGGGGAGCGGTCGCGGGAGCTTCACCGTGCCCGCCGCGCCGGCGTGCGTCGGCTCGTCGTCGCCGTCTTCTTCTTTCGCCGCGGCGCTCGCCGCTTCCACCTCTCGGATTCTCGCCGCGCGCTCCGCGAGCGCCTCCGCGGCGAGCCGCTCGGTCCACGCGCCGACCACCGTGGAGGTCGCGAGGTTCACGGCAGCCTCGACTTCGAGCGCCATCTCTCGCGCAGAGGCGAAGCGATCGGCGGGAGCGCGCGAGATCGCCTTGAGCACGACGTCGTCGACCGCGCCGGGCACCGTCGGGTTGTACGCGCTCGGCGGCCTCACCTTCATCGTGAGGATGTTCCGGAGGACCTCGGCGTCGTCTTCGCCGCCGCCGAAGAGCGTTCGCCCCGCCAGCACTTCCCAGAAGACGACGCCGGCGGCGTAGATGTCGGTGCGCTTCGTCGCCGGCTCGCCCTCGAGCTGCTCCGGGGAGAGGTAGGGCACCTTGCCCTTGATCGTCCCTGCGGTCGTGTTGCCTTCGGTGTTCACCGCCTTGGCGATGCCGAAGTCGATGACGCGCGCGACGCCGTCGACGCCGACGATCACGTTCTGCGGGGAGATGTCGCGATGGACGATGTCGAGCGGCTTGCCCGCTTCGTCTTTGGCCTCGTGCGCGGCGTGGAGCCCGTGGAGCACGTTCGCGAGGATCGCCGCGCCGACCGCGATCGGGATCGGCTCTCCCGCGCGCCGCGCCGCGCGGATGAGGCGCGCGACGGACTCGCCGTGCACGTACTCCATCACGAGGAGCAGCTCGCCGGCCTCGGCGAGGACGTCGAGCGGAGGAACCACGTTCGGATGGCGAACGCGCGCCGCGAGCCTCCCCTCCTCGAGGATCATGTTGCGGAAGGCCGGCGCGCGCGCGAGCTCCTTGTGGAGGCGCTTGATCGCGACGGTGCGCGCGAAGCCGCCGGTGCCGACGAGGCGCCCGTAGTACACCGACGCCATCCCGCCCGACGCGATCTCGCCGTGCAGGACGTAGCGTCCTATCTGAATCGGCTCAGCCAACGCACCAAGGCTACAAGATCGGGCCTGGACGAGACGAGACGAGACGTGACCTGAGGCGTGTCTTCGGCGCGCGAGCGCCGTTCGCCGCAGGCGAAACACGCCGTGCGAGCACCACCTGGCGGGGGAGGCTCGCGCGAAGCGCGAGGGGGCCGCCCAGGCCCCACCTGCTAAAAGCCGAAGACGATGCCGAGATCCGGACCCGCGCTCGGAGCGAACGCGTTGCCGAACGCGAGGTTGACGCGAAGGCCGGCCATGAGCGCCGCGCGCGCGGAGAACGCGACGCGGGCGCCGCCGCCGAACGTCATGAACGCGGGACCGGCGATGTGCCATGCGTCGACGTCGCGCGCGGTCTTCACCGCGGCGACCTGCTCGACGACGCTGACCTTCACCGACGTGTCGAAGGTCGAGAGGCCGGCGCCGACCATGGCGTAGGGCGCGAGCTTCTGGGCGAGGGCGTCCTTGCCGAACAGGTAGGTGCCGCGCAGCTCGAGGTGGATCGGTGGGAAGGTCTTGCCGTCGTCCTTCCCCGCCTGCCCGGGGTAGGCGTTGATGACGTACCCGAAGCGGAGGCCGAGGAGCATGTTCAGGCTGAGCGCGTAGTCGATCGACGCCATCACGCGGATGTTGCCGAACGCACCGCCGCCGGAGACCTTGTCGGACGTGCCGACGACGAGCGCGTTGTTGTCGCCTCGCCCCGGCGGCACGACGTCGCCGGGCCCGGCGAGGCGGTACGGGTAGTCCGCCCCGCCCGACTCGGTGCAGTAGTAGTTCTGCTCGTTGAGCGGCTCTTGGTTCTGGTTCGTCGGCTTGAGCTTGCAGACGTCGTCGGCGCTCGGCACGAGCGCGTAGTCGAAGCCGACGGAGAGGCCGACCCAGACCTTGGGGATGTCTTTGTGAGCGCCCTCGGGCTCGGTGCACTTGTTCTCCTTGCACTCCTTGCTGCGGCACTCGCTGTCTTCTTCGCAGAACTCGCCGCCGTCTTTGCCGGTCGGCTCGGCGGGCCCGGTGAGCGGACCGGCCTTCTTGCAGCCGGGGAAGTTCGGCGGGCAGTCGCCGGTGTCGGCGCACTGCGTCGGCGGAGAGACGTTCGGCAGGTGCGGCGGATCGGCGACCGCCTCGCGCTTCACCGGCACCTTGTACGGGTTGTTGCGATCGCCGCCGGTCGCGACCGGATCGTTCTGCGCGTTGAAGCCCTGGAGGTAGTACTGCGTCGTGCCCTGCTGGACGTCGGCGCAAGGCAAGAGGCCGCCCCAGCCCTTGTCGCCCATCTTCTTCAGCTCGACGGTCTTCCAGTCCGTCATGCCGAAGCCCTTGTAGCGGGCGATCACCTTCGCGAGCTGCTCTTCGCCGGAGTACTCGACGTACACGGGAATGGGCGTGCGGATCTGCTGCTCGGCCGCGGGCGTGTGCGTGAAGTCACCCGCCGGCTGGCTGCCGTCGCCCACGGGCGCAGCGGGCGCGCCGCCGGCGGCGCGCTTCTTCGCCTCGGCGAAGGCCGCGTCGAGATCCTTCGTCTTGAGATCGGGGTCGAGCGCGACCGCGGGATCGAGCTTGATGGCCTCGACGAAGTTTCCGATGCCCTTCTCCTTGTCGAGCTGCCCGCCGATCTGGACGACGCCGAGGTCGCGACGAAGGCTCGCGCGGATCGCAGGCGAGCACTTGTCGTTGCCGCACGCGGCGATCGCCTTTTCGAGCTTGTCTGCCGCCTTCGGGAACTCGGTCGCGAGGTAATCCTCCTCCATGGCTTTCTTCTGGAGAGCCTTGGCGACGCCTTCGACCTTCGCGTTCTGAGCGGACGCGTCGGGCGACGCCGTCATCATCGCGAGCGCGAGGAGGACGACGAGCGATACGGAGGCGGCGAGGACGCGCGGAGCACGGGACGCTTTCCGAGTATGCACGGCGCGTGATTACACCGGTTTCGAACTTTTTTGGGCCACAAAGCGCGGCCGATCGCCGGTGAGACGCGCCAGGCGCCCGCTAGGGGCCCTGAGCCTCCGTTCGAATGAACTGAACGCGCCTGTTCAGGGCGCGGTTTCCCTCGCTGTTGTTCGGCACGAGGGGCTGGGTCAGGCCGTACCCCTTCGAGACGAGGCGCGAAGGCTCGATCCCGTGCGAAGCGAGGTACGCCCTCACGGCGTCGGCCCGCTGCTGGGAGAGCTTCATGTTGTATTGCGGCTGCCCGACGTTGTCGGTGTGCCCCTGGACCTCGATCGTCATCTTGGGGTTGGCGACCATCACGTCCTTGACCGCCTCGAGGATCGGGAAGCTCACCGGCTTGATCGTCGCCTTGTTGAAGTCGAACTGGATCTGCTGGGTGATCCGGATCTCCTTGGCCGTCACGACGACCAGGCTCGGGCAGCCCGGCCTCGGTCCGCCGGGGCCGCCCGGCGTGTTGGGGCACTCGTCGTAGATGTCGGCGACCGTGTCCTTGTCGTTGTCGTCGTCGGGGCAGCCGTCCTCGTCCTCGAAGCCGTCGAGATCTTCGGGCTGATTCGGGCACTTGTCTTTCGTGTCGGGGATCCCGTCGGCGTCGTTGTCGAGGTCGGGGCAGCCGTCGTCGTCGAGGTAGCCGTCTTTGTCCTCCGGCTCGAGCATGCACGCGTCGCGCGAGTCGGGGATGCCGTCTTTGTCGGTGTCGGGATCGTCGGGGCAGCCGTCGAGATCCTCGAACCCGTTGTAGTTCTCGCGGACGTCGGGACACTGGTCGAACGAATCGGCGATCCCGTCGCCGTCGCGATCGCCCTCGCGGCCGACGCTCTCGGTGGTGCACTTCTCGACCGGGCTCAGGGCGAGCGCGGCGTGCGCGTTCGGCTCGGCGATCGCGAGGTGATGCTCCGCTTCGGAGGCCTCGCCTTGATCGAGCTCGGTCGCGGCGAAGCGGAGGTGGGCCTTCGCCAGCGCGAGCTCGCGCGGGGCGCAGCGCATCGCGCCGCTCTGCTCGGCCTTGAGGACGACGCCGTTCAGCCCGTCGATCTTGCCCCGCAAGACGGGGCCGGTCGAGCAGGAGCCGACGAGGAGCGCGGCCGCCGCGACCATCGCGGTCAGGCCGCGAAGGTTCACTTGTCGTCTCCCTTTTTGGCCTGCTGCAAGACGTCGATCGCCTTCTGGGCGTAGAGCTCCGCGGTGTCGGCGTAGGCCGCCGCGTCGCTGTAGCTCGCCTCCGAGGCCTCGACCTGCGCCTGACGCAGGTGCTCCTTCGCGTAGTAGTACTCGAAGGGAGCCTGCTGCTCGGCGCCCATCTGGCGCGCTTGCTCGAGGCGCGCCTGCGCGGCGTTCATCGAGACGGTGTAGTAGATGCCGCCGCACCCGCTCATCGCGGGGATCGCGCACAGTATCGCGACGAAACAGGCGCGCATCTCGCTAGAGCGAGACGTAACAGTGTCAATCGCCCCCGGTCAAGCGCCTGAAGCCCGCGCGACGTGGACGGGCAGAAGCAGCCGCGAGCCGGCGCGATCGACGCGCCAGACGGTGGGCACCTGCCCCGAAGGCCCCGCGGGCGTCGCGAAGTGATCGACGTCGGCGCCGGCCAGGGAGAGGCGGACGCGATGCCCGCGGCGGAAGCGCATCGCGAGCGGAAGCAGCTCGACGGCGTGGACGGCGGGCTCGTGGGCCCCGAGGGCGAGCGCGTCTTTGCGGAGGAACGTCATCTCGACGCGCGCGACCGTCTCCTCGTCGGCGAGCCGCGTGCGATGGATCGTCCGGAGCGCGCCTTCGCTCACGAGGCGCGGCGATCCCGAGGGCGGGACGTCATCGAGGTAAGCGAGGATCGCGCCGTCGGGCACCGACGACGAGACCGCGAGCACCAAGACGGGGTGACCCACGACGTCGAGATCCTCGTCGAGCGGATCGCTCTCGTAGACGAGCAGCCCGCGCGCCGAGCGCCCCGCGCCGTCGACGTGGACGAACGGCGAGACGAGCGTGCGCCATCGGCTCCGAAGGCCCGTGCGCGTCGTGGGATCGACCTCGTGGACGTCGACCGCGTCTCGCTCCGGAGGGCGCGCGCGCGTGAGCGTGCGGCCGCGCCCGAGGTACCAGGGGAGAGAGCGAACGCCCTCGGGCGGCCATCGCGTCGACGAGCGCCACTCGCCCGCGCCCATGAGGTAGTAGCGAACCGGTTCGACGTGGGCCGCCTCGACGGTGGGCTCGAGGTGACGATCGAAGAAGCGCAGGAGCTCGGCGGCGTGGTCGAACGCGGCCGGGTGCGCCGCCGTATCGGGATCCATGTCGAGGGTTCCGCCGTGCACCCAAGGACCGAGGAGCAAGCGATGGTCCGCGCGCGTCGACGCGGGGCCCGACGCCGTGACCGCGCCGAAGCGCTTCACCGCGGCGTTGGCGTAGCCGCTGTCCCACCATCCGCCGTAGCTCAACACGGCGGCGCTCCCGATCGCGTCGGCGTAGTTGGCGGGAGAGAAGATCTCCGACGTGAAGCCGGGGATCGGCGCGTTCGGCGGAGAGTCGTCGCGGAACGTCATGTGCACCGCGCCGTCGTGGACGCTGTAGTTCTTGCCGTGCGACGCGACCGCGCTCGCGAGGATCTCGCCGCCGCGGTCGTCGTCGACCGGCGGCACGCCGCCGACGGCCCAGCCGAGCACCTTGCCGAAGGCGGTCTGGGCGATCTCGCGATCCGCGAGCTTGGCGAGCGCGTGCGCGAGCGTTCCCTCGCGGGCGACCCGCGGGCTCGGCGCGCCGTGGACGCCGAAGCTCAGCGTCGTCCCGATGAAGTCCGCCGGCGAGTTCCGGTCGAGCGCGGCGTTGGCCCGCTCCCACGTCTCGGTGAACCACGCCTGGTGGAGACCGCCGGGGAACGCGACGTCGGCGAAGACGTCGAAGAGCGCGAAGCGCGGCGCGATCGCGCGGACGGCAGGATGGCGCGTCGACGCGAGGAAGTCGGCGGTGGTGCCGTCGTAGGAGACGCCGGTCGATCCGACGCGCCCGTTCGACCACGGCTGCGAGACGATGTAGTCGACGATCTCCGCGCCGTCTTTCACCTCTCCCTCGAGGTACCAGGGGCACGGCCTCTCGCCGAACGACGCGCCCGAGCCGCGCGCGTCGACGTCGACCCAGGCGTAGCCGCGCGACGTGAAGAGCGCGCGCATCGGCGCGTTCATCGGATCGAAGGTCGCCTCGCTCATGAACGCGCGGGCGCGCTTGCGCACGAGGAACCGACGGAAGTAGCGCGTCTGCCGCACGATGGCGGGCACGCGCGCCCCAGGCGGCAGGCCGCGCGGGAGACAGACGTCAATCGCGATGCGCACGCCGTCACGCATGATCAGGTAGCGCGACGTGCGCACGAAGCCGCGATACTTCGCCGGACGCGCCTCGAGGTAAGCGCGATGCGACGGATCCGCGTCTCGAGAGAGCTTGCCCAGAGCGCCTGCTTATCAGATCGGGCGGAGGTCAGCGATCGGGTTCGGCGGCTTGACGCGCTCCGTCGCGTGCGATGTTCTTGATCGTCTCGTCGTGAACGAGCGAGGCTCGAAACGGGGAGTCCGAGAATGTCGCGTCGTCTGCTCTTGCTCATCGGCGTCGCGGGCCTCGCGCCAGCGGCGCTCTTCGCGTGCGTGGGCAGCGGCGAGTCGCCTCCCCTCGGCGGCGACCCCGAAGCCGGCACCGAAGACGCGGACGGAGCCGTCGGCTCCGAAGACGGCAGCGTGGTCGACGCGCCGGGCGCCGACGCGGTCGTCGGGTGCCCGGGCCCGGAGGCCTCCACGTTCGCGGACGACTTCGAGGGTCGCGCCGACCTGCGCGGGTGCTGGGACTCGTTCTTCCGCGCCGCCCGGTTCGACGCCTCCGCGGCGCTCTCGGCCGACGGTGGGGGGACGTCGTTTCACATCAGGTCGGGCCCCGGCGCGGCGGGGCCCGTCGAAGGCACCTACCTAGCCAAGACCGTCGCCGCGAAGGCGCCCGCGACGGTGAAGTGGCGGTTCGCGGTGAATGAAATCGCCAACCTCGGAGACCCTCAGAGCGGTTACCTCGCGCTCAAGGTGCTCTACAAGACGGCCGCCGCGTCGCCAGCGAGCGTGGGCATCGCCGTCGGGGTTCCGAACGCCACGATGATCAACCCGTACGTGCAGGGCGGATCGCTCGGCACGTACGTGACGCGCGAAGGTTGGCACGACGCCGAGCTTCGCGTCGACACGACCATGACCCTCCGGATCGACGGCACGCTTCGTTCGACGCTCGTCGGCGCGCAGAGCCCGGCGGAGATCGTCGGCATCGAGCTCGGCATGACCGCCGGCACCGTGATCGGCACGACCGACGTCGTCTATGACGACGTCGTGGTGGTGACTGACTGAACAGGCCTCAGAGGCGGCGGAAGACGCCGACCACGACGCCGAGGAGCATCGTCGGCTTGAAGTCGACCGCGCGGACGAGGATCGGGGCCATCGACTTGTTGGCCGGCTGGAAGCGCACGTAGTCTTTCTCGGGGAAGTAGTACTTCACCGTGGCCTCGTCGCCGATCAGCGCCACGACGCAGTCGCCGCGGCTCGCGGTGAGCTGCTTGCGGACGAAGATGTAGTCGCCGTTGAGGATTCCGGCCTCGATCATCGAGTCGCCGTGGACGCGGAGGCCGAAGACCTCGCGCCCGCCCTTGAGAAGACCGCGATCGACGCGGACGGTGTCGATGACGTGCTCTTCGGCGAAGAGCGGCAGGCCCGCGGCCACGCGCCCGAGGACCGAAACCTCGATGACGTCTTCGTCGTCGCGCAGCAGCTCGCGTGGTGGCAACGAGTCGTTGCTCGCGCCCTCGCTTCCACTGGTCAGGTGTTGAGCCACGCCCGGATGCCCCGTCGGGCGGAGCGCGCGCGACTTCATGTCTTCACGCGTGAGGTAGCCCTTCCGCTCGAGCGCGCGGAGGTGATCGTTGACGCCGTTGGTCGAACGGATCCCCATGCGCGCGCCGATCTCGCGGAGCGTCGGTGGGTATCCGCGATCGGCGATCGACTGCCGGATGAAGTCGAGGACCATCTGCTGGCGCTGGGTGAGCCCTTGCACGTTGTTCAGCGTACTGAACACGCGTACCCGAGTCAAGAGAGCGGCCCAAACTTCTCCACGACCGCGGAAAAGGTGGGGAAAACTCGTGCGCTACTGGCCCCTCTGCGTGCGCCCTACTTCGCCCATTGCGCGACGAAGTTCGGCTCGAACGGGTCGCCGTGGCACGTCTCGCAGGACTGGTCCTTCTTGTCGACGCGCTTCAGCTTCCCGACGAAGTTCGCGTCCATCCACGCCGAGAGCGCCTTCTTGTCTTTGCGATCGAGGAACTCCATGTGCCCGCCGTGGCACGAGTCGCAATAGAGGACGGAGCCGTCCTCCATCGCCATCTTGCGGACGAACTCGTCCCACATCTTGGTGGCGATCTTCTTGTGCGGCGTCGGCGCCTTGAAGTTGTTCGCGTCGTGGCACCCCGTGCACTCGACGCCGAGCGCCTTCTTGAAGGTGCCCATGACCGCGCGGATCTTGTCGGGCTCGAGCTTGTTGAGGGGCGGGAGGTTCTTGGGGTCGAGACCGATCTTCTTGAGGTCGTCGGCCATCGCGCTGCCGGTGGTGGGCTTCATCGGACCGGGCGCGCCGTGGGGCGTCGTCGCTCCGGTTCCCGTTCCGGCGGGCGGGGCGGTCGGCGTGCCCGGCGCCGTCGGCTCTGCCGTCGCCGTTCCCGGCACGACCGGGCCGGGCCCTTGAGGGACCTCACCGCAAGCGACCGCGAGCGGGACCGCGGCGACGACGACCCCGACGAGCGTGAAGTGACCAAGCCATGAACGCATGGCGAGTCTTCTATCGTCAGAAGCGACCGCTCGTCGACAGGAACGTGAGCTTGTCGTTCGTCTCGCGCAGGCGCGACGCGAGCATGCGCACGCACGCCCAGAGGACCTCGTAGGCGAGATCCTTGTGCAAGAAGAGCAGATCGTCGAACGCGTCTTTCGTGATGACGAGCAGGCGGCAGCGCTCGTGCGCGATGGCGCTCGCCGAGCGCGGCGACTCGTCGAGGAGCGCCATCTCGCCGAACACCTCGCCGACGCCGAGCACGGCGAGCGCCTCTTCGCCCATGCCGCCGACCTCGCGCGAGATGCGCACCTTGCCTTCGAGGATGATGTAGAGCTTGTCGCCGGGATCGCCGTACTGGAAGATCCGCGTGCCGTAGGCGTGGCTCTCGTCGGTCGCTGCCTCCGCGATCATCGCGAGGGCCTCCGGCGTCAGGCCGTCGAAGAACGGAACTCTGGCGAGCTGCGCCTCACGCTCGGCGCTCGCGACTTCGGGCGTCGCCTCTGCCGGTTGCGATGGGGTGCCGGCCGGTTCGGAGGACACGCGCCGAGCGTATCGCGCTTTTTGGGGGAGAGTCAGGAAAGAGAGGCGCCAGGCGCCGAACGCCCGCTAGTGACTCGAGTTGGCCGCGAGCCAGCGCTCGGCTTCGAGGGCGGCCATGCAGCCCGTGCCGGCGGCGGTGACCGCCTGGCGGTAGACGAAGTCTTGCACGTCGCCGGCGGCGAAGACGGCGGGCACCGAGGTCTGCGTCGTGCCCGGCTTCGTCTTGATGTAGCCGTTGTCGTGGAGCTCGAGGAACTCCTTGAAGAGATCCGAGTTCGGCGTGTGGCCGATGGCGACGAAGTAACCGGTGACCGGCAGCACCGCCGTCTCCTGGTTCTTGTTGTTGCGGACCTTGACGCCGGTGACCTCGCCCTTCGACACGTCGAGGATCTCGTCGACCTCGGTGTTGTAGAGGATCTTGATCTTCGGGTTCTTCCTCACGCGATCCTGCATCGCCATGCTCGCGCGGAAGACGTCGCGACGGTGGATGAGCGTGACCGACTTGCAGAGGCCGGAGAGGTACATCGACTCTTCCATGGCCGTGTCGCCGCCGCCGACGACGGCGACGTCTTGGTTGCGGAAGAAGGCGCCGTCGCACACGGCGCACGCGCTCACGCCCTTGCCCTGGAGCGCCGTCTCGCTCGGGAGGCCGAGCCATTTGGCCTGCGCGCCCGTCGCGATGATGATCGTCTCCGCCTTCCACTCCTTGTTGTCGTCGCCCGCCCAGACGGTGAACGGCCGCTTCGAGAAGTCGACCTTGTTCACGTCTTCGGTGCGGATCTCGACGCCCTGGTGGACGCCCTGCGCGCGGAACGCGGCCATGAGCTCGGGCCCGGCGATCTTCGACGGGAAGCCGGGGTAGTTCTCGACGTCGTTGGTGATCATGAGCTGACCACCCGGGATGCCGCCGCGCGCCAGGCCTTCGAACATCAGCGGCTTGAGGTTGGCGCGAGCGGCGTAGATGCCCGCGGTGTGGCCAGCAGGCCCGGACCCGATGATGATGACCTTGCGCGTGTCGCTCATGAAGAGCGAGCTTATCACCAGAAGCGGACTCTGCGATGGCTAGAAGCGGTAAGCCGCGCCCACGTTGACGACGTTGAGCGAGCTCGTGATCGTGCCGAGGTTCACCGGCCATTTCGTGCGGTAGCGTTCATTTCCGTCCGCGCAGGTCGTGACCCCGGAGGGGGCGCTGCCGTTGCACGACGTGCCCGCGAGCGCGCCGAGGCCGCTGTCGTTCGGGTTCGTCCGGCTCTGGTCGCCGAAGAACACGTGGCCGTATCCCACCATGAGCTCGAGCGCGCTCGCGCTCTCCCCTTCCCCGAAGCGGATCCGGTAGGTGCCGCCGAGGGCCAGGCCGAAGCGGGTGGTTGGTTGGAAGTCGATGTGTTGGTACTGGGGATTGGCGGCGCTCGATTCGAAGAACGATCCGGCGCGGAGCGCGAGCTTGTCGGCGATCACGTTCCAGTCGCCGCCGAGGCGGACGCCGATGACGTCTCTGTAGTTGCGTCGCTGGTCGGCGTTCGGCGGGATCTGGCCGCCCTGAACGCCGGCGACCGGCAAGAGCCCGGTGCCGCTGTTGTCGCTCGGGAAGCGGATCTCGATGGCGTCGGCCGCAGAGTTGTTCGCCCACGTGAGATCGAGCTCGACGTCGAAGACGTCGGTCGCCAGCGGATCGCGCAGGTGCTTCTGCGGCGCTGCCGGCGTCGCGAGCGCCGAAGGCTCGGCGCCGGCCGGCGCCTCCGCGACCGTCTTCGCGCGCGGCTTGTGGTAGCGGACGCCGATCTTCGCCTCCATCGGGACCGCGAACTTGAGCGTGCCGTTGTTGCCGGCGCCGCACGCGGTGGTGTTCGTGCCGGTGCCGCAGTCTTCGAAGATGGTGTCGCCGTAGCGAACCTTGCTGTCGTCGCCGTTCGCGTTCTGCCGCGTGTAGAAGTTCGCCGCCGTGCCCACGTCGCCCGAGGCGCGGATCGCGTCGGACCACTTGTACCAGCCGGCGAGATCCCACTCGGGCGCCGCGCTCCAGAGCCCGCCGACCGTGAACGCGGGGATGAAGTAGTCGCGGAGCTGGAGGTTCGCGCGCGTGTCGTTGCCCGGCGTCGTCGCGTCGGAGTTGAGCGAGACGGTGGCGCTCGCGAGGCGGAGGCGGGCGAAGCCCCAGGAGAAGCTCGCGCCGACGCGGAGGTTCTCGACGATCTCGGCGCCCACGCCGAGCGTCGGCGAGAGGATGATGCCCGCCTGCTTCGCGAGGAGATACCGAGCAGGCGACGCCTGGAGCTCGCCTGCGCCGTCGCGCACGAAGTCGGGGAACGTCTTCTCGCCGCCCGACGCGGGGCCGATCACGAGGAGGCCGACGCCGAGGCGGTCGTTGACGCGGATGGTCGCGCCGATCTGCGGGTTGAACGTCGGCGCGATGTCGTTGCACACGCGCGGGTAGACGCCGCCCGCGCCGAGCGGATCGTTCGAGGTGTCGCCCGCCGCCTTGATGCGGCTGAAGCACGTGTGCTCGATGATGAAGCTGCTCTGGAGCGTGAGCCGCGTCGGCTGGCCGGCGAGGCCCGCGGGGTTGAAGATCGTCGCGAGCGGATCCGACGCGCGAGCGACCCACGCGCCGCCTCGAGCCATCTGCTCCGAGCCGTTGTCGGGGAATTCGAAGACGCTCGTGGCGCGCGCCGACGACGCGAGCAGGCCGGAGGCACAGGCCACCGAGAGGCCCAGGAGAAGCTTGGCGGAGCGCATGAGCGCGCTCACGCTAAACGAAGACCGCCCTTACGTCTCCGCGAAATTTCAGCGGTCGCGCGGCGCGCCCGGCGGGCGGGTCGCGCCGAGAAAGCGGTCGCCGTCGGGATCCCAGTTGCTCTTCGTGGGCGCGGCCGAAAGGCCCTCGAGCGGGCGCTGGACGTCGCCCACGCGCGCTTCGCGGCGCCGCCGTGCGCGGTGCCGTGCGCGGCGCCATCCTCCCTTCGAGCGGATCGGCCACGTCACGCCGTCGCGCGCGCGATAGTCGGTGAAGAGCGACGCCACGATCATCGAGAGGCCGACGCCGACGTGCATCATCGCCGCGAGCGGATCCTTCTTCGCGTAGCCGAGGACGAACGGCGCGGCGATCGCGAGCAGGCCGGTGGCGTGATCGGCGATCTCGTGCGTCTCGATCGGGAGCACCTTCATCGCGCTCGCGCGCTGATCCGTGAGGAGCGATCCGACGAGGACGCCGCCGCCGAGCGCGAGGCCGACCGCCCGCGCGCGCTCGGTCTTCGCGAGCGTCGCGCTCGCGAAGAGCGCGGCCGAGCCCGCGTAATCGACGGCCGCGTGCACGCCCTGCGGAACGACGCGCGCGAGCGGCAGCATCGCGAGCGGCTTCGAGCGAACGGAGGCCGCGGGCGCCGAGAGCCCGGCGCCCACGCGCTCGACGGAGGCGACGAGCTTCTGCGTCCGCCAGTGGAGCTCGGCCGGCACCTCGGCGAGGCGGCGGTCGAGCGCGTGGATCGAGCGCTCGACGCGCGCGACGACCTCTGGGCCCGGCGCGCTCAAGTCGACGTGCGACCGACCGACCTCGCGCTCCAGCTCTTCCAGCGCGCTCCGGAGCGCCGCGAGCACGCCCGCGAGCTCCCATCGGCCGAGGTGATGCTCGTCGCGGCTCAGCTCGTCGGCGAGGGTGAGCGCGTTGCGGATCTCGAGGTGCAGTGCGGTGCGGTCCATGCGCCCGCCGGAGCTGCAAGGGCCGTGCGGGACGCAGGAAGGCGACGCGCTGCGGAGCCCTCCCGCGACGACGGTGTGCGCCGCCGCCACACGGGGCGAATCGGGTCAGCTACTCGCGAACGGGCGTGGCCTTCAGCGACGCGCGACCCTCTTTGACGTAGACCGAGAACTTCACGCGCTTGCAGCCGTGGCGCTGCATCAGCGCGTCGCGGTTCTTCTTGAGGGTCTGCTGGAACTTCTCGAAGGTGAGGCCTTCGGTCGGCTCGCCGCATTCGCGCTTCGTGCGCAGGAACTCTTCGTAGACCTGATGCCACTCGGCCGCCGGATCGTTCGCCGCCGCGTGACCGCCGGTCGCGGCGATGAGATCGGCCGACGGCTGCGCGACCATCGTCTGCTCGTCTTCGTCCTTGGGCGCCTTGGCCGGCCCTCCTTGCGGCGGGAACGGCGCGGGCGACGTGGCCGCCGACATCTTGTTCGCGCCCGGCGAGGCCGCGACCGTCGCGCTCTGCGCGCCGACGGGCGCGCCCGCGGCGGGCGGGGGCGCCGCCTGGCCGAACGCCGGCGGCGATCCGCCGGGCATCGCCATCGTGCGCTCGTTGCCGAACATGGGCTGACCGGCGACGCCCGCGCCGGGCGTGCCGCCCGGACGCGAAGGCGCGGCCGGCGGAGCGTTCGGCGCTCCCGGGCGAGACGGCGCCGCCTGCGGGGCCGATCCGGGGAAGCGGTTGTTCGGCGCCGACGGGGCAGGCGGGCTCACCGCGGGCGCCGGCGCGTTGGGGAACGGCGCGCCGAGGTTCGGCGCCGTCTGCGGCGGCGACGACGCGTCCGGCATCGGGAAGGAGAACGCGCTCATGTTCGGCTGCGCGGGGACGGGCCCGAGGATCGACTCGAGATCGGCCGGCTTGCGCGCGGTGCCGCCGCCCTTCTCGATGACGCGCTGGATGCCGTTGTTGATGTCGGTCGCGATCGATCGGTACCCGCCGCGGAAGCGCGGGAGCTGGAGGACGTCGAGGTCGCCCTTCTTCAGCTTCCCCGCTTGCGCCGCCATCTCGCGCATCGGCATCGAGTGCTCGAGGAACGAGAAGAGCATGCCGAAGAGCAGCGCGCCGAAGGCGATGACGCCGACGAGCCACAGCTTCACGTTCTTCTTGTCTTGATCGTCGGCGCCGTTGATGAAGCCGAGCGGCGAAGCGATCGAGACCTTCTGGCGCGCGACGGCGAAGCCCGCGCCGAGCTCCCACGCGTCGCCCGGGAGGCGCACGAAGAGCACGCCGCCCTTGTCGTCGGTGCCGAGCGGTCGCACGTCGGTGCGGCCCGTCTCGCGGAACTGCTTGTCTTCGCCCACGGCCTTGAGATCGCCGCCGAGCGCCTCGAGGGAGTTCTCCTCGAACCCCTCGGTCGAGGCCGCCGACGCGACGTGCTGGCCGAGCGCGAAGAACGCGATGTTCGTGCGCGTTCGCTTCCCGATCTCCTTCGCGAAGCCGCTGTCGACCCAGCGGAGCCCGATGACGGCGCCGAGCGGAGGCTGGCCGACCTCGTCTTCGACCGGGCGCGTGACGACGCGCGCGATGCGCCCGCCCCACACCCAGGTGTCGTCGCGGAGGAAGCCGTGGAGCGCGTCGAAGACCGCGGCGTAGCCGCCGAGCTCGAACTCGGGGAACGCGACGACCGAGTCGTAGCCGATCTGCGCGACGAGGCGCCCCTCGCGGTCGGCGACGAAGAGGACGTCATTCTTGTATTCTGCAGGCAATTTGTCGTTGAAGGCGCGGAGGGCCTTGGCGCCCTCCTCCTTCGAAGCGGTCGGCACCTGCTCCTTGCCGTTGGCGCCCTTCAGCGACTTGGCGACGTTCGGGTCGACCGCCGCGAGGAGCAGGACGTCGAGCCGGCGGCGCGCGTCGACCTGCATCGCCCAGCTCACGACCTGGCTGTCGGCCTTGAGCGTCTCGTCCATCGCCGCGGCGTTGCGCCGGTTGTACTGACCGACGGCGAGCGAGACGATGTAGTACGCCGCCGCGAGGAGGATCGCGAGGATGAGGTACCAGATGCGCGACAGGATCATTTCTGCTCCTGCCCTTCACGCGCGTCGGCCGCCGCGAGCCCGACGTTGAGGGGATCCTTCAGCTCGACCGTGGACTTCTCCTTCGCCGCGACGGGGACGTTCTTGCCCACTTGCTTGCCGGCGAAGAACGCCTTCAGCACGTAGTCGCCCGCGGGGAGCACGAGCCCGAAGGCGCCGTCGCGACCTGGGTAGGCGACCGTGACCACCTGCGCGTCGACGATGATGAACGTGCGCACGCTGGGGAAGAGCTCGTCGCGCACCTCGTAGCGGCCGGGGCCCGGCGCGGCCCACTGGCGGACCTGGTTCGGGCCCAGGTCTTCGGCGCCGAAGGTGTTCTGGTCTTTGACGAACAGGCGATGCTTGAAAGGATCGAAGTTCTTGAACGCGAGGGGCGTGCCCGGCGAGACGACGATCGTGGTCGGGAAGACGCGCCCGCCCGTCACCGTCATGCGGATGGCCTCGCCGGCGGCCTGGTTGGCGGAAGACGTGGCCGCGATGCAGAGATCGCGGGACGGGTTGCCGGAGAGGGTGCGGAACTGCGCCGCGACCGAGGGCGAGGGCTCGCGCCACGTCCACCGCCGCGACTCCGGCTTGGCCGCTTCGGCGTAGACCTCGGGGAGCAGCTTTTCCTGCCCCGTGATCTTCCCTTTGACGTTCGGCGTGGCGGCGCCGCCCGAGACCGTCAGCAGGGCAAACGCGGACAGAAACGCAAACAGGGGCAGGGCGAGTCTTCTTCGCATGTGAGGACCCGACGAGGGTAACCCAAAAACGCTATCCTCTTCCATGTGCTGCTCGAGTCCGAGCCGCCGCCGTCCCCCGCGTCGGCCTCCCCCTCTTCCTCCTCTTCTTCCGTGGAGGACCCCGATCCGCCCAGCTCGACGCTCGCGCTGCCCCCCGTGCGGCTCGAGCCCCGCGGCGATCGGCCCGCGCCCCTCGTCTTTCGGCAGGGCGCACACCCACCCTTCGGCATCCGCTGGTACGGCGTGACCTCGCTGTTCGGCCATCTGCGCAATTTCACAGCCAGAGCGATCGCGACGGAGTCGGTCGACTCGCGCGACTGGATGAAGCCCAACCGTCCGGCCGACCTCCTTCGCGCGTCGATCGACGTCCTCGCCCACCCCCACCAGGCGCCGCCGCTCGATGCCGAGGCGCCGACGCTCGTCGAGGCCCTCGGGCGGCCCGTCTGGATCGATTTCGTCGCCGACACGGGCGACGACCGCGACGTGAGCGCCGGCGTCGGCAAGATGCTCGCGTCGACCTACGAGGTCGACGACGGTCAGGGCGGCACGACGTTCCTCCCCCGCGGCGACGTGCTCGTCTTCGGCGGCGACATCGCCTATCCGGTCGCGACCGCCGACGAGATCTACAAGCGGCTCGTGCTCCCGTGGAACGAGCAGCTCCGTCGCGCGTTCGCGAGCTCCCGCAAGCGCGTCGTGCTCGGCGTGCCCGGCAACCACGACTGGTACGACGGCCTCGACGGCTTCGGCCGCCTCTTCCGCCGGCGCGTCGACGAGCCGTTCCGCGCCGACGACAAAGACACGACGCCTCGCCTCGGCAAGCAGCTCCGCAAGCGAACGGGGCGCAAGGTCGGCCTCGTCGCCCGGCAGCTCCACCTCGACGAGGTGGGCGGCGCGTTCGGCCTCGTCCTCGGCTTCCTCCGATCGGTGCGCGCGTTCTTCCGCGGCGTCGGCATCAAGCGGAGGCGCCGCCTCGTGCTGCGCGGCTACGTGCCGGTGCAGGAGGCGAGCTACTTCGCGATGCCGCTCGCGCGGGGCCTCGACTTGTTCGGCGCCGATCGCCAGCTCGGGCGCGTCGACTTCCGCCAGCGCGCGTTCTTCGCGAAATGGCGCGAGGAGCACCCCGATCGCGCCGTGCTCTTCGTCGCCGGCGATCCCGCGCTCGCGTACGGCATGAAGAACGATCCCGGCGTGCGCATGCTCGGCGCCTGCCGCCTCAACCTCGAGCGCGATCGCGTGCTCTACCTCGCCGGCGACTTCCATCACTACGAGCGGCGCACCGTCAATCGCTCGCTCCACGTCGTCGCCGGCGGCGGCGGCGCGTTCTTGCACGGCACGCGCATCGGTCCGTACCCGCGCGGCGTGTCCGAGCCCGACGTCGCGTACCCCGATCGCGCGGCCGCGAGGAAGCTCGTCGCGCAGGTCCCGCTGAAGCTCGCGATCGGCCGCGCGGGCGGGCTCGTTCACCTCGCGCTCGCGCTGCTCGCGTCGATCGTGCTCGGCGCGTCGAAGACAGGCGACTCTCCGCTCTTCATGACGTCGCTCACGATCTCCGCGCTGCTCGCGCTGGGCTTGTACTTCGTGGCGCACCAGGGCGAACGGAGGCGCTTCATCGCGCTGCTCGCCGTCCCGTTCGGCGTCGTGCTCGGCCTCCTGCCGATGTTCCTCCGCCTCTCGACCGCCTCGCTCCCGTCGATGGCCGGCGATCCCGCGGTGATCGTCGCGAGCGCCTTCGGCGGCTCGTTCGTCTTCGGCGTGTACTTGATGATCCTCGCGGTGCTCGGCCTCGAGCACCAGCAGGCGTTCACGGTGCTCGGTCACCCGGGCTTCAAGCACTTCGTGCGCCTCTGCGTGCACGCCGACGGGCGCGTCGAGGCGTGGACGATCGGCAAAGACGACGTGCTCGCCCCCGGCCCGCCGCTGCTCATCGACACGTTCACGTGGACGCCCGACCCTCCGGAGATCGGTCACGCTCCCGGTGCGCCTCTCGGCAAGACCTAGGCAGCCAGATTCGATGTCGAGACCGCGAGCGCGTGAGCCTCGCGCGACGTTCGGCACGTGGGACGCACGCCGCCATCGGACCGTCGCTCACGCTCGTCTGCCCGTAGTACGCCAGCTATGCTGGAAGAGTCATGCTCGACACCGGAGCCGAGGCGAGGCCGGTCCGGAGGAGGTGCGCGTGCGGCTCGCGGTCCGTCTCTATGGGCGTGACGTGGCGCGGCGTCTCTTCGGCGACCTCCCGAGCGATGCGGTATGACGTCGACCGATCCTGACGCGCTCGACGTTGCTCTGGCGGTCGCGCGCGCGGTCGAGTCGGTCGGCGGGGCGTATTTCGTTGGCGGTAGCATCGCGAGCTCGCTCCAAGGCGAGCCTCGCGCGACGAACGACGTCGACGTGGTCGTCGAGCTCCCTCTCGGTCGGTGATAACGTCTTCGTCGATGGCTCGTGCCCGGGACGGAGTCTGGGGCGCGCTCGTCGTCGTCGCCGCGGCGTGCGGCTTCGACGGCGTGGGCACGGCTCCGGGTGGCGCGCCGTCGGACGGCGGGGTTCCCGAGGGCTCGCCGAGTCCGATCGAGCCTCCGACCGACGCCGGCCCGCAAGAAGACGCCGACGCCGACGCCGGCGTCTGCCACGATCCGGCGCTCCGCTTCGAGGGCCGCAACGACGCGATCGTTCCCCACGCGCCGGCGCTCGATCTCGTCGGGCCGTTCACCGTCGAGGCGTGGATCCGCCCCGATCTCGCGACGATCGGCGAAGAGCAGCAGATCCTCTCGCACCACCAGCACGACGACGGCGGCTGGGTCTTGCTCGTCCGCAATCGTCGCATCGAGATGCGTCTCTACGGGCGGAGCTCGATCGCGGTGGGGGTCTTGGAGAGCTACTTCGCCGGCAACGCGGGGAACGCCTACGTGATGGGCGATCGGTGGGCGCACGTCGCCGGCGTGTACGACGGCACGACGCTCGCGGTCTACTACGCGGGCGCGAGGCGGCACACGTTGCAGCCCACCTCGTTCTCGTACCGAACGTACGGCGGCGACGCGCACGTCGGCCGCGCGGCCTACACCGACAACTTCTACTTCCGCGGGCTCATCGACGAGGTCCGCGTCTCGAGCGCCGCGCGCTACACGACCGAGGCGATCGCCGTGCCCACCGCGCCGTTCGCCGTCGACGGAACGACCGTCGGCCTCTGGCATTTCGACGAGCCGAGCGGGAACACGATCGTCGACGCGACGACCGCGCACCCCGGCGCCTTCGCCGCGGGCGCGGAGCCGATCCGCGTGCTCGACGCGCCGTGCATCGACGCGCGGTGAAGCTTCGCGTCACGCCCGCGCAGGGAACACGAGCACGAAGCGGGCGCCGCCGTCGGGGCGCTCGGAGCGGATCTCGGCGCCGTGGGCACGCCGGCGCGATCTCTCCGCGATCAGGACTGCACGAGAGTGACAGCATGGACACTTCGTCTTGCGAGCCCGCCAGACGTACTTGTGCCCATCGACGACGATCTTCCTGAGGCCCCGTGCCGTGATCGTCATCCTTCAAACATAGTAGTTCTGAAACATCACAAGAACGTCGGTCCTTCTCGTTCGAGCAACTCGTTCGACTTCGCCAGGAAGTCGACAAGGTCGTCCGCGAAGAAGCGGACCGCGTCGGGGTCGTGCTGGTACGTGATGATCTGGCCCGCCCTACCCATCTCCGATGGGTCTGCATCGAAGTAGACGACGCCGCTCCCGTTTCCAAAGTCTGCAAACGGAAGCCGCTTCGTATGGTGGTCGTACTTGCGGATCCGCGGGTCCCACGGTTCGCCGCCGTTGTCCCACTCCGCGTCGTACGACGATTCAGCAAACCACCCGTGCACTTCGCAGACCTCGGCGAGTGGGCAGAATCGGTAGGGAGAGACTTGGTCGGTCATCACGACGAACCACGTCTCTTCGTATCGCCCGCCGTTGGAAAATTGATAGAGAGACCGGAGGTCCGCGCTGAAGCGGATGCCGGTTTTCGCCTCGGTCTCCGAGATCTCTTCTTCGGAGGCTCCTGCAAGCTTCGTGAGTGGCGAGCCGAGGTCTCTGCAGATCCGGAAGCACCGCTCCAACTGAGCACGAAGAGCCTCCCGCATCCGTTGGAAGTGTCCCACGTGCCCCTGGCGCAAGGCTACATCAAGAGCACGCTCCTTCACGGATCGCCGCGCCTCATTCCGCGGGCGAGATCACGGAACACACGCAGCGTCCCCAAGCGAATCCGCTAGGGTGTGTTCTGACCCCCGATTCTTGGCCCACCCTTTCCGTCGCATAAGAAGGGGTTCCTCGCGGGCCACGAGCAACGTCGTCCTCGCGATCGTGCTCGCGAACGAGTAGAGAGCCGGATCGAAGTCAACTAACTCGGAATTGACGGATCCAAGTTGGGGGTCAGATCACCCCCAGCAGAACAGCCGGCGCGCGTGCCGCGACCGTACCGCAAGCTCGAAGGAAGGCACTCACCGCATCCTCGAACCGGTAGAGGGATGCCGTATGTCGCATGAGAGCCAACGACTCATCTGCGCTCGGCGGACTCGCGACCTTCGGCGCGACCACGATCGCGTACCTGTTCTCGTCTCACTTCGCCGAGCGGCGCAAGGGCAAGCTCTGGTACCGCTTGCTCCGCAAGCCGCCGCAAACTCCGCCGAGCTGGCTCTTCAAGGCGATCTGGCCGGTACTCTACGGCCTCACTGCGTATTCCGGGTATCGCGTCTGGAAGAAGCGCCACAGCCACGACGCGAAGTCCGCGCTGGCGCTCTGGGCCTCTCAGCTCGCGTTCAACGCCGCCTGGACTCCGCTCTTCTTCGGCCGCCATCGATCACGCGCAGCGCTCGCCGATCTCGCGCTCAACCTGGCGACCCTCATCGCATACACGGCGCGCGCCGCGCGGGTCGATCGTCTCGCCGCGCTGTTGATGACGCCCTACCTCGCATGGCTCGCGTTCGCGGGGACGTTGAACGCGGGCATCGTTCGACGGAATCCGCGGCTGCTCGCGGGTTAGCTGCTATGACGCCGTGTTGCTCGTTCGCTGCCTCCTCTGCGGTTTCGCGATTGCTTTCCTGGCAGCCTGCCCGCCGGCCGACAAGAACGCGCCTTCAGGGACCTCACCGTGCGCAAAGGTCGGACAGCAATGCGAGGTCTCGCCGGGGAAGCTCGGCACCTGTGTGCGCAAGGACGATTGCCAGGATCCGGCGGGGTGTTTCAGCTGTCAGTCTCAACATTGACGCCCGCCTGCTACGATCGGCTGCAGGATGCGGTGGCTCAGCATCGTTGCCGGCGGGGCGCTCGCGGCCTGGGCGGTCGGGTGCACCTTGCTGGTGAACACCGGCGACCTGTCGAGCCCTTCTGCGGAGGCCGACGCTGCACCCGTCCCCTCGGACTCCGGACGAGCCGACGCATCGAACGACGTGTCGAGTGACGTGATTCCTACGATCGCGTGCGAAGCCGTCACCACCCCCGGTCGGCTCGCGCAAGAGGCGTCGGGCACCAATGGGTGGGACGACGAGAACGGAGCGCTGGGACCGGGCGGCGGGCGCGCTCACTCCAACGGGAGCGACTCGCCGCTCATCCTCAGGAACTTCGGCTTCGAGATCCCCGCGACGGCGCGGATCCAGGGCATCCGCGTCGACATCTCACGCGCGGCGTGCGAGCGCTCCTTCGACAAGTCGATCACGCTCACGCGAGGCTCCGGTACTTTCGGCCCGTCGCGCGCGGTTACCGATCGCGAGCTCCCGCGCGGCTGCTTCGACTTCGAGGACGCGCAATACGGCGGTCCGACCGATCTATGGGACGAGTCCTGGACGCCGGCGGACCTCAACGCGCCGACCTTCGGCGTCGCCATGACGTTCGAGAGCCCCGACGCGCACGTCGATCGCGTGCAGGTCACCGTCAGCTACTGTCCCTGACCTGGCGTCGCAAAATACGTGTGGAGCTCGGTTCACGCGAGCTTCTGCGCGCTCGCAATCTCCGCACGATGCGGGCTGGCGCACCGCTTCAGGGGCGCACCTGCTATGCCTCGCGAGCGAGCCATGGCCTTCCGCAACGAAGCCGCCGAGCGCCAGGGCCCCGACATCGAAGTCGAGCTCGGCGCCCAGAGCGCCTCCCAGCTCTACGCCGATCTCGGCGGCACCATCGTCGGCGTCTTCGCGTCGACCTTCCTCGTCCTCGACCGCGACGCGCACGTCGGCCTCATCATCTCGTTCCCCGACCGCAAGGGCATCCGCGCGGCCGGCGTCGTGCAGTTCGTGCGGACGGCGGGGCCCGATCAGCTGCCGGGCCTCGGCGTCGCGTTCACCGAGATCTCCGCCGACGACCGCGAGATCGTCGCGCAGTTCGCCGCGAACGTGCGAGCGCCGATGCTGTACGACGAGTGATCGGCGCGCGGGCCTCGCGTCTCTACTCGCTCGGGCGGATGCTGTCGATTTCATGCGACTGACCGCGGCTGCCTGGCTCCAGGAACCATGCGGCTCGCTCGCCATGGGCGCTCATTTCAGTCTCTTTCTCACCGGCGCGTGCGAGCTCTGGGGCACTGGTGATAACAACGCTGCTCGGCACGGGCGACACGACCGACCGTGACGTGCCCGCAAAAGGAACGGTGTTGCCGTGAGAGTGTATTGGATCTCGCTCGTCGGCCTGCTGGCATGCACCACCGGAAACAGCCCCGGAGGTCTCGGCCCTGATGGCGGCGCAGCTGAAGGAGGCGCTCCCTCGCTCTGCACGCGCCAACCGGAGAACGTGCGCGCTCAGCTCTGCGACGTCACCGCGAGCAACGTGCTCCTCGCATGCGACGAAGGCGCCGGGCCGCCGAGCAGCGAGTGCACGAAGACGGTGCAGGCCAACGCGTATTGCTGCCCGGTCCCCGCCGAGGAGCAAGATGCCGGCACCGACGCCCCCTCGTCGGCCTCCGGCGTCAATCCGTACGGCGTCCCGTACCCGACGGACAACATCGGCACGAAGCCGCGCGCGGGATCGGTACGCGGCGACCGCATCGCGAACGCATCCTTTCAGGGATACGCGCCGGGCAAGACCACGCTCGGCACGGTCTCGTTCGCCGATCTCTACGACCCGCAGGGCAAGACGCACGACGTCGTGATCGTCGTCGCGGGCGGTCTTTGGGACGCTTACACGCCGCAGACCCTGAATGCGATCAAGGCATCGACGAAGCGCATCGCGACGCTCGCCGTGCTGGGCGAGGGCACGACCCCGGGCGCCCCGGCGACGCTCGCGAATCTCGCGACGTGGCGCACGAGCCATTCCTTCGCGACGACCGCGCTCGACGCCGGCTTCAAGGTGTTCGGTTCCTACTTCGACGCGACGGCGGTGCCGTTCGTCATGTTCATCGACGCGCGGACGATGGAGATCGCCTCGGCCGGCGTCGGAGGCATCACGACGACACAGGCCATCGACTCCGCCGTCACGGGCATCACGAGCCGTGCCGCGTCGTACTGAAGGCGACGCTCGTCCTGGGGACCGAGCTCCACGCGCGAGGTCAAACGACCGAGGGGAGCGAAGGATCCAACGGCTGCGCAAGGTCTTGCTCATGTCCGGACATGGTGACGATGGAGTGAGCGGCCTTTGAAACGTGACCCATCAGCGACGTCGACGCCGCAGCTCTCACACTTGTTCGCGCCGCCGTGCTTCGCCCAAGGCGCCGAAGGAGGAAGTCGTGTAGTCAATCTCTCGAGTTCCCAGTAGCCCCGGGGACGCCCCGATGACGGACGCGCGCGTCACGGTCGAGTACCCCACCACGGTCTACACTCTGCTCTCCTCGGCTCGCGACGGACTGCCGGCGATTCTTGTCGTGAACGAGAGTCTGCTTACCCTCCCTCACCGGGAGATCTTCCCTTGGCATCTGTCGGTGGCGCTCACGCCCTCGCACTCGGTGCGAACGGCATGCCGACTCCGAGCGAAACGGCGGTCCTCGATCGGGTGGGAGACGAAATCGAAGCGGTCGTGCTGGAAGCGCGCAACGCTCTCTTCTTGGCGCGGATTACTCACAACGCCTCGCGAGAGTTGGTCTTTCGGGTTCATGACCCAGAGCACGCGAACGCTGCGCTGCAGCGACTTGTTCGTCGCGCACGGCAGGAGCGCGAATGGAGCTTCGAGATGGTAGGCGATGTCGCGTGGGCACTCGCGATCCCCGTGCTGAAGCTTCTGGGCGATGCGCGCGCTCGTATCGAAGAGCTCGAGGCGAAGATCGCGGGCTGAGCGGTCACCGCCGAGCGAGCTTCACTTCGGTGGTCGCGCCCTGCTGGGTCTGGGGTCGGGACGCGATCATCATCGGGATGCCGACGAGGGCCAGCGTCCCACCGACGACCGCGGTGGCGATGGCCGCCGTCAGCATGTCGGGATCGAATTTCTCGCCGCTCGCGCTCTGGTCGGCGAGCAGCCCTCCGATGCCCACGACTCCGGCGCCCCCGAGGAAGAGCGCCCACCCGGCCTTGTTCCAACCGTCGGCCTTCTCGGTACGACCCATCGCGTGGCGCACGAGCCGAGGCTTCTCGTCGACGTCGATCCGCGTGTCGCTCGCGCGCGTGGCATCACGTTCATCGGCGAACCGAAGGACATGGGGGCCGGGGGCGAGCTCGACGACGCACGGGGCGACGCAGAGGCGCTTCACGTTCTCGGCTCGCGGAGGCCCGATGAAGCTGACCTCACTCACGGAAGCTCGCTCGCCGTTGGCGTCGACGATCACGTTCGTCTTCCCCGCGGCGGCCGGCTTGGAGACTTCGATCTCCTTCGGCACGACCGCCTGAGGGCTGACCATTGGACTCATGTCCGGCGCGAAATCGCGCGGGGCGTACTCCCGGCGGGGGTTGACCGAGCGAGCGCGATGCCCTCGACGAGGTATCCCAGGCGTTCGAGGCCGCGTGCGAGCGTGATGGATCCGGGTGGGCCGTTTCGCTCGCCGGTCCATCCGCCGAGCTCCGCGGCCCATCGCGTTGCCTCGCGCATCGATGGCATCTCTGGGAGGCGCGTCCTCTTCGGTTTCATCCGACGACGCTGATCGAGCTTCAGCGCCTCGATCTCTTCGAGCGCGAATTCGCTCGACGCAGGCGCATCAGGCTTCTTGCGCGACAAGTACTTCAACCGCTCGATGCGCATCGCGACGGCGGACATGAGCGTTGCCCACTTGATGAGCGCAGGCTCCGAGCGAAGCTGCGCATCCTCGACGTTGCACTCGCCCTGCTTCCACGTTCGATGAAATTCCTCGATGCGCCAGCGCACTTGGTAGCTCTCGACGATCGCGTGCGCATGCTCTGCGCTGATGACCGGCACGTTCGTGTAGAGCAGCCAGTCGAGACCATCGGTGACACCGACCTCGCGCACGCGGACAGCGAAGAGTCGCAGCCCTTCTTGACGCGGATAGGCAGGGCCGCGAGCCGGAAAGCGAAGGATGACCTGGGCGGCGCGCACGTCGACCACCGCCGTCCGCGCCGCGCGACGACCAGTGCGACCGATCTCGATGGTGTGTTGCCCAAGGCTCGGCTCCGCCTCGAGCAGAGCGTGGAGCGAGGGTTCACTCGATGGCCAGAGACGTCGGTTCCATCTGCCTCGAATCGTGAAGCGACAGCCGGCCTCGTGAAGACCGAGGAGGATGTTTCGATCGTCCGCCTCGCGATCGATGATCACCCACGCATCGATGCATTCGGCCCCGAGTCTCGCGATTGCGCTCTTCGCCGCCTCGACGAAGTAACTCGTCTCCTTGTCCTCGAACGGCCTCGCCGCATTGCGCTTCACGCGCTCGGCGCGCGTCATCGTCTCTGTCGCCGGACGGTTCCAGAAGATCTGGTCGACGAGACCGAGCGGGACGCCGTCGCGCGCCACGGCGAGCGCATTCATCACCTTGAGTCCCGACACCTCGCGGTTGGGCGAGCCGACCGGACCGAAGCCCTTCGCGCCGTTCTCGTCCGTGAGGGACAGAGCCGACCCGTCGACGACGACATAGACGCAGCCCGAGCCCTGTGCTCGGGCAACCGTTGCGTTGAACACGCTTGCCGCAAGCGCCTCTGGCCGAACGTGCGGGCTCTCGAGAAAGTCGTAAGCGCCTTCGCGCTCTCGCGCTCGATCGAACACGGCGGACACCTTACCCGAAGGTCGCCGGGCCGCGGCTCCGGCCATCAGCACCAAACGCCGCGTTCGGCGCACGTCCCCGAGCTCCGTGGCGCCGAATTCCTCACCCGCCCACTGCGAGATTCCAGGTTTCATACGGCCGCGAACGGCCGGCTTCCGCAGTTAATTCCCAGCGATCCGCCCGGATGGAACCAATGGTCAGCCTGAGCCTCGATTTCGCTCCATCCGTGGCGTGACGACGTGACGGGCCGGCTGACGAAACGACGCGAGCTCGGGAATTTAGTGCCCGGCGCGCTCGTCGAAGCCGTTGATGAGACAAACCAGGAAGAGCACGCCGGGCACCTCGAAGGTGCGACGGCCGAGCGTAGGAAGCAAGAGGCCCGAGGGGTGGGACTGGCAAGCGGCGAATTGTCGGGTTCGACGCGCGAATGCAGGAGCACTGCGGTTGGGTAAGAGGGATTCGAGCCTCTCGGCCTTCGGCGGGCTCGCCTCGTTCAACGCCTTCGTTCAAGCGGAGGGCATCGGACAGGAGCTGCGCGAGCAGTTCGGATACCTGAAGCGCGGACGACGCGTCGTCTACCCGATGCACACGCAGATGCAGCTGCTCATCGATGCTGCGCTCGTCGGCGCGAAGCGTGTCTTCGACCTCGAATGGCTCGCCGGCGATCCCCTCTTCACGCATCTCGCGGGCGGAGCGGTCCCGAGCGTCGACATCCTCTACGACGATCTTCGCCGCTTTGGTCCCGAAGATCTCGAGAACCTCGAGGCACTCGTCGCAGAGCAGGGCCTCGAGCCCGTCCGCGCGAAACGTTGGCGGGAGCTCACGGTCGACATCGACACGACCGTCACCCCGGTCTTCGGTGAACAGGAAGGCGCACGACTCGGATCGAACCCGCGTTACCACGCGCGTCCGAGCTACCACCCGATCCTGGCTCGCATCGCCGAGACGAACACACTCCTTGGTGCGCGACTCCGACCCGGTGACACGAGTTTGGGCGGCGGCGATGCCGAGGACCTGACGCAATGGCTCGGACGGCTTCGCGAGGCGGCACCCAAGACGACCGTCACCGTTCGGATCGACGCGGGCGGCGACTGCGCCGCGCTCATGAAGGCGATCGACGATGCGAAGGACTACTTCCTCGTGAAGGCGAAGCTCACTCCGAACTTGCTCAGCGCCGTGATCTGGCAGACGCCGTCGTGGGACACCGTCGATCGCGACGCGCTCGATCGACCAACGCGTCAGGTCGCCGAGATTCCGTTCGAGCGCGAGGACTGGCCGCAGGGCAAGTATCGCGTCTTCGCCGTCCGAACGAACGAACGTGACAGCGGGAGGCAGGTCGAGCTCTGGCAGGACCTCGACTTCTCCGTCCACGTCTACATCACCAACGACTGGGATCGGTCCGCCGACGAACTGGCTCGCCTCTACGACGATCGCGCCGGTATCGAACCCGTCATCGCCGAGTTGAAGAACGGCTTCGGCATCGGGAAGGTCTCGACCTCGGTGTTCGATGCGAACGAGGCTGCGCTCCTCATCAAGCTCCTCGCGTACAATCTCATGCGCCGATGGGTCGCCACGAAAGTCAGCGCGGACCTCTCTTGGCAGGCCAGCTGGATTCGCCGCACCTGCATCTGCGTGCCGGCTCGTCTCCTTCGTTCGGGTGGTCGATGGGAGCTCCGCCTTGCTCCGCGTCCGATGCTCAATTGACGAACGGGCCAGCTTCATTTGCGCTTGGGGGAAAGGGGGACGTGTGCCCGCGAACCGCCATCCTGATTCCGAATCGACATCACCCAGCAAGGTCACGCGTCACGCGACCACGCCGCACGCTCGGCGTTCCGCGAGAGCGAAATCGAGGCTGAGGGGCCTTGGGGGGCGCGATTTCCACGGCTCCGCAGCCGGTGGTGAGCACGCAGAGCGAAGCCATTGCAGCGAAGACGGCCTTCTCGAGGGTGACCACGCCGCCCCTCTCGGCCGCGCCAAGAAGGAAATTGCCATGAAAACGCTCTCCCTGGGGCGACACGTTGCCGTCAGGTCGAACATCAGCGTCGGCGTCGAGCTCGAGCCATCGGTCGGGTCACTTCGTTGCGCCCCACGGATGCCATCGGCGCTCACCCTCGTCACGCCAGAGCCCTTGCCCGGGCGCTAGGTTGACCACCGCGTTCAAGGTCTCATCGTGGCCGAGCAGGACGCCGAGAGGCACGACGCGAACATCCTGACGTTCGACATCGGGCCCGGGTCCCGCGAAGAGCTCCCACTCCTCTTCCTCCCACCGCGCGGCTTCCGTGATCGGCGCACCTCGCAACGCTGCCAAGTTCGTCGTGGCGGTGGATCTTCTTGGTACAGAGTACGGCCACTCTTCGGCGAGCCACCTCCAAGCGCGATTGACGGGGCTCGCCAACGGCTCGCTCATCACCGGAACATCGATCGTCGAGTGCTCCCTCGCGGGCAAGACCTGATGCGCGGCAACCGGGCGACCGCGATAGTAGTCGACGGCGCCGAGCATCAGCTGTTCGACCCACTCGTCGCGAGTCGGCCCGAGCGCAAACGCCCCCAGACCTTCAACGCTCATCACCGAATCTACGGAGCAGCCATTTTCAAGTCGATCGGCCAGCACGTTGATGACTCGGTGAACCGATTCTGCCATATAGTAAATACCACCAGCCAGAATGAGCTCACTTCCGAGCGTCTCTGTCAAACCAATCGTATAGGCATATCGAGGCCAAGCGTCGCCAGAAACCAAGTAGATATGGCGTCCGTAAGTCGCGACATTCTGCCGTATCAACTCTAGAAAGACCGCTCGCTTCTCGAGCGTGGTTTTCCGGACGGTGCGCTTCTTCACCTTCTTCTGCTCTTTCACTTTGGCTCCAACCTGCTTCCGGGAGAACCCGGCCCGTTGGGCGCCTTCGGTATGGCCCCTACCTTACCGCGACGTGCGTATTCCGCTCGACCCGATCACCTGTTCCGGCCGTGCGGAGAACGCGGTTCACGCGCGGCGTACGCGGCGTACACAGGTCACGGCGAGAACGCGCTCCGCGGGAACCGGCCGGTCGTCGCTGATGGCTGGGGTGTTCCGCTCGCTCTCGCGCCGTCAGGGAACGTGTACGGAGTCAACCTCGAACCGGAACCCGCTCTTCCCCTCGAACACGCGAACGGCCAGTACGAGGTCGCTTTCCCCTGATTCGACCGTCCACAGATCGACGAGCACCTCCCAATGTGTCCCCATCCGCTGGGAGACGGATGTTCTCCAGGTCGCGGCTGGCAGGGGGGCCAGTGACTCGCCACGGCTGTTGAGGTATCGGGCTATGCGCCTCGCTGTGGCAGCGCGGATTGGCGCCACAGACCCGACTCCGCTCGCGAGGGCGAAGTCCCCTTCCGAGAATCGCTCGACGATTGCGCGCAGGATCGGTCGCCAAGAGCTCGCGACGAGATGTGCTGCGTTCTCAGCCGTGCACGGTCTCGGATTCTCGTCCACAGCAGACACATGAATGGGTCGCGAGCTCGCCCAGCTCTACGGCCAGATCACTTCCGCTCTCCATCATCTCTCCCGCTGCACACGAACGCCGACCTAGGCTCGCTCAGCTCCTGGCGGGGAACACGAGCACGAAGCGGGCGCCGCCGTCGGCGCGCTCGGCGCGGATCTCGGCGCCGTGGTTATCCATGATGTTCTTCACGATGGAGAGGCCGAGTCCCGTTCCGCGTCCGTCGACCTTGGTCGTGAAGAAGGGCGCGAAGATCTGCGGGAGGTGCTCGAGCGAGATGCCGTGGCCGTTGTCTTCGACGATGACGTGCAGGTGCGAGCCCTGGGCCGAGAGCTGGCTGCTCACGAGCAAGCGACCGCCGTCGGCCGGCATCGCGTGACAGGCGTTGGTGAAGAGGTTCACGAAGACCTGGACGAGCTGCTCGTGCATGCCCAGCACCGGCGGCACGCCCTCGGCGAAATCACGCTGCACCTCGGCGCCGTGCTGCGCGAGCACGTGCTCGCAGAACGCGAGCGCCTGCTCGATCACCGTGTGCAGCGAGACGGGCACCGGCACCTCGCTCGACGGCCTCGCGTAAGCGACGAGATCGCGCGTGAAGCGGAGGATGCGCCCCGCCGACTCGCCGATGCGGCGGAGGCGCTCGAGGCTGTCGGGATCGCCGTTCGGCCCCTGCTTGCGGAGGAGCCAGTCGGTGTACGCGACGATCGAGGTCAGCGGGTTGTTCAGCTCGTGCACCACGCCCGCGGCGATCTGCCCGAGGCTCGCGAGCTTCTCGGCCTGGACCATGTGCGAGTTGAGCGCGCGCAGATCACGCGCGTCCAACGTCGCCTTCGCGTGACCGCGCGCGAGGCCGAGGCCGCGGCCGGTCGCGAGCGCTGCGCGTCGCGCGACGTGCATCATCGGAGACTCGTCGTCTTCGAGCTGCGGATCGTCGCTCGCGAGGTGGAGCGTCGATCCGCTCGCGGGATCGTCGAGCACGTCGAGCACGCGCTCGTAGGCGTAGCCAGGGAAGAGGCGCGTGGGATCCATGCCGACGCCGCGCCGCTCTTCGCCCTCGGGCACGTACTTGAAGAGCTGCTGTTCGCCGAGCGCGCGCAGATCGGGCGTCGACAGCGAGGCCGGCGGCTCGACGAGGCACGCTCCGACGCCGCAGTCGGGGAAGATCTCGCCGAGCGACCGCACCATGAACTCGATCACCGCCGTCTGCCCTTCGGAGACGGGCATCTCGCACGCGGCGACGACGAGGCGATCGAGCCAGGCGGCCTCCACGTCGACCGCGCTCGTCAGCGGCACCAGCGTCTCGCGGCTGATGGGCACGGAGGAGACCGTCACGCGCTCGGAGCTCTCACGGTCGCTTCTGGCCGATCGACTCATGATGGTCACTCCCTCTCCGGAGCGATGGATCCGCGAAGAGACTCGCTCGTTCGCGTCGAGGCCGAGGCCGGCTCGGCGGCCGGCACCTCTTCGCTCGCGCGATCGAGGTCGAGGATCTTCTGTTTACCGACGTAGCTCTTCGTCTCGTACTTCGTGATCTTGCCGATCTTCCGGACGATCTCGGCCATGCGCTCGGCCTCGCCCTCGATGACCTCGGCGGCGCCCGACGCCGGCGTGCCCGCGGTGAGCAGGCGACGGAGGAGCGTGGCGTAGTTGAGGACGCTCGTGAGCGGCTGGTTCAGCTCGTGCGCCGCCGCGCCCGCGAGCTCGGCGACGATCGCCTGCCGCTCCTGCGCGAGGATCTGCTCTTGCGCCTGCTGGAGGCGCTGCTCCATCCGCATCTTCTCGCGCAGATCGGTGAAGATGCCGACGCTGCCGACCGCGGTCTCGCCCTCGAAGATGAGCGCGCCGGAGAGCGACACCGGCACGGGCGCGCCCGCCGCGTCGACGACGTCGACCTTGAGGCCCTCGACGCGGCCGCTTCCGGCGCGGATCATCCGCATGATCATCTGCGCCGTGCCCTCGGGGTAGAGCGCGCGCACGTTGGTGCCGACGACGTCGTTCGCCGTGAGGCCGTAGATGCGTTCGGCGGCGCGGTTGAAGAGGACGACCGTGCCCTTGAGATCGGCGCTGATGATCGCGTCGACCGACGAGTCGATGACGCGCTGGAGGAAGTCTTTCGTCTTGACGAGCTCGGCCTCGACCTCGCGCTGGCGCGTGACGTCGCGAAACGAGCAGAGCACCGCGCCGTCTTCCCGGAGCACGCTCGCGAAGCTCACGTTGACGATGAGCTTCCGATCGTCGCGCGTCGTGATCTTGATGTCGACGTCCTTCGGGAACTTGCCCTGCATGAAGCCGGTGCGCAGATCGTGCGCGAGGCCGACCTCTTCGTTGGAGAAGATGTCGCCGAGGCGCCGCCCGCGGAGATCCTGCTCGTCGTAGCCGGTGATCTCGCGCGCCTTCGGGTTGGAGAAGAGGAGGCGTCCTTCGGCGTCGATGACGACGATGCCGTCGGCGGAGCTGTCGAAGAAGTCGGCGTAGCGCTGGAGCGAGCGCATGCGCCGCTCGGCCTCGAAGCGCGCGACGGTGACCTGCTGCGTCTGATCGCGCAGCGACTGGAGGATGCGCGCGTTGCGCAGCGCGATGGCCATCGCGCTCGCGATCGTCTGGCAGAGCGCGACCTCGCGCTCCGCGAAGGCGCCGGCGCGCCGCGAGCGGAGGAAGAGGACGCCCATCGGCCGGCCCTCGTAGAGGATCGGCAAAATCGAGAGCGACGCGAAGGCAGGGCCCGGGCCCGTCGTGCGCACGATCTCCATCAAGGGGTGCGTCGTCGCGTCTTCGACGACGAGCGGCTCGCCGCTCGAGAGCACCTGCTGGATCTCGGGGTAGCGCGCGAGATCGATCGGCAGGTCGCGCAGCTGCTCGTCGTCGGAGGCGGCGACGACGTAGCCGATGTGCTCCTGCTCGCGCACGAGGACGATCGACACGCGATCGATCTTCGCGACCTCGGCGATGCGCTGGACGACCGTGAAGAGGATCCCGCGAAAGTCGAGGTTCGACGCGAGCGCCTGCGTGAGCTCGAGCACGACGCTCGCGTCCTTCTCCTTGCGCGCGAGCGCGTCCATCGCCTGGCGGAGGCGGAGCTGACCGCGAACGCGCGCGACGAGCTCGACGGGCTTGAACGGCTTCTTCACGAAGTCGTCGGCGCCCGCCTCGAAGGCCTTGGCGATCTCGTCTTCGGCGTCGAGCGCCGTGAGCACGACCACGGGCAGATCGCGCGTCTCCGGGCGCGCGCGGAGGATGCGCAGGATCTGGTAGCCGTCGGGCGGCGGCATCACGAGATCGAGCAAGACGATCGAGGGATGGATCTTCTCGATCTGGGCGAGCGCCTCGGCGCCCGACCCGACCGCGACGTGATCGAGCTTCGCGTTGGCCAGCGCCTGGCCCAAGACATGGCGGCTCACCATGTCGTCGTCGACGACCAAGACAGGCCCGCTCACACTTCAAGTGTATCGGTCGAAATAGAGGAGCGGAAACGGTTATTCGTCGAACAAGTCCTTTTGCTTGGCCACCGCAGGGCCGGCGAACGGCACGCGCAGGTGCTCGTAAGCCTTGCGGGTCGCGACCCGCCCCCGGGGGGTGCGACCCAAAAACCCCTGCTGGAGGAGGTAGGGCTCGTAGACGTCTTCCACCGTGTCGCGGGGCTCGCCCAGCGCGGCCGCGAGCGTCTCCACCCCCACCGGGCCTCCGTCGTAGTCGTCGATGATGATGCGGAGGAGCCGCCGGTCCATCTCGTCGAAGCCCGCGCCGTCGACGTCGAGCCGCTCGCACGACTTGATCACGATCGACTCGTCGATCTTGCCCGTGCCGAGCACCTCGGCGAAGTCGCGCACGCGGCGCAGCAGGCGGTTCGCGACGCGCGGCGTGCCGCGCGCGCGCCGCGCGATCGCGGTCGCCGCGGCGCCGGCGATCTCGACGCCGAGGAGGCTCGCGCTCCGCTCGACGATGCGCGCGAGATCCTCCGGCGGATAGAAGTCGAGGCGGATGATCTGACCGAAGCGCGAGTGAAGCGGCGCGGTGAGGAGCCCCGTCCGCGTGGTCGCGCCGATGAGCGTGAACGGCTGCACCGGGATCTGGATCGACGAAGCGAACGCGCCGTCGCCCGTCATGACGTCGATGCGAAAGTCTTCCATCGCCGGATAGAGGCTCTCTTCGACGACCGGGTTCAGGCGATGGATCTCGTCGATGAAGAGGATGTCGTTCTTGCCGAGCTTCGTGAGCAGCCCCGCGAGCGCGCCTTTGTGCTCGACGACCGGACCGTTCGTCATGTGCAGATCGACGCCCATCTCGTGCGCGAGGATCTGCGCCAGCGTCGTCTTGCCGAGGCCGGGCGGCCCGCACAAGAGGAGGTGATCGAGCGGCTCTCCGCGGCGCTTCGCCGCCTCGACGAAGACGCGGAGGTTGTCCTTGTGCTTCGTCTGGCCGATGTAGTCGTCGAGCGTGCGCGGGCGCAGCGAGCGCTCGAAGGGAGCGTCGTCGCCCTGCGCCGCGGCGTCGATCGCGCGAGGCTCTCTCTCGGTCGAGGTCTCACTGCGCTTGGCCATCGCTCCTTTGTGCACCACCGCGCGCGCGGCGTAAAGGCACTCCCGGGTCACGTCTTCTTCTTCGCGAGGTCGGTGTCGGCGCCGGGAACGAGCTGGCGGAGCTGCCAGCTCTGGACGCGCATGGCCTCGTCGGCCGTGTCGGCGACGCGGCGCAAGAAGCCGATGACGAGCGGCGGCCCGAGCACCGAGGCGAGCCCGAGCGCGTGGAGGTAGCGCGTCATCGCCTCGGGGTGCAGCGTGCCGAGCGCGGGCGCGCGGATCGTCACGCCGCCGGCGAAGAACTCGACGCTCTCGGGGAAGAGCCCGAGCCTCGCGCCGTAGACCGCGATCGTCCAGCCGATCGCGGCGACGCCGACCATGAGCATCCGCATGCGCCACGAGCGCACGAACGAGTAGAGCACGACGTGCAGCGTGATCAGCATCGGCACGATGAGGTACGGGCCGTGGTTGTGCGTGAGGAACACGCTCGTGCCGAGCCCGAGCAGGTACGTGACGAAGAGCGAGACGTACGAAGGCCGCGCGATCGTCGCGAGCGCCGAGAGCACCGCCGCCGACCAGAACACGTTGGGCAGCGAGCGCGTGGAGACGTCGTAGATGCCGAATCGCCAGACCCAGAGCGTGTCGAGGAGGATGTAGCCGTACACGAGCGCGGCGGCGACGCCGCCGATGCGGATCTGGCGCTTGCGCAGCGCGAGCTGCTCGTCGCGCACCTCCGCGGGCACCTCCTTCGGCGGCTTCGTGAGCAGCGTCACGAGCGTCGCCAGCGCGTCTTGGTTCTCCGGATCGAGGGCGAGCGCGCGCCCGACCTCGCGGAGCGCAGACGCGCGCGTCGCCGACGCGGACGTCGAGCGCGCGTCGTCGGCCGATCGCTTCGCGGCGTCCGCGTGGCGCGCCGAAGCCTCGCGGCGGAGCGCGAGATCGCGATCGCCGTCGAGGTAGGCCTCGATGCGCCGGTGGAGATCCTTCGCCGACGCGAGCCGATCGGCCGGATCGGGCCGCGTCGCCGCGACGCACACGCGCTCGAGCTCGGGCGGAACGTCCATGTGCGGCGCGCGCACGCTCGGCCGCGCCTCGACGCCGCGAACGACCTCGGGCACGATCTCTTCGAACGTGCCGCGCGGGTGCAGCGGCTCGAGGGTGAGCAGCTCGAAGAGCACCGCGCCGAGCGCGTAGACGTCGGCGCGCGCGTCGACCCGCGCGCCCGAGGCTTGCTCGGGCGCCATCGTCGCCGGGGTGCCGACGATCGCGCCGCGCGCCGTCTCGATCTCCGAGCTCGCGTCGATCGACTCGTCGGACGCGAGCGGCTCGCGCTCGCCTTCGAGCTTCGCGACGCCCCAGTCGAGCAGGTACACCTCGCCGTAGGGCCCGAGCATGATGTTCGACGGCTTGATGTCGCGATGCACGGCGCCGCGCTCGTGCGCGTAGTGCGTCGCGAGGCAGAGCTGGCTGAACGCGGCGAGGAGCTTGCGCGTCGAGTGCTCGACGGCCTTGCCTTCCTTGCGCTGCGCGATCACCGCCGCGAGCGACTGGCCGCGCACGCGCTTCATGGTGAAGAACGGATTGCCGTCGGCCTCCTCGCCGATGTCGTACACCGGCGGGATCGCGGGGTGCTCGAGCTGCCCCTGGAGGCGCGCCTCGCGGATGAAGCGCGCGCGCGCGCCCTCGTCGTCGCGGCGCTTCAGCTCCTTCTTCGCCACGCGGCGGCCGACCACCTCGTCGTGCACGAGGCGCACGATCCCCATCCCGCCCTCGCCGAGCACGCGCTCGACGGCGTACCGCGCGCTCCCCCGCGCCACGTCGGGCCGAGGCTCGATGCGCTCATCGGAGGCGGGCGCGGGAACGAAGGTCGCTGTGCGCTGATCGTCCGACGACATCCGCCAAGGATACGCCTGCCGGTCGCCTTTCGTGGCTCACGAGATCACGAGCGACGCGACGCGATCGCGCGTGCCGCGGCTCGCGTCGAGGAGGCGCCCCTTCAGCGTGAAGCTGCCGTCGGGCTCGAGCTTGCTGCCGTGGATCTTGATCTTGATCGGCGTGTCGCCGGAGGCGAGCTTGCCTTCGAGGCGCGAGCCCGGGGGCGAAGGGATCGTCGAGCGGAGCGTCACCGCGTCGTCGTCGACCGTGAGAAACGACGCCTCGCCGCCCTTCGCCCACGCGAGGTGAGCGCTCATCCGCGCTCCTTGCGCGCGCGCCCCATCGCGACGCGCGCCTCGCGGTCGGCGTCTTTCGCTTTGATGTCGGCGCGCTTGTCGTGGACCTTCTTGCCCTTCGCGAGCCCGAGCTCCACCTTCACCACGCCGCGCCGGAAATACAAGCGGAGCGGGACGAGCGTGTAGCCCTCGCGCATGATCGAGCGATCGATCTTGGCGATCTCCGCGGCGTGGACGAGCACCTTGCGGCTCCGCCGCGGCTCGTGGGGAAACGCCGTCGCTTGCACGAACGGCGCGACGTAGAGCTGCTTGAGCCACAGCTCGCCGCGCTCGACCGTCGCGTACGCGTCGACCATCTCGACGAGGCCGGCGCGCATCGACTTGACCTCGCTGCCCACGAGGACGAGCCCGCCCTCGAAGCGCTGCTCGATCGCGTAGTCGAAGGTCGCGCGGCGATTGGTGATGATGACCTTCTCGATCGGCGCGTCTTTGTCCTTGGCGCCCTTCTTCGGGTCGCTCTTCTTCGCCGGCGCGCCCATCGCTCAACCCCCATCGGCGGGAGGAAGCTCCTCGCCGTCGAAAGGGAGGAACGCCGGCTCCGACTCGTGCGCGATCTCGAGCTTGTCTTCGAGCCGCGCGATGCGCGCGCGAAGCCGGTCGTTCTGGGCGACGAGCGAGCGCACGACGTCCATCACCGGGTCGGGCAGGTTCGCGTGATCGAGCGAGGCGTCGAACCGATGCTTCGCGGGGACGATGATGCGCGCGGGGACGCCGACGACCGTCGCCCCGGCGGGCACCGGCCTCACGACGACGCTCCCCGATCCGATGCGCGCGCCTTCGCCGATCTCGATCGCACCGAGGATGCACGCGTTCGATCCGACGACGACGCCGCTCGCGAGCTGCGGGTGGCGCTTGACGCGATTGAGCGAGACGCCGCCGAGCACGACGCCTTTGTAGAGGAGACAGTCGTCGCCGATCGTCGCCGTCTCGCCGACGACGATGCCCATCCCGTGATCGATGAACACCCGCCGCCCGACCGTCGCGCCGGGGTGGATCTCGATCCCCGTGACGAAGCGGTTCGCGTGGCTGACGGCGCGCGCGGAGAACGAGGCGCCGTGCGACCAGAGATCGTGCGCCATCCGGTGGAGCCAGAGCGCGTGCAGGCCGGGGTAGAACAGCACGACCTCGGCCGACGATCGCGCCGCGGGATCGTTCCGGCGCACGGCCTCGATGTCCTCGGCAGCGCGCGAGAGCGCGGCGGGAACGTTCACGAGCCAGCGCAGCGCAGCCTTGAGGAGGACCATCGAATCTCTACGGAGCGAATCTCGACGAACGAAGGCGCAGTCTAGCGTAGATCTCGGCACGAGATGGCACTCGCGAAGCCTCAGGCCGTCCGCAAGCTCGGTGGCCGTCGATCCCATCTGGTCGCCGATCACGGCGTCTTCCGCGTCGAGCGGCTCGTCTACGAAGAGCATCCGCTGCCGCGCGACGTGTTCGTGTTCGCCTGCCCCGACTGGTGCAACGTGCTCGCCGAGACGGAGGCGGGCGAGATCGTGCTCGTCTGGCAGTACCGCTTCGGGACCGACGAGCTCTCGCTCGAGATCCCCGGCGGCGTCGTCGATCCCGGCGAGTCGCCCGAGGCCGCGGCGCGGCGCGAGCTGAGGGAGGAGACGGGCTACGAGGCCGCGTCCTTCGAGCTCGTCTCGGTCGTCGAGCCGAACCCCGCGCTCCAGGGCAACCGCTGCTTCACCTTCCTCGCGCGCGGCGCGCGCTTGGCCGGGGCCACCGCGTTCGACGAGCTCGAAGATCTCGAGACCGTGCTCGTGCCGAAGGCCGAGATCGCCGCGTTGCTCGACGGAGGCACGATCGCCCACGCGCTCGTGGTGACGGCGCTCGAGCGCTACCTCCGCAAGCACGTCTGATCAATCGAGGTCTTCGACCTCGGGCTGCGGCAGCGTCGGGTCGCGCAAGAGCACGAGCATGTGGCTCTTGAGCGGCTCGGTCGCGCGATCGGAGCGATCGATCAACACGCCGCGCGCCTCGTTGCCCATCACGCTGAGCAGCGCCCTCGAGGCGGCGAGCACGGTCTGATCGTCTTGCCCCATGTCGCGGACGAGCTGCACGAGGAGCGGGACCGCGACCTGACGCGCGTCGAGCGTCACGTACTCGAGCGCGCAGACCGCCGCGAGGCGCAGCTCGTGGCTCGCCTCGACCTTCTTCGAGAGGATGGGCACGAGCCGGCGCACGACGTGCTCGTCGACCGCGCCGATCTCGCGCAGGCCCGCGATCGCCGCCCCGCGCACGCCGTCGTCGCTCACCCCCAAGAGGCCGAGCAAGAGCGGCGCCGCGCGCTCCGCCCACAAGCGACCGAGCGCGCGCGTGGCCGCGCGACAGAGCGCGGGCTCGGTCGCGCGGACGTACTTCGCGACGAGGTGCCCCGCCGCTTCGTCGCGCACCACGGGCACGCAGAGCAGGAGATCTTCCGCGAGATCGGCGGCGAGCGGGTGCGCGCCCGTGAGCGCCGCCTCGGGGATCTTCTCGAGCGCGGCGCGCACGACCGGCCACGCGGCCTCGCCGAGCGCGCGCATCGTCTCGACGAACGGCGCGCGCGCGCCGGGCGCCACCGCGAGCTTCACGCGCGCGCCGTAGAGCGCGTACGCGCCGGTGACGCCTGCGTGCAACACCAGCGTGTGCGCGGACGTGCGATGCTCGTCGTCGCGCGCGAGGAGCCGCTCCGCGATCACGCCGAGGTGCGCGGGATCGGCGAACACGCGGAGCATCGTCGACGCACGGGCGCGCATCGCGGCCGGACGCTCCTCGTCGGTGGCGATGCCGTGCACCGTGCTCGAGATCGCGCGGAGCGCGCGGGCGTCGGCGCGCCTCGCGAGCGTTCGCACCGCGGCGTCGAGCTCGTCGAGCATCCGCATCGCCTCGCGCGGCGGCGCGTCGACCAAGCTCGCGAGCCACTTGGTGGGCTCGCGCGCGAGCGCCTCCGAGAGCTCCTCGGTGCGCGTCTCGCCGGTGGCCATGCCGGTGAGGAACGAAGAGAAGCTGTCCATCCGGTCTTCGAGCCACGCGGGCGCGCCCGCCGACGCGTCGTGCGCCTCGGGCGGATCGGGCGTGACCGGCGGCGGCGGCGAAGGCGGGAGCGACGGCGGCGCCGCGCGCATCTTCGCCGACGACGGCGGCGAGACGGCCTTCATCGATCCGGAAGAGGTGCGCGCGGCGAGCACGATCGGCGGCGGCGGCTGCTCGGGGATCACCGGCGCGGCCGGAGAGCGCGCGCTCGCCGGAGGCGGCGCGCTCGAGCTCGCGCGCGCGACCTCTTGCTCGAGATCGAACGCCGGCGTGATCGGCTTGAGCAGCTCCTTCAGATCCGCGCGGAGCTCGCGCATCGACGCGTAGCGCTCCTCGCGCACCTTCTTCAGCGCCTTCTGCACGATCCGATCGAGGCGCGGATCGACGTCCGGGCGGATCTCGGCGAGCGGCGGAGGCGGCATCGCGAGGTGCCGGTTGATGACGACGATCGGCTTGTCGGAGAGGAACGGCACCGTGCCGGTCGCGAGCTCGAAGAGCATGATGCCGCACGCGTAGATGTCGGTGCGGAGATCGAGCTCCTCGCCTCGGCACTGCTCGGGCGACATGTAGACCGGCGTCCCCGCGAAGCGCTCGCGCTCGGCGTCCTTCTTGCGAAGGAGCGCGAGACCGAAGTCGCAGATCTTGACGAGCTCGACGGTGCGCCCGTCGTCGTCTTGCGACTGCACGAGGACGATGTTGTCGGGCTTGACGTCGCGATGGACGATCCCGCGCGCGTGCGCCTGCCCGAGCCCGGCGCACACTTGCATCATGATCTCGGCGATGCGCCGCGCCGGCAGCGGGCCCTCCGCGGTGTTGAGCTGGCGCAGCGTTCGGCCCGCGACGAACTCCATCGCGAGGTAGAGGAGGCCGTCGGGCTCTTGGCCGAAGTCGATCACGCGCACGAGGTTCGCGTGATCGAGGCGGCTCGCGGCGAGCGCCTCGGCGTAGAAGCGGCTGCCGAAGTCGACGTCGCGCTGGAAGTGCTCGTGCAGCACCTTGACGGCGACGGGGACGAGCAGCTGCCGGTGGCGCGCGCGGTACACCGCGCCCATCATCCCCTTGCCGACGAGGCTCTCGATCTCGAGCTTGCCTCCGGCGAGCTGGCGCCCGCAGAGCCCGTCGCGCGACTCGCGCGGCGCGGGCGATCCCGCGAGCTCCGCCGAGTGCTCGCGCGAGATCTTCACCTGCGAAGGCCGGCGCGCGCTGCCCGCCGTCTTGATCGCGGTCGGCGTCTCCGAGCGACTCTCGATCCGCGGCGGCGCCGACGCGTGCGCGGGCGGGGCGGGCGGGGCGGGCTCGGCGCCTTCGACCTGCACGTCGATGCCGACGACCACGTGCTCGACCTTGGGGACGGCGAGCGCGGCGTCGTCGACGTGCTGCGCCGGACGCCGGAGCGCGACGTCGGTGGGTTCGTCGTCGTCTTCGGGGAGCGAGAGGCGCAGCGGAAAGCCGTGCTCGCCCGGCGGACCGGTCGGGATCGCGAGCAGGCGCAGCGGCTCCCCGCCCGTCGGCGTGTAGACCTCGAGCAAGTGCTGCGACGTGTCGACCGGCGCCGCCACGAGCGGCACCCACGCCTCGTCGTTCTCTCGCGCGACGTTCTCCAGAAAGTCACGCGCGGACTCCTCCGCGAGGTCCGCGACGAGAACGGGTAACAGATCACTCACCGAGCCAGAACGGTTTCATCCCCCGTTCGAGCGGTCAAGGACCACTCCTACTCCTCTTCGATGATGTCGGCCTCGCTGAGGGTGCTGAAGGCGGCCGGGCCGCGCTCGAGCGTCACCTCGGAGGCGTCGTTGCCCCATTCGCGGTCGAGCGCGCGACGGAGGAAGATGCGTCCGTCGCCCACCCCCAACCCCAACGCCACACGACGCAGCTCGAACGCGAGCGCGCTGGCGTTCGGATAGCGGTCGGCGGGATCGACCGCGAGCGCGCGAACGATGACCTGAACGAGGCCTTCGGGGAGGTGGGGCTGGAAGGCGATCGGTTGCACGAAGCCTTCGCGCGCGAGGCGCATCGCCTCCGCGTTCTGGATGGTGCGCGGAAAGCGCGGGCCGATGAAGAGCTCGCGCAGCATGACGCCGAGGGAGAACACGTCCGAGCGCGCGTCGCCCTTCACGCCTTGAGCGACCTCGGGCGCCATCGTGCTCGTCCGGTAGGCCACGACGCGCAGGCTCCGCACGCTGGAAGACGCCGGTCCGGCGAGCGAGGTCTCGAAGTCGCCGACCTTCACCTCGCCGCGCCACCCGAGCATGACCTTGCGCGTGCCGAGGGCGAGGTGGAGCATGCCGAGCTGCACGCCGCGGTGATCGCGCGCGGTGCGCGCGCCGCTGAGGCCCTCGGCGACCTCGGAGCCGATGAAGAGCGCGAGGTCGAGGGGCATGCGCACCGAGCGCTCCGCGTAGCGCTCGACGAGGACGTTGAGCGAGACGCCGTCGACCAGCTCGAGGACCATGAACGGCTGCCGGCGCCACTGACCGAAGTCGAGGGTCTCGACGACGTTCGGGTGGCTCACCCACGCGCCGCGCGAGGCCGCCGTGGCGGCGTGGGCGAAGACGACGTCGGCGTCGTCGCTCGAGACGCCGTTCCAGAGCTTGAACGCGACGACCTTTCGCAGCCCGTTGGCCGACTCGAGCAGCGCGCGGTACACGACCGCCGACGCTCCCTTGCCGACGACGTCGAGGAGGCGCACGCTCCTGCCGTGGCCGATGTCGACGACATCGGCGGGGAGGAGCGGCTGGGGCCCCGGCCGTCGGCTGGGCGCGGGAGAGCCGCCCCACACGCTCGTGGGGACGGGAAGGCGGGCTCGCATGGGCGGGTGCTCGAAGGCTGTGCAACGAGCGCACCGACGCGCGAACGACAGGAATTGCGTGAAAAAGGCAGCAGCGGCCACGCGTTCGGATCCGTGTGGATCCACAGGCCGGATCCATCTTCATTTCCAACGAGTTAGGCGCTCATGTGCGCGGCTGTGAGCGCGCGCCGTGTGCTAAGGAATCGGCGCGATGCGAGGACCTCGTCTGCACCTCTTCGTCTGCGCGAACCGGCGCGAGGGCTCACCGCTCGGTCCCGGTTGCGGTGAGCGCGGCGACGCGGCGTACGACGCGCTCAAGGCGGAGGTCGGCGCGCGCGGCCTCGTCGCGCGCGTGTGGGTCACGAAGACGCACTGCCTCGGCATCTGCCCACCGCAGGGAGCGACGGTGGCCCGTTACCCGTCGAGCGATCCGATCCGCGCCGGCCTCGCGCCGGCGGAGGCCGTCGCGCTCCTCGACGAGCCGGAGGCTCCCGCGACGCCTTCGTGGAGCGACATCGAGCGAGAGCTCACGGCCATCGAAGAGCTGCAGACGAAGAAGGTGCTCGATCTGGCGCGGCGCCTGCGGCCCGGGCTCACGCTCGAGGACATCCAGAACCCGCACGACTTCCCGGAGCTCGACGATCCCGATTGGCACTACGCCGACGGCATCCTGACCGGCGTGAAGACCGTGACCACGGCGCTGCGGGCGCAGAGGAACCGAGGCTGACATGTCGAAGAAGAGGCACAAGAAGAAGCCCGACGACGACAAGCCCCTCCCCCAGTTCGGCGGCTTCAAGCCGCTCGCGGGCGGCCTCGAAGGATTCAAGGCGAAGCTCGACGCGGAGAAGGCCGAGAAGGCGGAGAAAGCGGAGAAAGCGGAGAAGGCGCGGCCCGAGAAGAAGCCTGCGCCGCCGCCGCGTGCGCCCGAGCGTCGCGAGCCGAGCAACGACGCGGGCGACGACGAGATGAGCTTCCACCGCATGATGTCGGGCGTGACGCCGCTCGAGGGCAAGGCGAGTCGCGTCGCCGTCTCGCAGATCACCGCCGAGGAGCAGGCGCGGCCCGGCTCGCTTCGCTCGAAGGCGGCCGACGTGCAGGCGCGCGCGCGCGCCGACGCCGAGAAGGCGCTCGAGCATCTCCACGCGCTCGTCGACGACGGCGCGCGCTTCGAAGTCTCCGACGACGGCAAGCGCGTCGAGGGCCGTCGCCTCGACGCGCCGCCCGAGCTCCTGCGCAAGCTCCGGCGCGGCCTGCTCCCGGTCGACGGGCGTCTCGATCTGCACGGGCTCTCGGCCGGCGCGGCGCGTGAGAAGCTCGTCGAGTTCCTTCGCGCGATGCGATCGCGCGGAGAGCGTTGCGTGCTCGTCATCCACGGCAAGGGCACGCACTCGGCCCCCGGAGGCATCAGCCACGAGGGCGGCGTCTTGCGCGGCGAGATCGCCGCCTGGCTCTCGCAGGGCAAGGCGCGCGAGCACGTCGCCGCGTTCGCGACCGCTTCGCCTCACGACGGCGGCGAGGGCGCGGTCTACGTCGCGCTGCGACGCTGAGCGACCCTTCGCTCGACGCGTTGCGGCGCGCGCCGAACGACGAGCGCGAGCGCAGCGGAAGTCGCATGTCGGCCGAGACCGACTGGTGACGCATCGCGCGAAGAGGCTGACGCGCATCGACGGAAAAGTCTGCGCGGGATCATCGGGGCTGGCCTGAGGACGCCATCGAGACTACTGTACCGAACGCTCTTCCAAGGCCGTTTCCTGGAGCAAAATTGCGATGGTCGACAAGCTGCAGAAGATCTGGCTCGACGGCGAGATGGTCGCCTGGGACGCCGCCCAGGTTCACATCCTGACCCACTCGCTCCACTACGGTCTCGGAGCGTTCGAAGGCATCCGCGCCTACAAACGGGCGAACGGAAAGAGCATCGTCTTCCGGCTCCGCGAGCACATCGATCGGCTCTTCGACACCTGCAAGATGACCTTGCTCCAGCCGAAGTTCAGCCGCGAGCAGGTGATGCAGGCGTGCATCGACACGCTGAAGGCGAACGGCCTCGCCGAGGGCTACCTCCGGCCGATGATCTTCCTCGGCGAAGGCGCCATGGGCATCTACGCGCCGTCGAACCCCGTTCGCTCGACGGTCGTCGCGTGGAAGTGGGGCGCCTACCTCGGCGACGAGGCGCTCAAGAACGGCATCCGCACCAAGATCAGCTCGTTCTCGCGCCACCACATCAACGTGAGCCTCGCGAAGGCGAAGATGATGGGCCAGTACACGAACAGCGTCCTCGCCAAGCGCGAGGCGAAGTTCGGCGGCTACGACGAGGCGATCCTCCTCGACGCGAACGGCTTCGTCTCCGAGGGCTCGGGCGAGAACATCTTCATCGTGAAGAGGGGCGTGATCCACACGCCGGATCTCTCGTCGTCGATCCTCGAGGGTATCACGCGCGACACCGTCATCACGCTCGCGCGGGAGATGGGCCTCGAGGTGCGCGAAGGGCGCATCACGCGTGACCAGCTCTGGCTCGCCGACGAGTGCTTCTTCACCGGCACGGCCGCGGAGATCACGCCGGTGCGCGAGGTCGACAACCGCCCGATCGGCGAAGGCACGGTCGGGCCGGTCACGAAGAAGCTGCAGGATCGCTTCTTCGACGTGGTGCGCGGCAGCGACACCAGCCACCCCGAGTGGCTGACGCCCTACTGACCGTCTATCCTCCACGGTCGTGGCGCGGACGTCCGCACTCGCCCTCCTCTTCACGCTGGTCGCGCCGGCGATCCCCGGCTGCGCCGAGACGCCGCCTGCCTCGCCGGCGTCGGCGGCCGTCGCCTCGGCGAGCACCGCGAAGGCGCCGCGCTATCCGAACGACGACGCGTCGTGGGGCCGCTTTCATTCGAAGCGCTTCCTGTTCTCGTTCCCGCTGCCCGACGGCAAGGCCTGGCGGATCGACGATCACTCGCGCCCGACGCTCTTCGCGGTGCACGAGGCGACGGGCTCGAAGCTCACGATCGCGTCGACGCAAGAAGACGAGCTGATGAACCGGCAGAAGTGCGAGGCGCGCGCGCGCGATCTCGGCTGGATCGATTCGAAGACGCTCACGACGGTCGACGACGAGGTCACCGTCGGACCCGAGGCCTACGACTCGCGCGTGTGGATCGCGCTCGACGCCGGCAAGCCCGGAGGCTCGGTCGAAGGGCACGTGTACCTCTTCGGCGCGTTCATTCGTAGATGCCTCCTCGTGCACCTCTCGACCCGCGTGCCTTCGGCGTCGGACGACGACGTGCTCTCCGAGCGGCTCGTGCTCGCGCGCACGCGCATCCTCCGCGGGATCGTGCTGAGCCCGCCGCGCACGACCGACGACGCGACGGTCCCTCGCGACAAGCCCGAGATCCGGCGATGACGCCGCTCGACACCGACGTCGCGATCGAGACGCCCGAGCACATCGTCTTCCATCACCGCCTGGGCGGGCCGGCGCGCCGCGCGATCGCGTACGTGATCGATCTCGTGATCTGCTACGGCGTGCTCCTCCTCGTCGGCGTCGTGATCCTCCTCGCGTTCGGCCTGGGGCAAGGCACGGGCGACGGCGCCGGAGCGAAGGCGGGGCAAGGGCTCATCCTCGTGTTGCTCTTCGCCGTGCAGTGGATCTACTTCGTGATCTGGGAGGCGGCGCGCGGGCGCTCGCCGGGCAAGATCATGCTCGGCCTCCGCGTCGTCTCCACGACCGGGAGGCCCATCGGATGGCGCGCGGCCGCGCTGCGCAACCTCCTCCGCGCCGCCGACGCGCTGCCCGTCGGCTACGTGGTCGGCCTCGCGTCCATGGCGGCGACGGCGCGCTTCCAGCGCCTGGGCGATCTCGTCGCCGGCACGATGGTCGTCGTGCCCGAGCGCGCCGGCGTCGCGCGCGCGCTCGAGCTCCGGCCGCCGGCGCACCCGAAGGAGCTCCAGACGCTGCCCGACGACGTCGCGCTCGACGCCGAAGAGCGCGAAGCGATAGAGCTGTTCCTGCGGCGGCGGCACTCGCTCGGCCACGCACGCGAGCACGAGCTCGCGAGCATGATCGCCGAGGGCATCGGCGCTCGCCTCGGCTTCACCCATCGCGATCCGTCTCGCCTCTTGGCGATCGTGTACGACCGCGCGGTCAACGCAGGCCGCACCGAGGCGCCGCCTTCCTCGCTCCGCCCCCGTGAGGCAGAAAAGAGGAGCGGATGGCGGTAGCCTCCACGCTCACCGAGAAGGCGTTCGCCGACAGGCGGAGGAAGAGCTGGGACGAGCTCGACGCGCTCTCGCGCAAGACGAACGTGCGCGGCCTCTCGGCGCTCGCGCCGGACGAGATCGCAGGGCTCCCGCCGCTCTACCGCGACGTCTGCGCCGATCTCGCGGCGGCGCAGGCCGCGCGCTACAGCGCGCCGCTCGTCGACTACCTCCGCGGGCTCACCGCGACGGCGCACACGCTCCTCTACGGACCGCACGCCAAGGCCCGCGACGACGGCGGCCGCATCGCGCTGCGGCGCGCGTGGCTCTCCGCGTTTCCACGCGCGGTGCGCGAGCGATGGCGGTCGATGCTCGTCGCCACGGCGCTCTTCTTCGTGCCGCTCGCCGTCGGCGCCGTCCTCACGCTGCGCGATCCGACGTTCGCGTTCCGCGTCGCGCCCGAGGCGATGTTGCGTCCGCTCGCCGAGGCGTACGCGCGCGGCTTCGACGAAGGTCGCGCGCCCGGCGAGGGCGCGATGATGGCGGGCTTCTACGTCTACAACAACGTCGGGATCGCGCTCCGCTGCTTCGCCCTCGGGATCTTCGGCGGCCTCGGCTCCGCGTTCTATCTCGTCCAGAACGGGCTCTCGATCGGCGCGATCCTCGGCTACGTCGCGTCGCAGGGCGCGGGCGCGAACATCGTCACCTTCATCGTGGGCCACGGCTCGCTCGAGCTCGGCGCGATCGTGCTCGCGGGAGGCGCCGGGCTCTCGCTCGGCTGGTCGGTGATCGCCCCGGGCGATCTCACGCGGATCGCGTCTTTGCAGAAGACCGCGCGGGAGATCCTCGTGATCGTCGCCGGCGCGTCGGTGATGCTCCTGATGGCGGCCGCGATCGAGGCGTTCTGGTCGGCCTCGGCCACGCCGCGCGAGGTGAAGCTCGCCGTGGGCGGCACGCTGTTCGTCCTCGTCGTCGCGTACGTCTCCCTCGCCGGCCGCGGGGAGGTGCGACGGTGAGCGGCCTCGACGTGATGCACGCGCGCGTCAGCTTCCGCGATCGCGCGTTCATCGACGTCCTCGATCTCGCGCTCCGCTTCATGGCGGAGCACGCGCGTCTCTACGCGAAGATCGCCGCCGTCGTGCTCGTGCCCTCGTTCGGCGTCGCGCTCGCGGCCGCGAGCGCGTGGGGCTGGATCGCCGGGTGGATCTTCGCGGTCGTGCTCGCGTTCTTCGCGCAGGTGCCGTTCACGATCCTGGCGTCGCGCCTCGTGTTCCAGGAGACGTTGGGAGCGCGCGACGTCCTTCGCCTCGCGGCGCGCGAGCTGCCGCGCATCTTCGTCATGCGCTTGCTCTCGACCGGGCTCTTGGCGGGCGCGACGGCGATCTTCATCGTCCCGGTGTTCTGGGTGGGCTCGACGTTCGTCTACCTCAACGAGGTGATGGTGCTCGAGCGAGCGGCGGTGGGCCACGCGTTCGGCCGCGCGCGGCGTGTCGTGTCGAGCTCGTTCCTCGACGCGTTCGGGAGCTTCGTCGTCGCGATCCTGCTCCCGCTGATCGCGGTGCTCCTCGCGGAGGTCGGCGGGCGCGGGCTGCTCAGCGAGCTCTTCCAGTTCCGGCCGCCGGCGTCGGCGGTGCAACAAGGCGGCGGCAGCGCGCTCTGCCTCGTCGGGTGGTTCGCCGTCGTTCCGTACCTCGCGACCGCGCGCTTCTTCGCTTTCCTCAACGTGCGCACGCGCGTCGAGGGCTGGGACATCCAGACGAAGTTCGCCGCGCTCGCGCAGCGGGGCGAGGCGCACGACGCTCGCGCGTCGGTGGAGCCATGAAGCGATGAAGCGCCTCGCCGCGATCCTCGTCATGACGGCGTGCGCGACGGCGTCGACCGCGCGCGCGGACGAGTCGTACCGATCGGACGACGTACGCGAGCACGTGAAGGCGTCGCTGCGCGAAGGCGACTACGGCTTCTGCACCGCGCCGCGCAAGCCGCTCCACGAGCGCCAGCGCGCGCTCTGCGCGCTCGCGAGCGAGATCGACGACTGCGCCGGCTTCGCCGCGGCGTGCGCCGAGCCGCTCTCGCGCGACAAGCAAGCGTCGCCGTCGAGCGCGCGGGCGCCGAGCTTCCTCCGCTCGCTCGCGCAGGTGCTCGTGTGGGTGCTCGTCGCCGGGATCGTCGTGGCGATCGCGCTCCCCATCCTCCGCGCGATCCTTCGCGCGCGCCGCGACGCCAAGCTCAAAGACGCGCCGAAGGCGCCCGCGAACGTCGCGACGCCGGTCGCGCCGCCCCCGCCTCCCGAGCCCGAGGCGATCGACGACGCCGAAGGGGCGCTCCGCGCGGCCGACGAGCACGCGCGAAGGGGCGAGCTCGAGCGCGCGCTCGGCCTCTACCTCGCGGCGTCGCTCGCCGCGCTCGACCGCCGCGGCGCCATCCGCCTCGCGAAGCACCGCACCAACGGCGAGTACGTCCGCTCGTGCGCCGAAGTCGGCGCGCGCGGGCCGCTCCGCGAGATCGTGCGCGAGGTCGACAAGATCGAGTTCGGCAACAAGACGCCCAGCTCCGAGGGCGTCGCCGAGGTCGCCTCACGCGCGGCGATGCTCGTCCGCGCGCGAGGCGCGCCGCCGCGCGCCGCGATGATCGCAGGCATGCTCTTGCTCCTCGCGACGATCGCGTGCGGATCGCGCGCGTCGCCAGCGCGGGCCGACGATCCCGCCGGCGACGAGCTGCCGATGGAGATCCTGCGCCGGAGCGAGATCGACGTCTCGTACCTCGACGCGTCGATCGCCTCGATGCCGATCCCCGACGCGGAGGCGGACGTGCCCATCCTCGTCGCCGACGTCACGCGCGTACCCCTCGACGACGAGACCAAGGCGCACCTGATGCGCTGGGTCGAGGCCGGGGGCGTGCTCGTCCTCTTCGGCAACGTGCCGGACTGGCCGCGCGATCTCGAGGTCGAAGCCGTCACGGGGAGCACGCGCGAGATCGTCGTCGAGACCGACCTCTTCAAGGCCAAGGTCGCGCGGGTCGCGAGCCATCGAGCGTTGCGATGGGAGGGGGCTGATCCGGTGGCCTGGCTCGACACGTCGGTCTACGCTGCCCGCAAGAGGATCGGACAGGGCCTCATCCTCGGCGTCGCGTCTTCCGATCTCTTGACCAACGTCGGAGCCGCGCGCCCTGACAACGGCGCCGCGCTGGTCGCGCTCCTCGACATCGCCTCGCTCGATCGCGACGAGGTGCGCGCGGCGCGCGGCCTGACCGCGCCGGCCACGTCCGGCGTGAAGGTCGCGCGGCTCGAAGACGGCATCGCGCCGCCGAGCAATCCCTTCTCCGCGCTGCTCCACGCCGGCCTCGGCAAGGGCTCGTGGCACGCGCTCGGCGCGGCGATCGTCCTCTTCCTCGCGTACGGGATCCGTCACGCGCGCCCGCGCCCGACGGCGCCGGCGCGAAGACGCGCGTTCGCCGAGCACGTCGAGGCGACGGGCGCGTTCTACGGCCGCGCGCGCGCGTACGCCCACGCGCTCGCCTCGTACGGCCGCTTCGCGGAGATGCGCCTCCGTGAGCGCGTTCCTCGAGGCGCGGATCCGATCGCGTTCCTCGCGACGCGCTCGGGCGTCTCGACGGAAGACGCGACGCGCACCTGGAAGCGCGCGACGGAGGCCAAGCCCGACGATCCCGTGCGCGGCGACGAGCTCGCGACGATCCGCGATCTGCGCGCGATGCTCGTGAAGGCGCTCGAGACGTAGCGCGTCGACTCGCGCTAGAATCTCGGCGGCTTGCTGCTCACCCTCGCGCTCACCGCTTCGCTCGCCGCCGCGCAGACGCCCGCGCCCCCTTCGCACGACTCCGACGGCGACGGCATCCCCGACGCCGAGGAAGACGCGAACCACAACGGTGTCGTCGACGAAGGCGAGAGCGATCCGTCGAAGGTCGACACCGACGGCGACAACGTCCCCGACGACGTCGAGCGCCGCATGGGCAGCGATCCGCGCGACGCAGCCGACGTGCCGCCCATCCCCGAGCCGCTCTACTTCGATCTCGTGCGCAACCTCGGCTCCGAGCGCGGCGAGCTCGAGATGAACGTGCTCGCCGCGACGAGCTTCCGCCGCTCGCCCGCCGTGACGTGGGGGCCGGAGATCGAGTGGGTCCCGACGCGAGGCTTCGGCGTCGAGCTCGAGGTGCCGATGACCGACGCCGCGGTCGAGGCGATCAAGCCGAGCGCGCAGATCTCCGCGCTCTCCTTCGCTTCGCGCCGCCTCGAGATCGGCTTTCTGGGATCCCACGAGCAGCGCGTCCAGAGCGTGGCCTCGCTCTCGAGCCTCACGGCGGTCTCCGTCGTGAGGTTCACGTCGCGTGTGCAGGGGATGACGATCGTGGGCCCGACGCTCGCCACCGCGCAGGGCCGCCGGCCCGCCGCGGGCGCCGTGCTCTCTCCGAGCCTGTTCTATCAGCGCAGCCGCAGCTTCACGGTCGGCGTCGAGCTCCAGAGCCGCTTCACCGCCGGTCAGCCGAGCACGCAGCTCGTGCTGCCGCAGGTGCACCTGAACCCCGACCGGCACGTGAAGGTCCAGGTCGGCGTCGGCGCGTCCAACGACGGCGACGGCACGCTCCGCCCCTTCTCGGCTGTGCGCGTCTGCTGGGAGAACTGACTGCTCATCTGCACGCGTCCGGGTTCGTGCAGGCCTCCGTGAGCGAGAGGCAATTGCTGAGCGGAGGCACGGGGGTCGCGCCGGGCAGCGCGAGGTTGACGAAGACGTCGCCTCCCTCGGAGGAGAGGGCGACGTCCGAGCAGCCCACGAGGAGATCTTCCTTGCCGCGCAAGGCCACCGCGAGGATCGAGTATTTTCCGAGGGGGAGCTCGAGAGGGGAGCCGCGCCCCAACGCGAGATCGCACATCGGCACCAGCCGCGACTCGAGCACCACCGGGGGGAGGTTGGTCTGGTTCGTGATTCGCTTGAGGTAGATGCGCTGGCACGCCCCCGGCTCGGGGTCGTCGTAGACGATGAACCTCACCTCTTCGGACGCGATCGCCAGCGCCGTGGACGGGAAGACCACGTTGAGGCGAACGCTCGCCGGATCCCCTTCCTCGCACCCGACGGCGAGCAGACCGATCGTGCCGGCGAGGGCGGCAGCAAGGGGCCGGGGGAAGACGCGCATCGCTCGGAAACTTGTTACCATGACCTCTGCGTAGATGCGCCGTTCATCCTCCTCATCATCGGCGGGCCGGCGGCCGCGTTGGGCGCGCACCGCGCTCGTCGTGCTCCCCCTCGTGCCGGTGGGGCTGATGATGCTCGGCTCGAATCAGGCCTGCAACGAACCGCGCACGATCGCCGCCGATCCCCCCCTCGTCATCGGCGCGAGCGTCGATCTCACGAAGCAGAAGGACTTCGGCGCGGGATCGCAGCGCGTTCTCCGCGTGATCGAGCAGCAGATCAACGCCGTCGGCGGTGTCCTCGGCCGGCGCGTCGTCATCGACGTCCGAGACGACGGGGGCGACAACAAGAGCATCGCTGGGATCGGGCGAGACTTCATCGACCGGGGGGTCGCCGGGTTCATCGGTCCGAGCACCACCGAGGCGCTCGAGGTGTTCCACAGCGACTTCAAGCGCGCGAAGATCCCGATCCTCTCTCCGTTCACGACGTCCCCCATCGTCCCGAAGCTCCAGGAGGGACGGGACCGCTACGTCTTTCGCACGGCGTGCGCGGCCGACTATCAGGCCCGCGCCATCGCGCGGTACGCGCTCGGCGGATCGTTCGGGCCCCCGGGGCTCATCGAGGTGCCCGTCGATGCGGGGATCACCGACTCGGGAGGCTCGTCCGACGCGAACGCCGACGCCGACGCGCGCCCGCCCGCCGACGCGAGCCCGCCCGCCGACGCCGGGACGACGCCCCCTCCCTTCAAGGCCTGCACCAAGATGGCCGTGATCTACGCGGAAGACGCTCCAGGGAGAGGGAACGCGACGATCGAATCGCTGAAGGCCGAGTATTCGAAGTTCGGCGGCTTCATCAAGGAGTTCATCGTCAAGGCCAACGCCGCGACCTTCGCGACCGAGGTCGCCGCCGTGGTCGACGCCACGAAGGCGGGCGAGATCGAGTGTCAGACGATGCTCCTCTTCCCGGCCGACGGCGGCAAGTACATGCGCGAGCTCCGCGCGGCCACCGCCGGCGACGCGACGTTCGCGCCCGACCGCTTCCCGTCCTTCGGGTTCATCCGCTTCTACCAGCAAGGCTTCATCGAGGCGGGGCGCGTCGACCCGAAGAACACGAACGAGCTGTCGAAGGTCGACGGCGTCATCGGCGCCGCATGCAACCAGGAGCGCGCGACCAGCCCGGAGTGGACGCGCTTCGCGGCGCTCTACAACTCCCAGTTCCCGCCGTCCGCCGACGCCGGGCGGCTCCCTTCGCCGATCCCGCAGATCTACGACTCCGTCGCCCTCCTCGCGCTCGCGATCGAGAAGGCGGGCAACCTCGACGATCGCGTCGCGATCCGCGACGCGCTCTACGACGTCTCCGCGCCGCCTGGAGACGCCTTCGGTCCGGGGCAAATCGCCGAAGCGCTCAACGCCGTCCGCGAAGGGCGCGACATCGACTACGTCGGAGCTTCGGGCACGTTCGATCTCGACGACCAGGGCGACACGGCCCTGGAGGTCATCCTCTGGAGGATCTCGGGCAACGGCTTCGTGACCATCCCGGGGCTCTCGCCGAACGATCTGCGCCGCTGATCTCGCGCGCGCGAGTCATGCCCACGAGTGAACGAGCGCGCGCGCTTCGACGATGTTGTCTTCGATGCTGCAGTACGTCCAGCCGCCGTAGCGGCCGATCGAGAAGACGCCGCGCGCGCGAAGATCGGCGCTGATGCGCGCGTGCTCCGCGAGCGACTCCTTGGTGATGTGGACATATGCCGGATCCATGATCACCGAGTGCTCGGCCACGAGCTGGTGATCGGCGATCACGCCGAGCTTCTTCAGATCGCGCAGCACGTTCGCGCGCGCGCTGGCGACGTCGACGACGGCGTCGCGGGCGTAGCCGATCTCCACGTACAGGCTCAGGCGATCGGCGTCGAAGATGTTGTCGTAGAACCCTATGCGATAAAAGACGATCTCGCGGTCGGGGTAGTAGACCCAGTGGACGTCTTTCTTCCCCTTCTTGTCGAAGCCGAGGTTGAAGACGAGCACCTTGTTCCACGAGAACATCGACGGGTCGTGGCGCACGTGCGCCGTCGCGAGCAGGCGGTTGAACGGCGCCGACGAGACGAGGCGCTCGAACGCCACGGTGCGCTTCGGTGTTCGCGCCGTCTTCGCGTCGAGGTCGATGTCGAGCACCGGCTCGCCGGTGTGGATCTTCTCCGCCTCGACCGCGCTCGCGAGCGCCCTGACGTACTCGATCGCGCCGCCCGCGGGATACGTGAAGGTGGCGTTGTACGACGCGTTGTCGGCGACCTTCATGTTGCGGATGATGTCGGTGAGGTTCGCGTGGGGGAAGAAGCGCCCCATCGCGTCTTTGTCGAGCGTGCCGAGATCGGTCGCGTAGAGCTTCTCGTTGTAGGGGATGAGGAACTTTTCGGCGATGGATCGGCCGAAGCGCGCGTAGAGCATCCCCTGGAAGCTGTCGTCGGTCGCGCCCGCTTCGTTCGCGAAGTAGAGATCGTAGAGGCAATCGATCAGCTCGTCTTTCGGGAGCTGGTGGATGTTCTTCTGGAACGGAAAGTCGATGAACGCGCCCTTGTACGCGATGAACGACCTCTTCTCGACCTTGCGGATCTCCTGACCGGGCATGCGCGCGCGGAGCCAGGCCTCGATCTCGGGGTGCTTGAAGTGGAAGAAGTGGCCCGAGTAGTCCCAGACGAACCCTTCCTTCTTGACGGTCTTGCAGTAGCCCCCGATCTCGGCGTCGGCCTCGAGCACGAGGTAGTCGTCATCGCCGCGCTCGGAGAGCGCGGCGGCCGTGGCGAGCCCCGTGATGCCTGCGCCGACGACGAGCGTGCGCACCTTTTCCATCGCGGCGAACCTTAGTACAGCCCCGCAGCGTTGAGTACCGTTCGCGGGCCGATGAAATCCGTGGCCCAAGCGCTATGATCCAAGATCGATGCGTGGCCCGGGGCGGCTCTTCGTGCTCGCGAGCGCTCTCTTCGCGAGCTGCTCGCCTTTCACCTCCGGTGAAGGGGAGGCCGCCGACGCGTCGGCGCCCGTCGACGCCGACGCCGCGCTCGTCGACGGGTCCGTCGAGGTCGACGGCGGCAGCGAGGCCGGCCCGTGCTCCGACGGCGCGCTGTCGTTCGCGAACACCTCTTTCGTCGAAGTTCCCCCGAACGCCATGCTCGATCCCGGCGGCGCCCTGACGGTCGAGGCGTGGGTTCTCCCCAATCCCACGACGGGAAACGAGTCGCACATCATCGGGCACAGCGCGCACGTCGCCGCCGACGGCTACGTGCTCATGCTCGTCGACAATCGCCTCGAGCTCCGCATCTACTCGGGGACGGCAGGCGGCGGGATCAAGGCCACCGCGACGGGAACACTGGAGTACAACGTCTGGCATCACGTGGCCGGCGTCTACGACCCGAGCAAGTCGCACGCGCGCGTGTACGTCGACGGCAAGCGCGTCGGCACCTCGGCGGTCGGGCCTGCCGCCGAACCCTTCGGGGGGCCGCTCCGCTTCGGCATGCCGTCGAGCTCGTACGTGTATCCCTACAGCGGGCTCATCGACGAGGTGCGCCTGAGCAGGGCTGCGCGCTACGACGCCGACTTCGTGCCGGCGTATCCGCTCCCCGACGCGGAGGAGAACACGATCGGCACGTGGCACTTCGCCGAGCGCGAGGGCACCGTCGCGGCGAGCTCGAACGGAGCGCTCGTCGGCACGCTGGGCGCTTTCCCGGACACGGCGGCGCGGCCGATCTGGACGACGCCCACGGTGTGCCCTCGCCTCTGAGCATGAAGAAGAGGAGAGCGCCGAGCGTGTCGAAGTGCTGGAAACCAGTCCACTTGCACGCCGCGCCGGAAAGCAAGTCGTGAGCTGATGTGTGGAACGACTTGCATTCTACAATCGATCGGACCGTGAGCCGCGGAGCCCGCCCCGAGAGGGGATGTGTTATGCAAGCCTGCGATGACGCCCGAAGGCTTCGAGATGACCTTCGAACGGATCCGCGCCCAGATGGCGCGGGTCGTCGTCGGCCAGGAGGATCTCGTGTTCGGCCTCCTCGTCGCGGCGCTCGCCGGAGGCCACGTCTTGATCGAGGGAGCGCCGGGCCTCGGCAAGACGCTCGTGGCGAGGACGTTCGCCCGCGTGTCGGGCGCGAGCTTCAAGCGCATCCAGTTCACGCCCGACCTCATGCCGAGCGACGTCACCGGCTCGAGCGTCCACGATCGCCAGAGCGGCACGTTCACGTTCGTGCCCGGCCCGATCTTCTGTCAGCTCCTGCTCGCCGACGAGATCAACCGCGCGCCCGCGAAGACCCAGTCGGCGCTGCTCGAGGCGATGCAGGATCATCAGGTGACGGTCGACGGCACCTCGCGCGCGCTCCCGGCGCCGTTCATCGTCGTCGCGACGCAGAACCCCGTCGAGTCGCAGGGCACCTATCCGCTGCCCGAGGCGCAGCTCGACCGCTTCTTGATGAAGCTCACGGTCTCGGATCCTCCGCGCGAGGTCGAGCAGACGATCGTGAAGAACCACGCGACCGGCTTCGATCCGACCGATCTCAGTGCGCTCGCGGCGATCACCACGCCGGAGGAGATCGTCGGCATGCAAGGCGTCGCGCGTCGCGTGCGCGTCGACGACGCGATCGTCGGCTACGTCGTCGAGCTCGCGCGGCGAACCCGCGAGGATCGCGCGATCGAGCTCGGCGCCTCGCCCCGCGCCTCGATCGCGATGATGAAGGCCGCCCAGGTCGTCGCCGCGAGCGAAGGTCGCGACTTCGTCACGCCCGACGACGTCAAGCCGGTGGCCAAGCCCGTGCTCCGCCACCGGGTGATGCTCCACCCCGACGCGGAGCTCCAGGGGATCTCCGCCGACGAGCGCATCGACGACATCCTCCGCGCCGTGCCCGTGCCGCGGCAGGGCGAGACCGCCGCAGCCGCAGCCGCCCCGTGAAGACGGCGAAGACGGCGAAGACGGCGCTCGTCCCGACGCGGCGCTTCGTCGGCCTCGCGTTCGTCGCGACCGCCGTCGCGCTCGCCGCCGGGTTCGTGCCCGGCATCGACGCGGCGTGGCTCGCCCTCGACGCGCTGGTGCTCGCCATGGCCGGCGCAGACGCGGTCGTCGGGCGAGGCCGGCGCGTGCAGGCCGAGCGCAGCGCGCCGTCGATCTTCTCCGTCGGCCGCGCGAACGCGGTCACGCTCGTGCTCCACAACCGGAGCGCGCGCGCGCTGCGCGGCACCGTCACCGACGATCCCCTCGCCGAGGCCGAGGCCTCCGGCCTCCCGGGCGTCTTCGAGATCCCGCCGCACGCGAGCGCCTCGCTCCGCTACGAGATCACGCCCACCCGACGCGGCAAGCAGAGCTTCGGCGCGGTGACCGTGCGCTACGCGCTCCCGCTCGGCCTGCTCGAGCGCCAAGAGCGCCTCGAGCTGTCGCAAGACGTCGACGTCTACCCCGACGTCCACGCGGCGCGCGCGCTCGAGATGCTGCGCCGCCAAGGCCGCGAAGACGCGCGGCTCGGGAGCCTGCGCGTGCGCGGCGGCGACACCGAGTTCGAGCGGCTGCGGCCGTATCAGGTCGGCGACGAGATCCGGCACGTCGACTGGCGCGCGTCCGCGCGGCGCACCGATCTCGTCGTGCGCCAGTACCAGGCGGAGTCGAACCAGAACGTCGTGTTCGCGATCGACACCGGCCGCGGCATGCGCGGCGAGAGCCGGGGGATCACGAGCATCGATCACGCGCTCGCCGCCGCGCTCCTCACGGCCGACGTGGCGCTGCGCGGGGGCGATCGCGCGGGCCTCTTCACGTTCGACGACAAACCGCGGAGCTTCCTGCGGCCGAGCGGCGGGAGATCCGGCGGGCGCAAGCTCACGCGCGCGGCCTACGCGCTCGACGCCGGTCTCACGGCGACCGACTATCGCTCGGCGATGGTCTTCCTGAAGACGCAGGTGAAGGCGCGCTCGCTCTTCGTCGTCTTCACGAACCTCCTCGAGCCGCGAAGCGCGCGCGACCTCGCCGCCGCGGTGAAGAGCCTCATGCCGCGGCACCTGCCGCTCTGCGTGCTCATGAAAGACGAAGAGGTGGAGGCGCTCGCCACCGAGCCTGTCACGAGCGAAGCGGATCTGCTCGTCCGCGCCGCCGCCGGCGAGTCGCTCGCGTGGCGCGACGCCATCGTGCGCAGCCTCAAGAGCTCCGGCGCCCTCGTCCTCGACGCGCGGCCCGAGGAGATCACGCCGCTGCTCGTGAAGCGCTACCTCGAGGTGAAAGCGCGACGCCTCCTCTGATAGTCTGGCGTGATGCTCCGGGGGCCTGCCTTTCTCCTTCTCCTCTCGCTCTTTCTCGGATCGATCGCGTGCACGAGCACCGGCTCCGTCACCGAAGGCCGTCCGCTCGAGTCACCGTTCGCGGCCTACCGAACGGCGACGATCGAGGTCGACGCCGCGGGCATGCCGAACGGCACCAAGGACGGCGAGCTCTTCCTCGCCTACCTCGAGTCTCAGCTCCGGAAGAACGGGCTCCTCGAGCCCGTGCCGCTCGACCGAGGCGCCGAGCTCATCTTGCGAACGCGCATGACCCCGAGCCACACCGCGGAGGACGACGTGCGTATGCTCGTCGACTTCGTCGACGCCAAGAGCCGGCGCACCATCGGACAGATCACGGTGACGGGCAACGCGCTCGGCGACAAGAGCGCCGCCGCGCTCCGCGCCGCCGCCAACGAGATCATCGGCTACATGCGATCGAACCGCGGCGCGGGCAAGCGGGCGCCCGCCATCGTGGGCGCGGCGCCTGCGGCGCCTCCGGCTCCCACGGCGACCCCGGGCGTCTACGCCGCGGGGGGATGCACGACGACGTGCCGGCCCGACGCGACGTCGACGGTGAGCGCCGACGATCTCGGCCGCGTCAGCGAAGGCTTCACGCCGATGCTCCGCGAGATGCGCACGTGCCTCGACCGCGTGAGCGCGCAGGCGATCCACCCGGTCATCATCCTCCGCTTCGAGGCGCCCGGCGTGCTCACGCAGCTCCGCAGCGACACCGGCGGCTATGACGATCTCGCGTGCGTCTACGACGCGCGGTCGCGCCCGCCGGGCCTCACGATCACGGCCCCCGCGAGCGTCCGCTGCGAGCTCCGCTGCCGCTGAGATACCGCGATACCGCGCTGAGCGAGGTCATCCGATCGAGAGCACCCGCACCGAGCGGAAGTGCGACCGAAGCCGCTCGAGATCGGAGACGTCGGAGGTGTAGACGAGATCGCCCCGCTGCGCGGCCGACGCCATCACGATCGCGTCGACGGCCGTCGCGCCGCGCACCGACGCGAGCGCTTCGCCGGCGATCCTGGCGAGGGCGTCCGTCAGCGGCTCGATGCGAACCGCCGCGGCGACCCGTTCGCGAACGTCGGACCGACGCCGCCACCATTCGGTGACGACCGCCGAGGGCACGGTGATCCGAATGCGCTCCTCCGCGGCTCGCTCGAGGATCCGTCGAGCGCGCAGCGAGCGGCGCTCGAGCGCGATCAGCGCGCCGGTGTCGAAGGTGATGCCGTTCCTCAAACGGCGCCCTTGGGCCGACGCCGTCGCGGAGCGGGCGCCGTCACCGGCTTCTTCGAGGAACGGTCGTCGCCCCGCCATTCACGGTCGAGCGCCCGACGATCATCGTCGGTGAGCGACGGGCCGCCGAGCCAACCGACGAGCTCGTGCATCCCCTCGAGGAGCCTCGCGTCTGCGGCGAGCTCGGCGACGACCGCCGAGAGGTTGCCGCCGTGCAGGCGCTTGGCGCGCTTCCGCAGGGCGGCCGCGTCTCGCTTGTCGAGGGAGATGCTGATCTTCTCGGTCACGCCGGCGCGCTTCGGCATTGTGCTCCCATGGTAGCACAACGCCTCGCGGCGCTACTTGCTCGGCGTGATGTTCCGCTTCGCGAGGAGATCGGCGAGCGTGCCGAACTTGGCTTCGCGCTTCACCTGCGCGCGATACTGCTGGTAGGCGTTGCGCTCCGTTTCTTCATTGAGCGCCTTGATCGAGAGCTTGAGCTCGCCGCGGCGAGGATCCATCTCGATGATCTTGGCCTCGAGCTCCTTGCCGACGGGGAACAGCTTGCGAAGCTCGGTGCCTCGCGGCGTGCCCGTGGCCGACGCGCTGATGAAGCCGCGCGCGCTTCGCCCGGTGGCGCCGCGGACGCGGACCATCAAGCCGCCCGACTCGACGGAGACGACGACGACCTTCACCGTCTTGCCCATCTGCACGCGCTGCGGCTCTTCGTTGGCCGCCTCGCCGGTGGGCGCGGGGTGGAGCGCGATGCGGTGCTGCCGCGAGTCGACGCTCGCGACCACGACCTCGAGGTCTTGCCCGACCTTGACGACCTCTTCGGGGTGCTCGATCCGCTTCACCGACAGATCGGCGGAGTGGATGAGGCCGTCGATGCCGGGCTCGAGCTCGATGAAGGCGCCGAACGGCTGGAGGCGCACGACCTTGCCGACGTGCTTGGTGCCCTGCGCGTACTTCTGCGCGACCTGACCCCACGGATCATCGATCGCCGCCTTGCGCGAGAGCCAGAGCTTGCCCTTCTCGTCGACGCGCAGGATCTTCACGCGCGTCGTTTCGTTGAGCTTGAAGACGTCCTTCGGACCGTCGGCCCGGTTGTGGCTCATCTCGCTCAGGGGAACGAGCCCCTCGACGCCGCCGACGTCGATGAACGCGCCGAAGGGAACGACGGTGCGCACGATGCCGTCGACGATCGCGCCGATCTGGATGTTCTTCAGCGCCTCGTCGCGGCGCCCCTTCGCTTCCGTTTCGAGCAGCGCGCGCCGCGAGAGCACGACGTCGCGCCCGCGCTTGGCGTACTGCGTGACCGCGAACGCGAGGCGCTTGCCCACGAGGTGCGAGAGATCGGCGCCGGGCCGGAGCTCGACGTGAGACGCCGGCGCGAAGGCGCGCAGGCCGTCGACGTCGACCTCGACGCCGCCCTTGATCGTGCCGGTGACGAGGCCGAAGACGAGCGCGCCGGAGCGTGACGCCTCGGCGACCATCGGCTTGGCCTTGGAGACGCGCTTGGGGTGGTGCGTGAGCACGACGAGGCCGCCGCGACCGCCGTCGTTGTGGACGAGGCCGACGAACGGCGCCCCCGGCTCGAGGATGACGCGCGGGAGCTGAGGGCTCTTCTCTTCCGCCTCTTGCGCCTCCTGCCGCACCTCGTGGGTGCTCGCGGCCGGAGCCGCGGCGACGACCGTCGCTTCCGTCGTCGGCGCTTGCTCCGGGGCGACCTCGACCGGCGCGCTCTCGGCGGCGACCGGCTCGGAAGCGTGCGCCTCCGGCGGAACGTCGACCGGTACGACCTCGAGCGTGACGGCCTCCGACGCCGGGTCGGCAGCCGCCTGCGTGTCGGCCTCCGTCGCTTCTCCTGCGGCGGGCTCCTCCGCGGCGGGCTCCTCCGCGGCGGGCTCCTCGCGCGCAGCCTGCGCCTCGCGTCGATCGGCCTTGTGGGCGCGGTTGTACTCCTCGGCCTCTTCTTCGGTGATGAGCAGCTCGCGCAGATCGAACAGCGCCTTCGCCTTGCCCGAGAGATCGACGAAGAGCGCGTCTTCGGTGACCTCGAGGACCTTGCCGAAGACGACGTCGCCCACGTTGAACGCAGGGCGCTCGCGCTCCGGGCGCTCCTTCTTCGGCTTCGGCGGTCGCGGAGCGGGCGCGCCCTCGGCCCCGCCCTCGGGGGCCGCGCCTTCGGCCTGCCCCTCGGCGGTCGCGCCTTCGGGATGCGCCTTCTTCTTCCGCCGGCGACGCCGCTTCTTCTTCACCGGCGCGCCGTCGGCCGCGGCGGCGCCCTCGGAGGCGCCCTCCGACGCCGTCGCCTCGCCCTCCTCGTCTCCGTCGTCGCCGTCCGCCTCGGCGGACTCCGCGGACGCTTCCGCGCTCGCGCTTGGCTCCACGTTCGGGCTCGCCTCGCTCACGTTCGCGTTCGCCTCGGCGCTCGCCTCCGTGGTCGGCGCACCACCACCTTCGACCTTCGGCTCGCCGCCTTCGGCCTTCGGTGCATCTGCGTTCGCGTTCGACTCGTTGTTGTCCGGTTCGGTCATGACGACGTTCGTCTCCCCGCGCGGGGGAGCGGAAAGGGCCGGCAAGATAGCGCAAGGCTTGGCGGGAGCGCCACCCCTAGCCTTCCGGCGTGCCTAAGCGGTGGCCGCGGGCGGCGTCTTTGGGGATCGCAGGCTCCCGTCAGGCCCTTCCGGAGCCTCTGCCCCGCCGGCTCCGTCCGGCCCTTGCCCGCCCGGCCCGAAGGTCCTCGGCTTCGCCGGCGCCATGCCTTTCGGTGCGATCGCATCGAAGGCGAGCCCGTGAGCGGCGAGCCGGTTCTGGTAATAGAAGAGCAGCCGCGTGTCGCGGAGGACGAGCTCACTGCCCCGCGGCGCGAGCACCTCTTGCGTGTGGTAACCCGCGAAGGCCCTGAGCGCCTCGTCGACGACCGCGTCGCCGCGCTTGCCCCTGAGGTTCGGGGCCAAGACGATCTCGCCGTGGTCCTCCATCACGCCGCAGCGCGCGATCATGACGTCGACGTCCTCGGCGAGCTCCGATCGCGAGACGGCGACGTCGTCACGATGCCGCAGCACCGCGAAGAGGTCGGCCTTGCCGACCGCCCGGCGCAGGCGCTCGAAGGCGCAGGCGGCGACGATGTGCGTGGCCATCACGACGGTGTCTCGCTTGAACGCGTCGACGATGCGGTCGCCGAGCTCACGCGTGTACTCGGCGTCGCGCGCGCCGTCGGCCACGGGCTTGCCTTCGCGCCCGATGACGTACGACGAGGCGTCGACGATGCGCCCGCGGCCGTCGTGGCTCATCCCTTCGTCGTCGACGAAGTTGCCGAAGCAGTCGAGCGGCCTCGAGAAACGAATCACGCACGCGGCGTCGAGGCCGAGCAGCTTGTTCGCGAACGACGCGACGCGGGCGAAGCGCGTCGACTCGTCGTCGTCGATGATGTAGCGCGCCTTGCCCTCTTCCTGGAGGAAGTCGTCGATGAGCGTCTCCGCTTCGAGCGTGAGGAGGTAGTTGATCGTGGCGGGCACGAAGAACACCGGCTGCTGGCGCGCGCGCACGGTCGTCCGCACGAAGGCCTCGATGCCGGTGCCCGCGAGGCCGAGCTTGAGCTTGCGCTCCACGCCGCCGGAGCGCGAGCGCGTGCCGCCGGGGAAGAAGAGAGAGTGGTAGCCGCGCTCGATGAGGACGGTCGAGTACGTCTTGAGGACGTCTTTGTAGAGCGAGTGGCGGAGCCGCCGGTCGACGCGATAGGCGCCGAGGTTGTGCATGAAGTAGCTGAGAACGGGGTTCGTGAAGAGGTTCTTGCCCGCGCCGTAGACCGCGGGCGGGAGCCCCGCGCGCTCGATCGCGAAGCCGAAGACCACCGAGTCGAGGTTCGACAGGTGGGTCGGCGTGAACACGATCGTGCCGCGCTCGCTGAGCTTGCGGATGTGCTCGCGCGGTCCCTGCACGAGGATGCGGCTGTCGAGCGCCGTGAGATCGAACGACTGATGGATGTTGCGGATCGTCGCGCGCGGCGACATGAGCGCGCCGAGCAGCGGCGCCATCGCGCGCGACGCGAACTTGTAGACGCGCCGATCGAAGTTGCCCGCGACGTCCCACGCGTAGCGATCGGCGTAGACGCGCAGCTTGTCGCGGAGCTCGGCGTCGGTCATCCGGCCGAGCTGAGCCGCGAGGTAGCGCCACTCCGCGAGCTCCGGGTGCCCCGAGCTGTGGAGGCGGCGGGTCTCGAGGTACGCCGCCTCGTTGAGGGCCAGGAGCGGATCCTTCGTCTGGCGGGTGATGCGGTCGACGACCTCCTCGACGATGGACGAACGAGCCGCGTTGAAGCCGAAAATCGGAGCGCTCACGGCCTCATGAGACCTTGTTTTCACCTACACTGTAAAGGGGCGGGAAAGCCTTTTCGCACCGCCGTCTCCACCCCTCCAAATGCATGGAACCGGCCAGCCGTTTGCCGCGTAGAGGTTGCAGGCCCGCAGAAGAAGAGTGAAAGATGACGAGCACGGGCCTCCTTGTTCCTGAAGGCTTCACCACTCGAGGTTTCACACGGTCGAGGATGTCATGAGCGACGCGAACAAGGGTGAAGAGCAGCTGGCCGACGCCGCTGCGTTCGTGCTGGCAGGGCGACCCGAGCGGGTCGACGACGGGGCGCTGTCGCTTCAGCCCCCCGAGGTGCGCGCCGCCGTCCGCGACATCCGCGAGCTGCTCTCGACGCTCGGTCGGGGCGAGCCCGCCGCCGCGCCGTCGGCCGATCTTCGAGGTCGCATCCTCGCCTCGGTCGGCAAGGCGAAGCCGGCGCGGCGCGCGGTCGTCGTCATCGACATGATCAAAGACCACCTGACGCCGGGCTCTCTGCTCGAGGTCCCGCGCGCGCGCGAGGTGGTGCCCGCGCTGAAGAAGCGCCTCGACGCCGCGCGCGCCGCCGGCGTGCCGATCGTGTACGTCATCGACGAGCACGATCCCGACGATCCCGATCTCGACGCGTGGGGCACGCACGCCGTGAAAGGAACTTCGGGGCAAGACGTCTGGGACGACATCGCGCCGGAGTCGGGCGATCGGATCGTGAAGAAGCCGAGCTACAGCGCCTTCTACGAGTCGAACCTCCAGGTCGTGCTCGACGAGCTCAAGGTCGACACGCTCGTGCTCACGGGATGCTTGACGGAGATCGGCATCATGGCGACCGCGACGGACGCGATGCAGCAGGGCTTCGCCGTCGAGGTGCCGCCCGACTCGCAGGCGGGCACGTGCGTCGAGCTCGAGACGGCGGCGATGGGTGCATTGAGCATCATGGCGCCGTTTGGTCCCGCTCGAAAGAAGCGGCTCGAGCACGTCGCGCGCGCGGCGTGATCGCTGCGACGCCAGGCCCAGAACTTGTAACGCGACCTCCAGGAGGTCCGTCATGGACGCAACGAGGTATCGCGCACCGGGCGACACCGACGACGTCGTCGGCACGGCGCGCGCGCACGCGACGCTGCCGCGGGGCTCGCTGTTGTGCTCGGTCGTCGAGACCAATCCGTCGTGGGCGGCCGTCGTCGCTCGCCTCACGCTCGGGCTCGTGATGTTCCCTCACGCCGCGCAGAAGGTGCTCGGCTGGTTCGGCGGCGCCGGCCTCGCGGCGACGTACGCTTCGTTCACGGAGAAGATCGGACTCGCCCCCGCGCTCGCCGCGGCGGCCATCGCGATCGAGCTCTGCGCGTCGATCATGTTGATCTTCGGTCTCCTCACGCGCGTCGCCGCCGTCGGGATCATGGTCGTGATGGCGGGCGCGATCGCGACGGTGCACCTGCCCTACGGCTTCTTCATGAACTGGTGGGGCACGCAGGCGGGAGAAGGGTTCGAGTACCACCTCCTCGCGATCGGCCTCGCGGTCGTCGCCGCGATCTTGGGCGGCGGAAAATGCTCGATCGATCGCGTCCTCATGAGGCGACGCCCCGCCGAAGGCGGCAGCATCGGCGAACGGGTGACGGAGAGCTGAGCTTCACGGGAGCGGCGCGAGGCCGGGGATCGCCGGCAGGCCCTTCAGCGATTTGAGGGTCGCGGCGGTGAGCTCTTCCGCCGTCACGACGCCTTTCATCGTGAACGGGAGCGTGACGTTGAGCCGCTCGCCGCCGATCGTCGCGGTGCCGTCGATCGTGTAGGGAACGGAGCGCTTGGCCGCGGCGAAGACGCCGAAGAGCGTCGCGTCCTTCCACTTCATCGAGAGCGGCACCTCGACGAGGGTGCGCGCGCCCGCGGGGAGGGTCACCGGTTGCGTGATCGTCATCGTGCCGAGATCGTGCTTGCCGTCGAGCAACACGCGCGCGGTCACCGCGCGCACGGCGAGGTCGATCTTGTTCGGGTTGTGGACCTCCATCGTGACGCGGAGATCGATCCCCGCGAGATCGAGCGTCGTGACCTTCGCCTCCTTCGGCGTCAACGTCGGGGGGGCGGGCGGCGAGCAGCCGAAGAACAGCGCCCCCAGCGCGACGAGAAGGAAAGAGACGAGGAGCGCGCGCATCTCACGTGACCGAGCAGCGGTATTCACAGCGCAGAAGGATGGCACGAGTCGTCGACACGCGTGGCACTCTCGTGCGCACGTTCTGCACGCACTCGAGCTGCTCGTAGCCGCCGACGTCGACGCGCATGTGGCGGAGCCGCCCGTCCGGCGAGAAGCGCAAGAGCACCGCGGGCTCGATGAGCTGGCCGCCCACGCGGTCGAGGCAATCGCGGAGCGCGCGCATCGTGGGGGTGATGCCGGTCGACACCCGCGCTTGCTCCTCGTGGAAGGAGACCGCCGCGGCCGGCGGATGGCACTGCGTCGAGCAGACCGACGATCCGCCGACGGGCGGCGCCTCTTCGTGGGGCGGCGCGGGCGGCCGGGTGCTCTTCGACGTCAGGCGCTTCTCCTTCAAGTACTCGATGATCTGATCGGCGGCGTTGCGGAGCGCGATCAGGCGCCGCGGCTCCGACGTGTCGGGGCCGGCGTCGATCGCGTCGATCGCAGAGACCGCCAGCACCTCGCCCAGCGACTCGCGGCTCTTCGTGTCGAAGATCTCCGCGCGGAGCTTCACGCGGTCGTCGCGCCCCGTCGCCTCGAGGCGGATGGTGATCTCCGCCTCGCCGCTCTCGTCGCGCGCGAGGGGCTCGAAGACGCCGCGCTCGCGCACCTTGTTCTCGAAGTACGGAATGAACGTGAAGCCCTCGTTCGCGTCGTCGCCTCGCCCGTCGGACGCGAACGCGACCGCGCACGTCCAGTACGCCGCGAGGTTGCCCGCGAGCGGCTGCGTCTCGAGCACCCCGTCGCGCTTCACGCAGGCCGACGAGAAGAGCAGCGCCATCGAGAACGCCAACACGATCGCCCCGCGGACCATACCCGCACGAGCGTAGTTCACCGGGGAGGATTGGGGAATGCCTTGCTCCGCTCCCCTTGCTACCTTCGCGTGATGCGCACCTCGTCCTTCGTTGCGGCTCTGACGCTCGCCGCCTGCGGCAGCACGGCGAAGGTCTCGAGCCCTCACCCGCACGACTTCGTCCTGACCGACGGCTCGACGTACGAGAAGAACCCCGACGTGAAGCTCGCGCGCGAGTACTGGATCGTCATCAAGACCCCCGACGGAAAGCACGCGATGCTCCCGCGCCCCGACGGCGACCGCCGCATCGTCGAGGAGTGCAAGGCCAAAGGCACGCTCGCGCCCCTCTTCGTCGACACGGGCCTCTGCGCGAGCGCGACCGCGACGACGCTCTCACGCGTCAACGGCCTCACCGCGAGCGAGGCGATGCGAGTCTCGACCTTCCTCCACGAGAGGCTCCGGTTCACGGCGCTCGCGCCCGACGACGCTTCCGGCCGCCCCGCGAGCGTCGATCCGTATCCGCTCACGTCGGATCTGCTCGACGTCTGCAAGCGCTTCCCCGCCGATCGCGAGGGCGCGCTGCGCGCGATCTGCGACGACGAGCTGCGCTGGGAAGAGGGCGGCGTGCGCCCGGCGATCGCCCGCGTCTACAGCGTCGACGAGACGCGCGTCATCGCCGACCGCCTCAACGATCTCTACGGCGTTCGCTGACGGGCACACGGGGCGTCGCGTCCTGCAACGTGACGCGCCATCGCCACCAGGGCACGACGCACCTGATTTTTGCCGCTGATCCGCGCGGCACATGCGTTGCTACGCCCAGCTCATGCAGCTCATGCAGCGCTTGATTCTGCTCCTCCTCGCTCTCTTCGCCGCCGGCTGCGGCCGCTATTACGACATCGGCTACGCCGAGAGCCCGCGAAACGGCTCGTTCGCGTTCCTCGACGTCGGGTCTCGCTTCCGCCCCGCCGGCATCGTCGTCACGGGAGACGCGCCTCCGCCGAGCCCGGTCTACGTCTCGAACGTCTACTACGTGAACGGCGCGTCACCCGCGCCGGTGCCGCCTCGATCGCCGCGTGACGTCGCGCGCGCGCGGACGGAGCTGCCGTCGTTCGACGCCGCGGCCGCGCGCGCTCGCCTGGGCGCCGCCGATCTCTCGGCGTGCGGGGGCTCGTCACGCGGGTGGGGTCACGCGAAGATCACCTTCAACCCCGACGGCGCGATCTCGAAGGTCGTCATCGACGAGCCGAAGGGCCTCTCCGACGAGACGGTCTCGTGCATCGGGCGCGAGCTCGGTCGCGTGACCGTGCCGCCGTTCTCGGGCAGCTACATCACGATGGGAACGTCATTTCACTTTCGTTGAACGGCGCGCGCGAGGAGCTGCTCGAGCTTCCGTTCGGTGATCGTACGGCTCCGCGGCGACGTGATCCGTTGGAGCCAGCGCGCGAGCTCGGCGCGCCGGAAGCCTCGCGGCAGCTCGATCTCGGGGAGGTTCGTGAAGCGGCGGGAGCGACCCGCGGAGAGGTAAGCGACGTCGAAGAGCGCCTTCTCCGCCGTCGCCAGCTTCACTCCCTCCGCCGTCTCCTCGAATCCCCCGAACACCTCGGGCGCGACGTGATGGATCGAGAGTGCCCCGGCGCGCGTAGTGATGCGCTGTGTGCGCGCGAGCGACACGACGTAGACGATCTCGGGGATCTGCTCGACGACGCCGCGAACGTGGAGCGCCGAGTGCAGCGAGACGTAGCTCGGAAACGGCGCCGTGAGGTGCTCGGGCAGGCGATACACGTCGACGGGACCGTCGAGCCACCAGAGCCCGTGTCGAATGCGCGAGACGAGCCCTGCGCGATGCAGGCGCGAGAGGGTCTGACTGGCCGCGAACGTCGTCTGCCGGAGCGCCGCGGCCGCGTCCGCCGTGCGGATGACCGGCACGCCCACGCGCCTCAGACGCGCGAACGCCTCTGCGGCGTTCACCCGAGCGCCTCGAGTCGGGACACGACGTTCTCTTGCATCGTCTCCCATGCAGCGCGGCCTTCGAAGACCGCCGCCTGCACGGGATCGAGGTACGCGACGACCTGGGAGGCGTAGTCGTCGAACGAGAGGCTCATCGCGTTCGAGAGCGCGTCCGGCAAGAACGTCTTGTGCTCGGCGTCGAGCGCGAGCCGCTCGACCTCCGGCCGGGCGAGCAGCAGGTCGAGGTCGAAGACGTCTCGCGCCTGCGGTGCGACGCGGCCGGCGAGCGCGTGGACCTTCTGGCGAATCGCGCTCTCGGCGGTGTAGTGAGTCGCGGGAAAGGGCGAGAGGCCGTGCGGTCTCGACACCTCGGCGCTCATGGCCTCGAAGGCGGCCCCCTCGATCGTCCGCTGCCCGCGCCGGCGCGATAGCTCGATCTTCGTGCGAACGGGCGCGGCGAGCCCGACGCGGAGCCCCGCCTTCCATCGCTGCGTCGTGTCCGTCTGCTTCGGCGCGGACAGCTCGACGAGCTCGATCCCGCGCGCCGCGAGGGGCGCAGTGACCGCGGGGGAGCGAAGGAGACGGTCGACCTTGTTCTTCAGCGTCTCCTTCGCGATGACGACGACATCGAGGTCGAGGCCCTCCGAGTAGCGCACGCTGCCGAAGTAGAAGCGCAGGTTGCAGCCTCCCTTGAGCGCGATGAGGCTCTTGTCTTCGCCGCGGGCGACGAGCGCGCGCAGGAAGACGAGATGGAAGAGCTCGACGGCTTGCCTCGGCGAAGGCGGCACCAATCATTAATACATGAATTTGACACATTCATCCAATTCAAGCATTGATCTTTGCGGCTCACCGCCGCGCGTCAGGGCTCGCGAGGTCGAGGCTCTCGCGGATCTCGGTGACGACCATCGTGACGAGGCGCTCGTAGAGATCGTCGCCCTCTTCGCGCGTGGCTTCGCGCGGCGCGCCGGTGTACGCGCGCGTCATGCCGATCTCGGCGAAGGTCTTCTTGCCCGCGCGGATCGCGTCGGAGAGCGAGAGGCCGAGCGTCGGCAGCTCGCCGAACGACGCGCGCACGCGCTCGCGCGAGCCCGACGCGAGGACGAGCGAGGTCTCGTAGCGGCCGGCGTGGCAGTCGCCGCGCTTGAACTCGTCGGAGAGCGTCTTGCCCCAACGGCGCGTGAGCGGGCACGCGACGGACGCGGCGCCGGCAGGCAGGCCCTCGATCGACGCGCGCACCGCGGCGTCGTGCGCGGGCTCGAGGTGGTTGTTGACGAAGCAGACGTGCGAGAAGCCGGTCGCGAGGAGGCTCTCGGCGATCGCGCGGAGCATCGCGGTGAGCGCGGCGGCCGAGACGCCGATCGCGCCGGCGAAGCCGCCCGCGTAGTCCGTCACGCCGTAGGGCAAGGGCGGCGCGACCACGGCGCGGACGCCGGAGGCCTCGAGCCGATCGGCGGCGCGAACGGCGCACGTGACGCTGATCGTCGTGTCGGTGTCGAGCGGGAGGTGCGGGCCGTGCGGCTCGACGCTGCCGACGGGGACGATCGCGACCGCGGGCTTCCGCGCCACGATCTCGGCGACCTCTTCGTACGTCAGCTCCGCGAGGAGATGCGCCATCTCAGCCCTTCTCTCGCGCGCGGAGGGCCTTCTTGTCGACCTTGCCGCGATCGTTCTTCGGAAGATCGTCGACGAACGTCACGATGCGCGGATACTTGTATTTTGCAAGCTTCGTGCGGACGTGCTCCTGGAGCTCGGTCGCGAGAACGTCGCCCGCGGCGTGGCCGGCGCGGACCACGACGAACGCCTTCGTCTTCGTGAGCCCCTCGTCTTCCACGCCGATCACCGCGCAGGCGGCGACCGCGGCGTGGCCGAGGAGGCACTCCTCGACCTGGAGCGGCGCCACCCACTGGCCGCCGACCTTGAGGAGATCGTCGGCCCGGCCCGCGAAGTAGAGGTAGCCGTCGGCGTCGACGTGGAACAGATCGCCCGTTCTGCACCAGTGGCCGTGGAACGTCTTCCAGCTCTTGTCGCGATCGAGCCAGTAGCCCTGGCTCACGCTGTCGCCCTTCACCCAGAGGACGCCGATCTCCCCCGGCGCGCACGGCGCGGCGCCGGGACCTTCGGCCTCTTCGGGGAGGACGCGGAGCTCGTACCCCTCCACGGCCTTGCCGAGCGAGCCGACCTTGACGTCGCCCGGTCGGTTCGAAGCGTAGATGTGGAACATCTCCGCCGAGCCGATGCCGTCGTAGACCTCGCTGCGGAAGCGCTCGAGCCATCGCGAGAGGAGCGGGCCCGGGAGCGCCTCGCCCGCCGAGAGCGAGAAGCGGATGCTCGACAGATCGAGGCCGGGCTTGCCCGCCGAGACGAGCTCGGCGTCGTGCTCGAGGAGCTTGCCGAGCATCGTGGGCACGTTGGTGACGACCGTCGGCCTGTACATCGCGATCGCGCGCGCGAGGCTCTCGGGCGTCGGGCGCTCGCTGAAGAGCCCGGCGGTCGCGCCGACGGCGAAGGGGAACATCAAGTTCGTGCCGGTCGCGTAGCCGAAGAAGAGGCGAGGCACGCTCACCGTCACGTCGTCTTTGCGGTAGCCGACCGTGCGCTTCGCGTAGACCTCCGTGTTGAAGGCGAAGTCGCGCCCGGTGTGGACGTTCGCCTTGGGCTCGCCCGTCGAGCCGCTCGTGAAGAGCCAGATCGCGGGCTCGTCGCGGTGCACCTTCGTGATCTCGGCCTCCTCGGCCACGTCGAGCGCGGGCGCGAGCTCGACGACGCGATCGCCGAACGCCATGCCGTCGATCCTCTGCTCCGGATCTTCGCCCGTCGCGACGTCGGGCACGACGAACATCGCCTGCACTTCGCTCCCGGCGCGCGTCAAGATCGGACGCAGGCGCTCGGCGACCTCGGGCACGGTGAAGATCGCCGTCGCGCGCGTGTAGCCGACGAGGTACTCGAGGTTCTCGATCGGCGCGTGCGGGTTGCCCATCGCGACGACCGCGCCGCGCGTGAGCGCGCCGAAGAACGCCCAGACGAACGGCGGCGCGTCGGGCAGCACGATCAGCACGCGCTCGCCGCGGCGAACGCCGTGCGCCGCGAGGAGCCCGGCGAGCTTGCGCGACTTTTTCGCGACGGTGTCGTACGTATGAGTCCTGTCGCCGAAGCGGATCGCGACCTTCGATCCGAGGCCTTCGTCGAGGCGATCGAACAAGAAATATCGAGCGAGGCTCAGATCTTCGGGCAGCGCCATCACGGCGCAGGTCTTACCAACGAGGCGCCGGGAATCCAAGGCCGAGCGGGGGCGTAGGTTCATGAGGAGGATGCGGAAGAACTGGAAGCATCTCGCGGCAGCGCTCGTCTTGCTCGGGGGATGCAAGAAGACCGACGCCGGCGCGCGAAGCGACGCGGGCACCTCGACCGCGGACGCGAGCGCGCTTCGCCCGGGCTACGACGGACCGCTCGACGGACGCGTCGTCGCACGGCTGCGCTCCCATCGTGCGCGCGTCGTCCCGCTCCACGACGGCAAGGTGATCGTCGACGCGGGCATCTTCGTCTACGACGTGACGCCCGACGGCGGGCTCCGCTTGGTCGGCGAGCCGGGCATGTACGCGCTCGTGCGCGACGACGAGAACCTCGGCGGCTACGACGTCTCGCGGTATCCGCAGGGGCGCACCTTCCTCGGATCGACGAGCGACGAGCTCCGCCTCCTCACGTCGAACGACCACGGCGAAGCGATCAACCTCGCGTGGGCGAAGGGCGCGTGGGCCAAGGCGCCCGCGCCCGCGCTGCCTCAGGGCCTGACGGCGCGAACGCTCCGCGACGACGGACCGGGCAAGCCGGTCGACGTCTCGCTGCCCGGAGGGATCGTCGAAGCGAGCTGGACGATCGCGTCGAACGGCGATCGCGTCGCGCTCGGACGTCGCGAGCCGAGCGGGCCTCCCGTGTCGGCGATCGCGCGCGCGGGCGCGAACGACGCGAAGCTCGTCGCGATCGATCTGCCGATCGACGACGGCAGGCGCACGTCGTGCGAAGCGATCGCGTCGTGGAGCGCGCCGCACGTCGCGTGTCACACGATCGAGGGCACTTCGAAGCACTACGTGCTCCGGCTCGACGGCGATCGCTGGACGCTCGTGAAGGGCGGCGGGCTCGGCGAGGAGCCGCCGCCTTCGAAGCTCGAGGCCGCCGTCGGCCCCGACGGATCGCTCTGGTTCTCGTTCGCCGACGACAAGATCACGCGCCTGACGAGACACGGAAAGGCGCTGTCGTTCGAGCTGCCGAGGGCCGACGCCTCGCTCACGCCGGCCGCGTACGAGTCGGGCGAGGAGATCGTGTCGCAGGGCAACTTCGAGTACAAGCGCTGGGAGTTCGTGGCGGTGCACGAGCAGCCCGCGTCGGCCGTCGACGAAGTGAGGCAGATCGTCCCTGTGCGCGACGGCGAGGTCTTGGTCCTCGCGCGAGAGCGCGGCGCGTCCGCGCACGTGCTCATCCATCTCCGCAAGCCCTCGGGCGACATCGGCGCGTTGCCCGACCCGATCGCGATCGGCACCGACACCGATCAGCGCGTCGCGATCCAGAACGCGAAGCCGGTGCGAACCTGGGTAGGGCACTGCCCGCAGCTCTTCGTCACGCTCGAAAAGCAGCGCGCCGACGGCAGCTCGTCCGCCGATCGCGTCTTCGCGCGAGAGAAGGAGATCGCCGAAGCGGTGAAGGCCCTCGGCGGAAGAGACGTCCGCTTTGCGCCGACCGCCGCGATCGTCCAGGGGCGCCTCGGCGATCGCCAGGTCGGCGGCGTGCTCCTCTGGAGAGCGCTGCCCGACGCGAAAGAGGAGCTGCTCGAGAAGACGGCGAGAGGCCTCGCCGATCGCTTCGCCGAGAGCCCTGCGTCGCCGCCCGCGATCAGCTGCACCGCCCCCGTCCTCGAGCGCGCCAAGCCCCTATGATGGGAGAGGTGACCGCGCCTCAACGCGCGCAGCGCGCGCCGATCGCGTAATAGGCGTCGGGCCCGTCGCTCGCGTTCCACGTCGAGGGCGTGAGCTGCTTGGTGTGCTTCTCCCACGACATCGTATAGACGAACTGCTTCTGACCGTCGCGAACCCACGTGAGCAGATTGCCCGCGGCGTCGTGCACCCCGTGCATGCTCGCGCCCGCGGGGCGGCGGCCCGGCGGCGCGACGAAGAACGCGTGGTCGAGCGGATACTGCCCGTTGACGATGCGCATGCCCGGCGGCGGGCTCGGTGTCTGGTAGCTGTACTGATGGACGAGGCGCATGTCGGCGTTGTTCGGGTCGTAGGGCGCGCCGTCGTTCCATTGCCACGGATACGTGGTCGCCCCCTGCGCGCGCCCGCGGTTCTCGAACACCCACTGGATCTCCGCGGCGCTCGCGAGGCGGCCGCCGTCCCACGCGCAGACGGCCTGCGCGAGGTGCCAGGGCACGCAGTTGAGGCCCTTCTCGTCGAGCACCTCCCGCGTGAAGTCTTGCCTCTCCGCCGCGCTGCCGTCGATCGGCCCCTGCCAGTACGTGCGGCCGCCTTCGAACTGCACGCTGCACCCGCGCTTGCGACCAGGCCCGAGGAGGAAGAGCGCCTCGGCCATCGTGCCGGGCAGGCTCGCGGTCCACGCGTCGTTCCATCCCGTCGGGCTCTCGGCGGCCCACTTCTTCAGGTTGCCGTCGTAGCGCTCGATCATCGCGCGCATGCGGCCCGCGGTGACGTGAAACTTGTCGATCGAGAAAGGTCCGCCCTGCCCCGCGGGACGATCGGTGACGCTCACCGCCGCGCAGCAGCTCTCGTGCTTGCTACCCGCGGCGCCGGTCTCGCCCTCGCCGCAGGTGTCGCCGCCGGCGCGCGCGGTGCATCCCTTGTATTCTACACATTTCTTCGCGTAGGAGCACCCGTCCGAAGCGCAGTCGCCGTGCGCGCCGCACGCCTTGCCCACCGCGCACTTCGGCGCCTTCTTGCCGCCGCAGTCGACGTCGGTCTCGTCGCCGTTCTTCACGCCGTCGTCGGGCCGAGGCGCGGCGCACCTGCCCGACTTGCAGACGCCGCTCGTGCAGTCGCCGGCGACGAGGCAGCTCTTGCCGTCGCTGCACTCGTCGGCGCGCGATCCGCCGCAGTCGACGTCGGTCTCGTCGCCGTTCTTGATGCCGTCGTTCGGATCGCCCGAGGCGGCGGCCTCCGACGGCGCGCACGTGCCGCCTTCGCAGAGCCCCGATCGACAGTCGAAGCCGACCGTGCACGCCGATCCTTCGATCGCGCCGTCGGGGTTCGGCGTCGCGTCGTTCGCGCCCGCGCCCGAGCACGCGACGACGACGCAGCCGATCGCGGCGCCGGCGAGAGCGCGTGACAGACCCATCGGACGCACGCGTTTGCACGAAGCGCACCGAGCCGTGGATCGCGACGGCTCCACCGCTCATGCGCGAAGAATGAACGGGCTCAGCGGCAATTTCTCGCGAACGGAGACGCGCCGGTGACGCGGCGAACGGGCCTCACGGTGGATCGCGCGGGGGCCGATTGCGGCCTCGGAGCCGCGACGGGTGCTCACGGCCGGCAGTCGCCGGAGAGGCCCGCGATCCACGCCTCGACGAGCTCGACGCCTTCGCGGTGGACGAGGCTCCGGCCGATCTCGGGCATCATGATCGCAGGCTCGGTCGCGCGCATCCGATGGATGAGGATCGATCGCTCGGGCGCGCCGGGCACGACGTCGTAGCGGAGGCCTCCGCTCGCGCGCCCCGCGGCGACCGGAGACTTGCAGACGCCGAGCACCGGCGGCGCGTCGACGTCACGACCGAGGAAGAGGCCCGTCGTACGCGCGCTCCCCGTCGGGTTGTGACAGTGCGCGCAGTTCGAATCGAGATAGGCGCGCGCGCGATCGGCGATCGATCCGCGCGAACGATCGTCGTGAGCGGCTCGTGACGACGAAGGAGCCCCCTCGAGGATCCCGCGCCTCGTCCACGCGGCGAGCTGATCGGCGCCGAGCTGATCGGCGCGGAGGCCGATCGGGACGACCTCGTCGCCGTCGGCGTGACACTTCTTGCATTGGCTCTGGCTCGGCACGAGGTGGGTCGATCGCGAGCCGATCGGGATCACGGCGCCGCCGGGGCGGAGCACGGCCTCACGCTGCGCGTCGTCCCAGGTGTACGCATACCCCTTCCATCCGCCGGGCTCGCGCACGAGGAGGCGCGTCTCGATCCAGCGACCTTCGTAGCCGAAGCTCTTCGTCGCGATCGATCCGACGGGAAACTCGAAGACGCCCCCCTCGGCGTAGCGCGCGCGGGTGCCCGGCGGAACGTAGATCGTGCGCGCCTTCGACGCGTAGTCGGTGAAGAGCGGGTTCTGGACGTCATAAGGCACGACGCCGGACGCCGGAACGATCGTCCCCGCGTCGATCGACACGAGGTTCTTCTCCGCGAGCGTCGCGACACGCGGAGACGCCACGCCGCACGCCGAGACGGCGAGGACGACCCACGCGACCGCGCGCACCGCTAGCGATCCCCCGCGCAGTCGTAGGCGCGCGCGTCGAGCGAGATCGCGGGCGAGAGCGTGAGGACCTTCGCCGCGCCGTTGTCGCGCACGCAGAGCGCGCGCGGATCGCTCCGTTCGCCGTCGTAGACGATCGCGGGCACGCGCCTCCCGGGGAGATCGGTCGCGATCCGACGGAGCGGCTCGACGAGCTCGCTCTTCGGATCCGGCGAATGGCCCCCTCCGGAGAAGACGTTGTCGTGGATGCTCACCCGCGACGGGTGAGGATCGTAGGCCGGATCGTCGATCCGCCGTCGCGTGACGAGGTAGCTGACGACGGCGACGCCGAACGTCGCGTTGTCGGCGATGCGGTTCGCGAAGATATCGACGCCGGTGGTCGCCATGACGAGGATGCCCGTGCCGCGCGGGACGAGCCCGACGACGCTGCCCTCGGCCGCGAAGCTCTCGACGTCGTTGTGGACGACCGCGTTGTGATGAACGCGCACGTCATGGCCGTTCTTGCGCGGGAGGCCGGGGAGATCGAAGACGAGGATCCCCGCGGAGTTGTCGTGCGCGCGGTTGTCGTGCACGTCGACGAAGGAGCTGTTCTCGATCTCGATCCCGGCGACGTTGCCGTGCACGTCGTTGCGTCGAACGACGGCGTTCGACGACTGACCGACGTAGATCCCAGCGTCGGACGCGCCGGTGACGACGCAGTCTTCGATGAGGACATGCTTCGCGTCGACGGGATAGAGCCCGTACGGTCCGTGCACCTGTGGCTCGCCGCTCCAGCCGACGCCGAGATCGCGCATGACGAGGCCGTCGATCCCGAGCGCCTTGATCCCGTCGCCGCGCGCGTCGACGACCGACAGCGCCTCGAGCGTCACGCGCGCCTTCGACGCGACGAAGACGCCTTCGCTGCCCGCCACCTGATCGGCAAAATCGAGGATCGTCGCGTCGCGCCCCGCGCCGCGCACGACGACGTCGCTCGCCGTCAGCGCGAGCGTGCTCCGCAGGCGAAAGCGCCCGGGCCCGAGCGCGATGCGCTGGCCGTCCTTGGCCGCGGCGAACGCCGCCTGGACGCGCTCTTCGTCGTCGCTCGCGCGGAGGATGATCGGCGACGTCGCCGGCGCCTTCGTCGTCACGCACGCGGGGACGCCGAGCGCGCACGCGAGCGCGAGCATCGCTTCTCGAATCGCCAAAGCGCCCGCGTGCGAGCACGCCGCGTGCCGCGCGCGATCCGCCGAAGGCCACGCCCTCGCGTGCCGTCACGCTCGTGCTGCCCCTTGCACAGCGTGAAGCGGCGTGCGCGTCGTGAGCGACGCCTCGAAGCGCGACCGCTCATTCGTCACCGATGCCTGATCTTCGCGAGCGCGTCGCCTCAATTGCCTTCCCAGCGCAGCGCTTCGCCGGTGACGCTCGAGATCTTCTGCTGGTTGTCGCCCCGGGTGTTCGAAACGAACAAGCCGCCGCGCGTCGAGAAGAACGCGACCATGCGGCCGTCCGGTGAGCACGCCGGGTACGTGTTCGACCCCTGACCTTGGGTGAGCCGCTTCATGTTCCCGCCGCTCGCATCGACGGAGAAGATGTCCCACGTCGTGCCGTCGCGCCCCATGAAGAGGATCTTCACGCCGTCGGGATCGTTGCACCATACGGGCGCCATGTTGTAGGTGCCGCGATACGAGACGCGCTTGCCGTCGACGTAGATCTGCGGATTGCCGCCGGCGTTCGACACGTACGCGAGCTGGCCGGCGGGGCCGTACGCAGGGTGCGTGTTGAGGCCGCCCTTCGTGAGCTTCGTGAGGCCGGTTCCGTCGGCTTGGCCCTTCCAGATGTCGCTATGGCCGTTCTCCGAGATGACGGCCGCCATGCTGTTTCCGCCGAACGCCGCCCCGAACACCATGCCCGTCGACTTGAACACCGGCGACGTCGCGCCGACCTTGTAGAGCTGATAGCTGCCGTCCTGCATTCCGGCCGAATAGTAGATGCCGCCCGGCCCGAACGCCGGCGCGAGCGCGACGTTGGCCGCCGCTTGCAGCCGTGTGAGGCCGTAGCCGTCGCTCTCCACCGAGAAGATGCCCCGCTGTCCGTGCGCCGTCGTCGCGCTGAAGACGAGGCGTGTGCCGAAGCTGCCTTCCTTCCCCGTGAAGTACTTCACCACCTCGTTGTCGAACTGGTGAATGGCGCCGCGCATCGCGTTCGGCGCGACGTCGTACTCCTTCTTCAGCACCTCGGTCCCGCCCCGCGAAACGACGTACAGGCGCAGCTCGAGGTGGACCTGCGATCCGCGCATCGCGATGTTCCCCTTCACGACGCCTTCGGCGCCGATCGCCTGCCACGACGGCGGGTCGATCGCGAGCCCCTCCTTCTCGAGGTTCGCGGTGAAGGTCTTCGCCTCCAGCACCTGGAAGATCGACGAGAGCTGGTAGTCCTTGCTCGCGACGTCGACGACGAGGTCGGACATCGCCTTGTCGCCGGGCGGCGGCGCGACGGCGATCTTGAAGAGCGAGCGCGAGCCCTGCGCGGTGACGACGATCGCGCCTTGCGCGTCGCCGCTACCCGCGGTCGGCAGCGTGCTCGCCGCCGGTGCCGGCGCCGGCTGCTGCGCGAAGGTGACGCTCGTCGTGAGGAGGAACGCCAGCGAAAGAATGCGTTTCATCCGAAATGCTCCTCCATCCTCATCCCCCACAGAGCCTGAGCGGGATCGACCGTTGGCGATAACGCTCTGCCTCCTCGGGAGGCGGCTCGGGGAGCTGCGCGCCCGAATCGCGCACGCGGAAGAGCATCGACCGCGCCGAGTCGTCGAAGACCTGGTTGCCGCTCGAACCATTGACGCTCACGTTCCAGACTTTCATGTCGCGCGTCGTGGCGATCGAAACGGGCACGCACAGCTTCGAAGCCTCGCCGACGGAGATCACCGAGGGCAGCTGCCAGCGCGCGTGGAGGAACGCGCTCAGCATCCCTGGAAAGCGGTCGCCTTGACGCACCTTGTTGCGATCCATCTCCGTGCCGCCGTCGGTCCCGTCGGCGTGGCCCTCGGCGGGCGCCTGCTTGCCGGCGTCGGCGGCGACGAGGTTGCTGTTCTTGATGAGCTGCGTGATCTGGGAGTCCTCGGCGTCGGGCGGCGGCGGCGGGCCCGCGTCCGGTTTCTCTTTCGCAGGGTCGTCGAGCGACGCGACCTTCTCCTTCTTCGGCGCGAGGTTCTTCTTGGGAACGAAGCGATCGGGGAGCTTGCTGGCTTCGACCGGCCGTCCGAGCTTCAGAAGGTTGGCCTGGACGACGGGCACCGGCACGCGCGGCTTCTCGTCTTCTTCTTTGCTCGCGGACGGCAGGACCGACTTCACGACGAACGGCCCGATGACCAGGACATGGAGAGCCACCGCGACGGCGACCCCGAGGGTGATCTCGTCGGCCGCATATCGCGGGTGGTACGGGACGCCGGCGATCCTCATGGCGCGGTCGAGAGGGTAGCGCGTCCCTACGTCGCGCGCGTGTCGAACGACCGCGCCGGCCGCCGCGTGCTTCGCGCCAGGGCCCATCGCCTTCGGCCTTCGAAGACCGCTCTGCCACCGCGGAACTACATCGATTCCAGCTCATGCTTTTATGGCGTACGCGGCCCATGTAAGCGCTCGCGCGGTCGACACGCGCAGGGCGGCCCGATAACCCTTCGGATCGGACGACTGCTGGGAGGTGGTTCCGATGAAATCGCCGTCGCTTGCGCTCTTGGTCGCGAGCACGCTCACCCTGGGGCTCATCAGCGTCGACGCTCACGCGGATGGGAGCGGCACCTTCGGGAAGACACTCGTGAAGCGCGGTAAGGGAGTGAACGCGGCGGCTTTCGGCGTCGGCCTCTCCGGCCGGCTCGCCGGGGCCGCGTCGTCGCCAGTCGCCGCCGCGACGATCGCAGTGAGCGACCTACCGGCCGGCGCGGTGATCCAGAATGCCTACCTCTACTGGGTGACGTATGGAACCGCCGGCCACCCCACCATCACCCTCGACGGCACGGCGGTGACCGGCACCGCGATCGGCTCGAGCCAGGGCACGTGCTGGACCGAATACCCGTCGTTCCTCAACTTCACCTACCGAGCCGACGTCACCGCGACGTTCACCGGAAACGGCTCGCACACGCTGACTGATTTCCCGTCGGGAGCTGCGGACGCCGACACGCAAGGCGCGACGCTCTTCGTCGTCTACACCGATCCGGCCGCCACGACGGGTGGACACGTCCTCCTCTATGACGGCGCCATGACGAGCCGCAGCACGAGCAGCGTCTCCGGCACGTTCGCCGACGTACAGCCTCCGGCCGTCATCTCGTCAGTGCGCTTCATGGTCGGCGTCGGTGACGGCGAGAGCGTCCTCCCGGATGGAGCGCTCAGGGTCAGGGAGAAGCCGCTCTCCTTCCCGCCGCCGGGCGGACAGCACTTCCGCGGCAGCGCGGGCAACTACTGGGACGATCGCAGCTACGACGTCTCGGAGCACGTGGACGCGTCCCACACGAGCGTCGGGTGGCGAGCGACCTTCAGCCAAGATTGCCTCGTCTTCGCCTACGCAGCGCTCACGATCCAGTCCCCCACGGTGCCGACCGAGACGACGGACCCGGACGCAGGTGACGGCAGCTCGTCGGGCTCATCGGGGTCGACCGGCTCGTCCGGCGCGAGCGGCTCGTCGAATGGCGGGGCCGACGCCGACGGCGGATCGGATGACGCGGCCGGCGGCGCCGCACCGGACGCCGTCAGTGGATGTGGCTGTCGCTTCACGGAGGCCGAGACACGCTACGCCCCAGCAGCGATCGTCGTCGCGGGCCTCGCCCTGGCGCGGCTCCGCCGACGCCGGTAGCAGCACTGCTCGACGACTCGGCAGGCGCGAGGTCAGCGCTTCGGTTCTTTGCCGGCGCGTTCCTTGGTGAGTCGAAGCGCGCGAGAGCCTCCCGACGCGTCGCCTCGATCGCCGCGACGAGAGCGTACGAGAGGGGCGTGCGATCCTTGCGACGAAGAGCGCCACGCCCTCGAGGACGGCGTCGCGACGACCCTCATCGCCGTCTCCGGTCGTGTCGTGAGGCGTGACCATTCTGAGCGAGCACACGTCGATGCCCGCGGCCTCGGCGCGCGACGAGCGCGAAGCAGCGGTGATTGCTCGGCGGTACACCGGTTGCGTTCACGCTCGGCATGCAGCGATCGGGCAGTCATGCGTTCGTGTTGGGTTCCGGGATCGCGGGACTCTCGCTCGCGGAGATCCTTTCGCGCAATGGCTGGCAGATAACGATCGTCGACACCTCCACGGACATCGGCGGCGACGCGTCGCGATGCACGCAGAACTGGCTGCACACCGGGTGGCTCTACGCGGGCCTCCCCTGCCCTTCGGCGATGGTCGGCTGCTCGACGTCGCTCCGTCTCTTTCAGAGGACGTACGAGCGCGTCTTGCCGCGCGACGTCGTCAACGTCGAGGCCGACAACCGCGGCATCACGTATCCGAAGTCGGCCGCCGGCTGGTTCTCGTCGGAGCGGATGCACTACCTCTTCGCGACGTCGACCTACGATCTGACGCCCGCGCAGAAGGAGACGTGGAGCAGCTTCCTCGACGACGTCGTCTTGAAGCGCCTGAGCCGCCTCGGCTACCCGACGAACGAGCTCGCGGAGCTGCCCGAAGGCCTCGCGGCGCTCATGCGGAGCTGGGAGGGCGATCCGTCGGGCGAGTCGAAGTATCGCGTCATCCCGTCGACCGACGCGCGCATCGACACGCGGCGCGTCCTCTCCTCGCTCCTCAAGCTGCTCGGCGAGAACACCCAGGTGATCGCAGGCGCGCGCTACGAGGTCGTGCCCGTCGGCGATCGCACGGGCATCCGCATCGACGGCGAGCTGCACGTCCCCGATCTGTGCGTGATGGCCGCCGGCAAGGCGATCCCCCAGCTCCTCTCGAAGCTCGGCGCGCAGGAGATCGCCAAGAGCTTCCAGTCGGTGTGCAGCCCGGTCGTCGTCCTCGAGCGCGCGCTCGATCTGCCGAACTTCATCCGCTTCACGCCGAACCTCCCCGAGACGATCAACCACGTGCGGTACAGCGTCTCGAGCGGCGACGTCTCGACCGTCGGCTCCTACGACTTCCACCCCGCCGACCAGCGCCCCGACATCCGGCCCTTCGTCGAGAAGGTGTGCGGCCGCCTCGGCGTGTCGACGTCGACCGTCGTCGGCAGCTACTACGGCACCAAGACCGAGCTCGTGGGCAAGCAAGAGCGCCGCTACAACCACGCGCTCGAGCCCGTGAACGCGAACACGTACTACGCGATCGCCGGCAAGTTCTCGCAGTTTCCTCTCCTCGTGCACGAGCTGTCGCAGAAGCTCGGGCTGCGCATCGACATCGCGAACGAGTCCCGCGGAACGCTCGCGATGGACGTCGCCGAGACCGCCCCCGAGCTTCTCGTCCGCGCCGCGGCCGCGAAGCGCCACGCCGCCTGAATCCGCTCGAAGGAGAGAGACCGACCATGCAGATCGTCACGTTCCCGCCCGCGCTCGTCGATTGGTACGCCGCGGCCGTGCGCCGCTTGATGGAGTCGGGCAAGGTCGCGGAGAGCCGCTACTACGCCGACGCCGCCAAGGAGTACGTGCGCGGCCGCACGTCGATCCCCCTCGCCTCGGGCGGCGCCGCGATCTACGCGCTGCTCGCGTACCAGAAGTACGCGCGAGACAAACGCGTCGCGATCGTCCAGTCGAACACGATGCGTGCACTCTACACGGTACCGTCGCTCCTCGACATGAAGCCGCTCGTCGTGAAGTCGAGCTACGAAGACTTCATGGCGATGGATCCCGCGGCGCTCGAGCAGGCGCTGATGGATCCGCAGACGCGGCGCCAGGCCGTCGTCGTGTACTCGGTGATCGGCGGCTACCTCGCGCGCTCCTTCGCGCGGATCGCCGAGATCTGCCGGAGCGCCGGCGTGCCGCTCGTCGTCGACGCCGCGCACGGGCACTACCTCGACGGGCTCGTCGCGGAGTCGGACGTCGACATCGCGTACTCGTTCTACGCGACGAAGATCCTGCCCGCGGGCGAGGGAGGCCTCGTCTCGACGACGAGCGACGCGGTGAGCACGTGGGTGCGCCGCTTCGCGATGTACGACCGCTTCGAGAACCAGATGAGCGTGGGCCTGAACCTCCGCGCCGGCGAGCTCGGCGCCGCGCTCATCCATCGGCTCATGACCGACGCGTCGCTGGTCGATCACTTCAAGACCGCACGCGTCGAGGTCGCGAGCCGCCTCGCCCTGATCTGCAAGAAGCACGGCGTGCGCTTCCTCGATCCGTCGAGGGCCGCGGACTACAACGGCTACAAGCTCGTCGTCCTCGATGCCCACGAGTCGGTGCAGAAGCTCGGCACCGAGCTGACGGAGCACCCTCCGACGTCGCCCGTCTTCGGCACCGACGTCCGCGGCGGACCGACCGCGCTGCCGCATTGGTGCCCCCCCACTTACCCCTCGCTCCGGTAGCCGCCATGATCAAAGCGTCGATCGTCATCGCGACCTACAACCGGAGGGTGCCGCTCGCGGGCCTCCTCGCCACGCTCGCGAAGCAGACCGTGCCGCGCGAAGACTACGAGGTGATCGTCGTCGACGACGGGTCGAACGACGATCCGACGCCGACGGTGTACGCGTACGCTCGAGCGCTCCAGGTCACGGTGCTCCGCCAGACGAACAGCGGAGTCGCCGTCGCGCGAACGCGCGGCGTCGAGTGCGCGCGCGGGCGCATCATCGTCTTCCTCGACGACGACATGCTCGTGCCCGAAGAGTTCGTCGCCGCGCACCTCGAGGCCCACGACGGTCACGACGATCGCGTCGTGATGGGCGAGCTCGAGCCGGACGCGCGGATCGCGACGATGCCGCTGTTCGAGCGCTTCCACGCGCGCGTCTTGCAGAAGAACGCAGACCGGTTCGCCGAGGGCGGCACGTTCGCGGGGCACGACGTCTACACCGCGAACCTCTCGCTGCCACGCCTGCTCTTCTTCCAGGCGGGCGGGTTCGATCCCGCGTTCTTCATCGAAGACGTCGAGCTCGGCGTGCGCCTCGAGAAGCTCGGCGCGAAGTTCGTCTTCTCGAGGCGGGCGGCGGCCGTCCACGCCTCCGATCACACCTCGCTCGACGCCTGGCTCGCGCGATCGGCCAAGGAGGGGCGCGACTGGGTGCGCCTCGTGCGCAAGCACCCGTCGGCGAAGACCGCGAGCCCGTGGCGCTTCTTCTCGAGCGCCAACCTCCTCGCGCGCCCGCTCTTCGCCGCCGCCGTCGTCGCGCCCGACGCCGCGACCGTGCTCGCCCGTCTCGTGCTCCAAGGCGCCGCGGGCGCCGACGCCCTCGGGCTCGATCGCGCGACGGTCACGGGCATGACCGTCGTGTACGGCATCCAATACTTCGCCGGCGTCCGCGAAGAGACCGGCTCGCTCCGCGAGACGCTCGACGCCTATCGCGCGTACCGCGGGCTCCAACGAAGCACGTGACGCGCTCGCTCGCGCCCGACGACACGGAGAAGGAGAAGGGGAGCGAACGCGCGCTCCTCGTGTCGCGAGCCGGCGTGGTCGGCGCGGGCACGCTCCTCTCGCGCGCCTTCGGGCTCGGACGCGACGTCACCATCGCCGCGCTCTTCGATCGCGCGCAGACCGACGCGTTCTGGATCGCGTTCGCGATCCCCAACGCGCTGCGGCAGCTCCTCGCCGAAGGCGCGGTGACGAGCGCGGTCGTTCCCATCCTCACGGGCAAGCTCGCGACGCGCGGCGACGCCGCCGCGAAGGCGTTCTTCGCGCGCGCGCGAGCCGTCTCGCTCCTCGCGCTCTCGATCGTGACCGTGCTCGGCGTCGCGTTCGCCGGTCCGCTCACCGAGACGTTCGCCGGCGGCTATCACGCGACGCCGGGGAAGTTCGAGCGCACCCGAGAGCTCACGCGCGTCGTGTTCCCGTACGTCTTCTTCATGGGCACGGCGGCGATGGGCATGGCCGCGCTCAACGCGAAGCGGCGCTTCGCGGTGGCGGCGTTCGCGCCCGGCCTGCTCAACGTCGCGATCGTCGCCGCCGCGATCGCGCTACGAACGCCGCTCGAAGCGCGCGGCGTCGACGGCGTCATCGCGCTAGGCGTCGGCGTGCTCGCGGGCGGCGCGCTCCAGGTCGCGGCGCAGCTCCCGTCGCTGCGCGCGCTCGGCTTCCTCGGGCGGCCCGTGCTCGATCTGCGCGATCCCGGCGTCCGCGACATGCTGCGCCGGATCGGCCCGATGACGTTCGGTCTCGGCATCTACTACGTCGACCTCGTCATCTCGCGCCGCTTGCTCTCGGATCTCGGTGACGGCGCGCAGAGCTATTTTTCCTGGGCGACGCGCGTCTGCGATCTGCCGCAGGGGATCTTCGTGATGGCGATCTCGACCGCGACGCTCCCCTCGCTCGCCACGCTCGCCGCGAAAGGCGACCTCGAGGAGCTCGGCAAGACGTACGCAGACGGCATGCGCCTCGCGATGTTCGTGGCGATCCCCGCGAGCGTCGCGCTCGTCGTGCTCGGTGAGCCGATCGTCGCGCTGCTGTTCGAACGAGGACGCTTCGACGCGGTCGCGACCCGCGAGACGGCGCGCGCGCTCGTGTGGCAGGGCGGCGCGATCTTCACCGTCGCGGCGGTTCGCCAGCTCGTGCCGACGCTCTACGCCCTCGGCGACACGCGCACGCCCGTGATCGTGAGCGCGATCGACAGCGTCGTCTTCGTCGCGATGGCGTGGGGCCTCAGGCGCCCCTTCGGCCACGTCGGCGTGAGCATGGCCATCGGCGGATCGACGCTCGTGCAGATGGCGCTCCTCGCATATGCGGTGCGCCGCCGGATCGGAACGCTCCGCGCGCGAGAGATCGGCGCCGCGTCGGCGCGCACCTTCGCGAGCGCGGCCGTCGCGGCCGCAGGCGCGTGGTGCGCCGTGCGCGCCGCGCGCGGCCTCGCGTCGGGAGGCGGCGCGGAGCCCACGAGCCTGCCGGGGCTCGCCGCCGGCGTCGTCTTCGTCGGGCTCTTCGTCGCCGCTGCGCGCGCGCTCGGGAGCCGCGAGCTCGGCGAGCTGGCCGCACCGCTGCGGCGGAGGAGGGAGCCTTCACCGCGCGCGCTCGCGACTTAGGTTGAGCCCGATGACGAACGCTCTCCTCCTGGGCGCCGATTACTACGGCACGCTCGCCGCCGCTCGCTGCTACGGCAAGCACGGCATCGACGTCACGATGGCGGACGAGTCCGTCATCGCGCGCGGCATGTACTCGCGCCACGTGAAGAAGCGCTTGGTGCATCCGCCGTACGCGAAGCCCGGCGTGCTCGTCGACTGGCTCCTCGACTACGGCGCGAAGAACCCCGGCACGCTGCTCTACGCGCCGAACGATCACCTCGCGTGGCTCTTCGCGGCGCATCGCGAGCGCCTCGAAGAAGTGTTCTCGATGTACACGCCGAGCGAAGACGTCATGATGACGCTGCTCGACAAGAAGCGCCTCCACGAGGCCTGCGCCTCCGTGGGCCTCGACGTCCCGAAGACGCAGATGCTCGGCGATCCGGGGACGGTGATCGGGCACCGATGGCCGGTGATCCTCAAGCCGCGCACGCAGGTGTGCCTCGTCGGCGGCATCAAGGGCTTCATCGCGCACGACGAGCGCGAGCTCGAGACCGGGCTCGCGCGCTATCGTCGGCTCGTCCGCTTCCACGAGGCGTTCGCCGACCGCTACCCCGGCATCGGCGAGCCGCTCGTGCAGGAGTACTCGCCGAGCGGCGAGACGAGCATCTTCAGCGTGTCGGGTTTCGTCACCGAGCGCGGCGTGCTCGTCTCACGCGCGTCGATGAAGGTGCTCCAGCGCCCGCGCAAGGTCGGCATCGGGCTCTGTTTCGAAGGACGGCCGCTGGAGCACGATCTCGCCGACAAGCTCGCGGCCCTCTGCCGCCGCCTCGGCTATTACGGCTGCTTCGAAGCGGAGCTCATCGCCGAGGGCGATCGCCGCCTGCTCATCGACTTCAACCCGCGCTTCTACAGCCAGATGGGCTTCGAGATCGCGCGCGGGCTGCCGCTGCCGATGCTCGTCTTGCACGCGGCGCGTGGCGACGACGCACAGCTCGCGCGAGAGCTCGCGCGAGCGCGCACGTGGATGCCGACCGGCAACGAGGTCTACTGCCACAAGACGATGCTCGATCTGCTCCTCACGCTCCAGGGGCTCTCCGGGCGAATGTCGCGCGGAGACATCCAGCGATGGCGCCAGTGGTACGCCGCCGCCGAGCTCCGCGGGGTCGCGGCCGACGCGGTGCGCGACCCCGAGGATCGCATGCCCGCCGTGGTCGACGCCGCGCAGTGGATGCAGGAGTTCGGGCTGCACTTCCGAAGCTTCATGCGAAGCTTCGTGCTCAATCAGTAGAGAGGATCGCGTCAGCGAGGCCTTTTGCCCTGCGCGCCGGCGAGAGAAACCCGCGAAACACCCGAGCAAACGCGCTGGCGTGCGATTCGCTAGCAGGAGGGCGGAGGAAATCGCCGTGCGAGCTTCCGCGATCGTCGTTTGGGTGTCCGTCGCCGCCGTCACCTCGGCGTGTGACAAGAAACAAGAGGAAGAGGGCGCCGGCGCCGGCTGCGTCGGCGACTGCCCCGGAGGCGCCGGCGGACCAGGGGTCGGGCCGACCGCCACCGACGCCCCGCCATCGGGTCCGCCGCCGCGCAGCGACGACGGGATCCAGAACGGCGCCGAGACCGACGTCGACTGCGGCGGCCCGAGCGCGCCCAAGTGCGCCGAAGGCAAGAAGTGTGTCGCCGATCGCGACTGCAACGGCGCCTGTCAGTACACGGGCAAGTGCATCGCCACGCCGAGCTGCAAGCCCCACCTCGGCGGAGACACGTGCGGGCCCGACGAGGTCGGCATGCCCGGGGCGAACCACGAGAGCTGCTGCAAGACGTTGCCCGTCGCCGGGTTCGTCGACGCGCGGCACCCGGACAAGACCGTCTACCTCGACAAGTACGAGATCACGACGGGGCGCGTGCGCGCATTCCTCACGGCGATCTCCGCGCAGTACGGCGGCACGCCCAACATCGAAGACTGGGTCGCCAAGAACCCGCCGGCGATCTGGGACGCTTCGTGGAACAAGTTTCTGCCCGCCGACGCCGACGGCAAGACGATCGTGGTCGACCGCCAGCTCCTCGGCGATCCGCGAGGCACGTGGCCCGGCGCTCCGCCGGTGCCCGCGACCGACGAGTTCAGGAAGACCGGCACCGACTTCCAGTTCAACGGCAACCTGTTCGTCTATCTCCACGGCAACAACTGCTCGACGCACGCGCCGGGCGCGTTCGGCTTCCCCACCTTCTTCTACCCCGCGGCGGTGCTCGCGAAGATGGGGCCCGACTTCCCTCCCCGCGCCGACGGCATCGGCCCCGCGGGCAACACGATCCCCGCGCGGGAGCACCTCGAGGTCAAGTCGATGAACTGCATCACGAACGCGCTGCTCCAGGCGTTCTGCCACTGGGACGGCGGCCAGCTCGCGACGAGCGAGGTGCTCGACTTCGTGACCGACAGCCCGCCCGAGCTCGGCAACCTCCCCGGCTGCGGCGCGCAGATCGGCGACGAGGATCCGCCGACGAGCGCGGCATCGAAGACCGGCGGCCGCTGCGCCGATCTCGCGGCGATCAACGCGATCTACGACGCGGGCGCCACGTTGCCCGAGCCGGGCAGCCCACTCAACGCGATCAACTACGAGTTTCCCTACTTCCTCGACAGCGTCACCCACGACAAAGCGTGGGAGGTCGCCGCGCCCGGAAGGCGCACCGTGCACGCGACCGGCGAGGCCGTCGATCAGGTCCGCATCCACGCGGGCGACGAGCCGTGGATGGATCTCGCGGGCAACCTGAGCGAAGCCGTGCTCACGACGCAGGGCGGCGCGTTCAGCGGGAAGTTCGGTCTCAAGTTCCGCGGCATCGGCTACCAGAGCTCGCGCTCGCAGCTCAACAGCGATCCCTCGTGGGATCAACGCGGCATCGCCCGCCTCGAGCGCGCCGAGGCCAAGGGCGCGTTCGCCGGCGGGCGATGCATGCGGTTCAAGTAGCGCGCCTCGGTCGACGCGACGGTCAGAGCATCGCGAGGCGGCTCCACGTCATGTCGGTGCCCGCGCGGCAGTCGGGCGTGCGCACCGGATCGGCGTTGCCGAACCCGCCGCTGATGTCGCGCGCCTGATAGCCCACGCGCGCACGGCCGTCCTTCGTGAGGGCGACCGACGGACTGTGGAGAAACCACGCGGCGACCGTGCAGTTCGCATAGAGGAAGATCTCGTCCTTCTTCATCGAGCCCGCGTACTCGACCGTGGCGAGATCCCACTTCGCGTCTTCCACTTCGCAGCGATCTTGATCGCACGACGCGAGCGCGATGTCGTAGTCGAGCGTGTGAACGAAGCGCGGCTTGTCGTTCGCGTCGAGGACGAGATCGACGCCCGCGCCGATCTTCTCGTTGCCGCTGAGGACGCTGCCGACCCAGCCGTCGCCGGTGCAGCGCGCGTCGCACGCGAGGTACGTGATGTTGCGCTTCATCGTGTCTTCGAACATCCCGAGCATCACGACGCGGGGCTGCCCCGCCTTGGTGAGCGCGAGCGAGATCGCCGGCGGGATGCGCACGGCGTCGAGCTCGGATTCGAACGCGAGCGAGAGCGCCGTCCCCTCCCAGGCGTCTTCGCGGGCGCAGTCGCCGGCGCACGTGACGTACGCGCCCATCTCCTTGCCCGAGGAGCTCTCGGTGCGGCCGACGTTCGCGACCGTGGCGACGTGCGCGCGGTTCTGCGCATCGAAGATCAGGTGAGACGAGCGCCACATCTGATCCGAGATCTTGTCGACGCGCCACGCGCTCGCCGCGTTGCACCCGGCGTCGCACGCGGCCCAGAACGTCTCGGGCTTCTTCTGGCCGACGCCGAGATAGGCCTTGGTCGTGTGCATCAAGAACCGCGGGCGTCCTTGGCGATCGAGGGCGAAGGCCTTGCCCGTGACCTCGCGGTCGCCTCCGTGCTCGAGGATCACGGAGCTCGTCCACGCGCCCTGATCGGTGCAGTCGCCGTCGCACGACGCGTAGTACACGCGCTGGCCGGTCGACAGCAGAACGCTCGGCTTGCCCTGCGCGTCGAGCGCGATCATCGCGTCGTGGACGGTACCGACAGTGGGAAAGTGAACGAGCTTCACGTCGTCGGGGCCGGCGCACGACGCGGGGCAGAACGCGTAGAACGCGCCGCCGCGCACGTACTCGGGGTACACGCTGTGGATCGCGTCGTCGGCGTCGATCGCGAGCGTCGGGTTCGAGGTGTTCGTCGGCTCGCCGGTCGGCAGGAAGAAGCGCGTCGCCGGCGGCGCGCTTCTTCCTCCGCCCGCGCGTCCGTTGGGCCCGTCAGGGCCCTCGGCCGGCGCGTTGCACGCGACGAGGGAAGCTGCGACGAGGAAGAGACCGAGGGACGAAGAGGATCGCATCGAAGGTTCTCCGGGTTGTTCGAGAGCAGCCCGTACGATGCGTCGCCGTCGCGCGCCGCGATGCTAAATGGATCCTCAACGCGACACCCAATCGGGTGACATCGCTCGGCAAAGCTCGCTTAGGAGTCTTTTAGGATCTTCGTAGGACACTCTTAGGAACACGGCCGTGAAGGGCGCTTCAGAGTGAGCGCCATGAAAACCTTTCGTCGCGTGTGCGGGCTCGCCGCAGCCTTGACCCTCCTTGCAGCGTGCGAGTCTTCCTCGGGTGAGGGAACGAGCTCCGGCCCGGGCGGCCCCGGTCCGACTCCGGGAAACGGTGAACAGCCGGGCGAGCCGGGCGGCCCCGACGAGCCCGCGTGCGTCGCGCCGACGTCCGGCCCGACGATCCACCAAGGTGACGTCGAAGGCGACGAGGTGTGGACCGCCGCGGGCAGCCCGCACGTCGTCGCGTACGACGTGCGCGTGCGCAACGGCGCGAAGCTCACCATCGAGCCGTGCGCCGACGTCCAGCTCGCGAAGAAGGCGCACATCCAGATCGCGTTCCCGGGCACGCCGAACACCGGCGCGCTCGTCGCCGAGGGCACGGCGAAGCGCCCGATCAAGATCCACGGTCAAGAAGGCGCGCGCTGGGCGAGCCTCTACGTGCACGCCCCGGGCACGGCGCGCCTCGCGCACGTGACCTTCGAGGGCGGCGGCGGAGGCGACTTCGAGGACGGCGCCACGCTCCACGCGCTCGGCGACGGCGTCGACGGATCCGATCCGATCGTCTTCGTCGACAACGTCACGATCGAGGGCTCGTTCGGCACCGGCGCGTGGATCCACCGCGGCGCCTCGTTCATCAAAGGCTCGAAGGATCTCACCATCGCGGGCTCGGGCGCCGGCGGCGCGTCCGCGTCACCGTATCCGATCGAGATCTCGGAGCACGCGCTCGACTCGCTTCCGAACGGCCGCTTCACGGGCAACGCCGACGATCGGATCCTCCTCGATCCCGAGGGCGGTCAGACGGCGGGCTCGGGCATCCTCGAAGACGCGACGATCCACGAACGCGGCGTGCCCTACCTCGTCGGTCGATCGAACGGCGCGCGCTTGAACGTCGGCGGCCGACCCGACGGCAAGCTCGTGACGGCGACGATCGAGCCGGGCGTCGTCATGCAGTTCCGCGCGGGCGGCGGGCTCAACGTCCAGCACTTCACCACCGAGGAGCCCTCGACCGCGGCGCTCCGCGCGATCGGCACCGCGGCCAAGCCGATCGTCCTCACGTCGGCGAAGGCGGCGCCGGCCGCGGGCGACTGGCGCGGCGTGTGGTTCGGCGGCGCTCTCCAGCCGACGAACGCGATCGAGCACGTTCGCATCGAGTACGCAGGCGGTGACTGCGGCTGCATCCTCCTCACGTGCAGCAACATCACCGAGCACGAAGGCGCGATCATCTTCACCGCGCCGCCCCCGGCCGCGTTCGTGAAGAACACGACCTTCTTCGACATCGCGGGCCACGCGATCACCGAGGGCTACGACGGCGGCTTCGTCGACTTCCGCCCGACGAACGTCTTCGAGAGCGTCGCCGGCTGCGAGCAGACGCGACCGCGCGAGAACCCCACGACGTGCCCGGCGCCCAGGCCGGCCTGCGACTGATCGCCGTCGCGCCGCTCGCGCTGTCCGTTCGGCGCGAGCGGCGCCTCGCGACCTCGTGCGCCCGCGGCATACGGGTTGCGTTCGCTCGAAGCGGAGGCGACCTCGATGAACTGGACCATCCACTGGCTGACCACGGCGTTCGACGGGCTCGTGGCGTTTCTCCCGAACCTGATCGCCGGCATCGTCATCCTCATCCTCGGCTACATCGTCGCGCTGATCTTGCGGCGCGTGACCCGCGCGCTCGCCCATCGGCTCGGCTTCGATCGGCTGACGGAGAGGCTGGGCGTCGCCAGCGCGACCGAGCCCCACAAGGGCTCGCGCGTCCTCGGCTCGGCGGTGTTCGCGATCGTCATGCTCGTGGCGATCATGCAAGCCTCGCGCGCCTGGAACCTCGGGTTCGTCGCGCTCGGCATCGCCGCCTTCATCGCCTACGTGCCGCACATCATCGCGGCGGTCGTGGTCTTCGGCGCGGCGCTCTACGTGGGCAACTTCGTCCGCGATCGCCTGTTCCGTCGCCAGGCGGAGAACGGCGGTGAGATCGAGCAGATCCGGATGCTGCCGTCGCTCGTGCGCGGCGCCATCCTCGCGGTGGGCGCCTTCATGGCGCTGCGCGAGCTGCAGATCGCGCCCGAGATCGTCAACGCCGCGTTCGTCCTCACGCTCGGCGCCATGGCCGTCGCGAGCGCCATCGCGTTCGGCTTCGGCGGACGCGACATCGCCGCGCGCATCATGCAGTCGTGGTACGACCGCCGACGCGTGTCGGGCGTCGTCCGCGAGCCGGTCGTCCATCCGTCGACCCTGTGACTGAAGCCGGCACGATGTGCCGGCGCGCCGCCGCCGCGCTATTCTTCACGCTGTGAGCCGCGTCGACCGAACCGAGGAGCGGAGCCGCGCGCTCCACCGCGCCGTCGCGGAGAAGATCCGCGCCGATGCCGGCATCGTGCGAAGCGCTCGCGAGCGAGTCCTCGCGTGGCGCGCAGCGGGGACGACCCACCCCCACTACTGCGACGCGTGGCTCGAGGTGCTCGACAGTCCTCCCGATGCGCTGATCGCCTTCCTCGAGAGCGACACCGAACGGAGTCGGGAGCTCCGGCAGGCCTCCCCCTTCGCGGGCGCGCTCGACCCGCGCGAGCGCTGGCGCATCTTGCGGCGCAACGAGGCTCCGAAGTGACGCGCGCGCAGCTCGAGCACATCATCCGCGCCGCGGCGACGATCGCCGAGGACGACGAGATCATCGTCATCGGCAGCCAGTCCGTGCTGGGGCAGTTTCCTGACGCGCCCGCGGCGCTCACGGTCTCGAACGAGGCCGACGTCTATCCGAAGAACCACCCGGAGCGGAGCGATCTCGTCGACGGCTCGATCGGAGAGCTCTCCCCGTTCCACGAGACGTTCGGTTACTACGCGCAAGGCGTGGGGCCGGAGACGGCCGTGCTCCCTCTCGGGTGGGAACAGCGCCTCGTGGTGATCGAGAACGCGAACACGCGTGGCGCGCGCGGGCTCTGCCTCGAGATACATGATCTCCTGCTGTCGAAGTATGTCGCCGATCGCGACAAGGATCGACGCTTCACGAGCGCCGCGGTCGAGCACGCTCTCGTGGAGCGCGCCACGCTGACCGCGCGCCTCGAGGGCATGTCGGTCGTCCCCGAGGTGCGCGCGAGAGTCCTCGAACGGATCGCGGCAGACTTCGACGCCAACCGTGCTCCGCGCTCATGAGGCGTGGGGCGGGACCGAGACCTCGATCGTCGGGCTCATCGGGCCGCGGTTGCCCGCGAGATCGTAAGGGCGAACGGCGTAGCGGTAGGTCGCGCCGGGCGTGACGCGCGCGTCTTCGTAGCGCTCGGAGCGCGCGCGCACGCTCGCGTGGTGCACCAAGAGGCCGCCCTCCGCGCGGAAGACCTGGTAGCCGTACATCGCTTCGTTGTCGGTCGCGGCCTTCCAGCGCAAGAGCACGCGCCCTTCCTTGTGCTCCGCCGTCAGGCACGAGCCGCTCTCGGGCCACGCAGGCGGCACCTCGTCGTCGCTCTCGGGCGCTTGCCCGAGCTTCTTCGGCCACAGCGTGCAGTCGACGCGCCTGAAGTTCTCGTCGAGCTGCTTGCACACGTTGCCGTAGAGGCAGCGCACGACGCGGTCGTCGTGCCCGCGCGCCCACTTCTTCGGCAGATCCGGATCGGCGAGGAGCGCGCGCGCCATGCCCACGAGATCGCCCTGGCCGCGCGCGATCACGCTCTCCGCGAGCTCGCGCGTCGGGATCTTGCCGACCGCGATCACCGGCGTTTCGAAGCCCGCTCGCCGGAGCGCGCCGCGCACCGCCTCGGGAATGTGGAGGTTCGCGCCGTCGGGATACGCCGCGCCGGGCATGCAGCGGTCGCCCGAATATCCGGTGTAGGGATAGAGCGGCTCGCCGGGGATGGAGCGCGCGTCCTCGAACTTGCCGCCGGCGGAGAGCGAGATGTAATCGGCGCCGGCGCGCGCGAGCTCGATCGCGATCGGCCCCGCGTCGACGATCGTGTAGCCGTTGCGAATGCACTCCTCGCCGAGGAAGCGCACGCCGACGGCGAAGTCGTCGCCGACCTCGGCGCGCACGCGCTTCATCACGCGGAGCGGGAGGCGCAAGCGGTTCGCCAGCGAGCCGCCGTACTCGTCCTTGCGCGGGTTGAGCCGCGAGAGAAACGACGAGAGCGTGTACGCGTGCGCCATGTGGAGCTCGACGCCGTCGAAGCCGCACGCGCGCGCGCGCACCGCCGCGGCGCCGTAGGCGTCGACGATGCCGTCGATCTCCTCGCGCGAGAGCATGTCGACCGTCTGCCGCCAGCCCGAGCGCGCGATCTTGAGGAAGTGGATGATCTGCGGGACGACCTTCGACGGCCCCGCGTCGTGGACGCGCTTTCGGAGATCCGACAAGCCCGGCGCGAAGTCGTCGGACGAGATCCTGAGGAGCGGCCCGCTCTTGGCGGAGTGCACCGCCATCGCCTCGACGACGACGAGGCCGACGCCGCCCTTGGAGAAACGCGTGTAACGTGCACGAATGTCGTCGTTGACGATCCCGTCTTCGCCCGAGAGACGCGTGACCATCGCCGGCAGCACGAGCCGGTTCGGCAACGTCATGCCGCGGATGCGAAAGGGCGCGAACAGCGGGCTCATGCGTCGGGCGTCACGAGGGCGTCGCCGATGATCAGCTTCTGGATCTCGGTCGTGCCCTCGTAGATCCGGAGCGGGCGGATCTCGCGATACAGACGGTCGACGACGCAGCGATCGGTGACGCCGAGGCCGCCGAAGAGCTGCACCGCGCGATCGATGATCCGCTGCGCCGCCTCGGTCGCGTACATCTTGGCCATCGCGACGCTGACGGAGCTCGTGCGCCGATCGACGTCGCCGCGATCCTTCTCCCACGCCGCGCGGAGCACGAGGAGGCGCGCGGCGTCGAGCTCGGTCGCCATGTCGGCGAGCGCGGCCTGGGTGAGCTGGAACTCGGCGAGCGACTTTCCGAACTGCTTGCGCGAGGTGGTGCGCGCGATCGCCTCGTCGAGCGCGCGGCGCGCCATGCCGACGGCGGCGGCGCCGACCGAGGTGCGGAAGACGTCGAGCGTGCCCAGCGCGAGGCGGAGCCCGTGGCCGATCTCGCCGAGGAGCGCGCTCTCCGGGACCTTGCAGCCGCGGAGCTGCACGCGACCGAGCGGGTGATCGACGCTCATCGCGATCGGCTCGGTGAAGAGGCCCTCGGCCTTGGCGTCGACGAGGAACGCGCTGATCCCCTTCTTGCCCTTCTCTGGATCGGCGTTGGCGAAGACGACGTAGTGATGCGCGATGCCGACGTTGGAGATGAAGACCTTCTCGCCGTCGAGGACGAACGCGCCGCCTTCGCGGCGCGCGACGGTGCGCATCGACGCGACGTCGCTGCCGGCCTCGGGCTCCGTGAGCGCGAACGCGCACACGCGCGCTCCGGCGACGACCTCGGCGAGGATCGACGCGCGTCGCTCGCCTTCGCCCGCGAGCAAGATGGGGTGCGAGCCGAGGCCCTGCACGGCGAAGATCGAGTCGGCGAGCGGCGAGACGTAGGCGATCGCTTCGCGCGCGATCGCGAGCGCGCGGACGTCGACGCGCTCGCCGCCCTTGCCCCACGCGGCGCCGCCTTGCTTCGCGGGGACGAGGAGCCGGAGCGTGCCGAGCTCGCCGAGCCGCGGGATGACGCGCGCGGGATCGTGGAGCTCGACGTCGGCGTCGGAGAAGACGCGATCGCACTCCTCACCGAGCGCGCGGTGCGGCTCGTCGAAGAACATCGGCAGCGCCGACCATGAAGCGCGGATCTTCGCGGACATCGATCAGCTCGTAGCGGCTTTTGCGGGCGACGCAATGAAAGGAACGCTCGAGCCTTCGAACGTCACCGGCTTCTTCGCGACCCAGGCGTCGTGAGCCGCGCGAAAATCGGGGTGCTGCATGCAGATCGCCTGCGCCTGCGCTTCGGCTTCGATCGCCTGATCGAGGCTCATCAGGTGCTCGCTCTCGAGCATCTGCTTGGTCATCGCGTGGGCGAACGCCGGGCCCGAAGCGAGCCGCTCGGCGAGCGCGCGCGCCTCGGCGACGCACGCGTCGGCCGCGACGACGCGGCTCACGAGGCCGATGCGCAGGGCCTCCTCCGCGCCGATGACGTCGCCGAGGAAGAGCAGCTCGTTCGCGCGCGCGAGCCCGACGACGCGAGGCAAGAGATACGCCGCGCCCATGTCGGCGCCAGAGAGCCCGACGCGGGGGAAGATGAAGCCGAACTTCGCCGTCGCGCTCGCGACGCGGAAGTCGCACGCGAGCGCCATCACCGCGCCGGCGCCGACGGCGGTGCCGTTGACCGCCGCGACCACCGGACGGCGGAGCGCGCGGATGTTGCGGATGAGCGCGCCGGTGACGCGCGTGAACGCGAGGAGCCCCTTCATGTCGCGGGCGAACAGCTCGCCGATGATCGCGTTGACGTCGCCGCCCGAGCAGAACGCGCGGCCCTCTCCGGTGACGAGCACGGCGCGCACCGCGTCTTCGCGATCGAGCGCGGCGAAGGTGCCCGAGAGCTCTTCGTAGACTTCGAAGGTGAGCGAGTTGAGCGTGTCGGGACGCGTGAGCGTGATCGTGGCGACGCCCGAAGGCGCGAGCTCGTAGCGGAACGTCTTCGCCTGGATGGTCATGCCGTCTTCCTCTTCGTTCGCTTTTCCGACTTCTCCGACTTCTCCGACTTCTCAGGCCTCTCCGGCTTTTCGCGCAGGTGCTGGCGCAGCCCACCCAAGAGGTTGCGCAGATCGCGCCGCTCGCGCGCGGGGAGCCCGCGCAAGAGCTCGTGGACGAGGCGCCCGTGCGCCGGGAGCAGATCGCGGATGAGCGCGCGGCCGCGCGACGTGAGCCAGACGCGCGCGAGGCGGCGATCGTTCGGATCCGGACGGCGCTCGACGACGCCGTCGCGCTCGGCGCGATCGACGAGGCCGGTGAGGTTGCCCGCGGTGACGAGGAGCGCGCGGCTCAGCGCCGCGAGCGTCTGGCCGTCTTCGCGGTGGAGGCTCGCGAGGAGATCGAAGCGCGCGAGCGTGATGCGATCCTCGAGCTCGCGTCGGAGCTCGGCCAGCATCAAGGCGTGACACGAGAGCAGCCGGAACCAGAGGCTGACCGAACGCGCTTCGTGATCCCCGACGGCAGACTCTCCGGGCGAGACGGGAGCGAGCGACGCCATCCGATCAGGACGGGAGCACCGCGACGCCCTCGATCTCGACGAGCGCGCCGGGCTCGAGGAGGCCGGAGACCTTCACGAGGCTCATGGCCGGGTAGTACTTGCCCATGCGCCCGCGCCAGCCCTCGCCGATCGCGAGCGTCGCCGCGCGGTAGGCGTCGAGATCGGTGACGAAGACGAGCAGCTTCACGATGTGCTCCGTGGCGCCGCCCGCTTCGCGCACGACCGCGATGACGTTGTCGAGCGCCTGGAGGAACTGGACCGCGAAGTCGGGGCTGACGATGCGCGCGTCTTTGTCCCACGCGATCTGCCCGGCGATGTGGAGCGTGCGGCCCTCGGCGAGGATGCCGTTCGTGTACCCGCGCGGCTTCGGAAAGTGCGACGGGTGGATGACCTTGTGACCCATGAGCCGTCCTCCGGCCGGGAGACTTAGGCCCGAATCATTGAGATGTAAAGGATCGCGGGCGGCTCAGCCGTTGCCGCCGCGCCGGCCGCGGCCGCGCCGGGGACGCCCCTCGTCGCTCCGCACGCAGCGCTCGGCGCAGCGCACCGCCTTGCGGCCGGGGAGGCTCAGGCCCGGCGACGCGCCCTTGGCCGCGTCTTCGAAGCAGCTCGACGCGAGCCCGTGGTGCGGATCGACGCCGAGCTCGGCGAGCTCACCGCCCGGCGCGATGCGGAGGTGAATCACCGGAGAGCCGCGGCGGCGCCAGTCTTCGGCCGACACGCACCCGCGCATCCGCCCGAGCACGGGCTCGAGCGCGGAGCGGAGCTGCGTCTGCTCTTCGGCGGTGACCGACGCGCGCACCGGACCGCGCGCCTCGAAGCAGGTCAGCGGACACGCATCGGCCGGCGGAGCCGCCGGCGTCGAGAGTTGCTGCGGCGGCGCCGGCGCGGGAGCCTCGGCCGCCGGCTCGGTCTCGCGCGACTCGGTCGCGTTGCCCGACGTGGAGAAGCGCGCGTTCATCCCGCCCTCGGCACGGCACGCGGCCGCGGCCGCCGCGAAGGCGAAGAGGATCGTGAGGCGTGCGAGCGTGGGGGTGCCGTGGACGTTCAAGGTCCATGGACTCTACAAGATCTTCCGGGCGGAAGATCGACGATGCTAGGGCCGCGCGCCCAGCCGGACGCGCACGACGCGGCCGGCGAGGCTGGCGACGGCGCCGTCAGAGGCGGCGCCCCGGAGCGAGCCCTCGACGAAGACCGTGCGCGACGCGGGCTCGACCTCGGGAGCCACCGTCTCGACGACGGCGGAGAGCAGGCGCTCGTCGACCGAGACCGTGATCGCGTGACCGACCGCGACCTTGCGCGCTTGCTCTTCGGAGACCGCGAAGCGCACGCGGAGATCCGACGTGGCGATGATGCGGAGCACCGGCTGCCCGGGGCGGACGAACGCGCCCACGTCGCCGTAACGCGCGGCGACGATCCCCGCGAAGGGCGCGCGGAGCTGCGTCTCGGCGAGCGCGGTCTTGAGCTGGCGCGCGCGCGCCGAGCGCTCGGCCGCGCCCGCGCCCGCGGCGGCCGCGCGCGACACCGCCGCTTGCGTGGCGAAGCGCGCTTGCGCGGCCTCTTCGGCGGAGACGACCTGGAGCGTCTCGCCGTCGACCTTGACGGTCGCGTCGCGACGCACCTGACGATCGCGCGCCTGCGAGAGCTCGATGCGCGCGCGAACCGCGTCGGCCGACGCGGCGCGACGACCGGCCTCGGCGACCGCGAGCTCGTCGCGGTGCTGGCGATCGTCGAGCACGGCGACGATCGCGTCCTTCTCCACGCGGTCGCCCGTCTTGAAGCGGACCTCGGCGATGCGCCCGTCGATGGTGGGCGCGAGATCGACGGACGCGGGCGCGAGGAGCACGCCCGGCCACGTGATGTCGTCGTCGGCCGCGGGCGTCACCGCCATCGCGACCGGCGCGGACGCCGCCTCGGCCTCGGGCGCGCGCGCGCGCTTCGCCGCGATCGCCCACGCGACGGTCGCGACCGTCACGGCGAGCGCGACGCCCGCGAGGAGGAAGACGACCTTCGCGCGCGGACGCGGCGCTTGCACTTGCGACACCGTAGCGTTCATCGTCGACCTCCCATCGCGCGAAGGGGAACCACGTTCTGCGTCACCGGCCTGCTCGGCAGCGCCGCGACATCCGCGCGGGCGCGCTCGCCCGATCGATCGAACGCCGTCGTCGCCTCGTCGTCCTGCGTCGGCGCCGGCGGCGCCGGGCGCGCCGGCTTCGGCGCCCCCTTCTGCATCGGCTTTCGCTGCGGCGCGCCCTGCGGAGGCACGCGGTTCAGGTTCGGCTTGCCGCCTTGCACCGAGGCGAGCTCGGCGTAGAGCCCCTTCATCGCGACGAGCGCGTCGTGGCTCCCGCCCTCGACCATCTCACCGTCGTTCATCACGAGGATGTAGTCGGCGTTGCGCACCGTGCTCAGGCGATGCGCCACGACGATCAGCGTCGCGCCGGCCTCGCGGATGTTCTTCATCACGTTGCGCTCGGTCACGCTGTCGAGCGCGCTCGTCGCCTCGTCGAGGATCATGATCTTCGGGCGGCGCAGCACGGCGCGCGCGAGCGCGATGCGCTGGCGCTGCCCGCCGGACATCGACGCGCCGCCGGCGATGAGCGGCGTGTCGTAGCCGAGCGGCATCTTCATGATGTCGTCGTGGATGCACGCGATCTTCGCCGCGCGCTCGACGTCTTCCTGGCTCACGTCGGGATCGAACATCGCGATGTTCGCGCGCACCGTCGAGCCGAACACGTAAGGCTTCTGCACGACCACGCCGAGCTGGCGGCGCACCGCGCCGAGATCCAGATCCGCGAGGCGATGGCCGTCGTAGAAGACCGCGCCCGACGTCGCGGGGAAGAGGCCGACGAGCAGCCCCGCGAGCGTCGACTTTCCGCAGCCCGACTTGCCGACGACGCCGATCATCTCGCCCGGCTGGACCTCGAGCGACGCTTCCTTCACGACGAGCGGCGACTTCGCCGCGTAGCGGAACGACAGGCGATCGACCTTGATGCGCCCGGTGAGCTCGGGAGGCATGCGGACGCCCGTGGGAGAGGCCGCGTCTTGCTCCGGCTTGGCGGCGAGCACGTCTTCGATGCGCGCCAGGTACGTGCGCACGACCTGGAGCTGGCTCAACGTGCCGACGAGGTTCGTCACCGGCCCGATGAAGCAGACCGCGAACGCGTTCGCCGAGAGCATCGCGCCGAGCGACATCTGACCGCTCATCACGTCCATCGTTCCGACGAGCAGCAAGAGGAACGGCGTCGCGATCCGGAGCGTGCCCATGATGGCGTCGGCGAGCGCGCTGAGCGACGAGCGCTTGAGCGTGAGGTTCATCACGTCGACGTAGAGCGAGGCCCAGCGCTGCGACGCGCGGTGCTCGTAGCCCGTGGCCTTGAGCGTCTCGATCCCGGCGAGCAGCTCGACGAGCCAGCTCTCCGCCTCGGCCTGCTTGGCGAGCGAGCCCGCGGCGAGATCGCGCTGGCGGTTCTTCATCATGAGGAAGACGAGCGACTGGAGGCCGACGAGCACGCACGCCACCATCGCGAGCTTCGGGCTCATGAGGAGCAGGAGGCACAGGTACGTCGCGACGAGGACGGTGTCGATGAGCCCGGAGAGGACGCTCGTGGTCAGGATCTCGCGGATGGTCGCGTTGCTGTTGACGCGCATCATGAGATCGCCGGCCTGACGGCGCTGGAAGAACGCGTACGGCAGGCGCAGGAGGTGATCGAGGAAGCCGAGCGTCATCTTCACGTCGAGCCGCGTGCGGAGATCGACGAGGAGCCACTGGCGGGTCAGCGCGGCGATGAAGGAGAAGCCCGCGGTCACGAGCACGCCCGCGGCGAGCACCGCGAGCAGGTGCGCGTCGTTGCGCGGGAGCACGCGGTCGATGATCCGACCGTTCACGAGCGGGAGGACCATCGAGAAGATCTGGAGGAGCACCGACGACCAGATGACCTTCGAGAACACCGGCGTCTTCGTCGCCATGCGGCTGAGGTGCGCGAGGAGCGCGCCCTTCGTGCCGTCGGTGCCGCGGGTGAACTTGTCGGTCTTCTCGAAGACGACCGCGATGCCGGTGAAGGAGCGATCGACCTCGGCCCACGACGCGAGGCGGGGGCCGACGGCGGGATCGACGACGGTGATCCCCTCGGCGGTCACCTTGTCGAGCACGACGAAGTGCCGCATCTTCCAGTGCAAGATGGCGGGATCGCCGAGATCGGCGAGATCCTTCGGCTCGATGCGCACGCCGCGCGCGCGCAGGCCGTAGGCCGAGGCGGCGTCGACGATCGAGAGCGCGCTCGCGCCGTCGCGCCCGGCGCCGATGAGATCGCGGACCTCGTCGGAGCGGACCTCGCGGCCGTGGAACGCGAGGATCATCGCGAGGCACGCGGCGCCGCAGTCGGTCGCGGTCGTCTGCGGGAGGTAGGGGATGCGATCCTTCGGGATGAGCTCGCCGAGCTTGTCGAGCGCGGGGAAGCGTTGGACGAGGTCGGCCTGCTTGACGGAGATCATCGGAAGATGCCTTTCAAGGCGGGGAGGAGGAGGAGCACGATCGGCTCCTTGCGGATGCGGATCTCGGCGGTGCCGGTGAGGCCGTCGAAGTAGCCGTAAGCCTGGCCCTCGGATTCGAAGGTCTGCGACGGGAGCTTGCCCCGCACGAGCACGAACGAGCCCGCGGGGAGGTGGAGCGTGTCGGCGACCTCGGGGCCGAGGAAGCGGCGGATCTCGGCGGCGCCGACGACCTCGCGGCCGACCTCTTCGACCGTGATGTCCTTGTACTCGTAGCGATAGCCGTCGAGCGCGAAGCGCACCGGCGCGCCCTTCTCGATCATGGGGCGCGACTCGCCGGGAATGACGGCGACGAGCGAGACCTCGGCGTCCTTCGGCGCGATCGCGAGGACGGGCTCGCCCGGCGCGAGGCGTTGGCCGGGGCGGATGCGCACGTCGCTGATCGTGCCCGCGACCGGCGCGCGCAGCGTGCGCTCGGCGACGATCGACGCGGCGAGATCGCGCTGCGTCTTGAGCGTGGTGAGCGTCTGCTTGGCGGAGAGATCGCTCGGGTCGCGCAGGAGGCGCACGAGCTGGAGATCGAACTCGTTCGACACGCGCGTGAGCTGCGCGCGCTCTTCGGCGTCGTAGAAGCGCACGAGCGGGGCGCCGGCCTCGACGAACTGACCGGGCTGGACGGCGAGCGTCTCGACGGTGCCGGGATACGTCGCGGTGACGGCGCGCCGTCCCTCGACGCGCACGACGGCGGCGCCGGTCGCGTACTCGTGGACGTCGAAGACGCAGACGAAGAGGAGGAGCGCGACCGCGGCGGCGACGACGATGCGGTACGTCCATCGCACGGGCCGCTTGTCGAGGCGGAGCACGTCGCCGTCGTCGGCCCATCGCGCGCGCTCGGCGAGCGCCTCCGGGCGAAAGAGCTTGGCCATTCCCGCGGACATCACACGCCTCCTTCGCGAGCGGCGGGCGAGACGCCGAGCTCGCTCGTTCGCCCCGTGGCGGCGAAGAGATCGACGGTCGCGAGCTGCACGCGGAGCTCGGCGCCGATGAGGGCCTCGCGCGCGTCGAGATCGGCCTGCTCCGCGTCGACGAGCTCGATCGAGGTGGCGAGGCCCGAGGCGTAGCGCGCATCGATCAGCGCGAGCGCCTGCTGCGCCGAGCTCGAGAGCTCGCGCGCGCGCACCTTGAGCGTCCTCGCCGCCTTGAGCGAGACGGCGGCCTCGTAGGCTTCGAGGCGAACCTGCCGGCGCACGCGCTCTTCACGGGCCTGCGCCGCGGCGAGATCGGCGCGCGCCGCGTCGACGCGCGCGGGGATCGTCGCGTCGAAGAGCGGGACGGTGATCGCGACGACGCCGGTGGCCTCGGCGCGCGGGATCATCCCGTCGGCGAAGTCGAAGCGCGTCAGGCGATAGGACCCGTTGACGTCGACGTCGACGCGCGGCAGCCAGCCGGCGCGGGCCGCGTCGACGCGGCGATCGCTCGCCTCGACCTCGGTGTTCGCCTGGGCGACCTCGGGCCGCGACTTCTCGCCGACCGCGGTCGCGCGCGCCGCGTCGTCCTCCGCGCCGGGGAGCGTGACCTGCGCGAGCGGCGGCAAGCGCGAGGGCTCGAGGCCGAGCATCACCGCGAGGCGCGCGCGATCGATCGCGAGGCGCGCCTCGGCGATCGCGAGATCGTGGCGCGCCGCCTCGAGGTTCACCTTGGCGCGCTGCTCGTCGAGCGCGGGGCGAACGCCCTGGGCGACGAGGCCCTTGGCGATCGCCGCGAAGCGCGTGCGATGCTTGACGGCGATCTTCTTCGAGCCGACGAGCTGCTCGTCGGCGAGCACCGTGACGTACGCGCTCGCGGCCTGCCGCGCGACGCCGATGCGCGTCGCCTCGAGGCCGTGCTTGGCGGAGGCGTGCGTGGCCTCGGCGGCGGACGCCGCGTTCGACGTGCGGCCGAAGTCGAACACAGTCCAGCGGAGGCCCGCGCGGGCCTCGCCGTGCGCGCTGTTGATGACGAAGTGATCCTGACGGAAGAGGAAGGTGCCGCGCTCGGCCGAAGCGCCGCCGCGGACGCCGACCTCGGCGCGCGGGAGCCATCCGGCGACGGCGATGTCTTCTTCGGCGTCGGCGCGGGCGACGCGCGCGGCGGCGGCCTGCTCGTCGGGCGAGGCCTTGACCGCCATCTTCACCGCGTCGCGCAGGGAGATCATCCCCGCGGCGGTCGACTCTCCGTCCTGAGCGCGCGCGAGCGCTGGGTACACGACCAGCGCAGCGGCGAGCGCCCAGCTCGCTGCCCTCCATCCCATGGGCTCGGCTGGTGCACGGCGAGTGCCATCGAGAAACTGCCGAAAAAATCATGATCGGAACGTTCCGATCTGCGCGGGCGCACCAGGCTCGATTGGATCTCGCGGGGAACCATGATCGAGCTGATCGTGCCGCGGCCGCACAGGTAAGTGCATGTGAGCAAAGCCGAATCCGGCGTGCGGATCCGCGGATCAAGAGGAGGCGCGGGCGAGGCGATCGGTGACGGCCCACCACGGGGGCGTCGCGGGGACGCGCTCGATGAGCAGCAGATCGAGCCCGGCGGCGTCGGCTTCGTAGAAGGTGGCGAAGAGGGCACGGGCGAAGGCTTCGGGATCGGGCGGGAGCGTGAAGACGGTGCGCGATCGATGGGCGAGGAGGGCGCGGGCCTCTTCGCTCCAGACGATCGCGCCGACGCGGAGGCCGGGGTGCTCGTCGACGAGGTGAGGAGCATCGACGAGGACGACGCGCGCGCGCGGGGCGTAGTGCTTCGAAGCGAGGCCGGGAGAAGCGCGCGCGACGTCGGTCGCGACCGTGAGCGGCTCGTAGACGGCTTCGGGGACGACCGCGCGGATCGCGTCGAGGCTCGCCGCGCCGGCGCGGAGCACGCGAGGCGCCTCGTCGTCACGCGCGAGATCGATCACGGTCGACTCGATGCCGTGATCGCAAGGCCCCGCGTCGAGGACGAGATCGACACGATCGCCGAGCGACTGCACGACGTGCGCGGCCATCGTGGGCGAGACGTGCATGTGCGCGTTGGCGCTCGGCGCCGCGAGCGGCTCACCCACGCGCGCGATCAACGCGAGCGCCACCGGATGGCGCGGCATCCGGAGCCCGACCGTGGCGAGGCCGCCGGTCACGACGTCGGGGACGCTCGGCGCGCGCGGCACGACGAGCGTGAGCGGGCCCGGCCAGAACGCGCGCGCGAGGCGCGAGGCGCGATCGCTCCAGCGCGACGCGAGCGCCGAGGCCATGGCCTCTCCGTCGACGTGCAAGATGAGCGGATGACCGCTCGGCCGCTGCTTGGCGACGAAGATCTTCTCGACCTCGTCCGCGCGCAGCCCTCGTGCGCCGAGGCCGTAGACCGTCTCGGTGGGAAACGCGACGAGGCCGCCGCGCGCGAGCACCTCCGCCGCCGCGAGGATGACCTCGGGCTCGGGCGTCTCACGGGATACGGGCAGCACGCGCGGCACGCTCGCGAGGATAATGGAAGAGACGCGGTGCCGCCTCGGAGGATAAGGTCGTGTCGATGATCCGCCGCTCGATGCTCGCGCTGATCCCCGCGCCCGCGCTGATCGTCGCGGCGTGCGGCGGCGGCAAGCCTCCGCTCCCTCCCCTTCCCGCTTCGGGCGTGCCCGAAGGAGGGACGCCGGCCCTCGTGCTCTCTCCCCCGCCGAGCGGTCTTCCGCCGATGGCGAGCATGCCTCCTCCCGGCGTCGCTGGATCGCGCAAGGCGCGGAAGAAGGCCGACGGCGCGCTCTACGCGTGCGCCAGCGCGAAGCCCGCGGCCAAGGATCCGGCCGAGCTCGTGAGGCGCGTCGGCGAGGCGTGCGCCTCGGCGTCGAAGATGAAGCCGCTCGGCGCGATGATCCGCGCGCAGCAGGCCGACAAGGACGCGCACCAGGAGCACAAGCTCCGCGTCGAGCCGAACAAGTGCTACCGCGTCGTCTTCGCCACCGACGAGAACGTCCGCGACGCCGTGATCGTCATGCGCGACTCGGCCGGCGACGTCGTCGCCGAGTCGCCCGGCGTCGCGCTACCCGAAGACGGCGTCGTGTGCTTCACCACGGCCGACGAGGTCACGCTCCTCGTCGGCATCGGCGCGGGCAAGGGCGCGTACGCCGCGCAGGTGTGGAGCGACTGACGCTCGGGCTTCACGCCGGCCGCGGCCAGATCTGCCGGAGCGTCTTCGTCCGCCCGCGCCACTGGACCGGGTAGCCGAGCGACACCTCCTCGAACGCGACGCCGTCCTCGACGTGGGTGCGCGGAATGTGGAGATGCCCGTAGACGACGGCGCGCGCGCGATAGCGCAGGTGCCAGTCTTCGGTCTTCGTCGTCCCGCACCAGATGCAGAAGCGCGGGACGCGCGGAAGAAACGCGTGCGCGCGCCGGAGCGGGAAGTGATTGATGAGCACGGTGCCCACGTCGGGGCCGAGCGCGTCGAGGCGCGCGCGCGTCGCCTCCACGCGCGCATGGCACCACGCCTCGCGGCTCGCGTGAGGATGCGGATGGAGGAGCTCCTCGTCGACGCAGACCGTGTCGGCCTCGCTGGCCCACGCGATCGCTCGCTCGCGCGGGACGTCGTCGGGACGGAACGAATAGTCGTAGAGGAGGAACATCGGCGCGATCACCGTCGGCGGTCCGTCGCCGGGCCACACCGGATAGGGATCCTCGGGGGTGAGCACGCCGCGCGCGCGGCACGCCTCGACGAGCCGCGCGTACCTCGCCTCGCCGCGCGGCGCGCCCTCACCTTCGCGCCGCAGCGTCCAGAGCTCGTGGTTGCCTGGCACCCAGACGAGCTTCGCGAACTTCGGGCCCAACGAATCGAGAACGAGCTCGAGATCGTTCACGTCTTCGCCGACGTCGCCCGCGATGACGAGCCAGTCGTCCGGTCGTGCTTCGATGCGCTCGACGAAGGCGCGGTTGTCGGGGTGGCGGACGTGGAGATCGCTGATGGCGAGGAGCTTCATGGAGGGCTCACCGGAGAAAGAGCACGTAGACCCCCACCATGAAGACGACGAGCACGGCCGCGAGGACGAACACGCCCGGTTGAATCGGGCGCGGACGAGGACGCTCGGAGACCGGCGCGGGGAGCGGCTCCGCGGCGGGAGCGGCGCTCGCAGGCGCTCCGGCGGTCGCGCTCTCGTCCTCGCCGTCGTCGGCGTCGTCGGGGGTCAGCGCGCTCTCGAGCTCTTCGGAGACCTGATCGCTCTTCTCGGGGATCGCGGCCTTCGGCGCCTGGCTCGGCAGGCTCACGGGCTTCAGCGGCGCGCCCGTCATCGCGGCCTTCTTCATCGCGTCGAGGACGGACTGCGGCATCGGCCCGACCTTCGTCGGCGCGCTATACGCGTCGCCTTCCCCCGCGGGAGGCGGCACCGTGTCGACCCGATACAGCTCGTCCTTCTCGTCGTCGTTCGCCATCGCGGCGCTCAAGCCCACGGCGATGATACGGCCATCGCAGCTCTGGCGCGAATGGTTGCGCGTCGCGATCGCGCGTCACTCGTGGCGCAGCGCCACGATGGGATCGAGGGAGGCCGCGCGCCGCGCGGGGAAGAAGCCGAACGCGATGCCGGTGGCGGCGCTCGTCGCGACCGCCACGCCGAGCGCGACCGGATCGAGCTTCATCGGCCACCCGAGCGTCCCTCCGAGAAGAGCGATCGCGCCGATGCCGGTGAGCGCGCCGGCGACGCCGCCGATCAGCGCCAGCACCAGCGCCTCGACGAGGAACTGCGTCATGATGTCGTTCGCGCGCGCGCCGATGGCCATGCGTATGCCGATCTCGCGCGTTCGCTCGGTCACGCTCACGAGCATGATGTTCATCACGCCGATGCCGCCGACGACGAGGCTCACCGCCGCGATGCACACGAGCAGCACGGTCAAGAGCCCGTAGATCGCCGTCTGCATCTCCTGGAACTCCTGCTGCGTGCGGATCCAGAAGTCGGGCTGGCGGTCGCCTTCGATGCGGTGGCGCTGGCGAAGGATCCCGTCGATCTGCCGGACGGCGCGCTGGGTCGTCTCCGCGCTCGTCGCCGAGACGAGCAAGACGCCGGCGAAGCCCGGCGCCGTGCGCATGATGCGGCCGCGCATCGATCCGATCGGCATGAGGACCATGTTGTCTTGGTCGCCGCCGAACGGGGCCTCGCCCTTCGACTCGAGCACGCCGACGACGCGGAACGAGTAGCGCCCCATGCGGATCGATCGGCCGACCGGATCCTCCTCGCCGAAGAGCTTCGTCGCGACGGTGGAGCCGAGGACGCAGACCTTGGCCTTGGTCGCCTCGTCGTGCTCGTCCCACGTCGCGCCGCGCGCGACCGCCCAGCTTCGCACGGGGAAGAACGCGCGCGTCGAGCCGATGACTTGCGCCGACCAGTTGCGGTCGCCGGCGACGATCTGCGCGCGCGAGCGGAGCGCGGGCGCCACCGCGGAGACGCTCACCGCTTCGCGCGCGATCGCCTTGCCGTCTTCTTCGGTGAGGCGCGCGCCCGATCCCAGCGCGCCGCGCGCGCCCGAGGCCGCCGCGCTCTGGGGCGCGACCATGATCACGTTCGACCCCATGTTCTGGATCTGATCCGAGACCTGATCGCGCGCGCCCGCGCCGAGCGCCGTCACCGTGACCACCGCGGCGACGCCGATCAAGATGCCGAGGATCGTGAGCGACGCGCGCAGCGTGCTCCGCACGATGGATCGCATCGCGAGGCGAGCGCCGGTGACGAGCGCGCCGAACATGGCTACTCCTGCCTCAGCGCTTCGATCGGATCGAGCGACGCCGCGCGACGCGCGGGCAAGAACCCGAACACGACGCCGATGAACCCGCTCGTCGCGACGGCCACGGCGATCGACTCCGCGCTCGGCGCCGCGTTCCAGCCGAGCGCGCGCCCGAGGCCGACGGTCGCCGCCGATCCGACGACGATCCCGAGGACGCCGCCGGCGAGGCTGAGCACGATCGCCTCGATCAAGAACTGCACGAGGATGTCGCGCTCGCGCGCGCCGATCGAGAGCCGGATGCCGATCTCGCGCGTTCGCTCGGCGACGCTGACGAGCATGATGTTCATGACCCCGATGCCGCCGACGACGAGGCTCACCGCCGCGACCGAGAGGAGGAGCGCCGAGAGCACCGCCGCGATCGCCTGCTGGGCCTCGCGGAACTCGGCCTGCGTGTTGACGCTGAAGTCGGGGTCGCGCCCCTGCGGGATGCGGTGGCGCTGGCGCAGGATCGCGGTGATCTGCTCCTGCGCGCGCCCGGTCGTCTGCTCGGAGGTCGCGCTCGCCATGAGCATGTCGACGCGCCCCGGCGACGTGGCCATCACGCGCGCGCGGAAGCTGCCGATGGGCATCAGGATGCGATCGTCTTGATCGTCGCCGAAGGGCGAGTTGCCCTTGGGCTCGAGCACGCCGATGATCCGGTAAGGAGAGCGCCCGATGCGCACGGTGCGGCCGACGGGATCGTCGGTGCCGAAGAGCTTCTCCGCGACCGTGGTGCCGACGATGCAGACCTTCGTCTTCAGGATCTCGTCGGACTCGGTCCAGACGTCGCCCTTGCCCACGCGGAAGCGGCGCATCGGAAAGTACGAGGTGGTCGTGCCCGCGATCATCGTGGCCGCGTTCTTGTCGGCGTAGACGACCTGGCCCATCGTCGAGAGCCACGGCGCGACGCGGTCGACGCTCACCGCGTCGCGCGCGATCGCGCGCGCGTCGCCCTCGGTGAGCCGGCCGGTCACCTTGCCGCGCGCGCCCGACTGCTGGACGCTCTCGGGGTTGATGAAGAGGAGGTTCGATCCGAAGTTGTCGATCTGACTGCCGACGCTGGCCGACGCGCCGCCGGCGAGCGCGGTGACGAGCACGACCGCGGTGACGCCGATCAAGATCCCGAGCACCGTGAGCGAGGCGCGCAGCTTGTTGCGCACGATCGCCGACAGCGCGAGCCGGATCGCGCCGACCACGAGAGCGAAGCCGGTCACGACGCGCCCCCGCCGCCCCCGTGCCCATGCGCGGCGCGCGACGGAGAGACGAGCGGCGTGACCAGCGAGAGCACGAGGTAGCGCGCGAGCGCCACCGCGACGAGGCCGAAGAGCACGACGCCGAGCGCCGCGACGACGCCGCCCGACGAGAGCGCGTCGAGCCTGTCGAGCATCGCCTTGCTGCCGGGGAGCGCGCCCAGCGCGAAGAGCGGCGCGAGCAGCACGGCGACGACGATCGTGTACGTGATCGCGACGCGCACGCGCTGATCGCTCGTGAGGGGGCGACCGAGCTTCTTGCCGCCGAACCAGGCGGCCACCGTCGCCTCGAGGACGAAGCCGAAGATCACGGGGACGATCGACGAGGGCGCGCCGAGCACGAAGTGCGCGTACGCGGCGCCGATCCCGACGCCGAGGGCGCCGGCGGCCGCCATCGCCATGTAGAGGACGGCGGGCACGGGCCCGCCGAGGCGGCGGCGCGCGGCCGCGGCGGGATCGGCCGACGCGTCGTCGTCGCCCGCGCCCGCGGGCTCGGGCGGGGGAAGCTTCTCGAGCTCGGCCGCCGCGTCGAGCGGCGCGGCCTGCGTGACGTCGGTGACGATGCGCCCGTCGCGGAACGTCACGACGCGCGACGCGCACGCCGCGATGTCGTGCTCGTGCGTGACGAGCACGATCGTGATCCCGCGATCGCGGTTGAGGCGCTGGAGCAGCGCGAGGACCTCGAGGCTCGTGCGCGTGTCGAGGTTGCCCGTCGGCTCGTCGGCGAGGAGCATCGGCGGCCGCGTGACGAGCGCGCGCGCGATCGCGACGCGCTGCTGCTGCCCGCCGGAGAGCTGATTGGGTGTATGATGCACGCGATCGCCGAGCGCCACGGCCTCGAGCGCCTCCATCGCGAGCTTGCGCCGCTCGCGCGCGCCGACGCCGCGATACACGAGCGGCAGCTCGACGTTCTCGAGCGCGGTGGTGCGCGGCAGGAGGTTGAACCCCTGGAAGATGAAGCCGATCAGCCGGTTGCGGAGGACCGCGCGCGCGTCGCTCGATCGCGCGCCGACGTCGAAGCCCGCGAGCTCGTAGACGCCGCGCGTGGGTCGATCGAGGCAGCCGAGGATGTTCATGAGCGTGCTCTTGCCCGAGCCGCTCGTCCCGACGATCGCGACGAAGTCGCCCTGTTTGATCTCGAGGTCGACCTCGCGCAGCGCGCGCACCGTGCCCGCGCCGGACTCGTAGTCCTTCTCGACGCGATGCAACGTGATGAGGGCCGCCGGATCCATCGTCGCCCTCAGAACATCTTCCCCTTCTTCTTCTTCTCCTGATCGTCGACCTCGTCGGTGACGATCTTCGCGCCCGCGGGGAGGCCGCCGGTGATCTCGGTGTGGAGGCCGTCGGTGATCCCGATCTGGACGGTGCGCGGCTCCGACTTCTCGTCGCCGAGCTTCTCGCTCGTCACCACGAAGACGCGCCCCGTGCCCTTCGCGAGCGGCGGCTCGGGCGGCTGCGGGACCGGCTTGCCGTTCGGCCCCATCGGCGGCGTCGGCTTGTAGCGGAGCGCGGCGTTCGGGACGCGCAGCGCGCCCTTCACCTCGCGCGTCTTGATCGTGATCGTCGCCGTCATGCCCGGGCGCAGCTTCTCCTCCGGGTTGTCGACCTCGACGACCGCGGAGTACGTCACGACGCCCTGCACGTTGTTGGGGCTGTAGCGCACCTGCTGCACGCTGCCGCGGAACGACTCGCCGGGGAACGCGTCGACGACGGCCTCCGCGTCCATCCCCTCCTTCAGCTTGCCGACGTCGGCTTCGTCGACGTCGGCCATCACGCGCATCTTCCGCAGGTCTTGCGCGATGACGAAGAGCACCGGCGCCTGGAAGCTCGCGACGACGGTGGCGCCGGGATCGATCGAGCGCGTGACGACGACGCCGTCGACGGGCGAGTAGATCTTCGTCCAGCCGACGTTGGTCTGCGACTGCGAGAGCTGCGCTTGAATCGCGCCGATCTGCGCGTCCGCCGAGGCGACCTGCGCCTTCGCGACCTCGAGCTGCCCGAGCGCGGTGTCGAGCTCGCCCTTGCTCGCGAGGCTCTGTTGATGGAGGCGCTGCACGCGCTCGAACGCGACCTGCGCCGCCGCGGCGTTCGCCTTCGAGCTCTCGAGGTTCGCCCGCTGGGCGGCGACCTGCGCCGACACCTGGCTCACCTGCGCGCCGTACTGGATGGGATCGATCTCCGCGAGCAGATCGCCCTTCTTCACGACCGAGTTGAAGTCGACGTGCACCTTCGCGACGCGACCGTTCACCTGCGACCCGATGTTCACCTGCAAGACGGGCTGCACGGCGCCGGTCGCCTGCACCTTCTCCGCGACGTCGCCGGCGCTCGGCTGCGCGGTGACGAACTTGGCCGGCGGGGCCGGGCGGTTCTTCGCACGAAAGACGAGGCCGCCTCCGACGAGGAGCGCCACGACGCCGAGCGCCGCGAGCCGCCGCAGCCAACGCCGCCCGCCCTCTTCGGCGGCGAGCGCACGTCGCACATCGTCGGTGATCGCGGCCCGCTCGCTCATCTGGGGAAGGCTCAAGGCTACAGGCTCCGGGGCTTCGAGGGGCAGAAGTTGGGGCTCCAAAGCCTCGGAGACCTTGGATATTCCCGCTGAGCTCCGATGCTGGGCGCCGGCGCACGGTTCTGCTCGATTTCCTCAAGCCTTTCCGGAAGCCCAAGGACTCGAATCCTCTTTTGTCCAAGGCGCGTGGACACGGTATCGTCGCTTGGCCTTTGTGAGGCACCAGCCTTCGGCCTCTCCGATCCGGACCAGCCCTCCGCGGCTGAACGCTGGGAGGGGGTCGCGCCGGCCTCGCATACGCGTCCGATCCGAATGCACGGCGACCGAACGACGGCCAAACCCACCGACCGCGAGCTCGTCGATCGCGCCAAAGGCGGCGATCGCAACTCCTTCGGCGAGCTCGTGCGACGCCATCAGCAGCGCATCCATCGGCTCGCCGTCCACATGCTGCGCGATCGGGCCGAGGCCGAAGACGTCACGCAGGAGACGTTCATCCGCGCGTTCCAGGCGCTCTCGCGCTTCGACGGGCGGAGCGAGGCGTACACCTGGTTTTACCGCATCACGATCAACCTCTCGCTCAACCGCATCCGCTCGCGCAAGACGTCGCGGGCGACCCACGACACCGACGATCCGCGGCTCGACGGCGTGCTCACCGACAAGCGCCCCGAGTCTTCCGATCCTGGAGGCTCGGCCCAGCGCCGCGAGCTCTATCTCGCCCTCTGCGAGGGGGTCGACGGCCTGAGCGAGACGCTGCGAACGACCCTCATCCTGGTGTGCATCGACGGGCGGTCCCACGAAGACGTCTCCGCCATCCTCGGCGCGCCGGAAGGCACGATCGCGTGGCGCATCCACGAAGCGCGGCGCAAGCTCAGAGAGTTTCTCGATGCCCGGGGCTTCGATCCCGAGGGAGATGGGACGTGAGTGAGACGCCTAAGAAACTGAACCTCGACCGCGCGCTACGGGAGTGGCCGGAGGCCGAAAAACCCGCGGCGCAGTGGGATGAAATGGCCCGGTCGATCGACGAGCGCGTCGCTCGCGGCGACCTTGGTGCGAGCGTTGCTTACGTCAGCGAAAGAAATTTATTGGCGGAGCCCCTTGGACAAACGCCGGGGGAAGGTCATAACTCCGCGGCTCCGCTGAATGCGGCGCCGAACCTGAAGGACAAGCCGATGACGATGCCCGTCGACCGAGAGCGCGACCGCCGTAGCCTGCAGGACCTCGCCAAGATGGCGTCGCTCACGCCAGCGCCTCCGTCCGCGAAGATCGTGCCCTCGACGCCGAGCCCGACGAGCTCGGGGCGGCCCGTGGAGAGCGCCAAGTCGAAGGAAGACGACTCCGGCATCGTCGATCTCGCGATGGCCTCGCAGGCCGATCCGCAGGCTTCCGTTCGCGCGCAAACGACCCCGCTCGCGCAAGACGGCCTGTTCGACGACGAGCCCGCCTCGATCCGTCCGCCGGCGTCGGCTCCTCTTTCCGCGCCGATGTCGGCGCCCCTCTCGCTCCAGCAGCCCGCGCCGTCGGTCCCGCCCTTCGGGCCCGCGTCGGTGCCGCCGTCGATCGCTCCCGTGTCGCAGCAGCCGGCGCCGATGAGCGGCGCGGCCGCTTCGTCGTCGCGCGGGCTCGCCGCGCAGCCCGCGAAGAAGGGCAACGGCGCCGTGATCGCGCTCGTCGTCGGCGGCCTCGTCGCGCTGAGCGCGGCGGCGGCCGGAGGCTTCTTCTTCCTCAAGAACCGCGCGGAGAGCGCGGCCAGGGAGCTGCAAGGGGCCGCCACGATCGCGCTGAACGATCCCGCGCCCGCCGCGGCGGACACGAAGCCTGCCGAGGCGACGCCGGCCGAGGCGACGCCCGCCGAGCCGACGCCCGCGCCCGAAGCGAACCTCGATCCGAACGCGCTGCCCACGGCGACGCCGAACGGCAAGCTCGCGGCCGCGCCGAAGGCGGGAACGCCGGCGGCGAAGGGCGCGCCCGTCGCGGCCGCCCCGGCGAAGGCGGAAGGGCCCAAGATCTCGGAGAAAGATCTGCCGACTGCGCCCGCCGTTCCGGAAGGCGATCTGTCGAAGGCGATGGGCAAGGCGGTCGGCGCCGACGGCAAGCCCGTCGAGGCGACCCCCGCGGCCGGCACGAACGGCCCGCAGTTCGCGGCCGGCACCGTCCCCCAGAAGCCGTCGCAGGGCGCCGTCACGGGCGCGCTCGGCGCGGTCCTGCCGGGCGCGCGCGCGTGCCTCGGCCCCGATGATCCGATCTCGCGTGCGTCGATCACGTTCGGCTCCGCCGGCAACGTGCAGAGCGTCAGCGTCAGCGGCGGCGCCGCCGGCAAGCCGGCCGAGGCGTGCATCAAGGGCGCGCTCATGAAGGCCAAGCTCACGCCGTTCGCGGAGCCGACCTACACGGCGAACATCACCGTCCGCCACAACTAGGGTCCTTGACAGGGCGCGGGCATTTCGCCATAAAGCGCGGCCCTTCCTCGAGGAAATCATGGTTTCGTCCACCCAGCAGTTCGAGCGGATCCGCAAGCGCAAGCAGACGACCAGCGGCAAGCGCAACAAGCGCGTTCGCCGTCGTCTCGGCACCCCGGCGTTCCCCGTCCACCAGGATGGATACGATCCGAAGGCCGCCGACGCGAAGCCCGCCAAGAAGGCCTGAAGCGCCGCTTTCGCGCGCGTGGGCCCTCGCGCTCGCGTACCTCGCGTGCCTGGGGTGCGTCGAGAGGGCGCCGCCGCGCCCTCCGCTGAAGGAGATCTGCGCGCCGGTGCCGCCCTGCCCCTCGTGGGTGGAGGCGTTCAAGGAGAACCGCGCGGCGCTTCACGTCCACGCGATCGACGCGATCTCGCACACGCCCGCGTGCGCCGCGGGTCAAGCCGCGAAGGTCACCGTCTACCTCGACGAGCAGCCGGTGGCGCTCGGCGAGATCCCCTGCCTCGATGATCTGCGCGCGCCGGCCGCTTCCTACCGACTCGACGGCGGGAACGTGACGCCCGGCATGCACGAGCTCCGCGTCGAGGTGCAAGCGCCGGGCGGCCGCGGGCGGGGCGCCTCGGCGCTCGTCAGCCTGCCGGCGTTCGACATCCCACCCGACGGCCAGACCATCGCGATCGGCGCCGAGGTGCCGGTCGAGATCGGCCCCGACGACGTCACCATCGGCCCGCCCCAGGTCTACCCGCCGAAGGGCCTCTGACGACGAGCGCGCCTCAGCGCGCGAGGGCGACGCCGAGGGCGTAAAGCGCGAGGCCGCCCGCCCACGTGAACGTGACGCGCTTCATGCCCGCGCGCCACGCGAAGTAGGCCGCGAGCGGCGAGAGGAAGAACCCCGCCGCGGCCTCGAGCCACTTCTTGCCCATCACGAAGCGCACGATCATCGCGAGGTGCGCGCCCACGTGCGCGGCGAGCCCCGCGACGAGGATCCAGGGCACGAGCTCGCTCAAGACGCCGCGTCTCCGCTCGGCGCGGGCGTCGCCGGAGGCGCGCTCGACACGAGGCCCCACCAGCGGATCGCGCTGCCCACGATCACCATCGCCACGCAGAGCAAGAGCAGGACGGTGATGACGACGTTGACCACGCCGAGCGTGCGCGTCGCCGGGTTGGCGGTCAGCGGGAGGAAGATGCGCCGCACGCTCTCGATCCCCGCGGTGATGGTGGTGGTGCCGACGAAGAGGAGCGGGCCCAGCGTCACGAGCGCGTACTTCTTCTTCGCGCCTTCGCGGAGGATGATCGTCGTGCCGACGCAGAGCGCCGTGCACGCGAGGAGCTGGTTGGCGATCCCGAACATCGGCCAGATGGTCGAGATGTTCCCCGTGAGGATGAAGTACGACCAGCCGCCGACGATGAGCGCGGTCGCGATGAAGGCGCCCGGACGGCTCGTCGACTTGCCGAGCTCGGGAGAGACGCGCGCCATGAACTCCTGCATCAGGAAGCGCCCGATGCGCGTGCCGGTGTCGATCGTCGTGAGGATGAACAGCGCCTCGAACATGATCGCGAAGTGGTACCAGTACGCGAGCAGCGTGTTCATCCCCGGCAGCCCGCTGAAGACGCGCGCCATGCCGACCGCGAGCGAGACGCCGCCGCCCGTGCGCGCCGCCACCACCTCGTCGGCTTGTCGTTGGAGCGCGGGCAGCTCCTTCACCTTCACGCCGAGGCGCGCGAAGTCGGCGTCTTCGAGCATCGTCGCGCGAGGCGCGTGGGGATCGACGGCGTAGTCGAGCGCCGCGAGCGCGCCGTTCGAAAGCGCGAGCGCGTCCGAGAGCGCGATCTTCTTGCCCGCGAGCAAAGCCGCCGGCGCGCCCTCGCCGAGCCGGAGCAGCTCGCGATCGTGACGCGTGAGCACGCCGTCGAGCTTCGCGAGCTGCGCCTCGTCGCGCGCGAGCCCTCCGCCGTTGCCCGCCGGCGCGACCACCGCGATCTGCGGGTTCGTGTTGATCGCGACGTAGTCTTCCTGCGGCATCGCGCACGCCGCGATGAGCGCCGTGATGCCGACGAGGCCCTCGACGAGCATCGCGCCGTATCCGATGGGACGGCAGTCGCGCTCCTTGTCGACCATCTTCGGCGTGGTGCCGCTCGAGACGAGCGCGTGGAAGCCGCTGATCGCGCCGCACGCGATCGTGATGAACACGAAGGGAAAGAGCGGCCCCTTCACGATCGGCCCGCCGCCGTGGATGTACTGCGTCACCCCGGGCATCTGGATCTCGGGGTTGACCACGATGACGCCGATCACGAGCAGCGCGATCGTCCCGATCTTCATGTAGCTCGAGAGGTAGTCGCGCGGGCAGAGGAGCATCCACACGGGCAGCACGCTCGCGATGAACCCGTAGGCCGCCATCGCGAGCGTCAGCGTCGTCTTCGAGAGCTTGAGGTGCACCGCGAACGACGAGTCGCCGACGTGCTTGCCCGCGATCAGCGCGACGAAGAGCAGCGCGACGCCGAAGATCGTCGCCTCGCGGATCCCGCGCGCCGATCCCTTGCGCACGCCGTGGATGTAGAGGCCCATCACGAGGGCGATCGGGATCGACGCGCCGACCGTGAAGACGCCCCACGCGCTCTCGGCGAGCGCGCCGACCACCACGTTGCCGAGGCCGGCGAGCGCGATGACGACGATGAAGAGGATCGCGACCGCCGTGACGAGGCCTAGCACCGGCCCGAGCTCGTCGCGCGCGATCTCCGCGAGCGACCGGCCGTTGCGACGCGTGCTCGCGACGAGGATGATGAAGTCGTGGGTCGCGCCGGCGAGGACGACGCCGAAGAGGATCCAGAGAAAGCCCGGATAGAACCCGAACTGCGCCGCCAGCACCGGACCGATGAGCGGCCCCGCGCCCGTGATCGCGGCGAAGTGATGACCGAAGAGGACGATCCGATGGGTCGGATGGAAGTTCTGTCCGTCTTCGAGGCGGTGCGCCGGCGTGACGCGGCTGTCGTCGAGGCAGAGCACCTTCGCGGCGAGGAACGCCGAGTAATAGCGATACGCGATCGCGAGGACGGCGAGCGCCCCGAGCATCCACCACGCCGCGTGCATCGAAAGCTCTTTAGCGCATGTGCCCATACATCGGGAAGGATGACGCCTGCGCCCAGCCGGAGCGCTTATACTGGCGCCTGGTGCCCGCCGCGCAGATCGACATCGACGAGCTCGCTCCCGGCGCTGCGCTCGGCCCCTACGACCTCGTCGCCCCGATCGGCGCCGGCGGCATGGCCAGGGTCTGGGCGGCCCGCGTGCGGGGCAAGGGCGACGTGGTCGCGCTCAAGATGCTCCTCCCCAACCTCTCCGAGAACATCGAGTTCCGGAAGATGTTCTTCGACGAGGCCAACATCGCCTCGCGCGTGCACCACCCGAACGTGTGCCGAACCCACGCGCTCGACGAGAACGACGGCCTCCTCTACCTCGCGATGGAGTGGATCGACGGTCCGTCGTTGATGCGCGTGCTCCGCCCGGGGCGCGAAGACGTGACCGAGGCCGCACGCATCCCCATAAGACCGCGCGTCGCCGCGCGGATCGTCGCCGACGCGTGCGCCGGCCTGCACGCCGCCCACGAGCTCCGCGGCGACGGCGGGAGGTCGCTCGGCGTCGTTCATCGCGACGTGTCTCCGCACAACTTGCTGCTCACCACCGACGGCAACGTCAAGATCACCGACTTCGGCGTCGCGAAGGCGATCGGCAAGAGCCACATGACGATCGCCGGGCAGCTCAAGGGCAAGCTCGCGTACATGGCGCCGGAGCAGCTCACCGGAGGCGCCGTCGATCGCCGCACCGACGTCTTCGCGCTCGGGTGCGTGCTCTACGAGATCACCACCGGGCAGCGGCCGTTCCAGGGCGAGCACGATCCCCAGGTCATGACGGCGATCATGATGGGCCACTACGAGCCGCCGGGAACGATCGTCGCGAACTATCCCCACGAGCTCGCGATCGTGGTCATGCGCGCGCTGTCGAACGAGCCCGAGCATCGCTATCCGAGCGCCGAGCACATGCGTCAGGGGCTCGAGACGTACCTGCGCAACAGCGGGCCCGCCGTCGGGACGCAGCAGGTCGCCGACTTGATCCGCGAGCGGTGCGGCGCGGAGGTGTCGGCGAACCACGCGCGCGTGCTCGGCGCGGCGCCGCCGCCGCCGCCGCGCGCCTCGGTCACGAACGAATCGGGGAGCGCGCTCGACATCGGCGGGCCGCCGGCGCAATCGCGCGGCGCGCTCTACATCGTGACCGCCGCGCTCGTCGGCGCGGCGATGGGCGTCGGCGTGCTCGCGTACGTGAGGTCCGTCCGCAAGGCGAAGGCCCAGGCCGTTCACGTGGCGCCGCCGGCGGCCTCGACCGCGGCGACGACGCTGATGGAGCTGCCTTCGACGCACGGGCGCGTGCACCTGACCATCACCCCGAGCACGGCGATCGTCGTGGTCGACGGCGTCGTGCTGCCGCGGGGCACCGACACGATCGCGCGCCCCACCAACGGGCTCCAGGTCATGGTGCTCGTCCGCGCCGACAAGCACGACGACAAAGTCGTCCTCGTCGACGGATCGACGCCCGACGAGGTGGCCGTCGCGCTCTCGCCCGCGGCCACGCCGCAGGGCCTGACGAGCGTGGGCGCGAGCCTCGCCGAGAACACGAGCGCGACCGTGGCCCCCGCTCCCCCCGCTCCCAAGCCAAAGCCGCTCGCGCCGCGCGAGCCGAAAGAGCCGAAAGAGCCCGTCCAAGAGACGCCTCCGAATCCTTACTGAACTGACGGAGCTCCTGACGGAGCTCCACGAGAAGCTTTACGGGTCGAGCGCCGTGCGCAACGATGATCCCGTGCACAAGGAGCTCTTGCCGATCGGCGCGCTGGCGATCGGGCTCTTCACCGGCCTCGGCCTGACGATCCCCCTCGCGCGCGGCGACGCGAAGCCCTCGACGATCTCGGTCGACGAGATCAAAGACGGCATGAAGGGCTACGGCCTCACCGTCTTCAAGGGCACGCAGCCCGAACGCTTCGACGTCGAGGTCGTCGGCGTCCTCAAGAACTTCCGCCCGTCTCAGGAGCTCATCCTGATCAAGACGCCGCACCCTCGCCTCAACGTCACGAAGAACGTGCGCGGCATGAGCGGCAGCCCGATCTACCTCGATGGCCGTCTCGCGGGCGCTTACGCGTACTCGTGGGCGGCGTTCCAGGTCGAGCCCGTCGCGGGCGTGACGCCGATCGCGCCGATGATCACCGAGATGCGCCGGCCCATTCCGCCGGGCTTCTGGCCGCTCGAGGGCGGCGCGCCGCTGCCGGGGAGCGCGAAGCCGCAAGCGGGCAAGCGCGCCGAGAACGACGCGCCGAACATCGGACCGGGCAGCGGCACGACCGCGTTCGACGGCGCGCCCGGCGAGTACGATCTCGAGACCCACGCGCAGCAGGTCGCCACGCGCCTCTCCTCGGGCCTCGATCCGTCGCGGCCCGTCGTCCCCGCGGCGACGCCGCTCTTGCTCGCGGGCATGAGCGATCGCAGTGTCGCGCTCGTACGCAAGCTCTTCGGGCCGCTCGGCCTCGAGCCCGTGCAAGCGGGCGGCGGCGGCGGCGGCGCGCAGGATCCCAACGCGCCGATGCACTACGTCGACGGCGGCGCGCTCGGCGTGCAGATGGCGCGCGGCGACGTCTCCTTCATGGGGCTCGGAACGGTCACCCACGTCGAGGGCGCGAAGCTCTGCGGCTTCGGTCACCCGATGATGGAAGCGGGCGTGACCGCGCTCCCCGCCGCCATCGGGCGCGTTCACTGGATCTTCGCGAGCGATCAGCACTCGTCGAAGATCGGCGAGGCTGCGCGGCCGCTCGGCACGCTCGTGCAAGATCGACAGAGCGCGGTCGTCGTCGACGAGACGAAGAGGGCGCCCATGTTCCCCCTCTCCTTCGAGATCAAGGGCGCCGACGGCATCCCGAAGAAGAGCTGGAACGTCGAGATCGCCGAGGATCGCTTCATGAGCGGCTCGCTCGTCGCGTCGGTGATCGGCTCGATCGTCGACGCCTCGGTCAACGAGCGGCGCGACGTGACCTGGCGGCTCAAGTCGAAGCTCACGGTGCGCGGGCACGGGACGATCGAGCTCGAAGACTTCGGCGTCGCGGTCGGCGGCATGCCCGACGCGGGCGATTTCTCCCACTCGAAGATCGGACGCGCGGTGGGCGAGGTGCTCAACAACCCGTGGGAGATGACGCACGTCGACAAGGTCGAGGGCGTCCTCACGGTCGACTACTCGCGCGAGCTCTGGAAGCTCCGCGGCGTCGACGTGCTCGATCCCGTCGTCGACGCAGAGCAGCCTGCGCGCCTCCGCGTCCACCTCGTGCCCTTCGCGGGACCCGAGACGACGAAGGTCCTCGAGGTGCGCTTCCCCGCGGAGCTCGCGGGAAAGGACGTCGACCTCGACATCGTGCCGGGCTACGCCGCGGCGCCCGACGTCGCGGCGCCGCAGAGGCTCGACGATCTGCTCTCGAACGCGACCAAGCAGTCGCTCCTGCCGAAGAGCGTCGTCGTCCAGTATCGCGTGCGGGGCCAAGGCGTCGCGTACAAGGGGCACGTCGCCGATCGGCTGCCCGCCTTCGCCCTCGACTCGCTGCGGCCGTGGACCTCCGACGTCGCGCCCGAGGCGTTCGTCTCCTACACGCGCGTCGTGACGCCGCTCGACCGCTACGTCGACGGGACGCTCCGCGCGCGCGTCCGGGTCAAGGCCGTGGTCCGCTGAGACGTCGCAGGTTTTTCCGCCCGACTCGGTCCGTGTAGAATCCCCTCATGCGTCCGTGGCTCCTCTTCTCCTTCGGCTTGGCGCTCGCGCCGCTCTTCACGACCGCGGACGCGCGGGCGGTGGGAACGCGGACGTTCGTGCTCGACACGCTCGACAAGCTCTCCGGCGGCGACCTCAAGGGGGTCGCGGTCAGCTCCGACGGCGCCGTGCGCGCCGGCTTCACGCTCGGCAACGCGCCCATCCCCGAGGCGAGCGCCTCGTGGTCTGTGCTCGCGCTCGCCGACGGCAGCGCGCTCGTCGGAACGAGCCCCCAGGGCAAGGTCTACAAGGTCATCGGCGACGCCGTCACCCTGTTCGCCGACACCGGCGCGCTCGCCGTGACCTCGATCGTGCAGGCGAAGAACGGAACGATCTTCGCCGCGACGATCCCCGACGGAAAGATCTTCAAGCTCTCGCAGGGCAAGGCCGAGCCCTTCGTGACGCTGCCCGACACGAGCCACGTCTGGGCGCTGGTGCTCGATCGCGCCGGCGCCGGCCTCTTCGCCGCGACCGGACCCGAGGGCAAGGTGTTCCGCGTCGAGCCGAACGGCACGAGCTCGGTGTACTTCCGCAGCGCCGAGGGCAACCTCGTGTCGCTCGCGATGATGGACAACGGAGACTTGCTCGCGGGCTCGAGCGGCAAGGGCCACCTCTACAGGATCAGCGGACCGGGGCGGGCGACCGTGCTCGCGACGCTCGCGGGCGAAGAGGTCAAGGCCGTCGCGGTTTCGAAGGGCGTCGTCTGGGCGATCGGCAACGAGTACGGCGAGCCCCCGGACCCGCCGCGTCGAACGGCGGCGGCGGGAAAGACGCCGCCGGGTCCGTCGACCGCGCCGCGCCCGAAGGCAGGAAAAGGCTCGCTCTACCGGTTCGACGCGCAGGGTCGACCCGAGAAGATGATGAAGCACGACGACACGCACTACATGTCGCTCGCGCTCGACGAACAAGGCCGCGCCTACGTGGGCACGGGCGCGAACGGCCGCGTCTACACGGTCGACGACGCGCACGTCGTCACGCTCCTCGCCGACACCGACGAGCGTCAGGTCGGCGCGCTGCACATCGCCGGCGGCAAGGGCCTCGTCGCGAACAGCGACCCTCCGATCGCGCACCGCATCCTCGGGCGAGGCGGCGCCGACGCCGTGTGGACGAGCAAGGTGCTGGACGCGACGCTGCGCGCGAAGTTCGGCACGCTCTCCTGGCGCGCGAGCGGCAACCTCGAGCTCTCGACGCGCTCGGGCAACACCGCGACGCCGGACGCGACGTGGACGGCATGGAGCAACCCGCTCGGCGCGGCGGGCGCGATCACGTCGGCGCCGGGTCGCTACGTTCAGGTGCGCGCGCGGTGGGCGCGCGATCCGCAGGCGGTGCTCAACGAGGTCACCATCCCGTTCATGACCGACAACGTTCGCCCGGTCGTCACCGAGATCAACGCGGCCCCCAAGGGCGGACCGACGAAGGAGCCCACGAGCGGATCGATCCCGGCGAGCGGCGGCGAGGTCGGCAAGCACGAGAGCGTCGTCAAGGTCACGTGGAAGGTCGACAACCCCGACAGCGACGCGCTCCGCTATCGCGTCGCGTTCCGTCGCGAAGGGCAGACGCTCTGGCGCGACGCGCTCAAGGCCGACGAGGTCCACACGAAGACGGAGCTCGAGTGGGACACGGCGGCGCTCCCCGAGGGCAAGTACCGCGTGCGCGTCGAGGCGAGCGACGAGCCGGCGAACCCGCCCGATCAAGTGCAGAAGCACGCGCTCGAGTCGGAGACGGTGCTCGTCGACAACACGCCTCCTCGCATCGAGGGCCTCCAGATTGTTGGCCGCCGGCTCCGCGCGCGGGTGATCGACGGCACGTCGGCCATCGCGCGCGTCGAGGTGGCCGTCGACGGCAAGCTCGAGTGGCGGCCGATCGCCGCCGCCGACGGCATCTTCGACACGACCGACGAGGGGATCGACGCCGACGTGAGCGCGCTCGTCCCGGCGGGCTCGCACATCGTGGTCGTTCGCGCGTTCGACGTCGCGGGCAACGCGGTCACGAGAGACATCGAAGCGCGCTGAGCGCGAGTCTTCGAGCGCGGACCCTGAAGAGCGACTTCCGGGCCCACCACGACATCGAAGTCATGGGCCGCCGCGGGAGCCGCCTCGCCGCGGCGAGCATTTGTCAATGAATCCAGGATATTGCATACTTGACGACGAGCGCGCGGCGCCGGCACGCAGCGTGAATCTCCGGAGAGGTGGCGCCCTCGGGGCGTAGCTTCCTCTCGCGATTACAGCCACGATTCTTCTCGGGTCTTCGTGCGTAGCACCTCCTCTCTTCCACCACGTCTCGCCGCGCTGGCCGTCGCCTTCACGGTCGCGCTCGGATGCGGCGCGAGCAACGACGAGGCCGCGCTCTTCGCGTCGCCGGGGCTCGACGACGACCAGGCGCCGCCGCCCGCGCCGATGAAGGCGAGCGAGAACGACGGGGGCGACGCGCGAGGCGCGACGTATCGAGGCAATCCGCTCTGCCGCGTCGCGCCCGGCGAGTGCATGCCCGACGACGACGGCGCGCGCGTGACCAACGGCGCCGAGCCCTGCACCGACACGCCGGACGGCGGCAGCAACGAGGGCACCAAGGCGTGTCGCCTCGCGCGCAAAGGCGCCGACCTCGCGCCGACATGCGCGCTCGACGAGAGCGGCGACGGCGGCGACGGCGCCGAGTGCGAGACCGGCAGCGACTGCGCGCCGGGGTTCGATTGCGTCGTCGGCGCGACGAGCAAGGTTTGCCGTCACTACTGCTGCGCGGGGACGTGCGAGGGTCGCGCGTCGCAGAGCGGCGGCGAGACGTTCTGCGACGTGCAGCGCCTCGTCGACGTCAACAGCAAGGCGCCCGTGTGCATGCCGCTCAAGGAGTGCCAGCTCCTCGCGACCGGCAAGTGCGCCGCGAACGAGTCGTGCGCGGTCGTCAACGCCGACGGCGACACCGGGTGCGTCAGCATCGGCGAGCGACAGGTCGGCGACTCGTGCGACGACGATCACTGCGCGGCGAACCTCACGTGCCTGGGTCAACCGGGCAACCGCAAGTGCTACAAGCTCTGCAAGGTCGGCGTGCCCTCGGGCGTGGGGAGCTGCCCCTCGGGCCAGGCGTGCAAGACGAGCACGGTCTTCAGCGATCCGAGCTACGGGATCTGCCAGAAGCCGTGAGCCTGCCGACGAAGGTGGCCCGGGCCATGCGTCGGAGCGGCCAGGCCACCCCTCTCTGCGCGTAGGCGCGCGGAATCGCTGGCGCCCGCACGCGGTACCGCGATTGCTTCTGCGTCGCGCATGACGAAGACCGAACACGGCGATTTCGATCTCGACGCGGCGCCCGTCGAGGCTCTCGTGGGCGCGGTGATGGCGGCGGGGCGCCCGGGATCGGCGACGGCGGGAGAGACGACCCTCGCGAGGTTCCTCGTCGATCGGTTCGGCGGGCTCGCGGGCCTCTCGCGGGCGACCGTGGCCGAGCTCGAGCCGTGGATGGCGCCGGGCCCGACGCGCCGGCTGCGCGCTCGGGCGAGCGCGCGGGCGCTCGCGGCGGCGTTCGAGCTCGGGCGGCGCGCGGCGCGCGACGAAGCGCCGCCGCCCCTCATCACGAACAGCAACGACGCGGCGGGCTGGGCGACGCCGCGGCTCACGATGCTCGATCACGAAGAGCTGTGGCTCCTCGCGCTCGACGGCAGGAGCCGTCTGCGCGCGGCGCGCTGCGTCGCCCGAGGCGGCCTGCACGGCCTCGGCGTGCGCCCGGCCGATCCGCTGCGCCTCGCGCTGCGGGCGGCCGCGAGCGGCTTCGTCCTCGTGCACAACCACCCGAGCGGCGATCCGACGCCCAGCGCCGAAGACATGAGGTTCACCGAGCGCGTCGCGGCCGCCGCCGCGGTGGCCGGCGTGCCGCTGCTCGATCACGTCGTCGTCGCGCGCGGCGGCTTCTCGTCCGTCCCCTTCTCCGCGGCGAACGTCGAGGCGTGACAGCGCCCGATGAAGCCGCAGTGGATCGACTCGCATCGCTCGAGCGCCACGCGGGGGAACGCGCCGCTCCATCGCGCGTCGACCATGCGATCGCCGATCCGCGCGAGCCGGCGGCGCACCTCGCGCTCGTCGGGGAGCGATCGCCACGCGGGCTCGCCCGCGGCGGAGGCGCCGCCGAGGAACACGAGCCCCGCGCGGAGGCGCGGCGCGGCGGGGAAGATCGCCCGCGCGGCGAGCGCGTAGACGTCGAGCTGGAACGCGTAGGCGTCGGGCGCGCCGCCGCGCGCGCTCTTGTAGTCGACGACGTCGATCGATCCGTCGGGCCACTCCACGACGAGATCGATGTTGCCCCTGAGCACGACCGCGCGATCGTGCTCGGGGGCGCCGTCGATCGAGAGTACGAACGCGACCTCGCGGCGAACGCGCGCGCGCTCGGCGTCGATGCGCTGCGCGTACGATCCACGCAAGAAGCGGGCGACGCGCGCGACGATGGCCGCGTGCGCGGCGTGGTCCGAGGCGATGCCCTCGGCCACGAGCGCGCGGCTCGCCGCGGCCTCGGCGTCTTCGCCGGAGAAGGCCGCCACCGGCACGCGTTCGAGCACCGCGTGCGCGAGCGTGCCCTGCGCGCGCGCGTCGAGGGCGCCGGCGAGCTCCTTCGCGGGCGATGCTTCGGGCGAGGCCTCGTCGCGCGGCCGGCTCCCGCGAACGTGCTCCGGCAAGCCGAGGAGGTGCACGAGCTCGAAGCGCCTCGCGCAGTGATCGAAGTCGGCGAGCGCGGTCGGCGCGATGGGGAGCGATCGCCAGGTCGGGCGCGCGATCGGCACGCGCTCGCGTGCGCCCACCTCGGCCGCGGGCGAGGGCGCGCTCGCCGCGGAGACGTCCGCCGGCACCGCGACGTCCTCCACGGCGAGGCCCGCCGCCGACGCGGCCGCCGGATCCGCAGCGATTTCGCTGATCACCGCGAGCGTCGACGCCGCGGGATCGCCCGCGCTCTCGCGCGTCGTTCCACCGACGAGGAACATGGCGTCGGCCGCGCGCGTGACGGCGACGTACGCGAGCCGCTGCCGCTCGGCCCGATCGCGCCGGCGCGCCGTGGCGTGTGCGCGCGCGTACGACGGCGGCTCGAGCACCATGCCGCCGGCGTCGGCCGCGCGCACGGCGACGGTGTTGGGCTCGTCGCCCGCGCCCAGCGCGATGCGCGCAGCGCCTTTGTCGGCGCGCGGCGGCCCGGCGCCAATTTCGGGAATGAAGACGATGGGGAAGTCGAGACCCTTGCTCGCGTGGATCGTGAGGAGCCTGACGGCGTCGTCTTCGTCGGAGAACGTCGCGGCTTCCGACTCCGCGACCTCCTGCTCCGACGCCTGGTCGAGCCAGGCGCGAAAGGCCCGCGCGTCGGTGTGTCGATCGGCGATCGCGAGGAGCTTCCTCACGTTGGCGACGCGCTGCTCGCCGCGAGGCAGCGCCGCGAGCACGGCGTCGAGCGCGCGCGCGCGCACGGCCTCACGCAAGATCTCGCCCGGGCCGAGGCGTCCCGCGCAACGCGCCAGCTCGACGACGAGCGCGCCGGTCGCGGCGATCTCCGCGCGATCCTCCGCGCGCAGGAGATCGGGCGACGGCGGCGTCGCCCACGCGTGAGGCGGAACGAGGCCCTCGCCGGCGCGGGTGAGCCCGAGGAGCGTCTCGTCGTGCGCCGACACCCAAGGACCGCGCAAGACCTCGAGCGCCGCGAGCCGATCCTGCGGCTCGAGGACGATCGCGAGCATCGCCGCGAGATCGCGCACCTCGCGCGTGCGGAAGAAGCTCTTGCCCGCGACCACGTAGGGGATCTCGGCCTGCGCGAGGGCGAACGAGACGGCGTCGAGCATGCCGTTGGTCGTCGCGAGGACCGCGATGTCGCGCCACGACGGGGCGCGCGCCTCCCGCCCGACGCGGGGTGACGCGCCGGCGACGATCGCGCGCGCGCGATCGGCGATGACGAGGGCTTCTTCCAGGCGCGTCGACGTCGTTCCCTTCGGGGCGACGCGCAGCCACGTCGTCGCGAGCGGCGCCGCTTCGGCGCGCGGCGGCAGCTCGGGAGGGACGAGCAGATCTTCGGTCTCGGGGACGTAGTCGATCTCGAACAGCTCGGGCGGAGGATCCCCCGGGCGAAAGCGCCTCGCGCTGAACGCGTTCGCGAACGCGAGGATCCCGGCGACGCTCCTCCGGTTGTGACGGAGCGCGTGAAAGTCGGCGAGCGGCTCCTTCGGCTCCCAGGTCACGCCCGCGGGAATGCCGAGCGCTTCGCGCGCGGGCGCGCCCGCGAGGCCGACCGCGAGCTCGGCGAAGACGCCGACGTCGGCGCCGCGAAATCCGTAGATCGACTGCTTCCGGTCGCCGACGACGAGCAGCCCGCTCGCGCGAACGGCGGAGAGCGGAGGCACGCGCCCCGCGACGCGCTGATCGTCGCGCGCCCAGAGGAGCTGCAGGAGATCGCGCTGGACGCGCGACGTGTCTTGGAACTCGTCGACGAGGAGCGCGTCGATCCCCGACGCGATTTCGACGGCCACGTCGGCGCGATCGCGCAAGAGCTCGCGACACGCGCGGAGGATCTCGCCGAAGCCGATCGACGCGCGCGCGCGCCCGGCGCGCTCGATCTCGGCCTCCGCGTCGGCGAGCACGTCGCGCGCGAGGCGCGCGAGCGGCGCGAACCGATGTCGGTGCGCGTAGGCGCGCGCGAGGCGCCGGCCTCTCTCGTCGTTCGTCGCGCCGGGCAGCGCCTTGCGGAAGATCGCGAAGGCCTCGGCCTCGGGCGTCTTCTTGCCGGCGGCCGGGATCGCGGCGAGCGCGGCCGCGGCCTGCTCGAAGCGCGCAGCGTCGGCCGACTTCCACGCGGCGATGACCTCGCCGGCCGCGTCTTGCCACCGCGCGACGGCGACGAGCGCGCGCGCGTGCTCCACGAAGGTCGCGCAGTCGGCCTCGATGCGCGCGACGTCGTCGGAGGCGATCCCGAGATCGCGCGCGGCGCGGCCGTCTTCTTCGAGCCGAACGAGGACGCGCCGGAGCTGGCCGACGAGCTCGTCGACGCCGCCGGCCGCGTCGGCGAGCGCGCGCACGTGCTCGCGCGCGGCGGCGTCCGCGAGCCGCGCCTCGAGCGCGCGCGCGATCGCGTCGTCGGCGCGCGCGCGCGCGTCGGCCTCCGCGGCGAGCTCGAAGCCGGGGCCGAGGCCGAGCTCGACGGCGTGCGCCTTCACGATGCCGGTCGCGAAGCTGTGGAGCGTGCCGAAGCGCGCCGCGGGCAGGCGCGCGAGCGCGGCGCGGGCGCGCGTCCGAATGTCGTCGTCGTCGAGCGGGCGCCCGTCGCGCGCCGCGCCGCGCAGATCGTGGACGTACACCGAGGTCGACGGCGCGCTGGCGAGGCGCTCGATCTCCTGCGAGACGCGCACGCGGATCTCCGCCGCCGCCTTGCGGCTGAACGTGGTCGCGACCACGCGCGAAGGATCGAGCGGCTGCGCGCGGCCACGCCCGCTGCGGGCCGGCCGATCGCCGATGAGGAGGCTCACGACGATGCCGACGAGGGCGTGCGTCTTTCCGGTGCCGGCGCTCGCGGCGAGCACGAGGTTACGGGGGAACGCGTGGAGGCTCACGCTTCGCCCTCCTCCTCCGGCGTCATCGCGAACCTCGGCTTGCGGCACCCTCCGCTCACCGCGCACGTCCGGCACTCCGACTCGTCCGCGGGGATCGGCGCGAGCGCGCCCGCGCGCGCGCGCGCGACGAGATCGAGCGCGCGTCGCTCGACCTCCGCGAGGCCGTCCGTCCGCCGGACGAGCTCCTCCATCTGCTGCTCGATCTTCGCGCTCGGCTTCGCGTCGGGCGCGACGTCGCGCGCCTGCGTCGGCGTGTAGAGCCCCGTCGCCGGCAGCCCGAGCTCGCGCGACACCTCGCACGCGTAGAGCGGGACCTGCAGCGCCGTCTCTCCGAGCGCGCTCGAGGCCTTGCGCACGGTGCTCTTGCTCCGCTTGTAGTCGACGACGCGGTGCGCGCGGCCGTCGTGGGCGCGATCGACCCGATCGATCGTGCCCCGGAGCGTGAGGCGCAGCTCGTCGCGCGCGAGCACGAACGGAGGCCACGACGCCGCGCCGCGGCCGCCGAAGGCCTGCTCCGCCAGCGCGAAGTCCCAGATCTCGTCGGCGAGCGCCGCGCGGAGCACGGCGCCGACGGCGTCGCTCACCCGCAAGCGCACGACGACGCGGAGCGGCGCGTGACCTTGCCACAGCTCGAGCACGCGGTCGGCGGCGGCGAGGCCGCGCGTCAGGATCGCCTCCTCGTCGCGAGGGCGGCGCGGCCACAGCTCGCGCGTCGCGCCGAAAGCCGCGGCGAGCGCCTCGTGCACCACGGTGCCTTCCTCGCGCGCGTCGGGCAGCTCTTCGGCGTGATCCGCCTCGCGCGCGGCGAGGACGACGTGCGCGAAGCCCATGAAGGCGCAGCGCGCGAAGCGCTCGAGCCCCGTCACCGCGAGCGCGCGCTCGCCGCCTCCGGTCTCGCGGGCGATCAACGCGGAGGCGGGCGGCTCGAGCCGGAGATCGCCGACGACGTCGGATCGCGGCCGGCTCGGATCGAGGAAGAAGCCCTCGCGCTCGCGCTCGCGCGCGACGCGCCGGGCGACGGCGGAGAGCTGCGCCTCGCCGAGCGCCGGCGCGGCGGCCGCGATCGGAGCGGCCGCGACGGGCACGCCCGCGCTCTCGAGCGCGGAGACCACCGGCGACGGCGCGAGCGGCGCCCCCGAAGGATCCTCACGCGCATGACAGATGACGATCCGCTTGGCGTCGGCGGCCGCGAGCGCGAGGGCCGCGAGCTCGCGCGCGCGCGTCGATCCGGCGGCCGGCGCGACGAAGGCGCCGCCGCTCGCGCGCGCGAGCGCGTCGGCCAGGCTCTCGGAGACCAGCGGATCGTGCGTGTCATCGCGTGGGAGGACGCCCTCGTTCGCGTCGACGACGACGAGGAGATCGAGATCGTCGCCCGCCACGTCGCCGAGGCGCGCGACGCGAACCGCGGCGGCGCGGCCCGCGCCCGGCTGCGACGCGGCCTCGTCGATCGACGACGCGAGCTCGAGGCGAAACGCCTCGTGATCGATCGCCTGTTCGAGCGCGCCCGCGCGATGCGCGGTGTTCTCGTGGAGATCGAGCGCCGTGACGAGCGCGTCCCACGCGCGCGCGTCGCGGGCGATCGCGAGGCGCTCCACGCGCGGCACGCCGAGCGGAGGCTCGTCGCGCGTGAACGACGCGAGCCCGCCCCGCCCCGCGCGCGCGCCGACGCCGAGCTCGGCCCACAGCGCGCGCGCCGCGCGGAGGTGCTCGCCGCGCGTCTTCGCCGCGCGGACGCGCGCGAAGATCGCGACGAGCCGCTCGGCGAGCGGCGCGTCGGCCCCCGCCGTGCGCACGAGCCGCTCGGGCGCGTCCGCGCCCGCCGCGGTCGCCGTCGTCTCGAGCGTGGTCGCGAAGCGCGCGAGCCGCCGCTCGAGATCGCGTCGATCGCCGTCTTCGCCGAGGAGCGCCGGATCGACGAAGCCCGAGCGCAAGAGGCGAGCGATCTCACGACGTTCGAGCGTCGTCGCCACGTCGAGCGCGAGCAGCGCGGCGGCGACCACCGGCGTCCGCGAAGGCGGCGCTCCCCTCGCCTCGAAGCTCACGATTCGCTCGTCTTCGAGGGCGCGTCGCAGCGGATCGAGCGTCCGCTCGTCGAGCACCGGCAGCGCGACGACGATCCGCTCGACCGCAGCGCCCGCGGTCAAGGCGCCGGCCACGAGGCCCACCACCGCGCGCGCCTGCGCGACGACGTCGCCCGCGCGGAGCAGGCGAACACGCGATCCGTCGACGGGCTCGCTCGTCGCGGACAGCGAGAGATCGCCCAGCACCGCGGCGACGATCTCGCTCTCCGCGGGCGCGTCGAGGCCGCGGGCGATCTCCTCGGCCAGCGCCTCGAGCGGATCGCGATCGCGCGAGCCCTCGAGGCGTTTGTCGAACATCGGGAGCACGACGCGCGCGCCGCCGCCGCGAGGCGTCAGCTTTTCGTCGAGCGCCCGCCACCACGCGAGATCGGCCGGCTCCCACGAGAGCAGCCAGCGCGCGCGGAGCGTCCGCGTCTCGAGCAGCGCCTCGAGCGCGTCGGACCCGGTCGCGGCGATCGCCTCGGCCAGCATGGCGCCCGCGAGGCGGGCGTCGCGCGCACCCGCGCGCGCGAGCCGCTCGTCGAGCGCGCGCATCGCGCCCGCGAGCGTCTTCGCCCTCGTCGCGACGAACGCGCTCACGCGCACGCGCGCGACGCGATCGAGGTGGCTCGCGGTCGCCCCTCGGGCGCGGAGCCAGCCGATCGCGTCGTCGACCGCGGCGACGGTTCGTGCCCACGACGGGCCTCCGCGCTCGCGGACGGCCGACAAGAGACCGTCGCTCGCGCGCGGCCCTGGAGCGCCGCCGAAGAGATCGAGCTGCCCGGGCGCCGCGGCGTCGGCGAGCGCCATCGCGAGGAAGAGGCGGCACTCGCGCCGATCCGCGAACGCGACGTCGGGCAGGAGCGCCGCCGTGAGGCGCGACTTCAGCGACGTTCGCGTCTCCGCGCGGTGGCCTTCGCGCGCGAGCCTCTCGACGTGGCGCTCCGCGGGAACGACGACGAGCTCGCGCGGCGAGAGCACGTCAGCGTCCGAGGCGCAGCGGAAGGCCGAGGGGTTCCTTCAGGGCCGTGGGATCGTAGAGGTAGGCGTACGCGGCCTGGCTCGAGAGCACGCGCTTGATGTAGTTGCGCGTCTCGTCGTAGGGCACGAGCTCGACGAAGAGATCGAGCTCGTCGGTCGTGCGCGCCGAGACCCAGCGCTCGACCGCGCCGCCGCCGCCGTTGTAAGCGCCGATCGCGAGCGCGGGATGTCCGTGCGTGCCCCGGAGCTTCGCGAGCAGGCGCGTCCCGAGCTCGACGGAGACTTCGGGCCTCTTGAGCGACGCTTCGTCCGACGGCAGGCTCGTGCCCGCCGCGACCCACTTCGCGGTCGGCGGGATGAGCTGCATGAGACCGATCGCGTTGGCGTGGCTGCGCACGTCGGCGATGAAGCTCGACTCCTCGCGCATGATGCCCCACGCGAGCGGCGTGGGGAGCGAGCTCTGCGCGCACGCCTTGACGACGATGGGCTCGAACGCGCGCGGGTACGCGACCTCCCACGGAACGCGCCACTTGCCTTCGGGGTAGTGCGCGAGGTGATCGCTGAGCCGGCCGCGCGAGAACGCGTGCCCCAGATCGGGCAGACCGGCTTGGTTGTATAGTACACCTATCGTCCAGAGCACCTCGGCGTCGGCGCCGTCGGCCAGCGCGCCCGAGGCGGAGACCTCGCGGCGCGCGGCGTCGACGTCGCCCACCTCGAGCAGGCGCATCGCGCGGCCCATCGCGGCGGATTCGAAGATCGCGTGGGCGCGCGAGGGGAAGGCGCTCCCCTTGTCGCGCGCGGCGGCCTCCTCGAGCACGCGCGCCGCGAGCGCTGGATCGATCGCCGAGAGGCGCGCGTGGGCGAGGAGCATGTAGAACGCGAGCGGATGCCGCTCGACGACGCGCGTGAAGCGCGCGCGCGCGCCCTCGGCGTCGCCCGTCACGGCGGCCACGCGCGCGCGGAAGTACTCGGCGCGACCGGCGGTTGCCCAGTGTCGATCCTCGGGCGCGAGCTCGACGATCCGGTCGAGCGGCGCCTTCGCCGCCTCCCACTCGCCGCGCTGCATCTTCGCGAGCGCGACGCGGAAGAGCGCCTCCGTCCCCATGTCGCCGCTGGGGTACGCGTCGGGGAGCGTGCGCAGCATCTGCTCGGCGCGCTCTTCGTGTCCCTCGTCGCTGCTCTGCGCGACGAGGAGCGCGCCGCGGAAGCGCGCGTCATCGGCGAGACGATGCGAAGGAAAGAGCTTCTCGAGCCGCGCGAACCAATCGATCGCGAGCTTCGGATCCTTGCTCGCGTGCGCCTTCGCGCCGGAGTAGAGCGCTTGCACGAGCTGATCGTCCTTGTCGCACGCGCTCACCGCGTCGGGCCAGCCGTTGGTCTTGTTGCCCTTGGCCTTCGCGGCGGCGTTGGCGCGCGTGAGCGCGGCGCGACACGCGGCGGCGCCGGCCTTGGCGGAGCCGAGCACCTGGCTCGCGATCTCGAACGCGCGCGCAGGCTCGCCTGCGTCGAGCCACGCCTGCGCTTGCCGTGCGCGCTCGGTGTCGGAGAGCGCCTCGGTGATCGCGCCGTCGCGCCCGCGCAAGAGCGCGACGGCGCGCGATCGCGCGGAGACGGCGCCCGCGGCGTCGGCGAGCTTGGGCGCCTCGACGATGACCTTGGTCGCGAGATCGTAGGCTTCGCGAGCGTGACCGTCGGGCGCGCCGTCGACGCCGTCGAGCAGCGCGGTCGCGATGCGCACCGTGGTGTCGACCCACCGGTTGCCGTGGGGGTTCGCCGCGAGCCACGCGCGCCAAAGCGGGAGCGCGCCGGCGCGATCGCCCTTGGCCGCGAGCGACTCCGCGATGACGAGCTTCACGTCGCTGACGGCGGCGATGTCTTCGGGCACCGACTTGGCGCGCGCGATCGCGTCGTCGGCGCGCCCCGCGCGCGCGAGCGCCTGCGACGATCGGAGCTTCGCGTACGCCGCGAGCGGACACGCAGCGTCTTCGGCGCGTTCGAACGCGCCGAGCGCGTCGGTCGTCGCGTTGATCTGGAGCGCGAGGCGACCTTCGACGTAATCCCACCCGCAGCGCTCGGGCGCGGGCAGATCGGCGGGGCGCACCTCGCGCAGCACGCGGAGCGCCGCCGTCCACTCCTTGGCGCGATCGTGCTCTTTGACCTTCGCGAGGCGCGGATCGTCGAGGACGACGCGCAAGACCGGCAGGTCCATCGCCGGGCGCGCGGCCGGCGCCTTCGGTTCGGGCGCCTTCACGTTCGTGGAGACGGGAGGGCCAGCGTTGGAGCCGCCGCGACAGCCGATCGCGGCGACCGCGACGGCGACCCACGCGAAGCGGCGCATCAGCGCTCCCTCTTGGCGTGAGAGCCGGCGAACACTTCTTCGGCCGCCTCTTCTTCTTTCGCTTCGTGCTCGCGCCTGACGCGATCGACGAAGCGCGCTTCGTCCTTCGGCGACCACGTCTCGCTCGGCCTTCGTCTGCGCGAGGGCGCCGCGCGCGCGCACCTCGGCGTCGTCTGCGTCTCGTCGCTGCCCCTCGGCGCGGTCGGCGGCGCCGGCGAGCGCGGCGATCTCGCCGCGCGCGGCGTGCTCCCACGCCTCTGCGCGCGCGAGATCGACGGCGCGGAGCTCGCCGCTCGCGAGGCGATCGGCCTCGGCGCTGCGCACGGCGGCGGCGCGCGCCTCGGCGTCGTCACGTTCGCGATCGGCCCGCCGCTTCGCCTCCTCCGCGGCCTCGCGGCTGCGCACGGCTTGCCCAAGCTCGGCCGTGGCCGCGTCGACGCGACGATCGCGGTGCTCGCGCAGCTGCTCGAGCGGATACTTCGGTGTGCGGGGCATGGAGTGACGCAGAGGACGCAGGATAAAGCGGCGAAAGTGCGGAGCCGTGTGCAGCTTAGCCGAATGAACGCCCTCCGGCAGCGGGCGATTCTGGCTCGCCGACCGGGGGCGCGACCTTTATCGTAGAGAGCGGTCATGCGGGCTGCGTTCTCGGATCCTCACGGCCGGCCTGCCTGGAGAAGGCTGCCCTACGCAGCGCCGCTGGCACTGTTCGTGCTCGCGTGCGCCGCGCCTTGGTGGACGGGCGGGACCGCCGTGCTCGTGGCCGTGCTCGCGATCACCTTGGCGCACCTCATCGGGTTGATGCCGATGCGGCAGGGTCGCAAGCGAGAGGCCGAGCTCACCTGCGGGCCCGGATACGTCGAGGTCAAGAAGGCGGGCGCGCGGAGCCAGCGGATCGAAGCGCGCAGCATCACCGGCGCGACGACCGCGCGCACCGCACGCGGCGTCCTCTTCACGCTCTCGCACGCCAAGCGCGACCAGCCGCTCTTGATCGAGGTCGACAGCGAAGCCGACGCCGAGAAGGTCAGGCACGCGCTCGGCATCGGCCACGGCGGATACGGCACGGTGGCCTGGCGAACGGCGCACTCTTCGACCTCGAAGAGCGGGTTCGTCGGCCGGGTGCTGACGGTCTTGATGGGCGCGCTCGTGCTCGGCCTCGGCTTCTTCGCGAGCCCCGAGGCCGCCGCCATCGCGGGCTTCCTGCTCAGCCCGTTCCTGTTCCTCACCGATGCTCTTGAGCCTCGTCGGCTGGCTCGGCGGCGCGTCGCCGCCGAGCCTGCTCATGACCGCCGAGGGGCTGCGCATGCAGACGAGGCAGGGTTGGTTCACCGTTCCCTACGGGCACGTGCACGACGTCGCGCCGATCCTCGGCGCGCTCCAGTTCCGCGTCCCTCCGCCGTACAACTTCGTCGACGTCCCCGCCACCGGGCACCTCATCGGGCACGGGCTCGGGGCCGACGATCGCGAAGCCCTCGTCGAGCAGATCATGTCCGCCTCCGCCCGCGCGCGCGGGCTCGGCACGGCGAAGAACGACGTCACCGGCCGCCTCGACTCGCTTCGTCGCACCGGCGAGAGCCCGCGCGAGTGGCTCGCGCGCCTCGACATGGCGGGCCGCATGCTCGGATCGGCCGCTTCGGGCTATCGCGGCCACACGCTCGACGCCGAAGATCTCTGGGCCATCCTCGAGGATCCCGAAGCCGAGGCCGATCTCCGCGCCGCCGCCGCCCGCATCCTCCGCCACTCTCCGCAGACCGAGGCGCGCGCGCGCATCGACGCCGCCGTCGCGGCGGTGCGCGACGAGACCACCAACCGCAAGCTGCGCATCGCCGTTCGCGACGACGTCGACGGCGCGAGCGAGGAGCTCGCCGTCCTCGACGCGCAAGAGCCGCTCGCCGCGGTGATGATGCGCATGCAGGCGCGCTGATGCGCGCGCGCATCCACGACGCGGTCGGACCGCGGTGGACGCGCCTCGTGCTGCCGCTCTTCGCCCTCGCGGTCATGGGCGCCGACGTCACCATCTCGCGCGGTCTGGGGCCCGGAGTCTTCGTCGGCTTCGCCCTCCTCGTCCTCGCGGGCCCGCTCCTCGGCCGCCACGCGCCGCGTCGCGTCGAGCTCGAGCTCGGGAGCGGCTTCGTGCGCGTGCGCCGAGCCGGGCTCCTCACCCAGACGATCGACGCCAAGGGGATCTCCGGCGCCTCGACGACGTCGTCGCGAAACGGCGTCACCGTCGCGATCGCGCGACGCGATCGCCCCGATCATCCCATCCTGATCGAGGTCGAGTCGGAGGCCGACGCCGACGCGCTCCGCGACCGTCTCGGCGTCGGACACTTCGGCGCCGGCGAGCTCTCTTTCCACGCGGCGGCCAAGCCGGAAGAGAAGTGGCTGCTCGTGGTGCGGGCGATCGCGGCCCTCTGCGCGCTGCTCGAGGCGATGTTGCTCGTCGTCGCGCCCGACAAGCCGTTCGTCGGGCTCTTCTACGTCGTCGCGTTCAGCCTCGGCCTCGGCGCGCTCGTGCTCTCTCACCGGCGCCAGATCAGCAACCACGGCAGGCTCACGCTCGACGAGCGCGGCATCCACTATGGCTTCCATGGCGCCGCGCTCGAGACGATCCCTTTCGAGACGGTCGAGCACGTTCGCGACGCGCTCGAAGGCGTCGTCCTCGTGACCCGGTCCGGTCGCGAAATCGTGCTGCCGGTCGACGTCGTTCGCCATTCGCGACACGGCATGAGCCACGCCGAGCTCGCGCACGCGATCGAGCAGATCTCCGCCGCCTCGCGCCGCGCCCAGGGCGAGATCGCGCCCGGCCCCGACTTCTCCGCAGGCCGCGAGATCGCGCGCCGCGAGGTCGAGCCGCAGGCCTGGGTCTCCCGCCTCGACGCCGCCGCGCGAATGCTCTCCGAGGGGACCCAGTACCGCGGCACGGCGCTCGTCGAAGCGGATCTCTGGCGCATGGTCGAGAGCCCCGACGCTCCGGCGGATCTGCGCGCGGGCGCCGCGCGCGTGCTCGTCTCGTCCGATCCGATCCACGCGACGCGCATCGAGTCCGTGCTCGAGACGGTGCGCGACGAGGGCCTCGAGAAGCGCATCCGCGTGATGCTCGAGCCCGACGCCGAGGCGGCCGGCGAAGAGCTCGCCGCGCTCGAGCGGCTCGAGCGCGCCGAACGGAGGATCGAGTGATGGATCTGCCTCGCTACTGCATCGTCGGCGCGCGGCCGGTGAAGGCGATCCGCACACCCGACGGCGGCATGGACGTCCTCGCCTACGACTGGAAGACCGGCGAGCTCCGGCGCGACATGACCTACCTCGATCGCGTGATCACGCCCGACGTCGAGGTCGACATCGTGAGCGAAGCAGAGTTCGAGCGCCGCGTCGCCGAGCTCCGCGCCGCGCGCGCTACTTGACCAAGAGCCGCGGCGAAAAATGGAGCAGATGGAACGATCCGTCCGGACTTCGTCCGATCGCCCACGTGATCTGCTTGAAGTCGACCCTCACCGGCGTCGCGCCGCGCACCGAGTTGAGGCCCTGGAGCGTCTCCGTCATCGCGTACGTTCCCTGCGCGACCTGCCCCGGCTGGAGCGCGCGGAGCGTCGCTTCGTTCTGGTTCATGATGTCGCGCAGCGCCTGCTCGGCCTGCCTTCCGTTCCGGAAGACCGTGGTGTTCTCCTTGAGCGGCCGCGCCATCGCGAGCGCCGCGGGGTCCTGCCCCGCCGCGGGGACGTGATCGCGCGCGTGCCCCGTGTTGTTTCCGAACGTCGCGCCTTCGGATGAATCGATGAGGCGCGCGGCGTCGGCGCGCGAGTACGGCTTGGCCTGCGTCGCCGCGGGCAGCGCCTTCTTGACGGCCTCTTCGTACGCGGCGCGCGACTTGGCCGCCAGCTCGTCGATCTTCGCGACCTCCGCGGCGGTGAGCGCGCGCCCTTCTTGCGCCGCGAGCGCCTTGACCCCGCGGATCTGCTCGTAGAAGGCGTGGCCCGCGCCCGACTTGACCGTGAGGATCTGCTCGAGGTGGAGCTGGATCTCCACGATGTGCCCGTTCGGCATGCGGGCGTTGAGCATGATGTCGCGGTAGCCTTCGGGCGTCGGCGCCTTGAAGCGATCCTTGACGCGCACGATCTCGTAGCGTTCGCCGAGCTGCTCGAGGCCGGCGTAGAGATCGTCGAGCGACTTGTACTCGATCGTGCTCCGCGCGAGATCGAGCACGCGCGACGAGTCGCCTCCGTACTCGGCGGCGATCTTCTCGGTCGCGCGCGCGCGGCCCTTGAGCTGCTCGGGGATCACCGGGCGGCCGCGCGTCGACGACGCGATCTCGCGCGTCGCGTTCGCGAGATCTTCCTGCGCGGCGGCGGCCTGCGCGTAGAGATCGTCGAGGCTGCTCGTGACCTGCCGGATGACGCCGTCGCCGGGCGGGTCGACGAGCGTCGGCTTGGGTTCGAGCTTCGCCGCGGCCTCCGCGAGCTCTTTCTCGACGCGCGCCGCCTCTGCCTCGAGCTCGCTCGCGAGCTTCTGGAGCCTCTGCCGCTCGGCGAGCTGCTCGGCCTTCGTGAGCGTGCCCGTGCGGCTCATGACGCCGCGGAGCTTTCCCATCGCGGCTTGCGCCTTGGCCATCTGGGCCTCGGCCTCGAGCACGCGCCCGGCGCGCATGAGCACGCGCGCGCGCGCCATCGCCGTCGTCGCGGTCGTCGCGCTCTTCACGACGGCGACGACCTCGCCGGCGGGGATGAAGAAGGTCGCGACGATCCCGACGACTTGCCCGGTCGCGCGATCGGGCTCGGCCTGCGCGTTCAGCATCCACTCGTCGAACGCGTTCGCGATGCCTTCGGGGATCTGCGCGATGTCGGAGGCCGTGAGCTGGTAGATGAGCTTTCGCCCGTCGTTGCGCCCGCCCTTCACGAGGATGAAGACGTTGCCGTGGTCGGACGCGTAGACGACCAGATCGACGAGCCCGACGCCGAGGTACCAGACCTCCTTGACGGCGGCCCAGCTGCCGACGCCGAGCCGCTCGTACCACGCGCGCGCTTCGAACTCGGCGCGCTTGCGGTCGCGCACGCCGTCCGAGATGACGCGCGGCCCCTCGGTCGCGATGCGCGTGCCGAACGCGGGATCGAGCGCCATCTGGAGGATGTCGCCCTCGACGCGCTTGGTCTCGAGCTCGCGCATGATGCGCGCCTCGGTCGCGCCGAACGCGACCTTCTCCGGGAGTTGGCTCCGGAGGTACTGCTCGTACTGATCGACCGTGACCTGACCGGTGACGAGCCCCCACTCCATCTCCATCAGGTTCTTGCCCGCGAGCGACCAGCGGTTGATCGTCGTGAGCTGCGCGGGCTGCGATCCGTCGCGCGGCAGGCCGATGGTCAAGAGCTCCGGCTGGAGCGCCGACCACACGCGCGTGGGCTCGTTCGGCTGGTGCCGCGCGAGCAGCGCACGAAGCTCCGCTTCGTCGACCGATCCGTCCGGGGCGCCGAGGACGGCGTCGACCTCGGCGAAGTACTCGGGATCGGCGAGCGTCGCCGCGGCGCGCCGGAGCGCGAGCGGCTGGCCCGTCGCCTGCGCGAGCGCGGAGAAGTCTTCACGCGCGATCTTGCCCGACGCGTTGACGGTGCGCACGTTCTGCCCGTCGACGACGATCGAGAGCGCCTCGCGGAGCGTCGCGTCGCTGCCCGGTCGCACGAACACCGAGTCGCCGGCGCTGAAGACGTCCACGGTCTGCGCGCTGCGCACCGCGTCCATCAAGAGCGTCTCGCGGAAGCGCTCCTCGGTCGAAGGCGTGTGGGCCAGCGTCTCGCGCTCGAAGAAGAACGTGAGCGGCGTGCGCGCCGCGACGTCTTTCAGGAGGTTCTTCGGCGCGCGCCACCACGAGCCGTCGGCCGCCTGCTGATCGCGCGCGAGCACGCGTGTTCGCGCGTGGATCGCGCCCGCCGTCCGGTCTTCCATCCACGCGCTGGAGAGATCGAGCGGCTCCTGACCGAGGAACGACGCGCGCGGGTTGCTCCACCCGCCCGGATCGTAGCGGCGGATCACCGTGCCCGGCCGCGGCGGACGGAGGAAGATGTCCGCGGGGATGTCGGGATCGAACTCGAAGTCCGTGTTGAAGAGCGGCATGAGCCGCGCGCTCGGACCGAACCGAGACTCGAGCTCGGCGCGGCGCGCGACCTTGAGCCTCACGTGCTCGGCGCGGAGCGCGTGGCCGAGCGAGTCGCCCGGCAGCCGCGAGACGACGAGCCCGAGATCGCCGTCGAAGCGATAGATGTCCTCCTTCTTCTTGTCCGGCGGACGCTGCGGCCTCCACTGCGTGACCTCGCGCCAGCGCGCTTCGATCGGATCGCGCGCGAGCTCGCGCAGGCGGCGCGCGACGAGCTGACCCGTGGGGTCCTTGACCCGCAGCGCGGCGAGATCGGCCGAGAGCGACTTCTTCTGCTCGGCGCCGAGCCTCACCCAGAAGTCGACGATCCCGAGACGCTCGCCGACGCGCAGCCCGACGAGATCGCTCATCGAGAACGGCGCCGGGATCGCGCAGTCGTTGTGCACGATCGATCGCGTCGTACCGACCGCGTAGGTGTGGGTCTCCTCGACCTCGAGGTTCCAGACGGTCTCGTCGTTCGATCGCGCGTCGTTCGAGGCGACGCGCGCGAAGCCGGAGGCGCGCGTGGAGGCGACGCGATCGCCCGGCGCGAGGCTCCCGGCCTCGAGCCACGCGCCGCTCTCGAGCATGAAGAGGTGCTCGGCGGTGACGCCGACGACGTCGCGCGCGCCGTCGTCGCCTTCGAGGACGATCGCGCGCGTCGCGCGCGAGGGCGTGCGGATCTGCTTGGCGACGGGAGAGAGGACGCGGCGCCCGCTCTCGAGATCGGTCGACCAGACGCGCGCGCCCGGCTCGATCGACTCGATGGGGCGCAGGCCCTCCTCGGTGTCGACGAGCGTGCCCGCGACGAAGCAGTTGCCGCCGCGGCAGCTGCCGCCGGAGCAGACCTCGGCGACCGCGCTCGACCGCCTCGACGAGACCTGCGTCTCGCCTTTGGCCTGCGTCGCGCCGAGGGGGCCGCCGCCGCAGCCCGCCGCGGGCTCACCCCCCGCGATCCCCCGCGCGACGCGATCGCCGGCGCACCGCGCCGCGAGCTTCAGCTCGTCGCCGAACGCGAAGAGGCTCGCCACCACGGCGAGCACCATCGCGAGCACCACCATGTACTCGACGAAAGAGCCCCCTCTCGCCGACGAGGGTCGCCTGATCCACACCATGGGTACGTCGAAGTTTTCATTCGCAAAGGTCGTGCTCGCGATCGTTCATGTACGGCGGCGTAGGCAGAACGATCGGAAATCGGCGCTTGTCGCGTGGTTTCGATCGCGCCCCTGGCGGAGCAGGTGGATCAATCCACCGAGCGACGGGCTGGCAGGGAACCTGCTCGAGGCCCCTGGGTGAGGAAGAAGCGGCTCTTGGTGGTCGTCGCTCTCGCGATCGTCGCGAGCGGCACCGGCGTCGCCGCCTCGAGCCTGAAGCGGCCGCCGAAGGAGATCCGCGTCGACGCCGTCTCGATCGAGCCGATCGCGCCGGCTACGGGCGCGCTGGTTCCTCCCGCGCCGCCTCGATCGCGCAAGTACGAGCGGGGCGCGTACTTCATCATCCGCGAGGGGCTCACGCGCGCGGCGACGGCGCAGCGATCGATGAACCACGATCAGGCGCTCCGCATCTTGACCGACGACGAGCTCGCGCGCCGCGCGGGCGTCATCCTCGAGCGCGTGCCCGTCGCGTTCGTCGCCGGCCCCGAGGCGAGCCTCTCGAGCGAGCGCTCGAAGACGCTCGCCCTCGCCGCCTTCGACGAGACCTACGCGATCGGCCGCGCCGGCCACGTCGGCATCCTCGTGGGCACCTCGACGCTCGCGGGCAAGGACGGCGCGTCCGTCTTCGAGCGCCCCGAAGACGCCGCGCGCTACGGCACCTACCGCGTCCTCGCGTCGATGGCCGCGTGGATCGGCGTATGGCAGGACGTCGCGGGCAATCGCCCCATCTCGATGTCGACGCTCGAATGGGTCCGCGAGCGCCGCGACGCCGCCGGCTGGGCGACCGTCGACGTCTACGCGACCCTCACCGATCTCGGCGTCGCCGTCCCCACCGAGCTCCTCTCCGATCCACGCCTCCCGGGCTGGGCCGCGTTCGCGACGTGGCGCGCGCACCGCGAAGAAGCCCGCTCACTCTGATCGAGAACGCGCAGATCCTCGCTCGCCAAAAGACGAATGTGGAAGAGCGAACACGGAACAGAGAGCAGGGAATCTCTCCGGTTCCCGGCTCCTCCGTCCCGCGGTGACCCCGAGGAGCGTGAAGCCCCCAAGAGTCGAACAAAGACGAATGTGGAAGAGCGAACACGGAACAGAGACCGGGGAATCTCTCCGGTTCCCGCCTCCTCCGTCCCGCGGTGACCCCGAGGAGCGTGAAGCCCCCCAAGAGTCGAACAAAGACGAATGTGGAAGAGCGAACACGGAACAGAGAGCGGGGAATCTCTCCGGTTCCCAGCTCCCCGATCCGTGTTCGCTCTTCCACATTCGGCCTTTTCTCAGTCCCCTCTCTCCAATTCCCAGCTCCCCGATCCGTGTTCGCTCTTCCACATTCGGCCTTTTCTCAGTCCCCTCTCTCCAATTCCCGGCTCCCCGATCCGTGTTCGCTCTTCCACATTCGGCCTTTTCTCATTTCGACTCCTCCGGCAGGCGAGGAGCCTAGCGCCCGTCGCCGACGACCTTCGCGAGCTCGGCGGTGTGCGCGCGGAGAAACGCGTGCTCCGCGCGGAGCGGCACGAGGCCGAGCCACAAGACGTCGGCGGAGGCCTTCGCGCGGTTGCCTTCGAGCTTGCGAAGCTCTTCGTGGCGCCGCGACAGATCCGCGAGGAGCACCGTGACGTCGGCGAGGCGCTCGCGCTCGGCGCGCGCCGTCTCGCGGAGCTGACGCGCGGTCTCCTCCGCGCGGACGGTCGCCGCCTCGAGGCCCTTGCGCGCCGCCTGGACGCGCGCAGTCTCGGCGCGATCGTCGGCGCCGCGCTGCCAGAAGAACCCCGGACTGAACGTGAGCGTCACCATCCCGAAGACCGGAAGCGCCTGGTTCTGCCCGAAGATCTGGTCGTAGCCGCCGCGCACCGAGATGTCCCACGCCTGCGCCTGACGGATCCGCGCGGCTTGCTCTTCGGTCGCGCGCTCGGTGCGCTCTCGCTGCGCGACGAGCTCGGCGAGCGACTCCTTCGGCGCCTGCATCATGCCCGCGGCGATCCGCCACTTCCCGCGCGTCTCGGCCGTGAGCGCGCGGAGGCCGTCGACGCGCCCCATCGTCACCTCGAGCTCGTCGGCGGTGATCCGCGACTCGCTGACCGCGGCCCGCGCCTCGTCGAGGATCTCCTGCGCGCGCGGGAGCGACTCCTCGAGGACGTCGAGCTTCGCGCGCTCGGCCGCGGCGGTACTGCCGCTGCCGCGCGACATCGAGAACGCGAGGAGCTTGTTGAAGACGCGATACCGCGCGCACTCGGCCGAAGCGGCCTGCCTGGTCGCGAGCCCGCGATAGAGAGAAGAGAAGCTGTAGCTCGCGCCGGCGACGACGCGAGGATTCACGGTCGTCGTCGTCGGCCCGGTCGGCGCGTCATTGCCGCTCACCGCGCCGCCCGTCACGAAGAGCTGAGGCGAGACCATCACCGCGCTCTGCGAGTCCGCGACCGCCTCGACGTAGGTGCAGTACGTGCTCGAGGCGAGGGCCTCGGCGTCGACGGCGACGGGAGGCTGCTCGGCGCTGGCGCGGCGCGACGAGAACGCGAAGCAGAGGAAGGCTACGGCGGCGACCCGACGATGCATGACGATGGCTCCTTGAAGTAGGCGATCAGAAGAAGAAGGGTTTGCGACCGACGTGGAGGACGGGCTCCTGCGCCGAGCGGATGTCGGCGAGCTCGAGGCGGACCATCTGCCCGCGCAGCTCGATCTTCTGGATCGGGTGGCTCCCGCTGAGCTCGCCCTCGAGCGTCTCGCCGACCGATCCGACGCGGCGGCACCATACGATGTTGCCGCTGCACGCGTACACCGGCATCCCCACCTTCACGCTCTCGTTGTTCGTGTAGGGCACGAAGCCGATCGTGACGTGCTGGTCGACCGCGAGCAGATAGGGCGAGCTCTTGATCGCGGAGAGGAGCATCTCGTAGCGGTGAAGCGTCGCGTCTGCGGCGGAGATCGCCTCGCGGATCGCGGCGCTCTGCTCTTCGGCGCGCTTCATCGCGAGGACGCTGAGCTGCATCTCGCGCTGGAAGACGAGCACGTCGTGCGTCGGCACCGTGCGCTTCTTGCTCGCGCTCGGGGCGACCACGAAGGCGAGTGAATCGGCCTGACGCTGCGCGCTCGTGATCTGCTCGTCGAGCATGACGGTCCGCTCGGAGAGCCCCAGGTTCGCGTTGGCGAGGCTCGCGAGCTCCATGTTGCCGCGCACGACGTCGTCGCGCGTCGCGAGCCGCGCGTCGAACATCTCCTTCATGCGCTCCTTCGAGAGGCCGGCGAAGTCCGTGTTCGCGGCGGCGATGACGTCGCTCGTCTTCGCGTACTCCACGCGAAGGGCGGAGAGCTTGGCGGTCGTGCGCCGGCGATCGGCGAGGTCGGCCTCGAGCGACGCGGTGAGGCCCTTTTGGAAGTCTTGCTCGGCGGCGACGACGCGCTCGGTGTCGCGGAGCTTCGTCTCCATCTCCGCCTTCGACGCGCGCAGCGTGTCGCGGAGCGACTGCTGCTGCGCGAGCTGCGCGTTGAGCTCGAGGATCTTCTTGTCGGCGGGAGACACGATGACCGGCGCCACCCAGCTCGAGCTGACGTAGTAGAAGATCGTCATCACGACGTACGATCCGAGGCCGACCAGGATGCCGGTGAGGATCAAGAAGCCGGCGATCTTGTAAGCGGACACAATCAACTTGTTCAGCACGAAGTCTCTCCTGGTGATCGAGGTCAGGCTGCTTTACGAAGCTCGGTCGTAGTCTCGAGGCGTCGAAGGGGAACGATCTCGGCGGCGTGGGCGGGCTCGAGCGCCGGCGCTTCCTCGACGGGAACGTCGGCGGCCGCGTCGCCCTCGGCCGCGCCCTGCGCGACCGCGCCGTGCCCTCGCGTCTCCCAGCTCGACGAGTCGAGCGTGAAGATCGCGAGCGGCGTGCAGATGAGGTACGTGACCGGCATCACGACGGTCATCGCCGCGAACCAGAGCGGGTGCACCTTCGCCTCCTTCGGGTAGTCGCGCGTCTGGAACGCATAGACCGCGCCGAGGAACGCGAGCACGAGGCCGTGGAACGTCGCGCCCTGCCAGAAGACGCCTCGCACGATCGCGTGGAAGACGACCATCGGGTACGAGAAGAGGACCGCGAAGAGCCCGAGGTAGTGGATCGCGATGACCGGGTGGAGCTTGTAGGCGTGCGTCACGCCGCCCAGCAGGTCGATGACGTTCGAGCGGCGCCAGCGGAGCTGCTGGTTGAAGTAGCCGCCGAGGGTCTTCGGCGCGACCGTCCAGCACACGGCAGCGAGCGTGCCCACCGTCTGGTAGCCGGCCTTGATGATCTGGCGCGTGAGGAAGCGATCCTCGCCGTACTTGATCTCGACGCCGAAGAGGCGCCGGTTCTCGAGGATCGGCTCGAGCTCGATGAGGACGTGCCGCCGGTACGCCGTGAGGCAGCCCGAGAGGCACATGACGCTCTTGAACGCCTTCTCGAGGTTCTTCAGGTACTCGTAGCCGAACCAGTACTTGATCGCCTGCATCCGGGTGAGCCAGTTCTCGTTCGCGTTCAGCACGTGCACGCGCCCGCCGACGGCGGCGACGTTTTCGCTCGTGAACCGGCGCACGAGCTCGCGGACGGCGCGCTTGTCGACGATCACGTCGGAGTCGACCGAGACGATGATCTCGGACTGTGCCTTGCGAACCGCGTGGTTGATCCCGCGGCGCTTGCCCATGTTGCGCGGGTTCTGGATCGCGGTAACGCGCGGGCTCTCGGCCGCCGCCTTGCGCGCCCACTGCCAGCTGTCGTCGGTCGAGCAGTCGTCGACGACGATGACCGAGAGCTTGTCTTCGGGGTACTCCAGCGCCAAGAGGCTCTGGATCGTGTCGTAGATCTGCTTACCCTCGTTGAAGAGCGGCACGACGACCGTGACGGTCGGCTCGTACGTGTCGATCGTCTCTTCGTCCCTGAGGCCCTCGTAGCTCTTCACCAAGAGCCCGACGACGTAGCGGTTCACGAAGACGACGAAGAAGAGCAGGTAGACGGGGAACAGCTCCATCGGAGTGCACGCTCCCCTGCGAGGATCGTGACAACCCGAAAAAGCGCCGGATTCCGTCGCCGGAAGAGCCCCGCCGCGTCAAGCGACTGACGAGCGTCAAGGCGATGACGCCCGTCAGCGCGTCGCTTTGGCCGCGAGAATGCGCACCTTCGCCCCCGGCGTGAAGTGGTTCACCTTCTTGCCGTTGACCTTGATGACCGAGCGCTCCTCGACCACGGTGAGCGTGACGACGTCGCCGTCGATCTTCGAGACGCGCGCCTTCGCGATGCCGACCCACCCGGTGACGGTGCCGCCGAAGATCGAGCCGAGGACGCCGAGCGCGTTCCGCTGCCCCGGCTTGCTCTCGAAGTGCCGCTGAAAGTCGACGTCGGCGCCCTGGGTTAGGGGCTCCTTCGAGCTCACCTTGACCTTGACGGTGCCGCCGGTCGCCGAGAGGAGCTTTCCCTCGATCGGCGTCGGGGCCTCGGCCTCTTCGATCGCGCGCTCGGTGCGTCGCTTCTCGGCGCACGCGAGCGCGTCGCTCGCCTGACATCCGCGATCGAACGAGGCGAGCGCGGCGCGGAGATCTTCGACCTTGCCGCTCCGCCCGCGGAGCGATCCCGCGGCGCGGCAGCTTCGCTTCATGGCGTCGGCCGGATCCGCCGCGCAGCCCTTCTCGACGGCGCTGAGCGCGCGATCGGGGGCGTCTTGCTCGAGCAGCTCGTAGAGCTTGAGGCACGCCTCGGCGAGGCCCTTCTCGCACGCCTTCTCGAGGTACCCCTCGACCACCTTGGCGCCCTTCGGATCCGCTGTGTGGTGGACCGCGAGCGCCAGACAGATCGTCGCGTCACCGCCGTCGCACACGGGGCTGCACAGCGCGTCGGCCTTGGCGTGGCTCGCGTTGAGCGCCTCCTTGCACGTGGGCTCTTTCTCGGCCTTCTCGGCCTTCGGCGGCTCGGGCGCCTTCGCGATCGGCGCCGGCGCCGGCACGGCGGGCGCCGCGGGCAAGCCGCCGCCGCAGGCCACGAGGAGAAGCGAGATCGCCGCGAACGCTCCGAGACGCATGACCTCGGTCTACGTCGTTCGGGCGCGCCGGCTTCCCTCGCCTCGGATCAGCCCGCGCCCCACTCCTGGAGCGACCGCACGCGCACGTCGCGGTCGCCGCGCGCCGACTCGATGGCGTCGCACGCCGCGAGCGCCGCCGCGATCGTCGTGAAGTACGGGATGTTGGCGAGGAGCGTCTGCCGGCGGAGCGAGTAGCTGTCTTTGACCTCGCGCGCGCCGAGCGTCGTGTTGACGACCATCGCGATCGTGCCGCTCCGGATGGCGTCGACGACGTGCGGCTCGCCCTCGAGCACCTTGTTGATCACCTCGACGGGGATGCGCGCGCGCTGGAGCGCGCTCGCGGTGCCCCGCGTCGCGATGATCTCGTAGCCCGCGGCGCGCATGCGGCGCGCGATGATGCACGCGACCGGCTTGTCTTCGTCTCTGACGCTGATGAAGACGCGGCGGCGCGCCTGCGCCTCCTCGGGCAGCTTCACGTCGAGGCCCGCGGCGATCATGCTCTTGTAGAAGGCGCGCGCGAAGGTGTCGGAGATGCCCATCACCTCGCCGGTCGAGCGCATCTCCGGGCCGAGGATCGTGTCGACGCCGGGGAACTTGGTGAAGGGGAAGACGCTCTGCTTGACGGCGACGTGGCGCGGGACGTCGATGTCGGTGACGCCGAGCTCTTCGAGCGTCTTGCCCGCCATGACCTTCGCGGCGATCTTCGCGAGCGGTCGGCCCGTCGCCTTCGACACGAAGGGCACGGTGCGGCTCGCGCGCGGGTTGACCTCGAGGATGTAGACGGCGCCGCCCTTCACCGCGAACTGGACGTTCATCAGCCCGACGACGCCGAGCTCGACGGCGAGCATGCGCGTCTGCTCCTCGATCGAGGCGACGATCTCGGGGCTGAGCGAGTGAGGAGGCAACACGCTCGACGAGTCGCCCGAGTGGACGCCCGCCTCCTCGATGTGCTGCATCACGCCGCCGATGACGGCGCGCTTGCCGTCGGCGACGCAGTCGACGTCGACCTCGATCGCGTCTTTGAGGAACTCGTCGACGAGGATCGTCTGCGTGCCGGCGTCGCGCGCGGCCTCGACGGCGAGCGCGACGTAGCCCTCGAGCTCGGCGCGCGTGTACGCGATCGTCATCGCGCGGCCGCCGAGCACGTAGCTCGGGCGCACGAGCACGGGGTAGCCGATCTCGTCGGCGATCCGGTAGGCGCCCTCGATGCCGGTGGCGACGCCGCTGCGCGGCCTTCGAAGGGAGAGCTTCGAGAGCAGCTCGTCGAAGCGCCCGCGATCCTCGGCGCGGTCGATCGCGTCGGCCGAGGTGCCGAGCAGGCGCACGCCCGCCTTCTCGAGGGGCACGGCGAGCTTGAGCGGCGTCTGCCCGCCGAACTGGACGATGACGCCGACGGGCTTCTCCTCGTCGCAGATGGCGAGCACGTCTTCGAGCGTGAGCGGCTCGAAGTAGAGCCGGTCGGCGGTGTCGTAGTCGGTCGAGACCGTCTCGGGGTTGCAGTTGACCATGACGGTCTCGAACCCGAGCTCGCGGAGCGCCTGCACGGCGTGGACGCAGCAGTAGTCGAACTCGATGCCCTGGCCGATGCGGTTCGGGCCGCCGCCGAGGATCACGACCTTCTGCTTCGCGCTCTCGGGCTTCGCCTCGCTCTCCGACTCATATGTAGAATACATATAAGGCGTGTGCGCGACGAACTCGGCGGCGCAGGTGTCGACGCGCGCGTACACCGGAGCGACGTTCTCTCTCTTGCGCAGCGCGCGCACGTCGTCGGCGCACGAGCCGCCGAGCCTGGCGATCTGCGCGTCGGAGAAGCCGAGGCGCTTGAACGATCGAAGCGCCGCGGGCCCGATGTCGCCGCGCGCGATGCGCTCTTCGGCCTTCACGATGCGCTCGATCTGCGCCAAAAACCACGGATCGATCTTGGTGAGGTCGTGGATCTCCTTGGGCGAGAGGCCCGCGCGCATCGCGTCGGCGACGTAGAAGAGGCGATCGGCCGTCGGCACCGGGATGACTGCGCGGAGCGCGCGCAGCAGATCCTCGGGGCTCGGCGGCGGGAGGCTCTTCGGCGGCTCGACCTCGCCGGCCTCCATCGCGAGATCGCGCGGGCGCTTCGGCTCGGCGAGCACGCGGTAGTCGACGCGCGAGACGAGCGACACGAGGCCGTCGCGCGCCGTCTCGAGCGATCGCGCGGCCTTCTGGAGCGACTCGCAGAACGTGCGGCCGATGCTCATCACCTCGCCGACGCTCTTCATCTGCGTGCCGAGCGTGTTGTCGGCGCCGGGGAACTTCTCGAACGCGAAGCGCGGCCACTTCACGACGACGTAGTCGATGACGGGCTCGAAGGCCGCGCTCGTGCCGGTGATGTCGTTCTTCAGCTCGTCGAGCGTGTAGCCGACGGCGAGCTTCGCGGCGATCTTCGCGATCGGGTAGCCGGTCGCCTTCGACGCGAGCGCGCTCGAGCGCGAGACGCGCGGGTTCATCTCGATGACGAGCACGCGCCCGTCGGCCGGGTTCACCGCGAACTGCACGTTCGACCCGCCCGTCTCGACGCCGATCTCGGTCATGACGGCGCGCGAGGCGTCGCGGAGGCGCTGGTACTCCTTGTCGGTGAGCGTCATCGCGGGCGCGACGGTGATCGAGTCGCCGGTGTGCACGCCCATCGGGTCGATGTTCTCGATCGAGCAGACGACGATGAAGTTGTCGGCGCGGTCGCGGATGACCTCGAGCTCGAACTCCTTCCAGCCGAGCACGCTCTCCTCGATGAGCACCTCGCGCGTCGGAGACTGCGCGAGCGCCCACGCGACCTTCGACTCGAGCTCGCTCGCGTCTTTGGCGATGCCGCCGCCGGATCCGCCGAGCGTGAACGAGGGGCGCAGGATCGCGGGGTAGCCCGTCTCCTTCACGATCGCGCGGGCCTCTTCGATCGAGTGCGCCGTTCCGGCCCTCGGGCACGCGAGGCCGATCTTCTCCATCGCGGCCTTGAAGAGCGAGCGATCTTCGGCCTTCGCGATCGACTCGGGGCGCGCGCCGAGCATCTCGACGCCGTACTTGGCGAGGATGCCCTTCTCGTGGAGCGCGAGCGCGAGGTTCAACGCCGTCTGACCGCCGAGCGTGGGCAGGACGGCGTCGGGGCGCTCGCGCTCGATGATCGCCTCGAGCGTGCGCGGCTCGAGCGGCTCCACGTACGTCCGGCCGGCGAGCCCCGGATCGGTCATGATCGTCGCCGGGTTCGAGTTCACCAGGACGACCTGGTAGCCCTCCTGGGCGAGCGCCTTGGCGCCCTGGGTGCCCGAGTAGTCGAACTCGCAGGCCTGACCGATGACGATCGGCCCGGCGCCGATGATGAGGATTTTTTCGAGATCTTCGCGGCGCGGCATCCGTTCCGTCCCGAGGCCGCGACTTAGCAGGGGGGCCCGCGGAACGGAAGGGGCGGAGCCGCGGTCGAGGTTCGAAGTCGGCCGAAACTTGGCCCATTTTTCTCGCGCTCCTTATGCAAGGACGCATGAGCAGTGCGGAACGCGCTCCCTCGTCGACCTCGAAGGACGCCCCGGCGTCGGGCTTCTCGTCCGGGATCCTCGACATCCCGCTGCCGCGCGTCTTCGGGCGGCTGCTCCTCCTGAAGCTGCTCGCCCGCGGCGGGATGGGCGACGTTTACCTCGCGGCGACGACGGGCATCGAGGGGGCCGAGCGGCCGATCGTCGTCAAGACGGTGCGGCGCGACCACATCCACGACGGCTCCTTCCTCGCGAGGTTCCTCGACGAGGCGCGCGTGCAGTCGCAGCTCAATCACCCCGGGGTCGTGCAGATCCTCGAGGCCTCGACCGACGAGAACGGCGAGCCCTACACGGTGGTCGAGTACGTCGAGGGCCGATCGCTCGCCGACGTGAGGCACCGCGCGGTGCAGGTCGGCGCGCGGATCGGTTGGCCCGAGGCCGCCGCGATCGCGATCGAGATGGGCCAGGCGCTCGCGCACGTGCACGAGCGTGCGGGCGCCGACGGCACGCCGCTCGGCATCGTCCATCGCGATCTCTCCCCGCAGAACGTGATGATCGGCCACGCGGGCGAGGTGAAGCTCATCGACTTCGGCACCGCGCGCGGCCACAACCGCCGCTGCCACACCGTCGCCGGCGTCGTCTTCGCGAAGCCCGGCTACGTCGCGCCCGAGGTGGCGCGCCAGCAGGTCGGCGACGGCCGCATCGACGTCTACGCGATCGGCGTCATGCTCTGGGAGCTCTGCGCGGGCAAGCGCCTGCTCAGCGGCGAAGCGCAGAAGCACCTCGAAGACGTGGCCGCGGGCCGCTTCGACGTCCCGCGGCTCGCGAGCACGCGCGGCATCCCGAAGGAGCTCGACGAGATCATCCAGAAGCTCTGCGCCAACGATCCCGACGAGCGCTACGCGAGCGCGGCGCACGCGTCGACCGATCTCGCGCGCGTGCTCGCGCAGGCGCCCGCGGGCAAGAGCGGCGAGCGCAGCGTGCGCGCGCGCATCGGCGTCTTGATGAAGACGCTCTGGCCGCACGAGCCCGCGCGCTCGCGCGCCGAGTTCGCCAAGCTCCTCAAGCAAGCGCGCGAGCTCCGTCGCGAGCACGAGACGCCGCCGGCGAGCGGCGTCATGGAGGCGCAGGCCGCGCAGATGGCGCAGGATCCGTCGATCCTGCCCGGCACGCCCTACCGCCTCGTGCGCAAGATCGGCGAGGGCGCGAGCGGAGAGGTGTTCGAGGCCGAGCACGTCGAGCTCGGACGTCGCTACGCGGTGAAGGTGCTCTCTTCGGCGCACGCGGCCGCCCACGACGCGGTCGAGCGCTTCCGGCGCGAGGCGCGCGCGGTCGCGAAGCTCTCTCATCCGAACCTCGTGCAGCTCCACGACTTCGGAAAGTCGGTCGACGGCCGCGTCTTCCTCGCGATGGAGCTGCTCGCGGGTCAGACGCTCGACATCCACGCCGAGAAGGGCCTCGGCTGGCGCGAGGCGATCCACCTCGCCGTCCAGGCGACGCAGGCCCTCGAGGCCGCGCACGAGGCCGGCGTCGTGCATCGCGATCTCAAGCCGCAGAACCTGTTCTTGACCGAGGAGGGCGAGCTCAAGCTCCTCGACTTCGGCGTGGCGATGGCCCTCGCCGAGACCGGGCAAGGCGAAGGGCGCAAGCAGAAGGGCTTCGCCGTCTTCGGGACGCCCGAGTACATGGCGCCCGAGCAGGTCGCGGGCGAGACGGTCGACGCGCGCTGCGACGTCTACGCGCTCGGCTGTGTGCTCTACGAGCTCGTCACCGGCACGCGTCCGTTCGAGGGATCGCCGGTCGTCGTGATGGGCAAGCAGCTCCGCGAAGAGGCCGAGCGTCCGCGCACGCGCGCGCCGCACGCGGTCATCCCCGGCGAGCTCGAGGGCGTCATCCTGAAGGCGCTCTCGAAGTCGAAGGACGATCGCTTCGCCAGCGCGCGCGCGATGCGCGAGGCCCTCGAAGAAGCCCTCGTCGCGCCCGGGCGGCGCCGCTCGCGCGCGCGCAAGCTCGCGACCGTCGCGCTGATCGGCGCGATGGGCGTCATCGCCGCCGCCGGGCTCAAGGGCCGCGTGACGCGCGACTCCTTCCGGTTCTTCACCGACTTCGCCAGCGCGCCGGTCGCGGCGCAGCCCGCGGCGCCCGCCGACGAGGCGCGCGTCACGACGGTGACCGCGGCGGAGCTCCCGCCGGCTCCTCCGCCTGCGCCCGCGGTGACTGCGGCCGCCGAGTCCGCGGAGACCACGCCCGCGGAGACCACGGCGCCCGCGGAGATCGCTTCCGCACCGGCGCCCACGCACACCGACAAGCCCGCGATCGCCGACAAGCCTGCGTCGAACGACAAGCCCGTGACGAGCGACAAGGCCGACCACGCGCGCCGCCCGAGCAGCCTGCTCGTCCGCGCGTCGGCGCGCACGTCGAGCGCCGACGAGGAGAAGGGCCGCCTCACCGAGGCGCGCCGCGTCGCACGCGAGCGCTCGGCCGATCCGAAGGCGCTCAAGGCATGGGCCACGGCCGCGATGCACGCCGGCGAGATGCGCGAGGCCCGCCGCGCCGCCGAGGCGTGGGCGGTGCACGACGCGAGCGCGGAGCCGCGGCTCTTCCTCGCGGCGACCCTCGAGGCCAGCGGCCGCAAGCGCGAGGCGCGCGCCGTGCTCGAAGAGTGGCTCGCCAATCACCCCGACTCGCACGAAGCGAAGCGGATGCTCTCCCGCCTCGGCGGCTCGCCCGAGCCGGCGATCAAGCGCAGCTCCCGCAGCCGCGCCGGCCGCGTGCACCTCCACCCGCCGGATCCCGTCTCCGACGGCGAGTGAGGTGAGGCTGAGCGAGCCGCTCGGCGACGCGCGACGACGCGCTTCGCCGAGCGAGCGCGATCGCCGCGCCTATTGCGGCGCGCAGAGGCCGGGCGCGTTCTTCGTGATCTGCTGGAGCTTCGCGCGCGCGCTGTCGCCGATCTTGTCCTTGGTGAAGCGCTTCTCGCACGCGTCGTACGCGAGCTTCGCGTTCGTGCAGTCGTGCATCATCATGTACGCCTCGCCCATGTCGAAGAGCGTGCGATCGAGCACCGGCGACTTGGGGAAGAGCTTGAGCAGGCGGTTGAAGTGTCCGAGCGCCGAGCTCGGTCGTCCGTCCTGAAGGTCCGCGTTTCCGAGGAAGTAGAGCGCCTTGTCGGCCCGCTCGTCCTGCGGGTACCGGTTGACGTACTCAGGCGCGAGCGCGCGGACGGGCGCCCACTCGCGCCTTCCGTGCGCGTCCTCGATCATCTTGAAGTGCGCCGCTTTGTCGGCGGGCGCGGTGATCGCGGGCGGCGCGGCCGCGGGGGGCGGAGGCGCCGCGCGCTTGAGCTCGTCGAGGCGCGCGTAGAGCTCCGTCCGCGACGCGCTGACGTCTCGCCGGAGATCGTCGACGCCGTGCGTCGCCTCGTCGAGCTTGCCCGCGAGATCGTTGATCCGCTGCTTCGACGTCACGAAGTCGGTGCTCGAGTCGGCGTTCGCGCGGAGCGCGTTGTCGAGGCGCTGCCGCGTCGCCTCGAGATCCGCGCGGGAGGCGGCGAGCTCCACGCGGGCCCGCTGGAGATCTTTCTCGACCTGCGCGGTGCGGGCGGCGAGCGCCTCGTGATCGCGCTGGAGGGCGCAGCCCCCCGAGAGGATGCCGGAGAAGATGGAAGGAACGAACAACGCGAAGAAAATCGTGCGGGCTCTCATCTCACCTCGGTGTCGACACGACGGTCCGTGGCCCAGGCTGCCTCGCCTTGGGCCACCGGGTCGAGTTTTCGGCAATGACGCGTCCAGTTCGACCACGCCCGAGCGGGCGCAGAGCGGTCGTCTGCGACCGCGTCCAGAAGGATTTTCCCGCGCATTTCACGCGCAATCCACACGCCGCAGCTTGCCAACCTGCGCCACCTCGCTTACTTCAGTTCGGATCGATGGCGACAGCAGCGGGCCGCACCGCCGAAGTGAACCTCGAGCTGGTCTCGGGGCCCGCGTACTCGACGATTTTGCGCCTCGCGATGCCCACGGTCATCGCGATGCTCTCGCAGAGCGTCGTCAACGAGATCGACGTCCTCTTCTTCAAGCAGCTCCCGAACCCCGAAGACTCGAACGCGCAGGCGGCGCTCCTCCCCTCGCTGCTGATCGTGTGGCTCTTCGGCGGATCGCTCAGCGCCATCAGCGTCGGCACCCAGGCCTTCACCGCCCGCCGCTACGCCGAGCGCAAGTACGAAGACGCCGGCGCCGTCTTGGCGAACGCGGCCCTCTTCTGCGTCATCGCCGGAATCGGGCTCGCGCTCCTCGGCTCGGTCACGATCCACGGCCTGCTCGGCCTCTTGCTCAAGGTCGGCACGCAGAAGCACGACATCGCCTACGCGTACTCGAAGTGGCGCCTGCTGGGCGTCGTGTCGATGGCGCTCACGATGGCGCTCAAGGCGTTCTTCGACGGCATCGGCAAGACGTGGGTGCACCTCGTCTCCGCGCTCGTGATGAACGTCTTCAACGTGCTCTTGTGCTGGATGTTCATCTTCGGCAACCTCGGCGCGCCGCGGATGGGCGCGCCCGGCGCGGGCTTCGCGGCGTTCGTGTCGACCTGGATCGGCCTCGCCATCATGGTCGTGTTCGCGACGCGCGAGCGCGGGCGCTTCCACCCCGTGCGGCGATCGAACCTCTCGAAGCGGCTCACCTGGGACATCCTCAAGCTCTCGATCCCCGCGGCTGCGGCGACGATCGTGATGATGATCGGCTTCGCGCTCTTCGCGAAGGTCGCCGACAGCCTCGACGAGGAGGTCCTCCAGCACGCCGGCGGCGCCGCCGGCGAGGCGGTCAACGGCGCGGCGACGATGGGCATCGTCGCGATCCTCAAGCTCACCTTCACCGCGTGCCTCGCGTTCGGCACCGCGACGGCGACGCTCGTCGCGCAGTCGCTCGCCGCCAAGCGCCCCGACGACGCGGTGCGCTTCGGCTGGGCCAGCGTGCGCCTCGGCCTCGTGATCTTCGGCGTCGTGGGCCTATGCGAGGGCGTGCTCTTCACGGGCCCGATCGTCCACTTCATCACCGACTCCGACGCCGTGCGCGCCGCCGCGATGGTGCCGATGCGCGCGATGGGCATCATCACGCCGATCATCGCGGTCGCGATGATCCTGAGCGAGGCGCTCTTCGGCGCGGGCAACACGAAGTTCGTCGCCGCCGCGCAGTTCTGCCTCGTCTTCTTCGTGCTCGTCCCCTTCGCGTGGATCCTCGGCATCGTCACCGGCAAGGGCCTCACCGGCATGTGGTTCGCCGCGGTCGCCTACGCCGTCTCCGCGTGCATCGTGATGACGCTCAAGTTCCGCGGCGGCGCCTGGAAGACGATCAAGCTTTGATCCTGATCCGCGAGCGACACAGCGGACGCGACGGGTCGTCGCGCTGGCCCCGGATGCGCGGACCGTGGCAAGCTACGAGCCATGGAGCGAACGAACCCGCGGCTCGTCCTCCGAGAGCTGAGCCGAGAGGCGGCGGAAGCGGAGACGGCGGAGTACCTTCGAGCTCTCTCTGCGGGAGATCGCGTTCGCCTCGTCGCCGAGCTGACCCGCGCGGCCTGGGAGGGAGTTGGTCGTGAGCGAGAGCGATTTCGCAGAGTTTATTCGTATCCTCCGCCGACATCGCGTCCGGTTCCTCGTGATCGGCGGCTACGCCATGGCGCATCACGGGCTGGTGAGGGCCACCAACGACGTCGACGTCCTCGTCGCAACCGATGACGTCAACGTCGCTCGCGTCCGCGCGGCGACACGCGAGTTCGTCGGCGTGGAACCCAACGAATCGGCCCTCCGCCCACCACGCGGGATGTTCAGGATCGGTCCGCCCGCCGCGCACGTCGACGTGACGACGAAGGTCGACGGCATCGCAGACTTCGAGCGCGCATGGGACCGTCGCTCGAGAGGGGAATTCTTCGGAGTTCCCGTCGGCTACCTTTCCCTCGAGGACATGCTCCGTACCAAGCGCGCCGCAAGACGCCCCAAAGACCTCGGCGACGCGGCCTGGCTCGCGGAGGAGATCCGACGACGCGTTCATCCGCGCGTCTCCGGCCCTGGGAAGAAGAGACCGACCGGCTCGAGGCGCCGCAGGCCCACACGATAGAGGCTCGCTGCGATCGCGCGCGGCGGCGGCGCCCTCGAACACGCCGCCAACGCCGCGAGCGCGGCAAGGGCCTCACCGGCATGTGGTTCGGCGCGGTCAGGCCGACGCCGCGATCGTTGATCGTCTCGAAGACGCGAAGAGCGTGGGAGACGCTCACGGTCCGAACCCGAATCGGCTTCACGCGGCCCGAGAAATGCGCGTAGAAGCGACGGAGCTCGGCGGCGTTGTCGGCGAAGCGATCCTTCGAGAACCCCGCGATCGTGTCGTACGCGGTCCAGATGTTCCGGATCGACAGGGTCTCGCCGCTACGCGCTCCCTTCGTTGCGTCCGCGATGCGCCGGAGAACGTCCCCGCTGTCCTCGTACTGTAGATGTCATAGCTCCGTCGTGTGCATGTCGACCACAGCGCGATCTCGGCGGGCGCGGTGCTGTTCTGCACGATGCCCATGATCGTCTGCCGAAATTCCTGGCTCGAAGCGGCCAGACGGAGGCCACGCGAGTGAGCGACTTGCCGCGCAAGCAGCGCCGTGAACGCGAGGAGAGCATGAGGAAAACAACGCGGGTGCCGCCCGAAGGCGTAGAGCGTAGCCGCCGGCTCGCCGATGCCGCCGTCGATCAGCTCCTTCGCCATCGCGAGCGCCGCTTTCACCGACTCCTCTCGGGCACGCAGCGGCAGCTCGAGGCCGCTCTCGCCCGCCCTCTCGTCGAGGCGCATCCGCCGCGCAAAGAAGGCATACGCGTCGACGACTTGTTCCGCGGGATCACGCCGTCAGCTTGGCGACCCCGGCATCACGGTCGAGATCGGAGAGCTCGTCGATCACCGCAGCATCGTCATCGCTCCTTCCCTCGATGAACGTGACAATCGGATTGTCGCGACGGCCAAAGGCCATGACCAGTCGCTTCTCGATCGAGTCCGAATCGTCGTAGTACATGCGCATGGCCTCCAGGGTGATCTCGGGCGTTCCTCGCGCATCCAAGGGAAGTGCACCGCGGGCTCTTCGCCAAGGATCTCCCTGTGCGTGAGGTCACTCAGCCGAGGCCTTCCGACCGTAGGCTCGTAGCACGGCCAGGATCGTCTGTTGAGCCTGGGGTGAAAGCTTCGACACATCGCCGAGCGCGTATCCGACGCAGCGTGCCGCGCCATCAGCCCGCAGCATCTTCGCGGCGCGCTTGCGCGACGTGCAAGAAGCTCGATGACGTCGTCATCAGCGAAGATCCGTGGAGGGAGCCGGCCGATCCCGTACCCGAGCGGCCCCGCTGTCCGAGGGCGCGCACACGCGCGCATCAGACGGTCGTGTGGACGGATCCCGGGCCGTGCCCTACCTGCGGCGCCATGATGACTCGCGGCCCGCGGAAGGTTCTCTGGGACTGAGGCCCTTGGGTCACTTTCGCAAGCGATCGTGTGGTCGCGAGATCAGCTCCTGGTCCGCACGCGCCGCTGAGCGAGACCCAGCGCGTGCGCGGCGACGCCGAGGTGGCTGAAGATCTCGCGATCGTCTTGCGCCTCGTCCGCGAGCCGGCCGACCTCGACGAGGATCTGACCGAGCCGGACGTCGAGCGAGCTCGCCGCTCGCGCGACCCCGGGACCTGGCTCGCGTGGGCGAGGCACGAGCCGAAGGTGAGGCGAGCGCCGAGACACGCTTCGAATGGTGGCGGCCGCGCGCGGAGCACGTCAAATTCCGCGCGCTAATTCTCGGGGAAAGGCTTCTCCGACAGTCGATTGTACTTCGAGCCGAGCGCGAGGCCGGCGGGGCAGGACGCGAGCGAACCGCCGAACGCGACCACCAGCGCGATGATCGCGAGCCTTCGTGCGCGCCTTTCGTTGGACCTGATCGCCACGATCGAGAGCGCGACGACGAGCAGCCCCAGCAGAAGCCAGAGCCCCGAGCCCACGGTGATCGGAACGAGCTGCGCGCCGTACGCGAACGCGAGCCAGGCCGCGACGTAGCAGGTCACGAAACCGATGACCGTCATCACCACGCCCAGCACGACAGCGACGACGGCGACGGGTTTCACGTTCGAACTTTGGGGTCGACTCGGTGACGAGGAAAGGGATGGGGAGCTCGCCGCCGAACCACCCTAGGGCGCCGGCACGACGTCGAGCTGCGCGCGCGCCAGGTTGACGAGCGCCTCGACCTGATCGGGCGTCGCGTGGAGCGTCGCGCGGAGCTTCTTGCCTTCGGCGCGGACGGCGAGCGAGCCCAGCAGGTTCCGCGTGACGAAGCGCACGGCGAGCGAGTTCGAACGGCGCGCGAGCTCCTCGAGCTCGGTCGCGGTCGTCTTGCACTCGTCCGACCCTGGGCAGTCGGCCTCCGCGCCGACGTCGAGCCCGCCGTCGGCCGCCGGCTTGACGATCACGATCGCCTTCACGACGCCGGCGGGCACGAAGCGAACGAGCTTGGCCGGCTCGGCGAGCGCGACGCGCGCCATCTCGCCGGCCTTCACGCCGTGATCGATCGGCGCCTTCAGCGCGGTCGCGAGCTCGCCCGCGCGATCCGAAGGCACGAGGGCGAGCATGCCCGCCTGCGGCCGCAAGAGCACGTCGCGCACGCTGAACAGCTCCGACCACACCGCGCCCGCGCCGGCATCGAACGCTTCCATCCCCGCGTCGCCGATCGCCCTGGCCACTTCACCTTCCGCGCGCCCATGCTTGAGCACGTTCACGTTCGGCCACGGCGCGTCGGGCCGCGGCCCGTACGCGAGGAGCCACTCGCCGTCGGCGAACGGATCGAGCCCGATCTGCTCCCTCGCCCGCGCCACGCTGCGAAGCGACGACATCAACTGGAGCACCTTCACGCCGCTCGCGTTCCCCCGCGCGGTCTTCATCGACACGGCCATCCGAAACGCGTGCGCGTCCGCCGGCCTCACGCCCCCGTCGCCGAACACCCCGAGCGGCACCGCCGGAGCCGGCGCCGCCGTCCCGAGCGCCCCCGCGAGCAGCTCCCGCTCGATCTCCGCGGTCTCGCTCACCCCGGCGTCCGGAGTCACGCGCGCCGCTCCTCGCGGCGCGGGCCGCGCCACCGTCACGGGCGGCACCTCGATGAGCGCCTCCCCTCCGCACGCCGCGAGCACGGCGCACAAGAGGCTCGCCCGGCGCCACGCTCCCACGCCTACCCGCCGTCTTTCTTCGTCTTGATCATGTCGAGCAGCTCGTCGTCGGTCTCTTGTCCCGGCGCCGGCGCCTTCTTCTCGGGCGCGGGTGCGCCCGCTTCCTTGTTCGACTTGATCATGTCGAGCAGATCGTCGTCGCTCTCCTGCCCCGGCGCGGGTGCCTGCGGCGCGCCCGCCTCCTTGCCACGGATGAGCGCCTCGATGTCGTCGTCATCCTCCCCGGTTCCCGTCGCCGCGCCCGCGTCGACCGCGTCGACCACCGCGGCCGGCTCGGGCATCTGCCCGTTGGGGTACTTCTTCTTGTCGGCCTCGGTGCACGGCAGCGGGTTCGACGGATCCTGCTGCACGCACTCGAGGCGCCACGCCTCGCGCGGCGTGCGGTTGTCTTTCTCCGCCTTGTCGCGCCACGCCTGGATGTCGTCGAGCACGAGCACGTTCGAGATCCGCGGCACGTACGTGATGACGAGCAGCGCGAGCGCGAGGAGCCCCACGAACGGCATCGCGATGCGATACAGGCTCACGACGGGCCGGTTGAAGCGGAAGCTCGAGATGAAGAGGTTCAGCCCCAAAGGCGGGCACGAGAACGCGAGCTCGAGGTTCAGCACGAACATGATGGCGACGTGGAACGGCCCGAGGCCGAAGTGCGCCGCGAACGGCAGCACGAGCGGCACGGCGACGAGGATCGCCGAGAAGCCGTCCATGACCATGCCGAGCACGAGCAAGAAGCCGTTCATCACGATGAGGAACTGCCACGTCTGGTCGAGGCCGACGCGCAGCATCGCGTCGAGCACCTTGTTCGGGATGTGCTGATCGACGACGTAGTTCGTGAGCGCGTTCGCCATCGCGAGGATCAAGATCACGGCGCCGGCGAGCGCCATCGACGCCTTCGCCACGCGCACGAGGTCCTTCTTGATCGACAGATCCTTGTAGACGAAGCACTCGATGCAGAGCGTGTAGAGCGCGACCAACCCCGCCGCCTCGTCGATGTCGGTCATGCCCGTCTTGATGCCGACGACGAGGATGACGAAGACGCCCATCTCCCACTTGAACGCCCAGGTCGAAGCGAGCGCCTCCTGGAGGTCGAACGGCGTGCGCGCGATCTTCTCCTTGACGCCGACGTACGCGGCGTACGCCACGAAGAACGCGAGGACGAGCGCGCCGGGCGCGATGACCGCCTTGTTCACGAGCTGGAAGTCGAGCGTCGTGACCATCGCGTAGACGAGCAGCGGCAGCGCGTACGGCAACAGCAAGCCGAGCGAGCCGCCCGTCGTCACGAGGCCGAGCGCGAACTTGTCGGAGTAGCCCTTCTGCTTGAGCGCCGGCAGGAGCAGGCCGCCGACCGCGATGATCGTGACGCCGCTGCCTCCCGTGAACAGCGTGAAGATCGCGCTCGCGAGGACGCACACGATCGCGAGGCCGCCCGGCAGCCAGCCGACCCACGCGGTGGCGGTGCGCACGAGGCGCTCGGGCGTCTTCGACTCGGCCATCAGGTAGCCGACGAAGGTGAAGAGCGGGATCGTCGTGAGGATCGGCGAGCCCGCGAAGCGCGACCCGAAGACCTCGGGCGCCAAGCGCCGCAAGAGCTGCTGCTCGGCGTCGCCGTGCGCGAGCCACGCGAGCTCGCTCGCGCCTCCCATGACGGCGAAGAGCGGCGTGCCGAGGAGCGCGAGGGCGATGACGAGCGCCACGAGCACGCCGCCGAGCGCGCCCATGAGGACGACGACGGCGCCGATCACGCCGAACGTGATGCGCGCGGCCTTCGGGTTCGGCGTATCGGAAGCGAGCGCGCTCATCGCACCGTCTCCTTGATCGCCGCGTCGGCCGCTTCGGCCTCGGGCGAGTGATCGTGGATGTGCGCGAGCTCCTCGTCGCCGTGCGCGGCGTTGGGATCGACCTTCACGTGCCCGCTTATCGCGAGCAGCGATCGAAGGAAGAACCGTATGGCGATGACCAGGAGCCCGAACGCGAAGACGAAGTTGAGCTCCTTCACGAGGAGCATGTGCACGCGCTCGGACGCGCCGGGCACCGAGGTGACCGCGGGGCTGCGCCACTCGGTCGAGTCGTCGGTGATCTCGAGGGCCTTCACGTCGTCGGCGGGGAAGTGCTTCTCCCAGCCGCCGTCTTTGAGCCACTCGTTCCACTCCTTCGGCGTCATCGTCTTCGCGTAAGGCGTGCCGAAGAGCACCTTGGGGAACGTGCGGAGATCGAGCGAGAGCTGGCGGCCGGCGAGGAAGAAATCGCGACCGACGTCGTGCATCACGCGATCGATCTTCGTGCCCGGCTCGACGTTGCACGTCTTCGTCTCGTCGCCGGCGCACTTCATCGTCGTCGGGACGCGGAAGTCTTCGACCGCGACGTGGTCGAAGAAGCCCCAGACGCCGGCGACGCACACGACGGCGGCGGTCATCCAGCCGAGCACGGCGACCGGGACGCGCGCTCGGGGCGTGAGGAAGCGCATGACGACGTCGACGTTGATGTGTTTGCCCTGCGCGGTGGCGACCGACGCGCCGAGGAGCGCGAGCCACAGCGTGAGGCGCTTGGCGACGTCGCTCGCGCCGCCGAAGAAGACGAGGATCGAAGCGTTCTGGAGCCACGCCTGAACGTTGGCGAAGTAGGCGCTGCCCGCGTCGCCCCAGAAGCGGCCGACGACGAAGCCGGCGACGACGGCCGCCGTGGTGATGTGCTCGCGCTTGGCGTGCTTCTTCGCGCCGCGCCACGCGATCACGCCGAGGACGAGCGCGGTGAGCATCGAGCGAAAGAGCATCCCCGGGCCGCCCTGACCGGAGCTCGAGAGCGCCTTGATGGAGATCCAGAAGACCAACGTGAGGATCTCGGCGACGAGCACGTACGCGCAGAGCCGTGCGTCGAGCTTCGTCCACGCGCGATCGAGCCGATCGATCGGATCGCCCCACGACGCTTTCGTGGCGGGCGCGTCGGCCGCCGCGGCGGGCGGGTCCGAAGGCGTCGCCGGGCCCGGCGCGGGCGTCTCCGACTTGCGCGCGCTCGGCCAAGGCGACGAAGGCTTCTCGTCGGGCTTCTTCGCCTCGGCCTTCTCGGACGCCTCGGCCTTCTCGGACGCCTCGGCCTTCTCGGACGCCTCGGCCTTCTCGGACGCCTCGGCCTTCTCGGACGCCTCGGCCTTCTCCGATGCCTCGACCTTCGGCTCGCTCGTCTTCGCGGGCTCTTCCGGCTCGGCCTTCTTGTCTTCCGCCATCGCCGGCCAGGCTATCAGGCTTCGGCGCTCCGGCGCTTTAAGTGCGAAAAGGCGGCCGAGGCCGCCTTTTCGCATCCGTGAGTCGACGAAAGCGTCGCTACTGCGCCGCCGCCGTGACCTCGTCGTAGACGTCGGCTTTGATCTTTCCTTCCGTCTTCAGCGAGCTGCGGACCTTCTTGAAGACCTCGGCCCACGCCGCCTTCTCGGCGTCGTTGAGCTCGACCACCGTCTTGCTCGCCTTCAGGCGGTTGTAGGCCGCCTCGTCGATCCCGCGGATCCGCTGCGTGAGCAGCGTGCCGGTGTTCTCGCCGGTGCGCTTCAGGATCGCCTTCTCGTCGTCGTGCAGCTTGTCGAATTTTTCCTTGTTCATGATGAGGGCGCCGATGCCGATGCCGCTCGCCATGGTGTTGATGTGATCGACGTGCGCCGCCCACTGGAGCTGCTCGGCCGCGATGGGCGGCGAGTTGATGACGTCGATCGACTTCGACGAGAGGCCCGGGAGGATCGACGGAACGCCGAGCGCCTTCGGCGAAGGCACGCCGACGGTCTCGAGGAACTTCTTCCCGATCTCGTCGCCCGAGATGTAGAACGGGTGCATCTTCTTGAGGTCGTCGGGCGTGCGCACGGGCGCGCCCTTCGACATCAGACGCGCGATGCCGACGTCGCCGGTGCCGAGCAGGCGGAAGCCTTCGGCCTCGAACGCGCTCGTGAACTTCCCCTTCGTCTTCTCGCGAACCGCGTCGAGCTTCGCCCAGGTCGGGAAGAGGCCCGGCATCTGGAGCGCGATGATGTGCGGATAGATCTGCGAGAGGCCCGTCGCGGTGAACGCACCGCCGTCGAGCTGCTTGCTCCGCATCTTGCCGACCATCGCGATCTCGTCGCCCTGGGTACCGTTGAAGTACCAGGAGAGCTTCATCTTGCCGCCGCTCTCCTCCTCGACCGCCTTCGACCAGGCCTTGAAGACCTTGCCCCAGGCCGAGTCGGCCGGTGCGAGCGTACCGAGCTTGATCTCGTTCGGTCCGTCCGCCGAAGCGGTCTTGGCGAAGCCGAGGGTGGCGAGCACCGCCAGAACCACCAGCAACCTTCTCATCATCGCGAAGCCTCCTGCGCGGCTGAACGCGGGATCAGTGCCTTCCCGCGCGTAAGTAAGACCGTACTCTTGGACTCTCTCTTGGCAACCGGATTCAGTCGATCCGCGTCTCAAGGAGACTTCTTCGGCTCCGCGGCCGGAGCCGGGGCCGCCGCCGGCGGGGGAGCGGGCGGCGAAGGCGCCATGAACCCGCAGTCTTCCATCGCCTGCTTGGTGAGCCCGCGCTTGGCGCGTCGCTTCGCCACCGTGTTCTGGAGGCGCAGGTTCGGATCGGGATCCTCGGTGTTCACGACCTCGTTGAGCATCTTCTCGTAGAGCGCCTGATCGCTCTTCGCGCAGGCGTAGCGCGCGTAATTGAGCTGGACGCCGAGGGCCTTGCGCTGGGTCTTCTCGAGGGCGACGTCGAGGAGCTTCTTCGCCTCGTCGAGCTCAGCCATGGGCGAGCGCGCGTGGTAGGCGGCGAGCGTCGAGGTCGCACCCCACGCCATGTACTCCGGATTGAGCTCGCGGCTTCGCTCGAGGAACGCGACGCCGACGAAGAGCTGCGCGACGTACTCCGGCTCGTCCTTCAACACGTTCACGCGCGCGAGCCACGCGGAGCCGACCCAGAACAGGTTCTCGGCCTCCTCCTTGTCGTCGAAGTGCTTGTCGAGCCACGCCTTGATCGTCTCGGCGTTCTTCGTCGCTTCCTTGAACCCGTCGGCCTCTTTGGCGATGAGCTCGAGGCCGTACGAGATGCTGCGGTCGAACGCGAGCTTCGCGCGCTTCTTGTGGTACTCGGCGAGGCTCTCGTCGTTACCGAGGTTCGCGGCTTCGTAGTCGTCCATCGCGAACGCGTAGCCGTAGCCCGCCCAGCCCTTCATCAAGAGGAAGAGGGCGTCTTCGTTGTCGGGCGAGAGGCGGTGCATGCCTTCGAACTGGAGAAGACCAGCCGACGCCGCAGAGCGCGCGAGCTCGTAGTCGCCGATCGTGTCGGCGGCTCCGGACCCGATGCGCGTCGACGCGATCGTGCCGTTCAAGATCATCTTCTTGAGGCAGCCGCTGTTCCCGAGCGCGAGGGCGCTCACGAGGAGGGTCATGAGAAGCTTGTTTCGCATCGCGGCCCGATTCGTACAGGCCCGCAACCGCTGATGTCAATCGTCCTCACGCCCGGAAAAACGCTCTCCTCGATCAGCGCCGAGAGGCGACGAGCATCGTACATGCTGCGCGGGTGCGGACGCTGGGATCGGCGTCGGCGAGGAGCGGGGCCGCCCGCGCGGCGCGGCCGAGGGCCGAGAGCGCGGAGGCCGCGCCCAGGCGCCGGCGCGGGTCGGAGGCCGCGAGGTCTTGCTCGATCCACGCTTGGATCCGCAGATCGCCGGCGTACGCGAGCGCGAGGCGCGCGCGGGCGGCGTGCTGGAGCACGCGCTCTTCGGGCGCGTCCTTGCCTTTCGCGACCCCCTGGCCGGCGATCGCCTCGAGGTCGCGCATCGCGGCGTCACGGTCGGGCTTCGAATCCATGATGCGGGCGAGCGCCGGCACCCGGATGTCGAGGTCGTCGTCCTTGGCGGCCTTGCGCAGCGCCTCGAGCTCGGCGCCGTTCGCCCGCGCCGACGCGATCGCGTGCAGGCGATCGCGCCGCGATCCCTCGACGATCGTGCGCGCGAGCAGCGCGCTCGCCGAAGCGACGAGCTCGGCGTCCTTCGCCGCGGTTCGCACGACGACGCCCGCCGCCGCGATCGCGCCCGGCCCCTTGCCGCCCGCGATGTGGACGCGCAGCGCTTCGCGGCCTCCACTTTCGAACACCGGCGCGAGCGCCCACGCGACGGCGACGTCTTCGCGGACGGCGTCGTCGCCCGCGTTCCAGAGATCGCGCAGGCGCATCGCGTGCTCCGCGGCGCGCGGCTTGCCCGCGTCGGTGCGCAGGATGGCGCTCATCGCGCGGAGCGCCTCGTTGCGCAGCATCAGCTCGGGGTCGACGCGCGCGGTCTCGAAGAGCACGTCGAGATCCGCCGGATCCTTCGCGTCGGCCGCGGCGCGGATCGCGCTCCGCCGCACCTTCGGGCTCGGATCGAGGATCGCCTGCTGGCGCGCCGCCTTGTCGTCGTCGCGATGGAGCGTGCGCGCGCCCACGGCGCGCCACCGGTCGTCGGGATCGGTGAGGAACGCGCGCGCGGCGCTCTCGCTCAGCTTGCCGTCTTCCACGCGCGAGAGCGCGGCCTCCGCGCCGGCGGCGTCGTGCGTCTTCATCCGCGCCTCGAGCGCGTCGTCGAGCTCCCCGGCGCACGCGCGCGACTCGCGGATGCGCGAGACCGCCGTCGCTTCGTCCTTCGCGGTGACGAGCTCGCGCGTCGCGACCGCGCGCGCGAGACACGCGGCCTCACCGTTCGAGAGCTTTCCGCGCTCGTGCTTGCCGGCGATCTCCGCGCGCAGGCGCGCATGATCGCCGCGCTCCGCGGCGCGGTACGCGGGGTTGCCGCAAGAGGCCGCCGCGAGAGCGGTGAGCGACGCGAGAACGAGACGGACATGCCGGCGGCTCATCCTCTACGAGGTAGCTGGTTTTCCGACCGCGGGGAATTCCGTCGTGGTTAGCTGGGCGTCATCGATGGCGGACGGCGGTCTCCGAAAGCTCGTCACCCTCGTGAACCGACGGGCACGAAGGCTCGAGCGCGAAGGACCGCTGCTCGACGCGCTGCGCGCGCGCCGCCCGGGCGTGCGCGTCGTCGAGACGCGATCCATGGCGGATCTCGACGAGGCGGCCGCGCAGATCGCGCGCGTCGTGCCCGACGTCGTCGTGCTCGCGGGCGGCGACGGGTCCTACATGGCGGGCGTCTCGGCGCTCGCGAGGGCGTTCCGCGCGGCCGGCCGCGGCGAAGATCTCCCCGGCCTCGCGCTCGCGCCGGGAGGCACGGTGAGCACGGTGGCGCGCAACTGGGGCTACGCCGGGAGCCCGGCGCGCTACGCGAGGCGCCTGCTCGACGCCTTGGTCGCGGGCCGCGTGGTCGCGACGCATCGGCCGTCGCTTCGAATCCGCGACGACGACGCCGAGCGCATCGGCTTCATCGTCGGCGCGGGGCTCGTCTCGCGCTTCTTCGAGGTCTACGAGCGCGAAGGCGCGCGCGGCTACGGCGGCGCGGCGAGCATCGTCGCGCGCGTGTTCGCCGGCTCGTTCGCGCGCGGTGCGCTCGCGCGCCGCGTGCTCACGCCGGTGCCCTGCGTGCTCGAGATCGACGGCGAGCGCGCGCCCCTCGATCGCGCGAGCCTCGTATGCGCGAGCGTCGTGCGAAACCTCGGCCTCGGCCTCCGCCTCCTTCATCGCGCGGCCGAGCGGGTCGATCGCTTTCACGTCGTGGCGACGCCGCTCGGCCCGGCGGCGCTCGGCCCTCAGCTCCCGCTCGTGCTCGCCGGGCGGCCGCTACTCGGCCGCGGGCGCGTCGACACCCTCGCGACGCGTCTCACGCTGCGCTTCGGCGACGAGGACGGGGCCCCACGTCTGCGTGGGGACGAGACGGGTGGGGCCTACGTCCTCGACGGCGAGCTGCTCCGCAGCGCGGAGATCGCCGTGACCGCCGGCCCTCTCTTGCGCATCCTCACGCCGCTGTAGCGTCACGACGACGTCGGCGATCGCGAGCGGCTCCGTGCGGTGGGTGACGAGCAGCACGGTGCGCTTGCCGCGCAGCTTCGCGATCGCGCGCAGCATGCGCGTCTGCGCCGGCGCGTCGAGCGCGCTCGTCGGCTCGTCGAGCAGGAGCACGGGAAGGCGCGTCGCCATCGCGCGCGCGACCGCGATCCACTGACGCTCTCCGCCCGAGACCGGTCGCTCGGTCGCGAGCGTCGCATCGCCCATCGACGCGAGCGTCGCTGCGCCGAGCGCCTCGAGGATCTCTTCGACGTCGCCTCGCGCTTCACCGCCGAGCATCACGTTGGCGCGCAGCGTCTCCGCGAGCACGGGCGCGTCTTGCGGCACCCACGCGAAGGGCCTCTCCGTGGGGCCGACGCCGCGCGTCGAGATCTCCTCCGCGCCCCACCGGACGCTGCCGGCGCGCAGCGCGTCGAGGCCGAGGAGCGCGCGCAAGAGCGAGGTCTTGCCCACGCCCGTCGGGCCCACGATCGCCGCGATCTGGCCCGGGCCGAGGCGCAAGGTCACCGGCGCGTGATCGCCGAAGGCGGCCACCGCGCCGTCGATCACGAGCTCCGCGCGGCCCCACGCCCTCGTGCTCTCTCTCTCGCGGGCGCGCCCACGCACGCCCGCGTCCTCTTCGTTCACGTCCGCGTGCGCGCTCTCGCCCTTCGTCCGCGCGAGCCTCCCTTCGACGAGGTCGCGGAGCGGCCGGTACGCCATGAAGAACGCGATCGCGAACGGAACGATCTCGCCGCGCTCCACGCCCGCGATCGCGCCCGCGCCGACGAGCGCCAAGGTGAGCACGAGCGCGAGCGCGCCGAGCACCTCGCTCGTCCCGGAGAGGAGCGCCGCGCGCGCGCGCAGCGTCGCGTTCGTCTCGACGATGCGACGGCCGACGCCAGCGACGTGCGCGCGCACCTTCTCCTCCGCGCCGTACGTCGCCCAGAGATCGGCGTGCTTCACCGCTTCGTCCGCCGCGCCGAGCAAGAGCTCCGACTCTCGCGCGGCGCGCACGTGACCGCGCTTGATCGCGCGCCGCGCGGACATCACGAGCAGCGCGAACGCCGCGAGCGCGCACACCGCGCTCATCGCGAGGCGCGGCGCGAGGACGACGAGCAGCAGACCGAGGGGCGCGAGCTGCATCACCGCGCGCAGCTCGGCGAAGACGCCGCGCGCGACGCCGTTCTCCACAGCCTTCACGTGCGTCGTGAGCGCCGCGAGGTTCCGCGACGGCTCCGCCGATCCATGATCGCCGTGTCGTGCACGGCGCAACGTGTGTACACCGAGGACGCGGTCGAGGACCTCGAGGCGTAGGCTCGCGCCGACACTCCCCGCCACCCGGGCCTCCGCTCGACCCGCCACGACGCCGCCAACCAACTTGGCGATGGCCGCAAACAATCCGGCGATCGCGAGGCCGATGACGACGTCGCCGCCGCCGAGCGTCGCGAGCGTCGCGATGGATCGAGCGTTACCCTGGGGTCCTGCCCCTGCGAGCGAGCGCGCGAGGCCCCCACCCGCGGCCGCGAGAATCGTGTGGCCGGCCGCGTGCATCAGAGAGCCGCACACGATGGCGAGACCGAGCGACGGCCTCCGCAGAACCGCTTGGGCGGTGCGAGCGTACAGGGATCGAGAGCTCACGCAGGCTTGCGTACATCTCCCGATGCCGGGACGCGAGCCTCATCCGCAGCTCCCGAGGTGCCTCACGCCGAGAATGCAACTTGCACGACTTTTCAGGCGCACGTCGGCACGCGGAACTCGGTACCATGACCGCTCGTCCCGCTCGGCCCCTCGTTTGGGTGTGACCCCGAAACCTCGAGTTGTCAAAGCCAACGCTCCCGAAACATGCCCCGCCGGCAGTCTACGAAAACCGAAAAGAGTGAGGCTCCCATGAGCAAGAAGAGCAGCGCCGCCCTCGCCGCGTCTGCCGAGCCGGCGAACGCGCGCGACGTGACGGCCGCACCGGACGACGACGAAGACGAGGCCGCACCCGCGAGCACCGTCGGCAGCGCCGAAGATCTCGTCGTCCTCGAAGAGGAGTTCGACTTCGAAGACACCGACGCGGCGGGCGAAGAGGCGGAGGAAGCTTCACCCGAGGCGAAGAAGAAGAAGACGTCGGCCGAAGAAGGCGGCGGCGACTCGATGCTCGCCCGCTACTTCCGCGAGATGGCGACCCATCCGGTCATGGGGCCCGACGAAGAGCTCGGCACCGCGGTCGACGTCGAGAAGGCCGAGGTCGAGCAGTGGTGCGCGCTCCTCAGCTACCTGCCCGCGGCCGAGCACGCGCTCGACGCGCTCGAACAAGATCTCCCGCGCGACGAAGACGCGATCGAGCTGCCGCAGCTCCCCGAGCTTCGCAAGTTCTGCAAGACGTACAAGAAGCAGCGCAACAAGCTCACGCGCGAGCAGGAGAAGAAGTATCGGGTGATCTGCGAGAGCCTCGCGCGCGCGATCCGGCTCGCCGACTCCGATCGCCTGTGGATCGCCCACGCCGAAGAGGTCGTCCGCAAGCTCGGCGAGCCCACGCCGATCGAAGACATCGAAGAGGAAGGGATCGCCGTCCCCGCGCCGGTCACGACCGCGCCCGACGCGAGCCTCGCGAACACGCCGGGGTACAAGAAGTACCTCGAGCGCATCTCGGAGATGAACCGCGTCGCGAAGCGCGTGAAGAACAAGTTCGTGAAGGCGAACCTGCGCCTCGTCGTCTCGATCGCGCGCCGCTACAACCGCGGCCGCCTCCCGCTCATCGATCTGATCCAGGAAGGCAACATCGGCCTGATGAAGGCGGTGGAGCGCTTCGATCACTCGCGCGGCTATCGCTTCTCGACGTACGCGTCGTGGTGGATCCGTCACGCGATCAGCCGCGCGCTCGCCGACAAGGGCCGCGCGGTGCGCATCCCGGTCCACATGCTCGACACGCACAACCGCGTGCAGCGCGCCACGCAGGCCGTCATCGCGCGCACCGGGCGCGATCCGACGCTCGACGAGCTGGAGAAGGAGACGGGCATCCCGCAAGAGAAGCTCGACAAGGTGAAGGGCGCGTGGGCGGAGACGCCGTTCTCGCTCGATCGCCCCGTCGGCGACGAAGACGGCCGCAAGTTCATCGACTTCTTGCAAGACGACAACATGCAGTCGCCCTACGAGAGCCTCGTGTCGCAGAAGTGGGGCGAAGAAGTGCGGCGCCTGCTCGGGCACCTGACGCCCATCGAGTCGCGCATCATCCGGTGGCGTTTCGGCCTCGACGACGAAGACGAGCTGACCCTCAAGGAGATCGGCGACAAGTACAACCTGTCGCGCGAACGGATCCGCCAGCTCCAGGAGCAGGCGCTCGGGAAGATCCGCAAGCACATGCGCGACTGAGGAATGCGCGGCCGAGCTCGCGGGTTCGGCCCTCGATGACCAGGGGCCGGCGCGCGCTTCGAACGCTCTTCCAGCTCGCGTCGGCGGCGGCCGTGGCGTTTACGGCGCGCGCCTCGTTCGCGGATCACTATCGCGTGCCGAGCGGATCGATGGAGCCGACGGTCCACGTGGGCGATCGCATCGTCGTGGCCAAGGCGGCGTACGGGCTGCGCGTCCCCCTGAGCGACGCGTACCTCGTTCGCTACGCGGCGCCGGCGCGCGGCGACGTCGTGGTCCTCGAGCCGCCGGATCGCCCCGACAAAGACGCGACGGATGCCGACGCCTTCGGCTCGGTGCTCCTCAAGCGCGTCGTCGCCGTGGAGGGCGATCGCGTCGAGGTCCGCGAAGGGCAAGTGCTCATCGACGGGCGAAAGGTCGAAGAGCCGCGCATCACCCTCGACGCGGGCGGCGGGCCGGATCTCGGTCCGGTGATCGTGCCGCGCGGCAAGGTGCTCGTCCTCGGCGACAACCGCGGCAACAGCCGCGACGGTCGCGCCTTCGGCTGGGTCGATCGCGATCGGATCCTCGGCCGCGCGTTCGCGGTCGTCACGCGCGACGGCGCGCTCTTCTTCGAGCCGCTCTGATCTACTTCAGGACCTTGGCCCACTCGGCCGGCAGCGCGTCGACCTCGAGGCCGAGGACGCGGACGATCTCGTTGAGGCGCCGGCGCTCGATGTCGGAGATGACGCCGTCGGCCATCGTGATCTTCCACGTCGTCTGCACGAAGTCCTCGAAGACCTCTTTGATCTCGCCCGGCCCGAGCGCGCACGACGAGAGGTAGGCCTGGAGCTCGGCCCGCTCGGCTTCCTCCGCGCTCGCGTCGGAGAAGATGCGCGCGAGCATGCCTTTGAGCTTCCGCTTTTCGTCCATCGCCTCGCGACGATACCGCCATTCGAGCGTGACGCGTCGCGCCATGCGCGAGGAAGACTCGCACCTTGCCCGACGTATACGAGGCCGACCCAACCCGAGGCGAGAGATCCCCTCGTCTCATCCCCTTGCTTCTCTTTGAAATCCTTCCTTGCGCACATCGACCTTGCATGTGCTCTCTTGTGTGCTAGACCGGCTCTGTAAGCTGAACGCTGAACGTCTCCCGCTCCTCTCCCCTCCCTGAGAGGTGGCCGAGAGGCACACCCCTTATCGCCGCCCGTACGCGTCACGCCGCGTGCGGGCGGTTTTCCATCTTTCGCAAGGAGCCCTCGTCATGAATCTCGATCTGGTCCGCCGTCCGCTGCTCGCTCTGCTGCTCGCCGCGGGGGCCTCGCTCGCCGGGGGCTGCGCCGTCGCCGCCGACGAAGGCGACGACGAGTTCGAGGCGAGCACCGACGCGATCACCGACGTCAATCACTCGTCGGTGAAGCGCCAGTCGATCGGCAACTGCTGGCTCTACGCCACGGCGAGCTGGGCGGAGTCGCTCAACAAGAGCGCGACGCGCGGCAACGCCGAAATGAACATGAGCGAGTCGTACTGGACGTACTGGCACTGGTTCGATCAGATCGCCAACGGCAGCGCATCGCGCGAGATCTCGACCGGCGGCTGGTACGCGACGGCCGCGGAGATCATCAACCGCTACGGCATCGTCGCGGAAGGCTCGTTCATCCCGAGCGAGGCCAACGACGAGATGTCGCTCCGCCAGAAGACGGCGCTCGACAAGATCAACGCGTCGATCAAGAGCGGCGCGCTTTCGACGCCCGAGGCCCGACGCGATCGCGCGCTCGTTCGCCGCGAGCTCGACACCGCGTGGGAGCTCTCGAGCAACGTCCGCTCGCAGATCACGCGCGTCTTCGGCGCTTCCGTGTCGCGCACGCTCGACCGCAGCACGGTCTCGACGAGCTTCACCTCGATCCGGCGCGCGAGCTCGATCCGCGTCGAGCTGCGGGATCCGCAGACGCGTCAGCCCGTCACGGCCACGCTGCAAGACGCGCTCGGCACGCGCACGACGTCGTGGGGTCCGCGCGAGGGCCGCTTCGCGTGGCAGATGACGAGCTACCCGACGAGCGCCGCCGCGCGCCGCAACACGCTCATCCGCGTGCAGAAGGCGATGCACGATCGGCAGCCGGTCATCATGTCGTGGTTCGTCGACTTCAACGCGCTCGACCCGCAGGGCCGCTTCGCCGCGCCGCCGGCGACGCCCGGCCGCCAGGGCGGTCACATGGTCGTCGTCGAGGACTACCAGATCAACGACGTGCCCGGCTTCGGCACGTTGAAGGTCGGCCAGCTCGAGACGCGCCCGGAGGCGCTCGAGGCGGCGCTCTCGCCGGCCGCGAAGATCGAGCTCATTCGCGTCAAGAACTCGTGGGGCAGCTTCCGCCCCGACCGCCAGTTCGTGCTCCCCGGCTATCACGATCTGTACATGAAGTACCTCGACGGCCCCGTGAAGCGCTGCAGCGAGAACGCGGACGGAACGACGAACACCAACAACTGCTACGACGACACGCCGCTCAACGACTTCGTCTTGCCGCCCGGCTACTGATCGAAGAACGTTTGCGGAGCGAGGGTCCGATCGGGCACGATCGGACCCTCGATGCGTTTTGGCCTCATCGGAGACGTGCACGCCGAAGACGAGCGCCTCCGCGTTGCGCTCGACGCGCTGCGGAGCGAGGCCGTCGACGCGATCTTGTGCACGGGCGACGTGGTCGACGGCCTCGGCGACGTCGATCGCGCGTGCGCGCTGCTCGTCGAGCGCAACGTCACGACCGTCCGCGGCAACCACGATCGGTGGATCCGCGACGACGACATGCGCACGCTCCCCCACGCGCACCGGATGACGGCGCTCGCGCCCGCGTCGATCGAGCTCTTGAAGTCGCTGCCGCCGACGTTCCACACCGACGTCCCGGGCGGAAGGCTCCTCTTGTGTCACGGCGTCGGCACGAACGACATGTGCCGCCTCTTGCCCGAAGACAGCGGCTACGCGATCTCGTCGAACGACGATCTGCTGAAGGTGCTCTTCGATCCGAGCATCGCGATCATGGTCGGCGGCCACACGCACAGGCCGATGCTCCGCCGCTTCGAACGCGGCGCGGGCAAGCCGCCGCTCTTCGTGATCAACGCGGGCACGCTCGCGCGCGAAGCCGGCGCCGGCTTCGTGATCCTGAACCTCGCGGCGAGGCGCGTCGATTTCCACGACATCGGTCATGACTTGTCGATCTCCCACGCCTCGCGCGCGATGTTGTGACGCGCGCGAAGGGTCTGACGACAAAGGGTCGTCAGACCCTTGCTTGTTCCGACGCGCTCGAAGACTCGCGCTCAGCGCGTGTTCTTCTTGGTCCATTCGAAGATCGGCTGGATGGATCGCGTGAGCTCGGGCGCGCGGCTCTCCATCTGCGCGAGCTTCGCCTTCGCCGTGGCGTCGACGATCACGCCGTCTTTGTAGGGGATGAGCTGGAGATTGATCTCGAGCTTCCGCGACTCGAGGATCGTCCCCATGAACCAGTGGCTGTAGCCGCTCGTGTTCACGAAGCTCACGACGATCTTCTCGTCTTCTCGCTTCGAGGTCGCGCGCACGCTGAGCTCGATGCCCGCCGAGAGCGCCAGCTTCACCGTGAGGTTCCGCGTGTCGCCGGTGCCGCTGCGCGAGAGGACGCTCGCCGCGGTGAACGGCTGCTCGCCCTCGGCGTCGCGGATCTCGGGCCACTTCGAAACGGCGAAGAGCTGCTCGAGCACGCGCGACGGCGTCGCCCGCGGGATCCATCCGAGCAGGCGCGTGCTCGCCGAGAGCGACGCCGCCTCCGTGCTCACGGTGTCGACCTTGGTGCCGTTGCGGATGACGGCGTCGTACGCAGCCACCGACGTCGAGGCCGCGGCCGCTTCGTCGATCGGATCGTCTTCCACCGATCCGGCGCACCCGGCAGCCGCGACGAGGAGCAGAGAGAGGAGGGCGATGGGCTTGGCGGAGACAGGCATGTACGCCCTAAGTGCACCATGTGTGCCTATCCCCTACCTACACAGAGCGCCTGCTTTTCAAGGGTCTCCAGAGATCGAGAGCATGGTCTCGATCGTCGGGAGACCCCTTCGCGGACCGCGGGGCGCGATCCAGATCACCGCCACTGGCGGTCGTGGATCAGCTCGACGAGCTTGTCGGCGGCGGCGCGGGCGGCGGCGCCGCGGCCCGAGACCTTGTTGAAGACGATCGAGAAGGCGATCGTGCCCTTGCCAGGCGGACCGAGGACGTAGCCGGAGAGGGCGATCGCGTCGTCGAGCGTGCCGCTCTTCGCGCGCACCGAGCGGTGGGCGCGGATGTCGCGGAAGCGGCGGTGGAGCGTGCCGTCGATGCCGCCGATCGCGAGCTGGCTGACGAACTCGGAGTGGATCTCCGGATCGCGCCACGCCCAGCGGAGGAGCTTGGCCAGGCTGTGCGCCGTCGTGCGGTTGGCGTCGAAGAGGCCGGAGCCGTTCTTGACCACGACGCCGGTGTCGCCGAGATCGTTCTTGTCGATCCAGCGGGCGACCATCTCCGCCGAGTCTTGGCTCTTGCCCGGACGCGACTTGGCCTCGGCGGCGATCGACTTGAAGACCATCTCCGCGTAGAAGTTGTCGCTGCTCTTGCCGAGCGCGTAGAGCAGCGTCGAGAGCGGCTCCGACTCGTGACGCGCGAGGACGCCGCCCTTGGTCGCCTGGCCACCGAGCTTCACCTCGCCCGCGACCTTGAGGCCGCTCTCTTCGAGGGCCGCCTTGAGCGCGTAGCCGGCGAGGAGCTGCGGATCCTCGACGCGGCGCGTGTAGCGGACGAGACGCGAGTCGGCGCCGACGGCGCCGGAGACCTTGGCCGAGAGGCGGCGCTTGTTGCCGCCCGAGAGATCGAGCCCCACGTTGTCGGCGCCGGACTCGGCGGTCTTGATCGTGCCTTCCACGTCGACGAACCCCGGCGGATCGAACGACACGATCGCGTTCACGCCCGCCGCCTGCGGGCGCACCGTGAGCGTCACCGTGTTCTCGTTGATCGCCACCGCGCTCACCGGCGCGCGGAACGCGGCCCACTCGTTGGGCTGCTGTTCGAAGGCCGGCGGCGTCGTCTGCTCGTCGAAGAACTTCTGATCGACGGTGATGTCGCCCTCGACGCGGCGCGCGCCGCTTCGCTTGAGCTCCTGCACCAGCGCCCATAGATCCTTCGTCTCGAGCGAAGGATCGCCGTGGCCACGAAGGACGAGGTTCGTCGCCGTCCCGCTTTTGATCGTCCCGTTCAGCGTCGTCTGGTACCTGTGAGACCCGTGAAGGATCGCGAGGGCCGCGGCCGCCGTGTAGAGCTTCGCGTTCGACGCGGGGTTGAGCACGACGTGCTCGCCCGACTGCGCGAGGATCGCGCCGGAGTCGCAGTCCATCACGACGACGCCGATCTGCGCGTTCTTGAGGGCGTGATCGCCGACGAGCGCGCGAACGGCCGCCTCGATCTCGGGGGCTCGCGCCGTGGCGGAGGCCGAGGGCGGAGCGGGCGGCTCGGACCGCGCGCCGCTGCCCGCGAGGAGCACGGCGCACAAACCAAGGAGCGAAAGCATTCCGGCGCGGGCGCGCATGGCTCGTCTCATACCACGGCGGCGTCGTTCGTCGCGCTCCGCGCGTTCGTGCTCCTGCTCGCGCTCGTCGCCGGGTGCCGCGGCGCGCCCGATACGGATGGTGCGAGCCGGCCGCTCGAAATGCTCGTTCCCACGGATCCGGAGACGCTCGATCCGCGCCACGCGATCGACGCGGTGGCCCTGCGCGCCACGCGCCTGCTCCACGCCGGCCTCGTACGCCTCGATCCCGACTCCCTCGAGCCTCGACCGTACGCGGCCTCCGCGTGGACGTGGATCGATCCGCGCACGCTCCGCGTCGAGCTCCGCGAAGGCGTTCGCTTCCACTCCGGCGCGCCGCTCACGGCGCGCGACGTCGAGCGGACGATCCGCGCCTTCGCGTCGCCCGAGGTGGGATCGCGGCACGGGCGCGTCGTCGAGGCGATCGGCGACATCGAGATCGAGGGCGAGCGAACGCTCACGATCCATCTTCGACGGGCGCACGCGACGCTGCTCACCGATCTCGAGCTGCCGATCCTCCGCGCCGACCAGGCGATGTCGCCTCCCGCGCCCGACGGATCGCTCGACGGCCTCGGACCCTACGTGCTGAAGAGCCGCGCGCCGGGCGAGATCAAGCTCGCCCCTGCGACGGGCGGCGTGACGACGGCGCGGCGCGCGGTGACGCTGCGGACCGTGCACGACGAGAACGCGCGCGCGCTGCGGATGCACGCCGGCCGCGCCGATCTCGTGGTCAACGGCTTCTCACCGACGCTCTTGCCCGCGCTCGCGACTGCGCCGGGCGTCGCGGTGACGGGGCGTCCGGGCGCGAACCTCACGTACCTGCTCGCGCGCACCGATCGCGGACCGCTCGCCGACGTGGAGCTGCGCCGCGCGATCGCCCAAGGGATCGATCGCGCGAAGATCGCCGAGACGCTGCTCGCGGGGCGCGCGACCGCCGCGACCACCCTCTTGCCCGAGGGTCACTGGGCGCACGGCCCGATGCCGCCGTGGCCGCCCTCTCGCCCTGGCGCGCACGCGCTGCGCTTGACGCTCCTCACGTCCACCGATCGTCTTCGCGGCACGATCGCGCGCTACCTCGCGCAAGAGCTCGCGGCGATCGGGATCACCGTCGACGTGGTGCCTCTCGAGCTCGGCACGCTCATCGGGAGGCTCGCGTCGGGTGACTTCGAGCTCGCGACGCTCCAGCTGCCCGAGCTCACCGAGCCGAACGTGCTGCGGGTGTTCCTTCATTCTTCGTCGATCCCTCCGGCGGGCGCGAACCGAGGGCGCGTTCGCGACGTCGAGGTGGATCGACTCCTCGACGCCGGAGAGTCGACGAACGATCCGGCGTCGCGCGCCGCGATCTACGCGGCGCTCGAGCGACGCGTTCGCGATCAAGCGCTCTTGATTCCGCTATGGCACGAAGATCAAGTCGCCGTGACGAGCGAGCGCGCGCGCGCGTTTCTCCCGAGCGCGGAAGGACGCTGGCTCTCGCTCGCGTCGATTCCGTGAGTCGACGCGTCAGCTGCACTCGGTCATGCAGCTCGTCTGGATGCAGCCGTAGTAGTTGCCCTGCGTGGTGACCGATCCCGGGTGAGCCGCTTCGCACGCGACGCGGCACGGGCTCTTGTTTCCGCCACCGTTGCCGCCGCCGGTGCCGCCGCCGCCGCCGCCGCCATTGCCGCCGCCGTTGCCCTCACCACCGCCGCCGCCGTTGCCCCCACCGCCGCCGCCGTTGCCCCCACCGCCGCCGCCGTCGCCGCCACCGCCGCCACCTCCACCT
>JAHBWD010000109.1 GCA_019637175.1 Labilithrix sp. | reverse complement strand
CTTGACGCTCTCCGCGCGGAGCGACGCCTCGGCCGGCTGCGCCGACGGCGCGGCGGGCAACCTGTGCAACGGCGACGCGCGATCGGCGCTCGATCGCGAGAAGACGTTCGGGCTCGTCACCGACATCACGCTCGCGAGCGGCATCGTCGCCACGGGCGTGGGCATCTATCTGCTTCTCACGGCGAAGCCCGGCGACGACGCACCGAAGGCGGCGTCGCTCCCCGTGCGCTTCGTGGGCCGCCCCGGCGGCGGAGGGATCGAGGTTGGCGGCGCTTTCTGACGTCGGCAAGCGCGGGCTCGTCGCGCTCTTCACCGCGGCGCTCGCGTCGAGCTGCTCGCTCACGACCACGACGGTCGACAAGTGCAGCAAGAACGCCGACTGCCGGACGGCGTTCGGCGGCGGGCGCGTGTGCGCCGCCGACGGACTCTGCGAGTCGGCGCCCGTCAACCCGCGCTGCACCGCCGCGTTCCCCGACGACGTGCTGACGCGCCCGGAGAGCTACCCCAACGCGATCCTCATCGGCGCGCTCTTCGATCGAAACGTCGAGAGCCATCGCGCGCGAGAGAACGCGATCCGCCTCGCCGTGAGGCAGGTGAACGAGGCGAACGGCCTCGACGGGCGCCTCTTCGGCGTCGTGCTCTGCGACATCGCCGAAGACGCGAAGTACGACTCGGCGAAGCGCACCGACGCCGCGGTCGCGAGCGCCAAGTACCTCGCCGACGTCGTCGGCGTGCCCGCGATCGTGGGCCCATCGGCGTCGACCGACGTACTGCCGGTCTTCGAGGCGATCAAGGATCTCGACGTCTTGCTCATCTCGCCCGCCGCGACGAGCCCGGCGTTGACCGGCGCCGACACGAAGACGCCGACGAACGAGGCGCCCGGGCTCCTCTGGCGCACCGCCCCGCCCGACACGCTCCAGGGCGCGGCGATCGAGCGTCACCTCCGCGACGCGTTCCCGACCGCGAACACGATCGCGCTCGTGCAGGAGAAGGGCGCGTACGGCGACGCGCTCGCCGCGGTCTTCACCGAGAAGTTCCAGGTCGAGGGACGCTCGGTGCGGCCGTTCGTCTTCGCGAACACGAGCGCGCGCGACGCCGCCGTCCAGGATGCTGGCGCCGAAGGTCTCCCCGTCGTGCTCTTCATCTCCTCGCAGACGAGCGACGCCATCGCGTTCCTGAACTCCGCCAACACGCTCGCGAGCTACGCCACGACGCGGCTCTTCTTGACCGACGCCGCCGCGAACACCGATCTGCTCAAGGGCGCGTCCGGCGCGTCCGCCGCCTTTCCCCGCGTCATCGGGAGCCGCCCCGCCGTTCCCCAGGGGCCGACCTACGAGCTCTTCAGGACGAGCTTCACCGCGGCGTTCCGCCAGGATCCGAACACGTTCTCGTTCGTGCCGCACACCTACGACGCCGCGTGGCTCACCTTCTACGGCAGCGCGCGATCGCTCCGCGTCGAGAAGAAGATCACCGGCACCGGCATCGCCCGCGGCCTCCGCCTGATCAGCGCGGGCGGCGCGGAGATCCCGATCCGGCCCGACAACTGGACGCGCATCGCCGACGCGCTGAGCGGCGCGGCCGCGGTGAACCTCACCGGGACATCCGGTCCGCTCGACTACGATCCGGTCACCGAAGAGACGGCCGCCAGCGTCGACATCTGGAAGATCTCGGCCGACGGCACGAAGATCGAGACCGTGACCACGATCGATACGCGCTGACGCGTGAGCATCTTCGCGCGAAAGCCCATCGCCGAGCTCCTCGCGCACACCGAGGGAGAAGGCGGGCTCGCGCGCGCGCTCGGCCCGGCCTCGCTCACCGCGCTCGGGATCGGCGCGATCATCGGATCGGGCATCTTCGTCATGACCGGCCGCGTCGCCGCCGACGACGCGGGGCCGGCGGTGATCGTCTCGTTCCTCGTCGCCGGCCTCGCCTGCGCCCTCGCCGCGCTCTGCTACGCCGAGCTCGCCTCGATGGTGCCCGTGGCGGGGAGCGCCTACACGTACGCGCAGGCCGCGCTCGGCGAGATCTTCGCGTGGATGATCGGCTGGGATCTCGTCCTCGAGTACGCGATGAGCGGCGCCTGCATCGCGTCGTCGTGGTCGCACTATTTCGACGAGCTCTTGCGCGTCGCCTTCGGCGTGCGCTTGCCGGAGATCATCGCGTCCGATCCCTTCTCGTCCCAGGGTCGCTCGATCGTGAACCTCCCCGCCGTCCTCGTGATGGGGGCGGTCACCTGGCTCCTCGTCGTCGGCATCAAGCAGAGCGCGCGCGCCAACGCCGCCATGGTCGCGATCAAGATCGCGATCGTCATCTTCGTCATCGCGCTCGGCGCGTCGTTCGTGTCGTCGTCGAACCTCTTCGGCGTGCCGATCGAGGCTCGCAAGCCGGTCGTCGACGCGGCGTCCAAGTGGGGGCTCTTCGCCTCGCTCGGCATCGATCGATCGCTGGTGTCGGTCGACGACGCGATCCGGAGCCCCTTCGCCCCGTACGGCCTCTCGGGGATCATGCTCGGCTCGTCGATCGTGTTCTTCGCCTACCTCGGGTTCGACTGCGTCTCGACGCACGCCGAGGAGGCGATCCGCCCCAAGCGCGACGTGCCCCTCGCGATCCTCGCGTCGCTCGTCATCTGCACCACGCTCTACGTCGGCGTCGCGACCGTGCTGACGGGCATGGATCCCTACCCGACGATCGACACCCACGCCGCCGCGGCGAGCGCGTTCCGCCGCCGCGCCGAGGCGGGCGGCGGCGTCTTCCTCCGCGCGTCGGCCGCCCTCATCGCCCTCGGCGCGCTCGCGGGCATGACGAGCGTGCTGCTCGTCACGTTCCTCGGTCAGGCGCGGATCTTCCTCGCGATGGCGCGCGACGGCCTCTTGCCGCGCTCGCTCTTCGCCTCCGTGCACCCTCGCTTTCGAACGCCGCATCGATCGACGATCCTCACCGGCGCGGTCACGGCGGTCGTCGCCGGCTTCACGCCGATCACCAAGCTCGAGGAGATGGTGAACATCGGCACGCTCACCGCGTTCTCCGTCGTGTGCGTCGCCGTGCTCGTGCTCCGCGTTCGCCGCCCCGACGAGGCGCGCGCGTTCCGCTGCCCCGCGCTCTTCGTCGTCGCGCCCGCGGGCGTGCTCGTCAACGTCGTGATGATGCTCTTCCTGCCGCTCGACACGTGGCTGCGGCTCTTCGTCTGGCTCGCGCTCGGGCTCGCGATCTACTTCACGTACGGCCGCCGCAGCGCCCGGCTCGCGCGACGGAGCGGCGGCGGCGCGTAGCTCTCTCTCCACGATCGATCCGATCGCGATCGGTCGGATCGCCGCGCGCCCTTACATCGTCTTTCGCCGTCGCGTTCGTGATGGTTCGCCGAGGGGCCCCACGCTAAGGACCGAAGCGCCGGAGGAGGCCTACCTTGCGATCGCGCGTGATGCTCGGACCGTGTCTCGGGATTGGTGCCGTCGTCGTCGTCGCGCTCGTGAGCTTCACCGCGTGCGGATCGGAGAGCTCGCGCCGCGAGTTCGGCGAGCCCGGCGCGCCCGGATCGAGCGGCGGGGCGGGCTCTTCGGGCTCGCTCGCGAACGACAAGCCCAAGGGCCCGTGCGAAGGCCTCGAGTGCCGCCAGGTCGAGTGCGCGGGCGGCGCGACGACGAGCGTGAGCGGCGTCGTCACGGCGCCGAACGGGACGCTCCCTCTCTACAACGCGATCGTGTTCGTGCCCAACGCGCCCCTCGATCCGCTCGCCGACGGCGCCTCGTGCGATCGATGCGGCAGCGTCTCGGGCAAGCCGCTCGTCTCCGCGGTCACCGACGTCGACGGCAAGTTCCTCTTGAAGAACGTCCCCGTCGGCAAAGACGTGCCGCTCGTCGTGCAGGTCGGCAAGTGGCGTCGCGAGATCGTGCTGCCCGACGTGCGCGAGTGCCTCGACAACCCGATCGCCGACAAGAACGTGACGCGGCTCCCCCGGAGCTCGGCGGAAGGACACATCCCGAAGATCGCAGTGACCACGGGGCGATGCGATCAGCTCGCGTGCCTCTTGCCGAAGCTCGGGCTCGATCCTTCGGAGTATTCGGCGAGCACGGGTCCGGGGCGGCTCCACCTGTATCGCGGCGCGGCCGATCCGCCGTCGAGCCCCGTGCCCGCGCCCGCGCCCACGGGCACGACCGACGCGGCGACGTTCTGGAACGATCTGTCGGCGCTGAAGAAGTACGACATGCTCATGCTCTCGTGCGAGTGCGGCGAGCACCTCGAGACGAAGCCCGACGCCGCGCGCCGCGCGGTCTACGACTTCGCGCAGGCCGGCGGTCGCGTCTTCGCCTCCCACTTCCACTACGTCTGGGCGCAGAACGGCGCGCTCGCCGGCGCGGCGCAGTGGATGGGCAACGTGAGCAACCCGGAGAACCCGCCCGGTCCGTATTTCGTCGACACGACCTTCCCGAAGGGCGCCGCGCTCGCGCAGTGGCTCGTCAACGTCGGCGCCACGTCGACGCTCGGCGAGATCCCGATCAGCCAGCCGCGCGAGAACGTCGGCGGCGTGCACGCGCCGACGCAACGCTGGATCTATCGCAAGCGCTGGGCGATCCCCGGCGTCTTGCCCGATCCGATCCTCCCCGAATCGGCCAAGTACCTCAACGTGAACACGCCGGTCGGAAAGCCCGTCGACCAGCAGTGCGGCAAGTTCGTCTTCGCCGACATGCACCTCTACGGCGGCGACGTGCAGGATCCGACGACGGCGCTGCCGAACGACGGCTTCCCCGGCTCGTGCGGCAAGGATCTGACGCCGGAGGAGAAGGCCCTCGCCTTCCTCTTCTTCGACCTCGCCGCCTGCGTGCAAGACGAGACGAAGGCCCCGAGCGCCCCGATCAAGTAGCCGAAAACGAGCGCGCCGCAACGTCTGGGCGCCGCTCGACATCGAACCCGTCCATGAAGGCACTGGCCGGCAAGGTCGCCGTCGTCACGGGCGCCAACACGGGCATCGGCAAGGAGACCGCGAAGGGCCTCGCGGAGCGTGGCGCGACCGTCGTGCTCGCCGTACGCGATCTCGCCAAGGGAGAGGCCGCGCGCGCCGACATCCTCGACGCCACCGGGAGCGCCGATCTCGTCGTTCTCCCGCTCGATCTCGGCAGCCGCCGATCGATTCGCACGTTCGTGGAGCTCTTGAACGAGCAGCTCGGCCGCCTCGACATCCTGGTGAACAACGCAGGCCTCTGGACACGCACGCGCCAGACGACGGAAGACGGCTTCGAGGCGACCTTCGGGGTCAATCACCTCGGCACCTTCCTCCTCACGACCGAGCTCTTGCCCCTGCTCGAGAAGAGCGCGCCGTCGCGCGTCGTCGTCGTCTCGTCCGATCTCCACTACCGAGGAAAGATCGACTGGAGCGATCCGATGTTCGAGCGCCGCGCGTACGGCGCCGTGGCGGCCTACAGCCAGTCGAAGCTCGCCAACGTGCTCTTCACCAAGGCGCTCGCGCGGCGGGTCGAAGGCAAAGGCGTGTTCGTCAACGCCGTCCATCCGGGCGTCGTCGCGACCGAGCTGACGCGCGAGCTGCCCTCGCTGCTCCAGAAGATCTGGCACCTCTTCTTGATGACGCCCGAGCAAGGCGCGGCGACCTCGATCCACGTCGCGATGTCGCCCGCGCTCCGCGCGACGACCGGCGCGTACTTCGAGAGGTCGCGCGTGAAGGTCGCGGCGAAGGCCGCGCTCGACGTGAAGGCGCAAGAGAGGCTGTGGGAGCTCAGCGAGCGCTTGCTCGGTCTCTCGCCTTCGGCGAACGCTTCGGCCCGACGCGACGCCGCGGCCTGACGATAGTCTCGAGCCATGGCGCTCGACCCCTCCGATCCCGCGTCGCTCGAGCTCTCCGCCGCGGAGATGCGCGCGATGTGCGAAGCGGCGACGGCGCGCGTGCTCGCGCACCTCGCGAACGTCGAGCGGCAGCCCGCGAGCGGCGACGTCGACGTCGAGGCGCTCTGTCGCGCGATGCGCGAGCCCGCGCCCGAACAGGGCCGCGCGCTCGAGCCGCTGCTCGACGCGTTCTTCGACGAATGGATGCCGCGATCGCTCACGACGAACGGGCCCGGCTACCTCGCGTACGTGCCCGGCGGCGGCGTCTTCCCCGCGGCGATCGCCGACTTCGTCGCCGACACGACCAATCGCTTCACCGGCGCGCGCTTCGCCGCGCCCGCGCTCGTGCAGCTCGAGGCGAACGCCCTCGATTGGCTCCGCGCGTGGATGCAGCTACCCGCGGGCGCGCGCGGCATCTTCACCACGGGCGGATCGGCGGCGACGTTCAACGCGGTCGTCTGCGCGCGCGAGCGACACCTCGGCGCCGAGATCCGCCGCGGCGTCGTCTACACGTCGTCGCAGGCGCATCACTCGGTCTTCAAGTCTGCGCGCCTCGCCGGCATCGCCGCCGATCGCGTGCGCGCGATCGACGTCGACGAAAGCTTCCGCATGAGGCTCGACGCGCTCGAGAGCGCGATCGAACGCGATCGACGCGACGGTCTCAGCCCTTTCCTCGTCGTCTCGACCGCGGGCACCACCAACACGGGCGCGGTCGACCCGCTCGACGAGATCGCCGATCTCTCCGCGCGCGAAGGGCTCTGGCACCACGTCGACGGCGCGTACGGCGCGTTCTTCCACGCGTGCGAAGAGCTGCGGCCGCTCCTGCGAGGCCTGCCGCGCGCCGACTCGATCACGCTCGATCCCCACAAGGGCCTCTTCCTCCCCTACGGAACGGGCGCGCTCCTCGTGCGCGACGGCGCGGCGCTCCGGCGCGCACACGACGCCACCGCCGCGTACATGCCCGAACCGTCGCCCGACGATCTCTACGATCCCAGCCGCGACGGCCCCGATCTCTCGCGCGGGTTCCCGGGCTTCCGCGTCTGGCTCACGATCCAGACGTTCGGCGCCGCGAGGCTGCGCGCGGCGATCGCGGAGAAGCGCGCGCTCGCGATCCACGCCGCGAACGCGCTCGCCGCCTCGCCGCACGTCGTGATCGACGCTCCCCCGCAGCTCTCGCTCTTCGCGTTCCACGTGACGTGGCCCGGCGCGACGCAGCGCGAAGAAGACGCGGCGACGCGCGCGCTGATCGATCGCGTCGCGGAGCGCGGGCGCGTGCTCCTCAGCGGCTGCACGACCGGCGACCGCTTCCTCGCGCGCGTGTGCGTCCTTTCGTTTCGTACGCGACGCGCCCACGTCGACGCGTGCATCGAAGACGTCACCGCGGAAGCCGCCCATCTCGCGCAACTGTGAAGGTGTATGCTCGGCCGCGGCGGCCATGCACGAGAAGACCCTCCTCTACAGCGCGCTCTTCGTCACCGCGATCGCCGGCGTCTTCGGGGTCTACAAGGACCGCGCGTCTCCGCCTCCTCCCCCGCCGAAGCAAGCGACCCTCAGGCCGATCACGCTGATCGACGCCTCGGGCAAGCTCGCCGAAGCGGCGCCCATCCAGCTCACCGCCTCCGACGGCTCCGGCATCGCGCTCGTCGAGCTGAGGGCGAGCGCCGTCGTCGAAGATCCGCTTGCGCTCACCGAGCTGCGCCTCGTCTTCGAGAACCCGGAGTACCGCGTCCGCGAAGGCACGTTCCGCATCACGCTGCCTCAGGGCGCGTCGATCAGCCGCTTCGCCATGAAGGTCGCCGGGGCTTGGCAGGAGGGCGAGGTCGTCGAGAAGCAGGCCGCGCGGCAGGCCTACGAAGACTTCCTCCATCGCCGGCAAGATCCTGCGCTCATGGAGCAAGGCGGCGGCAACGAGTTCACGGCGCGCGTCTTCCCGATCCCCCCGCGCGGCAAGAAGGAGCTCATCATCACGTACGCCGAGGTCCTCTCGGCGAGCGCGCCGTACACGCTGCCCCTCAAGGGCTTGCCCACGCTCGGCCTCCTCGACGTCGAGGTCCAAGCGCGCGGCGCGAGCGCGACGGCGTTCGGCGTCCACCGGGAGAAGTTCACGCCGGGCGAAGACTTCGTCGTCGCCGCGAAGGAGCTGCCGCGCGCGCCCGGCGTGCGCAGCGGCGATCTCGTCGTCGCGCGCGTCGTACCGTTCGCGTCGTCGCGACCCGAGCCGATCGCGTCGGCCGTCGTCCTCGTCGACACGAGCGCGTCGCGCGGGCTCGGCATCGCCGACGAGGCCGCGCTCGTCCGCGACGTGCTCGGCAAGCTCGGCGACGCGTCGATCAGCGTCGCGGCGTTCGATCAAGACGTCGAGCCGCTCTACCGCGGACCGGCGAGCGCGTTCGACGCCAAGGAGGCGGCGAAGATCGTCGAGCGCGGCGCGCTCGGCGCGTCGAGCTTCGAGCGCGCGATCGCGTGGGTCAACGAAGAGGCGGCGAGGACGAAGGCCAAGCGCGTCCTCTTCGTCACCGACGGCGTCGCGACCGCGGGCGAGACCGACGCGCAGAAGCTCCGCGCCAAGATCGAGCCGCTCCGCGCGGCGGGCGTCGAGCGCATCGACGCGATCGCGATCGGCGGCATCCGCGACGACGCACTGCTTCGCACGATCGCGCGCGGCGTGCTCGACAAAGACGGCGTCGTCCTGGACGCGAAGGCGGGCGCCGAGGCGATCGCGCGACGACTCCAAGAGGCCACGTCGTCGGGGATCCCGCTGACGGTGGCGAACGCCACGTGGTCGTGGCCGAAGACGCTCGACGGCCTCCAGTCGGGCGACGAGGTGCTCGTCTTCGCGAAGGCGCACGGGAGGATCGCGATCACCGCGGGCGCGCAGACGATCGCGCCCGACGTCCGCGCCGTCGAGCGCCCGATCGTCGAGCGCGCGGTCGCGCAAGCGGAGATCCAGAGCCTCCTCGAGGCGCCGACCAAGGATCCGGCGAGCACGACGAAAGACATCGTCGCGCTCTCGACGCGTCATCGCGTGCTCAGCCCGCACACCGCGCTGCTCGTCCTCGAGACCGACGACGACTACGCGCGCTTCGGCATCGATCGCAACGCGAACGTCGACATCCTCTCGGTCGTCGCCGGGCGCGTGGCGGTCGTGAAGAGCCCGCGAAGGCCGCCGATTGCCCCGGAAGCCGAGGAGAGCGAAGGCATGCCGATGGAGGCGCCGGCCCCCCGGGCCGCCGGGGCGAAGCGTTCGCCGGCCCCGCCCTCCGCGCGCGGAGGGGGCGCGACGGCGGCGCCGCGCGAACCCGAGCCGTCGGTCGGGATGGCGACCGCCGCTCCTCCTCCGCCGCCGGCTCCCGCGCCCGGCTCGGGCGATCTTCGCGTCGGCGGCGGCGGCAGCGCGTTGCAGGGCGGCGCCTCGACGGGGCTCGGCGCGCTCGGCGCCGGGAGCGGCGCCGGTGAAGCCGCAGGCGCGGCCCGCGCCGGCGGCCCGGGCGCGGACGTGCAGATCGGAGGCACGACCGCGAGCGTTCCCATCGCCGACGCCGACCGCGTCGTCGCCGGGCTCCGCCCGCGCTTTCGCTTCTGTTACGAGCGTGAGCTCGGCGAGCAGCCGAACATGTCCGGGCGCCTCGTCGTCGAGGCCACGGTCGCGAAGAACGGCGAGGTCGTCTCTGCGACCATCGCGGAGAACCGAGGGCTGTCGTCGGCGGTCGCGACCTGCGTCGCCGCCATGGCGCGCCGCGCGCTCTTCAACGCGCCGCAGAGCGACGCGCGCCTGCGCATCCCCGTCACGTTCACGCGCGGCGCCCCCGGAGCTCGCCCGTCGCGCGCGTTCGAGGCGCCGCCGAAGCCTCCCGAGGCCAAGCCCTACGACGGTCCCTTCAAGGGGGTGATGGAGCTCCTCGCGCGCGGCGACAAAGATCGCGCCCTCGACGAAGCGAAGCGATGGCAATCGAGCGCGAGCGGCGACGTGATGGCGCTCGTCGGCCTCGGCGAGGCCTACGAAGCGAAGGCCGACGCCAAGAACGCGGCGCGCGCCTACGGATCGATCCTCGAGCTCTTCTCCTCGCGCGCCGACTCGCGTCGCTTCGCCGGCGAACGCCTCGAGCGGCTCACGAGCCCGTTCGCGCTCGAGCTCGCCGCCGACACGTACGCGAAGGCCGCCGAGCAGCGCCCCGATCACCCCGCGAGCCATCGGCTCCACGCGTTCACGCTCCTGAAGGCGAAGAGATACGACGATGCCTTCGCTGCGATCGTCGCCGGCGCGAAGCGCACGTATCCGTCCGGCCGCTTCGCCGGCGTCGACCAGATCCTGCGCGAGGACGTCGGGCTCGTCGCCGCCGCGTGGATCAAGGCCGAGCCGAGCCGCAAAGAGGCGATCCTGAAGCTCGTCGCCGAGGCGGGCGGCGCGCCGGAGAACGAGCCGAGCCTCCGCTTCGTGCTCGTGTGGGAGACCGACGCCAACGACGTCGACTTCCACATCTACGACGGCCGCGGAGGCCACGCGTACTACGGCTCGCGCGAGCTGGCTTCGGGCGGCCGGCTCTACGCCGACGTGACGACGGGCTACGGCCCCGAGTGCTTCACCATCCGCGCGCCCCGCGACGCGCGGGCGTATCCCTACACCCTCCAAGCCCACTACTATTCGAGAGGCCCGATGGGGTACGGGATGGGCAAGCTCCAGATCCTCGAGCACGACGGCGCAGGCGGCCTCACCTTCGAGGAGCGACCGTTCGTCGTGATGGTCGATCGCGCGTTCGTCGATCTCGGCGTCGTCGAACGCCCGAAGAAGTGACCGCGATGGCGACCTCCTCCGATCGCCCGATGCTCGTCTTCGTGAGCGACATCCACCTCACCGACGCGCTCCACAACGCGAGCATCCCGCGGGTCGACACGTTCGAGCGCTTCTGGACGCGCATCACGGCGGCGCGCGGCCATCGACCGGCGCACATGTGCTTCGTCGGCGATCTGTTCGACATCGTGCGCTCGCCGACCTGGCTCGAGACGGGCATGCGTCCGTACGACGATCCGAGCGAAGCGCTCGCCGCGCGCGTCGAGTCGATCGTCGCCGCGGTGCTCGCGCGCGAGGCGCCGTTCTTCGCCGCGATACGCAAGCGCGTCGAGAGCGGCGAGCTCACGATCCACTACGTGCTCGGCAACCACGATCGCCTCCTGCGCGTCGCGCCCCAGGCGCGGCGCGCCGTCTGGCGCGCGCTCACGGGAGAGGATCGCGACGTCGACTTCGGCGCCGAGCTCACCTTCCCCGATCACGGCGTGCTCGCCTATCACGGTCACCGGACGGATCCGGTCAACTACGATCCCGAGGGCGCCGCGACCATCGGCGACGCGATCGGCTGCGATCTCATCGTGGGCTTCCCGCGCGCGGTTCGCCTCGAGACGAAGGCACCGCACCCCGAGCTCGACGACATCGACGACGTGCGTCCGATCTACGCGGTGCCCTCGTGGGTGCGCCACTTCGGGACCTTCCACCCCGAGATGCTCGGCACGATCCAGCGAACGTGGAGCGGCCTCGTCGAGGGCTTCCTCTCCGGCGACTTCATCCGCGGCTGGCAGCGCCGGCGGCGGAGCCCGTTCAGCGTCGACACCGCGCTCAAGGTCCGCCTCCTCCTCGAGCTGTCGACGAAGAAGCTCATCGCGAAGGGCAGCGACCGGCGTCTGACCGGCCTCTACAAGTTCGTGCAGCACGGCTTCGACGGGAAGATGGCCGAGGCGGCCGCCGCGCAGCTCAGGGCCGGCGAGGGCCTACGCTACGTCGTCAACGGCCACTCGCACTTCGCGAACATGACGCCGCTCGGGAGCATCGACGGCAAGCCGGCCGTCTACTTCAACACCGGAACGTGGCGAAGCGTCCACCAGATCGGCCACGGCCTCGGCGGACGCCCCACGTTCCTTCACTACGACGCGATGAGCTACCTCGTGTTCTTCCCCGAGGGCGATCCCCTCGGGCGCGACTACGAGTGGTGGACGGGGAGCATGATCCCGCGCTGATCGACGCTCGGCTCAGCGGACGGCGGGGTTGTTGAACTCGCCGCGGGGAACGTCCGCCCAGATGCACTCGGGGTCGGCCGCGTTGGTCGAGCACTTCTGCAGGTGCTCGAGCGCCTTGCCGTACTTGCTCGTCGCCCAGTTCGCCTCCGTGAGGCCGTCGAGGCGCGGGGGCATCCAGTGCGACTCCTCGAACTTCTTGCCGAAGTCGGTGATGTTGCGGAAGTAGTCTTCACCGGTGCCGGTCGACCAGCGGGCGAAGCTGCCGATGCTGTTCGACGCGACGCGGTGGCAGTTGATGCACGGGCCGGCCTCGTCGCTCACGAGCTGCTTCGGGATGGAGAAGCCGAGCTTGTCGCCGGCGATGATGCTGTAGGGCGCCGACAGATCGCTGATGAGGAAGTCGGGGTGCTCGCCCTGCTTCGGGACGATCGGCTTGCCGTTCGAGCGCTTGGCGCCGTCGATCCAGCGCGAGTGCACGAAGGCGTCCGCGCCGTGGCACTGGCCGGAGCAGTAGCTCTGCACCGACGTCGACCACACCGTCGTCGACTTCTCGACGTCGGCGGGGTGCGGGACGTGCTTGCCGTCGCGGCCCGAGCCGATCGAGTTCTGGAAGAAGCACGTGCGGCCCGTCTTCGGGTTCGTCCCGATCATCGCCATGTCGTTGAACACGGTGGTGTTCATCATGCCGCTGCCGTCGTCGGCGACCTTGCGGCAGAGGAGCAGCCAGTGCGTGCCCTTGTCGTTCTTCGCCGTCACGACCATCGGGCCGGGCTGCGTCTGGCCGGTCGCGAGGTACATGCCGTGGTCGGCCTTGTCCATGCAGCCGTAGCTCTCGGAGTTGAGCCCGAGCTCGCGGCCCGGGCTGCACTTGGTCTGCGCGACGCCGTCGACCGTGACGGGGATGCCCGCGCCCTCGACGCCGTCGATCGCGCCCGTGACCGTGTCGCCGTCCATGCCGACGAGGTTGCGGCAGTCGAACGTGTCGTACTTGCCCTGGCCGCGCTTCTTGAAGAAGGGGATCTCGCCGAGCTCCTGCACGCAGAGCTCGCCGTACTCGATCTGGCTCGACACGTTCGTCTCGTTGATCGCGCGGCCGTTGCCCTGGGGGTTGTTGTTGCCGTTCTCGACGCCGGGCTCGTCCTCGCCGCCGTCGCCGCCGAGGCCCGCGTCGCCGGCGCGGATGCCGAGCGTGCTCTGCATCTTCGCGTTGGTGGCCTCCGCCTTCGTGCCCTGGTCCCACGCGTACGCGAGGTTCGTCTGGAGCTTCGCGCGGACCTTGTCGCCCTTGAGGATGCACGCCTCGACGATCGGGTCGGGGCCGTACTTCTTGATGTCGGCCTTGATCTGCGCCGCCACGTCGCCCGTCGCCCAGTTCGGATCGTCATAGAGGTGAACGAGGTCGAAGATCGACTTGTCGACCTTCGGTCCCTGGTAGACGACGTTGCCCGTGAGCTCGCGGTCGCCGACGCCGGAGAGCGGCCGCGCCTGCGTGAGGTCCTCGCACGCGAGCTCCTTCTGCGACGTCAGCGTGATCTTGCCGCGGCGCACGCGGATGAAGAGCTTCTCTCCGTCCTTCAGCGGCGTCTTCAGCGACGCCTGCACGCGGCCGGTCTTGTCGTCGTAGCGGAGGCCGAGACCGAGCGCGTTGTTGACGCCCGTGATCGCGTCCTCCGTCAGCTCCTCATCCTCTTCCTCCGGTGCGGAGCAGTGGATGAAGGCCGATCCAGCGGCGACGGCGAGAGCAGCGACGAGACCGAAAGAGCGGAAGTGGCGCGAGGGCATGATGACGGTCATCCAGCACGGTGCGTGCCAGTGCTACTCCGTCGTGAACTCACCTACATCGGCGACCTAATGGACCGTAAGACACGCAGTTCGGAGGAAGAAAGATCCAGGCGCGCCGTCCGAGAGAAACGGGCCTGGATTCGATCATTGTCCAATGATGTCATGCGGATAATCCGAATGATCCAGCGGATCATCCCCGGACCCCCGTTTGCCTATGAAAACGCCAATCTACCTACATGCACCGACAGGCACACCCCGTGCACGAGCACGTTTCACGGGTGCTCCATGCGAACCAAACACGTCGCCTTCATCGCCGTCCTTAGCCTCGCCACTCTCGCCGCCGCGTGCTCCTCGTCGGTCGACGACGCCGAGTCCTCGGAGAGCGCACAGACCGACGAGGACATGGCGCGTGGCGCCTTGCGGACCCTCGGCGCGAAGCTCCAGAACGAGGAGCGCAGCGAGGCCAACTGCCAGAACTGCCACGACCCAAACAAGATGACGCTCAAGAAATGGGCGGAAGACTATCGCAAGACGATGGACTTCATCACCGACGAGTCGAAGTCGGCCGACGAGCGCATCAACTTCATGCGCCGCAACCCGGACGATCCGACGTCGGGCTTCGCGCCGGCCAAGCTCGGCGTGCTCACCGCGGGCACGCACTTCTCGCCGGGCGCGACGGTCAGCGAGCAGCGCCACCCGACGCTCTTCAAGCAGGTCAACGTCATCGCGAAGCTCTTCGCGGGCAAGGCCGACATCCTCCGCCAGTTCAAGGCCGACACGCTGATGCCGGTCGAGGCGTCGTACGATCGCCTGAGCGCCGCCGAAGCCGAGCGCCTCATGTCGTGGGTCGAGAAGGGAATGCCGAAGCTCGAGGACCTCCTGATCGAGGAGCCGCGCCCGACGAGCTGCACCGACGACTTCGCGGGCCTGAAGGATCACGTCCGCGCGATCAAGGCGACGAGCTGGTACGCCGTGAACCGCGACGCGCGCATGCCGATGTTCGCGTGCAGCAACGACAACTCGCTCGAGTGCTTCAACCAGAAGCACGACGGCAAGGACATCTTCGAAGAGTCGCGCAACGTCGAGATCGCCAAGACGTGGGCGACGCGCGAAGACAACCACCGCATCCTCCGCGCGCTGGACTACAAGACGCACTTCTGGATGCGCACGAGCGTCGACGGGCGCTTCGTCGCCAACGGCGGCGGCCCGCGCATCGACGGCACGGGCTCGGTCATCGCCGACCTCGCCGCCGCGCTCGATCCGAGCGGCCCGAAGACGCGCGACATCGGCATCAACGCCAGCTACGACCCCGACTTCTTCCCCGGCGGTCAGGGCTTCATGTTCCAGGGCGGCGGCAAGTACTGCTCGATGTCGCTCCTCAAGAACCCGGCGACGACGAAGATCAGCTTCGACGAGCCTTCGTGCTCCAAGCTCGACTCCGTCGGTCTCTATCAGACCGTCGGCCAGGTCAGCGGCGACAACGCCATCAGCGACATCTTCGTCGTCAACGGCAAGTTCGCGAGCGACAACCCGGGCCTCACCGCCTCCGACAGAGACCTCACGCTCACCGCCGGCCCCGAGGCCGCGATCACGATCCGCGTCGGCTTCG
>JAHBWD010000108.1 GCA_019637175.1 Labilithrix sp. | reverse complement strand
GAGCGCCACCGCGGCCGCCGCGAACGGCATCATGAAGATCGTGTGAGAGAACGTGACGAGCTCGCCCCAGCGGCGAATCATCGTGATCATGAGCGTGGCTCCAAGACGCGCCGACGGAGGCGCAGGTTCGCGAGCAAGAACTTCGCCGGATCGTTCATGGCCTCGCCCTCGACGCCGATGACGCCGGGCCGCGCGCCCTTCGCGAGCCGCCCGAGATCGGGCCGCGCGATCGCGCGCGCGCCATTCCATGAGGCCATCTGCACGAGCTCCCACGCAGGCACCGCGGGGAAGCGATCGGCGAGGGCCTTCGCCTCGGCGAGCACGTCGAGCGAGGCGTTCGACGCGAGCGAGTCGGTGCCGAGCGCGGGCTCGAGACCGGCGGCGCGGATCGCGAGGAGCGGCGGCAAGCGCACCTCGATGTGCAGGTTCGATCGCGGACAGAGCACGACGGGCGCGCCCTTGCTCGCGACGCGCGCGAGCTCGTCCGGCCGAGCCTCGACGAGGTGAACGAGGAGCACCGAAGGCGAGAGCGCCCCGAGCTCGTCGGCGTAGTCGAAGAGAGGCCTACTCGGAAATTCGGGTCGCTGCTTCGTGCGAAGGGCGAGCCACTCGACGACCGGTCCGTCACCCTGCTCGACGGCGCGCCGCTCGGGCGCGTGCTCGCCGAGGTGAAGGCTCGTGCACGTTCCGTACTTCTTCGCGCTCTCGAGGAGCGCGCGCACCGCGTCGGCGTGCGTCGTGTAGAGCGTGTGCGGCGCGGGCGCATACGAGAGATCGGCGGAAGGCCACACGGGCAGGCGCTCGTCGAGCTCGGCGCGCAAGCCCTCGACGCGGCGGAGCACGACGTCGCGATTCTGCCCGAACACCTCGTGGAAGATCGCGCCGGCGATCTTTCGACGCGCGAGGGGCGCCACCGCGGCGAGCGTGTTCGTGACCTCGCCGACGGCGACCGTGCCCGTCGCCGCGAGCTCGGAGACGGCGTCGTCGATCGCCGCGGCGTCGTCTTCCGGCGGCGTCTCGTGGCGCTGGCCGATGAGCGAGTCGACCCAGGCGACGAAGCCTCGCCCGCCGGCGACCCTCCCGCGCATCGCGGAGAGCTCGAGGTGCGTGTGCGCGTTGACCAGACCGGGGAAGACCACGCCGCCGAACCGCTCGATCGGCGCGCCCGCGTGGCGTGGCAAGATCTCCGCCGCGCGACCGACGTCGAGCACCTCCCCCGCCGAGACCACGACCGCGCCGTCGCGCACGGGAGGCGCGTCGCCGGGCAAGACGTGATCGGCGTGGAGGACGCGGACGGACATGACGCGCACGCAGAGATCACGCAGGATCTCCGAGCCAGTCGTAGCGTACGTTGCGGCGCACGGCGCGGAAACCCGCGTCGCGGATGCGATGCTCGATCTTGCTCGCGTCGATCCCGAACGTGGTGCCCGCGCTCGACACGACGTTCTCTTCGAACATGACGCTGCCGAAGTCGTCGGCGCCGAAGCGGAGCGCGACCTGACCGACCGCGGGACCTTGCGTGACCCACGACGCGCCGACGTGCGCGACGTTGTCGAGCATGAGGCGCGCGACGGCCTGCGTGCGAAGGTAGAGGTGCGTGCCGTTCTCGCCTGGCTGGAGGTGCGTGCCCTTCTCGAACTGGTAATCCCAGCAGAAGAAGGCCGTGAAGCCTCCCGTCTCGTCCTGGAGATCGCGGATCTTCACGAGGTGCTGGACGCGCTCTTCCAGCGTGTCGACCGTGCCGTACATCATCGTCGCGCTCGACCGCAGCCCCATGTGGTGCGCCGTCCGCATGACGCCGAGCCACTCCGCGCTCGTGCACTTGGCCTTCGCGATCTTGCGGCGCACGCGATCGACGAGGATCTCCGCGCCGCCGCCGGGCACCGAGTCGAGGCCAGCCGCGTGCAAGCGCTCGAGCACGCGCTCGACCGAGAGGCCCTCGAGGCGCGAAAGGTGGAGGATCTCCTCCGGCGAGAGCGCGTGCAGCCCCAAGCCGTACTCGCGCTTCATCCAGCGGAAGAGATCTTCGTACCACTCGATGCGCAGATCGGGGTTCAGGCCGCCCTGGAGGAGGATCTGCACGCCGCCCGCGTCTTTGACCTCCTGGAGCTTCTGCCCGAGCACCTCGCGCGAGAGCACGTAGCCCTCGGGGTGACCGACGGGGCGATAGAACGCGCAGAAGCGGCAGCTCGTCGTGCAGACGTTCGTGTAGTTGACGTTGCGATCGACGATGTACGTCACGACGCCTTCGGGGTGCTTGCGACGTCGCACCGCGTCGGCGGCGAGGCCGAGCTCGAAGAAGCTCCCTTCGCGGAGCAGGCGCGCGCCTTCGGACGCGGAGAGGCGCTCGCCTTCGGACGCGCGCGAGAGGATCGCGTCGAGCGAAGGTCGCAGCGGCGATTTCTTGGGCTCGTCGAAGCGCGCCGCGGCGGCAGGCAAGAGGCCCGCGCGCGACGCCTCGAGCCAGAAGCGCTCGAGGCCGAGCAGCTCTTCGTCGCCGAGATCGTAGCGGATCGACTCGGTGAGGTACGCGTAGAGCGAGGCCTCGTCGAGCCCCGATCGCGCGGCGTGCTCCGACGCGATCGCCGAAGCGCGCGCGAGGCCCTTCTGCTTCGCGACGCGGAAGATGTCCTCTTGCTCGGCGCTCACGGTGTCCGGCCGCGCGAACCACGCGGCGAAGACGAAGGGCAGCCCCGTCCACGCGAGCCAGTCTTCGGCGAGATCGAGCCGGTGCGCGAAGCGATCCTCGACGTCGAGCGCGGCGTCGCCGATGACGAGCGCGCCCGTGCGGTCCTTCACCGACGCGATCGCCTCCTCCGGCGCCTTGCCGAAGAGGTGCGGCGTGAGCTTGCGCCGCGCGAGCAAGAGGCGCGCGAGGACGACGCTCGTGCGCGAGGAGAGATCGAGCGCGATCGACGTGAGCTCGTGGATCGGGCGCTCGGACACGATCGCGACGCTCCGCACCTTGCCGCGCGCGCCGATCGCCATGTTGCGGAGCAGGCGCAGCTCGCCGATCGTGGCCGCCGCGGCGACGGGCAGGAGACCGACGTCGGCCTCGCTCTCGGCGAGCGCGCGCGCGAGCTCGCTCGGCGCCGCGAGGCCGAGCGACACGCGCGGATCGTCCTTGAGCGACTCCCAGAGCGGACGCGCGTTCAGGTACGCGACGCCGAGCGTGCGCAGCGTCTCGCTCATGATCGCACCTGCTTGTCGTGCACGACGGGGAGGCGCGCCTTGAGCCGTTCGCGCGGCTTGAGCGCGGCCTCGGGCACCTCCGCGCGCGGGTGCTCGCGGACGACGTTGTAGAGCGTGTCGCGCTCGATGGGGACGCGGCCGGCCTCGCGGATGAGGCGAATGAGCTCACCCTCGGAGAGCGCGCCGGGCGATCGCGTGCCGGCGGCTTTGTAGATCGTCTCGTGGACGATCGTGCCGTCGATGTCGTCGGCGCCGAAGCGAAGCGCGACCTGCGCGACGTCAGGCGTGAGGCTCACCCAGTAGGCCTTGATGTGATCGACGTTGTCGAGCATCAAGCGGCTCACGGCGAGCGTGCGCAGATCGTCGACGGCCGTCGGCGCCGGGAGGTTCTTCATCCCGTTGCCGTCGGGGTGGAACGCGAGCGGGATGAACGCCTGCAAGCCCTTCGTCTCGTCTTGCAGCGCGCGCAGGCGGAGCAGGTGATCGACCCTGTGCGCGAACGTCTCGATGTGCCCGTAGAGCATGGTCGCGTTCGTGCGCATCCCCATGCGATGCGCGACGCGATGCACCTCGAGGTACTCGGCGGCGGTCGCTTTGTCGGCGCTGATCCGGCTCCGCACGTCCTCGTCGAAGATCTCGGCGCCGCCGCCGGGCAGGCTGTCGAGGCCCGCGGCGCGGAGGCGCTCGAGCACCTCGGCGTGCGTCATCCCGTAGTGCTGCGCGAAGAAGTGGATCTCGACGGCGGTGAAGCACTTCATGTGCACGTCGGGCTTGATCCGCTTGAAGCCGCGGAGGAGCTCCTCGTAGTACGAGAACGGCAGCCCGGGGTGCAGTCCGTTGACGACGTGCACCTCGGTCGGCGGATCGTCCATGCGCGTCTCGAGCTCGCGCCACGCCTCTTCGAGGCTCATCGTGTGCGCGCCCGGCATGTGCGCCTCGAGCTTGGCGAACGAGCAGAAGAGGCACGAAGCGACGCACACGTTCGTGACCTCGATCCGCATGTTGCGGTTGAAGTACGTGCGGTCGCCGTGGCGCGCCTCGCGCACCTCGTTGGCGAGCTGCCCCACCGCCAGCAGATCGGGCTCGAGGAAGAGGGCGAGGCCGTCTTCCGCCGTCAGGCGGTCGCCGCGGCGAACGGCGTCGCGGATTCGATCAAGCGGGCGCATGTTCCTCCAGTGCGTGCGGGGCTCCGAGATCGTCGACGAACACCGCGCGACGGCCCGCGTGGCCGACGAGCGCGGCGATCTCGCGCTTCTTGATCGCGCGGAGCTCGACCATTCCCTGCCCCTTCACCTTGAGCGTCTCTCCGTCGAGCACGGGCAGGCCGCTCTTCTTCGTGATCGGCCCGCGCAGATCGCTCGCGCCGAAGCCGAGCGCGACCTGCGCGAGCTCGAGGCCGCAGCGCGACCAGTCGACGCCGACGCGCGCGCTCGGCGCGCTCGCGAGCCGCGCGACGGCCACGGCGCGGAGCAAGTCGAGCTCGCTCTCGCCCGGCGCGATCTCGACCCACGTGACGTCGGCGCTCGCGCGCTCGTGGATGCGCACGACGTCGCCGGCGCCTTCGGCGCGCGCGATGTCGGCCGCGGCGCCGAGGGCGAGCAGATCGGCCTTGCGCCACGCCGGCGCCTTCGCGCGCACGGCGTCGAGGTCGCCCGAGCGTCGCGCGGCGAGCACGGGGAGCAGGCCGGCGCGCGCGATCGCTTCTTCGACGACGCGCTTCACTTCGCACCCCAACGGTGAAGGAGATCGTGCTCGAGGCCGAGCTGATCGAGCGTTCGCCCGACGACGGTGTCGATCGCCTGCTCGAGCGTCTTCGTCTTTCCGTAGAACGAGGGCATCGCCGGCTGGATGATCGCGCCCGCCTTCGCGAGCGTCGTGAGGTTCTCGAGGTGGATCACGCTGAGCGGCATCTCGCGCGGGACGATCACGAGCGTACGGCGCTCCTTGATCATCACGTCGGCGGCGCGCGTGAGCAGCGTGTCGGAGATCCCGTGCGCGACGCGCGCAACGGTGCTCATCGAGCACGGAACGATCGCCATCGCGTGCCAGCCGGCGCTCCCGCTCGCGAAGGGCGCCTTGTAGTCGCGCATGCCCCAGATGGGGAAGTCGCCGAGCTCTTCGCGGATGTCGCCGCCGCACTCGAGCGACCACACCTCCGCCGCCGTCGCCGACAGGCAGACGGCGACCTCGACGTCGCCCTTGCTCTTCGAACGCTGCCCCAGCCAGCCGAGCATGCGCTTGGCGTACGGCGCGCCGCTCGCGCCGGTGATGCCGACGACGATCTTCCGTGTGCTCATGCGGTCACCTCCAGCGCTCTCCGTTCGGCAGCGCGCGTCTCTTGCTTGGTCGCCGTGACGATCGCGCCCACGCCGAGCGTGAGATCACGCCCGTCGATCGCGCCGAAGCCCTCCTCGCGGAGCAGCGCCTCGTACGCTTCGCGCGTGACGAAGCCCTCCATGCTCTCGGCGAGGTACGCGTAGGCGCCGCGATCGCCGGCGACCATCGCGCCCAGCACGGGCAGCCCCGCGCGGAGGGCCGTGCGATGGATCACCTTGGTGGCGAGCTTCTTCGGGGCGAAGAGCTCGAGGGTCACGAAGAGGCCGCCCGGCGCGAGGACGCGCTTCGCCTCGCGGATCCCCGCGCGGAGCTCGGCGAGGTTGCGCATCCCGAAGCCGCACACGACCGCGCCGAAGGTGCCCGCCTCGAAGGGCAGCGCCATCGCGTCGCCCACGACGCGCTCGGTGCGCGAGACTTTGTCTTTGCCGCGCTCGAGCATCTCGCGTGAGAAGTCGCAGGCGACGATGCGCTCTCCCGGCAGCTCGCGCTCGAGCATGGCCGACAGATCGAGCGTGCCGGCGCACAGATCGAGGATGGGCCCCGGCCGCCTCCGCGCGCGCACCGCCTCGATCGCGCGCGCGCGCCAGCGTCGATCGATCCCGAGCGACATCATCTTGTTGAGGACGTCGTAGGTCGGCGCGATCCGATCGAACATCTCGCGGTTGGCGCTCGCGTGCGCCGCGGGCGCGACCTTGCGCGCCTCGAGATCCGCGATCGGCGCGCCACGCACGTCGGAGCTCGCGACGGGGATGCCGAGCTCGCTCCACATCGCGTCGACGCGGGCCTTCACGTCCTCGCGCTGGCGGCAGATCTCCGGCCACTCGCGCTTGTAGCCCTCCTCGGCCCACTTGCGCGTGCCGTCGATCGCCATCTTGCCGCCCCAGAGCGCCTGGTTCGCGCCGTGATCGAGCTGATCGACCGGGCCGTCGACCATCGAGACGTCGCGCTTCGGATCGAGGTTCGCGAGGAGCCTCCACGCCACCTCGGCGGGCTTCTGCACGTCGACGTCGTCGTCGACGACGCAGATGACCTTGGAGAACGACATCTGTCCCGCGCCCCAGAGCCCGTGCGCGATGCGCGACGCGTGGAACGGGTACTGCTTCTTGATCGAGACGAGCACGAGGTTGTGGAACGCCCCCTCGATCGGGAGGTTCATGTCGACGATCTCGGGGAACATCATCCGGAGCAGCGGCAGGAAGAGCCGCTCGGTCGCCTTGCCGAGCCAGGCGTCTTCCATCGGCGGCGGCCCGACGAGCGTCGACGGATAGATCGCGTCCCTGCGGCGCGTGAGCGCCGTCACGTGGAAGCGCGGGAACTTCTCGACGGGCGTGTAGTAGCCGGTGTGATCGCCGAAGGGGCCTTCGTCGAAGAGCGCCTCGGCGGGATCGACGTACCCCTCGAGCACGAAGTCGGCGCAGGCCGGCACCTCGAGATCGACGGTCTTGCAGCGCACGTGCTCGACCGACTTGCCGCGGAGGAAGCCCGCGAACATCCACTCGTCGATCCCGTCGGGAAGCGGCGCCGTCGCGGCGTACGTGAGCGCGGGATCGCCGCCGAGCGCGACCGCGACCTCGAGCCGCTTGCCGAGCTCCTTGGCGCGGCGGAAGTGGCGCGCGCCCGTCTTGTGCACCTGCCAGTGCATCGCCGTCGTGCGCCGATCGATGCGCTGCATCCGGTACATGCCGATGTTGCGCGCGCCGGTGTCGGGATCCTTCGTGATGACGTTCGGGAGCGTGAAGAACGGCCCGCCGTCGTCGGGCCACGTCGTCATGACCGGGAGAGCGAACAGATCGACGTCGTCGCCGAGCTGCACGATCTCCTGACACGCGGCCTTCTCGACCCTCCGCGGCACCGTCGCGGCGAGCGAGGGGAGCTTTCCCGCCATCTCGGCGAGCTCGCGCGCGTTCTTCGGCGCCCGCGTGTGCACGAGCTCCGCGATCGCGCGGGCGTGCTCCTCGAGATCGGAGACGCCGAGCGCGCGCGACATCCGCCGTCGCGATCCGTACGCGTTGATGAGGAGAGGAAAGCGAGAGCCCGCGACGTCCTCGAAGAGGAGCGCGGGCCCGCCGGCCTTCATCGTTCGATCGGCGATCTCGGCGATCTCGAGGTGGGGATCGACGCGGCGCTGGATGCGCACGAGCTCCCCCTCTCGCTCTCGCGCGAGCGCGTCCACGAACGCCCGCAGGCCGTCATACGCCATGGCTGCTCTCTCCCATAAGTTTCAAAAAATTTTGAAACGTTTATAGGCCGTGCGCAGACACGGTCAAGGATGGCCTCCCTCGCCGAGGGAACCCGTCGATACCCACCTTCACCCACATCGGTCGCCGAGCTATGGTTCGGCCTGTGAAGCCCTCCGAGCACCCCGAGTTCTTCCGCTTCCCCGCCCCCGAAGGCCGGTCGCGCGAGAGCACCATCCGGCTCGATCGCGAAGGACGCTTCTTCCACGACGACGCCGTCGTCGAGCACCCGAAGCTCCGCGACGCGCTCCACACGTGGATCGCGCGACACCCCGACGACGGGCGCTACATCCTCACGAACGGCTACGACTGGACGTACTTCACCGTCGAGGACGTGCCGTTCTTCGTGCGAAGCCTTCGCCGCGCGGAGGGCGACGCCATCCTTTCGTTGAGCGACGGCACCGAGGAGGCGCTCGATCCCGCGACCGTACGCGCCAACGAGCGCGGCGAGCTCTACCTGACCGTGAAGCGCGACGCGAAAGGCGGACCGTTCGACGCCAAGCTCACGCGCTTCGCCCAGACGCAGCTCGATCCCTTCCTCGAGGCCGACGGCGCGGGTGTCGCGATCGTCACCAAACGCGGCCGAGCCCGAATTCCCGCGTAGATTCTAGACGTAGAAAAGAGCGTCATTTTCAGCGCTTCCCCTACAAACTCTTCCGTTTTCGGCTAGGATGCGCGCCGCCATGCGTCTCCTCATTGCCGACAAGCTTCATCCCCGTGCGGTCGAAGAGCTCCGTACGCTCCCCGTCGACGTCCTCTACGAGCCCGAGCTCACGAAGGAGACGCTCGAATCGAAGCTCCCCGGCGTCGGCATCCTCGTCGTTCGCTCGAAGGAAGTGACGCGCAAGGCGCTCGAGGGCGCGCGCCAACTGAACCTCATCGTCCGCGCCGGCGCCGAGACGAGCACGATCGACGTCAAGGCGGCGAGCGAGCGCGGCATCTACGTCGCCAACTGCCCGGGCAAGAACGCGTCGGCGGTCGCCGAGCTGGTGTTCGGCCTGCTCGTCTCGATCGATCGGCGGATCCCCGACGCGGTCGCTTCGCTCCGCGCCGGCCGGTGGGAGCGCACCGAGTACGCGAAGGCCGAAGGGCTCATCGGCAAGACGATCGGCATCGCCGGCCTCGGCGCGATCGGCCGCGACGTCGCGCAGCGCGCGAAGACGTTCGGCCTGCACCCGATCGGCTGGAGCCGCGGCTTCGGCAGCGCGCGCGCCGCCGAGCTCGGCATCGGCCACGTCTCCTCGCTCGAGGAGCTCGCCGCGAAGTCCGACATCCTGACCGTGCACCTCGCCCTCAACGACCGCACCCGCGGCATCGTGAGCCGTCGCATCCTCGAGTCGATGCCCAAGCGAGGCATCTTCATCAACTGCGCGCGCCCCGATCTCGTCGACTACGAGGCGATGCGCGAAGCGGTGATCAACCGAGGCCTGCGCGTCGGCCTCGACGTCGTCCCCAACGAGCCACGCGGCAAGAAGGAGATCTCGCCCGAGCTCTTCAACCTCACGACGCCGAGCGCGACCGGCGGCTTCCTCTACGCCACGCCGCACATCGCCGCGTCGACCGATCAGGCGCAGCTCTCGATCGCCACCGAGACGGTGCGGGTGATCCGCTCGTTCCTCCTCGAGGGCACGGTGCCCAACGTCGTCAACGTGATGAACCTCTCGACGGCGCGCTTCCAGATGGTGATCCGGATGCTCGACAAGGTCGGCACGTTCGCCAACGTCCTCGCGGTCATCAAGCGCCACGGCATCAACGTCGAAGAGGTGACGAACACCGTCTTCGAGGGCGGCGGCGCGTCGTGCGCGAAGCTGCGCGTCGTCTCGCGGCCGAGCGAGGCGTGCATGCACGAGATCAGGGCCTTCGAAGAGGTCCTCCACGTCGACATCGTCACGCTGCCGAACCTGGCCTGACGACGCGATGCGCGGGCATCGCTACCTGCGCGCGCTCCTGCTCGCCGCCGCGACGTCGTTCGTCGGCTGCGGCGACAAGCCGAGCGCGCCCGGCGTCGCCGACGCCGCCCTCGCGCTCCGGACGGACGGCGGCGGGCTCGCGGCCGCCGACGCGGGCATCGACGACGCCGCGATGCCCCAAGGCGTGAGCGACGAGCTCTCCGCGCGGATGCGCCATCTGCTCGAGGCGATCTCCCAGAACAACGCCGACCTCGCGGGCGACATCGTCTTCCCGCGCGACGCCTGGATCGCGTCGAAGGACGCGCCGGATCCGCCGAAGAGCTGGGAGCGAAAGCTCTCGCACGGCTTCCGCCGATCGGTCGAGCGCACGCACAAGCGCACGAAGGGCATCGAGAACGCGAAGTACGTGGGCTTCGAGCTCGGTCACGCCATCGTGCAAGTCACGCCGCGAAAGAAGGACTTCAAGAAGCCCCTCTGGCGCGTGAAGCACTCCAAGCTCTCGTTCACCATCGACGGCAAGCCGCGGCACATCGACATCGCGGAGATGACCGCCTGGCGCGGGGCTTGGTACGTGACGCGTCTGCGCTGATCGGTGAGAAGCGCTCACGCGACGTTCGAGCATCCACAGGTCGTCGTCCGCGGCTAGAGTTGGTCATGGCGAGACGAAGCGCCGCCGCGCCGCCGGATCACGTCCTCGATCGAGAGATTTCACGCGCCTACGCGGAGTGGTCGAGGCGCGCGGGGTTCACCGGCGGCGAGAGCGCGCTCGCTCGAGGGATCATCGACGGCGTCGCGACGCGCATCGACGACGGCGTGCGCGCGAGCGGTGCATACGGGCTCGCGAGCGGCTTGCGCCAGCGCAAGCAACTCGTCAGCTTGCTGACGACTCACGTGCGCCGGCGAAAGCGAAACGTCAGCGTGCTTCTATTTCGAACGCGTGCTGCGCGCGCGTTCGGACTTCACTTCCTCGAGAAGCTCGTCGATCCGATCTCGGTGCTCCTGCCCCTCGTCGTAGGCGAAGCGCAGCTCCGGCGCGACGCGGAGCTGGAGCCGCGACGTCGCGGCGCGCTTGAGGCGGCCGGAAGCCTTCTCGAGCGCCGTCTGCGCGTCCTTGCGGCGCGCGTCGAGATCGACGCCCGGCAACGCGATCGCCGCGAGGCGCCAGAAGATCTTCGCCAGGCGGAGATCGCCGCTCATCGTCACGCCCGCGACGATGACGCCCTCGAGACGAGGGTCGCCGAGATCGCGCGCGATGAGGCGCGCGATCTCCTGCCTGAGCTGTGCTCCCACACGCGCCGGGCGCGTCTTCGCTTCGCCGGCCATCGTGCGACTACAGCTTCTGCTTCACTTCCTCGATCTCGTAGGACTCGATGAGGTCCTTTTCCTTGAGCTCGCTGAAGCCGTCGAGGCTGATGCCGCACTCGAAGCCCTCGGCGACCTCCTTGACGTCGTCCTTGAAGCGCTTGAGCGCCGCGACCTTGCCGTCCCAGATGACCGCGCCCTCGCGGAGGAGCCGCGCGTAGCCGCCGCGCTGGATCTTCCCGCCGACGACGTAGCAGCCGGCGACGATGACGCCGCGGATCTTGAAGATCTGACGGACCTCCGCCTTACCGCTGCTCTTCTCGACCTTCGTGGTCGGGAGGAGGCCTTCCATCGCGCTCTTCACGTCGTCGACCGCGTCGTAGATGATCGTGTAGAGGCGGATCTCGACTTTGTTCTCCTCGGCGAGCGACGACGCCTTGCCCGCCGGGCGAACGTTGAAGCCGATGAGGATCGCCCGCGACGCGATCGCGAGGTTGACGTCGCCCTCGGTGAGGGCACCGACGCCCGCGTGGACGATCGACAGCTTCACGCGATCGGTCGTCAGCTTGTTGAACGCGCTGCCGAGCGCCTCGACCGAGCCCTGGACGTCGCCCTTGACGATGACGCGGAGCTCCTGCTGATCCGCGGACTGCATCTTCTCGACGAGGCCTTGGAGCGAGATGCGCGCGTCGTCGCTGATGAGGCTCTTGTCGCGCTTCACCTTGCGGCTCTCGGCGATCTCCTGCGCCTTCTTCGGATCCTTGACGGCGTGGAGCGGGTCGCCCGCGCCCGGCACGTCGGAGAGGCCGAGGATCTCGACCGGCGTCGCGGGCCCCGCTTCGTGGACCTGCTTGCCGTGCTCGTTCGTCATCGCGCGGACCTTGCCGAAGCCGGGACCGGCGAGGACGAAGTCGCCGACGCGCAGCGTGCCCTCTTGAACGAGGACGCGCGCGACCGGACCGCGGCCGCGATCGAGGAGCGCCTCGAGCACGACGCCGCTCGCCGGCTTCTTCGGGTTGGCCTTGAGGTCGAGGACCTCGGCCTGGAGGCCGATCATCTCGAGGAGCTGCGGGAGCCCCTCGCCGGTGAGCGCGGACACGTTCACGAAGATCGTGTCGCCGCCCCACTCTTCGGGCTGGAGGCCCTGCTCGACGAGCTCGCGCTTCACGCGCTCGGGCTCGGCGTTCGGCTTGTCGCACTTGTTGACGGCGACGATGATCGGAACCTTCGCCTGCTTGGCGTGCGAGATCGCTTCCTTCGTCTGCGGCATGACGCCGTCGTCGGCCGCGACGACGAGGACGACGATGTCGGTCGCGCTCGCGCCGCGCGCGCGCATCGCGGTGAACGCCTCGTGGCCCGGCGTGTCGAGGAACACGATCGTGCCGAGGTCGGTCTTCACCTTGTAGGCGCCGATGTGCTGCGTGATGCCGCCGGCCTCGCCCGAGGCGACGTTGGCCTTGCGGATCTTGTCGAGCAGGCTCGTCTTGCCGTGGTCGACGTGACCCATCACGGTGACGACCGGCGGGCGGACGACGAGATCGGCGTCGACCGGCGCGGCCGCGGCGGTCTCGCCGGTGGTGGCGGGCGCTTCTTCGCCGCGCGCTTCGCGGATGATGTCTTCCTCGGACATCGCGACGTCTTCGACTTCCCAGCCGAATTCGCCCGCGAGGATCTTCGCCGTGTCGGCGTCGAGCGTCGTGTTGATGTGGACGCCCGTCATGCCCATGCCGAGCAGGCGCATGAGGAGCTCGGTGGCCTTGAGGCTCATCTTCGCGGCCATCGCGGAGAGCGTGATGTTCTCCTCGATGCGGATGACCTTCTTGTGCTCCGACATCTCCTTCGTGGAGACGTTGACCGGGCCCTTGCGGATCGGCTGCATGCCCGGGCGACCGCGCCCGCCCATGCCGCCGCGGCCCATCATGCCGCCGCGCTGCTGCTGGCCGGGGCGCATGCCCGGTCGCTGCTGATTGGCGCCCGCGCGCGGGTCGTACTGGAAGCGACGCTGCGTCGCGACCGCGGGACCGCCGCCGATGCCGGTGCGCGGCGCGTTGGTCGGCGTCGGCATCGGAACGCCCGGACGACCCGCCCAGTACTCGACGCCCGTCTTCGGCGCGACCGAGGGACGAACCGGGGGCTCGGGAGCGCGGACCTCCTCGGGCGGCGTCGAGCGAGGCGGCGCCTCGTCGATCGCCGGCGCGGCGGCGACCGCGGGACGGGCTTCGCCGTCCTCGTCAGGGCGGCGCGCCTCGAGCGTGCGCGCAGACGGAGGCGCGGGCTCGGCCGCGACCGGCGACACGGGCTCTTCGCTCACCTGGCGAACCGACGGCGGCGCCTCGACGACCACGCGCGCCTCGGAGGGCGCGGCGTCGACGATCTTCTGCGCGCTCGGCGGCGCGACGTCCTTCAAGCTCTTCGCCGAGGACGGCGCGGCCGGCGCCACGTCGAGCTTCGAAGTGCTCCGACGCTCTTCCTTCACCGGCTCACGCTCGCGATCGCGCTCCTGCTGCGCGAGCAGCCGCGCGCTCTCGCGATCCGCGAGGACGTCGGTCTGCGCCGCTTCGCGCGTACCCGAGGGCTCCTCGCCGCGCGCGATCTGGGAGACGTCGCGGCGCGAGGCCACGTCGTCGAGGACCGGCACCGAAGGCTGCGCCTGCGAGATCGCGCCGACCGAGCTCGGCGACGAGTCGGCGCCCCCGGGCTTCGCGACGGCGCGACGCTTGAGGACGGTCCCCGCTCCGCGGCGGATGCGCTCCTCGACGACGTCGTGCGTCTTCTGCTTCTCGAGGTTGCGCTTCAAGCGCTCGACCGCGTCGGGATCCACCGAGCTCATGTGGTTCCGCACGTCGGTGACACCGATCGACTGAAACAGCCCCACGACCGCCTTTGGGTCGAGGTTCAGCTGCTTCGCGACTTCGTAGACCCGAACCTTGCTCATCGAACCTCCGACGACCACCATGCTTCACTCCTCGATCCTGCGAAGGGGAGCGCCATGCGGCGCGCGCTCCCGATCGCCTTCGCCACGCCTTCATGAAGCACGGCGCACACGGCGACCTCGTCACGCCCGAAGAGCGAGCCGAGGTGCTGCTTGTTGCTCCAAGCGACGGCCTTGCCCTGACCGATCGCCTCTTGAATCTCCGAAAACTTCGTCGCGGCCGCCGCGTCGGACGCGACGAGCACGAGCTCGGCGCTTCCGTCGTTGAGCGCGTCGCGGACGCTGTCGGCGCCTGCGACGACGAGCCTGCCTCGACGCGCCCCCGCGAGGAGGCCCTCGATACGGCGATCCGCCGCCTCGACGATCTGATCGCTCAGCGCTTCGATGCTTCCTTCTACCTTGGCCTTGAAGGCCTTCGCGAAACCTGCACGTAGCGCTTTCGTCACGCAGTCGACCGCCGGATGAACGTGGGCGCCGCGACCGAACTTCGAATCGGCGAGGTCGATCGCCAGCGCTCCGTCGGGACCGAGCACGACGCGCACGAGCCCGTCTGCGAGGTCGCGCTTTCCGCAACCCGCACACATGCGCCTCGGCGGGGCCTTGCCCGGCGTGCGCTGCTCGTCCTCGGTGTGCTCAGCCATCGTCATCTTTCGCGATCAGGCCGCCGGCCCCTCCACTTTTTGAGCGGCCTGCACGGTCGCCGCGCTCTTGCGCGCCGACTCGATCTGCTTCCACTCGTTGCCGAGGAAGTGCTCGGCGCCCTGCTTGAGCGCGCGCGCCTTCTTGATGCCCAGGCCCGTCTTGATGGCGAGCTTGTCTTCGTCTTCGCGCATGATGTCTTCGACGCTGCGGTAGCCCGCGTCTTCGAGCAGCTGCACGGTGCGCTCGCCCACGCCGCGCACGAAGAGGAGCTTCTCTTTGTCGGTGAGCGGCTCGGTCTTGCTCGAGGCCGTCTGGATGCGCTCCTGGCGGAGGCGCTCCATCGTGTGCTCCGCGGCCTCGCGGATCTTGCCGGCGTTCTCCGCGCCGACGCCCTGGATGCCGCCGAGCTCCTGCTCCGTCGCCTCGGCGACCTCTTCGAGCGCGCGGAAGCCCATGCGGTACATGTTGCGCGCGACCTGCTCGCTCACGCCGTCGATGCGGCCGAGCTGCGCGATCGCCTCCTCTTCCATCTGCTTGAACTTCGACTCGCTGATGATGTCGAGCTTCCAGCCGGTGAGGTGCCAGGCGAGGCGGACGTTCTGGCCCTTCCTGCCGATCGCGAGCGAGAGCTTCTCGTCGGGGACGACGAGCTCCATGCGCCCGTCGGCCTCGTTGACGATGACCTTGTTCACTTCGGCCGGCTGAATGGCGGCGCAGACGAAGCGCGCCGGATCGCGGTCCCACGGGACGATGTCGATCTTCTCGCCGCGGAGCTCCTGCACGACCGCCTGGACGCGCGAGCCCTT
>JAHBWD010000107.1 GCA_019637175.1 Labilithrix sp. | reverse complement strand
AACGGATCGTGGGCCGCTGCTCGATTGGCGTGTTCGCATCTCCGCCTGCGTAGAGCGTGATGTCGACGCTACCCGCCGTCTTCGCGCGGTAGGTGTGGCTGCTCTTCAGCTCGAAACGGTAGCCGCGCAGGTAGCTGCGGCTGCCGCTGCCCTCCCCCCGCATGTTGACGACGACGCCCGCGGTGTGCTCCGAGCCGGCGCGGACGACGATCGGAAAGTCCACGCCGCCGTCGAGATCGTCGAGGCTGGCGGTGGCTGAGAGCGGGTTGACGAGCTTGCCGTCGGCGATGACGCAGAGCGCCGTGGGCCGCAACATCTCGATCTCGTTCTTGACCCGAAGAACGACCACGACGTCCCCCTCGGAGAGGATCGTCGGCATCACGTAGGGTGGGAGGCGGCAGCTCGATGGCGCGACCGCGGTGTTTGGTCCCCCTCGCGCGCAGCCGGCCACCAAGATGACGACCGGAAACGCTCGCGAGATCGTTCTGAGGAGCACGGGATCGTCACTCTACCTGGTCGCCGAGCTCTTCACGAACGGCGACGCCGCGCCGTCCGCGCCGACATAGAACGGCGTCTCCCGAGAGAGGCCCCGGATCCCGAGCGTCCCCCCGAGGATGACGGCCGCTTCCGCGCTCGGAGTCGGCACGTTCAGCTCGCTGTTCTGGAACGTCATGTGTTGACCCGGCGCGCTGCACACCTGATGAGCTCGCGCTGCGCGCGAGAGTGATCAAGTTGCCTCCATGGCGAAGGAGCTCCCGATTGCGCCCCCGCGGATCGAAGGCTCGACCGCGCTCGTGGTCCACGAGGGTGTGCCCTACTGCATCGTGAAGACGCGGAGCGGCGAGATCTGCGCGTTCGTCGCGGCGTGCGCTCACGAGGATCGCGCCATCGTTCCCTTGCGCGTGAAGCGCGGCGATATCGTCTGCCCTCACCACGGCGCGCGCTTCGACGCCGAGACCGGCCGCGTCTCGGACGACCGTGGCTACGACGTCCCGACGGGCCTCGAGAGCGTCGAGGTCCTCACGAGACCGGACGGTTCACGCGCGATCCTCGTCCGCAAGCGCCACCGCAAGCTCCTCTCGAAGAAGGAGCGAAGGCGCGTCGCGAAAGAGAGCGCGTCGCGCACGTAGGCGGCAGGCGCGCGGTGCTCAGGGCCGGTACAGGTATCCGATGTTGAAGAGCATGAGATGGTCGACGTACGTGAACGACTCTCGAACGACCGCGCCGCTTCGGTCGCGCGCGCCGTGATCGATCCACGTGAAGTGCGTGATCCACGAGAGGCCGAAGTACGCCCCCGAGTGCAGACCAGACACCTCGTAGGCGGCGGTGAGGCCGAGGTTCAGGCCGCGACCGGGGCTGTACGACTCCTGAACCGCGCGGCCCGCACCCGCTCTGCTCTGCGCGATCGTCACGCCGAGCGGCGCCGAGACGTGCAAGCCCCCCGTCTTGTCTCCGCCGTGAATTTCTGGCCCCAGCGCCAGGTCGAGGAAGGAGCGCTCATCTCCGTTTGCGCTGGTCGACGAGCTCCCCCATGCGCCGAACCTGGTCAAGCCCGTGACGCCGAACCATCGGCTCAGCGCGTGCGCGTAACCTGCATGCAGGCCATAGTAGAGACCGCCTCCGTCGGTCGGCCCGCTCTTTCCGTCGATCCAAAGGGCACGCGCTGTCATGAATCCGAGGTCGTGACCCACGAAGATCCTGGAGCGGCGGCGCGCGTCGTCCCCAGGTTCATCGGCGCTGGCGATACGCGCCGACGAAAGCATTCCAACGACGATGGCTCCCGCGACGACGACGCGGATCGTCACAGCGCGCCCCGGCACGCGCCCTTCTCCTCCGGCAGCGCGAAGTCGACGGGCCAGACGTCGAGGAGCGGCGTTCCCTCGATGAGGAGTGCGTCGCCGAGCTGCTCGAGGTGGACCGCGTGAGCATCTCGCTTGTCCACGCTCCTCGCGTCGATCTCGCACTTCCCGATCTCGTTCCAGAAGACGGCCGTATCCGGCAGGCCCTCGACGCGGATCACGACGGCGTCGCAAGCTCGGGCTCCACGCGGCGCACGTGTCGGTCGTGCCGCGGCGTCGGCGTCGCCCGAGATCTCGCGCCAGTCGTGAGCCAGCGGCACGGAGCTCCCACGGCCGCTCGTCCAGCACTCTTCGAAAGCGAAGTGTTCGGACCGAAGGGCTGCGCGCGGATCTGCCGCGACCGCTGCGCAGTCGAGCGGCTCCTTTGCGCGAAAGACGAGGACGTGCACATCGCGATAGGTGAAGTTGACCAGATACGCGGTCGTCTCGATCCGGAGGAAATTCTCGCTCGTCGCGACGCACGCGAGGGCGCCGAGGAGGGCGCCGGCGCGGTGGATGGCGAGGCCGACGCGGTTCGGGGGACGCCCAGCGCGAGCACGTCGTCCGATTCGCCACGCGAGCGGGAGAACGACGAGCGCCGCGAGGTCCGTCCAGTCGGACCAGATGCGCCACTTCAATCCGAAGAGCGAGGCACCCCAGACGAGGAGCGAAGCCGCCGTCGACGAGACCTTGATCGCGACGAACGGAGCGACGACCGACGCCACACACACGAGCGCTCCGGCGCGGCTCTTCGGCCGAGCGATCGACATCACCAGCACGGGGGCGACGAGCAGCCCCGAGAAGTCACTCAGCTTCCCGGTGATCACGCCGGCGACGCTCGAGCGCTTCAGGACGAGATCGTTGAGGAGCAAGATCGCTAGCGCGGCCCACCAAAGGGGGTGCGTCAGCGGTGAGCTCCACGTGGAGCCAACGGCGGGGGCCCGGGGAGACGAGCGCACGGTCGCCGGACGAGCAACGTGCGTGCCTACGTCGAACGCCGTCGATTCCACGGATTCTCCGCCATCGCGGGCGCCGCCTCTGATCCCGCTGTCGCGGCGTCAACGGTCCCTTGCACGCTGGATGAACGTGATCGGCACCTGAAGGTGGTTGTCCGCCGAGCGGCGGCTGCACGCGCGAGACTCTTCGCCCGCGGTCGACCTCCACCGGTCGTCCGCGAGCCTGCGTTCATGGTCGCTGGATCACTCGTTCCGGCGCGCGCGAAGGCTCGCGTTCTCACAGGTCGACGTGAACCCGTGAAAGAAACGCTGGCACGATTGATCGTTCGCCCTTCCTCGGCGCTCACACTCGGCGGCGGCCCACCCCACCGTCTTGAGGATCTCGCCATGGGCAGGCACGCCGTCGCATACGTCCGGAGATGAGAGCTCGGCCGTCTCGAGGCAGACCGAAGTGAACACGCTCGCCATGGCCTCGCACGCCGGGCCCTTGCACGCCGAGCATCTCGCGACCCCCTCGTCGACGCACGCGCGTTGATCGTGCTCGACGGCGAAGGCTTTGCCCTCGTCGCCGGCCTTCTTACCTTCCGCGAGCAAGCGATTCTTGTTCGCGTGAAACCACCACGCGACGCCTCCGACGACGAGACCGCCGAGGAGCGCGATGAGACCGATCACCAAGAGCGCGGTGACCCACCACGGCGTTCGCTCCCGTGTCTCGTCTGGCCCCCCACCGCCCATGCGTCGAGTCTGCGCGCATCACACGCGAGGCGCAAGGGAGCCCTGCCTGGGCTCACCGCAGGACGCGGGCTCGCTCCTCACGTCGAAGGATGACGGCCTCGTTCGGCGCTATACTTCGGGCATGCACGCGCTCTCCTTCGAGGATCGCGACGATCGGCCGCGCGAGGATCACATCGTCGTGCTCCGCGGCGCGACCTGGGCCGATTATCAGCGCGTCCTCGAGGTGCGCGGCGATCGCTCGGCGCCACGCATCACCTACCTCGAAGGACGCCTCCAGCTCATGAGCCCCTCCGAAGATCACGAGCACCTGAAGTCGCTGATCAGCCGCCTCGTCGAGGCGTATTGCCTCGAGCGAGACATCGAGCTCAAGACCGTCGGCTCGTGGACGCTCGAGGATAAAGCGGTCGATCGCGGCGCCGAGCCAGACGGGTGCTACGTCTTTCGCGACTTCGCGTCCGCGAAGCGGCCCGACCTCGCTAATCGAGGTCGTGTGGACGTCGGGGGGCATCGACAAGCTCGAGGTCTACCGCAAGCTCGGCGTCCGCGAGGTCTGGTACTGGCGACGCGGGCGAATCAGCGTCTTCATCCTCCGCGGCGAAGCGTACGAAGAGGCGCCGAGCAGCGAAGCCCTCCCGCACATCGACCTCGCCGAGCTCGCGAGCTTCCTCGATCGCCCGACGACCAGCGCGGCGATCAAGGACTATCGCACAGCGCTCCGCGCGACGTCGACGCCGTGAGGGTGCGCTCGGCCGCAGCGCTCACGGCGCGAAGACGCCGCCGATGACGATCGGGGGCACGAAGATCACGTTCGGGTCGACCTCGACGCGCACGTTGTCGACGAGGTAGCTCGTCGAGATGCTGCCGTTCGAGGCGAACGTCAGCGTCGTGTCGCTCGAAGGCGTGTAGATGCGGCCGAAGCAGTGGTTCGTCCAGCTCGTCGAGAGCGGGAAGTTGGCGTTCAGGACCTGGCTGCCGCCCGTCGTGACGCGCGCGACGCCGCTCGCGGCGGTCGAGGCGAGCGCGCGCGCCGAGAAGCAGAGACGCTGCGCGCGGTTGGCTACGAAGAGCATCTTCTGCGTCGACACCGGGATCGACGTGCTCCAAAGCGCGCGCACCGCGAGCGCGAAGTTCGGCGGACCGATCTCGCCGTTCACGCCGCGAGGCAGGAAGTTCGCCGGTCCGAAGACAGTCGACCATCCCTCGCGATCGTCGGCGAGCTCGAACGTGTTGGTCGCGCCGTCTTCGACGAGCTGGATCTCGCTCACCGAACCGTTGAACGCCCCGGTCGTACGAAGAGCGAAGAACGGGTTGGGGCTCGCGTCGGTGCGGATGACCGCGGTCCGCAGGACCGTCGTCCCCGGCGTCGTCGCGAGGTTCGCGACCGACCACGCCGCCTGGTTCGACCGCTCGAAGCCGACGCTGAGCGCGCTGCCGTTGCCCGCGCTGTTCGTCTTCACCTTCACGCCGACGCGGTAGCTCGTGTTCGGCTTGAGGTTCAAGAAGCGATGCCGGAGCACGAGCCCCGCGCCCACGTAGGGAATCGGCGTCTCCTTCGCGACAGGGTCGATCGCGACGAAGCCCGTCTCCCAGAGCTGGTTTCGGCGACGGCTGTCGAAGCCGAGCCCATACGACGTGCGGCGGTTCTCTCCGCGCTGGCGCTCGATGTCTTCCTGCACGTCGAAGACGCCGTTGACGCTCTTGTCGACCTTGCCGACGTAGCGCGCGAAGTCGTACGAGCCCGCGGGGAAGTTGCTCTCCTTGACGTTCTCGAGGAAGCCCGCGCCGGTGTACTCGCCGGGCGCGAGCAGCTCGGAGTCGAGGTACGTGCGCATCGAGAAGGCCCAGCGGACCGGCTGATCCTGATTCGCCAGCGTCGTCGGGCCCACGAGGATGCGATGCGTGTTCGCGTCGACGTTGCTCGAGCCGCTCGCGCCCGGCTGCGCCCACGTATCCATCTTGATGCCGACGGGCGTGCCCGCAGGGGCGCCGAGGATCCCGCTCCAGATCGTCGCGTTCGTCTGCGTGACCTTCCCCGCCGAGTACAGCGGGACCATCGTCGAGCCGGTCGCGCCGTTGTCGACGGCGTTCCACCAGATCGAGTAGACCGAGTCGCCGACCGCGGGAGCGCGGGTCTCGAAGTCGAGATAGCCGTATTTGTCGCCGGGGCTGACGCCCGCCGCGTTGGGATCGCAGTAGAGCACCGCGAGATCGTGGCGCGGCCAGCCGTGGATGAGGCGGCGGCACTGGAAGGTCTCGGTGTTCCGCTCGGTCTCGTTCGCGCGATAGGTCATGAACGTGAGCCCGCTCGTCTGGCTCGGCGCCGCTTCGGCCGGACCGCAGTGCGCCGCCGTGAGGACGATGTTGGGGCCGATCATCGTCGACGAGCAGCCGCCCGCCCACTTCGGCGACGCGAAGGCGACGCGCGCGATGTTGGCGTCGGCGTAGTAGCGGAACGCATACTCGACCTTCCCGGGCCGCTCCATCGCGACGGCCTGCGAGACTTGGCCGAGCGACTCTTCGGCCTCGGGCCCTTCCGTGGGCACGGCGCAAGCCGTCGTCGCCGCGATCGCCAAGCTCAACGCACGAGAGAAGCGCATGTCGATACCTCCGGGTCTTCGGAGGGCCGCTCGAGCAAGGCGTGTGCCTCGAGATCGCGGCGTGGATCCCCGAGGATTCTTCCGATCGGCGCGCGGCGCGGCCGCGCGCGCGCAGCGTGCCCGCGCGCGCGCGCGCGAGCCGTTTCGTGTAGAGTGCGCGGCCGATGAAGCTGGTTTTCTCGTTCGGCGAAGGCAAGGCCGAGGGCGATCCGACGCGCAGGGATTTGCTGGGAGGAAAAGGGGCGGGCCTCGCGGAGATGACGTCGCTGGGGCTGCCCGTCCCGCCGGGTTTCACGATCTCCACCGACGCCTGCCGGTCGTTCACACGCGAGGGAAAGATCCCCGACGAGCTCGAGCCGGCGGTCCGCGAGGCGCTCTCGCGCCTCGAGAAGCAGGTCGGCATGCGCTTCGGCGATCCCAAGGCGCCGCTGCTCGTGAGCGTGCGCTCGGGCGCGCGCGCCTCGATGCCGGGCATGATGGACACCATCCTGAACCTCGGCCTCGACGACGCGACGGTGAAGGGCCTCGCCGAGCGCACCGGCAACGCGCGCTTCGCCCTCGACGCCTACCGCCGCTTCATCGCGATGTACTCCGACGTCGCGCTCGGCGTCTCCCGCGAGCACTTCGAGGCCGCGCTCGACGAAGCGCGCGCGCGCGTCGGCAAGGAGAAGGGCATCGACGCCACGCGGCTCAACGCCGAAGAGCTGCGGCGCAAGGTCACCGACGCCGACATCTCCGAGAAGGAGCTCGCGCAGGTCGTCGAGCGCTTCAAGGCGATCGTGAAGGAGAAGACCGGGAGCGACTTCCCCTCCGATCCCAAAGAGCAGCTCTGGGGCGCGATCAAAGCCGTGTTCAAGTCGTGGAGCAACCACCGCGCCGTCGTGTATCGCAAGATGCACGACATCCCCGAGAGCTGGGGCACTGCTTGCAATATACAAGCAATGGTCTTCGGCAACCTCGGCGACGCGAGCGCGACCGGCGTCGCGTTCACGCGCGACCCCTCGACCGGCGAGAAGGTGCTCTACGGCGAGTGGCTGCCGAACGCGCAGGGCGAAGACGTCGTCGCGGGCATCCGCACGCCGATGCCGCTCTCCGCCAGCAAGAGCGCCGAAGAGTCGCTCGAGAAGCGGATGCCCGAGGCGTTCGCGCGCCTCGTCGACATCGCGGGCCGGCTCGAGAAGCACTTCCGCGACGTGCAAGACCTCGAGTTCACGATCCAGGAGGGCAAGCTCTACATGCTCCAGTGCCGCTCGGCGAAGCGCACGAGCCGCGCGGCGGTGCGCGCCGCGGTGGAGATGACCCAGGAGAAGCTCGTCACGCGCGAAGAGGCCCTCCTGCGCGTCGACGCCGGGAGCCTCGATCAGCTCCTGCACCCGACGCTCGACCCCAGCGCGCCGAAGAAGCTCCTCGCGCGCGGCCTCGCGGCGAGCCCCGGCGCGGCGCAGGGAAAGATCGTCTTCTCCGCCGACGAGGCCGAGCGCCGCGCGGGCCAAGGCGAGGCGGTCATCCTCGTCCGCGTCGAGACGTCGCCCGAAGACATCCACGGCATGAAGGCCGCGCGCGGGATCCTGACGGCGCGAGGGGGCATGACCTCACATGCCGCTGTCGTAGCGCGCGGGATGGGCAAGCCGTGCGTCGCCGGATGCTCGGCGCTCGCGATCAGCTATCCGCAGCAGACCGTCACGATCACGCAGTACGACGACGCCGGCCGCCCGAGCGAGGCCGTCACGCTCAAGAAGGGCGACCTCATCACGCTCGACGGCGGCGCGGGCCACGTCTACGCCGGCGCGCTCCCGACCGTGAACGCCGCGCTCACCGGCGAGTTCGCCGAGCTCATGGGCTGGGCCGATCAGGTGCGCACGATGAAGGTGCGCGCGAACGCCGACACGCCGCTCGACGCGCGCACCGCGCGCGCGTTCGGCGCCGAGGGCATCGGCCTCTGCCGCACGGAGCACATGTTCTTCGACGAGGAACGCATCCGCGCCGTGCGCGAGATGATCCTCGCCGACGAGGTCACCGCCCGCGAGAAGGCGCTCGCGAAGCTCCTGCCGGTGCAGAAGCAGGACTTCGTCGAGATCTTCCGGGAGATGAAGGGCCTGCCGGTCACCATCCGCCTGCTCGATCCGCCGCTCCACGAGTTCCTCCCGAGCGAGAAGAAGCAGATCGAGGAGCTCTCCCAGTCGCTCGGCGTCACCGTCGCGCGCCTCGAGCAGCGCATCAAGGATCTGCACGAGTTCAACCCGATGCTCGGCCACCGCGGCTGCCGGCTCGCGATCACCTTCCCCGAGATCTACGCGATGCAGGTGCGCGCGATCCTGGAGGCCGCGGCCGACGCGTCCTCCGACGGCACGTCGGTCATCCCCGAGATCATGATCCCCCTCGCGATGACCCGCGAGGAGCTCCTGCGCATGCGCGGGATCGTCGACCGCGTGGCCGCCGACGTCTTCGCCCACCGCCCGCGCGTGCCGTTCACCTTCGGCACCATGATCGAGCTGCCGCGCGCCGCCGTCCGCGCGAACGAGCTCGCGCAGATCGCCGATTTTTTCTCCTTCGGCACCAACGATCTCACGCAGTGCACGATGGGCCTCTCCCGCGACGACGCCGGCCGGTTCCTCCCCGCGTACATCGAGAGCGGCATCCTCGCGAAGGATCCGTTCGTGTCGATCGACGTCGACGGCGTCGGCGCGCTCGTGAAGCTCGCGGTCGAGCGCGGGCGCAGCACGAAGTCGGACATCAAGCTCGGCGTCTGCGGCGAGCACGGGGGCGATCCCGACAGCATCAAGTTCTTCCGCGAGGCGCGCCTCGACTACGTGTCGTGCTCGCCCTTCCGCGTCACGATCGCGCGCCTCGCCGCGGCGCAGGCCGAGGTGCTCTCCCGCCGAGGGCGCAGCATCGCGCCTCCGACCACCGGGACGGCCTGAGCGCTCGCACTCACGCGCTCTTGGCGATCGCCTCGTCGGCCGCCGCGATCGTCGCGTCGATGTCGGCTTCCGTGTGCGCGGCTCCGATGAACGCGGCCTCGTACTGCGAAGGCGGCCAATACTGCCCGCGCGAGAGCATCTCGCCGTGCCAGCGGCCGAAGCGCTTGGCATCCGATTGGACCGCGTCGCCGAACGCGTGAACGGGCCCCTTCGTGAAGAAGAGCGTGATCATCGAGCCGACGCGCTGCACGCACCCTTCGACGCGATGCTTCTCGAGCGCAGACGCGAGCCCGCGCTCGAGGCGCGCGCCGAGATCTTCGAGCTTCGCGTAGACGGACGCGTCGAGGCGCTCGAGCATCGCGAGCGCCGCGCTCACCGCGACCGGGTTGCCGCTCAGCGTGCCCGCTTGGTACACGGGCCCGAGCGGCGCGATCTTCTCCATGATCTCGCGGCGCCCGCCGTACGCGGCGAGCGGCATTCCACCCCCGACGATTTTGCCGAGGCACGTGAGATCGGGCCGGAGGCCGGCGCGCTCCTGCATGCCGCCGCGCGCGACACGGCAGCCCGTCATGACCTCGTCGAAGATCGAGACCGCGCCGTGCTCCTTGCACAGCGAGATGATCTTCTCGAGGAATCCAGGCTTCGGCGGCACGACGCCCATGTTGCCGACGACGGGCTCGACGATGACGGCCGCGATCTCCTTGCCGCGCGCGGCGAAGAGCTCGTCGAGCGCGCCGAGGTCGTTGTACGCGAGCGTGATGGTGGCCTTGGCCGTCGCCGCGGGCACGCCCGCGGAGTCGGGCACGCCGAACGTGAGCGCGCCCGAGCCCGCTTTCACGAGGAGAAAATCGGCGTGGCCGTGGTAGCAGCCCTCGAACTTCACGACCGCCTCGCGGCCCGTGAACCCGCGCGCCACGCGGATCGCGGCCATGCACGCCTCGGTGCCGCTCGAGACGGCGCGCATCATCTCGATCGAGGGATAGAGCTCGATCACCTTCTCGGCGAAGCGGATCTCGCCTTCGGTGGGCGCGCCGTAGGAGGTGCCGTTCTTCGCCGCGGAGACGATCGCCTCGACGATCGCAGGGTGCGCGTGACCGAGGATCATCGGGCCCCACGAGCCGACGTAGTCCGTGTACTTCGCGCCGTCTGCGCCGTAGAGGTACGCGCCTTCGGCGCGCGAGACGAAGACGGGCTTTCCGCCGACGGAGCGGAAGGCGCGGACGGGGCTGTTGACGCCGCCGGGGATGACGCGTTCGGCGCGCGAGAGGAGCGCGACGCTCTTGGGATCGCTCATGGGCGCGAGCGTAGCATCAACGCGCCTCACGCTGGCCGCGCGAACACGTACCTCACGAGCATGCGCTCGAGCGCGGCCTTGACCTCGACCTCGCTCGGTCCCTTGGCGCGCTTCGGCCGCAACGCGAGCTCGGTCGCGCTGCCGATGGCGGCGTTGTAGATCACGAGCGCGGCGGCGTGCGGATCGGGGATGACCTCGCGCGGGATCGCCGCCTCGATCATCGCGGCGACGATGCCGCGATCGTGCGCTTCGGCGCGCGCGCGAATCGCGGCGACGTCGGGATCGGTGAGCGAGAGCGCGGCGAAGACGCGCGAGAGCGCCGCGTCTTTCTTCACCTGCTCGAAGAGCGTGTCGATGAGCAGACCGACGGCCTTCGCCGGATCGCCCGTCGCCGCGGACGCGACGACGACCTCGAGCCGGCGATCGACCTCCGCCCGCACCTTCGCGAGCTCCACCTCGAGCATCTCGAGGAACACGTGGCGCTTGTCGTCGAAGTAGCGATAGACGGCGCCCGTCGAGATCCCAGCCTCGCGCGCGATGTCGGGCGTCTGCGTGCCCTCGAAGCCGAGCTTCGGGAAGACGCGCGCGGCCGCCTCGAGGATCGCCTCGTAGGTCTGCTCGGAGCGCTGCTGCTTGAAGGAGCGTTTCGCGAGAGCCAACCCACGCGACGATAACGCCGGCGCTGCAAAAATTGAACGCTGTTTCACTTTCCTCGCGCGATCCGATCGTGATCGCGGCGATCGTGGTTCATCGCCACTGGCACATCGATGATCCGTGTGGGTCTCCGAAGGGAGACACCGCACCTTGCCTCCTCGACGAAAAGGACAGCGATCCGTGCGCACGCGCGGAGGCACGCCGGTTGCGAAAGGGCGCGCCATGAAGCTGCTCGGCCTGCTCACGCTCACTGCCATTTTCCTGTCCGGCTGCTCCGCGGCCGACGATGTCGAAGACGTCGGCGAGAGCCAAGACGAGATCCGCGTGACGAGCAGCTTCGTCTCGCGAGGCACCGGCTACTACCCGAGCTCGTCGGCGCTCGAGGGAGGCTTCAAGGATCGCGTGGGCAAGCCGCTGCGAACGCTCCAGCAGTACCTCGCCGGCAACGCCGCCTACGTCTCGGTGGCGATGGACACGAACGCGTTCAAGTACGGAACGCGCCTGCGCATCCGCGAGCTCGAGGCGAAGTACGGGCGCGCGATCGTCTTCCGCGTCGTCGACACCGGCGGCGCTTTTCGAGGGAAGGGCCGCTCGCGCATCGACGTATGCGTCGCCAATCGGAGCGCTTCACTCGACTCCACGATCAACGGCACCCTCCACATCGACGTCATCGACGAGACCGCCGGCGGCGGACCGGCGCCAGCGCCGGCCCCCGCGCCGGCCGACCCTCCCGCGAGCAGCGGGAGCGCAGAGCCGGCGGGCAGCGGCAGGAGCTGCGGCAGCGACGGCGCCTGCAACCCAGGCAACGACGGCTCGGGCCTCATCTGCACCGCCGGCAAGTGCGTCGCCGGCTGTCGAACCAACGCGCAGTGCCCCGGCTCCAAGACGTGTCAATCCGGCCAGTGCCGCTAGCAGCCGCAGGAAGAAGAGGAGAACGGGCCATGCCCTTCTTGAAGTGTCACCAGGGGATCCAGTTCTTCGCTCTGTCGCACGGCGCTTCGCGAGCCGACGAGCGCGAGCCCCCGCCGGAGATCGCGTTCGCGGAGACCGACGAGCACCTCGCGCTCGTCCGCGAGGCGTGTCAGCCGTCGGCGCGCGACGCGAGGGCCGCCTTCAACGCCCGAAGCGCGCGATAGACGTCGAACGATCCGACGCGATCGGGATCGACGAGCGCCGCGACCGCTTCGAGGTCCTCCAAGAAGCCGTCGCGCACCTCCGGCGAGAGGCCCTCGCCTGCCCTGAGCGCCTCGATCATCTCGAGAGGCGTCGCGGTCACACCTTCCGGACGCCACTCGGCGTATTCGCCCAGATCGCGGAGCCACGCCTCGGCCTCCGGGATCTCGCGTCTCACTTCGGGCGATGACCTTCCTGGAAGGTCACGTCGGTCTTCACCTCTTTGCCTTCGCGCACGACCACCGCAGGGACCGTCTCGCCCGGCTTGCTCGCGTTGAGCACGAACATGAGATCCTCGACGCTGCCGATCTCGCTCTTGCCGAGGCGCACGAGCACGTCGCCCTTGCGCATGCCGGCTTTGTCGGCCGCGCTGCCCGGTCGGACGCCCGAGAGGAGGACGCCCTTCTTGCCCGCGCCCGGACCGCCGTAGTCGGGGATCGTCCCGAGCGACGCGTTGAAGCTCCGGAGATCGCCGCGCACCGTCGGCGCTTCGATGCCGCTCTTGAAGCTGAGCGCGCCGTCTCGTTGCGCGATCGCGAGCGTCACGCCGGAGACGATGCGGCCCGTGGCGGCCGCGCCGCCCGCGTTGATCTTCTCCGCGCTGTCGGACGGCTTGTGATAGTCGGAGTGCGTTCCGGTGAAGAAGTGGAGCACCGGCGCGCCGCCCGCGTAGAACGACGTCTGATCGCTCGGGCCGTAGCCGTCGCCGCTCATCGCGCAGTCGACGCGCGTCTTGTCGCACGCGACCTGCACGAGATCCTTCCACTCCGTCGCCGTCTCGATGCCGAGGACTTGCAAGCGGTTTTCGCGCATGCGGCCCACCATGTCCATGTTGAGCATGGCGTAGACGTCCTTCATCTCGTTCTTCTTCTTCTCGTCGCGCGGCCACTTCTGGACGAGGTGCGCCGAGCCGAGCACGCCCGACTCTTCGCCGGAGAACGCGACGAAGACGACGTCGCGCCGGAGCTCCTTCTTCTTCGCCGCGAGCTCGCGCGCGACCTCGAGCATGACGGCGGTGCCCGACGCGTTGTCGTCGGCGCCGACGTGCGCCTCGTCGGAGTGAGGCGCGAGCGAGTGCCGCCCGCCCTTGCCGAGGTGATCGTAGTGCGCGCCGACGAAGATCACGCCGGGGAGCTTCTTGCCGTCCGCGGGCTCCGCGACGAGGCGGCCCATGACATTGAACGCGTCGGTCGAGACGGGCGCGAGCTGCACCTTCACCGCGCCCGTCGCGCGGCCGTTCTTCGCGAGCTTCTCGACGAGCGGGCGGCCGACGCTGCGCTTGATCACGACGACCGGCAGGCCCGCGTCGGAGTAGCCCTCGGGCAAGAGCGGCGGGAGCTTCGACTCGTCGGGCGCCTTCCAATCGGCCTTTGCGCCCTCGGGCGGCGCGGGATCGTCGACGACGACGAGGGCGCTGGCGCCCTTGTCGCGCGCCGTCCACGCCTTGCGACGGACGTCGCCGTAGCGGCGCTGCGCTTCGGTCGCGCTGAACTTCGCGCCCTCGGGGACGAAGCGGCGCACGACGACGATCTTCTTCTTCACGTCGAGCTTGGCGTAGTCATCGACGCCGAGATCTTTGGCCACGATGCCGTAGCCCGCGAAGACGACGTCGCCCTTGACGTCGGACTTCGTCGGCGAATAGCCGAGCACCGAGAAGTCGTCCTTGCCGAGCACCTTGCCGTCGAGCGTGACGCCGGTGCTCTCTTCGGCCTTGATGTTCGTGACGACGGGGAACGACTGGCGATAGCCGCCGGCGTCGCCCTCGGGCGCGAGACCGAGCGCCTTGAAGCGCGCCTCGAGCCACGCCCCGGAGACCTCGAGGCCCTTGGTGCCGACGCCGCGACCTTCGCGCGCGGGATCCGCGAGCCACGCGATGTCGCTCATGACGCGATCGGCGCCCGTCTCCACCTTCTCGCCCTTGGGATCGTCGACCCAGCGCGCGAGGAAGACGTTCGTGTCTTGCTGCCCCTTCGGCGTCGCGCGGTTCGACGAGAACGCGAGCGTCTGACCGTCGGGCGAGAACATGGGGAAGCCGTCGAAGCCGCCCGCGTACGTGATGCGCTCGAGCCCGGTGCCGTCGAGGTTCACCGCCCAGATGTCGAACTCGCGACCCTTGGGATCGCCGTAGTTCGTGGAGAAGAGGAGCCGCTTCTGCGACGGGTGCCAGAACGGCGCGAACGAGGCCGCGTCGAGGTACGTGATCTGCTGCGCGTCGGATCCGTCGGCGTTGGCGACGAAGAGCTCGAGCTTCGAAGGGCGCACGAGGTTCTGCGAGAGGAGCCGCTTGTAGTCGTCGAGCTCCTTGCCCGGGCGAGGACGCGAAGCGCGCCAGACGATCTTCGAGCAGTCTCGGTTGAAGAACGCGCCGCCGTCGTAGCCCGGCGTGCTCGTGAGGCGCTTGACGTTCTTGCCGTCGGCGTCCATCCGATAGAGCTCGATGTCGCCGTCGCGCACCGAGGTGAAGACGATCGAGCCGTCTTTGCCGCACACGGTGGCCTCGGCGTCGTAGCCCTTCTCGCTCGTGAGGCGAACGGGGTTCTTGCCGTCGGCGTCGGACTTGAAGATGTCGTACGTGTCGTAGAGCGCCCAGACGTAGCCCATGCTGTGGTCGGGCTTCGGCGGGCACGCGTCGCCGCCGAGGTGCGTCGACGCGTAGATGACCTGCTGATCGCCGGGCATGAAGTACGAGCACGTGGTCGCGCCCTTGCCGCTCGACACCGGAACGAGCGACGGCACCACCTCGCGCCCGCCGCTCGGCTTCAGCGGAAGCAGATCGGCGAGGGGCATGCGATGGATGCGGTCGCAGTGGGCGTCGCCCACGGGGCGCGCCTGGAGGATGAGCTGGCGCCCGTCGAACGACCAGTACGCCTCGGCGTTCTCTCCGGAGAGCGTGAGCTGGCGCAGATCGGCGAGGTGCTTCTCCTCCGGCAGCGCGCTGATCGGCGCGACCGTCACGCCGGGCGCGGCCGGCTTGGGCACGGCGGGCGGCGAAGAGGGCTCGCAGGCGGCGAGCACGAGCGCGCCGCTCATTGCGGCGAAGCAGGACGCGGAGATCACACGCTTCATGGTCCCGCGTTTATACAACGAGCGGGCCCGAGCGGTCAGGGTCGTGAGCCGTCGAGCTCGGAATGAATGTCATTCGCAAATTGAAGGGTCACTTCGGACGCGAGCGTCGGCCGCGGAGGCGCGCGAGGCACGCGACGAGCGCGAGGGCTGCGAGCGCGAACGGCTCTCTTCGAGCGCGCCCCGCGACTGCGCAGCCGGAGTCTTCCTCCGCCGGAGGCGGCGGGGCGAGCCTCGGGTCGGGATCGCCCTCGTTCCACGGGGCCTGCCCCGCGCGCTCGTACGCCCCGAGGATGAGATCGCGGTGCGCGGCCGCCGACGAGAACACGTTCTCCGCGTCGGTGCACGCGTTGAAGTCGCCAGGCTTCGCGCCGCTGCCGTTGCCTCCTCGCGACAGGACGCCGAGCACCGCGCCGCTCTCCGCGAACGCGGGGCCTCCGCTGTCGCCCGAGCAGCCGCTCTCGCCGAGCTTGAACTCCGCCGGCCCGAGGCGATCGGCGGGGCCGACCTCTTCGACCTTCACGCCCGATCGCTGCTGGCGAACGTCGGGGTTCGGCGACTTCTC
>JAHBWD010000106.1 GCA_019637175.1 Labilithrix sp. | reverse complement strand
GTTCGCGTCGAGCGACGGCGACGGCCCGCTGACGAGCGAGACGACGCGGCCGGACGTCTGCGCCTTCCACGCGTCTTCACCCTCCTCGAGCGCGCCCGCGGGTACGGCTGCACCGCCCCTCATCGCGAGAAAGTTCTCGAGGTACGCGATCACCGGCGACTCGAACTCGACGCGCGCGTCGACGCCGAGCTCGTCGATGAGGAAGCTCGACGCGTACGTGTATCCGCTCGCGGGCGGCAGCTCGGACGGCATCGCCGAAGGGCCGCGCGGGCCGCGCGTGAACTCGGTGATGCGGAGCGTTCCGCGCTCGAGCGGCTGCCGCGATCCGTCGACCTTGACCGCTGAGGCCTTCGTCGCTGGAGGTACGAGGAGGCGCACGCGTCGATCGGCGCTCTCGTCCTTACCGAGATCGCCAGTCGCGATCTGCCAGTCGCTGCTCCCGAACGCGAGCGGCGTCGCGGTGTCCGACGCTTTGACGAGCGCGATTTCGTCGAGCACCAAGAAGCGATTCGCTCTCGCGTCCGCGCTGCGTTGCGCGAGGAGGTGCCCATCGAGCTCGAAGCGGAGCCGCGTGCGCGCGCCGCCGTTCACGACGAAGTCGAAGCGGCCGTCGTCTTGCGTTCGCGTCTCGCCGTACCTGGGCTCACGCGCAACGCGGATGCGCACGCCGGGGAGAGGAGCGCCAGCCATGTCGACGACGCGACCTCGCACCACCGCCACGCGCAGATCGTCGAAGACCGCCTTGTCCACGCCGGTCTGACGCGGGCACGCGCCCTCGTAGAGGAAGCGCACGGACTCCGCGAACGACACGGCGCCGATCGCGTTGACGGGAGGCGCCGCGCAAGGATCGAACGCGTCGTCGAAGAGCGACTCGCGCGGACCGTCGCCGCCGCAGCCGCACCCCGGCAGCGCGGCGAGCAGCGCGAGGAGCACGGCGAGCACGCACAGGCTCGCAGACGCCGGACCTCTCTTCGCCTTCATCGTCGCCCCCCTCGTTCGTGCGCAGCATCACTCTCTACGCGGTCTCGTTTGTACCCCATCGGCGGCCGCCGAGAGAAGTTGCTAAGGAAATGAGCCGCAGGTCGATTTTTGGCGCGCGGCAGATCACCGCCTCGACTCCGGCGCACGAACACCCGACGCGGGACGTGTCGGTCAGCTACTCGCGCTGCCTCGCGAGCATCGCGAGCAGCGCGACGAGCGCGACGAGCCAGAGCGGCCAGGTTCGCTTCACGAAGTCGGAGAGGCTCGACCCGAAGCCGGCGATCGCGCGCCGCTCGGCCTCGCGACGCCCGACGATGCGCACGGCCTCGTCGCGGATCTCGGCGCGCTCCTCGTCGTCCATCGGATCTTCGCCGCGGAGGAAGTAAACGTGGTGCTCGAGCTCGTGCTCGATCGTCTCGCGGAGCTCGCCCTCCCAGTCGTACGGACCCTCTTCGTCCCAGATCGCGAGGAACGTCCGGTAGTAGACCGTCACGCACGGCGGGTGCGTCGGCGTCGACATGTCACCCGGATGAGGAGGCAGGTACGAGCCGAGCAGCGGCTCGCCGCCGTCGTCGACCGCCGGCGTCTCTCCCTCGACCACGAGCTCGACGTCGGCGGCCGCGTCGCGCTGGAGCGGCCGCGCGATGTCTCTCGCGCGCGCCGCGAACGCGTCGAGCGTGGGGAACGCGGGCCCTCCGGAAGATGCGGCGACAGGGAGCGCGGAGGCGCTCTCGCGCGCGAGCGGCGGCGCCGAGGCCATGAACTCGCGATCGCAGGGGGCGTCGACGTCGTTGCGCGCGCGGCACGCGGCGCAGAACGCGACGCACGCGAGGCGCCGCACGTAGTGCGTGTCGACGAACGCGCGGCTCACGTCGTCGAACGACGCGTCTTCGCACGTCGCGAGCGCCTCGGCGATCCGCGCGCGATCGCGCTCGTTGCCGAGCGCGACGATGCCCATCGCCGCGACGAGACCGGCGTCGATCTCGAGGCTCTCGCCCCCGAGCGCGGCGAAGAGCGGACGCGCGCCTTTCACCGTGAGCGCTTCGAAGACGACGTACCTCGCCATGCGGACGCGGCCGAGCAGGATCGGCCGCACGTCGACGGCCTCGCCGATCGGCAGCGTGGCGTCGAGCTCCTCGTCGCCGAGCTCGCCGTCGACCCACGGCCCGATCTCGAGCGCCGCGCAGGGCTCGACGCGGAGCTCGGCGCCGCAGTTGCGGCACGTCGTGACGACCTCTTCCTCTTCGACGAGCCCGGCCTTGGTGATCACCGCGCGAAGCACGTGGAAGTCGCCGAGCGGGATCGTGTCGACCTCGATCTCGACGTCGCGCTTTCCGTCGCGTCGCGTGAGGATCACGTCCTCGGCGAGCGCGGCGAGCGCGCCGGCGAAGAGCGGCCGGCCGGGCTCGTTCTCCGCGCGCCCCGTCTGCGCGTGATCGCCGAGGCGCAGGCGCACCCTGACACCGCTCGGCAGGGTCAGCGCCTCTGGGAGCCTCGGCCGCGTCACCTCAGATCTTCCCCCCTCGGGGAGCACGAAGCGCGCTCTTCTCGTGCGCTTCGGGGTGGATGTCGAGCCACTTCACGATCGCGCCGTGGATCGCGTAGACGACCGGCGTGAGCAGGACCGCGACGAGCACCTTGATCAGGTACTCGCGCCCGATCTTGGCGAAGATCCAGGCGTAGCGGTCGGAGGTCGACTTCTGCCCGAGGAACGACGTGGGATCGGCCGCCGCCGTCCACATCCAGAAGATCAGGTTGATCATGACGGTGTCGACGACCTGGCTCAGCAGCGTCGAGCCGGTCGCGCGCAGCCAGAGGTGGCGCGACTGCGTGAGCGCCTTCCAGAACTGGAACACCTGGATGTCGAGGAGCTGGCCGACGAGGTACGCGATCATCGACGCGATGAAGAGCTGCGCGCTGCCGCCGAAGATCTTCTTGAACTCGGCGTCGGTGAAGTACGTCGACTCGTGGACCTGGAGGTTCGTCGCGATCTGGAGGAGCACGTACGCGAGCAGCGCCATGCCGAAGCCGACGAAGGTCAAGAAGCGGGCGCCGCGGCGGCCGTAGAAGTCGTTGACGACGTCGGTGAGCAGGAACGTGACCGGGAAGGGGATGATCCCGACCGAGATCGGCCCGAGGTCGTGGCCGAAGATCGTCGCCGTCGTGATCGTCTTTCCGCCGATGACGTCGCCGAGCAGGAGGCAGGAGACGAAGACCGCGGTGAGGCAGACGTAGAGCTTGTGCTCGGCCTTGAGGGTGCCGAAGGCGGCGCCCTGGACCTGATCCTTGGTGGTCACGGAGTCGGCAGGCTAGCCGCGCGCACGCGGGACGTCACGTGAAGCACGAGCCTCGCGGATGTGATACCGAGGGCAGCGTGCCTGCGCGTTTCCTCCCCGTCGCCCAGAAGCTCGCGCGCTTCACGATGAACCGTCGAGGGATGACGAGCCGCTTCGTCGACGTCGGCGGCGTCAGGCTCCACGTCTACGACGGTGTCGGCGACGGGAAGCTCCCGCCGATGGTGTTCCTCCACGGCCTCGGCTCGGCGGGCGCCGCGTTCTCGCGCGTCGTCGCGCGGGTGAAGCCGCACGCGAGCCGCATCATCGTGCCCGAGCTGCCCGGCCACGGCTTCAGCGCGCGCGGCGATCGCGCCGTCACGCCCGAGGTGCTGCTCGAAGCCGTGGGCGGCGCGATCGAGCAGCTCCTCGACGAGCCGGCGATCGTGTACGGCAACTCGCTCGGCGGTGCGATCGCGATCAAGTACGCGCTCGCGCGATCCGCGCGCGTGCGCGCGCTCTTGCTCGTGTCGCCCGCGGGCGCGCCGCTCGAGACCGACGAGTGGCGCGAGCTCGTCTCGAAGTTCGACGTGCCCGACGCGCGCGCCGCGCTCGTCTTCTTGCGACGCCTCTACCATCGGCCGCCGTGGTTCCTCGCCCTCCTCGCGCGTGAGTTTCCGCATCTGCTCCAGAACCCCGCTGTGCGCGAGATCCTCGAGAGCGCCACGCCGGCCGACGCGCCGCGGCCCGACGCGCTCGCGTCACTGAAGATGCCCATCCTGCTCGTGTGGGGCCGCTCGGAGAAGCTCTTGCCGCCTTCTGCGCTCGCGTTCTTTCGCGACAACCTCCCGGCGCACGCGGTCATCGAAGAGCCGGAGGGGTATGGCCATACGCCTCAGTTCGAAGTCCCCGATCACCTCGCCGACCGACTCCTGGGCTTCATGCGTGAGGTGTCGGCGTAAAGGCGGTGCACGCGCTATGATGCCGCCCGCCGAACGTGAACCCGGGGGCGGACTGGGCTGCGCACGCGTGATTTCGGGATCTTCGACGAACCTTCTGCGCCTCGTTGCCGCAGCGAGCATGCTGTGCGCGATCGCGGGCGCGGGCTGCACGAACAAGTCGGAGGCCGCGCCGAAGGGCCGGCCGCCGCCTCTCGTCGTCGTCGGCAAGGTCGAGGGGCGCGACGTCGCAGTGGAGATCCATGCGCCGGTCGAGCTCCGACCGCTGGCGCAGGCCGACGTCGGATCGAAGACGCTCGGCTATCTCGACGCCGTCCTCGTCGATCGCGGCGACGCGGTGAAGCGCGGGCAGCTCGTCGCGCTCGTTCGCCCGAGCGATCTGCCCGATCAGCTCGTCGCCGCGCGGGGAACGCTCTCGCAGTCGCAGGCGAGCGTCACGCTCGCGCGCAACAACTTCGAGCGCGCCAAGCAGCTCGCGCCCGGCGGCGTCGTCTCGCAGCAAGAGCTCCAGCAGTCGCAGGCGGCGCTCGCGACCGCCGAGGCCCAGGAAGCCGCCGCGAAGGCGCAGGTCGCCGCCTACGCGACGCGCCTCGGCGAGACGCGCATCGAGTCTCCGCTCGACGGCGTCGTGACCGTGCGCCGGCTCGACCCCGGCGCGCTCGTCGGGCCGACCGCCGCGACGACGATCCTCAGCGTCGCGCGCGTCGATGTCTTGCGCGTCTTCGTCACCGTCACCGAGCGCGACGTGCAGCTCGTGAAGGTGGGGCAGAAGGCGCACGTCGAGGTCGACGCGCTCCCCGGCCGGAGCATCGAAGGCGCCGTCGTTCGCCTCGCGCCGCTGCTCGATCCCGGCACGCGCACCCTCGACGCGGAGGTCCAGATCGACAACGCCAAGGGCGAGCTCCGGCCGGGCATGTTCGGCCGCGGCGCCATCGTCGCCGCGGTTCACCCCGGCGCGGCGGTCGTGGCGGCGACGTCGATCCAGATCTCGGGCGGCAAGCGTTGGGCGTTCGTGCTCAAGGGCGACAAGGTCGAGCGCCGCGAGGTGACGGTCGGCGTCGACGAAGGCGACACCCTCGAGATCACGAAGGGCCTCGCGGTCGGCGAAGAGATCGTGACGACGGGCATCGACGCGGTCTCCGACGGAGCTGCGGTGCGCGTCGTGCGCGGCGTCGACCCGTTCACGGGCAAGAAGTAGCGCGCCATGTGGCTCACCCGCCTCGCGCTGCGCAACCCCGTCCTCATCTTGATGATGTCGCTCATGGTGATCGCCCTGGGCGCGCTCTCGAGCACGCGCCTCAGCGTCGATCTCTTCCCCAACATCGACATCCCGGTCATCCGCGTCGCGACGTTCTATCCAGGCGCCGGCCCGGAAGACATCGAGAAGAGCATCACGCAGCCCATCGAGCGCGCCGTCGCGTCGTCTCCCGGCGTCGATCGCGTCGAGAGCACGTCGAAGCAGGGCGCGTCGATCGTCTCGGTGTGGTTCAACTACGGCACCAACCTCGATACGGCGCAGTTCGACGTGCAGCAGCGCGTCGCGCAGATGCAGAGCCAGCTGCCTCCGGGGATCCAGCAGCCGTACATCCTCAAGTTCGACGTCACGAACATCCCCGTCGTGCAGGTCGTCGTCCGCGCCGAGGGCCTCGACGAGAAGCAGCTCTACGATCTCACCTTCAACGTCATCCAGCCGCAGCTCGAGCGCTTGACCGGGATCGCCAGCGCCACCGTGAGCGGCGGCCAGCAGCGCGAGATCGAGGTGAAGGTCGACCGCGAGCAGCTCCGCGCGCGCAGCCTCGGCATCCTCGACGTCGTCGGCGCGGTGAGGGGCGCGAACTTCCTCTTGCCGAGCGGAAATCTCCGCGCAGGCGATCGCGATTACAACGTCTTCACCAACACGCAGGTCGACACGGTGCGCGTCTTGGGCGACGTCGTCGTCAAGCCTGGCGTCGCGACCGGCGGCGGCGCGGGAGAGAGCGCGAGCGCCGTCCGCGTGAGCGACGTCGCGACCGTCGTCGACGGCATCGCCGATCAGGCCAACATCGTCCGCATCAACGGCACGCGCGGCGTCTACCTTCGCGTCTTCAAGCAGCCGGGGGCGAACACGATCGCCGCCGTCGACGCCGTTCGCGCCGCGCTCCCGAACCTCCGCGGCATTCCGCCCAACGTGAAGGCGGAGATCTCGTTCGATCAGTCGACGTACATCCGCGCGGCGGTGAGCGCCCTCCAGCACGAAGCCGTGCAAGGCGGCCTCCTCGCGGTGCTCGTGATCCTCGTGTTCCTCGTGAGCTTCCGGGCGACGGGGATCGTCGCGGTCGCGATCCCGCTCTCGATCGTCGCGACGTTCATCCTCCTCTACTTCTTCAACCAGACGCTCAACGTCTTCACCCTCGGCGGTCTCGCGCTCGCCGTCGGGCGCCTCGTCGACGACTCGATCGTCGAGCTCGAGAACATCCACCGTCACCTCCAGATCACGACCGACCGGCGCAAGGCCGTGCTCGACGCGGCGCAAGAGGTGGCGATGCCGATCCTCGTGAGCACCATCACGACGGTCATCGTGTTCTTCCCGGTCCTCTTCTTGACCGGCGTCGCGAAGAACCTCTTCCTGCCGCTGGCGATGACGATCACCTTCGCGCTCGTCATGAGCTTCTTCGTCTCGCGCACGGTCACGCCGCTGCTCTGCCTCTCGTGGCTGAGCGCCGCGCACCCGCGCGGCGCCTTCGCGTGGCTCACCCGAGGGCTCGAGCGGATCGACGCGGCGTACGCGTCGGTGCTGCGCCGCGTGCTCGCCCATCGCTTCGTCGTCATCGCGTCGATCGGCGCCGTCTTCATCGCGTCGCTGACGCTCCTTCGCTTCATCGGCAGCGAGTTCTTCCCCGACTCCGACGAGCGGCAGTTCAGCGTGACCTACAAGACGCCGATCGGAACACGCGTCGAGCGCACCGAACAGGTCGGCGCGCGCGTCGAGGCCGTCGTCCGCCGCGAGCTCGCCGACGGCGACCACGCCCTGTTCACGACGATGCTGAGCGACAACGGCCTGCCCGGAGGCCGCACGGCGCTCTTCACGTCGAACACCGGTCCGCACGCCGGGAACATCAACGTGAACCTCGTGCCGCGGGATCAGCGGCCGTACTCCGACGTCCAGGCGACCGAGCGCGTGCGGAGCGCGCTCAAGAGCGAGCTCCCGGGCGTGAACCTCTTCTACTTCACCGGCGGGATCGTCAAGCGCATCCTCAACTTCGGCGCGCCCGCGCCGATCGACGTCGAGATCCTCGGCTACGACCTCGAGAAGGCGGCCTCGTACGCGTCCGCCGTCGCCGAGAAGCTCCGCGGCGTGCACGACGCCGCGGGCAGGCCGCTCCTCACCGACGTGCAGATCTCGCGCGAGGAGAACTACCCCGAGCTCGACGTCGTGGTCGATCGGGAGAAGGCGGGCGTGCTCGGCGTCACCGAGCAGCAGATCGCCCAGAGCGTGCTCGCGAGCCTCGTCGGCAACACGCAGTTCACGCCGATCCCGTTCGCCGATCCCGCGACGGGCAACTCGTATTTCATCAACGTGAAGCTCGCGGATGCGTACCGGTCGCACGTCGGCGATCTCGAGGACATCTTCCTCCGCACGCCTGCGGGCCGGACGCTCCCGCTCGCCAACCTCGCCAAGATCGAGCGCAGTAGCGGACCTGTGCAGATTACACGTAAATATCTCCAGCGCATCATCGACGTCACGGCGAACGTCGCGCCGGGCCGCGATCTCGGCGCGGCGAGCGACGCCGCGCAGCGCGCGATCGACTCGGTGCCCGCGCCCGACGGCTTCAGCGTTCAGCTCGGCGGCCAGACTATCGCGCAGAAGCAAGCGTTCCAGGGCCTCGGCCTCGCGGCGATCATGGCGCTCGCGCTCGTGTACATGGTGCTCGCGTCGCAGTTCAAATCGCTCCTCGACCCGCTCGTCATCATGTTCAGCGTGCCGCTGGGCGTGAGCGGCGTCTTCGCGATGCTCGCCGCCACCAAGACGACGCTCAGCGTCAACAGCGCGATGGGCATCATCATGATGGTGGGCATCGTCGTGTCGAACGGCGTGCTCCTCGTCGACTTCGCGAACGTCCTCCGGCGTCGCGGCGCTCCGCTGCTCGAGGCCACCGTCGACGCGGCGAAGACGCGCCTCAGGCCCATCCTGATGACGACCATCGCGACCGTGGCGGGCCTCCTGCCGATGGCGCTCGGCATCGGCGAGGGCAGCGAGACGAACCTGCCGCTCGCGCGCGCCGTCATCGGGGGCCTGACCGTCTCGACGTTCTTCACGCTCTTCTTGATTCCGTGTCTCTACACGCTCGTGGATCGCTTCAAGAAGAAGCGGCCGCACGACGAAGATCCCGAGGCGGTACATGCATGAACGAGCCAAGGCGCTGCTGGCGGCGGCGATCCTGCTCGGGGCGACGGCCGCGCGCGCCGAAGGCGCGCCCGAGCGCACCCTCCCGCGCATCTCCTTCGACGACGCGATCCGGCGGGCGAGCACGAAGAACCCGCAGAACGAGATCGCCGTCGCCGAGATCCAGCGCTCGCAGGCGCTCGTCGAGCAGGCGCGCGCCGCCTGGCTGCCGACGCTCAACGCGAACGCTACCTACACGCGCCTCGACGCCGATCGCGTGCTCAACGATCGCGTGATCCTCTCGGCGAACCAGCTCAGCGCGAACATCGGGCTCGCCGTCCCGATCGTCGCGCCGCGTGCGTGGGTCGCGCACGCCCGCGCACTGGAGAACGTCGACATCAGCAAGCTCTCCGCCGTCGAGGCGAAGCGACAGGTGGCGCTCTTGACGGGACGCGCGTTCCTCACCGTGCTCGCGCAGAAGCGCGTGCTCGCGAGCGTCGAGCGCGCGCGCGACACCTCGCGGGCGCACGAAGAGTTCGCCAAGTCGCGCCTCGCCGGCGGCGTGGGGAACCGACTCGACGCCGTGCGCGCCTCGCAGGAGCGCGCGACGAACGAGACCCGCGTGCAGAACCAGCTCATCGCGCTCGCGCGTGCGCAGGAGGCGCTCGGCGTTCTCGTGGGAGAGAACGGACCGATCGACACCGTCGACGAAGCGCAGCTCGCGGGCCCGCCGCCGCTCGCCACCGCCCTCGGCGGCGCCGAGGCGCGGAGCGACGTCGTCGCCGAGCGCGAGCGCGTCGAGTCGTCGCGCAAGGCCGTGCGCGACTCCTACACGGAGTATCTGCCCGTGCTCTCGCTGACGGCGCAGCCCTTCTACCAGAACCCGCCGACGTTCAGTCAGCCCACCACCGGCTGGCAAGCGCAGGTGCTGCTCTCGCTGCCGATCTTCGACGGCGGCAACCGCTACGGGCTCACGCACGAGCGCGAGGCGGTCGAGGCGCAGAACCGCGCGCGCCTCGACGCGGCGCTCCGCCAGGCGAAGTCGGAGGTGCGCGCGGCGTTCGTCGCGCTCGAGCGCGCCGACGAGGCGCTCGTGCAGGCGCGCGAGGCGGCGAAGCTCGCGGCCGAGGCGCTCGACCTCACCGAGCAGGCGTATCGCGCCGGCGCGACGTCGAACATCGAGGTCGTCGACGCCGAGCGTCGCGCGCGCGACGCCGCCGCCGAGGCCGCGATCGTCGAAGACACCGCGCGGCAGGCGCGGCTCGATCTGCTCGTGGCGTCGGGGCGATTCCCCGGTCCGTGATCAGCCGTCGGAGCTCGGCACGTCGCTCATCGGCGGCGGGCCCTCGACCGGAAGGAGCAGGCGGAAAACGGCGCCCTTGCCGCTCGCCGAAGGCCCCACGTACGAGAGCTCGCCGTTGTGCTCGAGCGCGATGCGCTGCGCGATCGCGAGGCCGAGGCCCGTGCCGCTCGCCTTCGTCGTGGCGTAGGGCTCGAAGAGGCGCGCCGCGATCTCGGGCGCGATGCCCGGACCGTTGTCGGCGACCGAGAACGCGACGTAGTGACCGTCGGCGTCGGTGGTGACGCTCACCGCGCCGCCGGGCACGTCCTTGACCGCGTCGAGCGCGTTCTGGACGAGGTTCGTGAGCACCTGGATGACCTGATCGCGGTCGGCGCGGAACGTCGGCGCGCGGCGCTGCGCGGCGTGGGCGAGCGGGATCTCTCCGGCCGCGGCCTTGTGGACCTGGACGACGTGACGGGCGATCTCTTCGGGATCGCAGTCGACCGGTCGCGGTTGCGGCAGGCGCGCGAAGCGCGTGAACTCCGTGACGATGTTGGCGATGCGGTGCACTTCGTCGAGCACCGTGCGCGTGCCTTCGTCGAAGTACTCGTCGAAGCGCGGATCGTCGCGCGCGCGAAGGCGCCGGAGCGTCTCGACCGCGGCGCGGATCGGCGCGAGCGGGTTCTTCACTTCGTGCGCGACGCGCCGCGCGACCTCGCGCCAGGCGGCGACGCGGCTGGCGGCGGCGAGGCGCCGTCGCGTCACCGCGAGATCCTGGATCATCCTGTCGAACGCGTGGACGAGCTCCTTCACCTCGCCCGAGCCTTTCACCTGGAGCGGCCTGGCCTCACCGGCGGCGACCTTTCCCGCTTCGGTCGCGAGATCGGCGAGCGGCCTGCCGAGGCCGCGCGCGAGGAACACGGAGACGATGAACGCCACGGCCGCAGAGATCGCCGCGTAGAGCCCGACGGTCTGGTCGACGTCGTGGAGGTTCTCGTCGAGCTCCTTGGTCGACTTGAGGACGTCGAAGGTGAGGTCGCGGCCGTTCGAATCCGGGAGCTTGCAGGTCGCGCGCGCGAGCTCGTCGGCGGCGGTGGGCGCGACGGCTGCGCTCGGAGCCGGCGGAGGAGCGACGGCGCTCGGCTTCGTGCCCTTCGGCGCCTTCGCCGTCTTCTTCTTCTCTTCTTCCGTGGGCGCGGGCGCGGGCGTCGCGCGCGGCCACGCGGGGCTCACCGTCACGTCGAGCGTGCGCGACAGTCGATCGAGCACGGGATCGACGTGCCTAGCGCCGACGAGGCCCACGATCTTCCCTCCGTCCGAACGCTTGGTGCATCGCGACACGAGCGCGGGCACCGCGCCCCCGCGGATCGTGAACTTCTGCGTCGTTCCCGAGAGCAGCAGATCGACGTCGCGCGGCGGCAGGCCGAGGAGCGTCGTCGGGCTCGCGCCGACGAGGTCGCCGCCTTCGACGCCGAGCACGAGCTCGTCGAGATCGAACGCCTTGCGCTCGCCGCGGACGATCTCCGAGAACCCCGTGCGTCGCTCGTCGAGCTCTCCGCGATCGAGCGCGATGCCGACGCGCTCGACGAGCTCGCCTCCCTGGCACGCGCCGGCGATGAGCGTCTGATCGGCCTCGCCTTGACGCGTGATCTCGTCGACGACGCGATCGCAGATGAGCTTCACCTCGCGCTGGAAGCGCGCCGTCTCCTTCGCCGCGAGCCTCGTTCGAACGGCGAAGCCGACGCCGGCGGTGGAGACCGCCGCGAGCAGACCGAACGTGAGCGCGAGCCGAGGAGCGAGGCGCAACGGACGGGTAGGCTAACCGGGGTTTGTCCCCACGTCTTCGTGGGCGCGCGGGAAGGAGGGCGGAGGGGGCATGAACGGAGAACGCCCGCCGCGAGAGCCCCATTCGACGGCCGTGCTATGAGAGCCTCGAGCGCCGCCGTCACCGACGTCACCGAACCTTCATGCGCAGACTGTCCTTCGCCCTCGCCTCGCTCGTCGTACCGCTCGCGCTCTACGCGTGCGGCGACGACGACGGCTCGCCGCCGACCTCGAACGACGGCGCCGCGCCCGCGCAGGAGAGCAGCGCGGCGCCCGACACGAGCGTCGACGCGGGGCGCGATCAGGGCAGCCCCGACGCCCTCCGATGCACGCAAGCGGAGCTCGACGCGCCTTGCGGCGACGGCGGCGGCGACTGCACCGCGAGCGCGCGGATCGAGGTCCTGTTCCCCCTCGGCGCCGCTCCCGCGCAATACGAGCCGAGCTGCGTGAAGGTCAAGGTCGGCGCCGTGATCAACTTCGCGGGGAGCTTCTTCCAGCACCCGCTCGAGCCGCTCGGCGGCGACACGCCGACGCCCATCCCCTTGCAGGAAACCGATCCGCCCGTCGGCGCGAGCGGTCGTCCCGAGCTCGCGCTCACGATGTCGTCTGCGGGGACGTTCGGTTACCAGTGCGTGTTTCACCCGACGACGATGTTCGGCGTCATCCAAGTCGTGCCCTGACCGTCGAGATCGTTCAGCGCGCGCGCACGCGCGTCGTCGCGCCGAGATCGAAGCCGACGCCGCTCGCCGACGTCGCGAGGACGACGTCTTGCGTGCGTCCGCCTTGCACGCGGATCTCGGCGGCGACGCCGCATCGGAGCGTTCGCGTCAGCGTGCGCGCGGGGACCTCGCCGAGCTTGGGCGGATGCATCACGAGCCCGCCCGCCTGTCCCGCGTTGTCGGCGGTCGCGAGCGCGACCATCGTGCCGAACGTGCCGGGTACGATCGGGCGCACGACGTCGAGCGCGAGCGAGTAGAGGCGCGAGGCGCGGCGCTGCGCGAAGTCGGCCGCGGCGATGGGCTTCGCCGTCACCTCGTGATCGCGCTGCGAGATCGTCGCGGCGATCGCCTTCGCGAGCTCCACGAGCCACGGCGCATCGTCGCGGACGTGGAGGCTCGCAGGCGGTCCGCCCCAACCTTGCGCGGGATCGGGCGTCCACGCCGGACCGACGGCGAGGTGCGCGAGGCGCGACGGAGGGATGCCGTCGCAGATCCGCTGCGCGACGCCTGGCGCGTCCCACGTGAGCGCGTCGCGGCCTGTGAAGAGGACGGCGTAGGCCACGGCGCCGAGATCGAACGGTCGCGATCCCGCGCGCGGCTCGTGGAGGCCCGATCCGAGCCAGCCGAGATCGTCGGTGCCGCTCTCGAAGGCGCGGAGCGACGCCGCGAGATCGGGCGCGGCGCGCACCGTCACCTCGTCGAGGTAGGCCGGTCCGCGCGCGGCGAACGGATTGCGCGCGAGGACGACAGTGTCTCCTCGTGTGGTGAAGCGGAAGGGGCCCGTGCCGTCGGGCGCTTCCGGCGAGAACGAAGGAGGGATCATCGCGACGAGCGGCGACGCGAGCGCGCGCACGAGCCGGCCGGCGTCACGCATCGCGAAGACGAGCGAGCGACCGTCGGCCTTCGGCGCGGGAATGTCCGCGAGCCAAGCGCGCGCGCCCAGGCTTCGCGCGCGCGCGATCGCGGCCGCGGCGTCGCGAGGCTCGAAGGCGCGGCCCTTGCCCGTCTTGAGCCCCGAGCGCACGCGCACGCGCAGGCTCGCGCCCTCGGGCTCGGGATCGGCCTCGGCGATCGAGGCGACGAACGCGCCCGCTTCGCCGGGGGCGTAGAGCGTGTCGAAGAGCGCGTCGCCGAAGATCGCCGCGGTGGGATCGTCGATCCGGTGTGGATCGATCGCGTGCATCGGCCAGGGCACGCGGAGCGAGAGCTTGCCCCCTACGGGCGTCCGGCCGCGCGCCCACGCCTCGCGTGGGATCGACGCCGCGAGCGTCGCGCCGAGGCCTCCGGCGAGGATCGATCGCCGCGAGAGCCGCCGCTCACCGGACAAGCCAGACCTCGCTCCCCACGACGGCGACGACCGCGGGCACGCCGCGCTCCTCGGGCGGACAAACCGCGACCGCGCGGACGCCTTCTTTCGAAGGGAAGCGCAGGCGCGCGCTGACGCCGTTCTTGGTGAACGCGGAGACGATGACGCCGTCGTCTCCCGACTCGGCGCTCGTGGTCGTGACGATCTCCGGCACGCCGTCGAGATCCATGTCGACGAGCGCGAGCTGCGCGCCGATGCCCTCGATCGCGAGCTCGATCGGCTTCGGCGCGCCGGGATCGGTGCGGCGGAGCCTGAGCTTGCCCGAAGGCTCGCGCGCCGCGAGCACCTGCGAGACGGCGCCGTCCTTGCCGACGAGATCGAGGGCGGCGACGGCGTCGTAGCGCGTCGCCGGCGCGGTGAACACGATCGTGGGCTCGGTCTTCGCCGGAGGCTTCTTCGCCTCGGGCTCGGGCTCGGTGCACGCGATCACGTTCATGTCGAACGCGCCGTTCTCCGGGCTCGGCACCGCGCACGCGTCGCCGTCGCTCCCCGGCACCGGCAAGCCGGTGAGCTGACGGCGCGTGACGAGCGAAGCGTCGAGCGCGACGCCTCCGCGGTCGGTCGTGCCGACGAGGATCTCTCCGCGGTGCGCCGGCGGCGAGACGAGCACCGACGCGAGCGGCTCGCGCATCGGGACAGGCGCGCGCGAAGCGATCGACGACCACGGCGCGGCGCGCTCCACGACGACCTTGCCGCCGCGGATCTTGCCGACGGCGACGCGCGCGCGCGTGACGAGCACGAGCTCGAGACCGCCGTCGCCGTCGACGTCGCCGCATCCGACCGCGAGCACGTCGCCCTCTTCGTGCTTCGCCTTGTGCAGCTTGGCCTGCTCGAGGAGGATCGGCGTGAGGTAGCCGCGGAGCTCGGCGTCGAGCGGCGCGTGCGCGAACGCGTGCGCGCGCGGGCCCGGCACCGGGTTGCGAAGGCGCTCCCACCCGTTCGAGACCACCGGGTAGAGATCCGCGGTGACGCGGAGCTCGCCCTTCGCGATCTCGATCTGGAGATAGACGAGCGACGCGGCGCGCCCCGACAGGCCTCGCGCGACGCCGAGCGCCGCCGGCTGTGGGTGGGCCTTGCCGCCGAGCTTTCCCGCGATCTGCGCCGCGAGCTTGACGGCGAGCTCGTCGCCCTTCGGCGCCGGGACGTCGCTCGCGACGGTCGATGCGACGACGAGCACGCCTGCGGGCACCTGCCCGAGGCCCTGCGCGACTTCGCTCGCGAGGTGGACGATCGACGAGACCTTCGGCGCGGGCTTCTTCTCCTGCTGGGCGAGCGCGGGCCTCGGCGCGTTCAGCGCAGCGGCGGCGAGGATCGCCGCCACGATGAACGCGCGCGCGCTCAAGGATCGCCTCCGCCGTTCGTCGTCGCGTCCGGCGCCGCGGTGGATCCTGCGTCGTCTTTCGAATCGGTCGCCGCGGGCTCGGCCGTCTCCGTCGGCTCGGTTCCCTCGAGGAACACCTCGTCGAGGCTGCCCTCCTCGCTCGCCGCGCGCTTGCCGCTCTTCGGATCGATCGCGATCGTCACGACGCCCGGCGGCCGAGGGAACTCCGCGCGAGGCTTGTTCTCGTGCGCGGCCTTCATGAGCTGGATCCACGCCGGGAGCGCCGAGCTCCCGCCGGTCTCTCCTGCGCCGAGGGGCTTGTTGTCGTCGTAGCCGACCCAGACGACGCTCGCGATCTCGGTCGAGTAGCCCGAAAACCACGTGTCTTTCGAATCGTTGCTCGTGCCGGTCTTGCCGGCGATGGGCCGGCCGAGGCTCTTCGCCTTCGCGCCCGTGCCGTGGTCGATGACGCTCTGGAGGAGGCTCGTCGTGACGTACGCCTCGGCGGGATCGAGCACGCGACGCGGCGGCGGAGGAGCCTTGAGCTCGACGTCTTTGCCGTCGGGCCCGACGATGCGGGTGACGATGCGCGGCTCTTCGTACATGCCGCCGGCGGCGAACGTCGCGTACGCCGACACGAGCTCGATGGGATGCACCTCGTACGATCCCAGCGCGAGCGAGAGATCCGGCTTGAGCGTCGAGGTGATGCCGAGGGCCTTCGCCCAGTCGACGACGTTCGCCGGCCCCACGTCTTCGAGCACGCGAACCGCGCCGATGTTGACCGAGCTCGCGAGCACCTCGCGCAGGCGGAGCGGATCGGTGCCCGTCCAGCCCTCGTAGTTCCCCGGCTTGTAGTTGCCGGCGAAGACCGTGGGTTGCACGTCGACGAGCGTGGCGGGCGTGTAGCGGCGCGCGTGCAGCGCGTACGAATAGACGATGGGCTTGAACGTCGATCCCGGCTGGCGCCGCGACTGCGTCGCGCGATCGAGCCCGCCCGACGCCGCCTCGTAGTTGCCGGTGAGCGCGAGGACCTGCCGCGTGCGCACGTCGAGGACGACCATCGCCGACTCGGGCCCGAGCTCGAGGCGGAGCGGCACCTTCGTGACCGGCGCCGTCGTCGCGTTGCCGATCTGCGCCGGCACGTTGGGGACGGGCGCGAGGAGGCTCACGCGAACGCGCGCGCCGACCTCGGCGAACTGGCTGGGCGGCAGATTCTGCGGGTTGTAACGCTTGTAGTCTGCAAGTTTTACCGAGCCGAGCACCGTCCCGACGCGGACGTCGAGCGTCCCCGTGACGTCGTCGGTGGACGCGACGACGCCGGTGAACACCTTGTGCGACTCGAAGCTCGGCGTCCCTTCGAAGGCGGGGACC
>JAHBWD010000105.1 GCA_019637175.1 Labilithrix sp. | reverse complement strand
GTTCAGCGACGCCGAGCTCACGAAGTTGGACGCCGCCGTTCGCTCGAACCCACTCTTGCGGATCGCCGCTGGCCCACCGTGGAACGCGGCACGACAGAATCTCTATCAGTATTTCCTCTCGCTCGGAGACGTCGAGGCCGAGCAGGTCTTTCTCGCGCGACATCCGCTCAACGTCGCTCCAGTCGTCGACGATCAGCCGTTTTACTTCCGCTTCTCGTACTGGTCGCATCTCTTTCCTCGCGATCCGCAGCTCTGGGCGCTCGTCCCCTCGATGGAGTACAGCGTGATTCTGTTGCTCCTCGCGATCGGCGTGACGGCCATCGTGTGCGTGTGGCTACCCCTGCGGAGGGCCGAGAGCGCGAAGCCAATCGTGTCGCGCTTCGCGATTTACTTCGCCGCGCTCGGCCTCGGATACATGGCGGTCGAGATGGCGCTACTTCAGCAGTTTGGGCTCTTCCTCGGGCATCCGAGCTACGCGCTCTCGGTGGTGCTCGCGGGGCTACTCTTCGCGACGGGCCTGGGCGCGCTCTCCGCAGAGCGCATCGTCGCGCGGCTAGGTGGCGTTCGGTTCGTCGCGTACCTCTTCGCATGCGTGGTCTTCGTCGAGCTGTTCGTCCTCTTTCCACGCCTGCCCTCGCTCATGGCGTCTTCCTTTGGGGCGCGCTGCATCATTACGCTCGCGCTCATTGCGCCGGTGGGCGTGTGCCTGGGCGTGTTCTTGCCCTCGGGACTCGAGCGCCTGAAGGAGAGCTCGCCTCACCTCGTGCCCTGGGCGTGGGGCGTCAACGGCATCTTCTCCGTGCTCGGTCCGGTGTTCGCGATCGCGTTCTCGATCACCTTCGGCATGAGCGCGCTTCTCGTGATCGCGGTGCCGATCTACTTGGTTGCCGGATGGCTCTTTCCCCGCAGGTACACGAGCACGAACGCCGCCGCATAGAGAGCGCCGACCAACGGCAAGAGCATGCGGTATCCCGTCGCGAGCGAGACGTACTCGGCGATGCCGCCGAAGACCGATCCGACGAGGTTCGATGCGAGGCTTCGCGGCGCCTCCTTCGTGTCGCCGAGCAGTTTGGCGAAGATGACGTTGGCGATCATCACCGGCGACAGGGCGGTGACGACGCCGAGCACGTAGCGAAGCGTTGGGCTTGCGACGACGAGCCTCTCCGGCGGAATCACGTAGACGACCGCGAGCGTCGCCGCGAGCGCGACGCCCCACGGCCAGACCCTCTTCACCGCGAAGCGTGTGTTGACGACAATCGCGATGAGGACCATCGCGAGGATCGCGCCGATCACGAGCGCCGTCGTGAGCCACGTGGTGCCGAAGAGCAACCCGAAGGTGACGATGCTCTTCGCCTCGAGGAGCATGAACGCCGCGCCCAGGAAGAACATCGGTCCGTCGACGCGGAACGGCGACGGAAACTTGGCCGTGCGCGCGACGTCACTCTCCTCACCGTCGGCGTCTTGCTCGTCGAGTGTGCCCGCGCGCCACGCGACTAGCGTGATGAACGCTATCGAGAGAGTTCCGATGACCGCGAGCGCGCGGATGTAGAGCGAGGGCACGTGCGGTCGCTTCAGGTAGAGGAACGGCCAGTCGTCGGTTGCCGGCGCCCAATGCGAAGCAATCTCGCGAGGCGGCGAATGCTGGATCGCGGCGGTACCCGGACCGGCGAGCAAGACCGCGGTGGCGGTCGGATCGCTGAAGACGAGTGGCCGCGCGCCGAACGCCTCCTCGAGCATGCCCGCGATCTTTTCGACGAGCCACTGCTCGCGGTAGTTGTTGTAAACCGCAAAGATCCCGTCGACAGCGAGGTGCGTCTTCACCGCGCGGAACGCCTCGACGGTGAAGAGGTAGCTCTCCATCCGCATGTTCGCGTGGCTGCTCACGACCCCGGTGGAGTCGGGCAGCGCGTATGCGATGAGGTCGTACTTCTTGTCGTTCTGGCGGAGGAAGGCGCGACCGTCATCCACGTAGAGCGAGACCTTGGGTGACGCATACGGCTTGTCGGGGTGCAACCTCTGCCCCATCTCGATGCCCATGGGGTTGATGTCGACACCGTCGACGTGCTCCGCGCCATGCGCGAGGGCGACATTCACGTCGTTGCCCGCGCCGCATCCGACGATCAAGACCTGGTCGAACTTGCGTGCCTTGACCAGACCGGCTGCGCCGTACGGGATGTTGTAGAGCGTCGGGCCCTCGACGAACCTGCGGAGGTGCATCCCCCAGATGCCGTTTCCCGCCAGCGTGCACTCGCCGTTCGCGTCGCACTTGTGCTCGGTGCGATAGTAGGGCGACCAGGAGCTTCCGACGTCGAGCCACCCGACGAACCCGAGTACGACGACCGAGATGACGTAGGCCGCGATCGCGGCGTCGCGCCGGCGCCAGAGAAATGGCGCGATTCCTCCGAGCACGACAGCGAACCAAACGACCGGTTTCGGAAGTACGAACGAGTTGGCCGTGTAGAGGATGATCCCGAGGAGGCTGCCTCCGATGTTCGTCGCGTAGCCGCGCAGCGGCGGGAGCCGTCCGAAGAGCCGGCCCATCGCCTGGCCGAGCAGCAAGAATTGGAGCGCGACCATGACGTAGGCGATCGAAACGAACAGCTCGGGATCGACCGAGAGTGCCTGTTCGTCGCGAGGTCTCCCATATTCGCCCCAGAAAAGCGCGCCGGGGTCCTGCACACTGAGCTTGGGCCGCGCGACGTGTACCAGCCCGCAATAGATGAGCAGGAGGAGTGGAAAGGCCGGGAGCAGCGGCTCCTTGCGCTTCGCAAGCAAGAAACCGGCCCCGAGACCGACGAAGCTCGCAAGCACGAGGAAGTTCGTGAAGAATCCAACATTCTTCACGTATGCGTTCGTCCACCGGACGACGAGGAGCTCGAAATACAGGGCGACGGCGCTGAGGACGAAGAGCTTCACCTCGTCCGTCGCCCACGGTCGTACCTGGGAGCGCTCGCCCACTTGTGCTTTCGGTCGGCCTAGTCGATCTCGACGAGGATCGCGGTGATGTTGTCTTTGCCGCCGCGCTCGTTCGCGAGGGCGATGAACTTCTTCACCGCCTCTTCGCCCTGGAGCGCGACGATGGGAGCGATGTCGCTCTCGCGCAGGTAGCCGTGGAGCCCGTCGGAGCAGAGCAGGAAGCGATCGCCCGACGTGAGCTTCACGAGCCCGGTGTCGACCTGCACGTAATCCCTGTTGCCGACCGCGCGGGTGATGACGTTCCTGTGAGGTGACTTCTTCGCCTCTTGCGGGGTGATGAGACCCTGCTTGAGCTGCCAGGCGATGAGCGTGTGATCTTCCGTGAGTTGTTCGACCGTGTCGCCCTTCACGCGGTAGATGCGGCTGTCGCCGACCTGCGCCGTGACCGCAAACTCGCCGAGGACGAGCAGAGCGCTCAGGGTCGTGCCCATGCCCGTCTTTCCGCGGTCCATCTCGGCCATCGAGAAGACCATGTAGGTGGCGGCCTGGATGGCGCTCTCCATGAGCCGGCTGGCCGCGCGCACGTCTTCTTCCACGAGAGGATCGGCCAGCTCGTGGAGATTGCCGATCCCGCGCTTGACCATCCCATAGACGGTCTCGACGGCCTCCTGGCTCGCGATCTCCCCGGCAGCGTGGCCGCCCATGCCGTCGCCGACGATGTAGAGGCCGAGGCGGTCGTCGAAGAAGAACGCGTCTTCATTCGACTGTCGCTTGCGCCCGACGTCGGAAAGGCCCGTGCCGGTTCGACGTAGAGGCGGCTGGGCGGGCTGGTTGCTCATCGCCATCGCTCGAAGATCCTCGTGATCATAGCCCGAGAACCTCTGCTTCTACATCAACAATTTGGCGGGCAGAAACAGCCCTCGGATAGGCCCGACGGCGGTAGCCTCGCGCTATGAAGCGAGGGGACAGGCCGGGCCTGGGCGGGGCCGAGCTGGCGCTCGCCGCGCTGGTCGTGGGGGTGGTGGCGATGATGATCGTCCCCCTGCCGACGTGGCTGCTCGACATCCTCCTCGCGACGAACCTGTCGCTCTCGGTCGCGATCCTGCTCGTCGTCCTCTACGTGCCCGACGCCCTGGCGATCGCGACGTTCCCGACGGTGTTGCTCCTGACCACCCTCTTCAGGTTGGCGCTCAACGTCTCGTCGTCGCGGCTCATCCTGCTCCAGGCCGACGCGGGCGACGTCATCCGTGCCTTCGGCGGCTTCGTCGTCCGAGGCAACTACGTCGTCGGTGCGGTCGTCTTCCTCATCCTCACGATCATCCAGTTCATCGTGATCGCGAAGGGCTCCGAGCGCGTCGCCGAGGTCGGGGCGCGCTTCGTGCTCGACGCGATGCCCGGCAAGCAGATGGCGATCGACGCCGAGCTCCGCGCCGGCACCATCGACGGCAACGAGGCGCGCCGCCGCCGCCGGCAGCTCGCCCGAGAGAGCCAGTTCTACGGATCGATGGACGGCGCGATGAAGTTCGTGAAGGGCGACGTCATCGCGTCGCTCGTCATCACGGTCGTCAACATCCTCGGCGGCCTCGCGATCGGCGTCGGGCAGCGCGGCATGCCCGCCGTCGACGCGCTCAAGCGCTACGGCCTCTTGACGATCGGCGACGGCCTCGTCTCTCAGATCCCGGCGCTCGTGCTCTCCACCGGCGCGGGCGTGCTCGTCACGCGCGTGGCGAGCGAGGAGCCCGACACCCCCCTCGGCGAGGAGCTCGCCGGTCAGCTCTTCGGGCTCCCGAAGGCGCTGAAGGTCGCCGCGGCCTTCGTCGTCCTCCTCGCGATCGTCCCGGGCCTCCCCGCCCTCCCCTTCCTCGTGATCGCGGCGGCGCTCTTCTTCGCCGCGCGCGCGCGCGCCAAGCAGATCGCCAAGGACGATCATCGCGCCGCGACCGAGCCGCAGGTCGTCGCGTCCGCGCGCCGCGAGGCGGCGTTCGTGCCGATGGTCGTGCCGTGGAGCGTCGAGATCGCCGAAGATCTCGCGCCGCTCCTCGACGGGGCCGACGGCGCGCCTTCGCTGCGCGCCGCCGCGGTCGGCCTTCGCGATCGCCTCTTCGCCGATCTCGGCGTGCCGCTCCCACCCCCGCGCGTCCGCGCGGCGCCCGGGCTCCCGGCGCGCCACGTCGTCATCTCGCTCCACGAGGTGCCCGCGAAGGTGCTGCCCCTCGGCGCCGGTCTGAGCGACGAGGCGGCGGTGACCCTGATCACCGACGCGACCGCGGATCTGCTGCGCGCGCGCGCCGCCGATTTCCTCGGGATCGCCGAGACGCAGCGCCTGCTCGACGAGCTCGAGCAGTTCGCCCCGGCGACCGTGCGGAGCGTCGTGCCGAAGCCGGTGAGCCTCACGCTCCTCACGGACATCTTGCGTCGCCTCCTCGAGGAGCGGGTGTCGATCCGCGATCTGCGCGCGATCCTCGAGGCCCTGGCGTCGATGGCGTCGACGGAGAAAGATCCGCTGAACCTCACCGAGCTCGTGCGCGCGCAGCTCCGGCGCGCGCTCACGTTCCGTCTGACGGGCGGGCAGAGCCAGCTCGGCGTCGTGCTCATCGATCCGATCATCGAAGACACGGTGCGCCGCGCGGTCACGCGCACGCCTGCGGGCGCGTTCCTCACGCTGCCTCCCGCGGCGGCGCGCGACGTCGTCGCCGCGCTCCGACGCGCGGTGGCCGAGGGCGCCTCGCAGCCGGGCGCGCCTTCTCACGCGGTGCTGCTCACGCAGCCCGACATCCGCCGCTTCGTGCGCAAGCTCGTCGAGAGCGAGCTTCCCGACGCGACCGTCGTGTCGTTCGCCGAGCTCCTCCCGGAGGTCGCGCTCCGCCCCGTGGCGCGCGCGAACCTCTCGGGCATCGGCTGATCGTCACATCTTCTGGCGGACCATCTTGCGCGGCACGATGCCGAGGCGCATCACGATCTGCTTCGCTTCGCGCTCGAGCAGCGGGTGCACCTTCTTCTGGCCGACGAACATCCCGAGCAGGTGCGGGTTGATGTCGGCGAGCTTCTTGACCGCGCGGGCGACGCCCTTCGTGTCGTTCACCGCGGCGTAGGCGAACGCGCGCGAGCGCCAGAGCTGCGCGCGGAGCTCGCCCATGTCGGGCGCCTCGGGGTTGAACAGATCGAGCGTGTCGACCGCCTTCTTGCCCTGCCCCGTTCGCGCCCACGCTTCGCTCGCGACCGCGGCGAACATCACGCGCGTCTTCGGCTCCTGCTGCTTGCCGAGATCGAGCTTGTCGGCGAGCGCGCGCGCCTCCTGCGTCTCGCCGAGCGTGAGGTGGATCATCGCGCGCATCGCGCGGATCTGCCCGGCGATCGGCGCGAGCTCCTTGTCGAGGTTGACGGCCTCGAGCGTGGCGAGGGCCGCGCGCGGATCGTCTTGCATCTGGAGCTGGGCCTTCGCGATGACGGCCTGCGTGTCGCCCTTCTTGAAGTCGGCGTCGATCCGCTCGAGCGCGTGCTTGCGCCCCTCTTCGGTGTCGGCGCCCTTGAGCAGCGCGCCGAGCGCCTGCGTCTTCTTCATGTAGCGCTGGAGCCAGAGCATCGCGACGACGCCCGCGATCGTGAGCGCCCCCGCCGCGGCGAACCCGATCGGGTGGCGCAGGATGCCGGCGATGATCCACACCACGAGCACGACCGCGCCGCCGCGGAGGTAGATCTTCTTCAGATCCGCCGGCGGCTTCTCCTCGGCCTTGGAGAGCTCGCGGAGCTCCTTCTGGACCTCGGCGGCGCTCTTCCTCTTCTTGCCGGCCTTGGCCGGGGGCGGCTTCGAGCCCTTCTTGGGCTCGGCGGTGGCCTCGGTCTCGCTCTCGGTCTCGTCGGTCTCGGTCTCGTCGCTCACGCCGGGGTCCTACCGCGGGCGCGGCTCAAGGGCAATCAGGTGGGCCCGCCATTTCGAAGGGCCTCGGCGGCGGCGGTCAGTCTTCGGCGGGGGGTGGCGGCGGCGGCAGCATGCTGCCGACGGGCTCGTGGGCCATCTCGGGGTCTTGGGCCTGCACTCGCTTGCGCACGTGAACGAACACGCTCTGCGCGACCGACATGACGGGCACCGCGAGCAGCGCCCCCGTGATGTGGAAGAAGTGCTCGCCGACGAGCAGCGAGAACACGACGAGCACCGGGTGGATCTTCGCGGCGTCGCCCATGATCTTCGGGTTGAGCAGGTTCGCCTCGAGCTGGTGGATCCCGACGATCCAGATCAAGACGAAGACCGCGGTGCCCATCGACTGCGTGAGGCCGATCGCGACCGCGGGGATCGTGCTGATGATCGACCCGAAGATCGGAATGAGGCTGAGCACCGTCGCGATCAGCGCGAGCACGGGCCAGTAGCGCAGGCCCACGATCGCGAAGCCGATCGCCGAGAGCACGCCGTTGACGAGGCAGATGATGAGCTGGCCGCGCACGACGCCCGCGAGCCCGCGATCGATGCGCGCGAGCAGCTCGTCGTACGACGTGCGCGTGTCCGGGCGCACGAGCGAGCGGAAGAAGCCCATGATCCGCTCGCGCGTGAGCATCATGTACGCCGCGAGCATCAGCGTGATGCCGAACACGAAGACGAAGCGACTCACCCCCGCGATGATGTCGCGGCCGATCTTCACGATCTCGAAGGCGTTGTGCTGCGCGTACGTGAGGCTCTTGCCGGCGAACTCGGCGACCATGCGGTCGACGTCGAACGTCGGCTCGTGCGTCTCCTTGAGCGGCTCGACGACGTAGCCGCCGCCCTTGGCCGGGGTGATCGCGATCGGACCCTGGAGCTCGACCGCGAAGGCGCCTTCGGCGAGCGGCTTGGCGACGAGCGACGGCGGCTCGGGGGCGACGTCGTCGGGCTTGGGCCCGCTGAGGGCCGGCTGCGCGTCCGAGCCGAGGCCGACGGATCGAAGGCGCTGCTGCACCGCCGGCACCCACTTCGTGCGCACGGTCTGCGAGATCGTCGGCAGCTCGCGCCGGAGGTTCGCGAGCTCGTGACCGACGCGCGGCGCCGTGAAGCGCACGAAGGTGCCGAGCGCCCCCAGAACGATCACGTACACGACGATGATCGCCGCGGCGCGCGGGACCCGCCGCGCTTCGACCCACGCGACGAGTGGCGTGAGCACGTAGGCGATTACGATCGCGAGCACGAAGGGCAAGAGCACCTCGTGCGCGGCGAAGAGCACGGCGGCGGCGATCGCCGCCGTGACGCCGAGGAAGATGCGGTGGCGCCGGCGCGCGGCGCTCGTCTCGTCGGTGCTCATGCGGGGTGCTCACCGGGTAGATCGGCGAACGCAGGGATCAAGCGCTGCCACGCCTCGTCGAGGTGCTCGGGCATCACGCGGACGTCGGCGAGCACGGGCATGAAGTTCACGTCGCCCGCCCAGCGAGGCACGAGGTGGCCGTGGAGGTGGTCGGCGACGCCCGCGCCCGCGACTTTGCCGAGGTTGAAGCCCGCGTTGATGCCTTCGCAGCGCACGGCGCGCTTGAGGCGCACGACGCAGTCGCGAAAGAGGCTCATCGTCGCCGCGTACTCGACCTCGTCGAGATCCTCGACGCTGGCCACGTGACGGCGCGGCGCGACGAGCAGGTGCGAAGGCGTGAACGGATAGCGGTTGAGGCAGACGAACGCGTGGGGCTGGACGACGACGACCAGGTTCTCGCGGAACGTGGACGCGCCGGCCTTCGGGTAGTCGCAGAGGAAGCACCCCGGGGCCTTCGTGGTCCCGAGGATGTAGTCCATGCGCCACGGCGCCCACAGCGGGGTCGGCATGGCGCGCACGATACAGGAAGAGCTGCCGCGGGGGATCCCCCGCGGCGATGCGGAACGACGCGGCATCGGGACAAAACGCCGGCGGCGGCGCGCTCTCTCGAGCGGCCGCCGCCTTCGTCACGGACGAGACGCGATCACTCGCTCTTCTCGCCCTCGTCGTCGCTCGGCTCTTCGTCCTTCTTCATCAGCTTGTCACCGAGCTTCTGCTTGATGAGCTCGCCGATCGAAGTGGCCTTCGCGCCGTCGTCGCCGCCCTTCTTGGGCGCCACCGAAGCGCGCTTCTCCGCCTTCGGCTGGATCGACGCGCCCTCGCCGATTCGCATCGACAGGGTGAGACGACGATCCTGCGAGTCGACGTTCGCGATCTCGGCCTGGATGGGGTCGCCGATCTCGTAGGCGACCGCCTCGCCGGCCTCGTTCTTCTTGTCGACGAGCTCGTTCGAGGGGATGTGCCCCTCGACGCCCTCGCGGATGCGAACGAAGACGCCGTAGTCGACGATCGAAACGACCTTCGTGTCCACGACCTTGCCGGGCGGGAACTCGTTGAAGATCGTCGGCCACGGATCGTCCCAGAGCTGCTTGATGCCGAGGGAGACCTTCTTCTCGTCGTGGTTGATCGAGAGGATGATCGCTTCGACGTCGTCGCCCTTGTGGTGGAGATCGGCGGGGTTGTTGACCTTCGCCGTCCACGACAGGTCGCTCTTGTGGACCATGCCGTCGACGCCCTCTTCGATGCCGATGAAGACGCCGTAGTCGGTGATGCTGCGGACCTTGCCCGCGATCTTGTCACCGGGCGAGTACTTCTCGGTGAAGAGCGTCCACGGATCGGGCTCGAGCTGCTTCAAGCCGAGCGAGATGCGCTTCGACTTCGCGTCGACCTCGAGGACCTGGCAGTCGATCTCCTGGCCCACCTCGAGCAGCTTCGACGGGTGCTTGACCTTCTTGGTCCAGCTCATCTCGCTGACGTGGATGAGGCCTTCGACGCCCGGCTCCAGCTCGACGAACGCGCCGTAGTCGGTGATCGACATGACCTTGCCGTGCACCTTCTTGCCCGGCGGGTACGCCTCTTCCGCGTGGCTCCAGGGATCTTCCTGGGTCTGCTTGAGGCCGAGGCTGACGCGCTCGGTCTCGGGGTTGTACTTGAGGACCTTGACGGTGACCTCGTCGCCCACCTTGAAGAGCTCTTCGGGGTGGTTGACGCGGCCCCACGACATGTCCGTGATGTGGAGAAGGCCGTCGATGCCGCCGAGATCCACGAACGCACCGTACTCGGTGATGTTCTTGATCACGCCGCGCACGACCTTGCCCTCCTCGAGGGTCTCGAGGGTCTTCGTCTTCTGCTCGTCGCGCTCCTTCTCGAGGAGCACGCGGCGCGACAGGACGATGTTGCCGCGCTTCTTGTTGAACTTGATGACCTTGAATTGGTAGGTCTGCCCGATCAGCTTGTCCAAGTTGCGGATCGGTCGGAGATCGACCTGCGACCCCGGGAGGAACGCCTTCACGCCGCCCTTGATGGTGACCGAGAGGCCGCCCTTCACGCGCTGGCTGATGGTTCCTTCGATGAGCTCGTCGCGCTCGCACGCGCCCGAGATCTCGTCCCACACCTTCATCTTGTCCGCTTTCTCCTTGGAAAGCGTGACGAGACCGTCGTCGTTCTCTCGGCTCTCGATGTAGACGTCGATGCGATCGCCCGCCTTGACGGCGACCTGCCCCGTCGCATCGGAGAACTCGGAGAGCGGGATCATGCCCTCGCTCTTGCCGCCGATGTCGATGATCACGTTGTCGCGCTGGACGGCGACGACGGTGCCCTGGACGATCTCTCCCTCTTTGCCGAAGTCTCCGCCCGAGATGGACGCTTCGAAGAGGGCTGCGAAGGAATCCATTCCTCCGGCTTCACTCACGGTTTCGGTAGCCATGTGATGGTTGGTCAGCCTCGTTTCGCCCGGGCTCTAGAAGAGCCGAGGCGCCTTTCTCCCCGCGAGGCCCCGGCGAACGCTCGAGACCCAAAGGGGGCCGCGGCTTTAGCTCACCCCCCGGGGGGTGTCAAAGGCGAGCGCCTCGGGGGCGCGCCCGCGTCGCGTCGCCGGCGCCTCACGAATTCCACGTTTCAGCGCCGCCGCCGGCGAAGCGTGAGCTCCAACGCGAACGGCGCGAGCATCTTCTCGATCGTCTTCATCGTCGGGTTGCCCCCGCCGCGTTCGAAGGCGACGAGGACGCGCGGGCTCACCCTCACCAGCCGCGCGTACTCGACCTGCGACAAACCCGCGATCTTGCGCATCATCCGGAGCGCCTCGCGGAGGTCGAGGTCGCCGCGATCGGCCCGCTCGTAGAGCTCGGTGCGAAGCCGAGCGCGTGTCTCCTTCGGCGCGACGCGCCGCTTCGGTGTCTCCTCCTTCATCGGATCCTCGCGAGCCCCTCGGCGACGCGCTCGATACGGCGGTCGAGCGTCGTGATCACCTGCCTCGGCACGCCTTCGTCGCGCATGATCGAGGGGAGGTCGCCCACGCGATCGGCGAGCGCTCTCAGGCGCTCGCGCGACGCGCGCGCCGGGAGACCGAGGGGCTCGAGCGCCTCGGCGACACGCGCGTAGCTCGGGAAGCCGCCGTCTTCGTCGCGCCACCGGCACACGCGCGCGATGCCCTGCGGATCGAGGATCATCGGCGCGAGATCGTAGACCGGCGAGAGCTCGATGCGCCCGCCTTCGTGCTTGAGGACGGCCGTGTTGCGTCCGTGGTTGTCCGTGTTGCCGAGCGCGACGTCGATCACGTCGCGGACCAGCAGCTCCTCGAGCTCGCGAGCCGGATCGGTGGCGTAGCGGGCGAGCGCGGCCGCGAGATCTTCCTTCGGCGTCGCCGCGCCCCACTCGGCGACGCCCGCGATCGCGTACAAGCTCTCGAGGCCGAGGAGATCGACGCGTCCTTCTCCGACGACGCGATCGAAGCGCGTCACGAAGAGCGCGTCGCGCTCCCACGCCGGCGGATGTTGCACGCGGGCACCGAGGCGAGCCGCGACGCGGTGGTAGGGCGCCTCGGCTTCGAGGACCAGGCGGTCCTCGGCCCGCGTCGATCGCGGGAACTTCACGAGCCACGCGTGGCGCGTTCGCTCGTCGGACAACGCGCCGTCCGCGTGCAAGCGCCCGTGCTCGTCTTCTCGGAGGAGGAGCTTCGGCGAGTCGCCGCCTGCCCCGCTGCCGCCTGCGACGTAGGCGCCGTTCGCGTGCGCGTACTCGATGAAGTCGGCGCCGCGCGCCAGGACCTCCTCTCGATCGAACCCCGCGTGAGCGGCGGGGAGCTCGAGCTCCGCGGCCGCCTCGGCGACGCGCACGTTGCCCGGGGGGTTGCCGCCGCCGCGGACGAGGAGCGTCCAGTCGTGTCTTGGGAGGTTCGGCAGAGCGAGGCGCAGCTCCCACCACCGGCGCGCCGCGCCCGACGGGAGGATGTCCAGGAGGAACGCCGGCCAGCGCTCGAGCTGAGCCTCTTCGTAGCCGAGCGGATGGCGACACGACACCGCGGCGAGACCGATGGCGCCCAGCGCATCGCGCATCTCGTCGAGGTAGTCGAAGTCGTACTCGAGCCGCGCCCTCGAGCCCGTTCCGGCACCGGCGTCGTCGACGTGAACCTCGGCCGCCTTGCGCCACCGCCCGCGGGCATGGATCTCCAGCGTGCAGCGCGCGGCCATGATCGACACTTATAGTGGTCTATTTCAACCACACGGGCAACGAAAACGTCCACTGTAGTGGTGCATTAGACCGTCTCTCCCGCTCCGACGCGCTCGAAGCGCTCGCTCTCCTCAGAGGGGCAAATCGCCGCCCGTGGCGTTCGGGAGCTCTTCGAGCAGGCGCGGCGGGACGGCGACCTTGACGGTGACGGCGCTCCCCTCGTGACCGACCACGGCGCCCTTCAGCCAGGAGAGGTTGGGGCGCCCGGGGCGGGGCTCGATCTGCGCGAGCTCCTCGATCACGCGCTTGACGTGCATCTCGGCCCAGGCGCTCGCGTCTTCGTCCTGGTACTCGAGCGTCGTCACCAGGCCCGTCTTGCCGGGCCGCAGCGAGATCGTGAGCGCGCGGAGCTTGCGCGTGAGCGGCCCCACGATCGCGCTCTTCTGGAAGCGCGCCGAGGAGAAGAACGACGCCGCGTCGAGGCGCACGCTCGCGAGCGCCTCGGGATCGGACTTGGGCGCAGGGCGCCCGAACGGCGACGCGAAGGCCTGACGCGCGCGCGCGCGCGCCTCGCCCATCGCGCCCACCCACGTGCGATCCGGCAGCACGAACATCGAGCCCGCCTCGGTGTTCCGCCGATCGCGCCACTCGAACTCTTGCGTCTTCGCGCGGCCGTCGATGAGGCGCAGGATCTGGCGCCCGCTCGCGTCGGTCATCTTCGAGGGATCGAGGCTCGCGGGGACGCCGCGGAAGACGATCGCCGCGTCTTCTCCTTGGGCGTCCTTGCGGATGCCGATCACGATCTCCTCGCAGCCTTCCATCGCTTCGAGGCTCGTCACTCCGCGCATCTCCGTGCGCGCCTGCGCCACGCGGACGAGCGCCTTGAAGAGCGCGCCGTAGACCTGATCGCGCTTGATCGCCTGAGGGCGCACGACGGCGTAGAGCTCGGGCGTTCCGTCGAAGACGTCTTGCCACTGCGCGGTGAGCTCGCGTCGCGCGGCGGCGGGCGGCGGCCTGTCTCCCGCGTCGCACGACGCGGCGAGCAAGCCGGCGGCTGCGCACGCGGCGAAGAAGACGCGCCTCGTCGTCGTCGAGGTCATCGAAGCGCGGCTCGCTTCACGTCCGCGAGCATGTGCGCGACCGTCTCCTCGAACGACAGCGCGGTGGAGTCGACGAGGATCGCGCCGTCGGCGCGGCGAAGCGGCGCCACCGCGCGGTTCTCGTCTTGCGCGTCGCGCCGCTTCACGTCGGCGAGCGTGTCTTCGAAGCTCGCCGACGTGCCCTTCGCGACGAGCTCCGCGTGACGTCGCTTCGCGCGGCACTCCGGGCTCGCGGTGAGGAAGAATTTCACCTCGGCGTCGGGGAACACGACCGTCCCGATGTCGCGGCCCTCGAGCACTACGCCGCCGTCGCGGCCCGCCATCCGCTGGAGCTCGAGCAGCTCGGCGCGCACCTCGCCGTGCGTGGAGACGGTGCTCGCGCCCTGCGCCATGTCGGGCGTTCGAATCGCCTCGGAGATGTCTTCGCCCGCGAGCTTCACGCGGACGCCGAGCTCTGCGTCACGCTCGAACGTGAGCGCCGAGCGCGAGACGAGGCCGCGCGCCATCTCCGCGAGGGCCTTGCCGTCTTTCCAGTCGATCGACGCGCGCGAGGCCGCGAGCGCCACGGCGCGGTACATCGCGCCCGTGTCGACGAGGACGAAGCCGAGCGCGTCGGCGAGCCGTCGCGCCACCGTGCTCTTGCCCGCGCCTGCGGGGCCGTCGATGGCGACGATGGGCCGCGTTCGCATCAAGGCGGTGTTACCACGGGCGCCGGGCGTTGTCGCCTCGCGCGCGCCGTCACTCGGCGGCGTCGATCCGCGCGCCGAGGGCGCGGAGCGTGCCGACGAAGCGAGGGAAGCTCGTCGCGATGCAATCGCAGTCGGTGACGCGGCTCGGCCCGCTGCCGAGCAGCGCGAGAACGGCCGCGGTCATCGCGATCCGGTGGTCGCCCTTGCTCGCGATCTCGGCGGGCTGGAGCGGTCCTTCCCTCCCCTCGATGACGAGGCCGTCGGGCAGCTCTTCGCACGTCACGCCGAACGCGCGGAGCACGGCGGCCATCGTCGCGATCCGATCGCTCTCCTTGACGCGCAGCTCCTCGGCGTCGCGGATGGTCGTCGTGCCCGACGCGCGCGCCGCGAGCGCGCACGCGATCGGGATCTCGTCGATCGCGCGCGGGACGAGCTCGCCGCCGACGAGCACGCCGCGTAGAGGTTGGCTCCACGCGGTGATCTCACCGATGGGCTCGCCGGCTTGATCGCCCTGCGGAACGATCTCGAGGCCCGCGCCCATGTGACGCGCGATCTCGAAGAGGCCCGTGCGCGTCGGGTTCGTGCCGACGCCGCGCACCGTCACGCGCGAGCCCGGCGTGATCTGCGCGGCGACGAGGAGGAACGCCGCCGCCGACGCGTCGCCCGGGATCGCGACGTCGAACGCGGGCATCTTGCCGTCCCAGTTCCCCGGATCGAGCTCGATCATCGTGCCCATCGTGCGGAGCGGGACGCCGAGGGCGTGGAGCATGCGCTCGGTGTGATCGCGCGAGAGCGTCGGCTCCTTGAACCACGTGCCGCCGTGCGCGTAGAGCCCCGACAGCAAGACGGCGCTCTTGACCTGCGCGCTCGACACCGGGCTCTCGTACTCGAGCGCCTCGAGGTGCTTGCCTTCAGGCAGCGGGCCGACGACGAGCGGCGGCAAGAGATCGCCTTCCTTGGTCGGATGCGGCTTACCGTCGATCACCGCCCCGCGCGAGCGGAGCGGGCCGACCACGCGCTTCATCGGCCGCTTCATGAGCGAGGCGTCGCCGACCAGCGTCGACGCGAAGCGCTGCGCCGCGAGCAGGCCCGTGAGCAGGCGCATCGTGGTGCCGGAGTTGCCGCAGTCGAGCGCGTCGTTCGGCGCGCGCAGCCCGAAGAGGCCTCCGCCGGTGACGTGGATCTCGCCCGCCGCCTTCCCCGCGCTCGTCGCGACGTCGTCGATGACGAGCCCCATCGCGCGCATCGCGTTCGCCGTCGAGACGTTGTCTTCGCCGTACGAGAAGCCCGTGATCTTCGACTTGCCCTCGCAGAGCGACGACAGGAGCAGCGCGCGGTGCCCGATGCTCTTGTCGGACGGGACCGGCACGCTCCCGACGAGCGGCTTGTCGAGAGGGTGAACGACGATGTCGGTCACGCCGTGACCGCCGCGATCGCGAGCAGCGCGCCGGCGATGCCGGTCGACGCCGCGATGGCCCAATAGCCCCACTTGCGCGCCGGCGTGCGGCCGCCGTGCTTGATGAGGTAGTAGCCGAGGGCGTTGCACCCGAGGCCGAGCAGCGCCGAGAGCGCGAGCACGGCCCACGCGATCTTGCCCATGCCCGCGCGCCCGATGACGCGCCAGGCGAAGAGCGTGAAGAAGGAGACGTGCGCGACGCCGCAGGCAGCCGCGAGCGTCTTTGCGATCGTGTCGACGTTGCCGTTGCGCGGCCTCGAGAACATCACGTTCCTCCTTTGCTTCTCATGCCCTCATGCCTCTCAGGGACCGAGCCACTGCGGCGCGCTCGCGAGGAGCTGGCGCAGCGACTGATCGTCGACGCCGAGCGTGAGCTGCACGTCCGACTTGTCGACCTTGATGTCGAACTTCTGCACGCGCACGCCGACGATCGCAAGCCACTGCGAGAGATGTGCCGCCTGCTTCAGCGACGCGGCGGAGTTCTCCGCCAAAGATCCGTCGGGGTACGTGAGGCTCCCTGCGACCTGGAGCCCGTCGTTGAACGTCGCGAGGACGCGCGCCGCGCGGACGTTCTGCGCGATCGGCCCGGGGAGCTGCCGCACCGCCTCGGCGGGCATGGGCTGCGTCGCGAGATCGGCGGCGACCGCGAGGACGGCGCCGGGCGTCTCGACCGTCGCGATCATCCAACCGGTGATGTCGCGCTGCACCCGCTTGTCCTTGATGCGCTCGATGACGCGACGGATGCCGCTCTCCGTGCCGACGATCGCGCGCGTGTCGCTGAGCAACGTGAAGCCGACGTTGCTCACCGTGTAGACGTCGCGCCCGCCGTACTGCGAGACGACGATGGGCGCCCCGGCCTTCGTCGGCGTCTGCGACGCGGCGACCTGCTTGATCTTGGCCGAGTCGAACCGGCCGATCACGATCGCGGCGACGTCGACGCCGGAGTACGAGTAGCTCGCGAACGTGACGCGATCGACGTCGCGCGACGGCAGGAAGCCCGCCTCGGGTCCGAGGGGCATGTACTTCTCGACGAGCTTGCCGAGATCCGCGCCGAACGACTGGCTGCCGAAGAACGCGCGCGCGTCGACGGTGCCGACCGCGATCGCATTGCCCGGGAGCAAAGCGAGCGCGTCGTCGAGCGACGGATCCTTGTCGGGCGACTTCGCGCCTTCGGGGTCTTTGCCGCAAGCCAGGAGGAAGACGAAGAACGAGAAGAGGACGATCCAGCGAAGCGCCTTCATGGGAGGCCGGAAGCCTATCGCGTCAGGGGCGCCTCCGACCATGGACCGTCGGATCCTGCGTACTTCAGCCCTCTCCGAGCCGGTGCTCCGCACGCACGGCGAGAAAACGCGTGGAAAGCGGTATGTAGGCCCTTGTAGCAGTCAGGCCTACTTATTGCTGGAGCGGGAGCATGATGATCTCGCGGATCGTCGCGCTCGCCTTCGTCGGAGCGACGCTCGCCGCCTGCTCGCTCGGCGACGCGTCGATCGAAGGCGACGATCTCGCCGTCGGCAGGGGAAGGCCGGTGAGGGACGACACCGAGAACGGCTCCGGACCCGGCGGTGAAGGGCCGCTCGAGCCGGCGCCCTCCGAGCCGTCGTCGCTTCCGGGATCGGGCTCGGCGCCGAGCGAAGGCGAGCCCGGCGAGAGCGAGCCTCCGCCGCCCGCGGGGCCGCTCTGCGGGAGCGCCACGGCGGTGTGCGCGAG
>JAHBWD010000104.1 GCA_019637175.1 Labilithrix sp. | reverse complement strand
GTGATCGCGGAACGACTTGCGCAGCGCGGTCGCGGCGTTCTGGAAGTTGCACGCGTGCCACGCCGCGCAGTCGGCCACCGCGCCGAGGAGCGCCTGCTTGGTGAACGGCGCCGAAGAAGCCGGCGCCGCCCCACAAGCGATCGGTCCGTCGGGCGGCGTGGCGTCGAGCCCGCTGCCGCTGCTGCCTCCGGACGACGAAGGCGGCCCTCCGCTGCTGGTGGGCGCGTCGTCTTTCGGCTCGGCGCGCGTGGTGCACGCGACGACGGCGACGACGCCCGCGGACGCCGCCGCGAGACCGACCAGGAAGGACCGCCAAGGCATCATCGCGCGAACTCTACTGCCCAACCTTGAGCGTGACGAGCACGGATCCGAGGGGGGCGGCCGCGTCGCCGGTCTGGTTGAGGCTCTGCGCGGTGGCGGCGATCTGCTTGCCGTCGGGCGAGGCGACGACCTTGAAGAAGGCCGCCGGGTAGCTGTACTCGATGACGCCGTTCACGCCGACGCTCTTGTCCGGCTTGCCGTCCTTGTCGAGGACGAAGATCGACGCGTAGTCGTCGTAGACGCCGGCGAACACCAGACGATCGTCGGGAAGGATCGTCATGTCGCGACCGCGATCGGTGAACGGCGCGGCGCCGAGGCCGGCGCCCTTGTCGCCCTCGCTCTGCCAGGCGAACGCGCCGAGCTTGCCGAAGGTCGGATCGAGGCCGTCGGCCTTGAAGCCGAGGACGACCATGTCGAGCCCGACGCTCGGCACCTCGAAGTTCGTCGTGCCGTAGCCCGTGGTCACGAGGCGGCCGCCCGACTGGCGAACGACGGCGTAGGCCTCGGCGAAGCCGCCGGTCACGCCGACGAACGGGTTCACCTTCGTCTGCCCGGGCACGCCCGGCGCCGTCGTGCCGAACCCGAACGTCGGATCGACCTTGCCGTCGGGCTTGAGGCGAACGAGCACGACGTGGTTGCGAAGACCGGTGCCGTAGTCGGTGTAGCCCGCGGAGACGATCGTGCCGTCGGCGAGCACGAGCCCGCGACGCGCGTTGTCGGGCAGGCCCTTGCCGTCGCCGTCCGTGGTGAACGCCTTGCCGTCGTTGAACGCGGGATCGGGCGCGAGGGTGTCGGCGAGGACGCGCGCGACCCAGCGATCGTTGTCGGTGCGCTGCGTCGCGAGATCCCCGACCTTGGCCGGCGCGCCGTGGGCGAAGACCACGATCTTCGGCGTCGCCGCGACCGACTTGTCGAGCCCGATGCTCCACGAGTTGTTGTAGACGGGCGGGTTCGCGCCCGGCCACTCGCTGAAGTCGCCGTCGGTCCAGTCGAACGGCACGACGACCGGCGTGCCGAAGCTGAACGCGCCAGCGCCGTCTTTGGTGAGCTTGACGAGGTAGACCTTGCCCGCGGTGCCGCTCGTGGTGGCCTGCACGACGAAATTGCCGGGGGAGACCTCGACGATCCCGAACGAGCTCTCCGCCCCGTCGATCGCCGTCGTCACGACGCCGCCGGTGCCGAACGTGGTGTCGAGCACGCCGTCCTTGAAGCGCCAGACGGCGAGGACGCGGTCGGAGGTGTCGTCGATCGTCGCGCCCGACGCGTAGAGGAAGCCGTCGCTCGCGAACGTGAGGCCGTACGGGTTGATCGCGTTCGGGATGCGCGTCGTCGTCTGCGGCGTGATGGGCGCGGACGCCTCGACGCCGCCGTCGGCGGCGGGCGCGTCGGGCGTGCTCGAGTCGGGGACCGGGGGGTTGCCCGAGTCGCCCGTCGGAACGGGAGGCGTGCCCGAGTCGGGCGTGGGCGTCGCCGGATCGTCGTCGTCGCCGCACGCGACGACCAAGCCAGCCGACAGCGCCAGCACCATGAAGCTTCCCATCCACACGCGGCTCTTCATCTCGATTCCTCCGCTGGGGTCGACGCCCCGCTCACGAGAAATGCTCTAGCTCATCTCTTGAGACTTTGAAAGTCGTTTTCATTATCAGCACGAACTTCGTCGCGGACGCAGGCGGCGCAGGTCGCCCGGATCTCGATGCGCGCGGGCCACCGGAAGCGGTTTGCCTCGGCGATCTCGCGCACGGCGTCGTCGAGGCGCGGATCGTGGAGCTCGGAGATCCCGCCGCAGGCATCGCAGACGAGGTGCGCGTGCTCTTCACGCCCCACGGCCAGCTCGAAGTGCGAGGTGTCGCCGATCCTGATCTCGCGCGCGATGCCGAGGCGCATGAGGATGCGCATCGCGCGATACACGGTCGAGAGCGAGACGCGGAGCCCGCGCGCGCGGAGGCTCCTCGCGAGATCGTCGACCGAGACGTGGTCGCCCGCGTCGACGAGCGCGTCGATGATCGCGCGACGCGACTCGGAGAGACGGACGCCCGCGCGCCGGATCGACTCACCGATCTCGAGCTCCACGCTCGACGGCGAAGCTCGCTCGACCACGCTCTTCACAGCGCCGCCAAGAGGGTCCGAAGGCGTTCTCTCTCGTCCGCCGCGAGGGCCGCGTCGAGATCGGCGAGGAACGCGAGCTCGTCCTTCGCGTGCGCGGCGTAGAGCTGCTCGAATCGCTCGAACGCGGCGAGGCACGTCGCGAACCCGACGCGGTCGCGCGCCGACTGCGTCGCCGCGAGCGCGAGCTCGCTCGCCCTCGTGCAGATCGCGTCGTGCTGCCCGCGAAGCGCCTCCACGCGCGGCAAGAGCGACGCGGCGTGCGCCTCGAGGAAGGGGAACAGCCCCTCCTCCTCGAGCGCGAAGTGGAGGAGCAGCTCCTCGCGCAAGACCTCGGCGTTCTCGAGGAGGGCGTCGGCGCCTTCCTCGAACGCGAGCTCCTCGCCGGAGACCCGCGCGAGGATGCCCTTCACGTCGAGGACGAGCGACGAGAGTCGACCATGGTCGTGCGAGAGCTCTGCGATCGGATCGCGCGTCACCCTATGACGATATTGATATTCATTATCACGTCAAGCCGCACGGCTCCGCTGCCGCGTGAGCGCGCGGGCGACGCGCTCTTCGAGGCGGGCGGTCGCCTGGCTCACGGCGACGTACGCGTCCGCGTCCGTCGCCTCGACGATCACGCTGCGCGCCGACGAGAGCCGCGCCTCGATGCGGCAGCGCTTGTCGGGCCCGCCCTTCGGACCGTTGAGGTCGACGAGGCGGACGAGCGCCCGATCGACGCGGCCGGCGAGGCGCCGTAGCGCGAAGTCGAACCTGCGCGCGATGTGCGCGTGGAGCGCTTCGGAGATGGGCACGTTCGAGCTACGGACTTCGAGCTTCATGGTCACCTTTCCTTCGCAGAGAACGTAGGCATCGGGCGCGACCCGCTCCAGCACCGTTCCGCGGCGACACTGTCCGCGCTCGAGGACAGTGCTCGATTTCGACCGCCCGCGGTCTCTGCTATGGCCACCGTGCCGCGATGCGCGCGACCCCCGACGACATCCTCTGCATGGCCTTCTTCGCGCGGGTCGTCGAGGCGCGGTCGTTCAGCGAGGCGGCGCGCGCGCTCGGCGTTTCGAAGTCGGCCGTGAGCGCGCGCGTGGCGCGGCTCGAGCAGCGCCTCGGCGTGCGCCTGCTCCATCGAACGACGCGGCGCCTCGCGCTCACGGCCGACGGCGTGCGGCTCTACGAGCGCTGCGCTCGCGTCGCCGCCGAGGCCGACGAGGCGGCCGAGGTCGCCGCCGGCGCGAGCGACGTGCCCCGTGGCACGCTCCGCGTGCACGCGGCGGCCGGGTTCGGGCTCGCGCACCTGCCCAAGCCCATCGGCGAGTTCATGCGCCTCCACCCCGGCGTGCGCGTCGATCTCCGCCTGAGCGATCGCATCCCCGATCTCACCGTCGACCAGCTCGACGTCGCCGTCGTCGTGGCCGGCCGCCTCCCCGACTCCGGCATGACGACGCGCAAGCTCGCGGCCGTTCGCGTCGCCGTCTGCGCGGCGCCGGCGTACCTTCGCCGCAAGGGGATCCCGTTTCGACCGCAGGATCTCGTCCTCCACGACTGCGTCTCGCACTCGGTGCGCCAAGGCGCCGACGATCTACGCTTCCAGACGGACGAAGGCGCGGTGTCGATGGCGAGCCTCTCGAGCCTCGTCGTCGACGACTCGCGCTTCCTGCGCGAGGCCGCGCTCGCGGGCCTCGGCATCGCGATGCTGCCCGAGCTGCTCGTCTTCGAAGATCTCGCCGCGGGTCGGCTGCATCGCGTGCTCGACGACTTCCAGACGATCGAGCTCGGCGTGCACGCGCTCCATCCCCACGGCCGCTTGCCTCCCGCGAGCGTCCGCGCGTTCCTCGATCACCTCGCGAGCTGGTTCCGCGAGCTGCCGTGGGAGCGTCGACCGACCGCCCCCCTCCCCCCTCGCGCGCGCAAGGCCGGGACCGCGCGGTCGGGTCCCCCGATCGCGATGACGGAGCAGGACGTCCGCCGCCTCACGGCGGTCGCCGAGCTCTACGCCGAGGTCGACGCCGAGAGCTCCGCGGAGCTCGTCCGAACGCTGGGGCGCGTGAAGACGCTGCCGGCCGCGAAGATCCCGCGAACGACCGTCACGATGAGCTCGCGCGTCCGCGCGATCGACGAGCGCGGCGAGGAGCGAGAGCTCTCCCTCGTGTACCCGTGGGACGTCGGGCGCGATCGCGTCTCGGTCACGAGCGCGCTCGGTCTCGCGCTCCTCGGCGCTTCGGTCGGCGCGCGGATCGAAGACGGCCGCAAGGTGATGAAGATCGGCGCGATCCCCTATCAGCCCGAGGCGGCCGGCGATCACCACCTGTGAAGGTGGCGGCGCCGGCGGCGCATCTCGTCGGCGATGTCGTTCTGCGTTTCGGTCGGGAGGTGCGCGCGGATCGCCGTGAAGATCACGGCCTCCTCGACCCTGAGGTGCGACTCGAAGAGGACCTCGAGAGGTCGCGCGACCATCACGAGCGCCTTTCGCGCCGCCGCCTTGAGCGGCTTCGCCCGCAGCGCGGCCGCCGCGGCGCACGTTCGTTCGATCAGACGAGCGTGGAGATCGTGCTGCTCGTGGATCTGCTCGAGCGCCGCGTCGAGCGACGCCGTACGCCCGCGCAGCCGCGGCAGCACGCTCTCTTCTTCGTCTCTCACGTGCAGCGGCAACGCCTCGGTGAAGTAGCGCTCCACCCTCGCGCAGGCGTACGCGACCTCGTCGGCGGGCGCGTCGGCGCGCTCTCCGATCTCCACCGCCAGGCGGCTACACGATCGCACGCGCGCGTGGCACTCCATCAACGCGTCGACGAGATCGCCGCTCTCTCTGCGCCTTCGACCGATCACGTGGAGCAATGCGACACCCGACCTTCGTGAGGGCCCGATGTCGAACGTAGGGGCCTCGACCGACCCCCACCAGTGCGTTCTCGCGGTCAGACTGTTCGCCTGCAAGGACAGTCGGGCGCGAGGCGCGATCACGCCCCGGAGGCGAAGCCGTAGACGTCGGCGCGCTCGAGGGGCGGCAGCTCGGCCTGCCTCACGAGCAGGGTGCGCACGGCCCACACGTCGCGAAAAATCCGGTACTTGAGCGCCGTTTGATCGAGGTAGTCGACGCCCGACGAGCCGCCCGTTCCCGTGCGCCGGCCGATCACGCGCTCGACCATGCGCGCGTGGCGCTGGCGGAAGACGACGAACGCCTGCTCGAAGCTCACGAGCTCGTCGACGATCACGCGCGGCCACGCGAGGAGCGGCAGCTCGCGATAGCTCTCGATGAAGACGAGCGCGGCGCGGCTCCGCGACACGCGACGCCGCTCTGCCTCCGGCGCGTCGTCACCCCGAAGGAACGCGCGCGCGGCTTCGATCTCGCCGGCGTAGCGCTTCTCGAGCCGCTCGACGTCCGCGGGCGTGAGCGCGCTGCTCTTGGCGATCTCGAGCGCCTCGTTCGCGCACCTCGCGTGCGCGTTCGCGTAGGCGTCGATGAAGGCGCGGACGGCCGCTTCGTCGTCTGCGTCGGCGGGCGTCGAGCCCTGGATCGGCGTGCGGAACAGCCACTCGCGCACCGCGTCGGCGACGGTGGGCTTGTCGGCCATGCGCGCCTCGACGCGCCGGTACGCGCTCGAGGGCGAGCCGTCGTGGTTCTTGAGCGCGCTCATGTAGCTGTGCTCGTGACCGAGCGAGAGCCGATCGGCGTCGCCGAGGCCGAGCAGCACCTCGATCTCCCTGAGCTGGCCCGACTGGAAGCCGCTCGCCGGGTTCAGCTTGTCGCGGAACGCGAGGTAGTCGCGCGTCGTCATCGTTTCCATCACGCCGAAGTGCGACGCGAGGTGCTCGAGCACGGTCGTCATGCGCCGGATGCCGCGCGCGGCCGACGCGAGCGCCTGCTCGGGGACCGGCGCCTTGGCGAAGAGGTTCCTCACGGTGACGAGCTCGCGCAAGATCAGCTTGAACCAGAGCTCGTCGATCTGGTGGACGGTGATGAAGAGCACCTCGTCGTTCGAGAGCCCGGCGTCGGAGCGCTCGAGGCCGCCCTGCAGCGAGGTCAGCTCTTCCACCTTGATGTAGTCCCAGTAGGCCGTCGGTTTGCGCGTCACGAGCAGGTTCATAGCAGACGGGCGCGCGGGGCGATCGCGAAGACATGGAAGCGCTTCATGACGGCGGCATCGATCCGCGCTCGACGCGCGAGCTCCAGTCGATGGTGAGCGTCTCGGTGAGCTCGCCGGCGGCGGCGTCTCGAGGAGGCGCGGGTCGAGGGTGCGCCTCCCACCACGCGCGCGCGTCGTCATCCGACCACGACGCGCCGTCGGCGCACTGCGCGAGCGCGGCGCGCACCGCGCGCGCGTCACGCGGCCGCCCCTCGGGCCGCTTCGCGAGGCACGCGAGGACGACCGCCTCGAGATCGGCCGGAACGCCTCGGCCGTGCACCTCGCGAAGCCGCGCGTCGAGCCGCTCCGGCTCTTCGTGCAAGTGACGCTCGAGCACGGCGTCGAGCGTCGGCGCGGCGAACGCGTCGGTGCCGGTGAGGAGGAAGTACGCCACGCAGCCGAGCGAGTAGAGATCGGTGCGGGCGTCGATCGCGCGCTTCTTGATCGCCTCGGGCGCGAGGTAGAGCGGCGTCCCCATCACCACGTTCGCCTCCGTGCGCGCCGGATCCGCGCCCAGCGCGAACGACCGACGCGCACCGTCGTCGACGCGCCCCGTCTCCTTCACGAGCCCGAAGTCGAGCACCTTCACGACGTCGAACGATCCGGCGCGGGCGCACACCATCACGTTCGCCGGCTTGACGTCGCGGTGCACGAGCCCGGCGTCGTGCGCCTCGGCGAGCGATCCGCAGATCTGATCGAGGAGCTTGATGACCCGGCCGGGCGGGAGCGGGCCTGCGATCGTGACGAGCTGCTCGAGGCTCATCCCCTCGAGCAGCTCCATCGCGTAGTAGAACGTTCCCTCCTGCGTCCTTCCGTAGTCGTAGACCGCGACGGTGTTCGGGTGCGTGAGGCGGCTCGTCGCGCGCACCTCGCGCTCGAAGCGCACGAGCGCGTCGTCGCCCGCGCGCGAAGGATCGAGGAACTTCACCGCCGTCGGGCGGCGCAGCATCGCGTGGCTCGCGCGGTACACGACGCCCATCCCGCCCTCGCCGATCTTCTCCTCGAGGACGTACTGACCGAGCCTCATCGCCTTGTCGACGCGCGCGCGGAGGCCGAAGATGATCCGCGACGCGAGCGTCGACGTCCCCACCGCGAGCGCGGCCCAGACGCTCACGATCGCCGGATAGAGGAGGAGCGGAAGGTTCCAGTCACCCGCCGGTTGATCGGCGTGCGAGAGCAGCGCCGCGGCGATCGCCGGCGCGGAGCAGAGCGCGCCGATGCGCGCGGTGCGCGTCCAGGTGCTGGGCACGAGGATCGCGCGGAGCACGAGGACGAGCGTGAGGCCGATGGCGACGCTGAGCTCCGGCCGCTGCACGGGCGGGCTGTAGACCGCGACCGACGCGACCAGCGTGAAGCCGGCGGACGTGCCCGCGACGTCGGCCGTCCGGAGGACGCGCTCCGGGCGCGCGGGCGACGCGAGCCACGCCATCACGCCGAAGATCACGGCGGCGCCGATCAAGAGCCCGTTGCTCGGCGCGAGCCAGTCGCCCCACCGCGCCGTCGGGTGGAGCATCGCCACCGCGTTGCCGACGATCACGAAGAACGCGATCTGAACGACGAGGACGACGCCGAAGAGGCGGAGGCGCCGCGCGAAGAGCTCGGACGCGTTCGCGAGCTCGCTGGAGAGGCTCAGGTCGGGCATGCATGCCCCTCCCCGTTCGTGAGTAGCACGCGCTCGTATGTTCGTGCTACGAGCACGTGCGGGCCCGACGAATGATACGCGCCGCCGCCGTCGCTGGATCGTTGTTCTTCCTGGGATGCGCGCCCGCGCAGGAGGCGCCCGTTCACCACGCCGCGCCGCCGGCGACGCGAAGCGCGCCGCTCGACGCCGTGACCCTCATCCACGGCGGCGCCGGCCCGTGGGTCGTCGCGGGCTACCGCATGGGGAGCTTCGCGTTGACCAAGCTCGGGCTCGAGCGCGGGAGCTTCGATCTCGAGGTGGTCCACTACACGCCGAAGCAGGTCCAGTACGCCTGCGTGGCCGACGGCGCGGCCGCGGCGACGGGCGCGAGCCTCGGGAAGCTGAACCTCGCGCTCGAGAACGCGGAGAGCGCCGACACGCGCACGACGTACCGCCGCAAGTCGTCCGGCCAGTCGATCACGCTCCGGCCCGCGCCGTCGTTCATCACGAGATACCGCGACGTCCCGCGCGACCAGCTCGCCGCCGCCGGGCAAGAGGTGCTCGCTCTGCCCGACGACGCGATCTTCGAAGTCGTCCCCTGATGCTCACTTCGCGCTGGCGAAGCACTCCCCTTCACCGCGGAAGTGTCCGATCGTCCGGGTCAACGCCTCGTGGAACGCCCGCAGATCGTTGATGCCCGCGGCGCTTCCGGTGCCGTACGTGCCCTGCCCCGTCGGGATCGCGGTCAGCTTCACCGCGGCGAGCTCGTCGAGCGTGATCTCGCCGTCGCCGTTCGCGTCGGCCGCGAAGACGTTGCCGACGCGCACCTTCGCGTCCGGCGACTGGAGATCGTCGTAGAAGAGGTGATCGCCGTGGATCGTGATCTGCACCGTGTCGGTGCCGCCGTTGGTCACGACCACGCCCTCGGTCTTCTTGCCGGCGATCTCGCCCTCGCAGCGGTCGTAGAGCGTGTTCGTCTTGAAGCCCCACTTGAACGACTTGGTCGCCGCGTCTTTCGAGACCGTGCCCTCCGCGTAGACGCTGAAGCCCTCGGCCGTCATGAGAGCCTTGTCGGCCTCCGTCGCGCCCTCGCTCGGGACGGACGCGGCCGTGGGCGGCCCGATGCGGAAGCTCACGTGCGTGTACGGCTTGCCGGGCAGGTCCTTGAACGTGATCACCGGCCGATCGCCCGGCTTGTGCATGTCGAAGATCTTCGACTCGCTCATCTTCGCCGCGGGCTCGCGGCCCTCTTCGGCGACGGAGACCTCGTGGACGGCGATGAGGAAGCGGGTGAACTTGATCGTGTACCCGTCTTCGACGTCTTCGGCCGGGATCTCCTTCTCGATGTAGTCCTCGCCGTAGACCGTGAAGGCCACCGTGCCGGCGCCGTCGGCGGGCGTGCCGCTGGTTCCGCTGCTCCCCCCGTTCGAGTCCGAGCAGGCGACGGCGAAGATCAAGGCGGCGGCGGTGAAGACTTTTTTCATGGACGAGCTCCCGAGGAAAAAGATGCGGGCGTAGGCAGGCTCGTGAGCTACGCGCGAGCGGGTCTGCCGGCTCCCTGCAAGCGTGGCACGGAATTGAAGAAAGGTGCTACCGACGTAGCACCACCCTGTCAAGACGTGTCACGGCGGGCCGCTGGGCGCGTACGCGAACTGGTATCCGAGGCCCGCCTTCATCCCGCGCGTGAGCCCGTTCTTCGTCACGCCGGCGCCGATCAGCACGGGCTTGCCGTCGGTGCTCGCGGGCACGGCGTCGAGCTCGACCTGATCGAACCAGAGGCCGACCTTGATCGTGACGGTCACGGTGCCGTCGCTCTGCATGTCGGTCTCGGTGAACGGGCACCCCTCGATCGCCGGTGCGTTCTTCGTGTTCATGACCTCGGCGGCGTCGACCTCGGCGCGGAAGATGCGCGTCTCGGCGCCCTTCGTCGCCGTGCCCTCGAACACCGCGACGAAGGGCGTGAGCTCGCCGGCGAGCGGACCCGCGGGCGGCGCCTGGAAGGAGAACGTCGCCGAGCGCGTCATCCCGGAGACGCCGTTGGCGTCGCCGATGACGGTCTCGGTTCGGAGATCGACCGACGACGGCGCCAGGAGCTCGCCGCGCGCGTTCCCTGGCACGTAGTGCCCCGGGTGAGCGAAGGCGCTCTTGATCCCGAAGGTGTCACGCCACGACGGCGCGCGCGGCGCGTTCCTCGAGAAGATCGTCGCGCCGTCGTAGAAGTAGAGCGCGCCCGTCGAGACCACGGCCTTCGAGAGGGTGATGTTCCACCCCATCGCGTTCGTGAACGCCTGCGTGGTCTCGGGCGCGCCGGCCACCTTGACCGCCAGCGTGATGCGCTTGCCCGTCGTGCCGCCTTCCTCCGAGCTGCACGCCGGGAGCGATCCCGCGGCGAAGAACGACAGGACGGTGAGCGAGGTGAAGACGATGCGAGCGAGCTTCATGGAGCACCTGATTCAGATGTAGAGCGTGAGCGTGGCGAACACGGTTCGCGGCGGGCCTATCGTGACGTGGCGGAAGGGAATGCGCGTCGGGCTCTGTGCGCGGCTGAAGTTCGACGCGTACGTGAACTGGCCGTCGTACCAGTCGGCGTCGAACAGGTTGAAGACGTCGATCCCGAGCTCGACCTCCTTCAGGCGGAGGCCGGCGGAGGTGTCGACGAGGAAGACGTTGCGCCCGACGTCCTTGAACGGGAGCGGGCGGCCGGCGAGGCCCTCGATCCCCGCGCCGAGGCGCCCCTCGAGGTCGCGCCCGAGGACGCGCGCGAGCTTGTGCTTGATCGCCGCGTCCGAGCGGACGACGAGCTGCGGCACGTACGGGAGGAGATCGCCCTTGCCGTACTGCTCGTTCGACGCGGTGAACGACGCGTGGGTGTACGTCGCGCTGCTCGACAAGACGAGCATCTCGCCGGCGCGCGCCGTGATCTCCGCGGCGATCCCCTTGCGCTCGGTGCCGGGGACGCGCTCGTTCCGCGCGGTCGCCGGATCGAACGCGAGATCGTCGCTGAGCCTCGTGTAGAAGCCGGCGATCGATCCCGCGAGCGCGCGACCGTCGTTGTAGCGCGCGCCGATCTCCCAGCTCGAGACCTCGGTGAAGAACGTGCGCTCTCCTTGCGAGAGGCTGCGCGCCTGCGGCGAGCGGAAGCCGTCGCCGTAGCTCGCGAGCAGGTGCACGCGGGGCACGAGCGACAGATCCACCGTCGCCTTCTTGCCGAGGTGCGCGCCCTGCGCGGCGCGGCCCTGCGCGGGCACGGCCTCGCCCGTGGCGAGGACGCGATCCTGCGCGGCGTACGCGAGCACGTCGGTGCGGAGACCGCCGCGCACCGCGAGCCTCTGGATCGGGTGGACCGCGACGTCGACCCAGCCCGCGACGTTCGTGCCGCGCACGTCGGCGTCGACGAGCGTCTCCGTCGGCTGATCGTTCACGTCGGAGAGGCGGCGCTGCGACTGCTCGATGACGTCGTGGCGCCCGTAGACGCCGATCTCGACGCTGTCGCGCGACGAGAGCCAGCTCACCGCCTTCTTGTACGACGCGGTCATGCCCGCGGTGACGCTCTCGTTGATCTGCTGGGTGTTGTCGCTGTCGAGGCGCGTTCTCCCGCTCCGCTGCGTGTCGAGGAAGTAGCCGGTGAAGTTCTGGCGGAGGTGCAGCGTGCGCAGCGCCACGAAGGGCGCGACGCTCCAGCGCGACGACTCGCCGTCCTTGTGCAGCTCGAGCAGGAGCTGATGACGCGTCGAGTAGCCGCCCTGCTTCGGATCGTAGACGGCGAACCGATCGATGCGCCCGGACTCGACGTCCTGTGCGCTGACGACGCCCGCGGAGTCGAACCGGCCGGCGTACGTCGATCCGAGCACGCGGAGCGCGAGGCCGTCGCTGAAGTCGTGCGTCGCCTGCGCGATGAGCGATCCGCGGCGCGCGGCGCGGTTCGGCCCGAAGCCGTCGGTCGAGTACGACTCGAACGCCGCGAACGTCTCCTCGGACGAGTCTTTCGGGTGGTACGCGAGGAAGAGGCGCCTGCCGCCGAACGATCCGAGCGATCCCTTGATCGTGCCTCCGGGCTCCGGATACGCGAGGCGCATGCGGACGCTGCCCGCGACGGCGAAGTCGCCCTGCTTCGGATCGAACGTTCCCGGCATCGCCGTGACGTCGCGGATGATCTCCGGCATGACGAAGTGGAGATCGGCGTAGCCCTGGCCGTGCACGTTCGAAACTTCGTTGATCGGGATGCCGCCGACCCACAGCTCGACGTCTTGACCGTGCACGGCGTCGAAGCCGCGAAGGAAGATCTGGTGCGCCTTCCCTTCTCCGCTGTGCTGCGTGACGAACACGCCGGGCACGACGTTGAGCACGTCGCTCGCCGTGCGATGCGGGGCCGCGGTCACGATCTCGCGTCCGCGCACGACCTCGGACGCGCTCCGCGGTGGCGCGTTGCCGGTGACGCGCACCGTGTCGACCTTGGGCGCCGGCGACGGGGTGGTCGCGCCGGCGGCGCCGATCGCGGGGGCGACCGGCGCGGGCGAGGCCGGCGCCTCCTGGAGCGCGGCCGCGGGGCCCGCCGGCGCCGAGACGCCCACGAAGCGAACGACGCTTCGGATGCGCGCGGAGACCGGCTTGTCGTCGCGCGTCGCCGGCGTGAACGTCCACGCGCGCACCGCGCGCAGCGCCGCGGCGTCGAAGTCGGGCCCGACGCTCGCCTCGACCTCGGCCGCGCTCACGCTGCCGTCTTCGCTGACGGTCACGATCACGGGCACGACGACGTCGTGCGCGTCGCGCTTGCCGTCCGGCCACTCGGGCGCGGGCTGCGTCTTCGGCTTGGGCGGGACCACGTCGTGCGCCCTCGCCGGCACCGCCGCGACGAGCATCGCGCAGGTCAGCCCGAGCGACGCGAGGGTGCGAACGACCATCCCGCGGGGTCGTAGCATGACTGCTCGAGAACGTGCTACGCGCCGATGTCGTGCCTCCATCCCACCTCGACTACGTCCTCGGCCGCCGGCTGGATCGGCGCCTGCCCGGGTTTACGGAGCGACGTGGGCGGTGAGCGCGAGCGTCCGCCGGACGACCGCCGCGAGATCGGCCGCCCTCCCGCGGCCCCAGTAGTGGACGAACAGGATCCGGGGCGTCTCGCCCGTCATGTGATGATGGATCGCGACGACGTCGACGCCGCCCGCGCGGAGCGACGCGAGCACTGGACGGAGCTCGCTCTCGAGGACCGCGAAGTCGCCGTCGACGACGGCGACTTCGTCCGTACCGGCGAAGGCCGCCCACGTGCTGACGCCCATGGCCTTGCCCACGCTGCACCCGCACGACGCCGTGGCCTTGCGGCCGACGGTGGCCTTGAACATTCCGTCCTTGGCCTGCCCTTTGAAGCCGAGCGCCGCCTCGAGCATGGAGGCGTCGATCGCGCTCGCCGCCGGCAGCGGCGGCGCGCCCGATCGGCTCGCCGGCGACGGCGCGCTCTTGCGGATCGCCCGCGTCTTCTCGATCGCCGCGCGCACGCCGTTGCCGAGCGCCGCGATCGAGCCTTCGCCGCCGATGTGCATGAAGTAGACCCTGGGCGTGTCGAAGAAGAAGTGATTGTGGAGAGCCGTGATCTCGAGGCCCGCGTCGAGGAGCACGCTCATGACCGGGTTCACTTCGTCCTCGAGGAGCACGAGATCGCCCATCACCATCGCCTCGGCGACGCCGGCCCTGCCCCGCGAGAAGGCGGCCCACGACGTGACTCCCATGAAGGGCGGCATCGACCAGCCGTCGACCGCGACGAGGCCCTGCCGAGGGAACGACACCTTCATGACGCCGTCGGCGAGCGCCTCGACCGTCTCCACGCCGGTCGCGGCGGCGACCGCCTTGTCGTCGAGCGGCGCCGAGAGGCTGGCCGGCCGCGTGACCGGCGGGCTCACGCGAGAGGGCGCCGTCGCGTTTTGGGCGGGCCCGGCGCAGGCGGTGGCGAAGGCGGCGGCGGCGACGACGGCGAGCCTCATTTCCTCACCATAAGCGATGAACGCGAGGCGTGGATCCACCGCGGAGAGCCGGACGTAGGTCGGGTGGAGGACGGAAAATGAAGGTTCGCGTGGCGTCTCTCGTGGGCGGGCTCGGCGTCGTGGGTGCACTCTCTCTCGCGGCCTGCGCGCCGCCGGCGACGCCGCCCGTCGTCACGACCGCGGCGACGGCGCACGCGCATCCGCACAGTCACGATCCGAGCGACCACAACCACGCGCGCGGCAAGATGCTCATGGCGTCGAACGGGACGATCGACGCGCTCCTCACCGCGCACCTGTCCTCGAAGAACGGAAACGAGCTCGACGTCTTCGTCGAGCAGAAGGGCGCGCCGCACGCGCTCGACGTCACCACGCTCGAAGCGGTGGCGCGCTCGGCAAGCGGCGAGGTGCAGACGATGGAGCTCTCCTGCGCGCCACGCGACGAACGACCCGCGGCCGAGCCCGAAGGCAAGTGCTCGCACTTCGTCGCGACGGCCGGGTGGATGAAGCCGGGCGAGCGCCTCCGCGTGGAGGCGTCGCTCCCCTTCGGAGATCGGCGCGTGGCGATGGTCTGGCGCGACTTCGAGCCGAAGAAATACGCGCACCACGAAGACTGAACGCCCTCGCCGTCGAGCGGATCGGTGCGCGTGGCAGAAGGCCGAAGCCCCGTGATAGCATCGGGGATATTTGCCGCGCACGCCATGCTCGGCGGACACCGAGGAGACCTTCTTCATGCGATCCCATCGTTACGCCGCCGCCGCTTCCGTCGCCCTCATGTTGTGTTGCGCCTACGCGTGCTCGAGCGATCCGACCGATCCGGCCGCAGACGAAGACTCGGGCACGGGCCCCGGCCCCGGCCCCGGGGCCGACGGCTCACCGCAGGGCGACACCGGCCCCGGGCCTGATCCCGACGGCTCGACCGACGGCAGCACGGACGCCGCGGACGCCGCGGTGACGTGCGTCGGCAACCCGCTCACCGCCGACGGCGGCACGCCGGACGGCGGCGCGAACCCCGAAGCGGGCCTCCGGCCGCTCGGCATCAACTACCCGTTCATCGTCGCGACGTCGTTCCTCGACGGCCCGCAGTGGGTCGAGGCCGACGGCGGAGGCTCGCTCGTCTTCACGCAGATCACGTCCGACCCGCCTCGCGTCCTGCGCGTCGCGATCGACGGCGGCGCCGCCACCACCGTCCGGCCCGGCCCCGTCGGTCAGGGTGAGCTCCCCATCGGCAACGCGTTCCGGAACAACATGATCTACACGGCGGTCGCCAACAACAACAACGGCGCCGGCAGCGGCTCGATCTGGCAGACGCGCCCCAACGGCGACGCCGGGCCGACGATCGTCGCCGCCCCCGCGACGAACCCCAACGATCTCGTCGTCACGGAGAACGGCACGATCTTCTTCACCGATCCGCAGTACCAGACGAACCCCGCGGTCGCGACGGGCCTCTACCGCGTGGCCCCCGACGGCGGCGTGGCGCTCGTTCAGGGCAACCTCGCTCGACCCAACGGGATCGCGCTGTCGCGAGACGGAACGCAGCTCTACGTCGGCCTGGGCCCGCTCGCGGCCGAGAACCCGCAGACGACCAAGGGCGTCCTCGTCTTCACGGTCGCGGCGGGAGGAACGATCACGCCTCCGGGCACGCCGTTCCTCGCGGCGGCGGATCTCGCCGACACGCCGGACGGGATCGCGATCGACGTCGGCGGCAACCTCTGGGTCGCCGAAGCGGCCGCCAACGGTGCCAGCTCGGGGCGCGTCGAGGTCTTCAGCCCGACGAAGGTGAAGCTCGGGACGCTCTCGTTCCCGACCGAACGCCCGACGGGCATCGCCTTCGGCGGCCCCGGCGACACGACGGTCTTCGTCACGACCGAGACGAACGTCTGGGTCTACCCGAGCCGCTGCGCCGGCGTGAGGTGATCGGGCGGACGCGCCCCGCCGCAGTGTCACGATTTATGAGATTCGTGCTACCCATCGTGGCATGAATCGAGTAAGTCGTGCCACGCCGCGCGGCGGCGCTCCGAAGCGATGACCCCCGTCCCCACCCTCGAGCTCGTTCTCCGGAACTTCAAGAACTTCAACGCCCGCGCGACGCGCGACGCGCTCCTCGCGTACGTCCGCCACATCGAGGCCGGAGGCCGGATGTTCTGGGCCGTCGCCGGCGCCATGTCGTCGGCGCAGCTCGGCATCACCCTCGCGCCCGCGATCCGCGCGGGCCTGATCCACGGGCTCTCCGTCACCGGCGCGAACCTCGAGGAGTCGCTCTTTCGCCTCGTGGCGCACGAAAGCTACGACGACTTCCCCGACTACCGTTACTTCACGAAGAAGGACGACACGCGGATCCTGAACGAGCGCAAGCGGCGCGTGACCGACACGAGCATCCCGGAAGACGAGGCCTTCCGCGCCGTCGAGAAGTTCATCGTGCCGATGTGGAAGCGCGCGAGCGACGAGAACGAGCGACGATTCTGGCACGAGTACTTCTACGAGCTGGTGCAGGCCGTCCCCACCAGCCTGCACCAGGGGCCCGCCGACGAGTGTTGGCTGCTCGCCGCGGCGCAGGCGAAGCTGCCGATCGTCGTCCCCGGCTACGAAGACTCGACGTTCGGCAACATCTTCGCCTCCTACGTGAAGCTCGGCGAGCAGGGCGCCGGCATCGTGAAGTCCGGCGTCGAGTACATGGCGGCCTTCTACGATCAGTACCGCGAGCTCTCGACGGGCGCAGGCGTCGGCTTCTTCCAGATCGGCGGAGGCATCGCCGGAGACTTCCCGATCTGCGTCGTGCCGTCGATCAAGTACGACCTCGAGCAGCCCGTGAAGCCGTGGGCCTACTTCTGCCAGATCTCGGACTCCACGACGTCGTACGGCTCGTACTCGGGCGCGACCCCGAACGAGAAGATCACGTGGGACAAGCTCACCGAGGACACGCCGATGTTCGTCATCGAGTCGGACGCGACGATCGTCGCGCCGCTGATCTTGTCGGCGCTCCTCGAATGCAAGGCTCACCCGGCCGAAGCGAAGGCGCTCGTGAAGCAGTATGTGACCTGACCCTCGGGGGCGGGTGGGGTGGTATCCATTCCCCATGGCCTTTCGTGCCAGTGCTCGGTTTCGAGGCACGTTTCGGGGGGAGACGAGGTATCTCGAGATCAGCGCCCGGCGGAAGACGCTCGTCGTCAACGCGACCCACGAGAAGAAGGCGCTGCCGTACCCGGACGACGAGGCGCTGAAGGCCGCCTTCGCCAAGGCGTGCGACAACGCCGAGGACGGCGGGTGGCAAGAGTACGGCGCGAAGACGACCTGGCGTCAGCGCCTCGCGGGGGTCCGCCTCCCGCGCGTGACCATGAAGGCCTCCGAGGTGCGCTTCGAGACCATGAGCCGCGAGCTCGCGGAGGCGCTCGTCGCCGCG
>JAHBWD010000103.1 GCA_019637175.1 Labilithrix sp. | reverse complement strand
GCGCTCGTGTTCGCCACCTGCATGGCGTGTGTCGGGTGCGTCGATCCCGTCCACGACGGCGCGGTCGCCGCCCTCGGCCCGGAGGATCCCGCCGTCGCCGTGGGCCCGCGCCACCGGGCCGATCAGCCGTGCCTCGTGTGTCACGGCGGCGCGGGCCCCGCGGCGCTCGAGCTCTCGGTCGGCGGGACGATCCATCTCCGCGAGGGCGAAGGGAGCCCTGCCGACGGCGTCGAGGTGGTCGTGCGCGACGCGCGCGGGCGCGAGGCGATCGCGCGCACCAACGACACCGGCAACTTCCACCTCGCGCGCGGCGCGTTCGACCCGGCGTTCCCGCTGCGCGTCGAGATCCGGCGCGCGGGACGCGCGCGCGTGATGCGCAGCGAGATCCCGCGCGAAGGGAGCTGCAGCGCGTGTCATCGCGGCGCGGGCGACACGCTCCACGTGCCGGCGGTCTACCTCGAGGCGCGCCCGTGACGCGCGTGACGCGCATCCTCGCCCTCGCCTCCGCGATCGCCGCGCTCGTCGCCGCGTGCGCGGTCTACGACGGTCCGGCGCGGATCTCGGCCGAGGCCCCCGACCGCGCCGCGTTCGCGAGCGTCGCGCCCCTCCTCGTCGATCGCTGTGGATCGCTCGACTGCCACGGATCGATCTACCGGAGCTACCGCCTCTACGGCGTCTTCGGCGCGCGACTCGACGCTGCGCACCGCCCGGATTCGCCCGCGACGACGCCCGCCGAGATCGCCGCCGACTACGACGCCACGGTGAGCCTCGAGCCGGAAATCGTCGCGCGGGTCGCCTCCGGCGCGGCGACCGCCGGCGAGCTCACGCTCGTGCGCAAGGCGACCGGCGCCGAGCAGCACGCCGGCGGCGCGCGCCTCCCGTCCGGGAGCGACGGCGAGCGCTGCCTCGTCGCGTGGCTCGCGCGACGCGCCGACGACGACGCGTGCCGCCGCGCCGTCGCCGCGCCGTGAGCGCTTGACGAGTCATCGTCTCGGGTCCATATTGAAAACGACTTTCATTATCGATTTACCGGGAGAGACCGATGGCCGCCACGCGTTCGAGAGAGGTCGCGCTCGCCGACCGGAGTCACGACAACCATCGCGCCTCCGGCGTCTTCCGCCGCGGCAGCCGCGAGGATTCGCCGCCGCTCCCACGCCTGCGCGCTTCGCCGGCCCCGGCCGCTCCCGCGGATCGATTCGCCGATCGCGCGCTTCGCATCACGGGCGCCGTCTCGCTCGTCGGTTTCCCCGCCGCGGGCGCGCTCTTCATCGCCGGCGCCGTCCCCATCGGGGTCTACTTCGCGTTCTCCGCCGCGACGTTCGTCGCGCTCCTGATCTCGCTCGTGCCGAGCGACGCCTGGACCGAGGCGTTCGGCGCGCGTCGCGACCGAACGTCGCGCGCTACTTGAAGCTACTTGAAGATGATGACGGCCTGCCCGGTCGTCACGTAGCGAGCCTGCGCCGTCGGGCCCGTGAGGTGAGCGTCGTACGCGCCTTTGCTGCGGAGATGGCGCTCGAAGAACGCGGTCATGAACGCCCTCGCGGTCGCGGTGATCTGCGCGTTCGGCGCCGTCGCGGGGTTGCAGAAGGCGCACGTGAGCCCGCACGTGCTCACGTCGTCGAGGAAGCTCATGTGGTTCGCGCCCGTGAGCGTCACCTGCAGGCTCGGCGTCTGCGCCTTCGCGTAGAACGTCGTGTAGTTCGACGCTGCGGGCGCGCAGGCCTGGAGCGAGCCCGTCGCGTCCGTCGTCTCCCCGAGGAACGCGGTGGGGATCGCGAGCGAGGGCATGAGCGCCGCGACGTTGACGCACGCGGGCGCCGCGCAGCCGGTCGGACCGCCGCCGTCGACGGGATCGAGCGCGATGACCGCCTTGATGCGCGCGTCCATCGTCGCCGCCAGGAGCGCCAGCTTGCCGCCGAGCGAGTGGCCGGTCGTGCCCACCGCGCTCGTGTCGACGGAGGATCCGAACGACGGATCCGTCTTCGCCCAATCGATCGCCGCGATGATCGCCTTCGCCTGCCGCGGGTTGTCGTTGCCGCCGAGCGACGTCGGAAAGTCGACCGTCATCGCGACGTAGCCGAACGACGCGAGGCGCTTCAGGTAGCCGTAGTACTGCTCCGGCGGAAGCTGGAAGCCGTGGGCCAGGAGAACGAGCGGGAACGGTCCCGCGCCGGACGGGTACGCCGCGTGGACCGCGACGGTGTCGCTCGTCGCCGCGACCGTCATCTGCGCGTCCTTCTCTGCGTACGCGAACGGGCCGTCGGCGTTCGGATCGCGAGCAGGATCGCCGCCGCCGTCATCGCCGGCGTCGTCGCCCGGGGCGGCATCCGCCGCCGGCGTCGGAGCCCGCGCGCCGGCGTCTTCGTCGCCGGACGGCGCCGTCGCGCCGACGGGCGTCGACTCGCCGCCGCAGCCAATGAGCGCGGCCATCGCGAGCGAGCGCGCGAGCGTGAGGGAGCGCACGCCGTGCCATTTGCGCCCGGAAGAAGGCGCCGTCAAGCCCTCTCGCGGTGTCTGCGACGACGTTCGTCTTCCCTCGTCGCGGCGGAAGCGTGGTCGCAAGCGTTCGGCCGCTCCCGACCTACGTCTTCGCCGGCGCGACGATCTCGACCGCCTGCCCGCTCTCGAGATCGTCACCCGCGTTGACGACCACGGGATCGCCAGCCGCGACGCCTTCGAGCACCTCGACCTCCTTGCCGAGATCGCGCCCGACGGTGACGGGCACGAGCCGCACCTTGCCGCTCTCGACGCGGGCGACGAGCGTGCCCTCCTTGCGCACGATGAGCGCGCTCGCGGGGACGAGCGGCGCCGCAGCGGCGCGCGGCACGATGAGCTTCACGTAGACGAACGACCCGGGGAGGATCGGACCGTCGCCGCGCACGTGGACCTCGGCGCGGAGCGTCCGCGACGACTGCTCGAGGACGCCGCTCGTGCGCACGACCTTGCCCGCCACCTTCGACGCGGGCGCGCGCGGAGAGAAGACCTGCGCTTGCACGTCGGGCTTCACGTCCGCCGCGTACGCATCGGGGACGTCGATGACGACGCGGAGCATCGCGGCGTCGGCGATCTCGAACATGGCCGCGCCGCCCGCGCCCTGCGCGCCGACGAGCGCGCCGGGATCCGTCCCGCGCCGCGTGATGACGCCGTCGAACGGCGCCACGACGCGCTGATAGCCCGCGAGCACCTCGAGGCGCTGGAGCTCGGCCTTGCGCATCGCGACGGCCGCGACGGCGCTGTTCGCGAGCGCGCGCGTGTCGTCGCCCTGCTGCGCGGACGCGACGCCCGTCTCCGCGAGGCGGCTCATCCGATCCGCCGTCGTCTTCGCGATGCCGACGTTCGCCTCCGCCTCCTCGAGCCGCGCGCGCGCGAGCCGCACTTCATCGCCCGCCTCGCGCGCGTCGATCTCGGCGAGGAGCTGCCCCGCCGCGACGCGATCGCCCACGTCGACGTGGTTCTTGCGCACGTAGCCGGTCGCCTTCGCGTAGAGCGCCGACGATCGGAACGGCGCCGACGTCGCGGGGAGCGTGATCTCGACGGTCGGCTCGCCCGGGCGCGCGCTCGCGACGCGTACGCGCTTCGGCCCCGCGAGCTCGGCCTGCGCGCGCGCGAGCGCCTCGCGCTGCTTCATGCGCGGCGCGACGCCGACGATCACCGCGGCGCCGAGGACGATCGCGCCGATCGCGATCGCCGAGTGACCCGTTCCGATTTTCATGCGGCCTCCGCGGGCTCCACGACGGGGTTGTTCGAGGTGACCTCGACGAGGTCGGGATCCGTCTGCTTCGCGCGGTGCTTGAACGCGATCACGCTGTAGACGACGGGGACGAAGACGAGCGTGGCGGCGGTCGCGCCGACGAGCCCGCCGATGACCGCCCGCCCGAGCGCCGCGTTCTGCTCGCCACCCTCGCCGAGGCCGAGCGAGGTCGGCAGCATGCCGATGAGCATCGCGAGCGCGGTCATGAGCACGGGGCGCAAGCGGACCCTCCCCGCCTCGAGCGCCGCCTCGATCGCGCCGAGGCCGCGCTCGCGCTGCTCGTTCGCGAAGGTGACCACGAGGATCGAGTTGGCGGTCGCGACGCCGATGCTCATCACCGCGCCCATCAGCGAAGGAATGCTGAACGTCGTCTGCGTCGCGAAGAGCGTGAACACGATGCCCACGCCCGCGCCCGGGAGCGCGGTGAGGATGATGAAGGGCAGCGTCCACGACTGGAAGTTGACGACCATGAGCGCGTACACGAGCAGCGCGGCGAGCAGCAGGCCGAGCCCCAGGCTCGCGAAGCCCTGCTGCATGCTGTCGGCCTGCCCGCGGATCGCGATCGTCGCGCCGGGCGGGAGCTTGGCGCGCGTGGCCTCGACGATGCGCTGGAGATCGGCGGTGACCTTGCCGAGATCGACGTCTTGCACGTCGGCGCGCACGTTGTACGTCGGCTGGATGTTCGTGTGGCTCACGAAGACCGGCGTCGTCCGCCGCTGGATGCCCGCGAGATCGACGAGCAGCTTCTGATCGCCGCTCGCGGTCGCGAGCGAGAGCGCGCCGAGCGCGTCGATGGAGCTGACGCGATACTCCGGGACCTGGAGCGCGACCGGATACGCGTTGCCGGTGGTGCCGTCGGTCCAGAACGTCGGGTTGACCTGGCTCGACGACGACACGAGCAAGAGCAGGTTCGACGCGACGTCGCGCTCGGTGAGCCCGGCCTCGCTCGCGCGCAGGCGATCGACGTCGACGTGGAGCCTCGGCGCGCTCACGACCTGGTGCAGGTGCACGTCGACCGCGCCGGGCACGCGGCGGAGCTGGCCCTCGAGATCCTTCGCCGCCGCGAGCGTCGCGTCGCGCCGCGCGCCGGAGATCTGCACGTCGATCGGCGAAGGCAACCCGAAGTTCAGGATCTGCGTCACGATGTCCGCGGGCTGGAAGTAGAACGTCAGCTCGGGGAACGCCTTCGGGAGCCGTTCGCGGAGGGCGCGGACGACGCTCTGCGTCGACTGCCTTCGATCGCGCGCGAGCGTGATGAGCACCTCGCCGTCGGCCGAGCTGACGTTGCTGCTGTCGGTGATCGACAGGTTGTAGCCGCCCGGCATGCCGATGAAGTCGAGGATGCTCTCGCGATCCTCGGCGGGCACGACCGCGCGAACCTCGTCTTCGACGCGGCTGAACCACCGCTCGGTCTCCTCGATGCGCGTGCCGGGCGGCGCGGTGACGTGGAGACGCACCTGACCGGCGTCGACCGTCGGGAAGAAGTCGCGGCCGACGAACGGCACGAGCGCGCCCGCCGCGGCGACGGCGACGCCGAACGCGACGAACACCGTCTTGCGCCGCGCGAGGGCCCACGCGAGGAGATCGACGTAGCGCACGCGCAGCGCCTCGAAGCCCCGGTTGAACGTCGCGTGCACCCGCGCGATCGCCCCGCGCGAAGCGTGACCCTCGATCTCGCCTCGAAGGAGGTACTTGACGAGCGTCGGGATCAGCGTGCGCGACAGGAGGTACGACGCCATGACCGAGAACGCGACGGCCATGCCCATCGGAAGGAAGATGAACTTCGCCGGCCCCTCGAGGAACACGACCGACACGAACACGATGCTGATGCAGAGCGACGCCACGAACGCAGGCACCGCGATCTGCTGCGCGCCGTCGAGGATCGCGCGCGTGAGCGGCTTTCCCTGCGCGAGGTTGCGGTGGATGTTCTCGATCTCGACGGTGGCGTCGTCGACGAGGATGCCGACCGCGAGCGACAGGCCGCCGAGCGTCATCACGTTGATCGTCGCGCCGAGCGCGCGCATGCAGAGCAGCGCGGCGATGACCGAGAGAGGAATGCTGATCGCGACGATGAGCGTGCTCCGCAGGCTCCCCAGGAAGAGCAGGATCATCGCCGCCGTGAGGCACGCCGCGATGAGCCCCTCGACGACGAGCCCGTCGATCGCGCGCGTCACGAACGTCGACTGATCGGAGAGGAGCTGCACCTCGAGGCCGGGGGGCGCGGCCGCCTTGATCGTCGGGACGAGCGCCTTGACGCGCGACGCGACGTCGGTCGTCGACGCGTCGCCCGTCTTCATGACGCTGAGGACGACGGAGCGCTTGCCGTCGCGCCGCGCGATGTTCGTCTGCACCGCGAAGCCGTCGTGAACGTGGGCGACGTCCTTGACGTAGAGCTGGCGCCCCGTGGCCGACTTGAGCGGGATGTCGTTGAGCGCGGCGATCGCCTCGGGGCTGCTGTTCAAGGTGACGCGGTACTCGCGCTCGCCGAGCTTCGCGCTCCCGGTCGGCAGCGTGAGGTTCTGCGCCGAGATCGCGAGGTTCACGTCGTTCGGGGTGATCCCGTGCGCGCGGAGCGCGGCGGGATCGAGATCGACCGCGATCTGCCGCATCTTGCCGCCGCTCGGAAGCGGGAAGCGCGTCCCCTGGACGACGCTCAGCATCGTTCGGACGCGCTGGTTCACGTGGTCGTAGATCTCCGCCTCGGCCAGCGTGTCGCTCGAGAACGCGAGCTGCACGATCGGGACGCTCGACGCGGTGTAACGGAGGATGAGAGGCGGGATCACGCCGGGCGGCATGCGCCGGATGATCGTCTGCGACGCCGCCGTGACCTGCGCCATCGCCGACGCCACGTCGGCGCCGGGGTGCAGGTACATCCGGATGACGGAGACGCCGTCGAAGCTCTCGCTCTGGAGCGCCTTGATGTCGCTCACGTTGCCCGCGAGCGAGTACTCGCTGAACTGGGTGATCTGCTGCTCCATCTGCTGCGCCGGCAGACCCGAGTACGTCCACACGACGCTGATCACGGGGATGTCGACGTTCGGCAGGATGTCCGTCGGCGTCTTCCGGATGACGTAGACGCCGGAGACGACGAGGAGCAGCGCCATCACGACGAAGGTGTACGGGCGGCGCAGCGCGAGGCGAACGATCCACATGGGGGCTCCGAAGTTGACCGTCTAGTAAAGAATTCGTCGAACGAACGCCGGCGTGCGAGGAGCGCCTCGCGGACTATCCGATGCGCGCGGGCTTGCCGCGTTGCGCGCCCCGAGGCGTTTTCTTCCGCGCGGGGCCCGCGGGCGGCGCGATGCCGAGGAGGGCGAACGCGACCCCGGGGATCCGCCGGAGCGAGCCGAGATCGTCGTTGATCCGCGCCTGCGCGAGCGTGCCCTGGACGTACGCGAACACGGCCTTCGCGAGCGCCGCGGGATCGGCCTCGCGCGGCAGCTCGCCTTCCGCGACGGCGTCGCGGACGGCGCTCTCGATGTAGCGCACGTACGTCGCGAGCACCTCTTGAACCTTCGCCGCGACGGCGGGATTCCGCTGGATGCACTCGGTTCCGAGCGAATTGTGGAAGCACCCGAGGACGCGCCCGTGGCGCTCGCGCACCGCCTCTTGCCGCTCGAACGGATAGTCGAAGTAGCGGCGCAGCCGCTCGAGGGGCGGGAGCGCGGGCGAGAAGATCGCGTCGAGGAACGGGCGGCGCGCCTCGAAGTGCGCGTCGAGCGCGGCGACCACGAGATCGTCCTTCGTAGGGAAGAAATGGTAGAAGCTCCCCTTCTTCACGCCCGCCGCCTCGCAGATCGCGTCGACGCCGACGTCGCCGTAGCTCGACGACCAGACGAGGTCGATCGCCGCCTGGACGAGGCGCTCGCGAGCGTCGCTGGTGCGGCCCATGGTCGATACGTTACTTGACCGATCGTCTCCGCGCAAGGCGCGTCAAGGCGGCGCGGGCAGGAGCCACCGCTTCGCGCCGAGCCCTTCGCGCTCGCGCGCGAGATCCACCGCGGGATCGACGAGGCGCGCGGGCGGCCGCCCTCCCATCACGACGACCACGTCGGCGAAGACCATCGGCCGAGCTTCTCCGCGGCGCTCGGCCTCGTCGGCGAGGTGGCGGGCGAACGCGAGGATCATGTCGGGCTGCGTCGCCATCATCTTCACCTGGAGCGGCGTGAGCGTGTCGCGCACGCGCGGCTGACGCGAGGCGCCGGTGACCGGATCCCGCAGCGTGATCTCGGCCGAGCCCGTCTTCTCGACGAGCATGACGTTCCACGCGAAGCGGTAGCCTTCTTCGGTCCACAACACGTTGCCGGGATACACGACGTGCCGCAGCGGCAGGAGCAGCTGCACGACGACGTACGCGAGGGCGACGCGCGGCGCCCTCCCGAGCGGCGCACGCGAAGGCGCCGGCAGGGCGAACGCGCGCCCGCGAAGGCGCGCGAGGATCCTCCGCGGCCACGACGGATCGAAGAAGACCAGCGACGACGCGATCATGATCCAGGGGAACATGCCGATCTGGAACAGGCGCGCCGTGACGACGTGGAAGACGCAGACGACGGCGTACGCGTACGGTCGCGTGCGCCGCGTCGCGAGGAGGAACGCGGCCGAGAGATCGAACGCCGCGCCGAGCCAGCTCATCACGTACGGCGTCGCGGGCAGGCGAAAGAGCGGCGCGAGCAACGGAAAGTCGCCCGCCGCGAGGAGCCAGATCTTGAGCGGCATGGCCCTGAGGAGCCAGTCGGCCTTCAGCTTGGCGACGCCGCCGAAGAAATAGACGACGCCGATCTGGAAGCGGAGGAGCCAGAGCATCCACGCCGGCACCGTCGATCTTCGCGCGGCGGGCCGGAGGCGCGCGTCGATCGAGAACGCCGCGTGGAGCGGCAGAAAGCACGACAAGAGCAAGAGGAGGCTGACGAGATAGTAGTGATTCAGGTAGTTCGTCACGTCGCAGAGGTGCGCGTACGTGAAGAGCGTGAAGAGCGCGATCGCGCTCGCGCGGTAGAAGATCCCGGCGGCGAACGCCAGCGCGGCGATCCCCATCACCGCGTAGACGACGTACATCCCTTCGCCAGGCAGCGGCCTCAGCCACGCGAGGCCCCAGTACGTGAAGAAGAACTTCGGCGCGACGAACGCGTCGAAGATGGTCCCCTTCACCCACGTTCGCACGACGGCGACGAAGAGGAGGCCGCCGAAGAGGATCCGAAAAGCCGCGAGCGAAGCGACGTCGACGTCGCGTTCGAGCCCGCGACGCAAGTGGCGCAAGTGCGAAGAGAGCCTCGAAGCGAGCTCGACGACGCGCGGCACGATCAGTCTCCGTCTGTGACGCTGAAGCCGATCGTCGTCCCGAGCGCGCCCGCGACGTCGGTCACGATGCTCCGCTTGATCTCGCGCACGGCGGCGTGCGCGGCGATCGCGGCGTCGCGATGCGCCGAGACGGCCTCGCGGAGCGGCGGCGGAACGAGCGCGACCGCGTTCTTCGCGCGCGTGAGCTCCTGCCTCAGGCGATCGTCGCCGTCGGGCCGAAGCTCGTGCACGGCGTCGCCGAGCGGCGCGCCGCGCTCGCTGCCGCGCCCTCCGAGGTAGATCCTCTCGATCCCGTCGACGACGGCGAGGATGTCGGCGAGCGAAGCGTCGGAGAGCGGCGACTCGACGAGCTCGGGGTGCGGCGCCTGCGGCGTGACGTCGAGGCCGAGCGGCTTCGCGAGGCGGAGCGCGACGAGCACCTCGGCGGCGCCGGCGATCGCGTTCACGATCGCGTCGATGCCCTGACGCTCGGTCGCGTACCGCGTGCTCCCCCGCCCCGCCTTGGCGAGCTCCGCGGCGAAGTTGCCCTTCTCGGGGAGCCACGCGTCGCGCACGGCGTCGATCTTGCGCCGGAGATCGCGCGCGATCGCGGCGGCGAGCGCGCGCCGTCGATCGCCTGCGAAGGCGACGGCGACCGCCTCGTCGGTCTTCGACGGATCGAACAAGAGCGCCTCGAGGCCGGCGAAGCCGCGCTGATTGCCGCCGAGCGATCCCACCGCGGCGTCGTCGATCACGCTCGCGCCCACGACGAGCGCCTCGATCTTCGCGACGTCGGGCGGTCCGCTGTCGATCGCGCCGCCGGTCACCGCGAGATCGTCGGCCGGACCAAGGAGGAACGCGTCGGTGATCTTCCACGCGCCGCGCGCCGCGCGCCACGCTTCGCGCGCCGCGGTCAGCGACGCGACGTCGGGCGTGAGCCGCTCGGCGGCGCCGGCGAGCGCCGCCGCCGTGACCGACGCCTCGACGTACGACGGGACGATCACGATGTTCACGACGTCGCGGAGGATCTCTTCGCGGCTCGGCCCCGCGGGCGTCGCGCGCGAGCACGCAGCGAGCGCGCCGCCGATCCCGGCGACCGAGGCGATCGCGCTCCCGACGAGCCACTGCCTGCGGGTGAGCGCGCTCACAGCGACCCCAAGAACGCGAGGAGCGAGTCGCGATCGTCTTTCGGCATCGTCCGGAACGCTTCGCGCGCGCGCGTGGCTTCGCCGCCGTGCCACAGGATCGCTTCGGCGAGCCCGCGCGCGCGCCCGTCGTGGAGGAAGAGCGCGTGTCGATTCACGATCTCGACGAGGCCGATGCCCCAGAGCGGCGGCGTCCGCCACTCTGTCGCGCTCGCCTCGAAGTCGGGGCGTCCGTCGGAGAGCGCCTCGCCCATGTCGTGGAGGAGCAGATCGGTGTACGGACGGATCGTCTGGTTCGACAGCTCGGGGAACCCGTCGACGACGCCGGTCTGCATCATGGGCACATGACACGACGCGCACCCCACCTGCTCGAAGAGGCGGCGGCCCGCGCGCACCGTCGCTTCGCCGGCGCGACGTCGCGCGGGAACGCCGAGGACGCGCGTGTAGAACGTGAGATCGTCGCCGAGGCTCGGGCGGAGCTGCGGCGTCGGACCCGTCAGCGCGGCGGCGCACGCCGTCTGGACCGCGGTGCAAGCCTCGTCGGGGAAGAGCGCCGACGTGATCCCGATGTCGCCGACGAACGCGGCGAGGTTCTGCTGCGAGAGCGTCGGCTGGTTCGCCTTCCAGCCGAACCGGCCGAGCGCCGTCGTCTGCTTCTCCACGTCCCACACCCGGTTGGGCCGCCCCGAGATCCCGTCGCCGTCGCGATCGTCGGGATCGGCGCGCGAGACGATCGCCTCTTCGGGGATCCCCTCGAGGAGGCCGAGCCCCATCATGAACGGCGCGACGCGTGGAGAGATCATCGTGCCGCGCGCGAGCGGCCCATAGCCGAGCGACTCGATCGTGTACGTCGGCTTGCGGAGCGAATAGGGCGCGCCGTCGGCGAACGCGCCCGGCTGCTCGTCGTAGCTCACCTTCGCCGCGCCCTCGGGCGGCACGCCGAGCGTCGCCTGGCCCTGGAGCTGTCCGCCGTACGACGGCTCGTCGAGCGGCTCGCCGTGAGGCCCGCGCCCCGGAACGCCGAGGCGCAGCAGCATCGAGAGGAACGCCTCGCCCGGCTCGGTCGGAGGTCGCCCGCGCCCGTCTTTGAAGTGACACCCCGAGCAGCTCGACGCGTTGAACAGCGGGCCGAGGCCGTCGAAGTCCGCGACCGACGCGGGGGCGGTCACCCAGCCCCGGTTGAAGATGGCGTTGCCGACGAAGAAGGTGTCGCGCCGCTCGCCCTTCAGGTTCGCCGCGGGCTGCGCGAACGCCTGCCGCGTCTCGTCGAAGACCGTCGTGTCGCCGCCCGATCGCGGATCGTCGTCGCGCGCGTCGTCGGGCTCGCCGCCCGCGCCGGCGCACGCGGCGAGGACGGCGAAGCCGAGCGCGGTCGACGACACGATGCGCATCGCTCAGAGCTGCTCGCTCGGCTCCTCGAGCTCGAAGGTCACGCCGAGCTTGGCGCCGATGCGCACGATGAGCTCGGCCTCGGCCTTCACGGCCTTGATGACGGCGAGGACGGCGTCACGCTCGGGGCTGCCGTCGGGCTGCGAGATCGAATAGTCGAACGGCGCCTGCTTCATCTTCGCGAGCGCGGCGTTCGCGTCGGCGATCGCCTTCTTCATCTCGGCGTCGAGCGCGGGGTCGACCGCCTTGACGAGATCCTCGAGGCCTTGGCCGTCGCTCGCGCCGTACTTGCCGAGGTAGACGTTCTCGATGCCCTTCGCGTTGCCCTCGATGTCGTCGTTGGTCGTGTCGCTGAAGCAGGAGTGCTCGTCCTCCTGATCGCGGTTCTTGAACGCGACGGTCATGCGCTCGCCCGACAGCTCGGCGTTCGCCATCGATCCGATCCCGACGAGCATCTTCGTGACGGCGTCCTTGGGATCCGCGACGAAGGTCTTCGCGTAGTTGTCTTTGCCCGGCGCCCACGCGTCGACGAGGCTCTCGAGATCGGCGACGAGCATCGCCGCGACGACCTTGAGGTACTGCCCGCGACGCTCCTGGTTCTTCGCCGTCGCGCCGGCGCCGACGACGAAGTCGGTGTGCGGGCGCTTGCCCGCCGTCTTCATGCTCGGCGGATCGGTGTCTTGCCCCCAGAGCAAGAACTCGATCGCGTGGTAGCCGGAGGAGATGTTCTTCTCGCCGCCCTTCTCGTTCTCGCCGCGGATCGCGTCTTCCGTGATCTGCGCGACGAGCTCGGGGTGGTTGACGATCCCCGCGCCGTCGTCGTCGACGGTGTAGTCGATGAAGTTCTCGTCGAGCGGCCACGCGTTGATCGCGCCTTCGGGCCCGGTCTTCTCGTCGTCGATCGGTCCGCCGTAGAAGCGGTAGACCTCGCTCGGCGAGTACGGCGCGCGCGCGGCGATCCACGCCGCCTTCGCCGCTTCGTGCGTGGCCGGCGAAGGCGCCGCGACGAACGCGTCGATCGCGATCTGCAAGGCCTTGGCCTTCGCGAGCGCCTCGACGTAGTTGGCGTGCACGTTGGTCGCGTACTGCGCTGCGACGGGACCGGCGTTGGCCAGCGCATCGCCCGTCGTCCCCGTCGGCGGATCGGCGGTGTCGGATCCGCAGGCGATGACGGAGCCGACGAGGGCGAGCGAGATCAGGGCGTTCCGCATGAGGGCTTCTCCAGGCTTGAGGGACTGATGATAATGAAAATGACGATCACTTTCAATAAGTGTGTCGCCCTTTCCCGACAGCCCCCCGCCGGCGCCGCTCAGAAGTGCGCCTTGAGGCCGATCTGGAACCAGCGGGGCGGGTTCGGCCGCGCGCCGTACGGCCTGCGGCCGATGATGTACTCGGCGCCCGAGACGTTGCGGACGTTCGTGTAGACCTTGAGCCAGCGCGCGACGTTCACGTACGCGCCGAGGTCGACCCAGATCTGCTCGTCGGTCGCGACCGCCTGCGCGATCGGCTCGTCGCCCGCCTGCTCGCGCATCGGCGCGACGTACGTCGTCGCCGCGTTGAGGCCGAAGCGGCGGTGCTCCATCGCGAGCGTCACGTTGAGCTGATGGAGCGGAATGTACGGGACCGAGTAGCCCGCGCGCACCGCGCCGTAGATCGGATCGGCGGATTCGAAGCTGCTCCTGAACTCGCCGTGCGTGAGCGTGTACGACGCGCTGACGGGGAAGCGGAACGGCCCGAGACGCGGCTCGTGCGCGGCGTACGCCTCGAGGCCGTAGACCTGCGCCGCGCCTGCGTCGAACTGGCGATCGAGGTTCGTGGTCAAGCACCCGCTCGCGAGCGTGCACACGTCGGTGAGGTTCGAGTAGTCGTTGAAGAAGCCGATGAGCTCCGCGCGCGCCGCGCCGCGCGCGTAACGCGCGCCGGCCTCGTAGTTCACGCTGTACTCCGGCTTCGTCCGGTTGTCGGCCCCGGGCGGAGGCGGGCTGAAGCCGCGGTGCACGCCGGCGAGCGCGCCGAAGCCGGGCAACAGCTCGTAGAACACGCCGACGCCCGGCATCACCGCCGCGACGAGGCCGTCGGCGTTCTTCTGCGCGAGGTAGTCTTCGCTGCGCGATCCGATGAGCTCGACGCGCGCGCCGGGCGTCACGGTCAGCGCGCGCCAGCTCACGACGTCGACGAGGTGCACGGCGACCGCGTGGGTGCTCGCGCTGTTGCGCGCCGTCGTGAGCACGGGCTCGTTGGTCGGCAGGAGCTGCCCGCCCGACATGACGAACCCGCTCTCGGTATGGAGCCGCGCGATGCGGTCGTAGTGGAAGCGGATGCCGCTCTCGATCCGGTGCTCGACCGGGCCGGTGAACGCCTCGGTCGAGAGCACCGTCTGGATGCCCTCGCTCACGAAGCGGCGATCGTTCGGTCCGATGTAGAGCGTGTCGCCGGGGTTGCCGCTGTCGACCCTGCCGTCGAGCACGGCCTTGCGGCCCGAGAACTGAGGATCGTTCGGGTTCGCGAGCACGTCCGCCGCGCCGGCCGCGCCCATGCGATTGAGCTTGTTCCACGAGCGCGCGTAGTCGAACCGATAGATCGTCGTCTTGAGTCGATACGACGAAGACGGCCCCTCGAGCGTGTGGCTCGCGACGACGCCCGTGCGGTGGTTCTCCATCCGATCGCGCGCGCTCGCCGGATAGCGCCGCAGCGGGTTGACGCGAAAGTCTTCGTCGCTCTGACCGAGGTACGTCTCGTTCGAGACCTCGTCGGCGTACGAGAGCTTGATCTGGAACGTGTGCTTCGTCTTCGCGTCGGGATCGAGCGTGTACGCGCCCTTGATCAGCCAGTCGTTGCGCGACGAGCCCGTGTCCACGCCGCTCGGGAGCTCGGTGAACCCCGTGTTGGCGAGGTGCACGCCCTCGACCAAGAAGCCCATCTTCTCGTCGCCCGATCCGAAGTACGCGTGCACCTTGCCGTAGCCGTACTCGCCCGTCGCGAGATCGACGGCGCCGGTGGTGCGCCGCGGGACGGGCCGCGAGACGAAGTCGATCGCGCCGCCCACCGTGTGCGGCCCGTACGCGATCGCCGAAGGCCCCTTGAGCACGCGCACCTGCGTCATGCGCGTCATGAGCGGAAAGTAGTAAGCCGCGGGCGCGGAGTACGGCGCCGGCCCGAAGAGGATCCCGTCCTCCATCAGCGTGAGCTTCTTGCTCCGATCGGGGTTCACGCCGCGGACCGAGATGTTCGGCCGGAGACCGATGCCGTCTTCGCCGCGCACGAACACGCCCGGCACCTGCTGCAAGATCGCGCCGGGATCGTCGTACTCGTAGCGCTCGAGCTGCTCCTTCTTCATCACGTGCGCCGAGCCGGCGGTGCGCGACACCGGCGTGCCGGGGACGACGACCTCGTCGGGCGAGGGCGGCGCGCGCGGAGGCGGCGGCGGATCGGCGGGCGGATCGCTCGAAGGCTCCTGCGCATGCGCCACGAGGGGGGCGAGCACGAGACCGAGCGCGGCGAGACCGGCGACGAGAGGGCGCATGCTCAACGTACGGGTCGCGTGGGCGGCGGCGGATCGGCCGGCGCCGGGAGGATCCAGCTCGCCCTGCCGATCCCGTCGTGGACGGTCGTGAGATCGACCTCCGGATCGATCATGGGCGCCCCCCGCCTTCCGTTGAGCGAGACGTTCGACTCGACGCGCACCTCGACGTCGCCGTAGCCGCGTCGCGCGAAGTCGTCGCGGATGTGATGCGCGAGCTGGAGCACGAGATCCGCCTGCCCCGCCATCTCGTTCTCCTGGAACGGATTGAGGTACGCGCGCGGGCTCACGTGGAAGATCTTCCCCGTGTCCTTCACCCGCACGACGAAGGTCGTGGCGCCTCCCTTCGCGCGGATCATCACGCGCCACGAGAAGCGCATCCCCTGCTCGTGCCACAACACGTCGCCGCCGTAGAGATGACAGCGGAGCGGCATCGCGATCTGCGCGAGGCAGTAGAGCGCGCCCAGCCCCAGCGCGACGCGCTGCACGATCGACGGCCGGGGCGCCCGAGCGCGCTCTTCGTCGTCTCGGCGCGCTTTCGGCGAGAAGAACCGTCGCGGCCAGCTCGGCGAGAAGAACACGAGCGCCGACAGCGTCATGATGATCGGGAACATCCCGATGTCGAAGAGAATGCGCGTGAGCGCGTGGAACACCACGACGACCACGTACGCCCACGGCCGCGTGCGCCGCCACGAGAGCCAGAGCACGATGGTGGTGTCGAACAGGAACCCGCACCAGCTCATCGCGAGCGGCACGCCGGGCAGCGTGAACGCGCGCCCCAGGATCGGCACGTCGGTGCTCGCGCCGAGCCAGATGCCGAGCGGCTGCCCGTGCACGAGCCAGTCGCTCCCCGCCTTCGCGAGACCGGCGAAGACGTAGACGAGACCTATCTGCGTCCGGAAGAGCACGAGCCACGCGCGCGCGATCCGACCGTCGTGCGCCTTCTCCGAGAAGCGCCCGCGGATCCACGCGTCGAGCGACCACGTGCGGTTCGCGGGCGAAACCGCGAAGAGCCACGCGACGAGCCCCGCGAGGTAGTAGTGATTGAGGTACGTCGAGACGTCGATGAGCTGGATGTACGTGAGCCCCGCCGCGAGGAGCGGCGCCGTCACGCGGAACGCGAGGCCCGCCGACACCGCGAGCGCGAGCGCGACGAGCACCCAGAAGAGCAGCCGCATCGACGCGAGCGGCAGCGGCGCGACCCAGGCGAAGCCCCAGTAGTGGAAGCGAAATCGCGGCGCGACGAGGAGCTGCTCGACCCAGCCGTAGGCGAGGAAGCGCTCCATCGACACCGCCATCGCGAGGCCGAAGAGCACGCGGTAGGCCGCGAGCCACGCGCCGTCGATCGGCTGGAGGAGCGCCGTCGCGGCGCGCGCGATCGCCGCTCCTGAAAGCGCCTTCGACGAAGGCGCTCGCTGCTCCGCCAGATCGTCGAGACTGCTCACCGCCGTCGACATCGTATCAGTCGGTGTCGCTCGCGGCGCTCGCGGGCAGCTTGAGGTTCAGCGGGCTCGCTGATCCGAAGAACTGCGTCTTGAGGATGTTGCTGAGCGGCTTGACCGCGTTGTACATGTCCACGAACTGCTCGGGCGTCGCCTGGCTGAACGCGGGGAACGCGTCGGCCGCCGTCTGCGCGGTCTGGAGCGCCGCGAGGATGTCGGTCGCGAGCTGCTGCTGGCCGGCGGAGACGAGCCAGTCGTCGAAGCCGATCCCCTGCCCGCCTTCGCCGCAGCCCTGGAAGATGCTGCGGAACGCGCGCAGGTTGGTGCGCATGTTCTCGACCTCGACGCGCGCGAACGGCGTCTCCGGGTTCGGCGGGACCGGCTGGAACCCCGCGAGCGGCCCGAGCTTGATGTCTTTGACCTCCTGCTCGGGATAGAGCAGCGACCACGCGACGACCGTCAGCGTCTCTTGCTCGCTGCCGTAGCCGTCGAACGCCAGCAGCTTCGCCTTGAAGTTCTCGCCGCCGGCCGCCCACACGTTGCTGACCTCGAGCGAGAGCGCGACGACGTTGTCGACGATCGCGACGGCGTAGTCGTTCTTTCCTTGCGTGATCTGCTCCGGCGTGAGCGTCGCCCACGTCTGCGCGGCCGTCGAGTTCGGCAGGCACGCGATGTCGCTGCCGGGATGGAAGAGCGCGTACTCGACCGCGAAGAGCCCGCGGCTGCTCGGGAACACGAGGTCCCAGCCCTTCTGGTAGTCCTTCGTCACGATCTGCGTCTCGACCTGACATCGATTCACGTCGGGCCACGGATGGACGAACGTTCGAAGGCCGCGGCCGTGGTACTTGTCGATCGACGTGCTCGCGACCGGGCCGAACTGGAAGAGCTCCATCTTCGACTGCTCGTCCATCGCGGTGCGCCAGGCCGTGCGCGCGGCCGCGAGCTTGTCGTCGCTCGGCGCGGCCGCGTGATCGCGGAACGACTTGCGCAGCGCGGTCGCGGCGTTCTGGAAGTTGCACGCGTGCCACGCCGCGCAGT
>JAHBWD010000102.1 GCA_019637175.1 Labilithrix sp. | reverse complement strand
GGAGACGTGTGTCCCGCGCCTCGTGCGGCGCGCATCGCGCGGCGCGGTGGGGCAAGAAAACACCGATCCAGATCACCCCCCTTGCTCGCCCGGATCGCCCGCATGTCGTCTCGTAAACAACCGTGTTTTCACACGCGCCGCGTCGGGACCGTCGACGCAAACTCCGATTCATCCGTGGCTCGCGCCGTGCACTCGTTCCGGCACATGCTCCTTCGTCGAGCACGCTTCGCCGCTTCGATCGTCGGTATTCTCTCCGCAGGCTGCAACGGCGCCATGTACGCGCCGGGCCCTCCGCCTCCCGAAGAGATCACGGTGAAGGTCTACGGCGATCCGGACGAGCCCGTCGGCGAGGCCGAGGTGGGGACCGGCGGCGCCGCGCTCGCGAAGACCGACGCCGCCGGCGTCGCGCGCTTCAAGCTCGATGGGGCCGACGGCTCGCGCTACGACCTGACGGTGGCGTGCCCGGCCGACTACGGCGGCGGCACCCGCGCGCTCAAGATCGTGCTCCGCCGAGGCTCGCGCGCGCCGGAGTACACCACGAGCTGCAAGCGCACCGTGCGCACCGCGGTCATCGCGGTGAAAGCGCCGGGAGGGCAGGGGATCCCGGTCATGCACCTCGGCCGCGAGCTCGCGCGCGTCGACGAGGCGGGCATGGCGCTCGTGCACCTCGACATGAAGGTCGGCGAGACCTTCACGCTGATGCTCGACACGAGCGATCCGAGGTACAAGGCGCTCCGCCCGCAGAACCCCGAGGTGAGCTTCTCGGTGGCCGACGCCGACGAGCTCTTCACGTTCGAGCCGAGGTTCCACGAGGAGCGCGCGATCGTGAAGCGCGCGCCGCCGCCCGGTCCGTACGTGCCGAAGCGCCTGAACTAGCGCGCGGCGCAGCTTTCTCTTCGACGGCGAGAGCCGAGATCCGATCCGCGGATCTCGGCTTTTTGCATTTGGTTAGTGCGATGTGTTTCACGAATCAAAAACAAGAAGTGATCGCGGCTGTCGTATCACTGGATCGAGCACTCACGATGATGGATCGCGCTCGCAACATGGAAGAAGACGCCGGCCGTGGAACCGGTCGGCGATCCGGCAAAACACGTGTGTTTCTCTGTTGTCGGCGCCTGTCGAGGGAGGTGGGAAAACGTGGCGAACGCTGCCGAAAGTTCGTTGGCAAGCTTCTCGCAAACCCACTGAACATGAAGCGAGGACGAATCAGAGCGCTCTCCGGGAGCCTCCTCCGCGATCGTCGAGGCTCGGCCTTCACCGAGTACCTCGCCATCGTCGGGCTCTTCGGGATCGTCGTCGGCGCTGTCATGACGACCCGCGCGCAAACGCTGGTCGTGGACTACGCGAATGCCCGCGATCTGGTCCTCCTGCCTGCGCTCTGAATTCAATCCTCCAATCACTGATATCGAATCACCGAACACGTCCGTGCTCGGATAGAGCACGTCTTGTCTGCATCCAAGGGAGTCACCATCATGAACACGATCCTCATCCTCCGCGCCTTTGCCCTCCGCCTCCGCAAGGACGTCCGCGGCGCGAACTTCGTCGAGTACATGGTCCTCGTCGCGCTCGCGATCGGCGCGGTCGCCGCCGGCGCGAAGACCCTCGGCGACGCGATGAAGTCGGGTACCGACACGCAGAAGACGAACATCGCGGCCGGCTTCGTCCAGAAGTGATCGCGTTCGGCGCGCGCGCGCGGGAGCCCAGCCCGCGGGCGCGCGCCTTCGTCTCCGTCTTCGTCGTTCGTCGGGATCCGAGGAGGTTTACGTGTCGTTCGTGTTGACCCTCGCCGTGGCGACCACCGCAGCGGCCGCGTACACGGATATCCGCAAGGGTGAGATCCCGAACTGGCTGACGTTCGGAGCCTTCGGCGCGGGCCTCGTGGCGAGCGCGGCGACGGCGGCGCACGCGTTCGGCCCCGATCCACGAGCGATCGGGCTCGCCGTCCTCGGCGCGCTCGGCGGCGGCCTCGCGTGCGCGATCCTGCCGTTCTTCTTGTGGCGATCGGGCGTGATGGGCGGCGGAGACGTCAAGCTCTTCATCGCCCTCGGCGCCCTCTGTCACGCAGGCGCCGGCCTCGACATCGAGCTCACGTCGTTCATCGCCGGCTCGCTCGTCGCGCCGGTGCAGCTCGCCTTCCGCGGCAAGCTGCTCGAGACGATCAAGCGCATCGGCATGCTGCTCGCGAACCTCGCGCTGCCCGAGACGAAGCGCTTCGCCATCCCGCGCTCGGAGATGACATGGTTCCGCTTCGGCCCCGCGATCCTCCTCGCCACCATCTGGGTGTGCATGGTGGGGCCGCGATGGTGAAGGGCCTCCTCTCCTGTCGGCGCGGCAGCGTCGCCACCGAGTTCATCGTCGCGTTCGGTCCGCTGACGCTCTTCTTCTTCTCGATCTGGCAGGAGTCGCTCCTCACGAGCGGCCAGACGCTCACGCAGCACGCCGCGGTCGCCGCGGCGCGCTCGGCGACGGTCGTCCTGCCCGACGATCCGGCGCGCTACGGGGGCTCGGCGCCGAACACGGTGTCGCCTCAGCGTTCGGACGCCGTGCGCGCGGCCGCCGTGCGCGCGATGTCGCCCCTCGTCTTCGACGAGACCGTCACCGACGTCCAGGTCGCGTTCCCCGGTGCGACCGGACAGCTCCAGCCCGGGCAAGACGTCACCGTGAAGGTGACCGCCACCTTCCGATGCGCGCTGCCGCTCGTGAAGGTGCTGCTCTGCGGGACGAACGGAACGATGCCGCTCACCGCCGAGGCGACGCTCCCCGTCCAAGCCGCCCGCTACCAGTACTGAGGTATTCGTGCCCTCCTCGAGATTCACCTCGCGTCTACATCGCGACGAGCGCGGCGGCATCGCCGTAGGCGGCATCTTCATGGCCGCCTTCCTCGCCGGCGCCGTCTTCTACTCCGCGTCGATCGCCCACACCGCCAACCAGCGCGACGGGCTCCAGCAGAGCGCCGACGCCGCGGTCTTCGCCGAGGCGGTCGTGTCCGCGCGCGGCATGAACATGATCTCGTCGATGAACGTCATCATGGTCGCGCTGAACGCCGTCGAGCTCCCCGTCCGCGCGATGAAGCCGTCGTACGACAAGGTCGCCGCGATGCCCTGCGCGGACATCTGCACCTGTCAGATCGTCGCCGACGCCAAGCGCGCGCAAGCGCAGCTCCAGCAGATCTCCACCGACGTCGAGCAGCGCGTCGGCGACATGCTCAAGAGCATCAGCGAGTCGCAGACCGCGATCGCCGAGACGACGCCGCGGATCGGCCAGGGCTCGGCCGACAAGGCGACGCGCGACAACAAGGAGTTCCTCCAGCAGGCGCGCGCGAGCCTCTTCTCCTCTTCTCTCTCCAAGCAGGGCTGCCGCCCCGGTCTGCCGATCGAGGAGGACACCTTCAAGACCGTGTGCACCCGCGCGAAGAAGTACACGCCCGAGCTCGCGAACAAGCTCGCCGACGAGACGCTCGACACGATGAAGGGCGCCTGCAAGTCGGGCCCGCTCGCGATGGCCGACGCGGCGCCGAAGTTCCCGCAGGCCGACACGCTCTTCTGCACCGAGGCGCAGCAGCCGCCGTGCGGCGGCAACGGCCCCCACCCGAAGAAGGTGATGGCGGGCGCGAAGAACGGCAGCGACCACATGCAGTTCTGGTCGCGGGTCGACGGCGAGCAGACGCGCGACGCCGGTCACGCCGTCGACAACCTGAAGAACCAGAACCCCGCGGCCGTCAACGCGCAGGTCAACGTCGGCTTCGCCCAGTCCGAGCTCTACTTCGATTGCACCGGCGCGTTCACGACGTGCAACCAGAACGAGCAGGCGATGTACGACACGCTCTGGACGGCGCGCCTCCGCCGGATCAAGAGCCCGACGATCACGTTCGCCGGCGACACGACGGTCAAGCAAGACATCGCCGATCCGAACAAGTGGGCGCAGCTTCGTCGCGGCCTGCTCGATCAGCGCAAGCAGTTCTGGGCTTCGGCCCCGCGCGGCCCGGCCGGGGGCATTCTCATGTCGTCGCAGGAAGGGCCGCTCCAATGAGGCGCGCGTCTTCGAGGACCCGCGCGCGCGGCGCCGCTTACACCGAGCTGCTGGCGATCATGCCCGCGCTCATCGTGATCAACATGGCGCTGCTCCACCTCTGGAACGCGTACGCCGCGAAGCAGTGGTCGATGCACACGTCTCGGCACGGCGCGTGGACGCCGGCGGTGAAGGGCTGCCAAGGCGCGCAGGGCAACGTGCAGGGCGCGCGCGCGACCGCGCCGGGCAGCGATCCGACGCTGAACCAGCTGCAGGGCCAGGTGCAAGAGGCGCGGCAGCACGCCGTCGCCCCGAGCATCAAGGCGCCGCTCGAGAACCTCGCGAAGCAGACGAACGGCGCGCAAGCGCAGGGTCGGAGCCAAGCGCACCAGACCGACTACGCGGTCTTCGGATCGGGCACCTACGGATCGGAGGGCACCGTCCTCTGCAACGAGGTGCCGCGCTCGATCAACGCCGCCGACGAGAAGCGCGCCGTCGACGACGCGTGGAAGAAGTACGTCCGATGAGGTGGATGCCGCTCCTCCGTGCGTGTGCGTGCACCTGCGTCATCCTCTCGTGCGTCGGCGCGGTACGTGCAGCGTCTCGTCACATGCACGCTCCTCCGCGCGCCGAGGTGGATCGATCGGGAGCCGTCACGGCGCCGCCCGCGCTCGAGCCGCGCGACGAAGAGAGCGCGCCGGGTGACGTCGCGAGCGAGCTCCGGATCGCCGTCGCGCGCGCGGCGCTCTCGTCCGGCGACGCGCCCGGCACCGACTCGGCGATCGCGCCGCGCCCCGCGCAGTCGACGCGCCTGCTCGACACCGCGCTCGATCGGAGCGGCTCGCGCCTCCGCGTGTACGCGACGCGCCTCCCGATCGCGGCCGTGCGCGGCGACGTCGCGCGAGGCATCGCCGCGAGCGGCTACCACGTCGCCGATCTGAGCGACGACGCCGATACGTCGGCGTTTCAGCGCGGTCAGAGCTTCGTCGTCGTGCGCTACTCCGCGCGCGAGGATCGCACGCTCGTCTCGATCGTGGAGCTCGGGTTTCGGAACTCTGGGGCCCCACCGTCCGCGGTGGGGAACGAGCCAATGGGGAGTCGATGAACTGGAAAGCGCTCGTCACCGCGACGCTCTTCGCCATGCTCGGCGTCGCGTCGCTCTACCTCTACACGCGGCGCCTCGAGATCGAGGCCTCGGGCGGCGAGCGCGTCAGCGTCCTCATGATCGCCAAGCCGGTGAAGAAAGACGCCGTGCTCTCGGAAGACGATCTGTCGATCCGCGACATCCCGATCGCCTTCATCGACGACCGCGTCGTGCGCGCGAGCGACAAGCCCAAGGTCCTCGGCGTCCGCGCGGAGCGTGATCTCGATCCCCAGCAGCTCGTCACGTGGCTCGACGTCGCCGTGAGCGGGCTCGAGGATCGACACCTCAGCCAGCTCGTGCAGCCCGGAACGCGCGCGCTCACGTTGCACATCCCGCAGAACTACATGAGCGCGGGCCTCCTTCGACCCGGCGACTGGGTCGACGTCCTCGGCGTCGTCGAGGAGGGGAGGGCGCCGCAGTCGGTCGTGCTCCTCCAGAAGGTGCTCGTGCTCTCCGTCGGGCGCGAGACGATGCCGACGCCCGATCCGAGGACGGCGACGCGCTCCTCGGAAGAGCAGCTCGTCACGATCGCCGTGTCGCTCCAGGAGTCGCAGACGATCGCCCTCGCGGCGCAGAAGGGCCCGGTCATCGCGGTGCTCCGCAGCCCGGACGATCAGAGCATCAGCGAGAACATCCCCGCGATCACCGAGCTCCCGACCAAGCGCGCGAACGTCACGGTCCGGCCGCTCCTCGCGAAGAAGACCGGCGTGACCAACCTGAGCAGGCCGGAATGACGCGCTTCGCGACGCCCGACGGCATGACGCGCGAGCTCTCGGCCATCACGTGGAAGTGGTTCGGGATGGGCGCGTTCGTCGTCGCGGCGGCGCTCGTCGTCTTCGCGCTCGTCGGAACGAAGAAGGGCATCGTGTTCTTCTGGTGGGGCCGCTACACCGACTGGCTCCGGCGCAGCCTGCGCGCGCTCCACGTGTTTCGGCCCGTCGAGCCGATCGCCGGCGCGCAGGTCGCGGCGCTGCTCTTCGTCGTCGCGCTCGGCGCGTTCGATCGGTTGCCATACTGGTACCTCATGGCCGCGGGCATCGCCGCGGGGCCGGTGCTCGTCATCAAGCGCAGGCTCAAGGATCGCATCACCGAGCTCGACAACCAGGCGGGTCCGTTCGCGCTCACGCTGGCGAACGCGCTCAAGGCGACGCCGGCGATCGGCAACGCGCTCGATCACGTCGCGCACTTGATGGACGGCGCCGTGGCCCAGGAGTTCCAGCTCGCCGTCAAGGAGACGCGCCTCGGTCGCTCGCTCGACGAGGCGCTCGCGGCGGTCGTCGTGCGCGCGCAGAGCCCGAAGCTCGCGACCGTGCTCGTCTCGCTCCTGATCGGCCGACAGGTCGGCGGCAACCTCGTGAAGACGCTCGAGACGACCGCGGCGACGCTCCGCGAGCTCGAGCGCCTCGAAGGCGTGCTCCGCCAGCGCACCGCCGAAGGGCGGATGCAGATGTGGGCGATGGCGATCGCGCCGTTTCTCCTGTGCTTCGCCGCGTACAAGCTCGACAACCGCTACTTCGAGCCGCTGATGCAGACCGGGATCACCGGCTACGTCTGCGTCGTCGGCGCCATGATCACCTACGCGGGCTCGCTGATCGCGGCGCGCAAGATCATCTCGGTGGACCTGTGAACGCGCCGAGCGCCCTCTTCTTCCGGTGGGGAGCGATCGCGCTCAGCGCGATGTCGATCTGGGTCGTCGCCTACAAGATGGCGAGCACCGCGAGCCGGCCCAACGAGCGCCTCGGCCGTCGCGGCATGAAGAGGATGGAGGCGCTCGCGAAGAGCGAGGGCTGGCGCACCGTCGAGCCGCTCGTGCGCTGGCTCGGCGTGCGCCTCAGCAAGATCATGCCGGGCGCGCTGTCGCGGCACCTCGAGCGGCAGATCCTCTACTCGGGCGACTACCTGGGCCTCTTGCCCGAAGAGGTCGTGGCGATCTGCTTCCTGTCGCTCATGCTCGGCGCCGTTCTGGGATCGGGCGTCGATCTCGCGGCCGGCACGAAGGGCCTCGCGACGATGGGCTTCGCCACCGCAGGCGCGATCGGTCCGTACATGCAGCTCATGACGCTCGCCGAAGAGCGGCGCCACAAGATCGGGCGCGCGCTGCCGTACGCGGTCGACGCGCTCACCCTCTCGATGAGCGCCGGCCTCGACTTCCCGGGCGCGCTTCGCAACTTCGTCTCACGCGCGCTGCCCGACGATCCGCTCACCGAGGAGCTCGAGCTCTTGCTCGCGAACCTGAACCTCGGTCACACGCGCAAGGCGGCGCTCATCGAGCTCGCCGAGCGCACGCCGACCGACGCGGTGAAGGAGTTCGTTCACACCGTCGTGCAGGCGGAGGAGAAAGGGACCCCCCTCAGCGAGGTCCTGACGATCCAAGCGACCATCTCGCGGCAGCGTCGAACGACGCGCGCCGAGGAGCTCGCGGCGAAGGCGGGCGTGAAGATGTCGATCCCGCTCGGCCTGCTGCTCGCGACGCTCGTCGCGCTGCTCGTGGCGCCGCTCTTGCTGAAGGCTCGTCAGAGCCTCGGTCACTCGGAGCGTGACGTGCCGGTGGAGACGAGAACGTCGAGAACGGTGTGAAGAGGGAGAGCCAGATGCACGCGTGCTACTTCGAGATCAAGTACGAGACCGGCAAGCGAGAGCGCATCGAGGTCGAAGGCGAGCGCATCCTCCTCGGCAGCGGCGCGCACTGCGATCTACGCCTCGCGCCGGAGCACGCGGCGTGGGAGCACGTCGTCCTCACGGCCGAGGGTGACGGGCTCGTCGCGCGCCTCCTCGCGCGCGGCGCGAGCGCGACCGTCGACGGCGAGGGCTTCCGCGAGTGCCGCCTCGCCGACGGCTCGCGCATCCGCATCGGCGACATCGAGCTCGTCTATCACGTGTCGGCGGCGGCCGCGGGCGCGAAGAAGAAGAAGGCGCCGAGCTTCGCGCTCCTCCTCGCGGGGCTCTTCGTGCCTGCGGTCCTCTTCGTCGCGGCGCACGCGCGATCGAGCGACGGCTTCGGCCCGCCCGACAACGTTCCGTCGCCGCTCGGCGACGTCCAGAGCCAGTGCCAGGCCGAGACGCGCGAGCAGGCCCTCGCGCTCGCGCGCGAGAAAGACGCGAGCGCGCAGGCGAAGCGCCAGCGATGGAAGTTCCACACGCGCGACGGCGTCGAGGCCGTCATCCTCTTCGAGGTCGCGGCCGCGTGCCACGCCGCGGGCGGCGACGCCGAAGGCGCGGCGGCGTCGGGCCTGCTGGCGCGGGCGATGCGCGCCGGCGTGCTCCAGGAGTTCCAGATCTATCGCGTGCGCCTCGAGCGCGCGCTCGAGCGCGACGACGCGCGCGTCGCGCTCGCGCAGATCAAGTTCCTCCGGGAGATGCTCTTCACGAAGGACATCGAAGACGAGTACGTCCGATGGCTCACGATCATGCAGCGAAAGCTCGAGGCGAGGGTCTCGCGCGAGGCGTGAACGGAGCGTTCAGGGAGCGAGGATCATGAAGACGAAGATCGGATTTGCGGTTCACGACGCGGCGCGCGACGGACGAGCGTTCGTGATCGAAGAGGAGAGCGGGCAGGCGCTCGTCTTCGGCTCGGCGGCGGCGATCCCGGTGCACGGCCAAGGCGTGCTCCCGAAGCACTTCGTCATCCTCCCGCACGAGGGCATGCTCCTCGGCGCGAGCGCGAGCGGCCAGGCGCCGGCGTACGTGAACGATCTGCCGCTCGGCGGCGAGTGGGCGGCGCTCGAGCTGCCCTGCCAGATCCGCCTCGGCGCGGCGGTGATCGAGATCTTCGTGCTCCCCGCCGCGGCGCCGCAGCCGCAGGCTTTCGTCGATGTCGAGGAGACGCGGATCGGGCCGCTGCCCGTGATGGTGCGCCCGTCGATCGAGACGTCGGTCGAAGCGCCGCGCGCCGAGGCGATCTCGTCGCCGTCGCCCGCGGACACGACGGCGGCGCGCGCCGCGCGTGGGCCGAAGGATCTCGCGGTGCTCGCCGCTCGACGCCTGCGCGACGACTATCGTCGCCTCTCGCGCCCGAAGCGCCTGCTCGTCCCCGTCGCGGGTCTGCTCGCGTTCCTCTCGCTCGCGCGCCCGTCACAAGCCGACGACACGACGATGCCGCTCGCGCCGCCTCCGCAACCGGCGATGTCGGCCCCGGCGCAGTCGGCGGCGCCGTCGGCGCGCGGCCTCGCGTTCGACGCGGCGAGCTCGCTCTCGGCGGATCCGTCCGTCACTCCGGCCGACTCGCGGCTCGGCCGTCAGGCGCTGCCGTCGGCGCGATCGCTGCCCGCGCAAACGCAGACCCGCCTCGTCGGACAGGAGCGCGTGCTCTATCACCGCGCGATCGAGGCGACGCTCGCAGGCGACTTCGCCACCGCCTACCGCCTCTACGATCAGCTCGCCGCCGCGCATCCGGAGGCCGGCGATCTGCGCGCGGCCCAGCGCGTCCTCGCGGTGAAGCTCAAGGCGGCGCGCTGACGTATCCGTGAAACATTGCAATTCGATGTGAGCGCGGCGCGAGATTGCCGTGAGCGCGCGTCCATGATTTGCAATCAGCGGGCGATCGGCTCGATCATTGGATCGCGGAAGGAAGCGAGCGTGCGCCATCGCGGCCCCTGAAGGGCAAGAAAACACGCGCTTTCGGCGCGGTTCGCTCCTTGCTTCGTGGGGATTCGCTCGATGCTCGCCAAGCACGCTCGCGGTGCGTCCTTCGTGGACTGCATGGTCGTCGTCGCGCTCGCGATAGGGCTCGTCCTGATCGCGGCGCGGCTGTGGGACCAGGCGTACGGCAGCGGCAGTGCCGTCCTCGCCGACAAGGTGAAGACGACCACCGCCGCGCCTCCCGTCGCCACGACGCGGGAGATGACGAACGGCGCCGTCGGCGTGGCTCCGGCCTCCACCGGCGCCACGTGCGACGCGCTCCGCGGCTGCGAGGCGCCCGCGTCGACGCGGGCGACGCGATCGAGCCCCGAACCCACCGAGGCGCCCGACGACGCGCACCGCGGCAGGGCAGGGGAGCCCGGGTTTCCGCGCGGCGACGTGACCGTCGGCCCGAACGCCTTCGCCGAGAGCCTCGACCTTCCGTCGAGCGCCGCGCGCCACGCGTCGTGGCAAGGCCTCAGCGGCGCCGACATCGACGCGCTCCGCGCGCAGGCCGACGCGCTGCGGGCGAGCCTCGCGGCGGAGATCGAGGCGCTCGTCGCCGCCGCGATCGAGAACGCGCGAGGTCCGCGCGCGACGGAGGTTCGCGCGCAGATCGCCGCCGCGGAGCGTGAGGCCGCGGAGCTCGAGCGCCAGGCCGCGGAGATCGAAGGATCGATCTGGCCGTGGAACTGGGGGCGCGCGGAGGCGCTCCGGCGCGCCGCGGCCGAAGCGCGCTTCCGCGCGCGCTCGCTCGCGGGCCACGAGCTCCGCCAAGCGGCGCTCGCCGAGCTCTCGGCGGAAGAGCGCGCGCGCATCCAGGCCGCCCAGGATCGGCTCGCGCGGGTCGAGCAAGCGCGCCGCGATCTCCAGCACGCCGATCTGCCGCCGTTCCTCGTGGCCGCCATGCCGGATCCCACGATCGAGCCGCGGTGGAGGAGCATCGCGTTCGCCGCGCTCACGCCCGCCGATCGCGCGCGCGCCTGGGCGATCCAGGCGGCGCAAACCGCCGAGCTCGCGGCGTTCGAAGCCTTCGAGGCGGGCCTCGCGAGCCACCCGCAGCGCGCGGCGATCGAGCGCGCGCTCGCCGAGGCGAAGGCCGCGCTGCGACGCGAGGTGCTCGCGCGGCTTCCTCCCGAGGCCCGCGCCGCCTTCGAGGCGGCGTTCGAGATCCGCGCGATGATCGACGAGGACGGCAGGATCGTCGTCCGCTACGTGCCGACGGCGGCGACGCGCCGCTTGCAAGCCGAGCAGGCGCTCGCGCTCGGGCTCGACGCGCGCGGCTACGAAGGCCGCAGGCTGACGCCGTTCGACGCGCCGGCGACCTCGGACGAAGCGCTCCTCTGGTGGCTCATGTACGGCTCGACGCCGCCCGAGCGGCTGGCGACGCGGATCATCCCTCCCGACGACTCGATCCGCGACGTCACGCTCGAGGTCTTCTCGCTCGTGCCCGTCGGGACGCTCGCGAGCGTGGGCGTCATGACGATCCGGCAGCTCGTCGTCGCGGGCGGGCGCGAGATCGCGATCAACGTCGCGGTCACGGTCGTCACGTCGCAGATCGCCGAGACGTACGGGCCCGCCGGCGGCTCTCAGCTCGCGACGCTCGCGACCGCGCTGCTCACGCGGCGCTACGCGAGCGCCGTTCGCGTAGCGCCGCACGCGGTCGACGATCTCCGGCCGCAACCGTCGTGCACCGCGGGCGTCTGCACCGGCGGGAGCTGCTTCATCGCCGGGACGAAGGTCGTGACGCCCGACGGCCCGCGCGCGATCGAGGAGCTCTCTGCGGGCGACGTCGTCGTCGCGCGCGATCCGGAGACGGGCGAGACCGCGCCGCGCCGCGTGGCGCGCACGTTCGTCACGCGCGATCGCGAGGTCGTGCAGATCGATGTCGAGCGCGACGGCGCCCGCGATCGCCTCGTCGCGACGCCGGAGCATCCGTTCTTCGTCGAAGGGCGCGGCTTTCGTCGCGTCGGCGATCTGGCGCCCGGCGACGTCGTTCGCGCGACGACCGGCACCGCGCGCGTGGTCGCCCTCGCGTCGCTGCCCGATCGCGTCACCGTCTACAACTTCGAGGTCGAGAGCGCCCACACCTACTTCGTCGGCGCCTCCGAGGTCTGGGTCCACAACCAGTGCACGCCTTCGCCGGCGCTCCGCGGTACGCCCTACAGCCCGGAGAAGGTCGCGGAGCGCCAGGCGTTCTGGCGGCAGCGCTACGGCGTCGGCCCTCGCATGAGCGCGCGCGAGTTCGAAGCCTCGCTCGTCGGACTGCCTCACGGCGAGGCGCGCGCGCGCATCGCCGCGATGACCGAGCGCGTCGCCCAGGAGCGCGGATGGATCGTCGACCGCGCGATCGCGAGAAAGAACCCGGGCCGCACCATCTACACCGATCCGGCGACGGGCCTTCACTACTCGGTCGACTTCAGGCACGGGCGCTTCGAGCTGCTCGGCCGCAACGGGCGCCAGATCGGCGAGGTCGACATCGATCTGCGGGTGATGAAGAACAAGTTCGACAACACCGGCGGCCACGACATCATCGTGCGCGCGGAGCTGCCCGCAAACGGCGTGCCACGAGGCCCGACACGAAGCCCGATACCCCGCGAGGATGTCCCTGAAAAACCGCGATGGGAGGCCGCGCGCACAGCTTGACGATAGGGTGAGCGCCACCTAGACGTTTCCGTCCGAATTGGCCGCCCTCTCCGCCTTCGAGGCCGTCGCTCCTTGATCTCGCCCGAGACCATCGCTCTCGTCCGCGAGCGGACGGACATCCTCGCGGTGATCACCGAAGGCGTTCCTTCGTTGAAGCGTCGAGGCCGCTCGTTCGTCGGCCTCTGTCCGTTCCACAAGGAGAAGTCGCCGAGCTTCCACGTGAACCCCGAACGCGGGTTCTTCCACTGCTTCGGCTGCAAGGAGTCGGGCAGCGCGATCGACTTCTTGATGAAGCACGAGGGCTACACGTTCCCCGAGGCCGTGCGCGCGCTCGCGGAGCGCGCGGGCATCCCGATCGAAGAGGTGCGCGGCGCGGCCCAGACGAGCGAGGCCGATCGGCAGAAGAAGGCGCGCGAGGATCTCTACGCGGTCAACGCGCTCGCCGCGACGTTCTTCGAGCAGCAGCTCGAGAAGCACGAGCATCGCGGCTACGCGCTGGAAGAGCTCGCGCGCCGCGGCCTCGTGCCGGGCAACGATCCGAAGGTCGACGAGGTGCTCCGCGCCTTCCGCATCGGCTACGCGCCGCCGCAGTGGGACGGCCTGACGGCCTTCCTCCGCGCGCAGGGTGTTTCACCGGCGGCCGCGGAGACGGTCGGCCTGCTCGTTCCGCGCACGAGCGGCTCGGGCTACTACGATCGCTTCCGGCATCGCTTGATGTTCGCGGTCGTCGATCCGCAGGGGCGGGTCGTCGCCTTCAGCGGCCGCGCGCTCGCCGATCTCCCTCGGATCGAAGAGCAGCCCTCGGGCCCGCGGCCGGGCCTCGTTCGCCTCGACGCCGAGCCCGATCGCAAGCCGCCGAAGTACATCAACTCGCCCGAGAGCCCGGTCTACACGAAGGGGCAGATGCTCTTCGGCATCCACCAGGCGCGGCACGCGATCCGGCAGGAGGAGCTCGCGATCCTGGTCGAAGGCAACTTCGACGTCGTCTCGCTCCACGCGCGCGGCATCACCAACGTGGTCGCGCCGCTCGGAACGGCGTTCACCGCGGATCAGGCAAAGCTCCTCAAGCGCTTCGCGCCCGACGTCGTCTTCTTGTTCGACGGCGACGCGGCGGGGCGCAAGGCGGTGCGCGTCTCGCGCGAGGCCGTCGACACGGCGGGCATCTCGGCGCGTGTCGCCGATCTCCCGAACGGCGTCGATCCCGACGAGCTGTCGCGCGAGAAGGGCCCCGCGGCGGTCGAGCACCTCGTCGCCAACGCGAAGGGGATGCTCGAGGCGCTCATCGAGATGTCGCTCGACGAGAGCTTCACGCAGGCCGACGCGCACGAGAAGCAGGCGCGCATCGCCTTCGTCGTGCAGCTCCTCGCCGAGCAGCGAGATCCGGTCGTCCTCGCGATGGCCAAGAGCCACACCGACATGATCGCGGGCCGCCTCGACATCGTCCGCTCGGGCGAGGGCGCGTTCCGCGCGCTCGAGTCGAGCGTGAAGGCCGCCTTCGCGAAGGCGGAGGCCGAGCGCCGTCGGGCCGCCCTGGCGCGCGGCGACGAGCCCCGACAAACGGGCGACGGCACGCGGTTTTCACCCGCGTCCCTGGGCACCGCCGAGCGCAAAGCCATCGTCTCGACACTGATCGAATGGCCAGTATTTCTCGACGACCCCGAGGTAGCTGACAAGCTCACGTTGCTCGAGGGCGGAAGTGTGAAGATTGTCACGGCGTTGCGGCGCGCCTTCCATGGGGGTCGCCTCGACACCGACGCTTTTCTTGCTCAGCTCGAGGCGCACGGGGATAAGCGTCTGCGAGCCTTCGCGGCCGAGCGGCTGGCTCTGCCGGAGACGGAGGACGAAAAGCACGCAAGAGACTACTTGCTCGGCGCGGCAAACAAGCTAAAGAGGCTGCTCCTTTCGCAAGAAGCAGCGCAGATCTCCCGCGAGACGTACAGGGCGCAGGGTGATTCCGACGCCGAGAGAGAGCTTCTGAGGGAGGCGTCCGAGCGACTGCGAGAGAAGCGTGGGCTCAAGGCGTGAGGAGGAGCGAAAGGTGAGGGTCAGGTAAGCGAGGGGGCGGGCCGCGCGCGATGACGCGCGCGGACGAGCGGACGGGAAGAAGGACGAACGGGAGGCACGGCGAGAAGTCGAGCGCAGTGCGCCAGCAGCAAGCGAGCAGCGGAAAGAACTCCGATGGCCAACAAGAACCGGAACGGCAACGGCAACGGCAAGGACGCGTCGCAACTCGGCGGCGAGAACGGGCACGGCAGCGGGAAGTCCGGCAAGGGCTTCATGACCTACGAAGAGGTCAACGAGTCGATGCCGGCAGACGTCGTCGCCGACCAGATGGACGACGTGATGAGCGTCCTCGGCGACGAGGACATCGAGATCGTCGACGCGGCGACGCAGGTCAAGATCGCCCCCAAGCGCATCGTCGAGGAAGAGAACGCCGAGAAGAAGGCCGTCCCGCGCGCCGAAGGCTCGAAGGAAGAGGAAGACTCGAGCTACTACTCGAAGTCGAACGATCCGGTTCGGATGTACCTCCGCAAGATGGGCAGCGTCTCGCTGCTCACGCGTGAGGGCGAGGTCGAGATCGCCAAGCGCATCGAGCAGGGCGAGCACATGATCCTCGGGGCGATCCTCAACTCGCCCGTCGCCGTCCGCGAGATCATCGATCTCGGCGACAAGCTCCGGAAGCACAAGATCCGCGTCAAAGACATCATCCGCGACGCCGAAGACGACAACGCGGAGTTCGACGAGGAGGAGGCCGATCGCCGAATCCTCCGCCTGATCGACAAGGTCAAGCACCTCGACAAGGTCGCCCAGGATCTCGTGGCGCAGCTCGAGACGTGCGCCCAGTCGCGCAAGAAGGGCGTCGAGACCGACATCGACAACAACCGCACGAAGATGGTCGAGACGCTCGAAGAGATGCGTCTCAACAAGAAGACGATCGACAAGATCGTCCTCAAGCTCCGCACGCTCATCCAGAAGGTCGAGCGCGCCGAGAGCGGCTCCACCGAGCTCGAGAAGCGCACCGGCGTCGATCGCGATCTGCTCCGCAAAGAGGCGCGCGCCTCGCGCGGCGACGCGAACGCGGAGCGCCGTTTCAAGCGCAAGTTCGGCGTCGCGCCCGAAGAGGTCCTCCAGAACCACTCGGCGTCGCTCAAGAACCTCAAGAAGGTCGAAGAGGAGCTCCAGCTCGACATCAAGGCGCTGCGCGACACCTACGAGCAGATCCGCGACGGCGAGCGCCTCGCGGAGCGCGCGAAGGCCGAGCTCGTCGAGGCGAACCTCCGCCTCGTCGTCTCGATCGCGAAGAAGTACACGAACCGCGGCCTGCAGTTCCTGGATCTCATCCAGGAGGGCAACATCGGCCTCATGAAGGCCGTCGACAAGTTCGAGTACAAGCGCGGCTACAAGTTCTCGACCTACGCGACGTGGTGGATCCGCCAGGCGATCACCCGCGCGATCGCCGACCAGGCGCGGACGATCCGCATCCCGGTCCACATGATCGAGACGATCAACAAGCTCATCCGGACCAGCCGCTACCTCGTCCAGGAGCTCGGCCGCGAGCCGACCCCGGAGGAGATCGCGGAGAAGATGGAGCTGCCGCTCGACAAGGTGCGCAAGGTCCTGAAGATCGCGAAGGAGCCGATCTCCCTCGAGACCCCGATCGGCGAGGAGGAGGACAGCCACCTCGGCGACTTCATCGAGGACAAGTCGCTCGTGTCGCCGTCCGACGCGGTGATCAACATGAACCTGGCCGAGCAGACGCGGAAGGTGCTCGCGACGCTCACGCCGCGCGAGGAGAAGGTGCTCCGGATGCGCTTCGGCATCGGCGAGAAGAGCGACCACACGCTCGAGGAGGTCGGCCAGGACTTCGAGGTCACCCGCGAGCGCATCCGCCAGATCGAGGCGAAGGCGCTCCGGAAGCTGCGCCACCCGTCGAGGTCGAAGCGGCTGAAGAGCTTCGTGGAAAACTAGGAGTCCGGGGAGGGGGTGCAGGGCGCACCCCCTCCTCACGTTTCATGGTAAAGGAGCGCCACCAGATGCCGACCCCCGGGCCCATAGCTCAACGGTCAGAGCGGTCGGCTCATAACCGATTCGATCCAGGTTCGAATCCTGGTGGGCCCATTTCCTTCACGGGGGTGCTCGGCGCACCCCCGCCCCACGGAGCGGAGCTCCGCGGGGCCCCACCCCCGGCAGCAGGCCGGGTTCGAGGAAGCGAGGAGTCGTACCTTGTCGCTGCGTGAGAAGCTGAAGGCGCTGGAGGAGCTGCAGCAGATCGACCTCGAGCTCGGTGAGGTCCGCGGCCGGCTCGGGACCCTGCCGGCCCGGAAGGCCAAGGTCGACGGCGGGCTCGCCGCCGCCAAGAAGGGCTACGACGACGAGCGCGCGAAGCTCGACGCGAACGAGCGGGAGCGCCGCCAGATCGAGTCGCTGCTCGGCATGGAGCGCGACAAGGTGAAGAAGTGGGAGGGGCGCCTCGGCGAGATCCGCACGCCGCGCGAGTACGCCGCGCTCTCCCGCGAGATCGACATCGCGAAGAAGTCGAACGACACGCAGAGCGAGCAGGTGAAGACGCTCGCCGCCGCCGCCGTGGAGCTCGCGAGGACCCTCGAGGAGAAGGCGGGCGCCCTCTCGGAGGCCGAGATGGCCGCCCAGGGCGAGCTCGCCGAGCTCGACAAGGCCCGCGCCGCCGACGAGGAGAAGATCGCCGCCCTCGAGGCGCGCCGCGCCGAGGCCGCGAAGCTCGTCGACCCGGGCCTGCTCGCGAAGTACGAGAACATCAAGAAGCGCCGCGCGGGCATCGCCGTCGCCACCGTCGTCGGGATGACGTGCAAGGGCTGCCACCGCAACATCCCGCCCCAGCTCGCCATCTCGCTGCAGCGGGCGAACTCGGTGGAGACCTGCCCCAACTGCAACCGCATCATCTACTCGGCCGAGGCGCTCAACCCGCCCGCCGCGTCCCCCGCGTAGCCGTGGCGAACGTCCTCGCCGAGCTCCTGCGCTTCATCGCCGCGAACGAGGACCTGCCCCGCGCGCTGAAGCGGTACCCGGGGTACGACCGGGACAAGCTCGCGAAGCTCATCGACGCCGCCGCCGACCGGGCGGACGAGCTCGAGGCCTCGAAGGCCCCGGCCCCGGGCGCCGGCTCGAAGGGCATCAAGGTCCGCAAGCAGACCGACGTC
>JAHBWD010000101.1 GCA_019637175.1 Labilithrix sp. | reverse complement strand
CGCCGCCACCGCCGCCACCTCCACCTCCACCTCCGCCACCACCGCCTCCGTCACCGAGCGGGATGTAGACGCCCGGCGGCCCTTCGGGTGGACACTGCGAGAGGCAGGCGTTCAAATCCGTGCAGTCTGCATTCTTCGAGAAACAGCTCACGGTCTCCGCGCAGCACCGGGCCTGCATGCAGGCTTCGCAATCGGCCTCGGGAAACGCGATGCCGCTCGCGCGAAGGTTGCACGCGCCCCCGCCTTGGGGTGTGCCGGCCCCACCGCCGTCGGGATCCGCGTTCGCGTCGGGCGTCGTTCCCGAGCACGCCGTCCCGACAAAACAAGTGAGCGCCGCGATCGCGACGACAAGGCCGCACAGCCGCATCTCGACGAGCGGAGCACGCCTCGTGCCTCGATCGAATTGTTACGCGCGTTGTCACAAACCGATGTCGGCGGGCGCTTCCAGCTCGGGCAAGCAAGCGTCGCCGAGCGCGTCTTGCACCGTGGCGAACCGCTTGAAGACCGCCTCCGTCGACGCGACGCTCGCGCGTCGCTCGCTGCCTTCGGCGACCGCCGCGGCGAACGTCGAGGCGGTGCGATCGCCGCTCGACATCTCGGCGAACGGCTGGAGCACCTCGTCGATCGCGTGCGCGGCGTTCGCCGGCGTGATCCATCCGCTCTTCGTCACGCGCATCGGCCCTTCGTCGGTGTTGGCGACGAAGTCACAGAGGTACTGACCGCTCGTGGAGACGCGCGCTTCGAGCGTGCCCGCGGTGGGCTCACCGCCGAGGAAGACGTGCGCCGAGCCGACGACGCGGAGCATCTGCCAGCCGTTCGGCGATCGCGGTCCCGGGCTCGGGACCTCCGCCGACGCGAGCTCCGCAGAGAAAGCGCGCACGGTCGCCAAGAGCCGCTGGATGTCGGCGGAGCTCTTCACACGAAGGATCGCCCCCGACGCGGTGACCAGCTCCGCCGCCGGCAGCTCGATCTCCGACTCGTCGTGACGCGCGATCTCCTGGACCTCGACCGACGGCGTGAGCTTGTCGAGCGCGGCGAACCACTGCTTGAGCCGCTCGGGACGCGGACAGCGGACGCGCATCTCGTCCGAAGGCCCCGTCGCTTCCATCTTCGAGGCGATCGTCGCGACGCACCCCCCGCGCGCGACCATCGACACCGTTCCCCTCTCGGCGACGAGGACGCGCTCGATGCGCGCCGCGACGTTCGCCGCTGTGAGCGCGGCCGTACCCGGCGTTTGTGGCGGCGCGGTGCGTGTGGCGCCTCCGCAAGCCGCGAGCCCGAGACCGGCGACGCTGACGGAGACGATCGCCTTGATCCGATGAAGCGACATTCCTCACGGTTCGTGCAAGCCACGATCCGTGAAGCGCGCGCGATGCGACATTCACTCCGTTGCGTCTTCGGGGTGCTTCGCCTTGACGCCGTCGGCGCACGCCTTGTCTTTCAGCGCGACGCACGCGCGGTAGAGCAGCGTCGCTTCTTCGCCGCCGCCCTTGGCGCCGGCCTTCAAGACCTTCTTCTCGAGGAGCTGCTTCACCTTCTTGAAGTCTTTGGCCTCGAACGCGGCGCGCGCCTTCGCGAGCTCCGGGCTCGTCGAAACCGGCGTGGCGGACGTCGCGTCGGGGGGAGGCGCCGTGTCGGCCTCGGGCGGATGCCAGATCGGCGGCGTCGTCGCGCTCGTGACGGGCACCTGCACCGGCACCGCCGACGGACCGGGCGCGGGCTCGGCGTCGGCGCTCCCCTTCTTGCCCATCAGCTTCGCGCAGCTGTTCGGCAAGAGCGCGAGAGACACCGCGAAGACGACACCGCGCGCGCCCATCGTCACCCTTGGCCCGCCGGCGTGCGCCACGAATCGTGATAGGCGCCGTCTTCGAGGTTCACCGCTTGCGCCGTCGGCAAGAGCGGCTTGAACGTGTCGACCATGACCGCGAGCTCGTCGGTGCGCGTGCTGCCGATGCTCGCCTCGTACGCGCCGGGGTGGGGACCGTGAGCGATGCCCGCGGGGTGCAGCGAGATCGCGCCGGGGCCGACGCCGCGGCGGCTCGTGAAGTTTCCTCGGAGGTAGAGGATGACCTCGTCGCAGTCGACGCTCGAGTGCGGATACGGGCACGGGATCGCCTGCGGGTGCGTGTCGGTCAGGCGGGGCACGAACGAGCACACGAGGAAGCCCGGGCCGGCGAACGTCGAGTGGATGGTCGGCGGGAGATGCACGAGCCCGGTCTTCGGTTGGTACTTCGTGATCGCGAAGGCCCAAGGATAGACGAAGCCCTCCCACCCGACGACGTCCATCGGCGGGCGCTCGAGCCCGATGCGCGTGAAGCGGCCGCCCTTCTTGACGATCAGCTCGCGCGGCCCGTCTTGCACCGCCGACGTCGTGGCGATCGGCCCCTCGGGCCGCACGAAGTCGCGATGCGTGTAGGGCGCATCCATTTTGAGCTGGCCGATCGGATTCCGAAAGTCTTTCGGGACGACGACGTCGCCGTGCGCCTCGAAGCCGATCATCCGCATCGGCTTGTCGAGGTGCCACCGATGGATGAGCGATCGCGGCACCCACACGTAGTCGCCCTCGGTGACGGGGAGCCAGCCGCAGACGGACTCGAGTCGGCCGGACCCCTCCTGCACGTACCAGAGCTCGTCGCCGTCGCCGTTCGCGAAGTAGACGTCGTCGCCCTCGGTGGGGCACGCGAAGTAGATCGTGAGGTCGCTGTTGAAGAGCAGCGGCAGGCGGCACTCGAAGGGCATCCCGCCCTTCGTCATCTTGCGCGTGTCGTAGAGGCGCCGCTTGAGCGGCGTGCGCCCGTTCTCGTCGACGGACGCGATCACGTGACCGCGCGCCGACGGCGTGACGTCGGTCGCCGGCGTCGTCGGATACCGGTGATAGAGGTAGCTGAACGCGCCGCTGAAGCCGCCGCGCGTGAGCATCTCCTCGTAGAGGATCGCCCCGTCGGGCGCGCGCAGCACCGTGTGCGGTTTGTCGGGCATGAGCCCGCAGCTCATGCGGTCGATCATGCGGACGTCTTCTGGAAGCGCTCGATGCTCTCGAACAGCGCGCGGAAGTTGCCGTAGCCGAAGCCCTCGTCGCCGCAGCGCTGGATCACCTCGTAGAAGAACGGCCCGGCGCGCACGTCGTCGTGCAGCGTCGCCGCCTCGCGGAGGAAGATCTGGAGCATGTACTTGTCTTGCGCGCCGTCGACGAGGATCTGGAGGCGCTCGAGCTCGGCGATCTCCTCCTTCACGTTCGTGATCCCGAGGTTCGCGAGGCGCTCGGGGAGCGCGAGGTAGTACGCCTTCGGCGTGTCCATGAAGTCGACGCCGCGGCGCTTCAGCTCCTCGACCGACGTGAGGATGTTGTCGACCGCGAACGCGACGTGCTGCACGCCGGCGCCGCTGTTGTCGTCGACGAACTTCGCGATCTGCGAGTCGCGGAAGTGCGGCCGCAGCGGCTCGTTGGTCGCGAACTTCACGCCGCTCGCCGGATCCCACATCACGATCGAGCGCAGGCCCGAACCGGAGGCGCGCTCCTTCGCCACGTCTTGCGTGTGGAAGCTGATGTCCCAGAACGGCACCATGCCGAGGACGTCGCGGTACCACGCGATGATCGGCTGCATCGTGAGGCCGTTCGAGGTGACGTGATCGACCTGGTGGATGCCGTAGAGGTTCTTCGGCGAAGACGCGTGGCCGGTGCCCACGTCGACGAAGCCGGGCGCGAACCGCGTGTACCCCGAGCGCTCGATGAAGCGGAAGGCGACGTCGCCGAGCGGCGTCGCGATCTCGACCGAGCGGAACGTGCCCGCGCCGTCTTTGTCCTCGAAGGGATCGGCGAGGAAGGTGCCGCCGCGCTTCTCGAGGAACGCCATCGTGTCGTCGAGGTTCTTCACGCGGAAGCTGAGGCTCATCACGCCCGCGGGGTGCTTCGTCAGGTAGCGCGCCGCCTTCGACTGCTGCCGGAGCGGCGTCGAGACGCAGACGCGCGCGTCGCCGGCGCCGAAGACGACCGACTGCTGGCCGCTCCGCTGGACGAGATCGTCGCCCGCGCGCGCCACCTCCTTGAAGTCGAAGATCTCGGTGTAAAACTTCCGGCTTCGCTCGAGGTTCTCGACGACGAAATGGAAGCTCTCGTAGCCCAGGATTCCGATCTGCTCGGCGGACATGGCCGCCGAAATAGCACGGTTCTCGGGCGGCCGCCTGTGGGCGGATGCCCCGGCCCACCGGGGCGCGAAAACGGCCGCCTTTCGGCGGCGCGGACACCTGCGCGCGCGTGCGGATATGCTCGAGGCGCGTGCCCTCCTTCCGCTTTCACGGTCGCGTCGAGAAGCTCGAGATCGCGCGCGGTCACGACGGGTTCTTGCGCGGCCCGCCCGATCCGGTCCTCGCCGTGGCGGTGTACGTGCACGACGCGAGCACCTGCCGCCTGCTCGGCCGATCGCTCCATCGCTTCAGGCCGAGCGCGCGCATGCCGTCGGAGGTGTTGCCCGACGTTCACCCGATCGCGTCGGGCGCGATCGACGCCAACCAAGACTTTCGCTACCTCGCGCTCGTCGTCGCGCTCGAAGAAGACGGCGGACGCGACGTGCAGCGGCTCTACGGGATGCTCGAGCACCATCGCCTGCTCTCGGTCTGGGACGAGGCCCACAGCGAGGTGGAGCCGTTCTCGCTGCTCGCCGTTCCGCGCGAGCTCGCGTGGTTCACGCCCACGCCCGTCGATCTGATCGTCGACGGCGCTTCGGCCTCGACGTCGTGCTCGTCGGACAAGTACATCGGCGCCGTCTGCTGGGCGATGCAGCCGCGTAGCGACGTCCCGACGGCGCCGCTCAGGCCGTCGGTCTATCGCCTCCCGTTCCTCGCCGCCGACCGCAAGAACGACTGGACGGCGCTGCTCTCGATCAGTCATTGAGCAGCTCGTTGCACGGTCCCCTTCCCCGCTCGTAGACTCGATCGGTGTCCATCGGGCCCCGCGAGCGCGCGTGGTTCGTCGCGTGCGCGCTGGCCGCGTGCACCCTCGATTGCGCGACGCCACTTCCGGGAGGCTCGGCGATCCGCTCGCCGACCGATCTCGCGGGCGCCGTCGCGCTCGAGCGCTACACGGAGCAGCATCTCCGCGCCGCGGGAACGGAGATCCGTCGCGCAGCGACGCGTGAAGAGCTGGAGAGGAGCCTGGCCGACGTCCGCGTGCTCTACCTCGGGGACCATCACACGGACACGATTCTGCACCGCGAGCACTTGAAGCTGCTCGATCGGCTGGCACGCCTCCGTGAGCTCGTGTTCGCACTCGAAGCGATTCCGCAGCAAGACGAAGCGCTCACGGCGCGCTTTCTTCGCGGCGAGATCGACGAGAGCGTGCTTCGACTCTCCACCTCCGAGCGCGGCGAGCGCAGTTGGTTCGTCGGCTCTCTCGACGGCGCCTACTACGTCGAGTTGCTGAGGTTCGCGCGAGCCCACGGCATCCCCGTACACGGGCTCGAGGTGACACCCCGCCCGTCGCTCGAGGCTCGCGATGCTCCGATGGCTCGGACGTTGAGGCGCGTCGAGGCCACGTACCCGAGTCGTTTGATCGTCGTCGTGGTCGGTGAGGCTCACCTGCTCGGCGACGGTCACCTCCACATGCGCGCCGGACTCCCCTCCGTGATCGTCGGCGCTCGACTGCGAGCGCCGAGCGCAGTCGACGCCCAAAGCGTCCCCCCGACGGACGCGGACTTCCTCGAGACGAACGCCGGCGTCTTCTATTTCGCGAAGGCCCCTCGAGAACATCGAACGACGACGCCAGGTGTGTGCGCGGCGACGTGCGGCCGCCGGGCGTGCTCGAGGGCCGTCGCGCGCTACTCCTGCGCACCTCCCGAATACGTCACGCTCGACATCTCCTGTCGGGAGCAGCCACCCGGCACGCTCGCGCACCCCGCGCGCGGGGGCGTGTGCAGCTACCAGCATCAAACATGTGAATGCACCTGAGACGGTCGGTTCGACACCGTCGAGGATGGCGCGTGCGACGGCGTAAGACGAGGTAAGAGCGCGATCGGATCGATCGCGATCTCCGCGATCACTGCCGGCGGCGCCGCTGCCTTGGTAAGGGACCCGAGGGAGCCCACCATGAAACGTTCTGGCGTCAGCACACTCGCAGCGATCGCGGCGTTCGTCGTCATCGCGTGCGGCAGCAGCAAGCGCGACGGGTTCGGCGACGGGTCGGGCGGCGAAGGAGCCTTCAGCGACGCCGGCGCATTCGAAGGCGGAGAAGCCGGCGCCGGCAAGGTCGTGCGCGATCCGACGACGTGCGCGGAGGCGCTCGCCGCGAAGACGTACGTCGGCTGCGACTACTGGCCGACCGTCACCGCGAACCTCGTGCAAGACGTCTTCGACTTCGCGGTCGCGGTCGCGAACGTCGGCGCCGATCCGGCGAGCGTCACGGTCACCGGTCCGAACGGCGTGTCGAAGACGGCGAACGTCGCGCCGGGCTCCCTCGAGAAGATCTACCTGCCGTGGGTGCCCGAGCTGAAGGGCGGCGATCTCATCCCGCTTCAGACGTCCGTGCTCGTGAAGGGCGGCGCGTACCACCTCGTGAGCGATCGCCCGGTCGTCGTCTACCAGTTCAACCCGCTCCAGTTCCGCGCGAAGGGCGGCGAGCCGGGCAAAGACTGGAGCTCGTGCCGGAAGCTCAATCTCAGCGCCGCCGACTGCTACTCGTACTCGAACGACGCGTCGCTCCTCTTGCCGAGCACCGCGATGACCGGCAGCTATCGGATCATGGGGTCGTACGGCTTCTCGCGCCACGACATGATCGAGGGCACGGCGACGCCCGACCTCAGTCAGCCCGCCAAGCCCGGCGCCGCGCCGTACTTCGTCGTGACCGGCACGGCGAACGGCACCACCGTGTCGGTGAAGCTCGGCCCCAAGGGCAAGGTGGTCGCCGGCGGCGGCATCTCCGCGGCGCCGGCCGGCGGCACGCTCACGTTCACGCTCGACGCCGGCGACGTCGCCGAGGTGCTGAGCGGCTCGGGTCGCGACTTCGACTTCTCGGGCTCGCTCTTGTCGGCCGACAAACCCGTGCAGGTGATCACCGGTGTACCCTGCATCGATTTTCCGCTCGACGTCATCGCCTGCGATCACGTCGAGGAGACGGTGTTCCCCGCGCAGACGCTCGGCCGCCACTACGTCGTCACCACGCCCACCGGCCCGAAGAACAACAAGGTGGGCCACGTCGTGCGCCTCTTCGGCAACGTCGACGGCACGACGCTCACGTACAAGCCCTCGCCGCCCCCCGGCTGCCCCACGACGCTGTCCGCGGGCCAGGTCGTCGACTGCGGCGATCTCACGACGAGCGACTTCGAGGTGACGGGCAGCAACGAGTTCGGCATCGCCATGTTCCTGATCGGCGCCTCCAAGGCCGATCCGGACTTCAACGGCAACAGCCTCGCCGTCCTGCAAGGCGATCCCGACCAGACCTTCGCGGTCGCCGTCGAGCAGTACCGCCTGCGCTACGTGTTCCTCGCGCCGAACGACTACAAGACGAACTACGTCGACGTGATCGCGCCGGCCGGCGCCAAGGTCGATCTCGACTCCGCCGAGGTGACGAGCAAGCTCACCCCGATCGCGGGCACCGACTTCCTCATCGGACGCCTCCAGCTCTCGAACGCAGGCAGCGGCGTCCACGTCCTCACCGCCGACCAGCCCGTCGGCATCCAGGTCCTCGGATACGGCGACTACACGACGTACATGTACCCGGGCGGCCTGAATCTGGGTGAGATCGCGCCGATCCCTCCGAAGTGACGACGCGTCCGTCGGCGCGCCGCGCCTCAGTCAGCGGCGAACGCACCACTCGCGTGACGTTCGAGCGCGACAGTCGTCGCGCGGATGAAGGCGTCGGGCTCTTCGAGGGAGACCAGCAACCCCGAGCAGCTCACGGCCACCACCAGATGCAACGGCATGGGCGCGACGAAGCGGATGGCGACGACGCCTCGGCGAGAACCGACGACGCCGATGGTGTCGAGCGGCCCAGTCTTGACGCCGAGCCCGCCCCACCAGGGCCAGGTCCCGGGGGTCACGGCGGCGACGGCGTCGAGCGGCAACGTCTCGTCGAACCAGATGCCTCCCTTGACGTGCAGCGTCCTCCGCGTGGCGTCGAGCGCGACGAAGGACGCCGCGCGCGACATCCCGAGGACGGTGAAGAGAGGCCGTACGGCGGGCGCGATCCGAATCGGAAAAGAGGTCATGTCGAACGCGGAAGGTGGCATCTCCGCCCGGACGCAGCCATGACTGGAACGCTCCGATTCTCGTCCGAAACGCTCCACCGACGTCCGGCGGCTACCTCGCGTGCGGGGCCGTCCCTGTCGGCGCGGAGGTGGATGTCGGGTCGGAGGCCTGCGCGCGCTTGGCGCGCCACGTCGCCGGTGCGACGCCCACGATCTTCTTGAACGCTCGGCTGAAGGCCGCCTCCGAGCCGTAGCCGACCTCGCCGGAGATCTGCGCGAGCGTCTTCGGTCCGGTGAGCAGGGACGACGCGAGCTGCATGCGCCATTGCGCCAGGTACTGCATCGGCGGGATGCCGAGGTACTCGACGAACCGGTTGGCGAGCGCGGACCGCGAGGCCCCCGCCTCCCGCGCGAGGGAATCCACCGTCCAGGCCGCCGTGGGCTGCGCGTGGAGCGCGACGAGGGCGCGCCCCACGATCTCGTCGCGGAGACCTGCGAGCCAACCGCTGTTGCTCGGCTCGAGCGAGGAGACATAGTGGCGTACGACCTCCACGAACATCAACTCGCTCAGTCGTGAGAGCACGACCTCGCCGCCGGCGCGGCGAGCCTCCGCCTCGGTGAGCGCCGTCCTCATGAAGTATTCGAGCACCCCCGATTGACTCATGGCGCTGCGCTGGACGTGCAACATGCGCGGCAGCGCGCCGAGGAGTGGGTTGAACGGAGAAGCGTCGCAAGCGAGGAATCCGCAGACGACGTGCACCGGATCGCGACCGCTGCCCCCGTGGTCGACCTTGATCGGCAGCGACTGCGTGGCGGCGCGCGCGTGGAACTCGTGGCTCACCGGACCACGCATGCCCGCCTCGCTCGCGAGGGCGTGCGCGTCGCCCTGCGGGAAGACGAGGATGTCACCCTCTTCGACGCGGACGACGGGCCCGCCGATGATGCCGCCGTAGCACTTGCCGGCGACCGCGACGTGGTACTCGATGACGTGCTCTGCGCCCGGCATGACGTACGGCGCGAGCTCTCGAGCGGGCGGGGCCTCGGCGACCCACGGTGAGGAAGCGGTGACGGAGTAGAAGACGGCGCCGCGCAGCCGCACGGTTCGCAGGACCTCCGACAAGATGTCGACGTTGGGGGACGAAACTGGACGATGGGTCATGTGACGTCGACTCCCGGTCATTCTCGACGTCGCCGCGCGGCCTCATGCTCGAGAGCGACGTCGCGTGCTGACCTTAGCAGGGCCGCCTCGTCGATCGCTCGAGGAGGCTAGACATCGATGACGAAGTACTTCGGGCTCCTTTCGACCTTTCTCCTTCCCGCGCTCGCCGCCTACGGGGGCTGCGCGCCCACGACGGCGTCCAACGACGACGCTTCGGTACCGGCCGAGCCCGACGGCGGCATCGGACGCGACGGCTCCGTGGACGCGCCCGGCCCGGCGCTCCAACCCGCCTCGACCTGCTCGACGGGGAGCCTCTTCGCCGGCAACCCGGTGTACGACGGCGCGCCGCTCGATCGCCCGGCCCCAGGGACAGGCATCCTCGACGATCCCCCGCTGCAGTGGCAGAACATCGTCTTCGCCGGTCACCTCCTCTACACGCGCGACACCGGAGAGATCTGGGGCGTCGACACCAGCGTGGCGAGCCCGGTCGAGAACCGGATCGCAGGGCTGAACGCCCCGAACAAGTTCGCCTACGGCCCTGGGGACTGCGCTTCGGCGCGCTTCGCGAAGATCGAAGGCATGGCGGCGCTCCCCGACGGGAGTCTCCTCGTCGCCGACGTGCTCGGCAACGGTGTGCTGCACATCACGTCCCCAAACGGTCCTTCGTGCGCGGTCGAGGTGTGGGCCGGGAACACGACCGCGAGCGACGACATCGACGCGAGCAAGCCGGTCCCGAATCAGGGCGACGTCGACGGCGACGGTGCGTCGGCAAAGTTCGACAGCCCCGCGGCGCTCACCGTCGATGATGCGGGCAACGCCTACGTCTTCGACGTCGGAAATCGCAAGATCAAGAAGATCGCCGCCGCCGCGCCGCACGTCGTGACGACGGTGGGCACCCTCTCGGCGTCGGACCCGGGGAAGCTCACGAACCTCACCCGGATCGGCAACACGATCTACGGCGTCGGCTCCAACGGCATCGAGGCCGTCGTCGTGTCCGTCGACGCCGCCGGCGGCGAGGTGAAGACCGTGATCCAAGGCAGGGGAGACGAGTTTCCCCCGCTCGGCGCGACGACCGCGCCGGCGATCGCCGGGCTCACGACCGACGGTCATGGGCTCGTGCTCTCCGGGAACGGCTACGTCTGGTACCTCGACCTGGAGGGGAAGATCACGCACATCGCAGGAACCGGGATGCAGGCCGACTTCCCCAAGAACGGGTACGATCCGAAGAGCACGCACCCCGCGCTCGATCTCCAGCTCCCACCTTCTGGGAACGGCTCGGTCATCGGGTCCTCGGACTACATCACGTACCACGAGGGCGCCGTCTACTATCGCGGGCGACACACGGGCACGGCGAGCTTCGTCGAGCGCATCGCATGCCCTTGAACCCCGGCAGGGAGTGGCGAGCGCGCGAAGAGAAGCGAGCTCGCCGGCGCCGCTTTCTCGGAGCAGCCTGTCTGCTCGTGCTGATGGCCTGCGGAGACGCACCGCGCGCCCCGGGCGCGATCGACCAGGATCCCCGAGCCACCCCGACCTCGACGCCGTGCGTGGGCGGGACGTGGTCCGGAGACGCAGCTTCCGCGCCGTGCATCGCCTGGTCGACGTGCCCGCCCGGGACGTACGTCGAGGCGACGCCCTCGGCGGAAGAGGACCGACGTTGCGCGCCGTGCAGCACCGGCAGCTACTGTCCCGGCGACACCGGCGCGCCGCGATCATGTGCGGAGGGAACGTGGGATCACGACGCGAGCCCGTCGACCGCGTGCGCGCCATGGTCGACGTGCCGAGCGGGCGCGTACGTGGCGCGCGAGGGGACCGCCACGACCGATCGCGGCTGCGACCTCTGCCCCGGCGGCCAGACCTCGACGGGTGAGAACGCGGCGTCTTGCGTCGTGCCTGCCGTCGCGCTGGACCTCGGCGAAGAGCACACGTGCGCGCGTCATCACGACGGGACGGCGCGTTGCTGGGGTTGGAATCGATTCGGCGCGCTCGGTGACGGCACCGACGACGATCGGCTGACCCCGACCCCGGTGCCCGGACTGCAAGACACGACGCAGGTGGTCACGGGCTGGTTCCACACCTGCGCGCTTCGCACGGACGGGTCGGTTCGATGTTGGGGATCGAACGAGTTCGGTCAGTTGGGCGACTCCACGACGCTCGACCGTCACGCGCCGACCGTCGTTCCGGCGCTGCACCGCGTCGTCGAGCTCGCCGCCGGCGCGTTCCACACGTGCGCACGTCTGGACGACGGCGGCGTCCAGTGCTGGGGATGGAACGACTTCGGCGAGCTCGGTGACGGCACGACGATCGAGCGCCATCAGCCCACGACCGTCGTGAACCTCCCCCCTGCCGATCAGCTCGTGTCGAGCGGGTACCACACGTGCACGCACCACGCCGAGGGCGCTGTCCGATGTTGGGGATCGAACTCCACGGGTCAGGTCGGCGACGGCACCTCGACCGATCGCGCAACGCCCACACTCGTGACCGACCTCTCGGGCGTCGCCAGCATCGTCGCCGGCGGGGCGCACACGTGCGCGCTCCTCGCGAACGCGTCCGTGAAGTGCTGGGGCCTGAACGCCGCCGGGGCGCTCGGTGACGGCACGACCACGGATCGGCACGTGCCCACGATCGTCCCCGGGCTCCTCGCGGCCGAAGTGACGGCGGGCGGCCACCACACGTGCGCGCGGCACGTGAGCGGCGCGGTCTCGTGCTGGGGGTTCAACGGCTACGGCGAGCTCGGTGACGGCACGACGACGGACAGGCACGCGCCGAGCCTCGTGCCGGCGCTCTCACGCGCAGCCAAGGTCGTCGCGGGCACCTACCACACGTGCGCGCTCGACACGGATCACGCCGTGCTCTGCTGGGGCGCGAATCGGAATGGGCAAGTTGGAGACGGTACCCGCCTCGATCGGCTCATCCCCACGCGGGCACACTGACGGGCTCTTCTCGAGGCTTCGTCCACCTGCGAGGGTCAAGTCAACCCCGGCGGGGCGCTCGTGCGGCGGTCGCGCGCGAGGCGACTCGCGGGGCCGAGCAAGAGCGTGACGCGCGCGAGCGCGTCTTGCATCGGCGCGCGCGTGGCGGGATCGTCGACGCGATCGACGACGCTGCGCAGGACGTCGAACCAATAGAACGACGTGAAGCCGCGCTCGGCCGCGAAGCGCTCGAGCTCGGTCGCAGGACCGACGACGTCGGGGAGCGCGCCGCGCGCGGCGTCGAAGAGCATCGCGAGGACCTCGACGAGGACGTACGCGTCCGCGATCTCCGGGCCGGCTTCGCGCGAGCGCGCCGTCGCTTCGGCGAGCGCGTCTTCCGCCGCTTCGCGATCGCCGGAGGCGAGCGCCTCGAGGCAGCGCGCGACCCACGCGAGCGCGCCGGCGCGGCCTCCCGCGGTGCCGATGCGCGCGGCGCCGAGCGCGGCGGCGGCCTCGCGCGCGGGATCGTGATCGCCGAGCGCGAGGTGCGCGACCACCTCCAGGCTCGCGGAGAGCACCTCGAGATCGATCGCGCGCTCGGCGTGCGCCGCCTCGCGCGCGGCCTGGAGCCGAGGCACGGCGTCGGCCCATCGACCCTGGACGATCATCGCGGCGGCGCGGTGGTGCTCGGCCTCGTGCTCGAGGCTCGGCGCGTCGCCGTGGGCGAGCAGCGTGCTCGCGCGCTCGAGGACCGACAGGCCCTGCTCGACGCGCATCGGCGCGTCGACGAGCAGGCGGCCCCACGCCGACGACGCGCACGCCTCGAGCAGCGTCGCGCCGCTCTCGTTCGCGGCGCGCACCGCGCGGTCGAGATCGTCGCGCGCGCGACCTTCGTCGACGCGGACGCCGATCGCCGCCGCGAGCAGCGGCCGCACGACCCGATCGAACGCGGTGCGCGTGCCGCGGTCGCCGTTCTCGAGCGGCGCGACGAGATCGAGGGCGGCGCCCGACGCGAGCTCACCGCCTCGAACGCGCGCCGCGGTGTGCGCGATGCGCGCGGTGATGCGAACGGACTCGACGCGCCGCGCGGCGTCGGGATCGGCGCCGACGTCGAGGCGATCGAGGCGATCGAGCACCCGCGCGCATCGCGCAGCGTCGCGCGCGGCGTCGTCGCGTCCCGAGAGCGCGCAAGCGAAGGACGCGAGGAGCGCGCCGAGCTCCGGCGGCACGGTGTCGATCCATTTGTCTTCGCGATCGGAGTCGACCCGCGCGCGCGTGACGCGGCGGGCGCGCGGCGCGAGCACCGTCGCGCCGACCGCGCGCGCGACGTCGCTCTGCATCGCGAGCGGCTCGAGGATCAGCGCCGCGGCGTCGAGCTCGAGGCGCAGCGCGAGCGCGACGCCGCGCGCGACGCGCCCCGTCGGGTTGCCTCGCTCGCGGCGCGCGAGCGCGTCGAGCATCGGCAGATCGAGGTGGCGGAGCGTCTCGCGAAGACCCTCGACGCCGTCCGGCGGCAGCGCGCTCAGGCGCGACGCGGGCGGCGGCCGCGTGGAGACGCGCGACGCGACGGGCTGCGAGCTGAGGCGCGCGCCGCCGGCCGCGTGCGCGAGGCGAGCGATGTCGGTCGCGCGCGAAGGCGGCGTCGACGAGAAGAGATCCGGCTTGCTCGCGCGCATGCTCGCGGGCGGCGCGTCGGCGGCGACGACCGAGACCGGCGCGGTGTCGAGATCGATCACCGCGCCGAGCGCCTCGCCGGCGTCGCGATATCGCCGCGAGGGATCGCGCGCGAGCATCTTCGCGAGCACGATAGAGAGCGGCTCGGGCACGCGCCCTTCGAATGTCGGCTCCGACGCGATGCGCGCCTTGAGCTGCTCGTTCCTCGGCTCGCTCGGGAAGAGATCGCCCTCGCCGAGCAGCTCGAAGAGGACGAGGCCCGCCGCGTAGACGTCGGATCGCGCGTCGCCGGCGCGGCCCGCGAGGACCTCCGGCGCCATGTAGCGCGCCGTCCCGAGCACGACGCCGCTCGCGGGCGCGGAGTCACCGAGCTCGCGCGCGAGATCGGCGCGCGCCGTGAGACGCGCGAGACCGAAGTCGATGAGCTTCGGACCGTCGAGCGCGTCTTTGTTCCGCGGAACGAGGACGTTCGACGGCTTCACGTCGGCGTGGACGATCCCCGCCGCGTGCGCGACCGAGAGGCCCTCGAGCAGACCGCGCGCCACGCGAAGCACCTCGTGCGGCAAGAGCGCGCGGCCGAGCGACTCCGCGGAGAGCGGGACGCCGTCGATGAGCTCCGTGACGAGCCAAACGCCGCTCGCGTCGGATCCGAGCTCGAAGACGCGCGCGACGTGGCGCGAGCTGAGGCGCTTGAGCACGGCCGCTTCGGTGCGCAGCCGCTCCGCCAGGTGGCTCGCGTCGAAGCCCGGAGGAACGAGCTTCACGGCGACGTCGAGGCTGCCCTGACGATCACGCGCGCGGAACACCGTGCCGAAGCCCCCCGAGCCGATCGCCGCGCCCAGCTCGTAACGGCCCCCCAGGACGACCGAGCGCGAGGTTCGCTCGGTCATTTCACGATCCGGGGCTCTGCCACGATGACGGAACGTATCAGATTGCGTCGCCTCCGACGACCGCTCCGGCGCCCGATGCTCGCAGAGAGCTGCTACTGTGCTCGCCGTGAGCACCGACTTCTGCACCTACACGCTCGAAGCCAGCACCGCCGTCATTCGCATGGACGACGGCAAGGCGAACGCTCTCTCGAACGAGATGATCGAGGGACTGATCAGCGCGCTCGCGCGCGCCGAAAAGGAGGCGACCGCGGCCGTGCTCACCGGCCGCCCCGATCGCTTCTGCGCCGGCTTCGATCTCAAGGTGATGATGAGCGGGCCCGACAACGCCGTCGCGCTCCTCCGTCGCGGCGCCGATCTCTACATGAAGCTCTATGGGCTGCCGATCCCGCTCGTCATCGCGTGCACCGGGCACGCGCTCGCCGGCGGCTCGCTCGTCTTGCTCACCGCCGATCGGCGCTACGGCGCCTCGGGGCCCTACAAGATCGGCCTCAACGAGGTGGCGATCGGCCTGCCCGTCCCCGTGCTCGCGATGGAGCTCGCGCGCGATCGCCTCGTCGGCACGGAGCTCGTGCGGGCGACGCTGCTCGCGCAGATCTACGCGCCCGACGAGGCGGCCAAGATCGGCTACCTCGACGAGGTGGTCGCCGCCGACGAAGTGCTCGGCCGCGCGAAGGAAGAGGCCGCGCGCCTCGGCGCGCTCTCGCGCTCGGCGTTCGAGGCCTCGAAGGTGCGCTTGCGAGGAAAGACGATCGCGCACATCACCGCGACGCTCGACGACGACATGAAGACGTTGATGCGCGGATGATGCGCCTCGTCTTCGCGCTGGTCGTCGCGCTCTCGCTCGCGGGCTGCCCCGGACCGACGTTCGTGGTGCAGCAGTACCGCGGTCCCGCGCGCCCGGAGGCGTCGATCGCGACGCTGCGGGTCAACGGAAGCGAGGCCGTGCGCCTCCTCACGCTCGACGACGAAGACGTCGCGGCGCCGCTCGAGGTCGACTCGCGCCTGCACATCGAGCTCTTGCCCGGCCGCCACACGGTGGGCGTGGGAAACGCGAGCACGCCGCACGATCGCTGGCCCGCGATCGCGTTCGAGGCCGAGGCGGGCAAGGTCTATCGCGTGACGTTCGTCGGCGGCGCGCCGCGCATCTTCGAGGTGACGCGCGCCGGAGATACACCCGGCCGCGACGCGACGATCGACCCTTCGATCGCGGAGCCCGCGACGCCGAAGAAAGCCACGAGCGAGCCGCCGGCGACGGATCATCCCTGATCCCCGCCGATCGGCCGCCGAAGCGTTACTTCCTGGGCGCCTTCTTCGCGCCGGCGCCGCCGCCGGACTTCTTCGGCGCAGACTTCGCGCCCTTCTTCGGCGCGGCATCCATCGTCGGCTCGGGGGTCGCGTTCGCTTCGGCGAGCGCGGCCTCGGCCGCGGCCTCCGCGTCGTCTTGGGCGGGCGCCGGCGCGGCTGCGGGCTTCACTTCCTTCGCCTTGGGCGCCGCCTTCGCGGCGGGCTTCTCCGCTTCGATCGTCGGGTTCGCCGTCGTCGCGTACGTGCCCTTGTAGCCCTGCCACGGATCGCCGCCGGGATCCTTCGCGTCGCCGAGGGTCTTCGCCCCGCCGCAAGCCACGAGAGCGACGGACGACAGGACGGCGAACGTGATCGAATGGATGCGCATGGCTGGACCTCCTGCCACGCGCACCGCCGCGCGCGAGGCGGCAGAGGTTTACATCGCAAACGCGCGCGGCGCCGTCAGGAGCGCGTCTCATTCGTCTCACAGGGTGGATCGCGCCGGATCCGGCGCGTGAGGCTTGATGCGTAACAGAGGGAGATGTCGCGCTTTATCGGCGTCGCTACGCGCGATCGTCGATGCGTCCGACCGACGCACCCTCGCCACCGTGGCCGGGGCGATCGTCGATCTCCTCGCGGACGGCGATGCGCGCGCCGACGCTGGCGGCCGCGAGATCGACGAGCGATCGATCGACGAGCGCGAGGCGGCGGCCCGGCTTGCCGACCTCGGGGCCGCGGAGCTGGAGATCGATCGCCGGCGCTTCGCCGTGCGCGCGCACGACGTGGAAGGTCGCGAGGCCGTCGGTCTCGACGAGGCGCTCGTGGCCGAGCACCTCGCGCGACACGAGCTCGACGGTCGCCGCGTCGATCTCGCGGAAGCGGAGCTCTTCGAGCGTGCCCTCGATGGCCTTGCCGAGCATGCGGTGCGGGTGCGCGTGGATCGGCGTCATCGATCCGGGCTCGCGCACCACGGCGACGAGCGCCCAGCCCGAGCGGCCCTCCCAGTACGTGACCCAGCGACAGCCTTCGCCGTGAGGCAGCGGGCTCGTGCGCGCGGGGATCAGCTCGCCGATCGAGGGGCTGAGCTGATCGAGGATGCGACGGAGGAAGCGATCGTCGAACGGCGCTTCGCGCTCGACCGCGTCGAGGAGCTTCGTCGCCTCGGCGAGCGTGACGAGCTCGCCCTCGTCGAAGCGGCGGCGCACGAGCGCGACGCCGTCGCGCGCGACGGCGCGATGCAAGACCGCGCTGAGCGCGAGCGCGCCTGCGCCGATCGCGACGGCCGTCACGGGCGCGCCGCGCGCCGCGGCGGCGATCATCGCGAGCGTGACGAGCGCGGTCCAGATCGACGCGCCGCCGCCCACGGCGACCGCGCGCGCGCTCGAGCCGAGGATCGTCCGGAGCGAGAGGTGAAGGCCGATGCCCGCGGACACGGCGCCCATGAGGACGTCGACGGCGAGCTTGTCGGCGTCGAGGACGCCTCGCCAGAGCGGCGCGTCGGCGAACGCGCGATCGCCGAGCGCGCGCGCGACGGCGAGGCCGACGTAGCCGAGGAGGAAGCCGGGGAGCGCCTCGACGATGCGCGCACCCAGGCCGGTTTCCTCCGTCTTCACGTCCGCGCTCGCCGACGCGGAGGTCTTCACCGGCGCCTCGCGGCGCGCGAGCGCGAGCGCCACGAGGACGGGCGCGAGCAAGAGGATGCGCGCCGACTTCGACGCCGCCGCCATGACGCCGCCGGCGCCGCCCATCTGCGCGCCCACGGCGACCGCGCTCGAGAGATCGTTGACCGCGAGCCCGCTCCAGAGGCCCGCGTACGAAGGATCGAGGCCGAGCAGCGCCGCCGCGGCGCGGAAGGTGATCATCGCGACGACGCTGAAGAGGAACATCACCGCGATGGCGACGCCCTGCTCTTCGCGGTGGGCGCCGACGACCGGCGCGATCGCGTTCACCGCGGAAGCCCCGCAGATCATCGTGCCGCCGGCGAGCAGATCGACGAGGGGTCGCCGCACGCGGAGCACGACGCCGAGGACGTGCGCGAAGAGGAACGCGCTCGGCAACGACGACGCGGCGACGCCGAAGATCACGACGAGCTCGCCGCGGCCGAAGAAGCTCGTCTGCACCTTGAGGCCCATCAGGATGATCGCGAGCCGCAGGACCCACTTGCCCACGTAGCGGAGGCCCGCGGCGTAGCGGTCGGGCTCGCGCTCCTTGCCGCGCGCGCCGACGCCGAGGATCGCGGCGAGCGGCGTGTTCACGACGAGCGCGCCGAAGAAGAGGGCGAGCATCACGTCGGAGACGTACGGCGACGGCGGCAGCACGCGCGCGAGTGCGACCGCAGCGGCGCCGATGCCGAAGGCGAGCGCGAGGCCCGGAGCGTCGAGGCGAGACGGAAGCCACTGCGAACGCACGGCGGAGCGCGTATACCATGCGGGCGCGATGATCGATCGGCGGACGTTCTTGAAGGCGACGGGGCTCGCGGTGGCGCTTCGGCCTTCGCTCGCGCACGCGGAGGAGCAGCTCCTCCGCTTCGGCGGCTCGCCTCAGAACCTCTCGACGCCGCTCGCGTGGTTCGACCGCCTGGTCACGCCGACGCCGGTGTTCTTCGTGCGGAGCCACTTCGGTCCTCCCGCGCTCGATCGCGCGAGGAAGGTCGCGATCCACGGAGGTGTGAAGACGCCGCTCGCGTTCACCGCCGAGGAGCTCCGCGCTTCGTTCCCCGAGGTGACGGTCACGGCCGTGCTCCAGTGCGCCGGCAACGGGCGATCGCTGCACGCGCCGCGCGTGCCGGGGATCCAGTGGGACAACGGCGCGATGGGCCAGGCGACGTTCACCGGCGCGCGCCTCAAAGACGTCCTCGCGAAGGCCGTGCTCGACAAAGACGCCGCGCACGTCCACTTCGCCGGCGCCGACG
>JAHBWD010000100.1 GCA_019637175.1 Labilithrix sp. | reverse complement strand
GACGCGAACGGCGACGCGAGCCCGCCGCCGCCGCCGCTGACCGAAGGCGCCTTCTTGGTGCACTTGAGGCTCGACGGCAGATCGCCGGGGCCGTTGCCCGACGAGGTGCACACGAAGAACGTGCGCTGATCGTTCGCGCCGCCCGTCGGGCGATGGAGCACGACGGCTCTCTTCTCCGCCGCGTGCAGGATCACCTCGAGCTTCTCTCGACCGCGCGTGCACGTGAGGCGCTCGCGACCGTCGAGCGCGTAGCGCGCCCCGCACATCAAGCTGCCTTCCGCGCCGGCCATGAGCGCGGGGCTGTCCTTCACCTGGAGGCCACCGGCGCCGACGATGCGGAGCGACTGCTCGTTCAGCTCCTCGACCGCCGGGGGGCTCGGATCGCCGGGCGCGGGCCCCGCGGCTTCACCAGCGCACCCGCCGAGGGCCGCAACCGTGCAGAACCACATCGCTTTGCCCGGGAGGCGGAACGCTCGCACAATGTGGGTGTAGCACCCCCTTGCCGGGGCGCCAGGGCACCCGAGCCGGGTTCTTGATCTTCGGGATCTTCCCGTGAAGTCTCGTGGGATGCGCGCCGGGCTCCTCCTCTTCTGTGGCGGGCTCTGGGGCGGGCTGGTCGCCTGCGGCGAGGGCCTGGGCAGCGGCGCGAAGTGGGTCGAGCAGCCGCTGACGGAAGACGAGCGACCCGTCTCCAGCCTGCCGCCGGGAGCCAACGAGAATCTTCCACCGCCGCGCGCGCGCAACACCTCGCGCACGATCGGCGTGCCGGCCGGGCGCGCGCCCGAAGGCGCCGATCGCACCGGCGGCGGCGGGAGGATCCTCGGCACGTTCCGCAACACGTACTACGACTTCCCGCGAGAGGCCGATCACACCGGCGGCGCGGTCGCGCTCATGAACGCGTCGTGCCAGTCGATCGCCGACGTGCCGCGCGGGTTCTACGAGGCCGTGTGCGTGCAGGGCTCGGGCTCGCTCAAGCGCGGCGGGACCGTGAGCTTCGCGAAGCGCGACTGCGCGTGCGCCGAGGTTTGTCCGCGCACCGGCCAGCGCATCTGCTTCGACGCGCTCGATCCCAAGACGTTCCCCTGGGGCCGCGGCGCCGCAGGCTCGCCGATCACCCCGATGCGCACGCTCGCCGCCGACACGTCGGTGCTCCCGATGGGCACCGTCGTCTACATCCCCGAGCTCGACGGATCGATCGCCGAGCAGGGCGCGCCGACCGACGGCTGCTTCGTCGTCGAAGATCGCGGCCTCCGGGTCAAGGGCGATCACGTCGACATCTTCACGGGGCATCCCGCCAACACCGCGGCGATGAACGAGCGCCTGCCGAGCAACCAGGGCGTGACCGTGGTGGTGCAGGCGCCCAAGTGCGCCCACCTCGCGGCGGCGCGTTGAGCGGCGCCCCGCGGAGTGTCATCATCGAAGGGTGGAGGGCTCACCGTACCGCGAGGGCAAGCCGCTCTCCGAGATCATCGCGCCCGACAACCGTCGCGCGAAGACGCTCGTCCTGATCGTCGCGAGCATGGCGGTGGGCGCGTCGCTCTGGGCCTTCGGCGGGCGCCTCTTCGCCGACCGTGAGAAGCCTCTGCACGTCCCGCTGGCGGCGGCGAGCTTTCCGCACGTCACGCTCTCGGGCCCCGACGGAACGAAGCGGCTGCCGGCGCCGACGCCCGCGGTGATCCACGTCTGGCTCCAAGGCTGCGCCGACTGCATGCCGGCGTTCGAGGCGCTCCGCGATCTCGAGGCGAGCGGCGGCCTCGGCGTCACGGTGCCGATCATCAACGTCTCGTACGGGGCCGCCGATCCCGTGTGGGCCGGCCGCTATCGCGTCCGCGAGAACCTCGTCTTCGATCACGGCGGGCAGAACGTCGTGAGGCCGCTCGGGATCGGGACGTTCACGACGCTCGTGATCGACGAGACCGGCGCGATCCTCCATCGCGATCGGCCCGACGCGCCGGGCTACCGCGATCGCATTCGAACCGTGCTCGGTCCGGAGCGCCTCTCGGCCTATTCGGCCCCCGAGCCCGACGAGGCGTTCACCACCGCGTCCGTCGAGCGCGTCGTCGCGGCGCATCGCTCCACCATCCGGCGAAAGTGCTGGGAGGCGTCCGAAGCCCGCGCCTCGGCGAACGTCACGATCACGATCGCGATCGAGCCTCGCGGCGCGGTCGAGTCGACGAGCGCCGAGGCCGACGACTCGAACATCGCCCGCTGCATCGAGACGGAGATCCGCACGTGGCGCTTTCCGCCGCCGGGCAGCGTCACGACGGTGCGCGTTCCCTTCAAGTTCGTGCGACAAGAGTGACGATCGCGTGATGGATCCGACGCAGCGCTTCACCGGCCGTGTGACCGACTACGCCAAGACGCGTCCGTCGTACCCCGAAGGCGTCCTCGCCGTGCTCGCGAGCGCGTGCGGGCTGGGCGCGTCGAGCGTCGTCGCCGATCTCGGCTCGGGGACGGGCCTCTTCACGCAGCGGCTCCTCGAGAGCGGCGCCACCGTCTACGCGGTCGAGCCGAACGACGAGATGCGCCGCGCCGCCGAGCAGGCGCTCGGGTCGTCGCGCGGTTTCCGGAGCGTCGCCGGGCGCGCCGAGGCGACGACGCTCGACGACGCGAGCGTCGACGTCGTCACCGCGGCGCAGGCCTTCCACTGGTTCGATCTCGAGCCGGCGCGCGCCGAGATGAAGCGCATTCTCCGCGCGCCCGGGCGCGTGGCGCTCGTGTGGAACGATCGCGACCTCGTCTCGACCGCGTTCCTGCGCGACTACGAGGCGCTCCTCGTCGCGCGGTGCCCGAAGTACCAAGAGCTCCAGGGCAAGGCGGACGCGACCGCGAAGTTCGACGCGCTCCTCGGCGCGGGCGCATGGAGCCGACACGTCGTGCCCAACGCGCAGCGGCTCGATCGCGAAGGGCTCGCGTCTCGCCTCCTCTCTTCTTCGTACATGCCTCGCGAGGGCGAGCCGGGTCACGACGAGATCCTCGCCGAGCTCGGCGCGATCTTCGATCGCCACGCGCAGGCGGGCGAGGTCGCGATGCTCTACGCGACCGTCATCATCGCCGGGAGCCCCGCTTGATTTCGAAATAGGGCGCGCCGGCGTCGATCGACGACGCCGGCGCGCGGGGAACCTCGGATACGCGGCTACGCGCAGAGAGGGGAGGAGGGGAGGGTCAGTTCTCGACGCGCTTCCATCCGAGGTTCACGAGCTCGTTCGATCCGGCCGCGCTCTTCGGGAACGCGATCGCGGTGTCGCCGCGCGGGCAGGAGCACGCCATGCAGACCATGCGCGGCTCGGTGTGGTCGAGGAAGCCCGCTTGCTCGAGCTCCGCGCCCTGGCTCTTCGCCCACGACGCGAGGTTCGCGGTCTCCGCGCGATCGTCGTGGGTCTGCGCGCCGCCTTCCCACGGGTTCGTGCCGCACTGCTTCGGCGCCGTGGTGAGCGCGCCCGCGATCTCGACGAAGCCGTAATCGGCGACGAGGCGGGCGGCGTCGGCCGACGACTTCGCCTTGACGACGAGCGCGTCGCCGCGCGGGCACGAGCACGCCATGCAGACCATGCGCGGCTCGGACGGGTACGCGAAGCCGACCTGATCGAGCGCGATGCCTTCGCCGCGGAAGAAGTCGTCGACCTCGCCCTGCTCGCCCTGGAGCCACGAGGCGTCTCGACCGGGCGCGGGGCCCGCGCCGTTCCACGGGTTCGTCCCGCACTGCTTGGGCGCGATCGTGAGCCACGTGCCGGTCGCGGCCGCGGGCGGCGCGTCGTTCGAGTACTTCGTGCGGAGCGCGCCGTCGCGATCGGTCTCTTCGACGATGATCTTCGCGGGGACGAGGTCGCGACAGACGCGCGTGCGATGGTCGGTGATCTTGATGTTGCGGAGCTTGCCCGCGATGCGCTTCGAGCCCTTGTAGATCTTCGAGCCGCACGCCGTGCCTTCGAAGCGGAGGCGGTACTCGCGCAGATCGGGGAACACCGCGAGGCGGCACGGACCGCCGACGCGCTCGTGAAGCGCGGCGCGCGCGCCGCTCTGGCTCTTCAGCTCGAGGACGGTGTGAACGTCGCAGCTCCCGGGGTCCGCGCGCGGCGCGTCGTAGAGCTTGAACGTGCCGGGGGTGAGGCTCGCGGCGAGGATCGCGTCTTCGGACGAGACGAGATCTTCGTCTTCGGCGGCGTCGATCGCGCAACCGCCGAGGGCGGCGAAGGAGACGAGGGCGAGAGCGACGGGAACGAACGACGAGAGCTTGAGCGACGGCATGACGACCTCGGCGGAAGGGCTGCCCGTGGCAGCGATTCCCGGCCGTTCGCCCTATGACGCAGAGCGTTGACCGACCGGTGCGCACCATGTGGCACCATGTAGGTCATCCGTCAAGGGATGGCTCTGTTGATTTTAGTAAGCAGAGGCAATTGCTTTACTAAATGCTCTCTTGGGTCAGGACGTCGCCCGCAGCGCGGAGGCGGGCTCCGCGTCATTGGCGGCCTCCGTCCGCGTCAACGCGGAGGCGAGCTCGACGAAGCGGCAGCCCAGGCGAGCGAGCTGCTCGGCCGTCCGCCCGACCTGACGGACGCTGGGTTGAGCCGACGGCGCTTGCGCCTGCCCGCTCTCGGGCAGCGGGACGAGCCGCTCGACGTCCTCCAAGACTCTGCGGGCGCGCACGAGATGCTCGCGCACGTCCGACAGCAACAGCTCCGCGAACAAGAGATCGTCGTCGCTCGACGTCAACGCTTCGATCGACGGCAGATGACGTTTCACCATGGCTTGCCCTCCAGCGCAGCGCCCCCAGCTCCAACCAGCGGCCGCGAACGGCCGAACGTCGACCTGAAAAGCAAACGCAAGGCCAACCGTGAAGCGCGGCCATGATCTGCGCGTAGCCGCTCGGCCGGCGCCGTGCGCGGCGTGCGATCGCGGACTGCGTCGTCAGCGCTGATGCGAAACGTCACGCACCCGCATCACGCGGCGCGGGCTGCCTCGCGCGCGTGAATCGTGGTGACCGGCACGGTAGCCGTCCGCACGACCTTCTCCGCCACGCTGCCGAGCAGCGCCCGCGGGAGGCCGCGGCGACCGTGCGTGCCCATCACGATCATGTGGGCGCCGGCCTCGTCGACGGCGTCGAGGATCGCGCGCCACGGCTCGCCCTGCTTGACCACGCCGCGCACGGCGACGCCGCAGCCTTCGATCCGATCGAGCGTCTTCTTCAGGCCGATCTGCGCGCCTTCGAGCACGCGCGCCGCCACGTCGGCGGTCGCGACGAGCGCGCCGTCGGGGAACCCGACGATCGGCAGCTCGTAGGCGTGCATGATGACGATGTCGGCGCCGATGGCCTTCGCGAGATCGACGGCGTAGTCGAGCGCCTCGTCCGAGCTGGATCCGAAATCGGTGGGCACGAGCATCCTTCGGGGCAGCGACATGTTCGTGGTTCGAGCAACAACCAGGCCGCGCGCGCTCGAACGAGGCTGGCGCCGCGGCACGGCAGCGCACGAGCTCGAGCCCGAGCGCGCGCATTGCTCCGCGGAGGTGCGGCGCGTACGCTGGAGGCTCGAGCTCCGATGACGGCCGAGAACGACGCGCCCGCAGAACAAGGGGCGAGACGCCCCGGCGAGGTGATCTCGGGCCGCTATCGCATCCAGAAGGTGCTGGGCGAGGGCGGCATGGGGGCCGTGTACCTCGCCGAGCACACGCTCATGAAGAAGCTCGTGGCGATGAAGCTCCTCCACCCGGAGATGAGCGACAACGCCGAGGTGATCGCCCGGTTCGAGCGCGAGGCGATGGCGGCGGCGCGCATCCAGCACCCGAACGTCGTCGCCGCGACCGATTGCGGCAAGACCGATGACGGCGCGTTCTTCCTCGTGCTCGAGTACATCGAAGGGACGAGCCTGCGCGACGTGCTCGAGGCAGGCCCGATGCCCGCGCATCGCACGCTGCGCATCGCGAGGCAGATCGCGCTCGCGCTCGAGCGGGCGCACGAGGCCGGCATCGTGCATCGCGATCTGAAGCCCGAGAACGTGATGCTCGTGCAACGCGAAGGCGATCCCGACTTCGTGAAGGTGCTCGACTTCGGCATCGCGAAGCTCTCGGCGGAGGCCGCGCCGGCCGCGGCAGCTCAGCCGCTGACGCGCCTCGGAACGGTGCTCGGCACGCCCGAGTACATGGCGCCCGAGCAAGCGCTCGGCGCAGCGGTGACGCCGCCGTCCGATCTCTACGCCGTCGGCGTGATGCTCTACGAGATGCTCACGGGAAAACACCCGTTCTCGCCGCCCGATCGCGTGGCGATGCTCTCGTTCCACATCGTCGCGCCGGTGCCGACGATGCGCGACCGCGCGCCCGACGTCGACGTGCCGCCCGCGATCGAGGCCGTCGTCCGCCGGCTGCTCGAGAAAGACGCGAAGGCGCGCCATCCGAACGCGCGAGAGCTCATCGAGGCGCTCGAAGCGGCGGCGGCGGCGAGCGCGCTCGGCGATCTCGCGTCTCCGCAGGACGAGGCTTCGAAGGCGCCGCCGCCGAGCCAGCGCGAGGCGTGGCGCGCCGGCGACGCGTTCGCGAAGACGAGCATCGGCGGCGAGAGCACGGCGGCGCCCTCGCTGACGAGCCCCGTCGCGGTGACGCCGCCTCCGCCTTCGGCGCAGCTCGCGCCGCCGCCGAGCGCGACCGCCGAGACGCTCGCCTCGAAGCTCTCGCGCCAGCCGCGCGGCGTCCTCATCGGCCTCGCGGCCGCGGTGCCGCTCGCGCTCGTGCTCGTCGTCACGCTCGTCGTGCTCGGGCTGCGCGGCGCGAAGGTCGGCGAGCCCGGTGGCGACGCGAGCACGACGAACGCGCCCGCGCCGCGGACGAAGGCCGCGCCCGCCGATCGACTCACCGCCGCCGTCGCCCTCGGCCCGGAGGCGATCGAGGCGCTCGGCGCCGAGTTCCCCGACGATCCCGCGATCAAGAAGCAGCTCGCGATCGCCTATCACGCGAACGATCGCGGCGCCGACGCGATGAAGGCGGTCACGGTGCTGCTCGAAACGGACAAGGCGGCGACGAACGACGAAGAGATCCTCAAGATCGTCGTCGCGACGGCGTCGAAGGGCGCCGGCGACGACGACGCGTTCGCGATCCTCGAAGGTCGCCTCGGCGCGGCCGGCGTCGACGCCCTCGTCGATCTCTCGAGCAAGGGCCCGACCCGCGAGATCCGCCTGCGCGCGGCCAAGAGCCTCACGAAGCCGGAGGTGCGGGCGAACGCCTCACCTGCGACCGCGATCCTCCTCGACTTCAAGGGCGCGGACTCGTGCACGGCCAAGCGCGACCTGCTCGATCGCGCGAAGGAGCACGGCGACGCGCGGCTCCTCGCGTCGCTCCGGCCCCTCGTGAGCACGCGCGGCTGCCGCAAGTTCCTCTCGCGCGTCGACTGCTGGCCTTGCCTCCGCAAAGACAGCGCGCTCGGCGACGCGATCGGCGCGATCGAGGCGCGCAACGCGAAGAACTGATGTGCGATGATGCCTGCGATGGCTCGCAGGCTCACCGTATCCTTGGGGCTCGGCTTCGCGGCGTTCGCCTTCGCGGCCGGCGCGTCCGCGGCGCCCCGCTACGTCGATCGGGGGATCACCGGGCAGCGCTACGTCTTCGCGGGAGACGTCGGCCTCGGCCTCGTGCACAGCCGCATCGGCAACAACGACGCCGTCGGCGCGGGCCTGAACCTCGAGGGCTCGTTCGCCGTCTCGCACTCGGTCGAGCTCGGCGTGCGCACGGGCGCGCGCTTCGGCACGCAATCGCAGCTCCGGCAGGCCGATCAGTACGGCCGCACGCTCTGGACCGAGACGTGGGGCACGGGCAACGGCGCGCCGTTCGCCAACCCGGAGATCCGCGTGCGCTGGGCGGCCTACAGCGGGCGCGTCGTCGAGGTCGGCCTCGACTGGCGCATGTACGTCCCGGGCGAAGCGGGCACGAGCTTCGGCCTCGGCTTCGGCGCTCCCCTCGCCTTCCACGTCGGCGACATCCTCCGCATCGACACCGGCATCTACATTCCCGTCGTGTTCGACAACCCCGCGTCGACCGTCATCAGCGCGCCGGCGTACTTCTGGTTCCAGGCGTCTCCGCACGTCTGGCTCGGTCCGATGATCGGCGTTCGCCACGTCAATCCGCCCGGCCCCTCGCGCGACGACATCCTGCTCGGCTTCGGCATCGGCTATCAGGTCGCCTCCGCCGTCGACCTCAAATGGATGTTCTTGATGCCGCGGGTCAACGACGACAACCGCGCCTTCGGCGTCGGCTTCGGCGTGCAGTTCCGCATCGGAGAGTGACATGACCGAGCTCGTCCTCGTCATCGGCGACAAGAACCTCTCTTCGTGGTCGATGCGCCCTTGGCTCTTGCTGACGCAAGCGGGCCTCGCGTTCCGCGAGCGCGTCGTCCTCTTCGAGTCGGAGGGCTGGCGCGACGAGATCGCGGCGCTCTCTCCCTCGCGCAGGGTGCCGGCTTTCCATGCGGGCGATCTGCTCATCTGGGACTCGCTCGCGATCTGCGAGTGGATCGCCGAGACGTTCCCCGACGCGAAGCTCTGGCCCGACGCGCGCGACGCCCGCGCGATCGCGCGATCGGTCTCGGCCGAGATGCACGCGGGCTTCGCGAGCCTGCGGAGCGCGATGTCGATGGACGTCGTCGCGCGCCACCCCGCCGCCGTCATGAGCGCCGAGACGGAGGCCGACGTGCGCCGCGTGCAGGCGATCTGGACCGACTGCCGCGAGCGCTTCGGCGCCGGCGGCCCCTTCCTCTTCGGCCGCTTCTCCGTCGCCGACGCGATGTACGCGCCGGTCGTGTGGCGCTTCCGCACCTACGGCGTGAGCGTCGAGGAGCCGGCCGCGCGCGCCTACTTCGAGATGATGCTCACGCTCCCGGCGATGAAGGCGTGGGAGCGCGACGCGGAGGCGGAGGTCGCCGCGCGTCGGATCGCGAAGAGCGCGAAGAGCGCGAGCGGCGCGCCGGCCCCGCGCAGCGCGCAGCACTGCTTCGCGGTCATCTTCTCTTCGCGCCGCCGCCGCGACGGCGGCGCCGAGGCCGACGTCGCGTACGACAAGACCGCCGCGGCGATGGTCGACCTCGCGCGCAAGCAACCGGGCTTCCTCGGCATCGAGAGCGCGCGGAGCCCCGACGGCTTCGGCATCACCGTGTCGTACTGGGAGTCTCTCGAGGCCGTCCGCGCATGGAAAGACGAGCCAGCGCACGCGGCCGTCCAGGCGCGCGGCCGCGAAAAGTTCTACGAGAGCTACGAGGTGCGGGTCTGCACCGTGGATCGCGCGTACGGCTTCCGCTAAGAACAAGGCCATGGGAACGGCCGAAAAGATCCGCATGCCGACGCGTGAACAAGCTCTGCCCGGGCGGGCGGATCCGCTGTCGAGCCAGGTCGCGGGCGCGCACGTCGTGCTCGGCGGGCGCATGAAGCCGCCGTTCCCCGAAGGCCTCGAGACGGCGATGTTCGGGATGGGCTGCTTCTGGGGCGCCGAGAAGAAGATGTGGCAGGTGCCCGGCGTCTACTCGACGCAGGTGGGCTACGCCGCCGGCCTCACGCCGAACCCGACCTACAAAGAGGTCTGCACCGGCCTCACCGGGCACAACGAGGTCGTGCGCGTCGTCTTCGATCCGAAGATCGTCTCGTACGAGGCGCTCCTCAAGGCGTTCTGGGAGAACCACGATCCCACGCAGGGCATGCGCCAAGGCGGCGACGTCGGCACGCAGTATCGCTCGGGCGTCTACGTGTACGGGCCGGCGCAGCGCGAGGCCGCCGAGGCTTCGCGCGACGCGTACCAGAAGAAGCTCGCCGAAGCCGGCTTCGGTGAGATCACGACCGAGATCCTCGACGCGCCCGAGCTCTATTACGCCGAGGACTACCACCAGCAGTACCTCCACAAGAACCCGGACGGGTACTGCGGGCTCGGCGGAACGGGCGTGAGCTGCCCGGTCGGCCTCGCCCGAGCGTGAGATGCATCCGGTCGCGTATCGCATCGAGACGCCTCGGCTCGTCGTGCGCTGCTGGTCGCCCGACGACGCGCCGAAGGCGAAGAAGGCCGAAGACGAGAGTCGCGAGAGCCTGCGCGCGTTCATGCCCTGGGCCGATCGCGCGCCCGAGACGCTCACGGAGGTGATCGAGAAGCTCCGTCAGTTCCGATCGTGGTTCGACGCGGGCGAAGACTTCCTCTTCGGCGCGTTCGACAAGGCGAGCGGCGACGTCGTCGGCGGCACGGGGCTCCATCCGCGCGTCGGCAAGGGCGGCCTCGAGATCGGCTACTGGGTGCACGCGGGCCACCACCGCAAGGGCATCGCGACGGAGATGGCCGGCGCGCTCACGCGCGTCGCCTTCGAGCTCGGGCGCATGCGCTGGGTCGAGATCCGCTGCGCGACGAAGAACGTCGCGAGCGCCGGCGTCCCCCCGAAGCTCGGCTTCACACACGAGGCGACGCTGCGCGAGAGGCTCACGCTCCCGAGCGGCGAGGTCGACGACGCGCTCGTCTTCACGCTGCTCGCGCGCGACTACGACGCGAGCCCGGCGAAGCGGATCGCCTTCACCGCGCTCGACGCCGCCGGGCGCGATCTCTCCTGAGCCGCCGCAACGCCGGAGGCGCTAGCATCGCCGTGATGGAACGGCGTATCGGGGTGGCGCTCGCGCTCGCGATCGCCGCGTGCGCGGCGACGAAGCAGGAGCCGCACGCGCCTTTGGCCGAGCGCGGCGACGCGCTCGCGCCGGACGGGCCGCCGCCCGCGCTGCCTTCGAACGAGGAAATCGCGGCGACGACGCCGCCGGCGCGCAAGACGACGGCGGCTTCGATCCCAGACGAGCCTCCCGACGTGCCCGTGCCGTCGCGGAGGGGGCCGCGGCCTCCCGCGCACGCGAAGGTCGACGCGCTCCTCGCGGCGATCGAGGGCGCGGACACGATCGAGATCAAAGACGAGTGGGAGGGGCGCTCCGGCAGCTTCGACACGTTCGTCCGGCTCGAGCGCAAGGGCGACGAGCTCGCGTACCGCGCGAAGGTCGGGGAGCGTGCGGGCTCGGTCGGCGAGCGCGTCGCCGATCCGACGGAGCCGCCGGACGCGCACCGTGTGAAATGCCTCTGCCCGATCGACGGCAGCTGTCCGTGCGAGGCGAAGTACGAGCGCAAGAGCGGCACGACGTCGCTCGAGACGACGAGGGCGTTCCTCCGTCGGCTCTCGCGCAAGCGCGTCGACGCGACGCAGAAGCACCGCGCCGGCTCGATCCGCACCGACGACCACCCGTACGTCCACGTCGTCTTCATGGGCAAGGCGCTCGAGCAGCCGCTGCATCTCTCGGTCCGAGACAACCAGCGGCACTGGCGCGCCAACGGCCTCTTCCTCGCGCCGGATCCGCCGCCGGCGCCTTACGAGGTCGAGGCGACCGTCCTCCCGCAGACCGGCCCGGCGCGCGCCGAGAAGCAGACGATCGTCCCGACCGACAAGCATGCGCTCCTGACGCAGTCGTACACGCGCATGCTCGGCCTCCTCGGCACGCGCGACTGGCGCTGAGCTGCGCTTCACGCGACGCGGCCGCCGTCGACCTGGATCGTGCGCGTCGTCGTGCTCGCGGCGAATGCCTGGTCGTGGGTGACGAGCACGAGGCAGCCGGGGTAGGCCTCGAGGGCGCGCTCGAGGCGCTCGAGGCTCGGGAGATCGAGGTGGTTCTCCGGCTCGTCGAGGACGAGCGCCCACGCGTGACGGCCGAGGCCGAGCGCGAGGGCGAGCTTGCGCGACTCGCCGGGTGAGAGGAGCGCCGCGTCTTCGTCGCGACGGAAGACGACGCGCTCGGGATCGCTCCCCAGCGCGGCGAAGATCGAGAGGACGCGACCGCGCGTGTCGGGATCGAGCGCGCGCAGGTCGGCCGCGAGGCGCCCCACGATCGGCGCGTCGAGCTCCTGCGGCAGATAGAGCACCCGCTCCGGCGGCGGACCGCGGCGAGGCGCGAGCAGCGCACGGAGGAGCGTGCTCTTGCCTGCGCCGTTGGGGCCGGCGATGCGGACGCGATCCTCGCGGCCGATCGTGAGACGCACGTCGAACAAGAGAGGCGCCTCGCCCGCGTCGATCCGATCCTCGTCGACATGGAACAGGTTCGACGACGGCGCGCGCGCGTACGCCGCGAAGACGCGACCGCCGACGGTCCGATCGCGCGTGAATTCGGGGACGTCGTTCTCGGCGCGCGTCACCGCCGATCGCAGGAGCGTCGTCGTTCGCCCGGCGCGCGCCGCGGCTTTGTCGGCGCGGAACTTGGCGAACATCGAGCGGCCGTCGTGATCGTTTTCGTCCTTCATTCGCGCCCGCGAGCTCCGGCCCTTCTCCGCCGAGGCCTGGACGCGGCGCGCGTCTCCCAAGCGCGCCTCGAGCGCCTCGACGCGCTCCCTCGCGCGATGGTGCGCGTCTTCGCGGGCGCGGCGCTCGAGCTCCCACGCGCGCGCCGCTTCTCCGTACGCACCCGGGTGGAGCGTGACGCGTGCATCATGCACACGCAAGATCGCCTGCGGGAGCTCCTCGAGCAGCGCGCGATCGTGCGACACGATGACGCCCACGCCACGGAAGCGGCGGAGCGTCGACGCGAGCAGCCGGCGCGCGGCGGCGTCGAGGTGGTTCTGCGGCTCGTCGAGGAGCAGCACGTCGGGCTCGCGCGCGAGCGCGGCGCCGATCTGCCATCGCTTGCGCTCGCCCGGCGAGAGCGTGGGCCAGCGATCGATCGCATCGCGGTCGAGCGCGAGCCGGCCGCGGAGCTGCGCCGCGAGGCCGTCCTCGCCGGCGGCGAGGGCGACGACGTCGTCGGCGATCGCCTCGACTTCCTGGGCGCACAGCACGACCGATGCGTCGCGCGGCTCGCGCCGGAGGTGCCCTTCCGAAGGCGCGAGCGCGCCGGCGAGCACGCGGAGCAGCGTCGTCTTGCCGGAGCCGTTCGCCCCGACGAGCCCGTACCACCCGGGCGAGAGTCGAAATTCGACGTCACGGATCACGGGCATCGACGCGGCGAACGCCACGCCGACGCCGTGCGCTTGCAGCACAGCCATGGAAACCTCTTCTTCGCTTGCCGCGCGTCGCGCGGCGCCTCGAATCTGCGGGCTCAGGTCGAAGAGGAGGTGCGCATCATGGCCGGGGCGGAGCCGGCGACACGCAACATAGCACGCCTCGCGGCGCGGGCCAGGGCTCGGCGCGCGCTCGCACTCCTTCGCACCTCGGAAGCCGACGACAATCTGTTTGCGAGAATGCGACAACGACGGCAACCACCGACGCTACGATCGAGACATGCGCTTGGTTCGTACGCTCGCCGCCCTCACCGCCGTCGCCCTCGCCGCAGCGGTGCCCGTCGCTTGCTCCTCCGCCGGCGGAGGCGGCGACGCGTTCCCCGAAGCGGCGGCTCCGGACGGATCGACGATCGAAGACGACGCGAGCCCGGACACGTTCACGCCGGACGCCGCGGATGAGACGCCTCCGTCGCGGATCACCGATCTCGCCGGCACCTCGCCGAACGCGACGAGCGTCCTCCTGACGTGGACGGCGCCGAGCGACGACAGCGGGCACGTCGCCGCGTACGAGCTGCGCGTGTCAGAGACGCCGATCACCGATCTCGCCTCGTTCGTCGCGGCGACGCCGTCGCCGCCGCCGACGCCCGTGGCCGCAGGCACGCAGCAGAGCGCGCTCATCGAGAACCTCGAGCCCGGCACCGACTGGCACTTCGCGCTGCGCGCGCGCGACGACAACGGCAACTGGAGCGAGATCTCGAACGACGCCGCCGTCAAGACGAAGCCGCGGGCCGAGCTCCTCATCGCCGAGGTCGCGGTCTCGAACGGCGCGGCGCAAGGCTTCGATTTCGTCGAGCTCGTGGCGACGAAGGCCGGCTCCACGGCCGGCATCGAGATCAAGCAGATCAACACCGTGCTCTACAGGCTCGCGGATCTCGAGCTCGCCGTCGGCGATCGCGTCGTCGTCCACGTCGTCGGAACGAACGCGCCCGACGGCTTTTCGCAGGAAGACGTGACGAAGGACAAGACCTCGTCTACGGCTGCGTTCGCGTCGGCGACCGCGTACGACGTGTACTCGACGACGAGCGGGCTCACGGGAACCGACTCGACCGTCTCCGTCGCGGTGGGGACGAAGACGCTCGACTTCCTCGCGTACGCGAACCGCGACGACGGCGTGGCGGCCGGGACGATGACCGCGTTCGCGAAGGCGAAGACGGAGGGCACGTGGGTCTTCGGCGTCACGCCGGAAGACGGCGTCAACGACTGCGAGACGGAGCGCGACGCGGTGAGCACCGCCACGGCGGTCGCGGAGACGCCGTGCGGCGGCTTCAAGACGCTGCTCGCGGCCGGGATCAGCATCAACCGCAACGGCGTCGTCGACACGAACTCGAAGGCCGACTTCTACCTCGCGCCGCAGTCGCCGGGCGCGGCCAACGCCGCGATCCCCGCGCCCGCCGTCTTGTCGGCCTCGGCGACGAGCGCCACCGCGGTCGACATCGTGCTCGATCAGGAGATCGCGCCGGCGACGGTGACGCCGGGCGCGTTCACGATCGGCGGCCTCGGCGTGACCGCGGCGAGCGCGTCGATCAACCACGTCGTCCTCGCGACGGACGCGCAGGCCGACGGCGGCTACGGCCTCTCGATCGCGCCGACGGTGACGAACCTCCAAGGCGTCGCGATCGCGGCGCCGGCCGCGCGCTTCTGCGGGTACGCGCCGCTCGGCGCCGCGCTCGCGCTCAGCGAGGTGAACCCGAACCTGCCGGGCAGCACCGACCTCATCGAGCTCGTGGCGACGCGCGGCGGATCGCTCGCCAACTTCACGCTCAGGCTCAACCCCACGACCGCCGTCGGCTCCTCGGGCACGTTGCTCGCGACTCTGCCCGTCATCTGCGCGGCCGCGGGCGACATCGTCGTCGTCCACCTGACGCCTGCCGTCGATCCTGCGACGTCGGAGACGCTCGCGAAGGACCAGCACCCGCAGGCGACCTACGCGCAGAACTACAACGACGCGTGGGACGTGCGCGGCGGAAACACCGGGCTGGCGACGACGCACCAGGTGATCACGATCCGAAACCCCGCGGGGGTCTACATCGACGCCGTGCCGTTCTCGAACGGCACCGCGACGACGGCGGCCTTCCAAAACTCGCTCGCGTTCATCCAGGCGCAGGGCCTCTGGACGCCGGCGTCGTGTGGAGGCGCCGCGTGCGACGACGCGTCGACGCCCACGGCGGCGCAGGTTTCGGCGATCTGGTCGGGCGTGGGGAACACGCCGGCCGGAGCGAGCTGCCGGCGCCTCTTGCCCGCTACCGAGGCCGCGAGCTGGGCCGTCGGTCCGTCGTCGTTCGGCAGCGCGAACTGACGACGTCAGCCGACGCGCGCGAGGCCGATGGCCTCGAGCATCGTCTCGACCATGCGATACGTCATGCCCCAGAGCACCTTCTGCCCGGGCTCGAGCCGGAAGCACGGCAGCTCGTAGGGACGATCCTCCCACGTGAACGCGTACGTCCCGCGGCCCTCGCCGCGGGCGAAGGTCGCCATCGGCACCCACAGCGTCGTCGCGACTTCGCGGTTCAAGGTGGGCGCGACGTCGCTTCGCATCACGAAGACGAACGGCGAGACGACGAGCACGCCACGCTTCGAGCGAATGAACGCGGGGACGTCGGGCAAGCGCGCGACGAGATCGCCGGGACCGAGATCGAGGCCGACCTCCTCGCGCGTCTCGCGGATCGCGGTGTGGAGCAGCGACGCGTCGCCCGGGTCGCGGCGTCCGCCCGGGAACGCGATGTGGCCCGACCAAGGATCCTTCGGATCCTCGGCGCGCTGGATGAAGAAGAGCTCCGCCGAGTCGGCATTCGAGGGCTGCCGCAGGATCGCCGCGACCGCGGCCTGAGGCGATCCCTCGGCAGCTTCGGCGGAGGCCGCGTCAGGTCGAGCTTCGCCGAGCTTCGCGAGGATGGCGTCGAGCCGATGCACCTCGGAGAGAATAAGGCGCCGCGCGCGCGAGGGCGAGGCCCGAAGCCTCAGAACGCTCCGCGCACGCCCGCCATGAGCCAGAGCGGCGCACCCGGCCTCGCGCCGTACGGCCGGCGCGACGCGATGTAGCGCTGGTCGGTCAGGTTGCGGCCGTTGACGTAGAGCTCGAGCCAATCGACGACGCGGTACTTCGCGCTCGCGTCGAGCAAGAAGTACGCGTCCGTTCGCGGCGGCGCGCCCGGCGCCGAAGGATCGCCGCGGCCGGCGCGCTCCCACATCGCGTCGACGAACGTGCCCGAGATCGCGACGCCGAAGACGCGACGCTCGACGCCGATCGAGCCGCTCGCCTGGTGCGAAGGCACGTAAGGCAGCTCGTCGCCCGCGCGCACGTTGCCGAACTGCGGATCCGCCGAGCTGAACGAGCTCGAGAACTCGGTGTACGTGTACGTGTATGCTGCACGCATCGGGAGCGTCCAGCCGCCGCCGAGCCGGGGCTCCGACTCGCCGTAGAGCTCGAGGCCGGCGATCCGCGCGTCGCCGCCCGAGAACTGGCGATCGAGGTTCGCGACCGTGCAGCCGTTCGAGAACGTGCAGATGTCGGTGAGATTCGCGTAGTCGTTGTAGAAGCCGATGAGCTCGGCGCGCGTGTGCTTGCGCGCGTACCGCACGCCGCCTTCGTAGTTGACGCTCGATTCGGGCGGCGCGCTCCCCGCCTGCTCGGGCGGCACCGGGCTGAAGCCGCGGTGCACCCCGGCGAGGAGGCCGACGTCGCGGTGCATCGCCCAGTACGCGCTCGCGCCGGGGATCACCGTCTGATAGGTCGCGCCGTCGCGCGCGCCCGCGAGCGCGTCGCGGTAGGCCGCGTGGATCGCCTCGACGCGCACGCCGGGCGTGAGCGTGACCGGCCCGAGCGTCATCGCGTCGACCGCCCACAGCGCGAGCGCGTGGGTCATGCCTTTGTTGTCGGCCGTGAGCTCCGTCGCGCGCGCCTCGCGGACGAGCTCGCCGCCGATCATGCGGTAGCCGTCCTGCGTGTGGCGGCGCACGATCTCGTCGTAGTGCGCGCGAACGCCGTAGGTCACGCGGTGCATGATCGGTCCGGTGCGCGCCGATAGGCGGATCTGCGACTGCAATCCCTGCGAGACGAAGTCGCGACGGTTCGGGCCGATGAGGATCGTCTGGGTGTCGTCGCCCCAATCGAGCTCACCCGTGAGCACGCCGCGGTAGATCCGGTTGCGCGCCGAGCCGGGGTTCGCGAGCACGTCGGTGATGTCGGCGCCGCGGAAGCCGTTCACCTTGTTCCACGCGCGCGAAAAATCGTGGCGGTAGATCGTCGTGGTGACGTCGAGCGCCGGCGAGAAGCGCATCGTGTGACGGAGGGAGACCGCGGTGCGGTGGTTCTCCATCCGATCGTTCTTGCTCGCGAGGTAACGGCGATCGGGCGTCGCCCGCAGCTCGTCGTCGGTGAGGCCGAGGTACGTCTCGTTCGACGCTTCGTCGGAGTATCCGAGCTTGAGGAGGAAGTCGTTCTGCACCTCGGCGCGCGGCATTGGGTTGTACGACGCCTTCACCATCCACTCGTTGCGGGTGAAGCCGGTGTCAGCGCCGGTCGGCAGATCCTTGAAGCCGAAGCTGTCGAGGCGCATCCCTTCGATGAAGAAGCCGACGTGCTCGTCGCTCGCGCCGTAGCTCAGGTGCTGCTTGTTGAACCCGTACTGCCCGAACGCGAAGTCGTACGTTCCCTTGCTGCCGTCCGGGATCTCGCGGGTCACGAGATCGATCGCGCCGCCCACCGTCTGCGGGCCGAACACGATCGACGACGGCCCCTTGACGACGCGCACGGTGCGCATCCGATCGATGAGCGGAAAGTAATACGCCGCCGGCGCGGAGTAAGGCGCGGGGCCGAGCAAGACGCCGTCCTCCATCAGCGTGACCTTCTTGCTTCGATCCGAATTCGCGCCGCGGATGCCGATGTTCGGCCGGAGGCCCACGCCGTCTTCGGGGCGCACGTAGACGCCGGGCACCGAGAGGAGCACCTGGTGGGGATCGTCGTAGGCGAAGCGGCGGAGCTGCGCGTCCTTGACGACGTGCGCCGAGCCGCCCGTCTCGGCGAAGCGAACGCCGGTGACGCTGACCTCCTCGTCGGCGCGCGCGCGGCCTGCGGCGAGGGCGATCGCGAGCGCTACCGCGACGCCACGCGCGCGCGCCATGCCGGCCTCAGGTGAATGGGCGGGCCGCCCGGCTCGGGCAGGATCCACGCGGCCTTGCCGAGGCCGTCCTCGACGCGCGACAGATCGACGTCGGGATCGATCATCCGCGCGGCGCTCCGCCCGTTGAGCGAGACGACGGCGTCGGCGCTCACGGTCACGTCGTCGTAGCCCTTCGCGCGGAAGTCGTCGGCCACGTGATGCGCGAGCTGGAGGACGAGATCGGGCTGCGACGACAGCTCGCGCTCTTGCCGATCGGTCAGATACCGCCGCGGGTTGACGTAGAAGGTGCGGCTCGCCTTCTTCGACGACGCGACGTAGACGATGCTCCCGTTCTTCTCACGCACCATCACCTTCCACGCGAAGCGCATCCCCTGCTCGTGCCAGAGAACGTTGCCGCCGTAGAGGTGGTGCCGCAGAGGAACGAGCACCTGGAGGAGACAGAACGCCGCGGCGAAGGCGAGCTGCCAGCGCGCCGGCCTCGAGCGTTGGCCCGCCGAAGACGGAGACGCGGGTCGCTTCAGGAGCCGGCGTGGCCATTCGGCGTCCATGAAGACGAGCGCCGCGCTCACCATGATGAAGGGGAACATCCCGATCGGGAACAGGAGCCACGTGATCAGGTGGAAGGCGATCACCACGGCGTAGGCCCACATCCGCGTACGACGCCAGAGGAGGAAGAGGACGATCGTCGTGTCGAAGAGGAAGCCGCCCCAGCTGAAGAGGTACGCGGTCGCGCGCTCGTCGAAGAGGTGCGCCGCGGGCCCGGCGATCCCGGTGCGCGCCGAGAGCCAGATGTTGAGCGGCTGCGCGTGCACGAGCCAGTCGCCCGTCGCCTTCGCGAGGCCCGCGTTGACGTAGACGACGCCGACCTGGAAGCGGAGCAGATACGTGCACCATGCAGGAAACACGTCGAGCCGCGACCGGGGGAAGAGCATCGCGTCGAGCGACCACGCGCGCCCGAGGGGCATGAAGCAGGCGAGCAGGAGCAGGAGCCCGACGAGGTAGTAGTGATTGAGCCAGTTGGTGACGTCGATGAGCTGCACGTAGGCGAAGAGCGCGAACAGGATCACCGACACGGCGCGGAAGAAGAGCCCTGCGGCGAAGCAGGCGCCGAGCGCCGCCATCGCGACGAACACGGCGACCATGCCCGGCCCCGACATGGGCCTCACCCACGAGAAGCCCCAGTACTTGAAGCAGAAGGTCGGCTGCACGAAGAGCTCGTCGATCCAGCCGTACGCGATGAACCGGAGCGCGCTCACCGACACGATGACGCCGAGCGCCACGCGGAAGGCGACGAGGCCCGCGGGATCCTTCGGCGCAGACAGCGACGCTCGAAGGCGCTCAATCATTGTCGCCCTGGATCTCTTTCGGCAGCTCGAGATCGAGCACGCTGAGGAGCTCGGTCTTCATCACCGCGGCGAGCGCGCGGAGCGCGAGGAAGAGCTGCTTCACGCCCTCGGGGTTCTTCGTGAGGTCGTCGTCGAACGTCGGCTCCTTCAGGGCGTCGAGCGCGGCGCGCGCGCCCGCGAGCGCGCCTTCGAGGTTCTTCACCGTCTGCTCGGCGCCGACCGCGCGCAGGAGATCGTCGAAGCCGAGGCCCTCGTTCGCGCCGCCGCATCCCGCGAGGAGCTTCTCGAAGCCGACGAGGTTGTTGCGCATGTGCTCTTTCGAGCGCTTGGCCCACTGCGACTCGACGAGATCGAGGCACGGGGGCGCGTCGCACGTCGGCATGACGAGCCCCGCCGGCTTGCCGACCTTGTCGTCTTTGAGATCGCTGTCGACGTAGAACATCGAGTCGCTGAGGGCGTTGAACGCCATCTGCTGCGACGAATAGATGCGCCGTTTGCCGGCGTCGGCGAGCTCGGCGAGGAAGTTCTCCTTCGCCGGATCCCAGGCGTCGACGATCGCCTGCGCGCGCGTGACGCCGTCGGCGGCCACCGCGCGCGCGTACGCCGCCTTGCGCTTCGCGATCTCGGGCGCGCCGAGCGCCGCCCACTGCCCCGCTGCGTTGATCGCCGACGTGGGCGGGCACGCGTTGTCGACCCCGTCGTAGAAGAGCAGGTACTCGGCGGCGCCGAGGCCGCGCGAGCTCACGAGCGC
>JAHBWD010000010.1 GCA_019637175.1 Labilithrix sp. | reverse complement strand
CGATCCACGCGCCGAGCACGCCGATCAGGCGCTCGCCGACGCCGTGGTGCTCCGGCTCGGCCTCGGGCAGGAGCAAGAGGCGATCAAAGACGCCGCCGACTTCGCGAAGGCTCACGGCGCGGCGAAGCCGGGCCAGAGCGCCGCGATCGCCTACGCGATCGGCGCGCACTACGCGGAGAAAGACGAGTGGGAGAAGGCGCGCGCCGCGCTGACGAGCGCGATGCGTCTCGTCGACAAGGCGCCGCTCGATCTCCAGCTCCAGGCGCACGCGACGCTCGGGCGCGCGCTCGCGAAGCTGAATCAGCGCGCGCAGGCGCAGCGCGAGTACGCGAAGGTGGGCGCGCTCTGGACCGATGCGACCGCGGGCGAGCAGAAGATCCGCGCGGCTTATCCGAGCGAAGACGTCGCGCAGAAGGATCGCCGGCTCGGCAAGGCCGTCTCCGCGGTCGGCGAGGCGTTCTTCTTCGCCGCCGAAGAGCGCCGCCTCGCGGAGGTCGAGCCGCTCGCGTTCCCCGAGTACAAAGGGCCGGGCGACAAGGCCTCGGTGAAGGCGCACATCGAGACGAAGGTGAAGGACTGGTACACGAAGAAGATGGCGGCCATCCGCAAGGTGGAGCCGGAGTACGCGAAGATCCTCGATCTGAAGCCGGCGCCGCCGCCGCGTTGGGTCATCGCCGCGGGCTCACGCGCGGGCCTCATGTGGGGCGACTTCGTCGACGACTTCCGCCGCTCGCCGTACCCGAAGGCGTGGAAGGGAACGGAGCTCGAGCAAGTCTACGTGACCGGCCTCGACGAGGCGTCGGAGCCCTACAAGGTCGCGCACGCGAAGCCCGCGCTCCGGAAGTGCCTCGAGCTCTCCGCGCAGTATCAGTTCTTCGACGCCTTCTCGCGGAGCTGCGAGGTCTGGCTCGCGAAGAACTACAAGCAGGAGTACCACGTCGTCGACGAGCTCCGCGGCGCGCCGACGCTCGCCAACAGCGGGCTCGACGAGCGGGCGCCTCCCGTGCGCATCACGGGCGCGAGCGTTCTCTGACGACGGCGGCCGTCGCAACGACGACGCATGCCCTCGGGCTAGGCGGAGGGGCGCTCAGCGCCTACGATCGCGTATCTACGGACGCGAGCTTTGCGACTGCTGCGGGAGGAACCATGTCGCGCAGATTGATCATCGGCGTTGCGCTCGGTCTTACGCTCATCGCCCGCCCGACGATCGCGTACGCCGAGGACGATGCTGCGCGTCCGCCCGAAGAAGGGGGCGATGAGGTCGTCGAGCTGTCATCGGGAGATCGTTACCGCGGCGCCCTGATCGAACGCGTGGTCGGGGATCACGTGACGATTCGGCTCGCGACCGGCGACATCAAGCGCTTCTCGTGGTCCGAGGTCCGATCCGTTGGCGCAGCTGCCGCGTCGACGCCCGCGCCCGCTGATTCGGATGAGACACCATTGACGCCCCGCACGGACTCGAAGCCCTTACCCGAGCGCGGACGAGGCCAGCGCCTCGGTGGAGGCATTACGCTCGCGACAGGCGGAGCTCTCGTGATTGCCGGCGGAGTGTTGGCTGCCCTCGGAGCGCGCCATTCTCGAGAAGACCTCGAACAGTGCAAGCCGCGTTGCCTCGAGAGTGACATCGACGCTGTCAGGCAGGCCGATACCTTCACCAACGTCGGCGTCCCGATGCTCGTCACCGGCGCCGTCGCGTCCATCGTCGGATTCGTCCTCCTCCTGACAGCCCCGAGCGCCTCCAAGTCCGTGCCCACGGGCGCCTCTTGGATGCCGAGCCTGACGACGGGCACTTTCTGATCGTGACGCTCGGGCGGCGCTCGGTCGTTCCCGACGCGCCGAGCGAGTGACCACCGCCGTCATGCGGCCTCCGAGCATTCTCCGACCGACGGCGTCGCTCAGATCCGCTCGATCGGCAGCTTCGGGTCGAGGCGGCGCAGATCTTCGGTATCGCTGGTGACGACGACTGCGCGCTCGCGCCGAGCGATCAGAACGACGGTTGCGTCGATCACGTCGGATGTACCCGTGCGAGCGCAGAGCGCCCCGGAGGCCTCGGCGAGCACTTGGTCGAGCGGCGGTACGGTGGTCGTGGGGCCCTTCACGAGAGCGCGGAGCGGGACCTGACTCGCGGCGCCTCGCCAGACTTGGCCCAAGACCCCCGCCGGGATGACCAGTCGAACGCCGGCTGTCAGCGCCTCACGGGCGAGCGCGCGCATTCGCCCGTCACCACGCTCGAACGCGATGAGCGCTCCCGCGTCTAAGACGACCGCGCGAGGACGCGCTTTGCCCATGCCTTCTCCGCCCGCGTCGTTTTGCCGTGCTCGGCGTCCATCGCGTCGAGGATTCTGCTCAGCTCGTCGCGACGGAGCTTCTCGTCGACCGCCTCGGCGACGAAGGCGCTCAGGGACTTCGCGCGGCCAGCCGCGACCTCCTTCTTCGCGAGGTGCAGGACGCCGGCGGGCATGCTCAGGGCGACTTTCTCCGAGCTCATACTTTTGTCATACCAGGTTTGCCTTCGTTCAGCCAGGGACGGCGGCGCGCGTGGCGGCGTCGACGGCGCTGCCTTTCTGGATGGTGATGGATCCGTCGGCGGCGAGCTCGACCTTGAAGTGACGGAGCGCGGAAGACGCGGGGCCGTTCGTGACCTCGCCGGTCGCGGAGAACTTCGAGCCGTGACAGGCGCAGCTCACGACGCCCGACGCGATCGCTCCGCGCTCGGACATGTCGCAGCTCTGGTGCGTGCAGATCGCCGACATCGCGTAGAGGCCGCCAGCGTCGCGCCCCAGGATGGCGCTCGCGCCCGAGACGAACGCGAGGTGGCCGACAGGGACGGCGCTGACGTTGCCCGCCGCGACGCCTCCCGTGCCTTGGCCCGCGCCGTCGCCGCCCTCGCTCGAGCAGGCCGCGCTGGCGCACACACCGCCCAACATCACCAAGAAATGTCGTCGAGTCTGCATGAGATGCTCAGTGTATCGGAGGAGGGGGAATCGATCACGAAACGGCGTGTATACTGATCCGCGCATGGGGGATCTCCCTCGCAAGCCGCCTCGACCGTCGTCGCCTCCGGCGAGCCGCCGCCCCGTCGCGACGCCCGCGCCTCCGCTCGGTCCCCCCGAGTCGCCGCGGCCGCCCGCGGTCGCCGGCGACGGCGCGCCAAGATCGAAGGACGATCACCTCGGCACCGTCCGACTCCCGACGCTCATCGACATCGCGCAGCCGCGCCTCACGCTGATCGTCGAGAGCGAAGGCGGGCGCGCCGTGTCGCGCACGCTCGAGCACGAGGGCGACGTGTGCCGCATCGGCACGCATCCTTCGAACGATCTCACACTCGACGATCGCGCCGTCTCGGGCTTCCACTGCCGGCTCGTCCCCGACGCGCTCGGCTGGCGCGTCGAAGACTCCGGATCGCTCAACGGCACGAAGCTCCAGGAGCTGCGCGTCAACAGCGCGGTGCTCCCGACCGAGGCCGTCCTCACGCTGGGCCAGTCGATCCTCCGCATCCGATCGGGCGGGACCGCCAACCGGACGCTCGTGCCGATGATGCCTGCGTTCGGCGCGCTCACCGGCACGGGCAAGGCGATGCGCAAGCTCTTCGCGCTCCTCGAGAAGGTCGCCGCGAGCGAGATCAACTGCTTCATCCACGGCGAGAGCGGCACCGGCAAGGAGCTCGTCGCCACCGAGGTCGTCCAGCGCGGCGTGCGCGCCGACAAGCCGTTCGTCGTCGTCGACTGCGGAGCGATTTCGCCGAACCTCGTCGAGAGCGAGCTGTTCGGCCACGTGCGCGGCGCGTTCACCGGCGCCGATCGCGATCGCATCGGCGCGTTCGAGGCCGCCGACGGCGGCACCGTCTTCCTCGACGAGATCGGCGAGCTGCCGCTCGAGGTGCAGCCGAAGCTCCTGCGCGCGCTCGAGCAGCGCGAGATCCGCCGCGTCGGCGAGACCCACACGCGCAAGGTCAACGTGCGCGTCATCTCGGCGACGAACCGCGACCTCGAGCGCGAGGTCAACAGCGGGAGCTTCCGCGGCGATCTCTACTTCCGCATCGCGGTCATCACCGTGCGCGTGCCGCCGCTGCGCGATCGGCTCGAAGATCTGCCGCACCTGATCCGCGCGTTCCTCGAGTCGCTGGGGGCGACGGAGAACGAGCACCTCTTCCCGCCCGAGGTGATCGCGGAGCTCGCCAAGCACCCTTGGCCGGGCAACGTGCGCGAGCTGCGCAACTGGGTCGAGCGCAGCGTCGTCCTCCAGACGGCGCGCATGTCGATGCCGCCGTCGCCGGTCTCGTCGTCGACCGGATCGCAAGCGGCGGAGGTCGACGTGCGCATCCCGTTCAAGGTCGCGAAAGACGCGCTCATCGATCGCTTCGAGCGCGCGTACGTGCGCGCGATCCTCGAGGAGACGGGAGGCAACATGACGAAGGCCGCCCGTCAGGCAGGCATCGACCGCATGTACCTCCATCGCCTCGTGCAGAAGCTCGGCGCGCGTCCGGTGGCGGGGCGCTGGGAGGAAGGCGAAGGCGGTACGAGGGATCAGCTCTCGTCGTCGCCGAGCGATCCCGCGTCGGCGCAGCAGCGGAAGCCGGTCGAGTAGTCGTAGTACGACCGCGCGTGCGCCGTCGTGCGGTAGTCGCAGCCCTCGCCGTTCAGCTTCGTGTCGAGGTAGTAGCCGCCGCGGAAGCTCCCGTCGTCGGTCCACTCGTGGACGTTGCCGACCATGTCGTGCACGCCGTAGCCGTTGGTGCACGAGGGCGCCGCGCCCGTCGGCTCGACGGTGTTGTCTTGCTGGTTGGCGCGCGGATCGTTGAGCGAGCGCCCCGAGCGCTCACCGCCGTGGAGGCGATCCATCGGTGAGGTGCGGTTCGTGTCGACGCACGCCTTGGCGACGCGCTCGTTGCCGTACGGAAAGCGCGTCGCCTCCGGTCCCTTGCACGCAGCCTTCCACTCCGCGGCGTGGCAGAGGCGCTTGTGCGAAGCCTCGCACGCGCGCTTGGCCTCGACCATCGAGATGTGCGCCTGAGGAACGACGCCCTTGCTCGAGACCGCGCGCACGTTGTGTCCGTTGGGCGCTTGGTAAGGAGAGAACGGCACCTCGCTGCCGTCTTCGCGGATCTCGACGAGCGACGCTTCGTACTTGTCGACGCAGCTCGAGCCGACGAGGGCCATCGAGCGCGGGCAGGGACGCGACGCGAGCTCGAAGCTCGACACGTGCGTGCTCTGCGTGAGGTCGACCTTGGGCAGACGAGCGCCTGTGGTGGGCGTCGACAGCAAAGAAGCCGCGGCCATGCCCGGAAGCACCATTGCCACACCGAGGATCAACCTCGCGATGCCGGGGCGGACGCGGGGTCCGATCAGGCTGCGGGTGTCGAGGTTCGTCGCCATGCGGGGGGCCGTTTCACGTCGAGTGCCAGGCGCCGCACCTCTGTAATCTCATGCACTTACGGATGAGGTCGCGGGAGACTAGAGTCCTCCGGAGAGGACGTGAGTCCTCGGCGCGAGCGCGAACGCGAACGCGAACGCGAACGCGAACGCGAACGCGCAACGCGAACGCGAACGCGAACGCGAACGCGCAACGCGGACGCGCAACGCGAACGCGCGACGCGAACGCGCGCCGCGAACGCGCGCCGCGAACGCGCGACGCGGACGCGCGATGCGAGCGGTGGGGATCTTTCTTCTCTCGCTCGGCATTTCGAGGATGCCTCCGTGCTCGCGCTCGTCAAGGACGCTTCGCGCCGCGCGCCTTCGGCGCGCGGTGACGTTCGGTCGCTTCGCTCCCTCACGTCATCCTTGACGAGCGCTGCGCGCGGAGGCGGGGGCCTTCGGCGCCGAGCGAGAGAGGCTCGGGGTGGAAAGCAGAGGAGAGAGCATGTTGAGAGCGTTCGATATCGCGGTGGGTGTCGTGGCGGAGCTTCGTCCGGTGATGCAGAGGTTGGAGCAGGTCGATTCGGATCTGGCGCGTCAGTTGAGGCGGGCGATGAACGGCGTGGCGCTGAACATCGCGGAGGGGAGCCACGCGCGCGGTAAGCGCCGCGCGCTTCACTACACGCTGGCGATGGGGTCGGGGCGGGAGGCGCTCGCGGCGCTCGTGACGGCTCGGGCGTGGGGTCATCTGCCCGAGGTTCCCGACCGAATCGATGACGGGCTGCGGCACGTCATCGCCATCCTCTACAAGAACGTCGGCTCCTATCGCTGACGTGCGCGCGTTTCGCGTTCGCGTTCGCGTTCGCGTCGCGCGTTCGCGTTCGCGTCACGCGTTCGCGTCGCGCGTTTGCGTTCGCGTCGCGCGTTCGCGTTCGCGTCGCGCGTTCGCGTTCGCGTCGCGCGTTCGCGTCGCGCGTTCGCGTTCGCGTTCGCGTTGCGCGTCCGCGTTGCGCGTTGCGCGTTCGCGTTCGCGTTCGCGTTCGCGTTCGCGTTCGCGTCGCGCGTTCGCGTTGCGCGCACCTACCGTGGGTCGAGCGTCTGCTCGACCCACGCCGCGTAGCTCGCCGCCCGCTCCCCGCTCAACGACATCCCCGCGCCGACGAAGACCGCGCGGCTCACATCCATGAGCACGTCGAGGAGCCCCTCGGAAGGACCGAACGCCTCGAGCCCGAACGTCCACGCCACGCGCGCGACGCCGTCGATCTCGAAGTCGAGCCGCGTCAGCTCGACCGCGCAGCCCGCGTCGAGCCGCTCGTCGCCCGCGCGCGTGACGACGCCGTCGCGCCACGCGTACCTTCGCGCGCGGCGATCCTTCGCGACCGCGAGCCACGCGCCGTGCTTCTCGAGGAGCGGATCGTCCGTCGCGATCGACAGCTTGCGCCAGCGCTCGAGCGATCCGACGACGCCCTCGGCGAGCGCGATCCCGTCGAGCGATCCGAGCCTGTACTTCGTCTCGAACATCACCGGACGACCCGCGGCGCCGCGCGCCTTCACGCCGAGATCGAATCGGCCCGTCTTCAAGTAGCGATCGACGCGCGCGCCCTCCGAGGGAGCGTCGCCGAGCCACGCGACCGCGGCGGGAGGCGCGTCGTCGAAGAACCAGCGCGCCTCGAGGCTCTCGAAGATGTCCATCGCTCAGCCCCGCCGTGCGAGAGCGACGCGCGTCGTGCCGCGGTCGACCCGTCGCGCGAAGCTCGGAGGCAAGAGCCGGCCGGCGAGATCGGCGAGATCGTCGTCGCGCTCGACGTCGAAGCCGCGCGCGTCGAGCCAGGCAGGCAAGGCAGGCGGATCCCAGCCGAAGCGAAACGGCTCGCCCACGGCGCCGACGATCGCGCGCGCCAGGCGGTGAATCGGCGAAGGATCGACGAGGCGCACGCGATCGAAGTACGTCATCGCGAGCACCGACCGCGGCGCGCTGTAGCTCGCGACCGCCACGACCGAAGCGTCGGCCGCCGCCTCGGTGAGGTACATCGTGACGCCTTCCCAGATCGTGAGCGTCGGCTCGCCGCGCGCGTGCCCGTGATCGACGAGCGCGCGAGGCAGCGCGGCGAGATCGTCGCGCTCGAAGTTCCACGCCACGTAGGTCGTCTTCGGGCTGGACGAAAAGAGCCTCCGCTTGCGTCGCTGCGTGTCCGGATGATCGATCTCGAAGAACGAGAGCGCGGGGAACCGCGCGGCGCGCGCGTCGAAGCCGGCGCCGAGCAGCACGATCTGCCGGCCTCCCTCCGCGGCGAAGCGCGCGACCGCGTCGTCGAGCACGCGCGTGCGCACTTGCATGTAGAGGACGAACGGAACGCGCCCGGCGATCGCCGGCGCGAGGCGGCCGTCGCGTCGCTTGGTCGCGACTTCGACCGCGCCCGCGACGAGTGGGCCCGCGAAGCGCGCTCCCCACGGATCGTCGACGAGCCTCGCTTCGCGCGGCAGCGCTCCGCCCAGGCTCCGGCACGTCGCGACGTACGCCGCGGTGAAGCTCGCTCGGCCTTCCTGCACGCCCTGAGGATACGCAGGCTCTTCGCCGGTCAGCGCGCGAAAGTCACCGGGTAGTGGAGCGAAATGAGGCCGCAGAGATCGCGCTCCTCGCGCGACATGCCGGGGAAGCGCACGTCCTTGATCGCCGCGATCATGCAGCGCACGCTCGCTTCGTCGTCCATCGTCGAGGCCTCGCTCGCGCAGACGCGCGTGACCGATCCGTCGAGCTCGATCCGGAACTGGAAGACGACGTTGCCTTCGGCCTCCAGGTTCGCGCGAGCCTCGTAGCAGGCTCGGAGCGCCGGGAAGGCCGCGCGGAGGGGGCGGACGATGAGCTCTCTCGACGGGTAGCAGCACGCCGCCCGGTGCGGAGGATCGTTCGGGACGACCGGCCCGACGCAGACGGGATGTGCGAGGTGGTGGCCTTCGCGCATGGCCTTCGCCGAAAGCTCGGCCGCAGGCGGAGCCGGCGTTTCGGCTTCGATCGCGATCGCCGGCTCGGGCGCGCCGGGCGAGGGCGACCCGGGGTCGGCGGCCGACGTGAGCCCGCAGCCGGTGAGTACGCCCGGGATGCACGCGATCACGGCGCCGGCCCGCATACCCCCGCTGACACCGACGCTCTCACGGGGTTCCCGAGACGCTGGCGCGCCCGACCTTCTTGCGAGACACTATTCTCGATGGCAACGACGCGATCGAACGCAGCGCTGGCACTGGCCTTCATCGTCTCCGTCACCGCAGCTTGCGGCGGCAGCAAACAAGAAGCGAAGGCGCCGAGCGGCGGCGAAGGCGGTGAAGGCGGCGACAGTCACTCGGGACCGGCGGAGGTCGGGAAGCCCGCGCCCGATCTCTCGGTGGAGTCGCTCAACGGCAAAGGGAAGATCTCGAACGAGTCGCTCTCCGGAAAGGTCGCGATCGTCGACTTCTGGGCGACGTGGTGTGCACCCTGCAAGCAATCGTTCCCGAAGCTCGAAGAGATGGCGAAGAAGTACGCCGGCAAAGTCGAGATCGTCGGCGTGTCGGTCGACGATTCGAAAGACGGCGTCGCCGACTGGGCGAAGGAGAACGGCGCGACGTTCGCGATCGGTTGGGACGACGGTCACGCCAACGCCAATCGCTGGAAGGTCGGCACGATGCCGACGACGTACATCCTCGATTCGAGCGGCACGGTCCGCTACATCCACGACGGCTATCGTCCGAGCGAAGCCGACGAGATCCAGAAAGAGCTCGTCGCGCTCCAGGCCGAGCCGGTGTCCGCGCCGAAGGGCAAAGGCAAGGAGGCGAGCGAGACCGCCGCGGCCGATCCGCCGAAGGAGAAGGAGCCCGCGGAGGCGCCGCCGGCCGCCGGCGACGGCGACGGCGAAGGCGAAGCGGCCACCCCGCCGCCGCCGAAGAAGGGCGGGGGCAAGGGCGCGGGCAAGGGCGGCGGCAAGGGCGGCGGCAAGAAGCCCGGCGGCAAGAAGCAGCCGAAGAAGAAGGGCTGACGCGCGCTTCCGCGTACGGTGTACGCGGACGTCGGCGCGCCCATCTCTGGATCTCCGTCGACCAAGGCAACCGGCGACGCCGGCATCCCGCGTCGCGACTTCGGATTGGAATTTCCGAGTCGCTCGTGACGCAACAATCCGGCCACGCGCTCGTCACGCATCTTGCACTCGACTCTCCCCGGGGCTCTGAGGAGGAGAGGGTCGACGTGGGAAGCTGTAGGTCTTCTACGCTGGTGGCTTTTCTTGCGTGCTCGCTCTTCGCGTGCACCGAGATCGTCGGGCTCGAAGATCCGCGCCCCACGAGCGCGTCGAAGCGCGCGAAGGGCGCGAGCGCGCCCGCGGAGCCGGGCGACGCGCTCGGCGATCGAGAGAAAGACAACACCGACAACAACGACAAGGACTTCTCCGTCGAGACGCCGGGCGGCGCGCTCGACTTCGCGTCGGTGGTCTGCAACGCGACGGGCACGCGCGATCTCGTGCTCAAGAACAAGACGGGCAACGCGCGCCCCTACGTGATCAAGATCCCCGACGGCGCGCCGTTCGGCTTCGCCGATCCGAGCCAGCAGACGGGCACGCTCCCCGTTGGCCAGCTCCACACCGTCACGCTCGTCGCGCGGCCGACGGTCGCGGGCGACGTGACGGAGAACATCTCGGTCTTCTCGGGCGACTCGTTCGTGGCGGTGCCGGTCGGCGTCAAAGGCGTCGGCGGCAAGCTCGAGTGGGCGACGACCAGCGCGGACATCGGCGACACGCCGCTCAACACGCAAGGGACCACGAAGGTCGTCTTGCGCAACGTCGGGACCGCCGCGGTGAACGTGACGTCGTTCGCCGTTCCCGGCATGGGCGGCGAGTTCAGCGCCGGCCCGCAGGGCTTCACGCTCGGCGTCACGGCGCCGTCGAACGAGCGCGAGGTGAGCCTCTATCTCGCGAGCAAGAGCACCGTGTCCGGCGTGCTCAAGGCGATGGTCACGCCGATCGCCGAAGGGCTCTGCGCCGAACCTCAGGCCGTCGAGGTCACCGGCAAGCGCGTCGACACGAAGATCACCGTCACCGGCGCCGATTGGGGCAAGAAGGACTGCAACACGGGCTCGTCGGGCGCCAAGAGCGTCGTCGTGAAGAACTACTCGCCGAACGCGGTGAAGTGGTCGCTCAAGGGCTCGACGCAGAAGTTCTCGCGCGTCGGCAGCGCGACGAGCGGCACCGTCGCCGCGGCGAACGGGAGCACGCCGGGGCAGGCGAGCATCGACTTCAATGGTCCGTCGATCGCGTCGGCGCTCGGCACGATCAGCGAGACGGTCACCGTGACCGTCGAGCCGATGCCCGGTGGACCGGCGCTGCCGCCTCCGTCGGGCGGCGATCACGCCGTCACCCTCAAGGTCGACGTTCGCGGCGCGATCGTCGCCATCCAGCCGGCCACGCTCGCCTTCGAGGCGAGCAACAACCAGTCGGACTACGAGTCGTTCAGGATCCTCAACACCGGCGGCAACGAGCGCGCGCGGATCGTGTGGACGTTCGCGCGAACCTCGGGTGAGCCCGCGTGGCTCGATCTGCCGCAGTCGACGACGACCGATCCCGGCACCTCCACCACGCGCACGATTCAGTTCCGTCCGACCAACGGATCCTCGGCGGCGACGTTGAAGCCCGCCGAGTCGCGCCAGAACGGCGCGGGCAAGATCTGCAACCCCGACGCGCTCGTCACCGTGAGCCTCAACGGTTCCACGCCCGGTGGCGGCGGAGGTGGTGGCGGTGGCGGCGGTGGCGGCGGTGGCGGCGGTGGCGGCGGCGGGCCGGATTGATCACTTCGCCGCGCGCGAGAGGAGGGCGAGCGCTTCGTCGAGGCAGCGGCGATCGCCCGCGATCGCCACCTGTCCGCCGTGGGCGCCGACCGGCTCGCCGCGCCAGGTCGTGACGAGGCCGCCCGCGCCTTCGACGACCGGGATCGCCGCGTCGATGTCCCACGCCTTCAGGTTCGACTCGACGACCAGGTCGATCCATCCCGCGGCGACCATCGCGTAGGCGTAAGCGTCGCACCCGAGCCGTGCGTTCTGCGCGCTCCCTCGGAGCTCGCCCCAGGCGCGCTGCTCCGTTTCGTCGAGGTAGATCGCGCCGTCGGTCGTCGCGATCGTCGCGCTCGACAGCGACGCGCAGGGCCGCACGCGGAGCGGCGCGCTCGTGTCGCCGCGGATCACACGCGCGCCGCCCGCGTGCCCGATGAAGATCTCGCCGATGTACGGCTGCCCGATCGAGCCGAGCACCGGTCGACCCGCGTGACGGAGGCCGATGAGCGTCGTCCAGACCGGCAGCCCGGCGACGAACGCGCGCGTTCCGTCGATCGGATCGATCACCCAGACGAGCTCGGCGTCGGGGCGATCGTCGCCGTACTCTTCGCCGATGACGCCGTGATCGGGGTAGCGCGCGGCGATGCGCTTGCGGAGCGCGGCCTCGGCGCCGCGATCCGCGGCGGTGACCGGATCCCAGCCGCGCGCGCCGCCCTTGTTCTCGAGCGCCTGATCGCCCGCCGTCGCGCGGAAGAGCGGCAGGATCGCCTCGGCCGACACCGCGTTGAGCTCGACGAGGAACGCGTCGAGCTCGCTCATTCGTGACGCATCGAGCATGGCCCATGCTACCGCTTGTCGGCGCGATCCGCCGGGCCGATCACACGGGCCTCGGAGCCTCGCGCGGGATCGTGTACCGTCGTGGGCGCCGTGAGCACACGATCGATCGCCGAAGAGATCCGTGACGAGCTGCCGAGCCTCGGCGTCGATCCCGACACCAAGAAGGCGCTCGACGAGTGGCTCGCCGCCGACCGAGAGTTCAACGGCTGGTTCCTCGTCACGACCAAGCGCGCGCTCGCCGACGACGAGCTCATGGAGCTGCTCGAGGGCTACCGCGAGTCGCAGGAGACGATGCAAAAGGCGTGGAAGACGTTCCGCGAAGACAAGAACCAAGCGAGGCTCGCGGCGAGCGTCGCCATCTCGATCTCGCGCATGCACGCGCTCATGAACGAATAGGAGAGGCCGATCCGGTCGCGAGCGATCCGCGCGGCGTCGGATCGAGCAGCTCGCGCCACCACGTGTCGGCCCGCTCGACGCGAGAAGGCTCGATCGCCGCGCCGACCTTCGGCGTGACGACGTGGACGCGCGCCTCTCCGGCGCGGACGGCGAGCACCTCGGCCGGCTCTTCCCACGGGTGAAGACCGAGATCGAACGTGCCCCAGTGGACCGGCAGGAGCGTCTTGCCTCGGAGCATGCGGTGCGCGACGAGCGCGTTCTCGGGGCCGAGGTGCACGTCGCCCCACGCCGGGTGGAACGCGCCGACCTCGAGCATCGTGAGGTCGAACGAGCCGAACTTGTCGCCGATCGTTTCGAATTCGGACGAGAGGCCGGTGTCGCCGCTGAAGAAGACGCGATGGCGATCGCTCTCGATCACGAACGACGACCACGCTGTGCGGTTCGATCCGGCGCCGCGACCGGAGAAATGACGGCTCGGCGTCGCCGTGAAGCCGAGGCGGCCGCGCGCGCGCGGCAGCAGCGCGCTCTCCCACCAGTCGAGCTCGGTCACGAGCCGCGGGGCGACGCCCCACGCCTCGAGGTGAGCGCCGACGCCGAGCGACGTGAAGAACGGCACCTCGCGGCGCGCGAGCTCGCGCACGGTCGCGTGATCGAGGTGGTCGTAGTGATCGTGTGAGACGATCACCGCGTCGAGCGGCGGGAGCTCTTCGACCGTCACGGGCACGCGATGAAAGCGCCGCGGGCCCGCCCACGCGACGGGCGAGACGCGCTCGCTCCAGATCGGATCGGTGAGCACCCGAAAGCCCTCGATCTCGAGCAGCACCGTGGAGTGGCCGAGCCACGTCGCGCGCAGCCCCGTCTCGGCCGGGCGCGCCCACGCGTCGAGCGGGCTCACGACCGGGAGCTCGCGTAGAGGCCGGCGGCTCGCGCCTCCGGTGAAGAACTCGCCGACGATGGACAGGCGCTCGGAGAGCGGGCGGTCGCGGCGCATCACCGAGAGAGGCTCGGTGTTGTGGAAGCGCCCGTCCTTGAAGCGCGGCGAGCCCTCGATGCGCTCGCGGCGAAGCCCCGCGGGCGCGGCGCCGAGCGCCCGGGGATCGAACAGCTTCATCGCCCCTTCGATGGTCCGAGGGCGCCCTTCGTTGCGAGCGCGGCGAGCGATCGCGGGATCTCCCAGTGGCGCGACCGGAGCCACTCGCCGAGGCCCTTGCCCTGAGGATCGAAGCGGGTGCCCGACGAGACGCCTTCGCCGAGCAGCCCGTCGATCACGAAGTTCATCGCGCGAAGGCGAGGGAAGACGTGGCGCTCGATCGGGTATCCCGACGCTTCGGGGAGGAGCTTCCGCAGCGTCGCGACGTCGAGCGCGTGCGCCATCCAGGCGAAGGCGTCGTCGGTTCGCGCCCACACGCCGATGTTCGCCATGCCTCCTTTGTCGCCGCTCCGCGCGCCGAGCACGAGGCCGAGCGGCGCGCGCACCGTCTCTTCGGGCGTCTCGCTGAAGGGGGCGAGGATGGGCGGCGGCACGGGCTCGAGCGCTCGCGTCGTCGTGGGGTGATCGACGACGAGGCGCGCGCCGTCGGGGAGCACCGCGGTGTGCGCGACCTCCTTCGCGTCGACGAACGCCGCGGTGTAGACGCCGTAGGGCGACGCGTCTTCCGGTGGGGAGGTGAGGGTGAAGCCGGGATAGCTCGCGAGCGCGAGGCCGACGGCGGCGGAGCTGAAGTCGCGACCGACGACGCGCGCGTCGCGATCCTTGGCGATGACGCGAAGCATGGCCGACGCGAGCGCTTCCTCGTCTGCGTCTTCGCGATCGGTGCGCGTGAGGCTCCACACGAGCTCGCTCGGCCGCTTCGCGAGCGCCGCCTCGAGCTGCGCGCGCACCACGCGCGCCTTGGCCTCGACGTCGAGGCCGACGAGCACGAACGTGACGTCGTTGCGGAACCCGCCGAGGTGGTTCAAGCACACCTTGAGCGTGGGCGGAGGCGGCTCGCCCTTCGCGCCGCGGATGCGCACGCGATCGGCGCCCTCGGAGGCGAGCTCGATCGTGTCGAAGCGCGTCGTCACGTCGGGGCCCGCGTACCGCGCGCCGCCGATCTCGTAGACGAGCTGCGCGGTCACCGTGTCGACGGTGACGGCGCCGCCGGTGCCCGGGTGCTTCGTGATCACGCTCGAGCCGTCGGCGTCGATCTCGGCGATGGGGAAGCCGAGCGGAGCGCCCATGTCGATCTCGGTGAAGAACGCGAAGTTTCCGCCGGTCGCCTGCGGGCCGCACTCGATCACGTGGCCGGCGGCGACGGCGCCGGCGAGCGCGTCCCAGTCATCGCGCTTCCATCCGAAGTGCGCGGCCGCGGCGCCGACGACGAGCGAGGCGTCGGTGACGCGCCCCGTGACCACGACGTCGGCGCCCGCGCGCAGGCACTCGACGATTCCCCACGCGCCGAGGTACGCGTTCGCGGTGAGGGGCGATCCGAGGCCGAGCGCCGCAGCGCGGCCCATGAGATCGTCGCCTTCGACGTGCGCGACGCGCGCGCTCACGCCGAGATCGCTCGCCAGCGATCGCAGCGCGCCCGCGAGGCCCGCGGGGTTGAGGCCGCCGGCGTTGACCACGATGCGCACCTTCTTGCTCACGGCGATCGCGAGGCACTCCTTCATCTGCTTCATGAAGGTCTTCGCCCAGCCGCCGTTCGGATCCTTCATCCGATCGCGCCCGAGGATGAGCATCGTCAGCTCGGCGAGGTAGTCGCCGGTCACGTAGTCGAGCGGGCCGCCCTCGAGCATCTCGCGGAACGCCGAGAGGCGGTCGCCGTAGAAGCCGGAGGCGTTGCCGATGCGGGCGGGCGCAGCGTGTGTCATGGAGCGCGTGCTTCGCATACTCTGGCCGGCATGCGAAGCGTCATCGTGTCTCTAGCGTGCCTCTTGGCCGTGGGTTGCGGCGTTCCCCGGAGCCAGTACGACGCCGCGCTCGCCGACGCGAGCGCTCGGCGGCGCGCCTGCGACGACGAGGCAGCGGCCAAGCAGAAGAGGATCGACGAGCTCGAGGCGAAGATCGCCGAGGCCGAGGGCAAGGCGGGCGCGGCCGACGAAGCGACCCGCGCGGAGCTCGAGGAGCTTCGACGGCAGAAGGCCGCAGCCGACGCGCGCCTCAAGCTCTTCGAAGACTTCCTCGCGAAGTTCAAGAAGATGATCGAGGCCGGCAAGCTCGACATCACGGTGCGCCGCGGTCAGATCGTCCTCGCGCTCGGCACCGACATCCTCTTCGACACCGGCAAGACCGAGATCAAGCCGGAGGGGAAGGCCGCGCTCGGCGAGGTCGCCGACGTCTTGAAGTCCGTGAGCGGTCGCCGCTTCCAGGTCGCGGGGCACACCGACACCGTCCCCATCAAGACCAAGGAGTTCGCGTCCAACTGGGAGCTGTCGACGGCGCGCGCGCTCGCCGTGATCAAGCTCCTCATCGACAAGGGCGTACGCCCGGACACGCTCTCGGCGGCGGGCTACGCCGAGCTCGATCCCGCGCACAGCAACGCGACCGAGGCGGGCAAGGCGAAGAACCGACGGATCGAGATCGTCATCGTTCCCAACATCGAGGATCTCGTGAAGATGCCGGAGCTCGCGGGCAAGGCCAAGCCTTCCGCGCCGCCGAAGCCGCCGGTGAAGAGGTAGAGTGCCTCCATGTCGTCGAAGGTGCTCTCGCTCTCGCTCTGTCTGCTCGCCGTGAGCTGCTCGTCGAAGGGTGACGGCGCGGGCTCGTCGGGCGAGCCCGGCCGCTACGCGTCGGCGCCGCCGATGACGCTCGACGCGGCGAAGACCTACAAGGCGACGCTGCTCACGTCGAAGGGAACGATCGAGCTCACGCTCGACGCGAAGGCCGCGCCGGTCACGGTCAACAGCTTCGTCTTCCTCGCGCGCGACCGGTACTACGACGGCCTCGTCTTCCACCGCGTCGAAGCGGGCTTCGTCATCCAGGGCGGCGATCCCACGGGCACCGGCAGCGGCGGCCCCGGCTACACGATCGCCGACGAGGCGAACGGGCTCCTCCACGACGTCGGCGCCGTCGGGATGGCGAAGAGCGCCGCTCCCAACTCGGCCGGCAGCCAGTTCTACATCACGCTCTCGCCGCAGCCGTCGCTCGACGGCCGCTACACAGTCTTCGGCAAGGTCGCCTCGGGCCTCGACGTCGCACAGAAGATCGCCAAGGGCGACGCGATAGAGCGGATCACGATCACGGAGAACTAGTGCTAAGGTGAACGAAGAGCGTAGGCGTTCTCGAGCGCCCCGACCCCCGCTCCCACATGCCCATGGCCGACAAGACGCGCGAACGCCGCGAAGCGGAAGGCTCCAGCACCATCCTCGCTCCGTTACGTCCCGCCGTCGTCGTGCGGCGTCGCATCGTCGAGGCGCCCGGCGCTCCGCCGCGCGCGTTCACCGGGAGCACGCGCGGCTTCGCGCCGAGTGCGAATGAAGAAGACGAAGACGGGCCGCCCTCCTCCGTCAACGTCGCGCGCGCGCTGGCTTCGCTTCGCGTCGGCGAGCTCCGACGGCTCGACGCCATCCTCGGCGCCGACGACGAGCCCGAGCCCGCCGCCGAGCCGGCGCCCGTCGAGGCGCCGCCGCCTTCGCCCTCGGTCGCGATCGGCAGCGAGATCGCGCTCTCCGATCTCGCGCAGCAGATGGGCCTGTCGCCGAAGGAGATGATGTCGGCGCTCGTGATGCGAGGCTTCTATTCTCTCTCCGAGAAAACGGTGCTCGCGCGCGACACCGCGCGCCTCATCGCCGAGACGTACGGCTGGCAGGTCACCGACGCGCCTGACGCGCCGGCCACGCCGAAGAAGAAGAGCGCGAAGCCGAAGGCGCCGGCGAGAACGCTCGATCGCGCGCGCGCGCCCAAGAACGTGAACAAGAGCGCGAAGGTTCAGAAGTCGGCCAAGGGCCGCAAGCGCTGATATCCTCGGGCTGTGGACGTCGAGGGCAGCCCGCATTCGCAGAGCCCGCCGTCGGGAGGCTTCGGCGCCGGTCCCACGTCGAGCGCGTTCGGTCCGACCGACGACGGTCCGACCCAGGCGCCGCTCGAGCTCCGTCCGCTCCTCTTCGCGACTCTCGCCGTCGTACTCGTCGCCGTGGTCGCGCTCGCGGCCGCCCTCTTCTTGATGCGCTGACCTTGCGCGCGTCGAATGGCGACTTAGGGTTTCGGGCTCAGAGCCTGGAGCGGCGTTCATCGCCAGCTCGGCTCACGAGTTTCTCCGGGTGAGTGGCACGCGACTCTGGACATAGAAAATGATGGTTCGAATCCATCCCGGTCCACCGAGGCTCCGGCCTCGACCGAAAGCGGACTGGTCGCCGAATTGGAAAAGGCACAGCACCTTCCAGTGTTGATTCGTCAGTCCCTAGTGGTCGCTCGCCCGGCAGCTTGAACGCGAGGCCACACCATGTCTACCGAAGTCCGTCAGAAGATCCCCGTCCCTCGCCGTTCGTTCCTCTGGTCGTTGAACGAGACGAGCGGTGAAATCCTCATGCACGTCGGCCCGACGGAGTTCACTCCGTCCGCGAACGATCGAATCGTGCGGTCGAACGACCGCGGCGGGTTCGAGCAGGCGCCCATGGAGGCGCGCCCGTTCGTCATGGCGCGCGACGGCGAGTACGTCGTCCTCTCGAACCCCGTGATCGGAGGCGCGCTCGACGACGCCGCGAAGAACGGCGCGTTCATCGCCGGAGGCAACAAGGAGAAGGAGCTCGTCTCCGGTACGAAGCGGATCATCCCCGGTCCGTGCTCGTTTCCCCTGTGGCCCGGCCAGAGCGCCGAGGTTCGGCCCGCGCACAAGCTCGGCGCGAACCAGTACCTGCTCGTCGAGGTCGTCGGTGAGATCGAGGAGCGCGCGCCCTACTACCGCCTCGTCATCGAGTCGGCGGGCCTCTCGTCGGCCGTCATCGATCAGGGCGGCGAGGCCGAGTCCGCGCCGCGCTCCGTCCCCGCGGGTCCCACCGCCGACGGATCGCTCCGCCTCGGGCAGCGCATCGTCATCCAGGGCCGCCACACGCAGCTCTTCATCCCGCCTTCGGGGATCGAGATCGTGCCGCCCATCGAGGAGTCGGAGCCCAAGGAGTCCGATCCCGACGACGCGATCGCGGCGCTCCCGCCCGATATCGCGCAGGAGTGCGTCAAGCTCGTCACCCTCGTTCGCGACGGCGTGAGCGCGAAGCAGTTCAGCACGATCAAGAGCGAGCTCCGTCACCGGCAGGATCTGCCGCTCGCGCACCGGGCGATCGTCCTCGCGGCGCTCGACCAGGCGTTCGAGTCGCGGCAGCACGCCGGCAAGCGCGTCGATCGCGATCGCCAGCGCTCCACCGGTCCCGCGGATCCGTACGCGCGTCGCGCGGTCGTCCTCGGTCCGAAGGAGTTCTGCATCCTCTTCGACGCCGACGGAAACCCGCGCATCGTCCGTGGACCTGCGCGCGTCTTCCCCGGGCCGCACGACACCTTCCTCCAGCGCGGCTCGCGCCGTCGCGTCTACGACGCGTTCGAGCTCGCCGAGCAGCAGGCGCTCTGGCTGCGCATCATCACGCCCATCGGGCGCGAGCGCCTCGCCAAGCACCTGCCGCCGGGCATCGTGCTCGACCGCGAAGAGTACGACGCGGGATCCGAGCTCATCGTCCGTGGTCAGCCGTCGGTCTTCTTCCCGTTCATCGAGGCGGAGGTCGTCAACCCGACCACGCGCGAGCCGCACGTCGGCAACGACCACGAGGCCGTCATCATCGACGCGATCGGCATCGATCAGAAGTCGGGCATCTACGTCCGCGACCTCCGCACCGGAATGGTGAAGACGGTGCGCGGCGAGACGTCCTACCTCATCGATCCGCGCGCCGAGGAGCAGGTGCAGCGCCGCGTGCCGCGCGAGTCGTGGAACCTCTGGGTCTCCCACGGCGCGATGAAGAGCGACGAAGCCATGTCGGCGACGACACCGTGGGCGCTCTCCATCGTCGTTCCCAACAACGAGGCGTGCCTGATCACGTCGCGGGCGGGGCGTCGCGTCGAGGTCGGTCCGAAGATCGTGCTCCTCGACTACGAGGAGCAGCTCCTGCCTCTCCGGCTCTCCAAGGGGCCGAGCAAGGACGGGCACATCACGATCACGACGTGCTTCCTGCGCGTGCAGGGCGCGCGCGTCGCCGACACCTTCGAGGTCGAGTCGAGCGACTTCGTGAAGCTGAAGCTCAAGCTCGGCTTCACGGGGCGCTTCGAAGGCGATCGCGAAGCGTGGTTCTCGGTCGACGATCCCGTGAAGCTGCTCGCGGACACCGTCCGCGCGCGTCTCCGCGAGATCGCGCGCGAGCAGCCGCTCGCGCGCCTCGTGCGCGACATGGGCAAGATCATCAAGTCGACGCTCTTCGGCGGCGAAGCGGTGCTTCGCTTCGAGGAGAACGGCATGGTGATCGACGCGTGTGAGCTGCTCGATCTGCGCATCGTCGATCCTGCGCTCGCGGAGCTCTTCGCGTCCGCGCAGAGGGAGACGGTGAAGCTCCAGATCACCGACGACCAGGCGACGCGCCGGCTCGAGTCCGAGCGTCACCAAGATCTCGTCGACGCCGAGGAGCACGCGATCGTGCGGGGCGCGGTCGCGCGCAAGGCCGAGAGCCGCATCGTCGACGCTGCGAGCGATCACGAGGTCGAGCTCAAGAAGCTCGAGCTCAAGTTCGCGCTCGGCGACGTCGAGCTCGCGCGCCAGCAGGCGCAGGCCGTCACGCAGCTCGAGGAAGAGCTGCGGGCGGCGTCGCGTCGCGCCGAGACGCACGTGTCGTGCCGCCGCAAGGAGGCCGAGGTCGAGGAGGCTCACCTCTCGAAGGTGACCGAGCTCGAGCTCGAACGCGCGCGTGCGCTCGCCGAGGCCGAGGCGGTTCGCCTGAAGGCGATCCAGCCGGAGCTCGTCGGCGCGCTCCACGCCGCGGCCGACGCCGAGGTGATGAAGGCGGCGGCGACGAACATGAACCTCGTGTCGCTGCTCGGCGGCAAGTCCCCTCAGGAGCTCTTCGAGCACGTCGTGAAGGGAACGCCCCTCGAGCGCTCCACGCGTGACATGCGCGTTCGCTCCGAGAGCAAGAACGGCGGCCCCAGCGCCGAATGAACAGTGAAGTCGCCGAGCGTGCATGGCTCACGCTCGGCGATTTCTTTTTCTCGCATTTCGCGGCGCCCGGGGGAAACAGACGGCGTCGCAACCCACGATGATGGGAGTGGGCGGCCACGTGGGCACGAGACCTTCGCGTTTCGGCTAAAGGTAGGCCGATCGACTCAACGATCGATTCGTGCAGGTTCGAGTCCTGCATCGCATTAAGTCGTCTCGGTCGGGCCGCCCCTCCCTCGTCGACCTTCGGGTCAAGCTCGATCGAAGACGTCGGCGGCGCTCGTCGCGCGGGCGGCGCGCTCGACCCACGAGGCGAGCACGTCGAGATCGCTGCACGCGACGAGCTTCTGCTCGTGCGCCGCGGTCATCGCGATCTCGCGCGCGCCGAGCACGGACCTGATCGCGGACCTCAAGCGGTCGCGACCCTCTTCGCGGCCTTGTTCGAGGCCCTGTTCGAGGCCCTTCACGTGTCCTTCGACGTGGCCCTCTTCGCGGCGCCTCTCGATGAAGTTGCGGAGAAACTCGCTCTTCGGCTCGTAGCCCTGCTGCTGCATGAGTTCCCTCTCGACGTCGCGGCGGAGAGCGTCTGGGAGCGCCTCCAGGATCTGATCGAAGTATAGCATCGCGCGTTCTTGCGGCAGGTCGTCGAAGGTGCCGAGCGCCTCGAGCACGACGGACGCGTCTTCGGGCCCGAGCACGAGCGCACGCAGGAACGCCATCTCCGGGCCGACGCGTGCGACTCGCTGCGGCAACGCACGAAGCTCGGCTCTGCCGACGACGGTGGCCACGAAGAAGGAGCCGCCGCCGAGCGGGATGGGGTGCCGCAGGAGGTTCGCGAACCCGTCGTCGAGCGCGAGCACCAAGACCTCGCACGGCGCGCGGTGTCGCCGCCGCGCGATCGCTTGATAGACAGGCAGCGTGAAGCGCTTGTCGTCGGAGCGCGCGCGCTGGACCTCGACGACGACGACGCGCTCGACCGCCCCTCGCTCGTCGCGCAAAACGACGGCGCCGTCGGCGTTGAAGTCGTCGAGGGCGATCGAGAACGAGCCGCTCGCGCCGGTCGCCTCGAGACCTGCGGGCACGTCGACGCCGGCCGCGCGAAGGAGCGCCAGCACGATCGCCGGCGCCTCGCGTATCACCTCCGCGATCGTCTGATGCTCGCTCGACACGGCCACGCTCGCACGAGGAGCAATCTCGATGCCGCTATCGTGCGCGTGTGATTCTCACGCCTTGGCCGCCGCGGCCCCTGGCCCGGCCAGATCTACGGGTGGCGCGGCCAGGTGATCGCGCCGACGATCTCGAGAGCGGCCGTCAGGTGGTGTGCCCCGCGACGAACGCGGGGCGCTTCGTGATCGCGTCGAGGTAGCGGGTGATCGCGGCGCCGGAGCCGAGCACGCCGGCCATCTGCGCCCACGCGAGCGCGCCTCCGACGAGCACGTCGGCGGCGGAGAACGTCTCGCCGAGGATGAACGGCGACTTCGCGAGCGCCGCCTCGATGCGCGGCTCCATCTTCGTCGTCCACGACTTCTTCGCGCGCTCGACGAGCTGCGGGATGCGCTTGCCCTCGGGCAAGAACACCGTGTGGAACATGATCGTCTCGAGGCACGGATCGACGGTCGCGGGCACGTACACCATCCACTCGTAGTACTTGCCTCGCTCCGCGGTTCCGAGCTTCGGCGCGAGGCGGCCCTCGCCGTAACGGTCCGCGAGGTACATGCAGATCGCCGACGACTCGATCAAGATCTGTCCGTCTTCTTCGAGCGCGGGCACGAACCCATGCGGGTGGACGGCCTGCTGGTAATCGGGCTTGCGGCCTTCGCCCGCGAAGACGTCGATCGGCGCGACGTCGCACGTGACGCCGAGCTCCGCGAGGAGCCAGCGGACGCGGGACGATCGGGTGCGCGGCTGGTGATAGAGCTTCATCGCCGGGCATCCTACACACGCCCTGGCAGCCGCGTCGCGCCATGATGTGCCAGACGCGGTCTCGCGAGCGCCGAGAGGCCTGAAATCGACGGCGTTTCGAGTGCGGCACGTGCGTTGCTATTCTGCGGCAAGCATGCGCCATCCTCTTCTCTTCTCGTTCGTCGCGCTCTCCCTCGTCGCCGCGTGCGGAGGCAGCGTCACGGGCGTCGGCTCGAGTGGCTCCAGCGGCTCGAGCGGATCGAGTGGGTCGAGCGGATCGAGCGGATCGAGCGGATCGAGCGGATCGGGATCGTGCTCCACCACGACCGTCGCCGGCGATCGCGCGTGCGTGCCCGGCACCGCGCGCGCGAACGTCTCGATCGGCGTCGTCATCGACGCGAGCGACGGGTGTCTCGGGTGCTTCACCACGCTCGATGCGTGTCAGGTCGCCGTGACGGGCGACAAGATCACGCTCGGCATGCGCGCGACCACGTGCACGACGACGGATGACATCGGCTGCCCGGCGATCTGCAACATCCCGATGGTCAAGTGCTCGATTCCGCCGCTCGCTGCCGGAGAGTACGTCGTCGAGGTGGCCGGCGAGGGCCAGCGCGTGGGCTTCCCGCCGCGTACGCTCGTCGTCACCGACGACGGCGCGGAGACCACGTGCACGCTCCCGCAACATGGATCGCTGCCCGACGAGCTCGACGGATCGAAGTACGCCCGGAGCTGCTCGGTCGACGAAGACTGCGTCGTCGCGCGCGTCGGCAACCTCTGTCAGCCGTGCGCTTGCCCCAACACCGCCGTCGCGACGAGCGCCGCGAGCGCCTACGCGTCCGACGCGCGCGCGCGGTCGTCGCAGTGCACGCCGCAGAAGGGCGCGATCGCGTGCGCCGCGTGCGCGCCGGTGAAGGCCACGTGCGATACGTCGAGCGGCCTCACCGGCACGTGCAAGCTCGAGCCCGGTCTCTGAAGCGTTGGCGGGCTAACGAAGGTCCGACCTGGATCGGCGATTACCCGCCAAGTGCGCTGTAAAATTGCGATTTGATTGATGTGGGATAAACACCGACGTCGGCACACCCTTCGCAGCTCCTGAAGCCGAGGAAGGGGTACCGGTCATGCTCAAGGCGTTCTTCGCGCAGTCTCGTGGGTTCTCGATCGCCGCTTTGGTTCTCGCGGCGCTGTCGACTTCGCTCGTCGCGTGCAGCGGCGCCGCCGAGAAAGACAGCGGCGAAGAGGAGAAGCCCAGCAAGCCCGGTAAGCGAGAGAACACCGCCGACGGACCGAGCGGCCCGACGGACTCGCCCACGCAGGGCGACGATCCCGTCACCCCTCCGCCCGCGCCGCCCGCCGCGCCGCTCATCTACGCGCACACCGCCGACACGCTCTACACGTTCGACGCGACGGCCAAGTCGCTCGCGGAGATCGGCAAGCTCTCGTGCCTCTCGGAGGGCGATCGGTTGCTCGACATCGCCGTCGACGGAAAGGGCGCGGTCTTCGGCACGACCGACGAAGCGTTCATCGCCGTCAACCCGGCCGACGCGACGTGCACGCGCATCATCGCGAAAGACAACCTCCCCAACTCGCTCTCCTTCGTGCCTGCGGGCACGCTCGACGCGACCTCCGAAGCGCTGGTCGGCTACGCCTTCGACGCGCAGGCGAAGGCGGTTCGCTACGTTCGCATCGACACGACGAACGGCAACATGACCGAGATCGGCCTCTTGAACCCGGCGAGCGCGACGAAGAAGTACACGTCGTCGGGCGACATCTTCTCGGTCCACAAAGACGGCGACAAGACCTACCTCACGGTGCGCGAGGATCCGTCGACCGGCAGCCCCGACATGCTCGCCGAGATCGATCCCAAGACGGGCACCATCAAGTCGATGGTCGGCAACACGCTCCAGCGCGACATCTGGGGCCTCGCGTACTGGGGCGGCAAGGCGTACGGGTTCTCGGGCGACGGCAACGTCACCGAGATCAACGTGCAGACGGGCGTCTCGAACCTCGTGACCACGCTCAAGGACAAAGACAACGTCGCCGTTCCTTGGTTCGGCGCCGGCGTCACGACCGAGGCGCCGACGACCCGGTAACGCTCGCGATCAATCCCACTCGTCGGAGGCAGCCGGCGGCCCGCCGCGCGGCGCGAACGAGAGCCTCGCGCGCTCGCCGAGCCGTGGGACGCTGCCGAACGTCTCGAGGCGGCCCTCGACGAGCTCGTAGCCCATGAGCGCGAAGATGCGGTTCTTCGCGAAGATCGGGCGCGCGTTGCCGTACCAGTCGACACACGACGCGCGGCAGCCGTCGTGGTTCGTTTGGAGCGGCGAGGCCGCGAGCGATCCGAGCTCCGTGAGCTCGAGCGAGCGGTGGTTCAAGAAGAGCACCGAGGCCGAGCCTTCGAGCAGGTAGCGCGCGCCGCGCGCACCCTCGCTCCGGATCGGGAGGCCGACGACGCCCTCGCGCGGCTTGCTCGACGAAGGCTTGTAGAAGAAGCCGTGGCTCCGGAGCTCGCCCTGCGACGCGTTCTTGCGGACGAAGTCGCGCCGGGCGTGGGCTTCGCTCCCGAGCTCGATCGGCGAGAACACGAGATCGCTCCCGCGCGCGCCGACGACGACGGCGTCGTCGCCCATCGGCTCGATGCGATCGATGCCCTGATCGAGATCGATGATCCTCGGCTCGTCGCTCGACGCGTAGCGCACGGCGTAGAGCTGGCCGCCGCCGCGATGCTGGGTCACGTAGCCGTTGCCCGCGCCGTAGAGGAGCCACGGGCCGACGAAGCGGTTCTGCACCGCGTAGCCGTCGGGTCGCGGCACGGATCGATAGCGGCGGGGAGAGGCCGTCGGCACGCCGTCGGAGAACAGCGCGCGCGGCAGGCGAACGAGCGCGGCGGCGCCGCCCGTGCGCTCGCTCATGAACATCGCGTCACCGCTCGCCTCCGAGCGCACGAGCACGTCGAGGAAGCCTTCGTCGTCCTCCTCGAACGAGAACTGATCGGTCGGCATGCCGGCGACGCGCACCGCGGTCACGCCCGCGCGGCCGCGACCGATCGGGAGCTTGGCGACGAGGCCGCTCGGCTGCTTCTGGTCTCCGCCGATCTCGTGCATCCAGACGTAGACCGCCGACGGCGAGACGTAGAACACGCGGCCGTGAGGTCCGATGACGCCGATCGACTCGCAGCCGAACTTGGGCTCGCGCAGATCGCACGACGTCACGGTGTGGAGCGCCGCGGCGCCCGTCTTCGGCACCTCACCCTCGAGGTGGTAGACGTTCTTCGCGCTCAGCGAGCGGACGAAGTCGGAGTCTTGCGCGCCCTTCTTCCAGTGACGGTAGGCGGGGAACCGCGTCGTGAGATCGCCGTGCGGGGAGACGAAGAACGGCGTGTAGAAGACGAGACGCCCGTCGACGATCCGGCTCGCGTAGTTGCGTGAGGAGTAATAGTCGTTCGAGCGCAGGTGGTAGGTCGCGCGATAGGTGAGCTGCCCCTCGGCGTCGATCCGGAAGAGGCCGACCTCGGTGCCGCCGCGCTGGTAGCTGAAGCCGACGACGACCACGTGATCGCCCTCGACGACCATCTCGTCGTACCAGGTGCCGCGCGGATCGATCTCCGGACCGAACGCGTCGAGCATCTTGCTCTGGCGGATCTTGTCGTTCTGGAGCGAGAGCGTGAAGATGCGGCCGCGACGCAGCACGACGAGGTGATCGCCGTGGAGCTTGACGATGTCGCCCTCGTCGACCGCGGCGTGCTGATTGTTCGTGATCGACTCGGTCCCCGCCTTGTTCTTGCTCGCCTTGTCGTCGGACGTCGCGCCTTGCGCGGCGCGCGAGGCGGTCGTGGGCGCGCTCGTCGCCGCGGGCGGCGCGGGGCGCGGCGCCGCGAGCGCGGGCTTCGCCGGCTTCGGCGAGGGGCTCGGCGCCTCCGCCGCCGCCGGCGGAGGCGCGCCGCCGTCGAGATCCTTCGGCCCGTGCATCTGGAAGAAGCGGGGCTCGATCTGCCGGCGCTGCTTGGCGAGCTCGGCCTCCTTCCAGCGCTCCTCGAAGGCGACGAGCTCCGCGTCGTCTTTGAAGGCGACGAGGCGGCCGGTGGGCTTCTCGTCGTCGTAGAGCGCAGCGGGGGCGATCGGCGCGCCGCCGTCGCCGCCGGCGACCACCGTGAGGGCGTCGCCGCGCGGGCCCTGGGTCGCGCGGCACGCGCTGAGGGCGCCGGCTGCGCCCAGGGAGACGACGAAGAGGACGCGGACCAGCGGAGAGAGGGCCATGGGGCCCTTTCGACGTACGACGGCGGCGGAAGATCTACGCCTTCTCGGCGCGGCTCAGGGGCAGGCGGGCGAGGCGGGGCAGCCGCCGTTGTCGTCCTTCGGGAACGTCTGCTTGCAGGCCGCGACGCCGTCGAAGGTGTTGCTGGCCATGAAGTCGATCGGGGCGCCGCGCCAGCCGCGGTCGATGCCGTGGCGCGCGCTGTGCTTGATCGCGGTGTTGGTCACGAACGCGCCCGACGGCTCGCCGAGGACGAGGATGGCGGCTTCGTCGCGGTAGGGCTCGTTGCAGGAGAAGTTGAGCGTGCCCGTCGTGCCGCCGGCGTACTCGACGACGACGTGATCGAGCTTGTTCGTCGCAGAGGGGACCATGCCGTAGTGGAGACCCACCCAGTCGCCCGCGGCAGGCGTCGCCGCCGCCGATGTGAAGACGATCTTCGCGTCGGGCGTGCCGGCCGCGACGAGCGCGCCGGTGGCCGGCGCGTCGCCCGTGAAGTGCTCGATCTCGAAGATGCCGCCCGCGCCGAACGCGACGCGGGTGCCCTTCTCGATGGTCAACGTCGCGAGGCCCTTGGCGCCGCCGCTCACGTGGATCAGCGGTGCGTTCGTCTGCTCGGTGCCGACGTGGTAGCTCACGCCGAGGTTCTTGAGCGTCACGCTGGTGTCGATGCGTTCGTAGCCGCCGCCGCCGCGGATGACGACGTGATCGACGCCGTTGCCCGTGTACGTGCCGTGCGGCAGGTGACCGATCGAGCTCGCCCAGGTCGCGATGGGGGCCTTCGTCGAGCCCGTCACCGTGAGCGCGTCGGAGTCTTGCGTGAAGGTGCCGTGGCCCTCGAGGAAGACGCCGTAGTTCTTGGAGCCCTTCACCGTGACGTTCTTCGCCTTCAGCATCTGCTGCGGGTCTTGGTACTGATCCCCGGTCACGCGGAGGATCGCGTCGCTGAAGGGGCCGTTGCCTGCGCCGCCGCCCTCGAGCGTCACGTGCGCGAGCGACGCGGTCGCCCCGGCGCGCAGCGCGAGGTTGGCCCACGGCTTGGCCGGATCGTCGGCGACGATCTTGATCGGATGCTCGGCGTCGCCTTCGGCCACGAGCGAACCGGTCGTCGGGCTCTGCGGACCGGACACGAGGAGCGCCGCGTCGCGGCCCATGCGAACCTCGGCGCACGGCTCGATCGTGAGCTTGGCGCCGCTGCTCACGCCCACGGTGCCCGTCACGATGTGCGGGCTGCCTGCGGCCGTCCACGTCTCGTCGGCGGTGACGCGCGAGGCGTCGTGCTTCGTCGGGCCGCCCGTGGGCGGATCGCACTTGATCACGACCGGCGTCTCGCCCGGAGGCGTCTCGCCGGGCGCGGGAACGTCGACCGCGCCGCCCGAGTTGGAGGCGTCTTCACATCCGGCCGCGAGCACGGCGAAGAGAGAAAAGAGGAGAGCGCCCGTCGTCTTCGAAGTCGTCTTCATGGCCTCACCGCGAGTAGGTCTCGGAGCACGAGGCGCTGCCGTCGCAGTCGGCCCCCCACAAGAAGAGCGTATCGCCCTCCACACGCCAGCTCTTCACTCTGTCTTCCACCGTGCCCGGCTTCGTCGTGGGCGCACCGTTGCAGGGCTCGCTCACCGTGGTCGCCTCGATCATGTGGAACGTCACCTTCTCGGCGTCGAAGGTCGCGGTTCCCTCCTGGAACATCTTGATCTTCGTGCACGTGATCGAGTTCTCCATCACGCCGGTGTAGCGATAGGTGCCGTCGGCCATCAGGTCGTAGACCGCGCCCGCGCTCGAGCCCGCGAACGACCAGCTGCCGACGACACTCGCGGGGATGCTGCCGCCTCCCTCGCTGCTCTCGGCGCTCTCGGCGCTCTCGCCGTTCCCGGCGCTCGCGTTCGAGCTCGGCTTGCTGCCGTCCTTGGCGACCGGCTGAATCGTGCAGCCAACCGCGCCCAAGCACGCGAGCGCCCCCACCACCGTCCACGTCTTGAAACGAAGCACCGTTCGACCTCCGTTGGAGTCCTGAAGGATGACCACGCGCGCGCGCTGCGCCTGTCACCCAATCGGAGGGAAGGGCGGCGCCGCGGCCCGGCGATGTGCGCAATCTCATGAAATGATTCGCTTCGATCGCGCAGAGTCGACTTGCCGACGCGGCGGACGTGAGGTCTTCTCGGTGTCGATGAGGTCCTCGGCCACGTTCGCCGCCTTGCTCTCGGCCCTGACCGCGTGCATCGCGACTCCGCCCTCGCCGCCGATGCCGCTCCCGCCGGCCGCCGAGCCCCCGCCGCCCGTGGAGGTGCCGGAGAACGAGGCCGACCGCGCGAAGTTCTGCGCCGATTGGTGCGCTTCGACGTCGAAGCCGTGCCTCGAGCAAGCGCAGAAGGACGTCGAGAAGACGGACGGCGCGCCGCCGAGCGAAGAGGAGATGAAGAACCTCGAGCTCTTCTGCGGCGTGACGCGTGCAAGATGCAAGCGTCGCTGCGGCGACGAGGGCGCGGGCTTCCTCGCGGCCAACAGCGGCCTCCCCGCGCCGGCGGCGTGCGGAGGCGCGAAGATGAAGGTCCGCTTCTACGACGTGGGCCAAGCGCTCGCGGCGCTCGTCGAGCTGCCCGACGGCCGTCGCATCCTCGTCGACACCGGCGAGCAGCCCACGCGCGCCGGCTGCGGCAAGCCGTGCAAAGACTGGAGCGCGCACCTGCTCGCGGCGCTCGCCAAAGACGTCCCCGACAAGAAGCTCGACGTCGTCTGGACGACGCACCAACACTCCGACCACGCGGGCAACGCCGACACGGTGCTCAAGACGTTCGAGGTCGCGACCTACGTCGACAACGGCACGCGGCTCGACGAGAAAGACGGCGGCAAGCCCGGGCCGATCGCGCGCGCGCGCAAGGCCGCGGCCGATCGCGGAACGAAGATCGTCGTCGTCGATCCCGAGCACGTCGCGAGCCCGCTCGCCGACGTCGGCGACGTGAAGGTGCGCCCGGTCGTGCCCTCGAAGTGGCCGACCAACTGCGACAAGGATCCGAACGATTGCTCGATCGCGCTGCGCATCGACTACTGCAAGTCGTCGGTGCTCTTCACCGGCGACGCCGAGGCCAAGGAAGAGGCGCTCTTCGCCACCGACGCGGTGACGCTCCTCCAGGCCGGCCACCACGGCAGCGACACGTCGTCGTCGGAGGCGTTCGCCGCGCGCGTGCGCCCCGGGTGGGTCGTCATCTCGTCGGGCAAGAAGGACGAAGGAACGAACCGCGACTACTGTCATCCGCGGCGCTCGACGGTGGAGCGCCTCGAGGGCTTCACCGCGTCGCAGGCCAAGCGTCCGCTCGAGGTCTTCGACGGGATCTGCAAGAAGCCGAAGCCCGGCGACTGGGTCTCGATCGACGTGAGCGATCGCGTCTTCGCGACCGCGCGCGACGGAGACATCTTGCTCACCACGACCGGAGACGGTCAGTTCGTACGCGAGTAGAGGCCATGACCGACAAGAGCTCCCGCACCACGCTCCTCGAGGATCCGCAGCTTCGTCCCTTCCTGCCGCTCTTGTGGGTCGCGTGGTCGGACGGCGACATGGAGGAGGACGATCTCGCCGCGCTCTGCGCGCGCGTGGAGGCCATGCCATGGCTCCGGCCGGCGGCGCGCATCGCGCTCGCCGCGTGGCTCGATCCGTCGGCGCCGCCGAGCGCCGAAGAGCGCGCGGCGCTGATCGACGCGGTCGAGCGCGTGTCGGCGACGCTCTCGCCGGAGCGGCGTCGCGATCTCGTCGAGCTCGGCGCGTCGCTCGCCGAGGCGACCGGCGCGGACGACGACGTGAAGCGCGCGCTCGCCGAGCTCGAAGAGCGCGTCGGCGTGACGCGCGGCGCGCCGATGCCCGTCGCCGAGCGCGCGGGCCCCGACGCGCCCGCGTTCGACGTTCGCGCGCTCCAGGCGCTGCTCGACGGCGATCAGAGCGCCGTGCGCGAGGAGGTGCGGCGGTTCCTCGCGCAGCCCGACGTGCGCGCGTACGGGCTCCCGGTCGACGAGTATCGGATCAAGGTCGCGGGCTGGCTCGCGGAGCTCGCGAAGCGCGGCTTCGGGGCGCGCGCGTATCCCGGCGTCACGAGCGAGGAGCCGGATCTCGGCGCCTTCGTCGCGACGTTCGAGTCGCTCGCGATGGGCGATCTCTCGCTCGTCGTTCGCTACGGCGTGCAGTTCGGGCTCTTCGGCGGGAGCGTGTACTTTCTCGCGACCGACGCGCAGCGCCGCGAGCACTTGCCGAAGATCGCGACGCTCGAGACGCCCGGCTGCTTCGCGATGAGCGAGGTCGGTCACGGCTCCGACGTCGCGAATCTCGAGACGGTCGCGACGTGGCAGCCCGACACGCGCACGTTCGTGATCCACACGCCGGGCGAGTCGGCGCGCAAGGACTGGATCGGCGGCGCGGCCAAGCACGCGCGCACGGCGACGGTCTTTGCGCAGCTCGAGGCGCACGGCGAGCGTCACGGCGTGCACGCCTTCCTCGTTCCGATCCGCGACGCGAACGGCGCGATGTGCGAAGGTGTGCGCGCGGGAGACACCGGTCACAAGATGGGCCTGAACGGCGTCGACAACGGCCGCCTCTGGTTCGACAACGTGGCCGTCCCCGAGAGCGCGCTGCTCGCGCGCTTCGCGCGCATGGATGACGTGGGCCGCTACGAGAGCGAGATCGCCAACCCGAGCCGGCGCTTCTTCACGATGCTCGGCACGCTCGTCGGCGGACGCGTCTCGGTCGCCGCCGCGGGCGTCACCGCGTCGAAGGTGGCGCTCGCGATCGCGGTTCGCTACGCGACCGCGCGCCGGCCCTTCGGCGCGAGCGACGGGCTGCCCTTGATGTCGTACCCCACGCACGGCCGGAGGCTCTTGCCGAGGCTCGCGACGACGTACGTCCACAGCTTCGCGATCGATCGCCTGCGCCGCGTCTTCGCCGAAGCGACGAGGGCGACGGGCGACGTCGACACGCGCGAGCTCGAGGCCCAGGCCGCCGCGCTCAAGGTGATCGCGACCGCGCACGCCGTCGACACCGCGCGCGCGTGCCGCGAGGCGTGCGGCGGGCAGGGCTACCTCTCGGTGAACCGCTTGCCCGATCTCTGCGCCGACATCGAGGTGTTCACGACCTTCGAAGGCGACAACACCGTGCTCCTCCAGCTCGTCGCCAAGAGCTTGCTCGCGGGCTTCAAGCGTCGCTTCGAGGGGACGGGCTTCGCCGCCGTGGCGCGCCACCTCGCCGAGCGCGCGAAGGTCGCGGTGCTGGAGAAGAACGTCGTCGCCGCGCGTCGCACCGCGCCCGAGCACCTGCGCGATCGCGCGTTCCACCTCGCGGCGCTGCGCTATCGCGAGGAGCAGCTGCTGTCGACGTCGGCGGCGCGCTTGCGCAAGCGCCTGGCGGCGAAGAAGCCCATGGAGGAGGCCGCGCTCGAGGTTCAGGAGCACATGGTCGCGCTCGCGAGGGCTCATGCAGAGCGGCTCGCGCTCGAGTGGTTCGACGACGCCGTCGCGACGATCGAAGACGACGCGCTGCGCGCGCTGCTCGACGAGGTCGGGGCGCTGCACGGCATCGGGGCGCTGCGCGCCGACGCCGGATTTTACCTGTCCGAGGGCTATTTCGACGCGACGAAGGAGAGCGCGCTCCGCAAGGAGAGCGATCGGCTCATCCGCGAGCTCGTCCCTGCGGCGCGCGAGCTCGTCGACGCGTTCGGCATCCCCGACGCATGCCTGGCGGCGCCGATCGCCTTCATGGACCCCGCGCATCCGACCTGGTAGCCGCTTCCGCGCGCGGCGTTCTGCGCTACGATCGAACGGTGAGGTTCGTCATCGCCCTCGCGGTGTGCGCGCTCGTCGGGTGCATGCCCGCGCAGCGGACACCGGGCATGATCGCGACGACGCCCCGCGCCCACGCGATCGAGCCCTCGCTCGACGAGCTCGCGCGCGCGGACGGGGAGACGGAGCGACGCGCGCTCCTCGTCGTGTATCCGACCTCGGCGTGCTCGGGCTCGGCGAGCACCGTGCTCGCCGACGAAGAGGGCAACTTCCTCGCGGCGGTGCCGCCGGGATCGGCGTCGCTCGTCAGCATCCCCGCGCGCACGCGCGCGCTGATCACGTTCTCGAGCATCGAGGTGACGGCGCCGCGCGCGAGCTGGACGGCGTCGGCCGACGTCGTGGTTCCGCCTTCGCCGGACGGGATCATCCTCGTCGCCGCGCGGGTCAGCGCGCGCGAGTGCAGCAACGGCCAGTACGCCGACGCGCGCCCGGCGACGAAGGCGGAGCTCGAGGCCACGCTGGCCGAGTCGGAGATCACCTGGCTCGAGCCGCGCCGCGAAGAGGGGCAGGCGTGGCTCGACGCCCACGCCGACCGCGTCGCCGAGGTCCTCGGCACCTCGAAGAAGGCGGCGCCCATCGTCTTCGCGCGCCTCCGATCGAGGACGCGCGCGCAGTGAACGCGATCGACGTCGTCTCCTGGAACGTGCTGGCGGACTCGTACGTGAAGCCGGAGTACTGGCCGAACACGCCGCCGGAGCTGCTCGAGCCGCAGCGCCGCCGCGCGGCGCTGCTCGATCGCCTCGGCACGTACGTCGGCGACGTCGACGTCGTCTGTCTTCAGGAGATCGAGCCCGCGATGTTCGCCGCGGCCGAGGCGCGGCTCGGCGCGCCGTTCGAGGGCGGCTTCGTGAAGAAACAAGGCAAGCCCGACGGCTGCGCGATCTTCGTGCGGCGATCGCTCGGCGCGGTCGACTTTGCCGAGCACGCGTACGGCGACGGGACGGGTCACGTCGCGCTCGCGGCGCGCTTCGGCGGGATCGGGATCGCGACGACGCACCTCAAGTGGGAGAAGCCCGAGGTGCCGCCCGAGGAGCGCCTCGGCAGGGGCGAGCTGCTCGAGCTCGTGAGCGCGTGGCTTCGGCCGGGCGAGCCGTGGATCGTGTGCGGCGATCTCAACGCCGACGCGAGCTCGCCCGTGCTGCGCGTCGCCTTCGACCGAGGCCTTCGCGACGCGTACGCGACGTTGCCCGACGCGTGCACCGCGAACTCGAACGCCAAGCGCAAGCGCATCGACTTCATCCTCCACACCGATCACTTCGAGGCGACGCCGGCGCCGCTGCCCGCGATCGACGACATGACGCCGCTCCCTTCGCCGACCGAGCCCTCCGACCACCTCGCGATTCGCGCGCGCCTCCTTGCGTCGCGCGGCGGCGGTGTTAAGAAGAGGGCATCGTGACCTCGCGCTCTCCCTACGCGTTCCCGTGAGCCGTGCCCGCTCGAGGCGGGCGCTCCGGTCGTGCTGCGTCAGAAGTGGAGATTCGAAGGAGGCACATCATGAGCATCATCGTCGAGATCCGCGCCGCCGAGGGCGGCGCCGACGCCAAGGCCCTCGTCGTCGAGCAGATGGCGATCTACGAGAGGCGCGCGCAGCGGAGGCGTCTTTGAGATCGCCCTCGTCGATCATCAACCCGGGCTCGCGATCCTGCGCGTGAGCGGGGAGGGCGTCGCGGAGGCGTTCGCCGACGAAGCCGGCGGTCATCGCTGGCAGCGCATCCCGCCGGGCGAGCGGCGCGGCCGCGTTCACACGAGCACGATCACCGTGGCCGTCCTGCCGGAGCAGGAGGGCATCGCCGTCAGCGTCGACCCGCGCGATCTCGCGTGGCGCGCGACGCGCGGCTCGGGCGCCGGCGGGCAGCACCGCAACAAGACGTGCTCGGCGATCGATCTCGTCCACGTGCCGACCGGGCTCTCGGTCCACTGCGAGACCGAGCGATCGCAGCACCGCAATCGCGCGATCGCGCGCGCGCGGCTCGCGGCGCGCCTCGAAGAGGGGGCGCGAGCGCACGCCGAAGCGTCGCGCGCCGCCGATCGCCGCGGTCAGGTGGGCAGCGGGATGCGCGGCGACAAGCGACGCACGATCCGCTGTCAGGAAGGCGTCGTCGTCGATCACCCGACGGGCCGCACGTGGCGCCTCAAGGAGTACCTTCGTGGCGACTTCTGATGCGCTACACTTTGCCCCATGCGCGAGCTGCTCCGCACCGCCGCCAAGAGCTTCGACGTGATCTGCGCGGGCGAGGCGCGTTGGAACGTCGCGCGGAGCGAGGCTCGGTCGATGCGGCTTCGTCCGGGCGGCGGCGCGGTGAGCGCCGCCCTCGCGCTCGCGCGTCGAGAGCTCCGCGTGGGCCTCGCGACGACGTTGAGCGACGATCGTCCCGGTCGCGCGCTGCTCGAGAGGATGAAGGCGAGCGCGGTCGACACCGGCGGCGTGGCCTTCGGCGAGCCCGAGAGCGGCCTCGTGTTCCTCGAGCGCATCGGCGGCGCGCGCCAGGTCGTCTCCTATCGCGAGCGAGAAGAGCCGATCGCGATCCCCGAAGGCTGGTCGTCGCGCGTGCTCTTGTTGTCGGGGCTCTCGCCGGTCGTCGCGCACGCCGGCGCGCTCTGCAAGGCGGCGCGCGCGGCGCGTCGCGCGGGCACGATCGTGGTGCTCGACGTCAACGCACGTTGGCACCTCTGGGCGGGGCGCGACGCGAGGACGATCCGCATGGTCCTTCGCGAGGCCGACGTCGTCTTCTGCGCCGTCGAAGATCTCTTCGGGCTCAACATGGACGCGGCGTCGATGAGCGCGGCGCTCCGCCCGAACGCGATCCTCGCGATGAGCGACGGCGCGCGCGCGTGGGCGACGGGCCCGTTCGGCGAGGTCGTCCAGAGGAGCGACGAGAGCCTCCTCGGCAGCGGCGACGCGTTCGCGATCGCGATCTGCGCCGAGCTCGCGCGGGCGGAGAGCGCGCCGTCAGGCGTCGCGCTCTGGGAGCGCGCGCTCCAGCGCGGGCGCGAAGCGGCGCGCGCGAGGCTCACGGCGTTCGATTGATCACTCGAGCGCCGCGCGTACGAGCGCGGCGCCGATCCCTTTGGCTTGCACGCGCGGTCGAGGAATGTCGACGCCGTCGCCCGTCCACGCGACGATCGCGCGATCTTGCTCGGGGAAGTAAGCGCTGAAGAGACGGACGTTGCCGAACGAGCCCGGCCGCTCGACGAGGAGCGTCGTGCCTCCGTCGGGCAGCGCGAAGGGATACGCCCAACAGCCGAGCGCGCCGTGCCCGCGGTCGGCGGCGCCGCCGAAGAGGATGGCCTTCGATCCGGGCGTGAGCAGATCGCTGCCGGAGAGCGCTTCGAAGAACGACAAGAGATCGTTCGCCGACGCGTAGCCCGCGCCCGCCGTGAAGAAGTTCTGGGGTCGCACGGGCCCCATGGGCGACAGATCGAGCCCGCGCGGCACCGTGGTGACGAGGAGGCCCGCGTGCTCCATGCGCGCGCGCGTGAAGATCTCGCGCCGGAGCACGTCTTCCGCGGACATCTTGCTCTTCGCGGCGAGGATCGCGCCGACGAGCGCGAGCTCGGAGTTTCTGTACTTGAACGTCCCGCGCTTCTCGGTCGCGGTCGCGGGGATCATCGTCGAGAGGACGGCGACGGGCGCGGAGAAGTCGACGCCGACCTTCCGCGCGAAGCCGTCTTTGTCGTAGAGCTCGGGGACGAGCGACGTGTGGGTCAAGAGCTCGCGGATCGTGCTCTCCGCCCAAGGGCGTGACGCGAGCTCGGGCAGCGCCTCCTTGACGGTGTCGTGAAGGTAGATCTCGCCGCGCTCGGCCATCCGCAGCGCGGCGACCGCGGTCCACAGCTTCGTGAACGAAGCGACGAGCACGGGCTTGTCGAGATCGAGCGCGTCGCCCGGCGCGAGCGGCGTCGCGACGCGGCGCGCGGCCGGCGGCGCGGAGCGATCGAGGTTCGACATCGCGACGAAGCCGTGCGCGCGCGTCCCCTTGAACGGGGCGACGAGGCGCTCGCCCGCGGGGAGCGGCCGCCGAGACGGCGCGGGCGCGAGCGGCGTCGCGTCGGCCGCCGCGTCGAGCGCCGCCGACGCTCCGGTCTCCGGCGCGGCGGCCTCGACGGGCGCCGTCGGCGCGTCTCTCGACGGGCAACCCGTCGCGGCGACGGCGATCAGCACCGCCGCGAACGATTGCCTGTTCACGTCTCCCAGCGTCTCGCGCCGGCTCAGCTCGTGTCAACCGCTCGACGTCAGTCGGTGCCTGCGTCGGCAGCGCGCGTCGAGCATGTGGTCGTGTCGACCGTGCCCGGTGGGCACGTGCACGCGGTGAACGTGTCGGGCTGATCGCACGACCTCTTGCAGAAGACGACGCTATCGGCGCATCGCTGCGCCTCGCACTTGCCCGAGACGCACGCGGGGACATGTCGATTCGCGCACGGCTTGCACTGGTTCGAGCACGAGATGCTGCCGCGATCTTCGCCGTACCGCGCGAACCCGGCTTGGGAGACGGCCCCCACGGCGTCGCAGGCGCAGTCGCAGACGTCGCCGACGAAGACCGTCACGCAGTCGGCGTCGCCGACGCAAGACTGGTCGTAGTCTTCGGCGCGGAGGGTCGACGAGCAAGCGACGACGACGAGAAGGAACGCGGCGAGGGACGACGGCACGAGAGCGCGCATGACCGTCACCAGGAGCAAGCGACGTGCCCCACGTCATCCCGTCACGAAACGCCGCGCTTCTCGATCGGTTAGCCCGCCGGATCGCCCGGCGCCCGTGGCGCCGGCGTCGCGATCAACGTCGCGTGACGTCGGCGATCCACGCGTCGATGAGCTTCCGCGCGATGCTGAGCGGCGGAGGGATCATCGGGAGCGCGTCGGCGGCGAACCACTTCGCGTCGGAGATCTCCGTCGGATCGATCGCGATCTCGCCCCCGACCCATTCGGCGGTGAAGCCGATCATGAGCGAGTTGGGAAAGGGCCACGGCTGGCTGCCGAAGTAGCGCACGTTCGCGACGCTCACGCCGGTCTCTTCCTTCACCTCGCGCACGAGCGTCTCCTCGAGCGACTCGCCGATGTCGGCGAAGCCCGCGAGCGTGCTGTAGAAGACGCCGGGAAACTTCGCGTTGCTCGCGAGGAGCGCGAGATCGCCCTTGCGCACGAGCGTGATGATCGCGGGCGAGATGCGCGGATACACCCGGAGGGCGCAAGAAGGGCAGACCACGCACCGCTCGCCGTCGACGCGCGCGGTCGCCGCGCCGCAACGTCCGCAGAAGCGGCTCGTCGTGAGCCAGTCGCACGTGTGCATCGCACGCCCGACCACGCCGAAGAGATCGCCGTCGAGGAAGGCCGCGAGCGAGCGCAGGCCGTGCGGCTCGAAGGGCGCCGGCACGCGGCGCGACGGATCGGGCCACGGCGCCGTGACGACGTCGGTGCCGTCGAGCGTGCCGAGCCGGTAGGCCTCGGTCGTCGCGACGCCGAGCGCCGACACCTCTTCGTCGGTCGGAAAGACGAGGCGGTCTCCGTCGAGGCGGCCGACGACTCCCTTCGGATGGACGACGAGCCACGTGCGCCTGTCGTGCTCGTAGCCGGTGGATGTCGAGGGAACGAACGCCATCACCTCCGAGGCTATGATCGCAAACCGTTGATTCAAAAGGCTTTCGGGCCAGAGCCAGGCACGGTTGCACGAAGGCTACTTTGTCGCATACTTCCGCACCATGTCGGCTCGCCCTCTCCTCTTGTTTGTGCTGTTTGGCGCCCTGGCCGTCGCCCCGGTCGGCTGCGCCGCGCCGATCGAGGAAGAGGCCGCCGAGGCCGAGGGCGCGATCACCGCCGACACGACGCTCGTCGACGCCGACGCGTCCGGCGTCGCGCGCGCGCAGGTCAACGGCATCACCATGACGTTCGACGCCGCGGCGCGCATCGACGTCGCGAACGGCCGGCGCGTGCTCGTCGTCCCCGGGCGCGTCAGCCGCAACGTCGACGCGATGCGCTCGTTCGTTCCCGACGACGCCTTCGGCGAGGTCCGCATGCGCGGGCCGCGATCGTTCGATCTCGTGTTGCGTGGCGATCACGAGATCAACACCGTGCTCTCCGGGCTCCCGCTCTGGCTCTCGATCGAGACGAGCTCGGGCGCGATCCGCCGGTACGAGGCGGCCGTGCACCTCGGCGCGCGCCTCCACGGCTTCGCCGGACCGACGTCGATCAGGATCGGCGACGTCCGACCGGTGTCGGCGGGGAACGCCGGCGACGCGCTACGCTACCGGCTCGACGTCACGACGACGAAGACCTATCCGACGCTCACCGTCGCCGGCGCCGAGCCGAGGCGACTCTCGGCGCGGAAGTGGCTCTTCGACTGGACGTACGGCGGCGTCGCGCCGGTGCTCGAGCAACGAAGCTTCGCGGTCTCGGCCAGCCCTTCGGAGACGACGACCTCGAAGGTCGAGATCCGCGTGAAGAAGCTCGGGCTCACGACGAAGACCGCCGAGTCGCAGTGGACGGCGACGTGCGAAGCCTCGGTGCGCCGCTGCATCGCGCGCGCCGCCGATCTCGGCGAGTGCGGATCGTACCGTCAGGTCTCGACCTGCCAGAACGAAGAGCCGCCGCCCGATCCGGGCACGGCGTCGATCGAGCGCAAGGTCGCCGCCGACATCCTCGCGAAGACCGGCCGGCGCTACGCCGCGAGCGTCCTCACGACGCGCACGGAAGCGGGCAAGACGATCGCGCTCATCGCGCTCCCGCGCGGAGGATCGGCCGAGTGGATCGTCGCGCCGACGGTCTCGCTCTCGAAGCTCGTCTCCCGCCCCGAATTCAAGGACACGTGGCAAGTCGCGCGGTTCGAAGGCCAGCTCCGATCGCAGCATGGGATGCCGGGCGCGACGATCGTCGCGCACGGAACGCCGGCGGGCGGTGCGCCGCGATGGCACTTCGTCGTCGATCGCGCGGGCGCGCGATCGACCGTGGCGCTCGAGGCGACGAGCGCGACGACGTCGAACGTCATTCCGTACGTCTACGACGAAGCGGCCTTCCGCGGCCTCGCCGGCCACCTCGTCGTCGATCGCGCGCTCGCGGTCGCCGCGCAGGCGGGCCCGTACGCGGAGCTCGAGGTCTACCTCTCGACCAGCGCGATGCTCGCGGTCGCGAACGGCATGGAGCTCGTCGCCCCGGCGGATTCGCCCGTCGGCTTCGACCCCGCGACCGAGGTGCAGCTCGCGGCCTACTCCGTCTGGGGCGATCTCGCCTTCTTCGTGACGGTGGCTCGCGCCACGGGCGCCACGCGCGTCGACAGCTTCAACTGAAGACCGAGGAGTGCGCTATCGTGGGCGTCGACGACCATGGGTGCACAGTGGAAGCAGAAGGGCCGTGAGGCTTCGGCCGCGGCGAAGGGGCGCATCTTCACGAAGCTCGCGAAGGAGATCATGGTGGCCGCGCGCAGCGGCCCCGATCCGTCGATGAACCCGCGCCTGCGCATGGCGGTCGAGGCGGCGAAGAAGGCCTCGATGACGAAAGACACGCTCGAGCGCGCCATCAAGAAGGGCGCGGGGCTCCTCGACGAGCAGGTGCAGTACGAGGTCGTGACCTACGAGGGCTTTGCCCCGAATCAGGTGCCCGTCATCGTCGAGTGTCTGACCGACAACAGAAACCGCACCTCGGCGAACGTGCGCATGCTCTTCCGCAAGGGGCAGCTCGGCGCTTCGGGCTCCGTCTCGTGGGACTTCAACCGCCTCGGGCAGATCGAGGCGACGCCGCCGAGCGCGGACGTCGACGCCGAGGAAGCGGCGATCGAGAGCGGCGCCCAGGATCTCGAGGCGGGCGACGAGGGCGCGACGCGGTTCTTCACCGAGCCGACCGATCTCGACGCGGTGAGCAAGGCGCTCGCCGATCGCAAATGGGTCGTCAGCTCCGCCGCGCTCATCTGGAAGGCGAAGAACCCCGTCAGCGTCGACGACGCGCAGCGCGCGGAGGTCGAGGCCTTCCTCGGCGCGCTCGACGAAGACGACGACGTTCAGAACATCTACGTCGCGCTGGCCTGACCCGCTTACTCCGCGGCGGCCTGCATGTCGGGCGTCGACGGGGCAGCGACGGGCTTGTCGCTGTCGCGCTTGCGGGTGAGCCGCGCGTAGACGACGTAGATGCCGAGCGCGGAGAGGACCGCCGTGAGGAAGTCGGTCATCGGCACCATGACCGCGGTGTAGATCATCAGCCCGGTGTGGAAGCGGCCGGCGTGCTTCCACACCTCGAGGATCTCGGCCTTCTTCACCATGTTCGTCGCGACCCAGAAGAGGATCCCGGCGATGCACGCGAGCGGGACGCGCTCGAGGTAGGAGGCGAGGAAGTAGGCCATGAGGAGCTTCAGCGCGAACTTGAAGTAGCCCGCGAGCGGCGTGACCGCGCCCGCCTTGATGCTCGTCGCCGTTCGCGCGAGCGCGCCGGTGCAGGGGAAGCCGTTGAGCAGCGGCGTGATGATCTGGACGAGGCCCTGTCCCCAGAACTCCTTGTCGGGGTTGAACGGCGTCTTCTTGTTGTTCGCGAGGCGATCGGCCATCGACGAGCAGAGGAGGCTCTCGATGCCTGACACGAAGACGATCGCGGAGACGTAGTAGACGCAGTCGATCACGACCGCGAGGGTGGCCGGCGGGAGGATCGGCGGCGTGAAGACGAAGAACTGGTTCGGGATGCTCCCGAAGCGATCGCGGACCAGCGTGACGCCGTGCCCGTCGAGCACCGTGGCCGTGAGCAGCGTGCACACGCCGAGGGCGATGAGCGGCGCGGGGATGAAGATCGAGACGCGCAGCAGTCCCTTCGTCAGCGCGAACGTGAGGGCGGCGAGCCCGAGCGCCCACCAGTTGATCTGCCCGAGGTTGGCCGCGATGAACGCGAGGCGCGCGCGCATCGAACCCGAGCTCGCCCCGAGCCCGAGCGCGTCGGTGGAGTTCGTGAGGGCGATCGCGACGGCGATGCCGACGGTGAAGCCCACGACGATCGACGGCGGCACCTTCTTCGCGACCTTGCCGAGGCCGGCGACGCCGCAGGCCATCAGCACGACGCCCGCGAGGATCGACACGAAGACGAGCATGCCGTGCGCGGCGGCGAACGAGCCGCCGTTGGCCTCGCCGTACTTCGCCATCAGACTGGCGATGACCGGAATGAACGCGGCCGTGGGGCCGTACACCTGGTACTTCGACCCGCCGAACGTGCGGCCGACCGCGCACGCGAGCGCGCCGGCGATGATGCCCTGCTCCGGCCTGAGCCCCATCGCCATCGCGAAGCCCATCGCCATCGGGATCGCGGTCAACGCGACGACGAGGCCGGCGCTGAGGTCGCGATAGACGGTCTTCTTCCACGAGCGCCTGTCGAGATCCTCGAAGCGGCTGTCGAAGAACTTGAAGAAGAGACGAAGCCGGGCGGCGCTCGTCGTCGGGGCTTCGGTGGTCACGGGTTCCTCGGAGCGTCGGGCGAGAGGGGAGCGTCGAGAGAGGTGGCTGGCGTCGTCGAGGCCGGCTCGCATCGGACCGGCTGGGTGACCGGCTTGCGCGGGCGCAGCGACAGCGCCGTGGCTCGCGCCCCGTCGGTCTGCGCCACGAGGAGCATCCCGAGGAGCGTGACGAGCGCGAGCGCGGTCGCCTTCGAAGATTCCATCGCGCGCGTTAGGAGCAACCTAAGTGCCACCTGCCGGACGCGAGGATCTCAGGCAAATTCAGGCCTTACGACGTCTGCGCGAGCGTCGCCTCGGGCCGACACCGTCGGATTCTTCCGACGATGCGAAATACAGCACTCAACCGTCGCGCTGCGGCGACCGGCCGTGGCGGCGCATCAAGTCGTAAAAATCGGTGCGGTTACGGCCCGCGAGCTTCGCCGCGGTCGTCACGTTTCCGCCCGAGCGCGCGAGCACCACGTCGAGGTACGCCCCTTCGAAGGCCTCGCGTGCGTCGCGCAAGGGAGGAGGCGCCGGACCGTCGGACGACGCGTAAATCGAGAGCAGGTTCGCGGCCCCGCGCGCCAGATCCGCCGTGCGCGCGTCGGCGGGGCCGGGGCTGCTCGTTCCGATGCCGGGGAGGTGATCGAGATCGATCTCGCCGTTGCGGCAAAGCAAAACGGCCGCCTCCATGACGTTCTCGAGCTCGCGCACGTTGCCCGGCCACGAGTGCGCGTTGAGCGCGCCGAGCGCGCGGGCGCCGAGCTGCGGCGTCGTGATCCCGGCGCGTGCGGCGGCGCGCTCGAGGAACATCTCGGCGAGCAGCGTCACGTCTTCGCGGCGCTCACGGAGCGCGGGCATCGCGAGCGGCACGACGTGGAGCCGGTAGAACAGATCTTCGCGGAAGCGCTTCTCGACGACCTCCTGGCGGAGATCGCGGTTGGTCGCGGTGATGATGCGCACGTCGGCTTCTTGCTCGACCGTCGAGCCGAGCGCGGTGAAGCGACGCTCTTGGAGCACGCGGAGGAGCTTGGCCTGGACCTCGAGCGGGGTTTCGCCGATCTCGTCGAGGAAGAGCGTGCCCTTGCGCGCGGCGCCGAACAGGCCCTCGCGCTCGGACACGGCGCCCGTAAAGGCGCCTTTTTTGTGGCCGAAGAGCGTGCTCTCGAGGAGCTCGGCCGAGAGGCCCGCGCAGTTGACCGCGATGAACGGGCCGTCCTTGCGGGGCGAGAGCGCCGCGATCGACCGCGCGACGATCTCCTTGCCCGTGCCCGACTCGCCGAGGATGAGGACCGTCGTGTCGGTGGGGGCGACGAGCCCGATCATCTCGCGGACGCGCTCGATCGCCGGGCTCACGCCGACGAGGCGCGTGCGCTCGTCGTGCACGCCGACGATGCGACGGAGGCCCGCGATCTCCCGGCGGAGCCGGTGGCTCTCGACCGTGTGCTTGAGCTTCTCGAGCAGATCGTGGTCGTGGAAGGGCTTGGTGACGAACGCATAGGCGCCCTTCTTCATCGCCTCGACCGCGAGGTCGATGGATCCGTGCGCCGTGAGGATGATGACCGGGACGTGCGCCGATCGCTTGGCGACTCCCTCGAGCACCTCGAAGCCGTCTTCGTTGCCGAGGCGGAGGTCGAGGAGGATGGCGTCGACGCGCTCGGAGCCGACGTGCTCGAGGGCTCCCTGAACGCTGTGCTCGACCGACACGTCGTAGCCCGCCGCTTCGATCCGGATGGAGAGCAGCTCGCAGAGGTCGAGATCGTCTTCGACGAGCAGAACGTGCGGTCGAGTCGAGCTCGTGCCGGTCGCTCGCGGGGGCCGAGTAGATCGTGCGGCAGAGGCGTTCATCGACATTGCGTGGGTTTGACTTTAGCCACGGAGAACGCGGCACGCACGGTGATCGACGTGATGGATTTCGCAACATTACGAGAGTCGGCTTCGGCGGACGGCGAAGTGTCGGTGCTGCCCGACACTACGGCTCGCGTAGGCCCAGATCGTCGGAGCTCCCGCATGGCACGGGGCGTGAATTGGCGCCGCCCCGTGAAAACTCTCGTCGAAGGGCTCGAGCGCTACGAACAACAGACGCGGGAGAAGTACCGCGATCGATTTGCTGCGCTCGCGGATGGTCAAGCTCCGCTCGCGATGCTGATCACGTGCGCCGACAGCCGGCTCGTGCCGAACCTCGTCGCGTCAGCCGAGCCCGGTGAGCTGTTCATCGTGCGCAACGTGGCCAACCTCGTGCCCGCGGCTCGGGAAGACGGCGACGAAGCGGAGCACTGCAGCGTCACCGCCGCCGTTTGGTACGCGCTCGAGGTCCTCGGCGTGCGGAACGTCGTCGTGTGTGGTCACTCTGGCTGCGGAGGAATGAAGGCGGCGCTCGCGCCCGAGCCTCCGCCGTCGCCGGCTCTTCGGCGCTGGCTCGCGCTCGCGAGCGGGTCCGTCGAGACGTGGCGCACCAAGGGGCCGCTCGATTCCACGCTCGCCGAGCATGATCAGCTCTCGCAGATCGCGACGCGCCAGCAGGTCGCGAACCTCGAGACGCACTCGTTCGTCCGCGAACGCGTCGCGCGCGGCGACGTTCGCCTCTACGCGTGGTGGTTCGACATCGGCGCGGGGCGCATGCTCGCGTACTCGGAGAAGGACGGCCGCTACGTCCCCGCCGTCGAGGTGGTCGGCGAGCCCGAGCTGCGCGTCGCCTAGTCACTCCGCGCGAGTGACGACGTCCCAGTAGGAGCGGAACGGCTTCTTCGCCGCGCGATCGAGGAAGGCCGTCACCGGGACGGTGATCTGCGTGGTGCGGTGGCCTGGCCGCTGGGCGGGGTGCGGCCGTCCTTGATCGAACCAGACGCGTACGAGCCGACTCTGCTCGTCGTACGGCATCGCGCCGACGCTCCCCGCGAACGCGCCGTGCTTGCGCGACTCGAAGAGGTACTGCTCGACGTTCGAGGTGTAGAACACGCCGAGGAGCAGGTTTCGCGCGCGCATGTCGTCGGCGACCGCGCGCAGCGAATGCGATCCGCCGAAGTCGCCGACGACGGGCAAGACGCGGTTGGCGAGGACGAGGCGGCGAACGCGCGCGTAGGTCTCTTCGGAGGCGAGGAAGCTCGCGGGCGCGCCGTCGGGATCGCGCGCGGCGAAGTTCTCGGCGAGCGTGGGGTACTTCCGATCGCTGTTGAGCATGGTGTAGGCGATCGAGAGGCCGTGCTTGGCGAAGGCTTCGTGGATGCGCGCGATCTCCTTGTCGTCGCCCGCCGCGCGAACGACGGCGAGCCGATCGAGCACCGCCCTGGTTCGCGCGACGCCCTCGTCGCGGAGCGCGGCGTCGGCGGTGACGCCGCGGAGCGCCGCGTCGAGCGGGGCGAAGCCCGCGCCGGCGGTCTCGGCGATCGATCGCGGGCGGCGGGAGAGCAGCGCGGTCAAAAACGCGGCGCGCGTCTCACCGGCCTCGAAGCATCCGCGGAACATCAAGTGCTCGAGGAAGTTCCCGCGCCGGATGTCGACCACGTACGCGACGCGCGGCTCGAGCATCGCGAGATAGGTGTAGCTCTGCTCCGGTCCCACGCCGACATAGGCGCGGCCGCGGAGCCGAGGATCGCGGAGGGTCGGCGCGACGTGGAGCAGCGAGGTCTCGTTCGTCACGTAGTTCTCGCTGGGGAAGCTCCCCGGGTTCTCGGAGAGGCGCGCGAGGAGCGGGCCGACGGCCTCGTCGGGGACGAGCTTGTCGCCGGCGAGCGCGGCGTCGCTCGCGCCTCCGGCGTCTCCGGCATCTCCGGCGTCGCTCGCGATCGTCGTCGCGCTGGGAGGCGCGGGCGCGTGCCTCGGCGGATCGTGCGCGGTGCTGCATCCGAGGCATGCCGCGAGGGTGACGAGCCAGCGTCGCATCAGGGAGAGCTCCGAACGAAGGAACGAAACGCGGCGGGAACGGCGCCCGAAGGCACGGGCCGGGAGCTCATCGTGTTCCAGAAGAGCCAGGGCTCGGCCTCCGAGGCGCGCGCGTCGTCGAGGATCGCCGCGAGGGCCTTGCCCGTGTAGACGACGTCGAGCTCCCAACCTTCGGAGCGTCCGCGCGCGACGGCCTCGTCGCCCGCGGGCGTCGGGACGCCGTAGCCGCCGCCGACGAAGCGCCCGTCGATGCGGACGTTCTCGTGCTTCACCGTGGGGAAGCTCGGATCGCGCGCGCGCGCGAAGGCGACGGTCTCGTCGTGGATCGCGCGGAGCGTCGCCGCGGAGACCGACGCCGGGCTCGACGCGCGCACGCCGATGATCTCCGTTCGCAGGCCGGCGAGGGCGCAGCCGATGCCGAGGCCCGCGGCGCTCCCGCCGAGGCCGAGCGCGACGTAGATCCGGCGGGGTGAGGGGAGCCTCCCTGCGCGCACGTCCTCGGCGAGCTCGAGGCCCGCGTTGACGAAGCCGAGCGTGCCGAGCGGCGTCGTTCCACCCGGCGGGATCACGTACACGTCGCGGCGCTCTCTCGCTTCGCGCGTCGCGCGGGCGTGAGCTTCGGTGACGCTGTCGAAGAGGCGCAGCTCCGCGCCCGAGGCGGCGTCGCCCGCGAGGTTCTTGGCGGTGAGCGAAGAAGGCGGCTGCGGCGCGAGGTAGAGGCTCACCTCGAAGCCGAGCGACTCACCGAGGAGCGCGACGGCGAGCGCCTGGTTCGATCCCACGCCGCCCGTCGTGATGATCCTTCGCTTGTTCTGCGCGCGCGCCTCGCCGAAGTAGAGCTCGAGCTTGCGCACCTTGCCCCCGCCGAAGATCCGTCCGAGCGGATCCGCCGGCGGCGCGCCGCGGGTGAAGTCGTCGTCGCGCTTGATCCAAAGCGATCGCGTGACCGCGCTCGCGTCTTCGACCGTCGAAGGGAACCGCGCGAGGGGGGCGCGCGGCAAGGTCGCCGCGAGCGCCGGATACACCTCGAAGAGCGCGTGCGCCGGCCGAGGGGGAGGGGCCGCGGCGTCGGTCGGCGGCGGCTCACGAGGCGAGGACGCGGAAGGTCGCGGCGGCGCGTCGTTCGAGCGCGGCGCGCGGCCGCAACCGACGATCGCGCCGGCGAGGAACGAGCGGCGCCCGAGGCAAGGAAGGGATCGCATCTACGGCTCTCGTGGAACGCTCGACGCCGCGCGATGCGTCCCGCCGCTCGACGCGGAGGCGACGATCCGGGGGCGAATCACTTGCGCGCGCCGATGGCGACCTCGGCGAGGCCCGCGCGGAGCTGTTGCAGGCGATCCATCACCGGCTTGAACTTCTCCGGATCTTCGGAGAGATCGTTCGTCTCTCCCGGATCGGCGGCGAGATCGTAGAGCTGGTAGCGCTTGCCGCCGAAGTGGAGCAGCTTCATCCCCGGCGTCTTGCCCGTGAGGATCCCGCGGCGCATGTCGTTCATCGGGCCCTGCGGCATGTCGAGGTACACGTCGCGCTCCTCGAGCGTCTCGTCCGACGCGGCGTAGACGTCGGTGAGCAGCGTCTTGCCGCGCAGCTCTCCCGGCGGCGCCGGCGGCGCGCCGACGAGGTCCATGATCGTCGGCGCCAGATCGATGTGCGATCGCTTGATCCCGACGCGACGCGGCTTGGCGTCGGGGACGTACATGACGAGCGGCACCCGCACGAGCGGCTCGTAGAGCTCGTGGCCGTGCGTGCGCACGCCGTGGTCGCCGAAGGCCTCGCCGTGATCGGCGGTGATGATGATCGCCGTGTCGGCGCCCCAGGGCTGCGACGCGACGTGATCGAGGACGCGGCCGATGTGCTTGTCGGTGAACCAGACCTCTTCGTCGTAGATCCATCGGCCCGGCTGGCCGCCGGGGATCGCGCGGAAGTCGGGCGCGCCCGCGTGCCTCACGTACTGCGCGTGCGGATCGAAGTAGTGAAACCACATGAAGAAGCGGCGCGGCTCGCCGCTCGGCAGGGGCGGAGGCGTGACGTTCTCCGGTCGCGAGAGCAGCTTGATCGCGAGATCGCTCATGCGCTCGCTCGTGATGCTCGAGTCGTTGTCGGCCATGCCTGGCGCGATGGCCGACGTGTCCCAGACGTCGAAGCCCTGCGCGTAGCCCGTGTTCCACATGAAGTAGTAGTGGCAATGCCCGCCGACGTTGCGCGTGCCGATCTCGTGGATGCGCTCGGCGACGAACGTGTTCGCCGGGTAGTACGTCGTGAAGTGATCGCCGTCGCGTAGCGCCTCGCTCGGGTAGCGGCCGATGTGCAGCGGCCCGAGGCTCTTGGCGGTATACGAGGAGAGCGAGTACGCGCGCTCGAAGACGGCGCTCTTGGCGGCGAGCGCGTCGATGTTGGCGGAGACCGGCTTGTTGTAGCCGGCGAAGCCGAGGTCGTAGCGGAGCGTGTCGACGGTGACGAGGATCACGTTGAAGGTGCGGCGCGGCTTCGCCGGCTCTGCGGGCGTGGGATCCTTCACCGGGGGAGGATCCGGCTGGGCGACGACGACGTGCGGGGTGTCTTCGCCGGAGCAGTCTTCGTCGATCCCGTTGCCCGGGATGTCGATCGCCTCCGGGTTGATCGAGCGGTCGTTGTCGTTGCAGTCGGCGCCGCCGAAGCTCGCCGAGTGTCCGTCGCCGTCGCGATCGGTCGCGCGGCGCAGGATCCCGAGAGAGACGCGCCCGAGCGAAGCGTGGCGCTCGAGGCCGACGACGACGTCGGGCTCGCGCCCGAGCGACGACGACGAGCGCACGCAGAGGAAGAACAGCAACAGCACCGCGACGCCGCCGGCGATCGACGCTTCGCGGACGAACCGCCCGCGCGAGAGCGTTCCGCCGAGGTAGGCCGACGCCGCGATGCCGAGCGCGTGCACGACGGGCAAGAGGTCGAGCTCGGGGCGCGCGAGCACGCCGAAGATGCCGACGCCGGCGACGCCGCCGGTGCCTCCGGTGTCGCCGGTGCGAACGCCGATGACGATGAGGAGCAGCGCGAGGGCCGCGACGGTCGAGCCGGTCACGAGCGGATCGGCGTAGCGCGAGACGTTGGCGAGCCGCGCGAGGAGGCGCCATAGCGTCGGCAGAATCGCGAGGGCGACCGCGGTCATCACGAGCGACAGCCCCACGGTCAAGATGCCCATCGAGAGGCCGCTCTCGACGGGCCGCTTCGCGACCATGAGCGCGCGCCCGAAGTGCGCCGCGCCGACGGTCGCGACGAAGATCGCGAGGCCGAGGAGCGGCGTGAGCGCGGCTGCGCGCAGCCTGCGCGCGCGCTGGCCGCGGATCGCGGCGATGTCTTGGACGATCGTCGTGCTGCCTTCGGGCTCGACGAGCATCGCGAGCGGCGCCACCGCGAGCCCGACGATCATCGCGACCGGGAAGATGACGCCGGCGGCGCTGCCGAGGAGCGTGAAGATCCCAGGCGGACGCTGATCGGCCGCCGAGAGCGCGCGCCCGATCGTGATGCTCTCGAGCATCGCCACGAAGAGCGCGGCGAAGGCCGCACCCGAGATCGTGAGGAAGACTCGACGGACCCAGCGCACTGCCGGATTTTCTACCACATCGCTATGATTTGCTTGGCCTTTCGGAAAAGAATCGGCAAGGTGACCGCGATGATCCGGTTCGGACCGCTCGCGATCGCCGCGGCGATGAGCCTCGCGGCGTGCTCTTCGTGCGAGCAGAAGGCACCTCCGCCTCCGGCGGAGAAGGCCGCGTCGGCGCACGCCGACGCGTCGCTGCACGACGGCGGCGACGGCGCCGCGAAGACGGCGAGCCTCACCGACGCGCCGTGGAACATCTTGCTCATCACCGTCGACAGCCTGCGCGCCGACATGCCGTGGGCCGGCTACGAGCGCCCGATCGCGCCGCGGCTCTCGGCGCTCCACGCGAAGTCGACCCGCTACACGCGCGCGTACTCCACCTCGAGCTACACGTCGAAGAGCCTCGCGGGCCTGCTCACGGGCCGCTATCCGTCGGAGCTCTCGCGCACCGGCGTGTTCTTCACGCGCTACCTGACGAAGACCGACTTCGTGTGCACGGCGTTCGGGAGCGCCGGCGTTCCCTGCGTCGGCGGGCACGCCCACGCGTACTTCGGCCCGAAGCAGTCGGGCTTCGAGCACGGCTTCTCCGACTGGCGGATCGTCAAGGGGATCACCTTCGACTACCAGACCGATCCCTACGTCACGAGCGACAAGCTCACGCCGCTCGCGATCGAGATGCTCGGTGAGGTCGCGAGCAAACAGGGCACGCAGGGCCCCAAGCCCTTCCTCGCGTGGTTTCACTACATGGACCCGCACGACGAGTACAAAACGCACGCGGAGAGCCCGCACTTCGGCAAGCGCGCGCGCGATCTCTACGACGAGGAGGTGTTCTTCACCGATCAGTGGATCGGCAAGCTGCTCGACTTCGTCGACGCGCAGCCGTGGGCGGCGCGCACGATCGTCGTCGTCACCGCCGATCACGGCGAGGCGTTCGGCGAGCACGGGATGACGCGCCACGCGCACGAGGTCTGGGAGGAGCTCGTGCACGTGCCTCTCTTTTTCTACGTGCCCGGCCGGGCGGCGCGGACCATCGACGAGCCGCGCGGACACGTCGATCTCGCGCCCACGTTCGCCGCGCTGCTCGGCGTCTCCGTCGAGCTGCCGGGCGCGAGCCTCGTCGCCGAGCTCGACGGCGCGCCGGCGCCGGCGCGCGACGTCGTCGTCGATCTGCCGGAAGACGAGTACAACGAGCGCCGCCGCGCGCTCGTTCACGGCACGACGAAGATCATCGCCTTCGGCAACGACGTTCGATACTCGCTCTTCGACCTCGCGGCGGATCCGCAGGAGAAGCAGGATCTGTGGCGCTCGAGGCCGGAGCTCGCCGCCGACATGAAGGCTCGCTACAAGGCCGCGTCCGCGCGCATCCGCGACGTCGCCCCCGCGGGCGGGATCCCGAAGCACGACCGCTGAAGCGGTCTCTGGCGCCACGCCGCACGCGTCGTCGCTCGACGCGCTCGCGTCCTCCCGCTATGCCAGACGGGAGGTCACGGCGATGAAACGGGTAGGGATCGTATGAGCACGTTCGAGCGCGCGCGCGTTCTCCCGGGCGACGTCCACGCGACGCTCGCGCGTCACATGCTCGTCGACGGCTATCCGCTCGTCGTCGATCTGGAGCGGAGCCGCGGCTCATGGATCCGAGACGCGCGTACGGGGCGCGATTACCTCGACTTCTTCTCGTTCTTCGCGTCGAACCCGATCGGCATGAACCACCCGGGCATGCTCGAGCCCGACGTGCAGCAGCGCCTGCTGCACGCGGCGACGGTGAAGGTCTCGAACTCCGACAAGTACACGACGTACATGGCCGAGCTCGTCGACACGCTCGCGCGGACGGCGGCGCCTCCGCATTTGCCGCACTACTTCTTCATCGACGGCGGCGCGCTCGCCGTCGAGAACGCGCTCAAGGCGGCGTTCGATTGGAAGGTGCGCAAGAACCTCGCCGCCGGGCGAGGCGAGCGAGGGCACGCCGTGCTCCACCTGGAGGGCGCGTTCCACGGCCGCTCGGGCTACACGATGAGCCTCACGAACACGGATCCGAACAAGACGGCGTACTTCCCGAAGTTCGACTGGCCGCGCATTCCGGCGCCGGCGATCGCGTTCCCGCTCGAAGGGAAGAACCTCGCCGACGTCGAGGAGCGCGAGCGCGCCGCGATCGCGGCGGCCGAGAACGCGTTCGCGCGCGACCCTCACGGCATCGCGGCGATCATCGTCGAGCCGATCCAGGGCGAGGGCGGCGACAACCACTTCCGCCCGAGCTTCTTCCGCGAGCTCCGCCGTCTCGCCGACGAGCACGAGGCGCTCCTCGTGTACGACGAGATCCAGACGGGGCTCGGGCTGACGGGCAAGTGGTGGGCATACGAGCACCACGGCGTCGAGCCCGACATCTTGTGCTTCGCGAAGAAGATGCAGATCGGCGGCATCCTCGTCTCGAGGCGCATCGACGAGGTGAGCGAGAACGTGTTCGCGAAGTCGGGCCGGATCAACTCGACGTGGGGAGGCTCGCTCGTCGACATGGTGCGGTGCACGCGCATCCTCGAGATCATCGTCGACGAGGGGCTGCTCGAGAACGCGCGCGACCGCGGTCGCGAGCTGCTCGGGGAGCTCGAGCGGATCGCGGCGACCTTCTCCGGCGTCGAGAACGCGCGCGGCGCGGGCTTGATGTGCGCGGTCGATCTGCCCGATCGCGCGACGAGGGACGCCGTGCTTCGTGCGTGCTTCGACGAAGACATGATCGCGCTCGCGTGCGGCGCCCGCTCGATGCGCTTTCGTCCGCCGCTCACGATCGACGCCGAGCTCGTCGCGCTCGGCGCGCGCCGCTTCGAGAACGCGCTTCGGCGCGCGGGTGTGAAGGGGGCTTGAATCGCCTTCGGGCTTGACGCGGCCGTCTCTCCGGGAGATATTGAAAACGGTTTTCATTATCAATACGGAAGGGGCGAGGAGATCCGATGGTGCATCACGACACGAAGGCCTTCGTCGGCCGGCCGGCTGACGGAGGAACGCCGTGAGTCGTTACACAGGACCGCGCGTGAAGAAGATGAGGGCGCTCGGCGTGGAGCTGCCCGGCCTGTCGACGAAGAAGATCGACAAGCGGCCGTATCCCCCCGGCCAGCACGGGCAGAGCCGAAAGAAGCTCACCGAGTACGCGCTCCGCTTGATGGAGAAGCAGAAGGTGCGGATGGGCTACGGCGTGTCGGAGCGACAGCTTCGCCGCCTCATGATCGAGGCGCGCGCGAGCGCGGGCACGACCGGTCACAAGCTGATCGAGCTGCTCGAGCGGCGCCTCGACAACGTCGTCTTCCGCGCAGGGTTCGCGCGCACCATCCCGGCGGCGCGCCAGCTCGTGAACCACGGGCACGTGATCGTCGACGGCGAGCGCGTCGACGTCGCGAGCTACCGCGTCGACGAGGGGCAGGTCGTCTCGCTGCGGGAGCGCAGCAAGAGCCTCGGCGCCGTCGCGTCGGGCTTCGCGGTCGCCGACACGTTCCAGACGCCGTGGCTCGAGGTCGATCGCGACGCCCGGCGCGCCTCCGTGATCGCGCTGCCGGACGAGACGTCGGTGCTCTTTCCGCTGCGCGTGCAGCTCGTCGTCGAGTTCTACTCGCAGAGGCTGTGATGAAGCTTCCGACCATGCTCGTCGCGGCGATCGCGCTGCTCGTCTTCGCGTGCAACGCGAGCGAGAAACCTCCTTTGGTGCCGACATCACCCTCCACCAGACCGACGTGTGACGCCATCGATCGCGCGTGCGATCCACACGAAGACGAAGGCGGTCTCGCCAAGGAATGCCACGATCTCGCGGAGGCCGCGGCGACGGACGAAGCCGCCTGCGTGCAGCGCAAGGCCGAGTGCCTCGCGGCCTGCCCGCCGAAGAGCTGAAGCCGCTGAAGCCGATCGCCGGCTCGACGTGCGCGGTCGCGAGGCCGTTCGTGTGCTACGCCGTCGAGCGATGGCTTCGAAGACGAGCGATAGGCACGTCGCGCTCCTGCGCGGGATCAACGTCGGCGGGAACAACATCATCAAGATGGTCGACCTCCGCGTGGCCTTCGAAGCGATGGGGTTCGCCGAGGTCGCGACGTACATCCAGAGCGGCAACGTCGTGTTCTCCTCGAGACCGGCGAAGAAAGCCGCCCTCACCACGAAAATCGAAGCGGCCCTCGGCGAGGCGTTCGGCTACGCGTCGCGGGTCGTGGTCCTGACGGCGAACGAGCTCGCGCGCGTCGTCGCCGAGGCACCCGAGTTCGGCAAGCGTCCGAGCGAGTATCGCTACGACGTGCTGTTCGTGAAGGAGCCCGTCACGCCGGGCGAAGCGCTCGCGCAGATCACGGCGAAGCCGGGCGTCGACGCCGTTCACGCGGGCGCGCACGCGATCTACTTCCGGCGTCTGATCCGCAGGGCCACGCAGAGCCGGCTCGCGAAGATCGCGCAACAGCCCGTATACAAGAGCCTCACCATCCGCAACTGGAACACCACCGTGAAGCTCCTGGGGATGGTCTCGTGACGCGCGCACGAAGGCCTCCGGCCGCGACGGTCGGCGTCGTCGAGCACGGCAACTCGGCGGTGCTCGTCACGCTCGCGCGCGGTGAGCTGCTCGATCGCCGGCGGATCGACCTCACGCACGGTCTGCCGACGCACCCGCACCACCACGAGGGATCGTGGGCGGTGGGTCGCTATCTCGGCACCCCGGGCGCGCGGCGGATCTCGCTCGCCGACGCCGTGAAGCTCGTGGAGCGCGTGCGCGCGGCCGCGGCGCGCGGCGCACGCGAGGGCCTCGACGCGCTCGCCGCGGCGGTGCCCGCGCCGATCGCGGGCGTCGCGATCCGCGTGTGCCCGGAGCTTCCGCCGACGGTCGAGGAGCGCATCGCCGACAACCGCGCGCAGACCTTCGCCGACACCGTCATGTATCGGCAGGCGCTCGCGGCGGCCGCCGAGGCGCGGGGGTGGTCGGTGCGCTGGTACGACCGCGAGCGCGTGTTTCACGACGCGGCGACCGGGCTCGGCCGCGACCTCGACGAGCTCCTCGCCGCGATGGGCCGATCGATCGGGCCGCCCTGGCGAGCCGAGCACAAGCTGGCGGCCGCCGCCGCGCTGGCGGCGGGCGCTCCGCGTCGCTGAGCGCGTCACCGCGAGAGCGCGCGCCCGAGCGCGACCGCGTCGGCGGCGGCGCCGGCGAGGATCGATCGCGCTGTGCGTGGACGCGGGGGAACGTCCGCGACGACGCTGTCGTAGACGCTCAGCCAGAAGGCGTCGAAGTCTCGGCGAACGAGCGACGGCGCGTGACGATCGAGATCGAAGCCGAGGCAGCACACGACGATGGCGCGCCGCTCGGCGACGGCGAGCAGCCGCTCCGTGACGTCGGCGAGCGCGTGGCCCGTGAACGGCGTGTACATGAAGAACACGGTGCCGTCGTCGAGCGCGGCGTCACGCGCGTCGGCGTGCGTGAAGGCGACGTCGCTTCCGTCACGAGCGGCGGCGTCACGCGCGTGATCGACCAGCGCGCCTTGCACTTCGACGCCGCGGGCCCTCGCGCCCGTGAGGAGCTCGACGAGCCTCACGACCTTGCCGAGCCCCGACCCGAGGTCGACGAAGACGTCTTCGGCGACGATCGGGATCTCGAGGACCGCGCGAACGATCGGCGCGACGCCGCTCGCGTGGTAGCCGACGAGGTGCTCGCCGGGAGCGGAAGAGGCGTGAGCGCGATCGGCGAGGTGGAGGTGCTCCTCGACGGCGCGGTCGCGATCGTCCGGTGGGAGAGCCGCGAGCCACGCGAGGAGCTCGGCGCCGCGCATCGATCAGCGAGGAGGCGTGGGCGCGGCGAGGAGCGGCGACACGAGCGCGCTCCGCCCGGCGCGAAGCGCGTCCGCGCGCGTCTCCACTTGCGACAAGAACCGCGTGATGCCCGGCGGCTCGTTGCCGTTGCCGTGGACCAAGACGACGCCGCGCGGCTTGATGGGCTGACCTTTCGCGATCCACGCGTCGGCGTCGAGGGGCATGAGCGAGAGGCGCGAGAGCTGGCCGCGCCGGCGCGCGTCGTGGACGAGGCCGGGGAAGCGAAAGAGCACCGACGGCAGGAGGCCGCGCGCGAGGAGCGATCGCTCGAGGCCCATGACCTCTTCGTCGAAGTCGACGCCGCTCGCGGTGAGGAACTCGGCGCGCGCGCAGGAAGCGTCGCGGCAGTGGAGCGGATGCGTGCTCGAGTGGTTGATCCACGTGATCGCGAGCTTGCCCTCACGCGCCCACGCGTCGATGCGCCCGAGCTCGTCGGGGTGCGCCTTGGCCCAGCCCCCCGTCATCGCGATGCCGACGGGAACGGGCTTGCCGAGCTGGTTCGAGAGCGCGACGGCCCATTCGAAGAGCTTTGCGTCCCAGAGGCGGCGCGATTGACACATGTCGATCGTCAACGCGAACGGCTCGGCGGCGGCGAGCGGCGCGTCGGCGTCGATGCTCGCGAGCGTCGCGTCGCTCGCCGCGAGCGTGGCCAGGCTCGACGCGAAGGGCGACTGATCGAGCGCGTCGGTCGGTCGCGCCGCGCGCGCTCCCTGATCGAGCGCGCTGTCGGCGACGAGCGCGGTGATCATGCTGTCGGCGTCGACGACGAGCTTCGCGGGCGCGCCGCGGAACACGAGGCGTCGAAGGATCATGAGCCGGCGCCCGGCGACGATGGGCTCTCCGAGCTGCACGCGGAGGGGCGCGGTGGTGACGACGCGCTCCGCGGGAACGACCGCCGCGTATCCGGAGATCGCGTGCGAGGCGAGCGCGTCTTCCGATTCGGCGTCGTCGTCGATCGGATCGGCGGGAGCGCACCCGACGAGCGCGGCGACGACGAGGAGGTGGAGCGCTGTACGGGCCACGTCTGGCACTGAGAGCAGATGTCGTGCCATGTAGGTGTACGGCACTTTGCCGTGGATTTCGCCCGGTCGAGGGCCCGCGCACGTCCACGACGATGGATCGGCTCCGCCTCACCTCACGGCTTCGCGAACGAGACGGTCATCGACGTGCCGTCGAAGACGGCGGTCGAGCGGAACTCGCTGACCACGGCGTTCCAGAGCGTTCCGCGGTCGGCCTGCACCGCGTCGCGGTTTTGGTCGAACCAAGCCCAGTGCGCCCCGCGGCGAGCCCTCGCCGGTCCCTCGCAGGCGCGCGGCGAGAACGTCGCGACGACGGTGTTGCCGAACGCGTCGCGCCCGGCGCGATCCCAGAGCGCGTTCGAGGGGACGCGCTCGAAGTCGCCTTCCTCGACGATGAACTCGACCGAGCGCAGGTTCCCGAGGACGGGGACGGATAGATCGGGCTGGACCGTGTAGCCGTACGTTCCGCCGTACCTCAGCGTCGCGACGGGCTGCGGACGATCGAGCCTGAGCTCGCGGTACGCCGGATCGTCGGCGTTCGGGAAGACGACGCACGCCTCGAACTGCGTCGCGTTCAAGACGTTGCGCGCGACGAGGCGCAAGCGGAGGTCGCACCCGGCCGTGAGGCACGACGGGAGCCGCTTGGCCGAGACGTCGATGCTGTACGCGCGGTTCGTGAAGCCGGGGACGCCCTCGATGGAGGCCGTGTCGCTCCGCGTGTCTTCGGGATCGAGCTCCGCCGCGCATCCGGAGAAGAAGAGAGCGGCCGCTCCGAAGAGGGCGATCGCGGTGTTGCTCTTGCGCATGGTCCATCACCTTTCGAGATCCGCTCTCGCTCGCAGTGAACGAGTCGTTCGTCGCGGTGAGCACACAGCAACGCCCAGACCAAGGAGGCGATCGGCGCGGCGCCAGTGTTTCTCGCGCTGCGCCGCGCCTGCGTGGATGACGTGTCGACGACGGTCGACACCAGTCACGCTCGCGCGCGCTCGCGGCACGGCGCGTGCTCCTTCGCCTTCGTCATGAAGCGAAACACACCTCGAACGATCTTCGCGCTCGCCCTGCTCGTGCCCGTCGTCGCGGCTTGCGCCGCGCGATCGACCGACGACGACGACGAGACGGCGAGCGACGCCGAAGAGCTCCGCACCGACGGAGCCGCGACCTGCCAGCGGAGGCCCTACGAGCTCGCGGGAACGTGCCGTCGCTGGGGCCCGGCGAGCCCGCTCGACACGGTGGGTTGCTCGTCCGGCACCGCGAAGCGATGGACGCGATGGCGCGTCGGGACCTGCATGGACGTCCCGGGCTCCGTCTGCGAGAACGGCGCGCGGCGGCGGCCGACGCAGGAGGAGGCGAGATCGCTCGGGCCCTGCCCGCGCTGATGCGGCTGGTGTGGACGGTCGTCGACGCTCGATCCAGCGGCGGCGATCGTTTACTGCCGGGGAGCCATCGGGCGAAACGCGATCGCCGCCGTTTCGAAGACCGTGTACGAGGGTCGCACGAAGCCGCCCGGGGGCGAGGGAGGGAAGAGGACGGCATAGTAGGCGGCGATCGAGCGATCGCAGGCCATGGTCCACGGCGGAGCGAGCACGAGATCCTTCGTCTCACCGGGCGCGACGAAGAGGGCTCGCTCGCCTACCTCTCGATCGACACCAATCCAGCGAAGCGGTACGTGGTCGACTGCGTGCTCGTCGCGGATCCCGCTTTGACGGCGCGCTACGGTCCGATCGCGGTCTCCTTCGGCGACAGCATCACGCCTCCGACGAAGGACCTCGTCGACGTCGTCCGGGTCGGCGCGGAGCTGGACGGCGCTCCAGCGCGCCGGGCGACGTACCTCCTCTGGGTCGGCGCCGACCGGAAAGAGCCGCTCGCCACCTTGGAGGCACGCCGCGGCCTGGCGACGCTCGTCGGGTGCACGATCTTTCCGTCGAAGCGCTGAGTCTTCAGCCTCGCCAAACGCTCGCGCATGCCCAGCCGCCGCCGCGGCTTCTCTGCGGTTTCTCTGCGGCCGTCGTTGGTTCGATGAGAGACGCAAGGCGAGGGGACGCTCTGCATGTAGAGCTGCAAATGACGTCAGAGACCCAGCATCGCCGGCGACCTTCACTGCCGGGGAGGGGGTCTCTTCCCGGCGGCGGCGTCCGTGAGCAACGCTTCGACCTTTCGATCGAGATCGCGCGCGACCACGTTCACCGGCGCCGAGCCGAATTGACCCAGGATCGACGAGGGAAGGTCGTAGGTGACGCGCACGCTCGTCGGCGTCATCTCTTCGACGAACATCCGAAGCGGTACGTACAGACCGACCTCGGCGACGTGCTTCGTCATCTCGATCGCCAGGAGCGCGTTGCCGAAGACGTACAACGTCGAGCGCGCCGGGCGATCGGTGAACGCCCTCACGAGCGCGCCGTGATCGAGCTCCTGGAAGATCGCGAATCCCGACGGCCCGACGCGCTTCGCGAGCTCGCGTCGCGCCTCGTCGGCGTTCCCCGCGCGGAGCCGATGAAGCGCGTCGGGATCCATCCTGCCGAGCAGCGACGCGAGGCTCCGAACGAAGCGTTCGTACGGCACGTCGAACGCACGATCGATCCGGCGCGCCGTGTAGTCGCGAGCGCGCGCGGGCGACGCCGCAGCGGTCTCTCGACGGATCGGACGGCGGGCGAAGCGGGCGGCGTTCGCGGCGACGAAGTCACGAACGCTCGTCGCGGGGCGCCCGAGGATCCGCTCGACGTCCGACGAAGACCGGTCGTAGCGGCCGATCGCGTGCAAGCGCGCCATCGTGAGCAGGTGACTCTCGAGGTGCTCCGGCAGGAGCCGCGCGCGGAGGCTTCGGCTCCATTCGTCGAACGGCACGTCGACCCACGTGATCGGTCGACCGAGCGCTCGCGCGTACTCCGCCGCGACGCCGTTCATGTCTTGCGAGACAGGACCGGTGAGCTCGTAGACGCGGCCGACATGGCTCGCCGGGCTCTCGAGGATGGTCGCGACGACCTCGGCGACGTCGCGTGCGGCGATCGGGGAGGTTCGCCCGCCGCCGAAGGGGAGGCGGATCGTGTCGTCGTCGGCGATCGACTCCTCCGCGAACGCGGAGAAGAACGGGTTCTCGAGGAAGACCGTCGGTCGCACCTCGACGACGGGCAAGCCGGACCCGTCGAGCACCCGCTCGACCATCCAGTGCTGCCTCTGCTGCCTCGATTCGGTCATCGACGACAGGCTCATCTGGGAGACGGTCATCTGCGAGATGTTGACGAGGACCTCGACGTCGAGCTCGCGCGCCGCGGCTGCCATGAGAACGGCGGCTTCGAGGTAATCGGGAGAGACGCCCATCCCGAGATAGACGCGGCGGCAGCCCCGGGTGGCCTCGACGACGTCCTCGGCGCGCGTGAGGTCGCCGACGAAGACCTCCGCACCGAGCGAGCGCAGCCGCTCGGCGCGTTCGTCGTCATGGTGCACGAAGGCACGAACCGACGCGCCGCGCTGCCGAAGCAGCTCGACGATGGAGCGGCCGACGCCTCCGACGCGGCCGCTGGCGCCGGTGACGAGGATCGGACTCGAAGGGGCGGCCATGCTCGATCGGGGAGCAATCCTCGGGCCGCGTTGCGCCCACGAGAAGCTCGAGGGGCAAAGCGACTTTCGTCGACGCCGTCGCGACGCGGCGGCCTAGGCTGGTGCGCATGGGCCACGACCGGACGTACTGGGAAGAGCTTTGGGCGAGGACGCTGCGCGAGCACGCGGACAAGGTCGCGCAGCGCGCGCCGAACGCGCATCTGATCGCCGAGGTCGCCGGCCTTCGTCCCGGGCGTTCGCTCGACGCGGGGTGCGGCCATGGAGCGGAGACGCTGTGGCTCGCGGCGCACGGATGGAACGTGACGGCGGTCGACTTCTCGGCGAGCGCACTCGCGCACGCACGATCGACGGCGGACGCGTTGGGGCCGGAGATCGCGGAGCGCATCACGTGGGTCGAGGGCGATCTCGGCGTGTGGGCGCCGCCGCGCGGCTACTTCGATTTCGTGACGTGCCTCTATGTTCATGTCGCGGGCTCGGTCGACGAAATGGTGCGGCGCCTTTCGAGCGGGGTTGCGCCCGGCGGGACGTTGCTCATGGTCGGCCATCGTCCGATCGATCCTGTGACGGGAAGTCCGACGGCCGCGGCGAGCCAGGTGCAAGTCTCCGTCGAGAGCGCGACCGGCGCGCTGGAGCCGAGCGCGTGGGATCTCGTGGTGGCGGAGGAGCGCCCGCGCGCGATCGCGGGCACGGGCGTCGACGCCGTGATCGTCGCGAGGCGTCGCGCGACGTGAGCCTCGCGCGCCGATGTCCCGCCGCAGCCTCGCTTCCATACACCCGCGAGCTGCCGCCGCTCGAAGCCGACCTCGTCACCGTACACGCGCCATGGCACGGCGCGCGCGGGAGCGAACCGCCGCTTCCGTAGCGGCCCTCGTTCGGAGGTAGACTGGCGGTGCGATCGCGAGGAGCCGCCGGTACCATCGCGAGCCGTGAGCGCTTCCTTCACGTTTGCTCGGTTCGTGCTTCGCACCACGGATGCCCCTGCGGCGCGTGGCTTCTATGCCAAGTTGCTTGGCCACGATCGAATGCCGATCGTGCCGCTGCATGAGCAAGCCCTCGCGCGGGGCGCGCGCTCGCATTGGCTCGGTCAGATCGAGGTCGACGACGTCGAGGCCACGTCAGACGCGTTCGTCATGCATGGGGCCGAGCCGCTGGGGCCCATCGGGACGTTCCCGGATGGTCGCCGGTTCGCCGTACTTCGCGATCCGGGCGGAGCGATCGTCGGGCTCACGTCGCCCGGCTCCCACGACGAGTCGTCGCGTGTGGTGGTTTGGCACCACATGAACACCAACGACCGAGCGCGTGTCGAGCGAGCGTACACGACGTTGTTTGGCTGGCGCCTCACACGTCTCGTGGCGCATCCCGAGCATGGCGAGTTTCGACATTTCGCCTGGCCAGGCTCGGACGTCGAGGCAGGTACGATGGTCGACATTCGAAGCCAGGCTGGCCGTCACGCGCACTGGCTCTTTCACATGCACGTCGATGATCTCGATCGCGCACTCGCGACCGTCCACGCCGAGCGCGGCATCGTGCTCGGTCCGTTCGCACTACCGGACGGCGAGCGCCTCGCCGTGTGCGACGACCCGCAGGGCGCAGCCTTCGCGCTACGCGGCTGAAGGGCCGGGCGGTGTTTGTCCTCCCGCCCTGGCGATGGATTCCCACCCGCACCCCTTCGCCCGGCAAGCTCTCCCTTGGTGAGGCCGAGGAGGTCCGCCGGCTCGGCGCGAGCAACCAACGTTCGCCGAGGTCACGCGCTCGCCCGCGACGACCCGGACATCGACGGGACGCTCACCGTCGTCGCGGAGAGGACGCCTACGTTCGCCGAGGGCGATTATCATCACGCGCATGGCGTCGGTCCGGGTCGATCCCAACAAGGTCCTCGAATTCAAGAACGAGAAGACCTTCTACGCGTGGCTCCGCAAGCATTGGAACAAGGAGCAGGAGGTCTGGATCCGGATCTACAAGGTGCGGTCCGGCGTCCCGTCGATCACGCCCACGCAGGCCATCGATGCGGTGCTTTGCTGGGGTTGGATCGACGGCATTCGGAAGGGCCTCGACGAGAAGAGCTTCCTCCAGCGCTACACGCCGCGCGGAAGGAAGAGCGTCTGGAGCCAGATCAACGTGGCGAACGTCGCGCGCCTGAACAGGGCCGGGATGATGCAGCCTCCCGGGCTCGCACAAGTGGAGGCAGCGAAGGCGGACGGCCGCTGGGAGAAGGCGTACCGGATCGCCAAGAACGAGCCGCCCGAGGATCTGATCGCCGCGATCCGCGCGGAGCCGAAGGCTCTCGCGACGTACGAAACGCTCTCGTCGCAGAACCGGTTCGCGTTGACCTTTCGCACGCTGAGCTTGAAGACGGCGGACGGACGAAAGAAGCGGATCGCGGCCTTCGTCGAGATGCTGAAGAAGGGCGAGACCATCCATCCTCAGGGGAAGACGCCACCGAAGGCGGCGAGCGGACGTCGAGGCAAGGCAGGCACGACGGCTTCTTCGGCTTCGTGACGCACACGGGTGCAAGGATGAGCGCGTGTCCGGGCCGCCTGAGGCTTACGACCTGACACCACGCGGCTCGGCCCCCACGCCACCGGTCACACCATCCTGGCGTAACGCTCCGTGACGTCCAGAAACGCGAAAGGCCGCCATCGGCGGCCTTTTCTTGAGCGGGAGAAGGGATTCGAACCCTCGACGTCCACCTTGGCAAGGTGGCACTCTACCACTGAGTTACTCCCGCAGTGGTTCGTGCTTCATAGCGCGGCCCGTTGGGTCCGGTCAACGGCGGAGTCGAGCGCTTCTTTGCGGGCCGTTTCTGCGGCGTCAGGCCAGCCACGTCTGGATCGTGCTGTTCGGCTTGTCGCCCGCGCCGAAGAAGGCGCCGGCCGCGCCGACCGTCCACGGGGAGCCCGCGGGCGCTTCGAGCATGGCCGCGCGGATCTGCGCGCGCTCGCCGCTGAAGAAGGGCTTGCGCCAGCGGATCTCGACGGCGTTCGCGAGCAGCGCTTTGTAGTCGCGGCCGGTCTCGGCCAAGCGCTGCACGAGCGCCTCTTCGAAGACGCGCGGATAGACGAGCGAGTTGACGTGCTGGTTCGAGTCGGTGTGCATCATGCCGAACGAGATCGCGCCGAGATCGTCGAGCGCGCGATCGCGCAAGAGAGCCTCGGCGGGCTCGAAGACGTGCTCGTCTTCCGGGATCTCCGGGACGCCGGGGCCGCCCTCGAGGCGCGTGACCTTGCGCCGGTCGGGTGGCTCGAAGGGGCGCGAGATGACGTGCTCGGCGAAGATGCGTCCGAGCCGCTCGAAGGGCGCGTCGCGCGGCGTCGGGAGGAAGGTGTTGCTGATCGGCGCCGACGCCTCGACCCACATGTTCACGAAGAGGCGGTCGCCGCCCTTCTCACGCGCGAAGCGGTAGGCGCCCTCGTAGCGGATCGGCACGTTGACCGAGACCGAGCGGCGATCGACGACGATCACGAGGCGCCGCAAGATCGGGAGGATGCCCTTCGCGCGGAAGACCTCGATCGCCGGGTTCTTCATCACGAGCGATCGCCAGACCGCGTGGCCGATGCCGTGCATCAACGCGGTGGGCTGGATGCTCCCGTCTTGCGCGACGTCTTCGTAGCGCGGGCGAAGCTCGGCGACGCCGCCGTCTTGGCCGGAGTCGCGCGCGGGCGGGCGAGGCGGGATCGCGTCGGGGCCGATCACGTGAAGAAGCCTACCGCGGCGTGGCTCACGATCGATCCTTCTTCGGGATCGACCGTCTGCTCGTAGTGGCCGACGCGGCCGCGTACGTCGTCGCTCACCGTGCGAAGGAGCGAATAGATCGGCGCGAGCCCGCAGACGCGTCGCGTGTCGAGATCGCGGGCGACGTGCTCCCAGAAGGCCTCGGCGTCGCCGCGCTCGGCGCGATCGAGCGACTCGCGATCGGTCGCGTCGAGGCGCCGGCGCTCGCCCTCGTCGAAGGGCCTCGGATCCCCGAAGCGCGGGCCGACGTGCGCGAGATCGGCGCCGGCTACGATGATCGCGCGCTTGTCTCGCACGACGCCGCGCACCGCGTCGAAGAAGCGCTCGACCGCCTTGCTGTGGCTCGGGCTCTTGCCGCTCGACTGCTGGTCGCCGAGGCCCGTGAGGATCGGGATGATCTTCGCCTTCCGCGCGCCGAGGAGGTGGCGGAGGAAGACGGCCTGGAACTCGAGCGAGTGCTCGCGTTTGTGATTGAACTGATCGGCGTAGGGATCGAACGTGCACGCCGAGGCGATCGTGTCGATCGCGTCTTTGTCGGCCTCGATCGCCCCGAGCGGCGTGTCGAAGGCCTTGCGGCAGAGCGCGAAGGGCTCGCGCATCGGCGCGTGAGACGTCCCGAACAAGACGAAGGTGTCGGCGTCCTCGGGCAAGGCGCGCGCGAGCACGCCGTAGGCTTCGCCGTAGCAGCGCGCGCCGCGCCACGGATCGATGTGCGGCGCGATGAGCGCGGCGAGGCGCTCGCCCTCCTTCGGGTGACCTTCGCCGCTCGTCTTTCCGAAGCACTCGTTCTGGATGTACGCGGTGAGCTGCGCGGCGTCGTCGTGGTAGGCGCCGCCCGCGTGCGACGCCGGACGCACGTCGGCGCCGGCGAAGTCGTGCTCGACCTTCGCGCGCGCCGCCTTGTAGACGGTGCCCTCGAGGAACAGTCCCTCCTCGAGCTCGCTCGCGAGGCGCACGACGAGCTCCACCGGGACAGCCTCGCCCGCCTCGGCCGAGAGCTGCGCGGCGATCTCCACGCAGGTGTGGGCGCCCGTGAAGCGCGCGACGATGGGGACGAGATCCATGGGCAGCGCCGCGTGCTTCGTCGCGACGCCCTGGGAGTCGCGGAGCATCAAGACGCGGCCGCGCCGGCGGTCGGGGACGACGATGGTCTCGACGGGACGAAGGCGAGGGCGCGAGGCAGCCGTGGCCACGCGCCTAGTCTATCGAGTTTCGCGCGACCTCGCGCGTTTGCCAGAACCCAGGCAGAGGCGTAAAGACGGACCTCGTGGGTGCGAGCCACGAGCGCGAGCGACGGCAGAGCTCGACCAAGGAGCCGTTCGCGGCGCTGCGCGAGATCTTCGCGCAGGTCGACGCGCTGATGGAAGGATGGAGCTGCGACGCGAGCACCGACTGCTGCCGCTTCGGCGTCACGGGACGCGAGCCCTATCCCACCGCCGTCGAGCTCGCGATGCTCGAGCACGCCGTGAAGGCGAGGGGAGGCCTGCCGAAGCGGCGGAGCCTGCCGGTGAGCGACGAGCGCAGGTGTCCGCTCCTCTCGGACGCAGGAGCGTGCCTCGTGTATCGAGCGCGGCCGTTCGGGTGCCGCACGTTCTTCTGCGAACGCGCGCGCGGGCCCGCGGGTGAGCCCGCGCGAGCGCTTCCGCGCGGCGAGATCGCGCGGCTCGGACGCGACGTCGCGGATCTGTCGGCGCGGTTCGCGCCGGGCGATCCCGGGCCGCGTCCGCTCTCGCGTGCGCTGCGCGGGATGACGACGATGACGAGACGAAGGTAGCCGCGGCATGGACGGGCTCGCCGGCAAGGCCTCGCGCGCGCTGCGATCCGTCGTGACCGCTCCGCCGTTCGCCGGCGCGCTCGTCGTGTCGGCGCTCGCCGCGTTTGCGGGTCGACCGAGCCGCGAGATCGATCTCGCCCCTGACGTTCGCCGTGACGAAGCCGTCGAGACGTTCATCGCGCAGCGCTTCGCCTCCGAGATCGCGCAGATGAAGATCGGCGTCGCCGCGACGGCGATCGCGCTCGGGCTCGTCGTGGGGCTCGTCGCCGAGGTCTTGCAGCGCCTTCGGCACTCGGAGCGCACGCTCGCGAAGCAGAGGCCGATCCTGAAGTTCGTCGAGTCGGCGCTCCTCTGTCTCTTCGTGCACGGCGCGATCGTGCTCTGGGCGATGGCCGACAGCCCGCAGCTCTACGCGGCGCGATGGTACGCGCAAGGCGGGCTCGCGCGGACGGTGCAGATCTGCGCGACCGACGTGCTCGGTACGCGAGGCGTCGTGCTCGCCGTGATCGGGCTCGCGCTCCTCTACGTGAGGCCGCCGCGGAAGATCGCGATCGCGACGGCGACGATCGCCGTCGCCGTCGCGGCAGCGGAAACGATGGGAGAGCCCGAGGCGCGCGCGACGCCGTCGTCGCACGCTTCGCTCGCGAGGCGCCCGAACGTCCTGCTCGTCGCGGCGAGCTCGCTGCGCGCGGATCGGATCGATCCGCGCGTCGCGCCGGCGCTCACGGCGCTCGCGAACGAGGGCACCAAGTTCGAGCGTGCCTATGTCTCGATCCCGCGGACCGTTCCTTCGTGGGTGACGATCCTCACGGGGCGTCACGCCCACGCGCACGGGATCCGAACGACGTTCCCGACGTGGGACGAACGCGCGAAGGACTTCGACGCGCTCCCGCAGCGGCTCGCGCGCGCCGGCTACGAGACCGGCGTCGTCAGCGACGCCGCGGGCGACGTCTTCGGGAAGATCGCGCTCGGGTTCGACACGATCGACGCGCCCTCGCTCGACCTCCGGCAGCTCGCTCGGCAGCGCGCGCTCGAGCGCGAGACGGCGCTCCTGCCGCTGCTCCATTCGCAGCTCGGGCGCTGGATCTTCCCCGCGATGAACGCGATCGACGTCGCGGCCGATCCGAGCGTCGTCGCGGACGACGTCGAGGTCGCGATCGCGGCGATGAAGAGGAAGGACAAGCCGTTCTTCCTCACGGTCTTCTTCTCGGCGTCGCGCGCTCCGTACACCGCGCCGGCGCCGTACTACGCGAAGTACACCGATCCGAGCTATCGCGGTCGCTACAAGTACCATGTCGATCTCGGCGGCGACGCGGCGCCCGACGAAGCGGACGTCCGTCAAGTCCGCGCGCTCTACGACGGGGCGGTGAGCGCGATCGACGACGCGGTCGGGCGCATCCTTCGCGCGCTCGATCGCGCAGGGCTCGCGCGCGACACCGTCGTCGTCGTCACCGCCGATCACGGCGAGGCGCTCTTCGAGCACGGCCGCGGCCGAGGACACGGCGATCACCTCCTCGGCGACGAGGCCGTCCACGTGCCGCTGCTCGTCTACGATCCGCGCGCCGGCAAGGGCGGGCTGCGCGAGGAGCGCGTCGTGCGCGACGTCGACGTCGCGGCGACGCTCTACGAGCTCGCCGGTGTCGAGGCGCCGCCCGATCTCGACGGTCGCTCGGTCGCGCCCGCGCTCCGCGGGGAGCCGATCGAGCCGCGCCTCGCGTACGCCGAGGCCGAGCCGTGGCTCACCGAGGCGAGCCAAGCGCTCGATCCGTCGCTGCGCGTTCCTCATCCCGGCGTCACGGGACTCACCGAGATCGACGCGGCGCGCGCGCAGATCGTCATGCGCGAAGACATGAACGCGGTCACGCGGACGGCGCGGCATCGGATGGTCCGCGACGAGCGGTGGAAGCTCGTCTACGCGCCGACGCGTCAAGGTGTAAAGTACATGTTGTTCGACACGCGGGCCGATCCCGGCGAGCAGCGGGACGTCGCGAGCGAGCACGCGGGCGAGCTCGCGCGCCTCCGGAGCGATCTCTGGGCATGGATGCTCCGCGACGCGTCGATGGAGCAGAAGGACGGCTTCCTCGTGCCGCGGGTGGGCCCGTGAACGCGCGGGGGCTCGCGATGCGCGCCGCGATCGTCCTCGTCGCGGTGAGCGCGTGCTGCCTCGCGCGGCGACTCGGCGGCGCCGCCGACGAGGCCGCGGCCCTCCCGCGCCCGGCTCCACATGACGCGTCGTCGGCGACGACCGCGGGCGAACGCTTCGAGGTCGCGCACCGCCTCGTCGAGACCGCGAAGAGCGCGCGCGTCGACGCGCCCGACGCTCGCATCGGGCTGCTCGATCGGCGCGCCCGCACGATGCGACCGCCGTGGTTCGAAGCCCCGCCGTGGGTCACGCGCATCGCTTTGCCGTCGATCGACGAACGCAGCTTCGATCAGCGCGACGCGCTCTTCGCCCCGGCGCCCGCGTCGTTCACGTTTCGCGTCGGCGTCCCCGGCGGCGCGAAGCTCGCGTTCGCCGCGGGCAGCGTCGGCGCGACGCGCGACGCGATCTACGTCGTCACGGTCGTCGACGCGAAGGGGGAGACGCACGAGCTCCTCCGCCATCGCCTCGCGCCGGCGCGCGGGTGGACGGAGCTCTCGTGCTCGCTCGCGGACTTCGCGGGTCAGATCGTCGAGCTGCGCCTCTCGACCGAGCTCTCGCCGGTCGTGACCGGCGAGGGGAGCCGCGACGCGGGCGAGGCCTCGGGACCGCCCGTCAGCTTCTGGGGCAACCCGACCATCCTCGCGCGCGGCGTTCCGCGCGTTCCGTACGACGTGCTCTGGATCGTGGTCGACTCGCTGGGCGCCGTCGACGCGCTCCGCGAGCGCGGCGTGCGCTTCACGCACGCCTACTCCGCAGGCTCGTGGACGCGCCCGGGCACGCTCGCGATGCTCTCGGGCGCGCGCTCGAGCGCGCTCGGCGTCGACGCGCAGCGCGCGGCGGTGCCCGCGGCGGACGGCGCGCGCTTCTACGCGTCCGATCCGCCGCTCCTCCCGCTCGCGCTCCGGCGTCGAGGGGTCTCGACGCACGCGTTCGTGAAGGACGAGTCCGTGCTCGGCGACGCGCCTCTGGGGATCGACGTGGGCTTCGAGCACACCGCCGATCATCGCCTCGCGCGCGATGCGCTCGAGATCGCGCGCGACGCGGCGTCGTGGATCCGCGACCACCGCGACACGCGCTTCTTCGCCTTCGTGAGCTACGCCTCGGCCCGCGTGCCCGAGGCCTCCGGCAGCGACGAAGCCGTCGGCGCCCTGCTCCAGTCGCTCGCGGACGCGGGGCTTCGCGAGCGGACGATCGTGATCGTCACCGCGTCTCGAGGCAGCGCGCGCATCCCGCTGTTGATCGACGCGCCGGGGCTCGTGCCCGAAGATCGCGAAGTGAAGGCGCGCGTGAGCAACGTCGATCTCGCGCCGACCGTCGCCGAGCTGCTCGGGCTCGAGCCGCACCCGCGCGCGAGCGGCCGCTCGCTCGTCGGCCTCGCGCGCGGACGCGAAGAGCCCGAGGAGCGCGTGATCGTGAGCGAAGACCACGGCTCGCGCGCGATCCTCCACGGGCGCCATCGGCTCGTCGTTCATGAAGGCGCCGCGAGCGACGCGCTGTTCGACGTCGTCGACGATCCCGGCGAGCGTCGCGATCTGTCGCGCGACAAGCCCGAGATCGTCGCGGAGATGCGCGCGCGCCTCGACGCGGCGCTGGCGAACGCGCGCGTCGCCGGATCTTCGCCGGCGCGGGAGGCCGAGGCGAAGCCCGCGGTCGTCCACCTGCGCTTCGCCGGCGCCGGCAGGCCGCGCCGCGTCGCCGGATGGATCACCGTCGGCGACGCGACGACGCAGGCTCGATCGATGTCCGTCGAGCCGGTGGAGATCGCGCGCGACGCCTTCAAGATCGGCGCGGGGAAGATCGATCTCGCGTTCGTGACGAGCGCGTCGGCCGCCGTCGGGATCGACCTCGTCGTCGATCCGCCCGGAGCGCCGGTGACGTGGGACTTCTACCTCGACGATCAGCCGTGGCCCGGCGACGCCGTCTTCGGCGGCCCGTTCGGCCTGCCGGCGCCGGTCCTTCGAAGAGGCCTCACCACGGACGAATCACGCCTCGCCGCGCGGGCGACGTTGCTCCCCCTGATCGACGCCGGCCGCGAGCTCGGGCTCTTCGTGTCACGCCAACGTCACGCGGGCTCCGCCGAGTAGCGCCTACTCGACGACCTGGATCGCGCCGATCATCGCCGGGTGGATGTCGCAGATGTACCCGAACGTGCCTGCCGCGTTGAACGTGACGGTCGACGTGTTGCTGATCGGGTTCGGCTTGTCGCCGCCCTCGGGGCCGAGCGGGTGGGCATCGAGGTCGCCGTTCCACGTCACGGTCTGGCCCTTCTTGATCTTCATGCAGCGCTCGGGCGCCGCGTTGAGGGTGAGGAGGTCCCACGGGATCGTCCGTGGCGCGCCCGCGGCCGTCTGATCGACGTACGTCTTGCACGAGTTGAGCTCGACGGGAGCGCCGGTGTCGGCGCCCGCGTCGTCGGGCGACGCGGAGTCTTCGGTCGCCGAAGCGTCGGCGGGGTTGCCGCTGCTCGAGCCGGTCTCGTTGCTCGAGCATGCGCCGAGCGCCACGGCGCCCACGACGCAAGCGATGGTGGCGAGGACGGGTGAGCGGTGCGAGCGAGGGATCGAGGCTCGAAGCATCGCAGCATCGTAGCGAAATGCGACGCGCTTGGGTAATGTCCAGGCGTCGTCATGCGCCTCGCGTCGCTCCTCGGCCCCGAGTTGAAGCAGATCCTCAAGGAGGATCCCGATCAGGTGCGCGAGCTCCTCGAGGAGATCCACCCCGAGGATCTCGCCGACATCGTCGGCGAGCTCGAGCCCGACGAGGCCGCCGAGCTCCTCGCGCGGATGCCCGCGGAGGACGCCGCGCCGATCTTCGAGCGCCTCGAAGACGACGAGCAGGGCGAGATCGCCGAGCTGATGCCGCCCGAGAGCGTGGCGCAGATCGCGAGCGAGATGGCGCCCGACGATCGCGCCGACCTCTTCAGCTTCCTGCCCGAGGCGATGGGCGAGGAGATCCTCGAGAAGCTCGAGGACGTCGATCCGGTCGCCGCCGAAGAAGTCCGCGAGATCGAGAAATGGCCGGAGACGAGCGCGGGCCACCTGATGACGACCGCCTACGTCCACGTCGCGCCGGACGTGACGGTCGCCTCCGCGGTCGAGGCGGTGCGCGCGCACCTCGAGAACCACGACGAGAACATCTACAACGTCTACGCGATCGAGCCGGGCGACAAGCTCGTCGGGCTCGCGTCGATCCGCGACATGCTGCTCGCCAAGCCCTATCAGCCGCTCGGCGACATCCTCCGCACGAACATCATCAGCGTCCCGCCGGAGCTCGACCAAGAAGAGGTGGCTCGCCGAATGGCGAAGTACGACCTCAACGTCATGCCGGTCGTCGACGAAAAGAGCACGATCCTCGGGGTCATCACGATCGACGACATCGTCGACGTCCTCACCCAAGAGCAGACGGAAGACGTCCAGAAGCTCGGCGCCGTCGAGCCGCTCGACGTGCCCTACTTCAAGACCACGTTCCTCACGTTCATCAAGAAGCGCGGCGTCTGGCTCTTCATCCTCTTCTTCGGCGAGTTCTTCACGCAGACCGCGCTCCGCCACTACGACCCCGTCTTCGAGGCGATCAAGGGCGCCGCGTACTACGTGCCGCTGCTCATCTCCGCCGGAGGAAACTCGGGCTCGCAGTCGTCGACGCTCATCATCCGCGGCATGGCCGTCGGCGAGATCAAGCTCGGCGACTGGTGGCGCATCCTGATACGCGAGGCGGCGATGGGCCTCGTGCTCGGCATCGGGCTCGCGATCGTGGGCTTCGCGCGCGTCCTCATGTATCCGGAGCAGCACGCCGACTTCGCGCTCACCGTCGCGATCACGCTCATCGGCATCGTGATGACCGGCTGCACCGTCGGCGCGATGCTGCCAATCGTCTTGAAGCGCGTCGGCATGGACCCGGCGACGAGCTCGACGCCGTTCATCGCGAGCCTCGTCGACGTGCTCGGTATCGTCATCTTCGTCCACGTCGCGAAGATCGTGATGCACGCGGTCCTCGCGGGTGCGGTGCCCCACTGAAGCGGCTCGTCTTCGTCGCGCTCGTCCTCCTCGCCGCGGGTTGCAAGAAGCACAAGCCGCCGGCGATGACGCGCGCGTGGCTCGGGCCGCGGCACGCGTGCACCATGCAGAAGACCGGCGAGATCGCCTGCTGGGGCGCGAACGACGCGGGACAGCTCGGCGACGGCACGTTCGTGTCACGCCCGCTCCCGAAGCCGGCGCGCGCCGCTCGCGCCGACGCGCTCTCGCTCGGCGACGGGCACACGTGCGGGCTCTTCGCCGGCCGCGTTCGCTGCTGGGGCGCGACGATGCTGGCGGAGAACACGATCCTCGACGCGACCGCGATCGCGTCGGGCGGAGAGCAGGCGTGCGCGATCGCGGGCGGTCGCGTTCGCTGCTGGGGCGCGAAGGCGACGATGCCCTCCGAGCCCGAGGCGTTCAAGGGCGCGCGCGCGACCGCGATCGCCGTCGGCCCTTCGCACGTGTGCGTGGCGCTCGCCGATCCCGCCGTCGTTCGATGCAGCGGGAGCGACGCGCGCGGTCAGGCCGCCGCGAGCGTCGATCTGCTCGCCGGCGCGTCGATCGCTTCGCTCACCGCGGGCGCCGAGCACACGTGCGCCGCGCTCGCCGACGGCTCGGTGCGCTGCTGGGGCGCGAACGACAAAGGACAGCTCGGCGACGCGACGACGACCGACTCGCGCGTGCCCGTGATGGTGCACGGCATTCCTCCGGTCGCGTCGATCCACGCGGGCGCGCGTCACACGTGCGCTCGGCTTCGCACGGGCACCGTCGGCTGCTGGGGGAACAACGATCGCTACCAGCTCGCGAACGGGACGATGGAGCCGAGCGCGAAGCCCGTCGCGCTCCCTGGGCTCGTCGGCGTTCAGGAGCTCGCCGTCGCCGGCGACAGCGCGTGCGCGCGCATGGCCGACGGCGGCGTTCGCTGCTGGGGCGACAACGCGTCCGGGCAGCTCGGCGACGGCACGACGAACGAGCACGCGGTGCCGATGCCGATCAAGTGGTGGTGATCGCCGAAGCGAGCGCGAGGCCTCCCGTCGCGCGGTCGAGGTGGCGATCCTGCCGCGGTTTCCCTCGCGCGCGGGTGGCTGTTGTCGCGGCCTTGGCGACCGGCTAAGAACCGGCCCGATGGGATCGATCTCGTACCGCGAAGCCGGCGTGGACATCGACGCGGGCGACGAGCTCGTCGAGCGCATCAAGCCGTTCGCCAAGGCGACGCGCATCCCCGAGGTGCTCGCCGACGTCGGCGGCTTCGCCGGGCTCTGCGCGGTGCCGCAGGGCATCGACGAGCCCGTGCTCGTGAGCGGGACCGACGGCGTCGGCACCAAGCTCAAGGTCGCGTTCCTCACGGGCGTGCACGACACGATCGGCTTCGACCTCGTCGGCATGTGCGTGAACGACGTGATCACCACCGGCGCGCGGCCGCTCTTCTTCCTCGACTACTTCGGCACGGGCAAGCTCGACGTCGGCGTCGCCGAGCGCGTCGTCAAGGGCATCGCCGACGCGTGTCGCGAGGCGGGCTGCGCGCTGCTCGGCGGCGAGACCGCGGAGCTGCCGGGAATGTACGCCGAAGGGGAGTACGATCTCGCGGGGTTCACCGTCGGTGTCGTCTCGCGGAAGAAGATCGTCGACGGCAAGCGCGTCGCCGCGGGCGACGAGCTCGTCGCGCTCCCTTCGAGCGGTCTCCACTCGAACGGGTACTCGCTCGCGCGTCGCGTGCTCTTCGACGCGATGAAGCTCGGGCCCGAGAGCAAGCCCGACGTCCTCGGCGGCAAGACGGTGGGCGAGGCGCTCCTCGCGCCGACGCGCCTCTACGCGCGACAGGTGCAGGCGGTCCTCGAGGCGGGCGTCGATGTCCACGCGATGAGCCACGTCACCGGCGGCGGCCTGCCGGGCAACCTCCCGCGCGTACTTCCTGAAGGGCTCGGCGCGAAGCTTCGCGGTCCGTGGAAGCGGCCGGCGATCATCGATCTCATCGCCGAGCGCGTCGAGGAGCAAGAGCTGCGTCGCGTGTTCAACCTCGGCGTCGGCTTCGTCTTCGTCGTCGCCAAGGAGCACGCCGCGCGCGCGATGGAAGCGCTCACGAAGGCGGGCGAAGCGCCGCTGTCGCTCGGCGAAGTGGTGAAGGTCCCCGAGGGCACCGACTTCGAAGCGAGGGTGGTCTTCCCGTGAGCGAGCTCGTCCTCGGCGTCCTCGTGTCCGGATCGGGCACGAACCTCCAGGCGCTCTTGGACGCGGTGAAGGCGGGTCGGCTGTCGGCGAAGATCGGCGTCGTCGTCTCCAACGTCGCCACCGCCAAGGGCCTCGATCGCGCGCGCGCCGCGGGCGTTCCCGCGGTCGTCGTCGATCACAAGGCGTTCGCCGATCGCGCGGCGTTCGACGCGGCGGTCGTGGAGGTGCTGCGCGCGCACGGCGCGACGTGCGTCGTCCTCGCGGGCTTCATGCGCCTCGTGACCCCCGTGCTCCTCGACGCGTTTCCGCACCGCGTCGTGAACATCCACCCCGCGCTCCTGCCCGCGTTTCCCGGCGTGCACGGACCGGCGCAGGCGCTCGCCTACGGCGTGCGGGTCGCGGGCTGCACGGTTCACCTCGTCGACGCCGGCATGGATACGGGGCCGATCCTCGCGCAGGCGACCGTCCCCGTGCTCGACGACGACGACGAGGCTTCGCTCGCGGCGCGGATCCTCGAGAAGGAGCACGAGCTCTTGCCCCAGGTCGTGCAGTGGATCGCGGAAGGGCGCGTCGAGGTCGCTCCGGGCGGAGAAGGGAAGCGCCCGCGCGTGCGCGTGCGGATCGAGCGCCGATGAGCACGGCGAAGCACTACGACGTGGTGGTCCTCGGCGCGGGCGTGGGATCGCTCGCCGCCGCCGCGCTGCTCGCGCGTCGCTCGTGGCGCGTGCTCGTCCTCGGTCACGGCTGGCGAAAGCCCACGTACGGCTACGACGGGCTCGTCCTCGCGCGTCGCCCGTTCACCTTCCTCTCCGCGTCGTCGCCCGCGTGGGGGCGCGTCCTCGTCGAGCTCGCGCAGTCGCAGACCTTCCGTCGCCGTCTCTCGTCGCTCGATCCGATGCTCCAGGTGCTCGCGCCCGACGCGCGCCTCGATCTTCCGCCGGACACGCAGCTCTTCGCGCGCGAGATCGATCGCGAGTTCCCCGCCGTGCGCCGCGTCGTCGACGATCTCTACACCGAGCTCGCGCGCACCAACGCGGCGGCCGACGCGGCGTTCGAGCGCGACGCGGTGTGGCCGCCGGGCGGATTCTGGGAGCGTCGAGAGACCGCGCGCGTCGTCGCGACGCTCCCCTACCTCGACGGCGGGAGCGACTTTCTCGCCGAGTTTCCGCGCGAGCATCCCTTCCGCGGCGTCGTGACGACGCCGGCCCGCTTCGCGTCCGATCTCGCGTCCGAGATCCCTCCGTTCGCGCTCGCGCGTCTCCACGGGGCGTGGACGCGCGGGGTGAGCCACCTCGCCGGAGGCGAAGAAGAGCTCGTCGACTTCTTGCTCGAGCGCGTTCGCGCGCACGGCGGCGACACGCGCATCGCCGATCGCGCCTCCGCGCTCGTGCACAAGGGAGGAAAGGTGCGCGGCGTCCACGTCGACGGCGACGAGATGCCCGTGGGCGTCACGTTCGTCGTCGGCGATCTGCCCGCCGCGCAGATCCTCGAGCTCGCGCGCGACTTCGTTCCGCCGCGCGGCGACAAGCTGCCCTCGCTCACGACGGCGGAGAACCGCTTCGTCGTCTCGATCGTCGTGAGGCCCGGCGGGATCCCGCGGCCCCTCGCGACCGAGTCGTTCCTCCTCCCGTCGAAGGGCGCCGTGGTGCACCTCCAGAAGGCGCCGCACGCGTCGCCCGACACCGCGCTCCTCGTGGCCGAGGCGCTGCTGCCCGAGGGAGCGCCGCTTTCTCGCGCGCGCGAAGACGTGCTCGCGACGGTGCTCGAGTTCCTGCCGTTCCTCGAGCGCCACGTGCTCGTGTGCGACTCGCCGCACGACGGGCGGCCGCTCTGGGACTTCCGCAACGCGACGGTCTCCGATCCCGCTGTGGGCCCTCCCGGGGGGAGCCTGCGCGCGCGGATGGTCGAGCGCGCCCGCCTGCGCGCGACCGGGGGCTCGATGGAGGCCGAAGCGATGGTGCCGCGCCTCCAGGTCACGCCGGCGCAGCTCCACGGCCTCGCGGGCGAGCCGATCCGCACGGCGCTCGGCAACGTGTTCGTCACGGGTCGGAGCACGCTGCCCGCGCTCGGTCAGGAAGGCGAGCTGCTCGCGGCGTGGGGCGTCGCGCGCGTGATCACGCGCACCGATCGACGCAAAGAGAAGATGCTCCGCGAGATGTGGAGCAAGGTGGAGCTGTCGTGAAGCGCTTCGCGTACGTCGTCATCGTGAGCTTCGCGCTCGCGTGCGAGAGCGGCGAGCGCCGCGAGGCCGAGCAGGTCGTCGTTGCGGTCGAGCGCTTTCGCCGCGCCGACAACCCGGCGAAGCCCGCCGCCGTCGACGCGCTCCGCGCCGTCGCGTGCACCGCCGCCGAGGTCTGTCGCGTGCGCGATGCGTGTCTCGCGTCCGCCGAGGCGACGGCGAAGGCGCTCCGCCTGAAGAGCGAGGTCGAGCAGGGCCTCACCGCGGTCGAGAAGGGCGAGATGCCGAAGGAGTCGCCGGACGCGCGCGCGCTCGCGGCCAAGCTCGACGAAGCGGAGGCGCTCCTCAAGGAGGGCTTCGAGCGGCTCGGCCCTTGCGACGATCAGATCCTCGCCCTCAAGCGGCGCCACCGCATCTGATCCACCTCGGGCGCGATCATGGCCCGCAGGAGCGCCAAGGGTGACGCGGCTTTCCGGACCGCCGCGTCCGTGGTAAGCCGCCAAGTGAGGAAAAGGCTTCATGTTCGACGCGATTGCGAAGGGCTTCCGCCAGGCGAAGAACCGGCTCGCCGGTTTGACCGAGCTCACCGAGAGCAACATCGAGACGGCGCTCCGTGAGGTTCGGCTGAGCCTGCTCGAGGCCGACGTCGAGCTCGGCGTCGTCAAGACGTTCCTCGCCCGGGTGAAGGAGAAGGCGCTCGGCGAGGTCGTGAAGATCCGAGCGAAGCAGGCCGGCGAGACGATGAAGGTCTCGGCCGCCGATCAGTTCGTCAAGATCTGCCACGACGAGCTCGTCGACTTCATGACGGCCGAAGGTCCGGCGCTCGTCTTCGCGCCGGAGAAAGGAGGTCCCACCGGCATCATGATGGTCGGCCTCCAGGGCTCCGGTAAGACGACGACGTGCGCCAAGCTCGCGCGCTACCTCCAGAAGGAGAACCACAAGCCGCTGCTCGTCGCCGCAGACATGCAGCGCCCCGCCGCCGTCGAGCAGCTCCAGGTGCTCGGCCAGAGCATCGACGTGCCCGTCTTCAGCATCCCCGGCGAGTCGCCGGTCGAGATCTGCGAGCGCGCCGAGGCCGAGGCCAAGTCGAAGGGCTGCGACGTCATCATCTACGACACCGCAGGCCGTCTCGCGATCGACGAGAAGCTCATGCAGGAGCTCGCCGACATCAAAGAGAAGACGGATCCGGAGAACGTCTTTCTCGTCGTCGACGCGATGATCGGTCAAGACGCGGTGAAGGTTTCGAAGGGCTTCCACGATCGGCTGAGCCTCACCGGCGTCGTCCTCACGAAGCTCGACGGCGACGCGCGCGGCGGCGCCGCGCTCAGCGTGAAGGAGGTCACCGGCGCGGCCGTTCGCTTCGCCGGCGTCGGCGAGGGCACCGACAAGTTCGAGGAGTTCCGTCCCGAGGGCATGGCGAGCCGCGTCCTCGGCATGGGCGACGTCGTCGGCCTGATGAAAGACTTCGAAGAGGTCGTCGATCAGGAGAAGGCCGCCGAAGACGCGATGAAGATGCTCCAGGGTGATTTCACCCTCGACGACTTCCTCCAGCAGATCCGGATGATCCAGAAGATGGGCAGCCTGAAGGACATCGTCGGGAAGCTCCCCGGGATGGACCAGCTGCCGAGCGACGTGAACCTCGACGATCGCGAGCTCGTGAAGATCGAGGCGATGATCTCGAGCTTCACCACCTTCGAGCGCCGCGATCCCTACGCGCTCATCCGCGAGCCGGGCCGCGTCGCGCGCATCGCGAAGGGCTCGGGCAACGACGACAAGGCGGTGAGCGAGCTCGTCCAGCGCTTCCTCTTCATGAAGCAGATGATGGGCAACCTCGGCGGCATGGGCGGCCTCCTCGGCAACATCCCCGGGATGAAGCAGCTCGGCGCGATGAAGAACATGAAGAAGGCCATGGCCAACATGGGCGGCATGGGCGGCTTCCCCGGCATGGGCGGCTTCCCCGGGATGCCGGGGATGGGCATGCCCGGGATGGGCATGCCGGGCATGGGCTTCCCCGGCATGATGCCGGGGCTCGGCGGCGGGCCGCCGGGCGAGAGCCTGACGAAGATGAAGGCGCTCTCCGAGAAGGAGAAGAACGCGAAGAAGGCCCAGCGCAAGCGCGAGAAGGAAGCGCGCAAGAAGAACCGCCGCTGACCGTTACCGACGATTGGAGAGGGTGATGCTTCGAACGGCTTCAGTTCTGGTGCTCGGGTTGGCGATCGCGGCGTGCGTGGGCGGAAAGCAGCAGATCAGCGCGGAAGATCGCGATCGCCTGAAGGGATCGATCCTCGACGCCGTCCCCGCGGACGCGAAGAAGGTCGACATCAACTTCGAGAACAAGGTCCACATCGTCGGCTACAAGGTCGAGCCCGAGCTCGCGCCGCCCAACACGTCCGTGAAGGTCACGTACTACTGGCGCTGCGACGACCCGGTCGAAGAGGGCTGGCAGCTCTTCACGCACGTGCAGCACGAGGGCTTCGACAAACCGGAGAACCTCGACTCGAACGGCCCGCTGCGCGAGCTCAAGGGCAACCACCAGGTGCTCGGCCCCGATCGCTGGGAGCGCGGGAAGATCTACGCCGACGAGCAGTCGTTCACGATGCCCGGCGAGCTTCGTGGTCCCGATACGATGGTCTACGTCGGGATCTGGAAGGGCGACGCGCGCCTCCGGATCATCAGCGGGCCGAACGACGGCGACAACCGCGCCATCGTCGCGAAGATCAAGACGGGCGTCGCGCCGAAGAAAGAAGAAGGCAAGCGCGGCGCGACCGACATCCCCACGCTCTTCCCCGTGAAGCTCGCGAAGGACGAGAAGATCGTCATCGACGGCAGGCCCGACGACAAAGCATGGGGAGGCGCAGCGAGCACCGGCCCTTTTGTCGACGTGGGTTCGGGGCGTAGCGCCGCCTCGTACCCCGTGACCGGAACCGCGAAGGTCGCGTGGGACGACGAGAACATGTATGTGCTCATCGAAGTGACCGATCCCGACGTGGTCGGCTACTTCACCGACAAGGCCTCGCAGCCGAAGGACTGGACGGCCACGGGCCAGCCGATGACGTGGACCAAAGACACCGCGGAGATCATGATCGATCCCGACGGTGACGGCGACAACAAGGACTACTACGAGATCCAGATCAACCCGGCGAACAAGGTCTTCAAGTCGCAGTTCGACGGCTACAACACGCCGAAGACCGATCCGCAGGGCCCGTTCGGTCACGAAGACTGGGATCCGAAGATGAAGAGCGCCGTCTTCGTGCGCGGCACGATCGACAAGCCGGGCGACAAAGACGTCGGCTACGTCGTCGAGGCGGCGATCCCGTGGGCAGCCTTCGAGAAGGGCGCGAAGACGCGGCCACCGAAGCCGGGCGACACGTGGCGCATGAACTTCTACGCGATGGAGAACAACGGCGGCACCGCGTGGTCGCCGATCCTCGGTCAGGGCAACTTCCATCGCGCGTCGCGCTTCGGCAAGGTGACGTGGTCGACGAAGGAGTCGATCGCCGCGGCGGCCGCGGCCGCCGACGGCGGCGCGGGCGACGGCGGCGCGGCGATCGGCGACGCCGGCGCGAAGGAGGGTGGAGCGCCGGCGGCGACGGGCAAGCCGGACGCAGCGGCGCCTCCGGCGCCGAAGGCGAGCGCGGCTCCCTGATCCGCGTTTTTTGGAGCCCGCCCTTCGCGTGACGTAACCTTCGTACATGCGCTCGCGGCGGCGTCTGCCTCTGTTGTGGGGATTCTCGTTCGTGCTCGTGGTGCCCGGCGCGGCGATCGCGGCGCCGCAGGGCGGCGCTCCCGGGCCCGCCCGCTCGAGCAGCCAGTTCACCCTCCATCGCGAAGAAGCTGGAGGCGTCGACGGCAACACGGCGCGGCAGCGCGCGCGCGCCGGCGACTGCGCGGGCGCGCTCCCGTCGTTCGACGCGGCCATCCGCGTCACGATCGAGCCGACGCTCCGTCGCGACCGCGGCCTCTGCCACGAGAAGCTCCAGCATCCTTTCCCCGCGATCGAGGACTATCGCGCCTACCTGACGTCGCGGCCCGACGCGCCCGACGCCGATCAGATCCGTGATCGGCTCGCCCGCCTCGAAGAGTCCGTCGGCATCGGCGCGCTCTCTTCGCAGCAGGTGCGCGATCGCGAGCAGAGCTCCGGCATGAGCGGCTCGATCACCGTCGGGTCCGACGGCGCGACGAGCGGCGGCGCGCTCGGTCCGCGAGAGGGCGAGCAGCAGAGGAGCTTCGACTACTACGCGACGCAAGAGCGGCTCGCCGACGCGGCGGAGAGCTCGCCGCTCCGCTTCGGCACCGGCTTCGCGATCGGTCCGTACCTCCAGCTCCCGCGCTACTTCTTCACCGGCGGGCAGACGAGCGACTTCGGCTTCGCCATCGGCGCATCGTTCCGCTACTCGTTCGGACCGGTCACCTCGTTCCTGCTCGAGATCGGCTACGCCGGCTTCGGCACCGCGGGCGAGGGCGCCTCGCAGGGCGGGCCGCAGACGTTCCTCGGCTTCGAGTTCCGCGTGCCGCTCGACCGCTGGGCCTCGAACCAGATCTACCTCGGCCTCGGCCCCGGCTACGAGCGCTACGGCACGGCCACGAACGTCGCAAGCAACGTGATCGCCGCGCGCGGGCGCTTGGGCTACCGCCACGTCTTCGGCCCGCAGGTGGGCCTCGAGATCGGCGCCGACGGCGGAGCTGGCGTCGCGATCATCAGCGGGCTGCCGCCGCCTCAGCCCGGCGTCAACGTCGACGACACGCAGGGCATCGGCCTCATCAGCGGCAACGTCGCGTTCGTCGTCGGATTCTGACCTCGCGCGCGATCAGTTCGGCGGCGGTGCACGCGGAGGTTCACCGCCGGTAGGCGGCGCCGCGCCGCCGGGGCCGGCCCCAATCGGGGCGTAGCCTTCACGCTTGTAGTAGTAGTACTGGTAGTAGCTGTACTCGTGGCGGTTGAGGTTGACCGCGTTGAGCACGGCGCCTGCGATGGGGGCGTCGACGTCGAGCAGCGTTCGGAGGCCCGATCGGCAGAGCGCTGCGCTCGTCTTGAAGGCGCGGACGACGAACACGACGCCGTCGACGAGGGTGGAGAGGATCGCCGAGTCAGTCACGGCAATCACCGGAGGACTGTCGAGGACGATGCGATCGAACTGCTCCGAGAGGTCGTCGAGGAAGCGGCGGAACTTGTCGGACGATACGACGTCCGCCGAGTTGGGCGGGATGGGGCCGCAGGGGATGCAGCTCAGGTTGGGGACGATGGTCGGCTTCGCGACCTCTTCGATCGTCGCCTCACCCAAGAGCGCGTTCATGAGCCCGATGTCGCCCGCGCGATCGAAGATTCGGTGCAGGCGCGGCCGGCGAAGATCGCAGTCGATGATGCAGACGCGCTGGCCGCCTTGCGCCAACGACACGGCGATGCTCACCGCGACGGTCGTCTTGCCCTCCGAGGGCGCGGCGCTCGTGACGAGGATGCGACGGAACGGCTCGTCGGGGTTCATGAACATCAGGTTCGTGCGGAGCGAACGCGCCGCCTCGGCGATGCCCGAGAGCGGACGTTCGTGCACGAGGAGCTCGGGCGGCAGCTCGGTCTTGAGGCGACGGCTCCTTCGCAAGGGCCGCCGTTTGGCGCCCTCCTCGTCGTCGTCGACGACCTCGGGAAGAAGGCCAAGGAACGTGATGTTCAGTCTGCCCTCGACGTCCTCCGGCGTCTTGAGCGTGTTGTCGAGCTGTTCTCGCAGCGCTGCGAGGGCGATGCCCACGACGAGACCGATGAGCAACGCGATGCCGACGTTGGCCGACACGCGCGGCGCGAACGGATCCTTCGGCTCGACGGGCGTATCGACGATCCGGATGTTGTTCGTGTTCATCATCCGGCGGAGGTCGGCCTCCTTGAGCTGCTCGAGCAAGACGGCGTAGAGCTTCTCGTTCTGAGCCCGCATCCGGTCGAGGCGATGGAACTCGAGCTCCTTGAGGTTCAGCTCGACGGCCTTCTTGCGCGACGCCTCGTAGAGCGCGGCCTCGCCGCCCTCCTGTCGCTCGATGACGGCGAGATCGCGCGCGACGGCGCCCTGGATGTTGCGGATCTCGGAGAGGAGATGGGTCTTGGTGAGGGCGATCTTCTCGTCGGCCTTCTTCACCGCGGGGTGATTCTCGCCCTTGCCCTCGGCGATGAGCTCGGCGCGCTCGCGCATCGCGGCTTGATATTGCGTACGGAGACCGCTCAAGAACACGTTCGCGAGCAGCTCCGAGGCGGGCACCTGATCGGGGTTCTCCGGGGTGATCTTCGCCAGCTCGGAGTGTCGGGCCGTAAGCTCCGATCGGCGCATACGCGTGCGCGTGAGCGCGCTGTCGTACTCTTGCATCTCGAGCCGGATCATCTTCGACAAGTCGTCGAGCGTGCTCGAGGGGAGATCGTTCTGCTTCTTGAAATCGTGCAGCGAGTTCTCGGTCTGTTCGAGCTCTTGCTTGAAGTGATCGAGCTGCCCGGAGAGCCACACGACCGTGTCGCCGGTCGCGCTGACCATCTTCTCGAGGTTCTGCTGGATGTACGCGCGGGCGACCGCCTCCGAGAGGCGCCGCGCCTGGGCAGGGTTGGTGTCTTGAATCTTGATGAGGACGAGTCGGCTGCCCTTGACCGGCTCGACGGTGAGGCGGCTCCGGAGGGCGACGATCGTGTTGTCGAGCGGCGCGGGCGCCGACGGTCGGTAGCCGAGGAAGTCGGCGTCGTTTTGGAGTGACAGATCGCGAACGACGCTCGAAAGAACGCGGTCGCTCTGCATGATCTTGTACTGGGTCTCGTAGTATTCGCGCGTGTCCCAGACGGCGCTCCAGCCGATCATCGGATCGGCCTTGTTGCCGAGCGGCTTGATGACGTCGGGATCGAACTCGATGAGCGTCTGGGCGGCGTAGATCTTCGGGAGCGTCTTCGAGTATGCGAGCGAGCCGGCCCCGGCCAGGAGCACGATCGCGAGGACGATCGCCCACTGCTTGCGAATCGCGCGCACCAGCCACAAGAGGCCCGCCAAAGCATTCACTTCGGTCTGGCCAACGGGCTTCCCGGCGCGGGCCGGACTCTCGGATTTCGCCAACTGCTGCCTCGTCTCGCTCGGCCCCCAGACGGGGCCGCGTGATTTGCCAGTTGGTTGCCGCGGAAGCAAGCGGTGTTCGTCGAGATGTATGACATGGTCGTACATGGCCGTTCGACCGCGAGAATTCCGCGCTTTTCGGGCGTGTCTCGACTGCTCGCTCCGGAGGCGGTCGCGGTGCTAAGCAGCGCGGCGATGCGAACCGTCGCTCTCCTGGTCGTCTCGTCCGTGGTCGGGCTCTCTTGCGGTGAGAACGCGGCCCCGCCCGCGCTCCCGACAAGCCCCGCGCCCGTCGTTCCCGCTCCGGCCGAGGCGGCGCCGGGGGCGTCGCGGCCCGCGTTCGAGAACCCCGGCGGGATGTGGATGCCCCATCAGATCGCGTCGCACGCGGCGAAGCTTCGGGAGCTCGGGCTCGCGATCGATCCGGCCGCGCTCGCCGATCCGACCTCGGGCGTGCTCTCGGCGGTGGTGAGCCTCGGCGGATGCTCCGCTTCGTTCGTCTCGCCCGAGGGCCTCGTCGCGACCAACCATCACTGCGCGACGGGCGCGCTCCAGCACAACAGCACGCCGGCGCAGAACCTCCTCAAAGACGGCTGGCTCGCGAAGACGCGCGCGGAAGAGAAGAACAACGGCCCGCAGGCGCGCATCTACGTGACGCGCGCGGTGACGGACGTGACGGGCGAGGTGATGGCCGGCGTCGCCGAGCTCGCCGACGACCGCGCGCGCTTCAAGACGATCGAGAAGCGGCAGAAGGAGATCGTCGCGGCGTGCGAGAAGGGTCGCCCGGGGATCCGATGCAACGTCGCGAGCTTCTACGAAGGCGCACAACACTTTCGGATCGAGCAGCTCGAGATCCGCGACGTGCGCCTCGTGTGGGCGCCGCCCGCCGGGATCGGCAACTACGGCGGCGAGATCGACAACTGGCGCTGGCCGCGCCACACCGGCGACGTCTCGCTCTTCCGCGCGTACGTCGGCAAGGACGGGCAGCCCGCTGACTTCTCGCCGGACAACGTTCCGTACGCGCCGCCGCACTACCTGCGCGTCGCCAAGCAGCCGCTCCGCGAAGGCGATCTCGTCTTCGTCGCCGGCTACCCCGCGCGAACGAGCTCGCTCAAGACGCGCGCCGAGGTCGTCGAGGCCGTGAGCTGGGGCTATCCGCGCCGTCAGAAGCTCTTCGAGGACTACCTCGCGCGCCTGGGCGAAGCGACCAAGGACGACAAGGAGGCGCAGATCCGCGCGACCTCGTACGTGCGGCGCTTCTCGAACGCGCTCACCAACACGAAGGGCCAGCTCGAGGGCCTCGTGAAGGGCGGGCTCGCGGAAGACAAGGAGCGCGCCGAGCGCGATCTGCGCGCGTTCATCGACGCCGATCTCGCGCGCAAGCAGGCTTACGGGGCGGTGCTCGACGGCATCGGCAAGCAGATCGACGAGGCCGCGGCGCATCGCGAAGCCGACGCCTTCCTGCGCGACGAGCTGCACCTGCCGAAGCTCGTGTGGGCGGCCTCGGTGATCGTGAGGATGGCCGAGGAGCGCGCGAAGCCGGACGCCGATCGCGATCCCGAGTACCAGCAGCGCAACTGGGCGCAAAAGGAGCAGGCGCTCGCCGCGCTCGCGACGAGCTACCACCCCAAGGTCGATCGCGCCATCCTCGAGCTCGCGCTCGAGCGCGCGGTCAAGACGCCGGACAAAGAGCGGAGCGTCGCGGTCGCCAAGATCGTCTCCGGCAAGGCGCCGAGCGCCGACGCGATCAAGGGCGCCGTCGCGAAGCTCTACGAAGGAACGAAGCTCGGTGACGAGAAGGCGCGCGCGGATCTCTTCAAGAAGGCGAGCACCGCGGACTTGAAGCGGAGCGCCGATCCCCTCATCAAGCTCGCGCTCGAGATCCGCCCGCTGGTGCGCGAGGCGGAGGAGCGCCAGGAGCGCTTCGCCGGACGCATGGCGGTCCTCAAGCCGCGCTACATCGAGGCGATGAAGGCGCAGCGCGCGCAGCCCTTTGCGCCCGACGCGAACGGCACGCTTCGCATCACCTACGGCACGGTGCGCGGGTACAAACCGACGCCGGCAGCGGCGGCGCACAAGCCGTTCACGGTCCTCACGGAGGTCGTCGCGAAGCACCAGGGCAAGGAGCCGTTCGACGTGCCCGAGCGCCTGCTCGCTGCGCAGAAGGCCAAGCGGCTCGGGCCCTACGTCGACGAGAAGCTCGGCGACGTGCCCGTCGACTTCCTCGCCGATCTCCACATCACGGGCGGCAACTCGGGATCGGCGACGCTCAACGCCAAGGGCGAGCTCGTCGGCCTCGTGTTCGACGGCAACTACGAGGCGATGGCCTCCGACTGGGTCTTCGTTCCTTCGCTCACGCGCAGCATCCACGTCGACGCGCGATACGTCTTCTGGCTGCTCGACGCCGTCGACGACGGCGACCACATCCTGAAGGAGCTGGGCCTCGAGCCGAAGCTGCCCTGAGCGCGGCGAGCTGGATTCAGTTGTCGCGGCAGCCGCGGAGCGTCGTGTTGGCGACGGAGCCGCACGTCTGATTGCTCCCGCAATCCGCGGGGTTGGTGCACTGCTTGAGGCAGACGAGCGAGCCCTTCACCGAACCGCAGACGGCGCCCTCGACGCACTCGCCGCCGACCTTGCCTTCGTTGTCACATTCCTCACCGATGTCGCTGTTGCACGCGAAGACGCCGGCGATGACGAGGAGGACGACGAGAAGACGAGAGACCTTGCGCATGCGGCGCAGCTTACAGGACCTCAGTCGTCCTCGAAAAGCTTCAGCTGCTTGGACTTCTGTCGAACGTCCGGGCGCCGGCCGGAGCGGCGGCCCCCCTTCTTGGCCGTCTTCTTGCGGTCCTTCGCCGTCAGATCCTCGCGGTGGCCGCTCTGGAGCTGCGCGTCCCAGAGCGCCCGCACGGCCTCGAGGGTGTCGGCGTCCTCGGGCCGTTTGTCGTCGCGGATGCGCGCGATGCGCGGGAACCTCAGCGCGAAGCCGCTCGAGTGCCGGTCAGACCTCTGAAGACCGTCGAAGGCGACCTCGAGGACGATCTGCGGGTGGACCGCGAGGTACCCGTGGCGCTCTTCGCCGATCGCGATCGTCTCGAGGCGCGCGGTCATCGTCTTGATCTCCTCGTCGGTGAGGCCGCTGTACGCCTTGCCGACGGTGAGGAGCTCACCTTCGCTCCAAACGGAGAAGGTGTAGTCGCTGAGGACGCCCGCGCGTCTTCCGTGACCGCGCTCCGCGGCGACGACCACCACGTCGAGCGTGCCGAGGGCCTTCTTGACCTTGAGCCACGCGAACCCGCGGACGCCCGCGGCGTAGGGGGCGTCGAGGCGCTTGAGCACGAGGCCCTCGAAGCCGCGCGCGCGCGCGGCGTCGAACTCGGCGTCGATCGCGTCTTTGCCCGAGAGCGCGCGCGCGTCGTTGACGCGCACCGGCGGCGGCGCGGCTTCGGCCCACTTCGCGAGGCGCGCGCGTCGCTCGGAGAAGGGGAGCGCGAGGAGCGATTCGTCGCCTTCGAGGAGCAGATCGTAGACGACGTAGTGCACCGGGTGATCGCGGAGGAGGGCGTCGTCGGGTCCCGTCTTCTTCAGGCGCGGTTGGATCGCGGAGAAGGGGCGCGGCCGCCCGTCGGGCGCGACGACGACGATCTCGCCGTCGAGGATCGCGGGCGGCAGCGCGCCCGCGCGCGCGGCGTCGGCGAGCGGGCCCGTGACGTCGGGGAACGCCGCGGTGACCGCGCCGGTGCCGCGCGCGAAGAGGTGAACGCTCGACGGCGAGACGTGTGCCTGCGCGCGGACGCCGTCGATCTTGTCTTCGACGAGGTGCGGCGCCGAGAGATCCGCGCCGCGCGCGCTCTCGATCGGCGTCGCGAGCATGAAGCCGAGCGGCCGCCCGAGGACGATGCGCGCCTCGCCCAAGCGATCGTCGGCGGCGAGGCGCGTGAGCTCGCCGACGTCGGTGACGAGGCCCGCCGCGCGGCGGACCTCGGTGGCGTCACGGCCGAACGCCGCGGCGATCGCGTCGAGCACGATGCCTTCCTTCGCGCCCACGCGCATCTCGCCGAGGATGGCGCGCGCGAGGTATCGACCTTCCAGCGGCGTGCACCGCTCGAAGGCCGAGCGCAGCGCGCGGAGCTTCTCGCCGCGCTGTCCGGTGCCCGCGAGCGCCTGGGCGACCTCTTCGACCTCTTCGAGGCGAAGGCCGGGCACCGTCTTGCCGGCGGCCGCGATCGCCTCTCCGATCGCGGTGCCGAGGTCGCCGCTCTTGCGCGCCCGCGCGCCGAGCTCTTCGTACGACATGCCCGTGACCATGGCGGCGGCCTCGAAGACGAGCGCGCCGCCGGCGCCGAGGATGCGCTCGTCGTCGGTCGGCAAGAGGACGCCCGTGAGGAAGCGCGCCACGAACGGCAGGCGGGCCGGGTCACGCCGGCTCGTCCCGTCGAGCGCGCGCGCGAGCGCGGCGACCTTCGTCTTGCGCGAGCGCGTTCCTTCGGCTTCGAAGAGCGCCTGCGCGATCGCTTCCATCGCCGATCAGCGATTCTCGCAGCGAACCACGCCCGAGATCTGAGGAACGCCGAGCGGGCTCGCGCCGGAGGCCGCGTCGCACGCGGGCCCGAAGAAGGCGAGCGTGCCGTACGCCTGATCGACCCAGTCCCAGCCGTTCGTGCGCGTGGGATCGCGCGGGATCGATCGACCGTCGATCTCGACGGTGATCGCGTTGGGATCGACGGGGCTCGACGGCGTGAGGTACGTGCACTGCGCGACGCTCCCGCTGATGGTCGCGAGCGCTTCCTTCATCTCTGCGGAGGTCTGGACGTTGTAGTGCCGCGGCGTGGTCGCGCGCGCGCGGCCGCCGGCGAGCGCCATGTCGTCGAGGACCTTGAGGAAAGCGGGGCGCTCGGTTCCTCCGATGCCGATGACGTAGACCGGGATCTTCTGGTTCTCGAAGATGTCCTTGATGATGCTGATCGATCGGAGATCGTCGAGGCAGTTGTACTCGCCGCCGGGGGACGTCGCGCAGTTGCCCGTCGTCGAGGTGCACGTGCAGCGCGTTCGATCGAGCTGCTCGTTGCAGTTCGGAGCGCCGTCGGTCGCGACGACGATGGTGCGGGCGACGCCGCGCGTGCCCGTGAGGTACTGCGCGCCGAGGCGGATGGCCTCCGCCGTCGGCGTGCCTCCGTTGGGGCTCGTCGTGTCGAAGACGTCGATGATCGACTGCGCGTTGCCGAGCGCGGGCGCGATCGCGACGCCCACGTCGGTGCGGCAGGCGACCGACGGGGGGTTGGGCCCCGGGTCGTGCTCCTCGGGATAGAACTTCGCGCCCATCGCGAGCGTGTTCGCGAACGGCGTGATCGCGGTGAAGAGGCCGTCGCGCAAGACCTGCCATCGCGACTCGACCCCGGGCGGGAGCGCGCCCCCGTCGGGCTGCGTGCCGCCGAGGGAGAAGGCCATCGAGCCGGATCGATCGATCACGAACATGAGCTGGGCGACGGCGAGGTCGAACGTGAAGCGCCCAGGCGTGCACGGCACCGCGCCGTCGAGGCCGGCGTCGAGGGTGCCGTCGAGGCGCCCGCCGTCGGGGAGCGCCCCGATCGCGTCGCCCCCGAAGAGGCCGGTGCGCGATCCGCAGCTCGCGATCGCGACGACGCCGCCGCCGAGCACGCAGGCCCACGCGAAGCGACGAAGGAGCCCGAACGACCGCAGCATGTCAGGGGCTCTCGCACCGAACGACGCCGCCGATCTTCGGCGTGACGCCCGTGACGCCCTTCGACGCCGCGTCGCACGCGGAGCCGAAGAACGCGAGCGTACCGTAGGCCTGATCGACCCAGTCCCACCCGTTCTGCCGCGTGGGATCGCGAGGGACCGCGACGCCGTCGATCTCCACGCTGATGGCGTTGGGATCGAGCGGCGCCGACGGCGTGAGGTAGGTGCACCCGGCGACGCTGCTGCTGATGCTCGCCAGCGCGTCGTCCATCTCCGTCGCGGTCTGCACGTTGTAGAACTTGGGGCTCGCGGGCTTCGCGCGGCCGCCGGCGACGGCCATGTCGTCGAGCGCCTTGATGAAGGCGGGCTGCTCCGAGCCGCCGATGCCGATCACGTAGACCGGGATCTTCTGGTTGTCGAAGATGTTTCGGATGACGCCGATCGTGCGGAGATCGTCGAGGCAGTTGTGGCCGCTCTGATCCGAAGGGCACGTCGGCGATCCGTTGGGGCGCCGCGCGGTGCAGGTGCACGTGTCGGGGTTGAGCGCGCCGTTGCAGTTCGGCGCGCCGTCGGTCGCGACGACCATCGTGCGGGCGACGCCGCGGGTGCCGGTGATGTACTGCGCCGCCAGGCGGATCGCCTCGGACGTCGGCGTTCCGCCGATCGGCGTGCTCGTCGTGAAGACGTCGAGGATCGCGCGCGCGTTGCCCGGCGCGGGGGCGATGGCGACGCCGAGATCGGTGCGGCAACCGTCGTCGGGATCGTTGGGGTCGCTGCCGCCTTCTTCGGGGTAGAACTTCGCGCCCATCGCGATCTGCGTGTCGTACGGCGTGATGCTCTTCGCGAGGCCGTCGCGCAGGACCTCCCAGCGCGACAGGACGCCGGGCGGGAGGCCGAAGCCGCCCGGCTGCGTGCCGTCGAGGGCGAACGACATCGAGCCCGATCGATCGACGACGAACATGAGCTGGGCGATGGCGAGATCGAACGTGAACCGGCCGGGCGTGCACTTCACCGGCGCGTCGGGATCGTTGCGATCGCGCGCCGAGCCGTCGATCGCCGCGCCGTCGGGCAGCGCGTCGACCCCGAAGAGGCCCGTCCGCGAGCCGCAGCTCGCGACGACGATCATACCGGCGCCGAGGATCGAAGCGGTGGCGACGCGTCTGCGAAGCGACATGGGAAGCAGGGACCATCCTAGCGGACGGCGGCTCGAATTCCATTCGCGCGCGCGTCTCTCCGAAACCTGGCCCTCGGCTCCCTCGATCGGCCACTACACCAACGGGCGGAGGTAGTCGAACTTCGGCTGCGCGAGATCCTCGCGCGTGAGGCCCCAGCCCACGTCGCGCGGGATCAGGTAGGCGACGTCGCTCTGCACGCTCGCGAAGTTGAGCACGCCCATCCCCGAGAGGATGCGGTGGAACGTCGCTCGCTGCCACAGCGCCGGCTCGGGGATGTCGCAGAGCCGACGGACGGCGAGATCGGACGGCGAATTCTGGAGCAAGAGAAAGGCCATCGTGAACGTCAGGTATCGCGTCTCGCCTCGGTACGGATCGTTGCCCGACGGGCTCGGCCGCGCGCCCTCTTCGGTGACCATGCCGCCGACCCACTGCTCGTAGTCGGCGCGCGCGCGCGTGTCGTCGTCGAAGTAATCCCAGCAGCCTCGCTCGAAGAGCGGCGCGGCGACGAGGAGCTCGCCGATGACATGGCGATAGAAGAGCCACTTCTGCTGGAGCGACGCGCTCGCCGGGTGGCTCGTCACGGCGCGATGAAGCGCCGTGTGGAGGCGGCCGCCGGGCTCGAGCTTCGCGCAGATCTCGACGGCGAGGATCGAGCGCGACATCAGCTGCTGCTGCTCCCGCCCGAGGTCCGATTCCACGAGCCGCTCCGCGAGTGGCGCGCGCCGAGCACCACGCCGCTGGCGACGGCGACGGCGACGGGCACGGTGCCGAAGTCGGCGGGCCGCGCTCGGGCGACGCTGCCCGTCGGCGTGCCGGTCGAGTACGCCGTCGAGCGCGGCCGTGGCGTGAAGCTCGTGCCGGGGTTGTGCGGGCGGAGCGACGCCGCGCGCGCGGGCTTCGCCCAAGGGTAGTCGGCGAAGAACGCGTGATGCGAGAGCGGGCTCCCGCCGTAGTAGAGGACGCTCGCGCTCGCGGTGGCGTCGTGCTGGAACATGTCCGTCGAGAGGCTCCGCACGTCCATCCCCGAGCCCTTGTAGAGGAGGAGATCGTCGTTGACGTCGTCCATCTCGACCGCGGTGTCGACCTTCAGCGGCACGACGTAGAGGACGTTGTTGACGCCGAGCGCTCGCATCGCCACCGAGGGCGACGGCAGCTTGGCGACGTAGCGATTGTCGAACTGCGTCGCGTCGTCGGTGTAGGCGAAGAGGCGCCGGCGATCGAGGACGAACATCGGAGGCGCTCTGTCGGCCGCCGGACCTCGCGTCGCTCTCGCCTTCGCGAAGAGAGGTTGATAGTAGGCCGCCGCCGACAGCGTCTCGTGCGCGCGCACGACGCCGCGCGGGTGAGGCCAGTTGTCGAAGAGGAAGACGGGATCGAAGATCGACGCGGCGCCGGCCGCGAACGCCACGGCGTCCGGGCCCGGGAGATCGACGATGATCGCCGTCTTCGCGTCGGTCGGCTTGCCGCCGCCCTCGACGAGGCTCAGAAAGAGCGAGGCGAGGGCCGTGCCTCGCTCGAAGTGGATCGCCATCGCGGGCGTGGCGATCGGCTGCACGACCGTCGAGAGGAGCTGGAACCCGACGGCCTCGGAGGATCGAGCGACGCGAGGTTCGTGGGCGCCGCGCTCGGCGACTCGAAGAGCGCGCGCTGGAAGTAGGGGAGGAGATCGCCGCGCGCCGGAGCGAGATCGACGCCGAGCGACTGGAGCGCGCCGGGCTCGAAGGGCTTCGTGGAGACGCCGTCGAAGACGAGCGGCTCGCCGACGGCGCCGAAGGCCCAGCCGAACTCCTTCTGCATGTCGAGCGATCGCCGTCGCTGATCGATGAAGTCCGGCTCGGAGGGGCTGACGGCGGCCTTGACGCACATGGTGAGCATCGCGCCGAACCCGGCGATGACGGCGCCGGCGACGAGGATGCTCCGGATGGCACACGCCGTCGACGCGGATCGAGTCGCGGAAGAACGGGTCGGCGTCGACGCCGTGATAGTCGGAGTCGTTGAACCAGTACGCGCGGGAGCTCACGGGCAGCTTCTCCTTCTTCTCTTCGTCCCAGAGATAGAGGCGCTTGTTGCCCGCGGGGCAGATCGTGACGAAGTGATCGGCGTCGGGCTTCTCCTCGGGGGCTCCGTCGCGATGGACGGAGCCGTGATCGTTGCCGGAGAGGCCCATCACGTTGCACCGCCCGACGTGCTCGAAAGGCAGCGATCGGGCGAAGGCCACCGTCTTCGGGAAGAAGGTCTTCGCGACGCGCGTGAAGTCTTTGCCTTCGGCGGAGCTCTTCTCGTCCCAGTAGCGGTTCGGGATCATCTCGAGGTGGATCTTCCACGGGAAGTAGACGCCGAAGCGATACTCGAGCCACAGCATCTGCCGTCGCGAGAGCGGGTGATCGCGCTCTTCGCCGACGGTCGCGCCGTCGGGGCTCGCGGGAAACGACGCGGGCTCGTCGGCGAGCGAGCGAAACGTCGCGTACTCCGCGGCGCCGAGGCGCGGGATGATCTCGCCGTAGTCGGCGTGCGCCTCGCCGGTGCGCGAGGCCGGCATGATGCACATGGCGCGATGGCTCCCGCCCGTGTAGTCGACGGGCACCTGCGAGAGGCCCAGGCAGATCTCCTCGTGGATCTCCTCGAGCGCCGAGAGATCGATGAAGCGCTCGAGATCGACGAAGGGACGGCCGAAGAGGCCGTGGATCACGAGGGCAGCTCCAAGAGCTCCCTGACGTTGCCGCGCGATCCGCGCGGCCCCGAGCGCCACGCGCGATCGGGCGGTCGGATCCGCATGGGCAGGCCGTCTCGCGGCGCCATCGTGATCGCGACGCGTCGGTCGACGCGCGCGCGCGGCGGCAGCTCGACGCGGAACCGCTGGAGGAGCATCGCCAGCGCGATCTTGATCTCCATCGTCGCGAACGCCGCCCCGATGCACATGCGCGGGCCGGCGCTGAACGGGTTGTACTCGAAGATCGACGGCTTGATACGCGACCATCGCGCAGGGAGAAAGCGCCCCGGCTCGTCGAAGATCGCCGGATCGTGGTGCATGTGGAAGATGCTGAGGAACAGCTCCGTATTGGCGGGAAGGAAGTGGCCGCCGAGCTCGGTGTCTTCGCCCACCACGCGCGGATGAAGCGGCACGGGCGGCAGGAGCCGCATGCTCTCCTTCACGACGCCGTCGAGGAGCGGGAGCTTGCCGAGCTGCTCGATGGTCGGCGCGTCGCCCTTGAGCAGGCCCTCGAGCTCGTCGACGAGATCGTTGGCCGCGCCCGGATGCTCCGCGAGCAAGAAGAGCGTCCACGCCAGCGCGTTCGTGCTCGTCTCGTGGCCCGCGGCGAAGATCACGCCGGTGTGGCCGACGAGCTCGTCGTCGTCGAGCGCGCTGCCGTCTTCGTCGCGCGCGGCGACGAGCATCGAGAGCATGTCGGCGCCCACGTGCTTCGCGTCTGCGATGCGGGCCTGCTTGTCGCGGAGGATCGCCACGGTCTCTTCGTCGATCGCGCGCGTGAGATCGAGCCAGCGCGCGTAGGGGAGCCGCTTCAGATCGAGGCGTAGGAGCATCCCGGGAGAGAACATCGTGACGAGCCACTGCTGCATCATGCGCGCGAGCGCGACGCCGCGCTCACCGGCGTCTTCGCCGAAGAGCGTCTTGGTCGCGATGCGGAGCGTGAGCTCGGTCATGTCGGCGTGGACGTCGCGGAGCTGCCCGTGGTGCCACTCGTCGAGCATCTTCTCGGTGAGCGTGACCATGTCGTCGCGATAAGCGTCGATGCGCGTCTTGTGGAACGCGGGCTGGAGCAAGCGGCGATGGCGCCGGTGCTCGTCGCCGTTGACGTGGAAGAGCCCCGTCAGCGTTCGGCGGATCGGGCGAAGGCGCTCGGGCCTCGCGCGGAACGGCACCTTCGATCCGTTCGAGAGCTCGTGATCCTCCGGATAGAAGGTGCCGGGCAGCGCGAACATCCGGTACCGATTGTGCTCGGTGAGGATCTCGCGATTGAGCTCGGGGCCGTTGGCGAGGACGACCGCGCGGCCGCCAGGGCTCATGATCCGCGCGGGCGCGCGCACGATCGACGCGAGCGGTCCGTAGCGCTCGAAGAGCTTGCCCGCGACGCTGATCGGATCGCGCCCGAAGCGGAGGAGCTGGGGGAGCGCGCCGAGCACGCGATACGGCTCGGGCCCCGGCGCGGTCGGAAGGCGTGTGCTCTCGGACGGCACGCGCCGAGCGTATCACGCGATCAATTCACCATGCGCTCGGTGGTCGGCGCGGCGCCCTCTTCGGGGCGCGGCCCGGCGCCGGCGGCGTCGGGCGCGATGCTCGCGAGCGCTTCTCCGAAGAGGCGCGCGTGCCCGAAGCGCGCGGCGCGATCCTTCGCGAGCGCCTTGACGAGCACGTCGTCGACCGCGGGAGGGATCGCGCGGCTCGACACCTGCGAAGCCCGAGGCGGCGGATCCTTGAGCAGACGCGCGTACACCGACGCCATCGTTCGATCGATGAAGGGCGGCGCGCCCGTGATCATCTCGAAGATGACGGCGGCGAGGCTGTAGAGATCGGAGCGAACGTCGAGCGTCTCGCCGCGCGCTTGCTCGGGCGACATGTACATGGGCGTGCCGACCACCGCCCCGGTGCTCGTGACCGCCGAGGTCTCCTCCATCGGCTTGACGAGACCGAAGTCGACGAGCACGGCCCGCTCGGGAGGTGACGGCCTCGCCGCGCTCTTCGCGAGGAAGATGTTGCCCGGCTTGATGTCGCGATGGAGCAAGCCGTGATCGTGCGCGGCGCCGAGCGCGGCGCAGAGCTCGGTCGCGATCCGCCGCGCTTCGGGCCAAGACAGCGCGGAGGTGCGCTCGAGCCGCGTCGCGAGCGTCTCGCCCTCGAGCAGATCCATCACGAGGTAGAAGAGCCCACCGGGCGCGACGTTGAAGTCGTGGACCTGAACGATTCCGGGATGGCCGATCGCGCTCGCGGCGGTCGCCTCACGCTCGAAGCGGCGGACGAGCGCGTCGTTGACGCGCGCGCCGGGGAGGATCGTCTTGACCGCGTATCGGCGCCCGGTTCGCAGGTGGCGCGCCGCGTGGACCTCGCCCATGCCGCCGCGGCCGAGCGGCTCCTCGATGCGATAGGCGCCGCCGAGCACGGTGCCGGGGCCGACGCGCTCGCCTGCGGGCGGCGGATTCGATGGCCCCGCGCCGTCGCTCGCGACCGTGGGCGCGAGCGCGCCGGCCGTCACGGGCGTGGCGTGGGGACCGTCGTCGATGAGCCCGAGCGCGGTCGCCTCGAGCACGAGGCCGTCGGCGTCGATCGGCGATAGGCGGAGCGACTGCGCGACGTGCGACGTGGTCAAGAGCGGCGTTTGGCGCGCGAGGCCGGCGAGCGCGCCGAGGCGGCGGAACCGCGCGCGCTTCTTCGCGCCCCAAACCACGACGAGCGTGCTGATCACCGTCGGCATCGCGCCCATGAAGAGACCGACGACGATCCCGCTTCGCTGCGCGTAGAGGCCGCCGCCGTCGCCCGTGGGCAGCACGAACATGATCGCGCCGAGGAACGTGAGGAAGCCGAAGACGACGATGCCGATGCCGCCGAAGACGAACGCGAGGAGGCTCCGGGTCTGCGCCGACCGATGGGCGATCTCGTACTTGTCGAGGCGCACGCGCATCGCGAGACTCCATGGTAGCGGACGGCGCGACGACCGAGAGATCCTTGTGGCAGATTGAACCCGTGACGCCGTCTTCCTCGACGACCCTCCCGCGCGCGGTCCCCTTCGTGGGCCGGCGCCGTGATCTCGACGCGCTCGCGGCGCGGTTCGACGAAGGCACGCGCCTCGTCACGCTGCTCGGCCCGGGGGGCATCGGCAAGACGGCGCTCGCGGTGGAGCATGCTTCGCGCCGCGTCACGCGAGGGGCGCGCGAGGCGGCGCTGTTCTGCGATCTCTCGGCGGCGCGCGATCTCGCGGGGATCGTCGACGCGATGGCCGCGGCCTGCGACGCCGTCCTCGACGCGAGCGACGACGGCGTCGCGGGCGTCGGCGCCGCGCTCGCGGCGCGCGGCGCGATCGTCGTCGTCGTCGACAACTTCGACGGCCTCGTCGAGCACGCGCTCGCGACCGCCGGCGCGTGGCTCGACGCTGCGCCCGAAGCGGAGATGATCGTGACGTCGCGCGAGCGTCTCGCGATCGTGGGCGAGGTGGTGCACGAGATCGGCGCGCTCGACGAAGGGATCGAGCTCCTCGTCGCGACGGCGCAGAAGGGGGCGCACGCGTTTGCGCTCCGTGACGACGAGGCCGCGTACGCGTCGGAGATCGTCGCGCTCATGGAGGGCGTGCCCCTCGCGCTCGAGATCGTGGGCGCGCGCCTTCCGCTCTTCGGCGCGCGAGCGCTCTTGCATCGCCTGCGAAGCTCCGCCGAGCCGCTCGCGCGCGCCGCGCGCGGCGGTCCCGATCGACACGCGTCGGTCGAGGCCGCGGTGCGCGGATCGTTCGACGCGCTGACGCCCGACGAGCGCGACGTGCTCGCGCAGCTCACGGTGTTTCGCGGCGGCTTCACGGCGGCCGCGGTGGACGCGGTCGTCGAGATCGCGCCGCCTTCGTCGGCGCTCGACGCGCTCGACGCGCTCGCCGGCAAGTCGCTCGTGCGTCGCCGCGAGGGAGCGCGTTTCGATCTCTACGGAGCGGTGCGCGCCTACGTGGTGCGCGAGCGCGCGGCGCCGATCGCGCAGGCCGAGGAGCGCCACGCCGCGTGGTTCGTCGCCGAGGCCGAGCGCGCCGCGCGCGAAGCGGACCGTGACGCCTCCGCGCGCACGTGGCTCGTCGACGAACGCGAGAACGTGCTCGCGGTCGTCGAGCGCGTCCTCGGGGGATCGATCACGTCGCAGCGCGCGGACCAGGCGCTGCGCGGCCTCGTCGCGCTGAGCAGCGTCTTGCTCGCGCGAGGTCCGCTCGCGTCGATCGCGTCGCTCGTCGCGCCCGTCGTCGAGCGCACGCGCGACTCGGGCGCCGATCCGGGGCTCACGGCGCGCGCGACGATCCTGCGCGGCGCGCTCCGCCGCGAGCGCGGCGATCTCCGCGGCGCGCTCAAGGATCTGCTCGCCGCCGAGTCGCTCGCGCGCGCGCTCGGCCACGGCCTCGTCGCGGCGGACGCCGGCCTCGAGCTCGGAAAGACCGTGCTCGCGGGCGGCGAGCGCGACGCGGCGCGCCAGCACTTCGAGCGCGCTACGCAGGCGTTCGCCGCGCTCGGCGCGCGCGCGCGCCAGGCCGACGCGCTCGCGCTCCAGGCGTCGGTCTCGAACGTCGTGACCGACGCGCGCGCGCTCCTCGAGCGGGCGCTGGCGCTTCTTGCGCCGGATCGAGACCGCGCGCGCCGCGCGGGCCTCCTCGTCGAGCACGCGCGCGCGTGCGCCGACGCGGGCGACCTGCCGGCGGCGAAGGCGAGCCTCGACGCGGCGATCGACGCGTCGTCGATCGAGCGCGATCCGAGGAGCGAAGCGACGGCGCGCGAGGCGACGGGGATCGTTCGACACGCCTCGGGCGATCTCGAAGGCGCGGCGTCGTCGCTGGCGGCGGCGCGCGATGTCTACGCGGTTCACGGCCTCGCGCGCGAGGCCGCGAACGCGCGCGGTCACCTCGGCGTCCTCGCGCGAGAGCGCGGCGCCGCGGCCGAAGCCTACGCGCTGCTCGCGGACGCGCGCGATCACGCGCCCCTCGAGAGCGCCGATGCGCAGTGGTTCGGCGTACACCTCGCGGCGCTCGACGGCGTCGCCGCGTCGTGGTCGCCTCCCGCGGGATCGCTCTACGCGCGCATCCTCGCGCGCGTCGTCGCGGTGGCGAGCCCGGGGGCCGCGCCGCCGGCCGACGCGCTCGTGATCGGCGCGGGAGGGAGCTGGTTTCGCGCGCCTGCGGCGTCGCGCGTGGGCCTCGAGCGCCGCAAGTCGCTCGCGCTCCTGCTCGATCGCCTCGCCGCCGAGCGGATCGAGCGTCCCGACGCGCCGGTCTCCTCCGCGACGCTGTTCGCCGCGGCGTGGCCCGGGGAGAAGGCGATCGCGAGCGCCGCGTCGCATCGGGTGCGCGTCGCGGTGGCGACGCTTCGGAAGATGGGGCTCCGCGATCTGCTCGAGACGCGCCCCGAGGGCTACCTGCTCGTCGTCGTCACGCCGCTCGTGCGCGCGTGAGGGCGCTCGCTCTCTCTCGAGAGAGAGGGGAAAGAGAGGCGCTGAGGCGCGGAGCGTGAGGGCGTGCTGCGAGCGCCTCCTCTCGCGGGCCGCTCTGCGGTGCTCGGAAACTTGCGAAGACGCAAGTTTCCTGCGCGAGGGGAGACCTCTCTTCCGACCGACGACCTCGTTGCGCCTTCGCGCGCGTGTTCCGAGATCGCGCGCCGAAGCTCTGCAGAGCGGCAGGGCGCGGCGCATCGGAAGCGAGACTCCCAACTGCGCAGCAAAGTTCGTCCGCGAACTTTGCGAGCACCCGAAGGGCGACGAAGGAGGAGCGACGCCCGCGAGCACCTTCGGCGCCTCAGCGTCTCTCTTTCGAGCTCTCGTCTCTCTCTTCTCTCGTCAGAGCTTCGTCTCGCCGAGATCGGACCTCGAAGCGCAGCAGTGGCGATCGAGACCGCCACCCGCACTTGCACCGAGTGAGGCACGATCGTAATATCGCGGTATGACGGTTGCGCGGCTGGCGATCTCTCTCGACGCGGAGCTCGCTCGTGCGGTCAAGAAGGCTGCCGGCAAGGAACCAACCTCGTCGTGGCTCGCGGATGCGGCACGGAGGAAGCTTCGTGCCCAGGGGCTGCTCGAGGTCGTGGGGGAGTGGGAGCAGGAGCACGGCCCGCTGGATGAGCCGTCTCCGCCGGCTCGACGAGCCGTGAAACCCTCGAAGCCCTCACGACGGACTCGCTCGGGCCGTTCTCGCCGGTCGGTGTGAGCATCGTACTCGATGCCGGCGCCCTCATCGCGATCGAACGTGACGATCGCGTCCTGTGGCGCGCGCTGAAGGACGCGGCGCTCGCTACGGAAGACGTCATCGCGCCGAGCACGGCGGTCGCGCAGGTCTGGCGGGCGAGCGCACGACAGGCACGACTCGCGAAGGTCCTGAAGCACTGTGTGATCGCTGCGTTCGACCCCATCGCCATGGACGTCGGCAAGCTCTGCGGCAAGGCCCGAACGGCAGACATCTGCGATGCGCACGTCGCGATCGTCGCAGCGCGCGGTCCCCGACAGCTCTTCACGAGCGACGCGGAGGACCTGCGCGTCCTCTTCGAGGCGCTCGGCGTCCGGGGCCCACAGCTCGTTCACTGCTGAACGAGCCTTCTGGCGATTACCGGCTGCGAGAAGATCCGCGGGCGCGCTCGTCAGAGCTTCATCTCGGCGAGATCGGAGGGCACCATCAGCGTGGGCTGCGTGCGCTCCTGCACCTCGCGCGCGCTGACGCCGGGCGCGACCTCGCGGAGGACGAGGCCGTCGGGCGTGACGTCGATGCACGCGAGATCGGTGATGATGCGGTGCACGACGCGCCGGCCCGTGAGCGGCAGATCGCACTCCTCGAGGATCTTCGGCGCGCCGCCCTTGGCGGCGTGATCCATGATGACGACGACGCGCTTGGCCGCGGCGACGAGATCCATCGCGCCGCCCATGCCCTTGACCATCTTGCCGGGGATCATCCAGTTGGCGAGATCGCCCTTCGCCGAGACCTGCATCGCGCCGAGGATCGCGAGGTCGATGTGGCCGCCGCGGATCATCGCGAAGCTCTCCGCGCTCGAGAAGATCGCCGAGCCCGGGAGCATCGTCACCGTCTCCTTGCCCGCGTTGATGAGATCGGCGTCGATCTCGCTCTCCTTCGGGTACGGACCGATGCCGAGCAGGCCGTTCTCGCTCTGGAGCACCACCTCGACGCCGCTCGGGATGTAGTTCGCCACGAGCGTCGGCATGCCGATGCCGAGGTTGACGTAGTAGCCGTCGCGCAGCTCCTGCGCGGCGCGGATCGCGATCTGCTCGCGGCTGAGGCCCTTCTGCGTGGTCGTGTTGCTCATGGGGACACCGTCCGGCGCTCGATGCGCTTCTCGAAGCGCTCACCCAAAACGATTCGGTGGACGAAGATGCCCGCCGTGTGGATGTGATCCGGCGGGAGCGCGCCGACGTCGACGATCTCCTCGACCTCGGCGATCGTGATCTTTCCCGCGGTCGCCACCATCGGGTTGAAGTTCATCGCCGTGTGGCGATAGACGAGGTTGCCGAAGCGATCGCCCTTCCACGCTTTGACGATGGCGAAGTCGCCGGTGATCGCGCGCTCCATGACGTAGGAGCGGCCGTCGAACTCGCGGACCTCCTTCTTGGGGCTCGCCTTCGCGACGCTGCCGTCGGCGGCGTAGCGCAGGGGCAGGCCGCCGTCGGAGACGGCGGTGCCGGCGCCGGTCGGCGTGAAGAACGCGGGGATGCCCGCGCCGCCGGCCCGGAGGCGCTCGGCGAGCGTGCCCTGCGGGCAGAGCTCGACCTCGAGCTCGCCGGAGAGGTACTGGCGCTCGAACTCCTTGTTCTCGCCGACGTAGCTCGAGATCATCTTCTTGATCTGCTTGTTGCGCAGCAGGATGCCGAGGCCGAAGTCGTCGACGCCGCAGTTGTTCGAGACGAACGTGAGATCGTTCACGTCGCGCTCGGAGAGGGCGCGAATGCAGTTCTCGGGGATGCCGCAGAGCCCGAAGCCGCCGGCGAGGACGGTCGCGCCGGAGGGGATGTCGGCGACCGCTTCGCGGGCGCTCTTGAAGACCTTGTCCATCGCGCCCGCACCCTAATCGAGGGCCTCGCGCGCGTCGAGCGCCGCCCGAACGCGGGGGGGCCGACTTCGCGTATAGTGCGCCCGGGAGACATCCAGATGCGTCATTGGCTGTGGGGGCTGTCAATCGTCGTCGCGACGGTGTCGTGCGGTCAAAAGGGCGAAGACGCTTCGCGCGAGAAGATCGTGACGCCGGTGCGCGTGCGTCACGTCGAAGAGCGGAGCCAGCTCGCGGGCGCGCGCTACTCGGGCAACGTCGAGCCGGGCACGCGCGTCGATCTCGCGTTCAAGGTCGGCGGCTACATCCGCGATCTCGCGCAGGTGAAGAGCGGCGCGACGGCCCACAAGGTCCAGGAGGGCGACTGGGTCACGAAGGGCACGGTGCTCGCCGTCGTGCGCGAGAGCGACTACGAGCAGCGCGTCGGCGCGGCGAACGCGGCGCTCTCCGAGGCCGTCGCGGCGCAGAAGCAGGCGCAGGTCGACTTCGAGCGCGCGCAGAAGCTCGCCGCGACCAACGCGATCGCGAAGGTCGAGCTCGACAGCCAGAGCGCGCGCCTCGAGACGGCCTCGGCGCGCGTCGACGGCGCGCGCTCGCGCATCCGCGAAGCCGAGATCGCGCTCGCCGACTGCACGCTCCGCGCGCCGATCGACGGCGTCGTCCTCAAGCGCCCGATCGAGATCGGCAGCCTCGTCGCGCCGGGCGCGCTCGGCTTCGTCCTCGCCGACACGAAGAGCGTGAAGGTGGTCTTCGGCGCGCCCGACCGGCTCATCGAGAAGCTCAAGACCGGCGGCATCCTCAAGGTCTCCTTCGACGTCGTCGCGGGCGAGTTCGACGGAACCATCACCCGCATCGCGCCGTCCGCCGATCCCAAGAGCCGCGTCTTCGAAGTCGAGGCGACCATCCCGAACCCGAGCGACCAGCTCAAGGTCGGCATGATCGCCAAGCTCGTCGTGCCCGAGGCGGCGCTCGAGTCGCACGCGCTCGTCTTGCCGCTCACCGCGGTCGTGCGCTCGCCGCGCGATCCTCGCGGCTTCTCGGTCTTCGTCGTCGAGGGCGCCGGCGGCAAGGAGACGGCCAAGCTCAAAGACGTGAAGCTCGGCGAGGTCGTGGGCAACGCCGTCGTCGTCAGCGAAGGCCTCGAGCCGAAGCAGCGCGTCGTCTCGATGGGCGCGACGCTCCTCACCGACGGCGAGCCCGTCCGCATCATCCCGAACTGAGCGAGCGATGTCCTCCGAAGCGAAGAAGGACGCCGATCGCATCGCGACGACGCGCAACACCGCGCGCTACTTCGCCGAGAACCGCCACGTCGCGTGGATCGCGCTCGTCGCGACCGTGCTCTGGGGCATCCTCTCGTACGTCGCGATGCCGAAGCGCAAGGATCCCGAGATCCCCGTGCGCGTCGCCGCCGCGATCGTCGCGTGGCCGGGCGCCGCGGCCGAGAAGATCGAGCAGCTCGTCACGCGCAAGATCGAGGAGAAGATCGCCGAGAGCTCGAAGGTCGAGCACATCGACTCGACGACCCGCACGGGCGTCACCGTCATCACGGTCACCCTCCAGGAGGGCGTGAAGGATCCGGGCAAGGAGTTCGACGACATCAAGCTGAGGCTCGACTCCATCACGAACCTCCCGCAGGGCGTGCAGCCGATCCAGTTCCTCAAAGACTTCGGCGACACCACGGCGCTCATGCTGACGGTGGCGAGCCCGCGCGCGGGCGACGTCGAGATCCAGATCCGGTCCGACGCGATCAAGAAGGGCATCGAGTCGATCCGCGCGGGCGCGCCTCCGCCGTCCGCGGGCGCACGTCGCGGCTCGCTCGTCTACTCGTTCCCCGCGACCGTCGATCCGCGCCCGCTGCGCCGCGTCGTCGAGCAGCTCGCCGCGTTCGCCGAGGAGCGCAAGATCGCGCGCGACATCCGCTTCTTCGAGGGCAAGGGCTACTTCGGCCTCGACGGCGAGACGACCCAGACGGAAGCCGAGATCCGCACCGGCGCGCTGCTCTTCCTCCAGAACCGGATGAACACCGCCGAGCTCCACCCCGACGTCTGGCGCGCCGCGATCGTCTTCGACCCCGGCGAGACCGAGGCGAAGGTGCGCGCCGTCGCCGAGGCGCGCTACTCGTACCGCGAGCTCGACGAGTTCACCGACGCCCTCAAGAAGCGCCTCCAGAGCGTGCCCGAGGTCGCGAAGGTCACGCGCGCGGGCGTCCTCCCCGAGGTCGTGTACCTCGACTACTCGCAGGAGCGGCTGTCCGGCTACGGCCTCGGCGGCCTCACGGAGCTGCGCAACCTGATCGGCGCGCGCAACATCACCGCGCCCGGCGGCATCGTCGAGGCGCAGGGCAAGAAGCTCAGCGTCGATCCCTCCGGCGAGCTGCGCGACGAGCGCGAGATCGGCGACGTTCTGATGACGACGTCGGCGCAAGGAGCGCCCGTCTACCTGCGCGACATCTTCGAGATCGAGCGCGGCTACGAGAGCCCGCCGCGCTACCTCAACAAGTACACCTGGCGCGGCAAAGACGGAGCCAAAGAAAGAGAGTGGTCGCGCACGCGCGCGGTCACGCTCGCCGTCTACATGCGCTCGGGCATGCAGATCGGCGCGTTCGGCAAGGCGGTCGACGCCGCGCTCGCCGACGCCAAGCAGCTCCTCCCCGAGGATCTCGTGATCGCGCGCACGAGCGATCAGCCGCGGCAGGTCGAGGAGAACGTCGATCTCTTCATGTCGAGCCTCTACGAGGCGGTCGCGCTCGTCGTCTTCGTGGCGCTGATCGGCTTCTGGGAGTGGCGGAGCGCCGCCGTGCTCGCGATGTCGATCCCGATCACGCTCTTCATGACGTACGGCCTGATGTACCTCCTGGGGATCGATCTCCAGCAGATCTCGATCGCGTCGCTCATCATCGCGCTCGGCCTCCTCGTCGACGATCCCGTCGTCGCCGGCGACGCCATCAAGCGCGATCTCGCGCTCGGGCACCCGCCGATCGTCGCCGCGTGGCTCGGGCCGACGAAGCTCGCGCGCGCGATCCTCTTCGCGACCATCACGAACATCGTCGCCTACCTCCCGTTCCTCACGCTGCCGGGCGACGTCGGGCGCTTCATCTTCACGCTGCCCGTCGTGCTCACGTGCTCGCTCGTGGCCTCGCGCCTCGTGTCGATGACGTTCATCCCGCTGCTCGGCTACTACTTCCTGCGCCCCGCGAAGCACGAGCCCAGCCTCGCGGAGCGGCGTTCGCGCGGCTTCGGCCGCCACTACTACCGCGTCGTCGGCTGGGCGATCGATCACCGCTGGAAGGTGCTCGGCGTCTCCGTCGTGCTGCTGGTCTGTGCGTTCGGCTTCGCCGGTCGACTCAAGCAGGCGTTCTTCCCGAAGGATCTCTCTTATCTCTCGTACGTCGACGTCTGGCTGCCCGAAGACGCGCCCGTCAGCGCCACGACGGAGACGGCGCGGCACGCCGACGAGGTGATCCGCAAGGCGGCCGACGACTGGAGCAAGGCGCACCCCGACAAGGACGGCAAGCCCCGCCAGGTGCTTCGCTCGATCACGACGTTCATCGGCGGCGGCGGCCCGCGCTTCTGGTTCTCGGTCACGCCCGAGCAGCAGCAGCCGAACTACGCGCAGCTCGTCGTCGAGGTCACCGACAAGCACGACACGACCGCGCTCATCGCGCCGCTTCAGCGTGCGCTCTCGAGCGAGATCCCCGGCGCGCGCATCGACGTACGTCAGCTCGAGAACGGCAAGCCCGTCGGCATCCCGGTCGCCTTCCGCATCCAGGGCGACGACATCCACACGCTGCGCGAGATCGCGGAGAAGGCGAAGGCCATCCTGCGCCGGAGCCCGCTCTGCGATCGCGTGCGCGACTCGTGGGGCGCCGACAGCTTCTCCGTGAAGATGGAGGTCGAGCCCGATCGCGCGAACATGGCCGGCGTCACGAACCTCGACGTCGCGCTCTCGTCGGCGGTCGGCTTCAGCGGGAACATCGTCGGTCAGCTCCGCGAGGGCGACCGGATGATCCCGATCGTCTCGCGCCTCCGCAGCGCCGAGCGCAGCCAGCTCTCCGACGTGCAAAACCTCTACGTTCGCTCGTCGCAGACGGGGCAGCGCGTCCCGCTCCGCCAGATCTCGCAAGTTTCGTACGCGATGACGACCGAGAAGATCGTGCGCCGCGATCACTACCGCACGGTGACTGTGTCGGGATTCCCCATCGCGGGCTCGTTGCCCTCGCAGGTGGTCGGCTCGGTGCGGGCCGAAATGAACGAGCTCGCGAAGGAGCTCCCGCCCGGCTACCGCCTGACCGTCGCGGGCGAGGAGGAGGAGCAGAAGAAGGGCTTCTTGAACCTCGCGGTCGTCCTCGCGATCAGCGTGTTCGCGATTTACCTCGCGCTCGTCGTGCAGCTGAAGAGCGCGTCGAAGCCGATCATCGTCTTCGCGGCGATCCCTTACGGCGTCGCGGGCGCGCTCGTGTGCCTCGTGCTCTCGGGCAGCCCCTTCGGCTTCATGGCGTTCCTCGGGATCATCAGCCTCATCGGCGTCATCGTGAGCCACGTCATCGTGCTCTTCGACTTCATCGAAGAGAGGCACGAGGAGGGCGAGCCGCTCCGCGAGGCGCTGCTCGACGCCGGCATCCTCCGGCTCCGCCCCGTGCTCATCACCGTGGGCGCGACCGTCTTCGCGCTCTTTCCGCTCGCGTCACACGGAGGTCCTTTGTGGGAGCCGCTCTGCTACGCGCAGATCGGCGGGCTCACGATCGCGACCTTCCTCACGCTCCTGCTCGTGCCTGTCATCTATGCGATCTTCGTGCTCGACCTGCGCCTCGTGCGGTGGGACGCGAAGCACTGAGCGGGTGCCCGGAAGCCCGGCGCGAAAGGTGCTTGTGACACTGTGCCGTGGATCGAATCTTCACGGATGCGACGACCTGGCGCACGTACGAGAGAGCGTCGTCGGCGCTCCTCGTCGACGGGCGTGACTATTACCGCGCGTTCTACGAGGCGGCGCTCGGCGCGAAGCGGAGCATCTGTCTGCTCGGCTGGCAGTTCGACAGCGACGTGCTCCTGCTGAGGGGCGACGATCTGCCTGCGGGCGCCGATCCGCGCGACTTCGAGCTGATGCCCTTCCTCGATCGGCTCTGCCGCGAGAGGCCGGAGCTCGAGGTGCGCGTCCTCGCGTGGGATCACAGCGTGGTGTTCACGTTCGAGCGCGAGGTGCTCCAGCAGATCGTCTTCGATCTCTCGACGTGCGAGCGCTTCACGTTCCGCTACGACGACACCGTCCCGCTCGGCGGCTCGCACCATCAGAAGGTGGCGATCGTCGACGGGCGGATCGCGTTCCTCGGCAGCCAAGACATCTGTCACGCGCGCTGGGACTCGTCGGCCCACCTGCTGCGCGATCCGCGGAGGCAGAGTCGCTTCGGCATCGCGTACAAGCCGTACCACGAGGTGCAGGCGGTCGTGGCCGGAGCGCCCGCGCGCTCGCTGCTCGAGCTGTTCGTCGAGCGGTGGCGCAACGCGACCGGTCAGGCGCTCGACGTCGCGTCGCTCGTGCGCGACGCGGGCGGCGAGGTCCTCGACGTCCCGGTGACGCTCTCGATGCCGCGCGCGACGGTGGCGCTCTCGCGCACCACGCCCGCCGGCGACGCGCGCGAGCCGGCGCGTGAGGTGCGCGAGCTCCACGTGCGCGCGATCGCGCGCGCAGAGCGCCTCATCTACGTCGAGACGCAGTACCTGACGTCGTGCACGGTGCGCGACGCGCTCCTCGAGCGGATGAGCGATCGCTCGCGGCCTCGTCTCGAGGTCGTGATCGTGATGCCGCACAGACCGCAGAAGCTCAAAGAGGAGCTCACCGTCGGACCGGGCCAGTCCGACGTGCTCGAGGCGCTGGCGGCGGCCGCCGCCGCCGGCGGGCACGCGCTCGGCGTCTACAACGTCGCGCTCACCGACGAAGAGGGGAGGGACGTCTACGTCTACATCCACTCGAAGCTGATGATCGTCGACGACGCGTTCTTCACGGTGGGCTCGGCGAACCTCGCCAACCGCAGCATGCTCGTCGACTCGGAGATCAACCTGAGCTGGTGCGCCGAAGACGCCGAGCTCCGGCGAGCGATCCGGCGCGCGCGCGTTCGCCTCATGCTCGAGCACCTCGGCGAAGGCGCAGACGCGAGCGTGGTCGTCCGACCCGAAGGGATGGTCGCGCGGCTCGACGCGCTCGTCGACGCGCGCCGCGGCCGCTTGCGGCGCCGCCCGGTCGATCACCAAGAGCCCGGCGTGATCGCGAAGGCGATGCACGAGATCGTCTGCGACTACGTCGATCCCGAGGATCGCGCGGGCGACGTCACCGACGACGCGGTCAGGGCCGACTGATGGTGCACGCGAGCGTGTTGTGCCACGCGCCGGGGGAGAGATCCGGCGTGTAGCCGAGGCCGACTTGCGTGATCGGCCCGCTCGTCTTCTCGAGATCGGATCGCTTGAGCGCGAAGTCGTAGCCGTTGCCCTGGCGATCGTAGCCTTCGTAGCGCATGTAGTCGGCGACGCCGGTGTCGCCGTCGTAGGCGACGGTGAACGAGCCGTTCGGCGGATCGGTGCGGCTCGCGCCGGCGCGGCGCGTGACCGTCATCGTTCCGCGGCGACGCTGCGCTTCGTCGAGCGTGATGATCGCGTCCCATTGCCGGCCCTTGCAGTCGAGGACGCGCGCGTCGGTGGCGCGCGGCGCGGCGGTCGTCGGGCGAAGCTCGAAGCGCGAGCCGCCGACCGCCTTCAACGCGAGGCCTCCCGACGTCGTGCGCTCGATGGCGTAGATGAGGTGATCGAGGCCGCGATTCGTCACGTCGAACGACACGAGCGTCTCGCCGGAGCTCCCGGGGAAGACGGAGTACGTTCCGGTCAGCGCGAGCCTCTGCGTCTTCGTGACCGGCACGCGCACCCACGGGTTGAAGAACCAGGGCTCGTAGGTCGTCCTCACGCGCACCCACTCGAGCTCGACGCGCTTGCCTGCCGCGATCGTCAGCTCCGAGACGTACGTGCCCGATCGCGGCTCGTCGGCGACGGCGTAGCGCCCGACGGGCAGCGACGTGAGCGCGCTCTCGCTCGCGACCGGATCGGCGTCGTCGGCCGGCTCGACCGCGCAGCCGAGCGCCGTGAGGGGAGCGAGACAGAGGAGCAGACCGAGGGTTCGCGCGGCGTTCATGGGAGCCACGATGACCGCGCGAATACCTACATGCAACCCCATGTAAGGCGAGGTATGATCTGTTGAAAATATGTAGTGATGTCGATTGAGTAAAGAGGTTGATCGACGGACCTGGCACCTCTCGAAGCGCTTTCGAGACGCGCCTCGGAGGGGGTCGGAAGTTGGCCCGACGACGGCCTCCGTGATGCCGTCCGAACGTGCCGCTCCTTCGCCATCACCGCATCCTCGTCGCGCTCCTCTTCGTTCTGCCGGCCGCCGCGGCCGACGCCGCGCCCTCGCCGAAGTCGCCGTCGAAGAAGCCGCCGACCGCGAGCCAGCACAAGACGGTGCTCACCAAGGTCGTCGCGCCGCGCGCTCGCGACGCCGCCCCGCAGGCGCTCCCGTTCGGCAAGAGCATCGGATCGCCGACGGACGGTCACCTCGTCGGCGGCGCGCGCCTCGCGGACGGACCGCACCTCCGGATGTATCCCGCGTATGCGCGCGGGGACGTTCGCTGGGGGCTCGGGCCGCTCGTCGGCCTCATCGATCGCTCCGCGCAGAGCGTGCGCAAGCAGTTCCCGGACGCGGTGCTCTCGGTCGGTCACCTCTCGAAGGCCGGCGGCGGCGAGCTCGATCGACACGCCTCGCACGAGAGCGGACGCGACGCCGACATCGGCTTCTACGTGAAGAACCACCTCGGCAAACCGATCTACTCCGATCACATGGTGCCGTTCGTCGGCGACGGCACGGCGCCCACGTGGCCCGGCGCGCGCTTCGACGACGCGCGCAACTGGGCGCTCGTGGCCTCGCTCGTGAGCGACGGCCGCGCGCGCGTCACGCACATCTTCGTCGCGACGCCGATCCGCCAGCGCCTCCTCGCGTACGCGGAGAAGGTCGGCTGGTCGCCCGCGATTCGCTCGCGCGCCGCCGAGGTGCTCGCGCAGCCGCGCGGCTCGCTCCCGCACGACGACCACTTCCACGTTCGCATCGCGTGTCCCTCGGGCATGGAGAAGTGCATCGAGCAGCCGATGGCGCGAAACCGCGCGCGGACTCGACCGCCGGCGCAGCAAGGCCACGACGGCCGCCGCGAGGCGCACGCGCACGCGGCCCCGGCGAAACCGGCGCCGAAGCCCGAGCCCGCGCCCGCCAAGCCGGCGCCGAAGCCCGCCCCGAAGGTCGAGGAAGACAAGAGCGAGGCGCTCATCCCGAGCCTCGCGCCTTCGGTCCCGGGCCTCGACTCGGCCGTGATCCCCGCGCCGCTCGCGGGCGTGCGCTCGACCTGGGGAACGTCGAAGGATCCGCCGCCTCCGCCGCCCAAGAGCGATCCCATCTCGGATCCGGACGGCGTCCTCGACGGGCGCTGAAGCTCGTCCGCTCGCCTTCGGCGCGCGAGGTTGCGCCCGCGGACGCGTCGTGTAGCGTCTCGCGCGATGTTTCGGCTCGAGATCTTGCTCGTCATCGCGCTCCTGCTCTTCGCCCGCAGCGCGAACGCCGGTGACGTCTCGGCCGAGCGCGGCGAGAGCCTGATCGCGAGGAAGGGCTGCGGCGCTTGTCACTCCACCGACGGATCGGCGCGGCAGGGCCCGACGTTCCGCGGCCTCTTCGGCGCGAAGCGCACCGTCACGACCGGCGGCGCGAGCCGCGAGGTCACCGCCGATCGCGACTACCTCACGCGCGCGATGCGCGATCCCGACGCCGACGTCGTCGCCGGCTTTCCCCGCGGGACGATGCCGAAATATCCGCTCGTCGACGACGAGATCGCCTCGATCACGCTCGCGATCGAGAAGCTCGCGGCACCGGCGGCGGAGCCCGCGCACCGCGGCTCGACGACGCCGCTGTTCGTGTCGGCGGCGGCCTTCACGGGCCTTCATCTCTTGCTCTCGAGCATCCCCGTGCGGCGGCGGCTCATCGCCGCCCTCTCGCAGCGCGGCTTCGCGGGCGTCTACTCGCTCCTCGTCGCGGCGGCCTTCGCGGGGATGATCTTCGGCTACGTCAAGGCGCCCTACGTCGAGGTCTGGCTCCCTCCGCGCGGGATGAGGTGGATGCCGCTGCTCGTGATGCCGTTCGCGATTTTGCTCATGGTGGCCGGCTTCTCGACGCGCGGCCCGACGACCGTCGGCGGCGAGGCCCTCGCCTCGCAGGAGAGCGCGAGCCTCGGGGTCTTCTCGATCACGCGGCACCCCGCGCTCTGGGGCTTCGCGCTCTGGGGCATGTCGCACACGCTGGCGAACGGCGAGCTCCGCGCCGTCGTCCTCTTCCTCGCCGTCCTCACGCTGGCCCTCGTCGGCATGGTCCACATCGATCGTCGCCGGGCCGCCGAGCTCGGCGAGGCGTGGACGAAGTACCAGGAGCGCACCTCGCTCGTCCCCTTCGCCGCCATCATGGGCGGCCGGGCCGAGCTCGACCTTCGAGGCATCGGCTGGGCGCGCTTTGCGGCAGCCATCGTCATTTACGTGGGCGTTCTCCACACGCACCACCTCGTGATCGGCGCGTCGCCCCTTCCTTGAGGCCGCTTTCCGGGGGAACGCCCGCCGGGCTATGCTACAAGCGCACACCTCGCCATGGCCGAGCGCGTGAGCTTCGCCCCTTCGGGGTTCGGAACGATCGACCGGCGGGCCGTCCTCGTCGGCCGCGCGGCGGAGCTGCGCGTGCTCGACGAGTCGCTCCGCGCCGTGCGCGACGACGGCAAGGCGCGGACGGTCACGCTCGTCGGCGCCAACGGCATCGGCAAGACGCGCCTGGCGCGCGACTTCCTCTCCAAGCAGCGCGCGACCGAGGGCGGCGCGGGCGCGCCCCGCGTCTTCCGCGGATCGGCCCGCGATCAAGGCGCGGCCTACGACGTCTTCGCCCGCGTCTTGCGCGCGCGCTTCGGCATCGTCGAGGGCATGGACGCGGAGGCCGCCAAGGCCCAGATCCGGTCGCAGGTCGCCGCGGTGCTCGAGGATCGCAAGGTCGGCGACGTCTGCTTCTTCCTCGGCCAGCTCCTCGAGCTCGAGTTCCTCGACTCGCCGCTCATCCAAGCGGTGCGCTCCGACGCCAACCAGATGCGGCTCTTGCGGCAGGCGGTCATCAAGCGCTTCCTCGAGGCCGACGCCCTCCACATCCCCCAGGCCCAGCGCGACACCGCGCCCGACGGCGACGCCGCCGTCCCGCGCGCGCACGCGAAGCCTGGCGTCGGGTCGCCGGGGCCGATCGTCCTCGTGTTCGACGATCTGCAGTACGCGCACGACGAGTCGCTCGATCTCCTCGGCTACCTCATCGAGAGCATCGACGCGCCGCTGCTCATTCTCTGCCTCGCGCGGCCCGACATGACCGCGCGACGCGATCACTGGCCTTCGCACGGTGGCGCGCGGCACAAGGTCATCGAGCTCTCGCCGCTCACCGACACCGACTCGGCGCGCGTGATGGAAGATCTCCTCGCGCCCTGCGGCGAAGCCGAGGGCATCGAGGAGCTCGTCGAAGGAGCGTGCACGCTCGCGGGCGGCAACCCCGCGCTGCTCGAGCGCATGGTCCGGATCTTCCACGACATGGGCGTCGTCGAGGTCAAAGACGAGTTCGCCGAGGTCGAGAGCTGGGTCATCCACGTCGACAAGCTCTCCGAGGTGAGCCTCCCGCTCACCGTGGAAGACGCGATCCAGGCGCGCATCGCCGCGCTCGCGCCCAACGAGCGCGATCTGCTCGAGCGCGCCGCGACGATGGGCTCCGTCTTCTGGCTCGGCGGCCTGCTCGCGATCGCGCGGCTCGACTCGAACGCTCCCGACGTCTGGTCGCGCGCGGCCGTGACCGACGAGACCGAGATCCGCGACGCGCTCAAGGAGCTCAAGGAGCGCGACTACATCCTCACGCTGCCCGACAGCACGTTCCCCGACGACGAGGAGTTCGCGTTCAAGCACAACCTCGAACGAGAGACGCTGCTCAAGCTCCTCCCGAAGGCGCAGGCGAAGCGCTTCCACAAAGCGATCGCCGACTGGCTCTCGTTCAAGGCCCACGTGCGCACGCACGAGGAGTACATGGGGCAGCTCGCGCGCCACCAGGAGCAGGCCGGCCTCGTCGTGCAAGCCGCGGCGACCTACCTCGACGCGGCGCACCTCGCGCGAGAGCGCTACGCCAACGCGAAGGCCTCGGAGTACTACGTCAAGGGCCTCGGCATCCTGCGCGACGGCGCCGAGGGATCGACCGAGCAGCAGCTCCGCGCGCTCCACCACTACGGCGACGTCCTCCAGGTGCTGGGCAAGAACGACGAGGCGCTCGACGCGTTCAACGAGATGCTCGTGCGCGCCTATCGCCTCAACCTCCGCTCGAAGGGCGGCGCCGCCCACGGGCGCATCGGGCGCATGTACCGCGACACCGGCCGCCTCGACGACGCGCAGGTGCACCTCGACGCGGCGCTGGCGCTCTTCGAGGACTCGCACGACGAGCGCGGCATCGCGAGCACGGTCGACGACATCGGCAAGCTCCATTGGCTCCGCGGCGACTACCCGAAGGCGCTCGAGTCGACGCAGCGGTCGCTCACGATGCGCCGCAAGGTGGGCGATCGGCGATCGATCGCGCTGTCGCTCAACAACCTCGGGCTCGTCTACCAAGACTCGGGACAGTTCAAGCTCGCCCTCGACGCGTTCGAGCAGGCGCTCCGCATCCGGCGCGAGATCGGCGACCTCGTCGGCGTCTCGATCTCGCTCAACAACCTGGGCACGGTGGCGCAGGATCAACGCGACGATCAGCGCGCGCTCACGCTGTTCCTCGAGGCCCACGAGGTCGCGAAGGAGACGGGCGACCGCAATCGGCTCGCGCTCGTCCTCACGAACCTCGGCGAGACGTACAACCGCCTCGGCGATCCGGCGAAGGCGATCCACCACCTGAAGCAGGCCGAAGAGATCGCCGACGAGCTGGGCGACAAGATGGGCCTCGCCGAGGCCGTGCGCGGCTTGGGGAAGGCCTACCTCGCGCAGCGCGAGTACACGCGCGCGCGCGAATGCACGGCGCGCGCGGTCGAGATCTTCCGCGAGATCCAGAGCAAGGTGCAGCTCGGCGTCGCCCTCCGCTCGCTCGGAGAGGTCATGGCGGCCGGCAGCGCGGGCGGCGAAGATCTGCTCACCGCGCGCGCGCACCTCTTGCAGTCGATCTGGATCTTCGAGGAGATCGGCAACGACGTCGAGCTCGCCCGGAGCTGTCGCGTGTACGCCTCGCTCCTACGCGCGACGTCCGACCGGGAGGCCGACGCCGCGACGCTGGAAGAGGCCGACCAGATGGCGAGGCGCGCCGACGAGATCTTCGCGCGCTTGAAGATCAGCTCCTTCGGCCTCGACGCCGACGTCTTCTTCGGTTCGCGCTGATCGCTCCAGTTTTCGTGACGGAAGAGCGGCCGCCCGGACACGAGCAAGAGGGATGGGGACTCACGCGCGCGGCACGCTCGCCTTCGCTCTGCTCTGCTTCGTCGTCGGGCTCGTCGCCGTCGCGCATGTCTCCCTGCTCACCCTCGTCGCCGGTGCGCTCTGCGTCGGAGGCGCGTGGCTCCTCGCGCCCGCGTCGTATCGGCACATCGGGGTCTTTCGCGCGCGCCGGTATCTGCTGCTGGCCGTCGTGCTCTTCTGGCCGCTCGCGTGGTGGGCCGTGCTGCTCCTTCTCTTCGAGGAGCTGTCCGATCGTCCGACGGCGATCCTCGGCGGCGCCGCGCTCGCGACCGGCGCGATCGCCCTCCTCGCGGCGTCGCTCTCCTGACCCCCTCGCTCGACGCCCTCAACGAGGCAGCCAGAGCGTGATGCTGGTGCCGTGCTCTTCGAGATCGTCCTGCGCGGTGCGGCTCTCGACTTCGATGCGGCCGCGGTGCGCCGCGACGATCTCGCGTACGAGCGAGAGCGCGAGACCCTCGGCGTGCGCCGCGCCGCCGCGTCGCTCGAAGAGGAAGGGCAGCTTTTCTCTGGGGATGCCCGGTCCGTCGTCTTGCACCGCGATGGCGACCTCGGGGGAGCCTTCCTCGTGCTGGACGTGGACGAGGACGCTGCCGCCGATCGTCTGGTGCGTCCCGCGGCGGACGTAGCGCAGGGCGTTGCCGACGAGCGCGCTGACGGCCCAGGCGAGCTTCTCCGGATCGACCCCGAGCTTCGGGATGCGGCCCATCGACTCGACGCGCAGCTCGATCTTCTGCTCTTCGGCTTGCTCGATGAGCGGACGCAGGCTCGAGCGCAAGAGGCCGACGACGTCGGTCTCTTCGCGTCGCACCGGGATCGGCTCGTGAGCGGGGACCACCGTCGGGACGTAGCAGCCCCCGGCGCGCGAGCACAGAGGCGCACCGCCGCGGTTCGGGCCCCTTCAGAGCTCGATCTGCGCGCCGAGCTCGACCACGCGGTTCGGCGGGATCTGGAAGAACGCCGTCGCCGGTCGCGCGTTGCGGCTCAGGAACGCGAAGACGTGCTTGCGCCACTTCGCCATCCCGCGTTTATCCGTGATGAGGAGCGACTCGCGTCCGAGGAAGAAGCTCGTGTCGGCCTCGCGCGTCTCGAGGCCCTTCTCCGCGCACACGTCCATCAGCTCGAGGACGTTCGGCGTCTGCATGAAGCCGTACTGCCCCTGTACGCGATGGAAGCCGAGTCCGAGATCTTCGATCTCGCTCACGCGATCGATGCGCCGGATCTCGGGCACGTGTCGCGTGGCGATCGAGAGGAGGACGACCTGCTCGTGGAGCACCTTGTTGTGCTTGAAGTAGTGGAGGAGGACCGCGGGGACGCCGCCGTGGCTCGACGTGAGGAAGACCGCCGTGCCGGCGACGCGAGGAGGCTTGGCGGCGTGCAGATCGTGCATGAAGGCCCGGAGCGAGAGCGCCTGCGCGGCGAACGCTTGGCCGATGAGCTCCCGCCCGCGACGCCAGGTCGTCATCATCGTGAACATGACGGCGCCGACGGCGAGGGGAAACCAGCCGCCGTCGGCGATCTTGTGGACGTTCGCGCCGAAGAACGAGAGATCGAGCGTCAAAAACAGCGCGACGAGGCCGCCGGCGGCGAGCTTGCTCCAGCCCCATCGGCGCGCGACGCCGTAGAAGAGGACGCTCGTGATCGCCATCGTCCCGGTGACGGCGATCCCGTAGGCCGACGCGAAGCGGCTGGAGTCTTGGAACGCGAGCACGAGGGCGATGCACGCGACCATGAGCCCGTAGTTGACCTCGGGCACGTAGATCTGCCCTTCGGCTCGGCCAGAAGTGTGCTTGATCGACACGCGCGGGAAGTAGCCGAGCTGCACGGCCTGCTGGGTGAGGGAGAACGATCCCGAGATGAGCGCTTGTGACGCGATCACCGCGGCGATCGTCGCGACGCCGATGAGGCCGTAGCGCGCGGCGCCGGAGACCGTCTCGAAGAACGGGTTCTCGACCGCGCCCTTCGTGAGCAGCAGCGCGCCTTGTCCGAAGTAGCTCGCGAGGAGCGCAGGGAACGCGACCGTGAACCACGCCACGCGGATCGGTGTCTTCCCGAAGTGACCCATGTCGGCGTAGAGCGCCTCGCCGCCGGTCACGCAGAGAAACACGAACCCGAGGATGAGGAACCCGTGGAGCCGATGCTCGGCGAAGAAGTGCGCCGCGTGCCGCGGATCGACGGCGAGCAAGACCTCGGGTCGCTGCGCGATCCAGTAGACGCCGAGCGTGCCGATGGTCACGAACCAGACGAGGATCGCCGGCCCGAAGATCGCGCCGACCCGCGCCGTGCCCGCGCGCTGCGCGAGGAAGAGGCCGACGAGGACGCCGACGGCGAGCGTCACGATCACGGGCTTGTCGAAGAAGGTCGACGTCAGACCGAGGCCTTCCATCGCGCCGAGCACCGAGATCGCCGGCGTGATGACGCCGTCACCGTAGAGCAGCGCCGTGCCGAGGAGCGCCGCGAGCACGTACACGACGACCGACCGGCGCCTGCCCGCGTTCGGCTTCGCCTTGAGCAGCGCGAGCAGCGCGAGGATGCCTCCTTCGCCGCGGTTGTCGGCGCGCATGATGAACGAGAGGTACTTGACGACGATGACGAGCGTGAGCGCCCAGAAGAACAGCGAGAGCACACCGAGCACGTTCGCCTGCGTCACCGCGACGCCTTGCGGCAAGGTGAAGCACTCGCGGATCGCGTAGAGCGGCGACGTGCCGATGTCGCCGTAGACCACCCCGAGCGCCGCGAGCGAGAGCTTGGCGAGATCGCGCGCGCCTTCGATGTGCGGCGCGTGCGAGGGCGCCGCCTCTTTCGCGAGCGGCCGCCGCTGGGCCTGCGCCCGCAGGTCGGCCGCCGAAGGCGGAGCCTTCAAACGAGTTGGGGAAGCGGCCATCGACGGGGCAACCGTAAGTCTCCTCGCGCGGCGGCCTGACCGCGACTGGTCGCGTCTTTATGCTTTCTTAACGTCGGCGCTCGGGATTCACGCTACGTGACGATGAGCCGTGAGCTCTCCTGTCGGATCGCACCCTCCAGGTCACGGCCGCTCGAGCCTCGGCGCGCTCTCCGTCGCCGCCCTCGGCGTCGTGTACGGCGACATCGGCACCTCGCCGCTCTACGCGATGCGAGAGTCGTTCAAGGCCGCGCACGGTACGCGCGTCACCGAAGCGAACGTGCTCGGCATTCTCTCGCTCTTCTTCTGGGCGCTCACGCTCGTCATCGTCGTCAAGTACCTCACGTTCGTGATGCGCGCAGACAACGACGGCGAAGGGGGAACGTTCGCGCTCATCGCGCTCCTCGAGCCGAAGGCCATCGAGAAGACGAAGTCGGGGATCGCGCTCGTCTTGCTCGGCCTCTTCGGCGCGGCGCTGCTGAGCGGCGAGGGGATCATCACGCCCGCCGTCTCCGTGCTCGGCGCGGTCGAGGGCCTCAAGGAGGCCACCGGCGCCTTCGAGCCTTACGTCGTTTACATCTCCGTCGCGATCATCGTCGGCCTGTTCGCGCTACAGAAGCGCGGAACGGGCGGCGTCGGCGCGATCTTCGGGCCGTTCATGCTCGTGTGGTTCGCCACGATCGCGATCATCGGGCTTCGCTGGATCATCAAGCGGCCCGACGTGCTCCAGGCGGTGGATCCGCGCCATGCCGTCCGCTTCTTCGCCCACGATCGCGTGCACGGCTTCTTCCTCCTCGGCTCCGTCGTTCTCTGCATCACCGGCGGCGAGGCGCTCTACGCCGACATGGGGCACTTCGGCAAAGCGCCCATCCGCTTCGCGTGGTACGCGGTCGTCTTCCCCGCGCTCTTGCTCAACTACTTCGGTCAAGGCGCGCTGCTCCTCTCGAGGCCGACGGAGTCGCACTCCTTCTTCGGCCTCGTCGACGGCTGGCACAAAATCCCGCTCAGCGCCATCGCGATGGCGGCGGCGTGCATCGCCTCGCAGGCGTTGATCTCGGGGGCGTTCTCGCTCGCGCGCGCGGCCGTGCAGCTCGGCTTCTTTCCCCGCGTTTCGATCGTTCACACGTCGGGCTCGAGCGAGGGGCAGATCTACGTGCCCGAGGTCAACTGGGGCCTGCTCGTCGCGTGCGTCACGCTGGTCGTCGGCTTCGGATCGTCGTCGAAGCTCGCCGCGGCCTACGGCATCGCCGTGACGGGCACGATGAGCATCACGTCGGTCTTGTTCTTCGCGATCGCGCGACGAAGGTGGAAGTGGGGCATCCTCCCCGCGGCCGCGCTCACGCTGCTCTTCCTCGCCGTGGATCTCTCGTTCTTCTCCGCGAACCTCCCCAAGCTGGGGAGCGGCGGATGGGTGCCCCTCGCGATCGGCGCGGTCGTCTTCACCGTCATGACGACGTGGCGGCGCGGTCGTGCGCTCCTCGGTCAGCGCTACCTCGCGCAGACGCTGCCGCTCGATCTCTTCATGGCAGACATCGAGGCCACGAGGCCCCATCGGGTGCAGGGCACCGCGGTGTTCATGACCTCGAACCCCAAGGGCGCGCCGCCCGTTCTCCTCCATCACTTCAAGCACAACAAGACGCTCTGCGAGCAAGTGCTGCTTCTCTCGATCGCGACGCGGCACGTGCCCGAGGTGCCGCGCCGGAGCCGCATCGTGGAGCTGAACGACATCGGTCAGGGCTTCTACCAAGTCACCGCCGCCTACGGCTTCATGCAGACGCCCAACGTCCTCGAGCTGATGGATCTGTGCGCCGAGAAGGGTCTCGAGACGCGCCGGGCCGACACGAGCTTCTTCCTCGGGCGCGAGACGCTCCTCATCACCGACGAGCGCGGCATGGCGCGCTGGCGCAAGGTCCTCTTCGCGTTCTTGTCGCGCAACGCGCGGCCGGCGAACGCGTTCTTTCGAATACCGCCGAACCGCGTCGTCGAGCTCGGTACTCAGATTGAGCTGTAAGAGACAGGAAAGAGAGGCGCGGAGGCGCGGAGCTCTTCTTGCTCGCGTGCTCTCGCTGCTGCGATCGACGAGAACAGGAACAATTCCGCGTCTCCGCGCCTCTCCTTTCCTCTCTCTACGGCCTCGATGGGTTGGGAGCCTCGGCGTCGAGGGCGAGGTTGAGGGGAAGAACCTCGACGGCGGGCTCGCCGAAGATGCCGAGGCCGCGCTCGACCGTGTGCGCTTGGACCATCGCGCGGACGCGTGACTCGGAGAGGCCGCGGAGGCGGGCGACGCGGCGGACCTGAACCTCGGCGGCGGCGAGGCTGATGTGGGGATCGAGGCCGCTGCCCGAGGCGGTGACGAGATCGACGGGGACGGTCGCCGTGTTGTCGGGATCGGCGAGGCGAAGGGCCTCGATGCGCGCGCGGGCGGCGGCGGTGAGCGCTGCGTTGGTCGGGCCGAGGTTCGAGCCCCGCGAGGCCGCGGCGTCGTACGCGAACGGCGTCGTCGCCGAGGGGCGGCCCCAGAAGTAGCTCGGATCGTCGAAGGGTTGGCCGATGAGCCGCGAGCCCACGACGACGCCGCCCTGTCGCAAGAGGCTGCCGCCCGCGCGCTCGGGAAAGAATGCGCGGGCGAAGCCCGTCACCGCGAGGGGATAGGCGACGCCGGTGACGAGCGTGAGCGCCAAGAGCATCGTGACCGAGGCACGGAGGATGGACGCAGCGGAGCTCATGCGATCCCTCACGCCAGGTGGAGGAGGTCGAGGACGACGTCGATCAGCTTGATCCCGACGAACGGGACGATGACGCCGCCGCCGCCGTAGACGAGGAGGTTGCGGCGCAAGAGCCGCGCGGCCGGGATCGGCTCGAACGAGATGCCCCGGAGCGCGAGCGGGATCAGAAAGACGATGATGAGCGCGTTGAAGATGACCGCGCTCAGGATCGCGCTCTCCGGCGTCGTCAGGCGCATGATGTTGAGCGTGTCGAGCTGGGGATACGTGACCGCGAACGCCGCGGGGATGATCGCGAAGTACTTGGCGATGTCGTTGGCGATGCTGAACGTCGTGAGCGCGCCGCGCGTCATCAGCATCTGCTTGCCGATGGCGACGATCTCGATGAGCTTCGTCGGGTTCGAGTCGAGGTCGACCATGTTGCCGGCCTCCTTGGCCGCCTGCGTCCCCGAGCTCATCGCGACGGCGACGTCGGCCTGCGCGAGCGCGGGCGCGTCGTTCGTGCCGTCGCCCGTCATCGCCACGAGGCGGCCGCCGCGCTGGTGCTCGCGGATGAGCGCGAGCTTCGCCTCCGGCGTCGCCTCCGCGAGATAGTCGTCGACGCCGGCCTCGGCCGCGATGGCCGCGGCGGTGAGCGGGTTGTCGCCGGTGATCATCACCGTCTTGATCCCCATCCTTCGAAGCTCGGTGAAGCGCTCCTTGATCCCGCCCTTCACGACATCCTTGAGCTCGACGACGCCGAGCACCCTCGGGCCTTCGGCGACCACGAGCGGCGTGCCGCCCTTCTTCGCGATCTTCCTCACGATCGCGGTCGCGGCGGCGGGGAACGCGCCGCCGCGCGCAGCGACGTATCGCTCGACCGACTCCGACGCGCCCTTTCGCAGCTCGCGCGCCGCGCTCGACGGGCCCGCAGGGATGTCGACGCCGCTCATCCGCGTCTGCGCGGTGAACGGCACGAAGACGGCGCCGAGCTCGCGGATACCGCGCTCGCGGATGCCGAACTTCTCCTTCGCGAGGACGACGATGCTCCGACCCTCCGGCGTCTCGTCGGCGAGCGACGCGAGCTGCGCGGCGTCGGCGAGCTCGGCCTCCGTCACGCCCGGCGCCGGGTGGAGCTTCGTCGCCTGCCGGTTGCCCAGCGTGATCGTGCCCGTCTTGTCGAGCAGGAGGACGTCGACGTCTCCCGCCGCTTCGACCGCGCGTCCCGACGTCGCGATCACGTTCGCTTGGATCATCCGATCCATGCCGGCGATGCCGATGGCGGAGAGGAGGCCGCCGATCGTCGTCGGGATGAGGCAGACGAGCAGCGCGACGAGGACCGTGATGGCGACCGGCCGGCCCGCGCCCGCGGCCTCGACGCTGAAGATCGAGAAGGGCAAGAGCGTCGCCGTCGCGAGCAGGAAGATGATCGTGAGCGCCGCGAGCAGGATGTCGAGCGCGATCTCGTTCGGCGTCTTCTGGCGCTTCGCTCCTTCGACCATCGAGATCATGCGATCGAGGAACGTCTGCCCCGGATCGGCGGAGACGCGGACGACGATCCAGTCGGAGAGCACCTTGGTGCCCGCCACGACGGCGTTGCGGTCGCCGCCGGCCTCGCGGATCACCGGGGCGCTCTCTCCGGTGATCGCGGCCTCGTTGACCGACGCGACGCCCTCGAGGATCTCGCCGTCGCACGGGACGTCGTCGCCCGCCGCGATCAAGACGACGTCGCCCCTCCGGAGCGCCGCCGACGAGACGATCGAGAGCGCTGCGTGCGGCGACGGCTCCGCGAGCTTCTTCGCCTGGATGTCTCTTCGCGCGCGGCGAAGGCTCTCGGCCTGCGCCTTGCCGCGCCCTTCGGCCATCGCCTCGGCGAACCCCGCGAAGACGACGGTGAACCAGAGGCAGACCGAGATCGCGAAGGTGAACCCCGCGCCGATCGCGTGCTCGCCCTTGCCCGCGAGGGCGAGCACGAAGATCACCGTCGTGAGGAGGCTCACGACCTCGACGACGAACATGACGGGATTCCGGATCTGGTGGCGAGGATCGAGCTTCTTGAACGCGTCGACGAGCGCGCGCTTCACGATCGAACGCTCGAAGAGGGCGACGGGCCTGCGAGGCGTCACGGCGCCGCTCCCGCCCGCGCGCCGGCGAGCTGCTCGACGATCGGGCCCAGCGCGAGCGCGGGGATGAAGGTGAGGGCGCCCACGATCACGATCGTTCCGACGAGCATGCCGACGAAGAGCGGCGTGTGCGTGGGGAGCGTGCCCGAGGTGCGGGGAACGCGCTTCTTCTTCGCGAGCGAGCCGGCGAGCGCGAGCACGGGCACGATGAGCCAGAAGCGAGCGACGAACATGCACACGCCGAGGATCGTGTCGTAAAAGAGCGTGTTCGCGCGGAGGCCGGCGAACGCGCTGCCGTTGTTGTTCGCGGTCGACGAGAACGCGTAGAGGATCTCGCTGAAGCCGTGCGCCGACGGGTTGGAGACGCCGGCCCGGCCCGCGTCCGTCACGCACGCGACGGCCGTGCCCACGAGGACGAGCGCCGGCGGAACGAGGATGACGAGCGACGCCATCTTCATCTCGTAGGCCTCGATCTTCTTGCCGAGGTACTCGGGCGTGCGCCCGACCATGAGCCCGGCGACGAACACCGCCACGATCACGAACATCGACATGCCGTAGAGGCCGGAGCCGACGCCGCCGAAGACGACCTCGCCGAGCTGCATGAGCCACATCGGAACGAGGCCGCCGAGCGGCGTGAACGAGTCGAGCATCGCGTTGACCGACCCGTTCGAAGCGGCCGTCGTGGCCGTGGCCCAGAGCGCCGATCCCAAGACGCCCAAGCGCACCTCCTTGCCCTCCATGTTGCCGCCGGCCGGATCGACGGGCAGACCCGCGAGCGCAGGGCTCCCCACGTGCTCGCGCGTGATGCAAAAGAAGAGGAGCGGCAGGAAGAGGACGACCATCGCGGCGAGCAGGGCCCAGCCCTGGCGCGCGTCCCTCACGAGCCTGCCGAAGGTGCAGCACAGCGCCGCCGGGACGAGGAGGATCGACACGACCTCGACGAAGCTCGAGATCCCCGTCGGGTTCTCGAAGGGGTGGCTCGCGTTCGTGGCGAAGAAGCCGCCTCCGTTGGTCCCGAGCTGCTTGATCGCGATCTGCGAGGCCGCCGGCCCGAGCACGATCGCCTGCTGCGCGACGGCGCGCCCTTCGACGTCCTTCGTCGCTTGGAGCAGCGAGGCGCTCGCGGGCGCGGCGAACGACTGCACGACGCCCTGCGACACGAGCACGAACGCGACGACGAGCGAGAGCGGTAGGAGGATGTAGAGCGTGCTCCGCACGAGATCGACCCAGAAGCTCCCGAGCGTCGGCGTCGTCTTGCGTGAGAGGCCGCGCGTCAGCGCGACGAGCACCGCCATCCCCGTCGCCGCGGAGGTGAAGTTCTGCACGGTGATGCCGAGCATCTGCGTGAGGTTGCTGAGCGTCGCTTCGGCGGAGCTCGCCTGCCAGTTCGTGTTGGTCGCGAAGCTCACCGCGGTGTTGAACGCCGCGTGGGGGGCGACCGCGCCGGCGCGCATCGGGTTGAGCGGCAAGAAGCCCTGCGCGCGCTGAAGGACGTAGACCGTGAGCGCGCCGGTGACGTTGAACGAGACGGCGACGAGCGCATACTTGCTCCACGTCATCTCCTCTTCGGGCGAGACGCCGGCGACGCGATAGACGAGGCGCTCGACGGGCCCGACGATCCGCCGCGCGATCTTCGCTTCACCGCGATAGACGCGCGCCATGTAGCCGCCGAGGGGCTTCACGGCGAGCGCGATCGTCGCGCAGAAGACGATCAACTGGAGGAGGCCGTTGGCCGTCACGAGAGCTTCTCCGGCGCGAGCATCGCGAAGACGAGGTAGGCGAGGAGCGCGACGGCGAGCAGCGCCGCCGCGACGTAGAGCACGTTCATGAGGGAGCTCCGCGCGTCAGACGCGCTCGCAGAGGCGGATCAGGGCGACCGTCGTTCCGAAGAGAACGAGCGTGAGACCGACGAACACGACGTCCATGCGTCGATCACCGTAACCACGACCGCATCAAGACGTCGTAAAGGTGCGTGCGACGTCGCGTCGCCGCGACCCGTCGCGCCTCGCGGCTCACTCTGCCTTCAGCCGATAGCCGACGCCGGGCTCCGTCACGAGGTAGCGCGGGCGCGCGGGATCGCGTTCGAGCTTGTGGCGGAGCTGCACCATGTACACGCGAAGGTACTGGGTCTGCGTCGCGTATGCCGGGCCCCAGACCTCCTTCAGGAGCTGACGGTGGGTGAGGACCTTGCCCGGGTTCTTCATGAGCACGGTGAAGAGGCGGTACTCGTTCGGCGTGAGGTGGATCTCGCGATCGGCGACGAACACCCGGCGCTTGTCGAGATCGACGCGGAGCTCGCCCACGGTGAGCTCGGGATCGGGTCGCTCTTGGCCGGCGTGGACCGCTCGCCGCACGGCGACGCGGATGCGCGCGAGGAGCTCGCCCGTCCCGAACGGCTTCGTGAGGTAGTCGTCGGCGCCGAGATCGAGCGCGCGGATCTTGTCGTCTTCCCGCCCGCGCGCGCTGATGACGATGATGGGCTTGTTGCTCCACTCGCGGAGCGCCTTCGTCACGTCCATGCCGTCGATGTCGGGCAGCCCGAGATCGAGCAGAACGAGATCGGGGTTGTGCGTGCGCGCGAAGTCGATGCCGTCTCGGCCGTTGTCGGCCTCGATGACGCGATAGCCCTCCGCGGCGAGGCTCGTCCGGAGAAACTTCTGCATCTGCGGCTCGTCTTCGACGACGAGGATGCGGACGTGGACGTCGGTCATGGCGCGGGGAGCTCCTCGGCGTGACGCTTCGACTCGGGGGGCTCGAGCCGTGGGGGCTCACCCTCGAAGGGCAGGGTGAAGTGGAACGACGCGCCGCCTCCCTCGCGGTTCTCCGCCCAGATCTTCCCGCCGTGCGCGGTGACGATCCCCTGGCAGATCGTGAGCCCGAGGCCGGCGCCGCCGCCCTTGGCTTTTCCGGCGCGGTAGAACTTGTCGAAGATGCGCGTCTCGTCTCCCTTGGGGATGCCCGGCCCGCGATCGGCGACGAGCACCTCGACGTCGTCGTTCGCGCGGCGCGCGCGGATCTCGATCGGCCCGTCGGCGCCGCCGTAGCGCGCCGCGTTCTCGAGGAGGTTCACGAGGGCCTGCTGGACGAGGACGGCGTCGAACGGCGCCAGCAGATCGGCAGGGATGTCGGTCTTCACCGGGCGCGAGCCGAGCACGCTCTCCACCGCGCCGAGCGCGGCGCCCACCACCTCTTCGATCGGCTGCCACTCCTTCTTGATGATCAGCGCGCCCGCCTCCACGCGCGTCATGTCGAGGAGGTTTCGCACGAGGCGGTTGAGGCGCTCGGCCTCTTGCACGACCGTCTCCGCGAGATCGTGGCGAGCGGTCGGCGCGAGACCTTCGTCGGAGAGCGTCGTCGCGGCCCCGGCGATGACCGCGAGCGGCGTTCGGAGATCGTGCGAGACCGAGGAGAGGAGCGAGTTGCGGAGCTGCTCGGCCTCCACGCGGAGCTGCGCTTCCTGCGCTTGCGTCGCGAGACGCGCGCGATCGAGCGCGGCGCTGATGAGGCCGGTGAACGCCTCGAGGTGGCGGCGCTCTTGATCGTGGGAGAGGATGTCTGGTCGCGGAGGGACGATGCCGAGCACGCCCAGCCGCCCGTCTCGGCCCTCGAGCGGAACGTAGAGCGCGCTCGCCGAAGGCAGCGTGTCCGATCCCGCGCCTGCGGGTCGACCGTGGTGCCAGACCCACTCGGCGACGCCTCGCTCCTTGTCGTCGACGGGGTACGTCCACGGCTCGTCGACCCGCGAAGAGAGCGCGCCGTCGGCGCCGGGCAGGAGCGCGGCGGTCTTGCCGCCGAAGACCTCTTGGACGTGCTTGGTGCCCGCGACGATGATCTCCTGGCGCGTCTTTGCGGCGGCGAGCGCGCGGCTCAGCGCGTAGAGGCTCGCCGTCCTAACCTCGCGCTGGCGCGCCGCCTCCGCCTGGTTCTTCACGCGCGTGGCGAGGCCGCTCACGACGAGGCCCACGAGGACCATGATGGCGAACGTGACGACGTGGCGCACGTCGGCGACGGCGAACGTGTAGTACGGCGGCACGAAGAAGAAGTCGAAGGAGAGCGCCGAAAGGATCGCGGTGAAGATCGACGCGCGCGTGCCCCATCGGAGCGACACGAGCACGATCGCCAGCATGTAGAGCATCATCACGTCGGCGTGCTGCCGCCCGATGACCTCGATGCCCGCGAGCGTCGCGATCGCGGTCGCGATCGCTCCCGTGACGAACCCGGCCGCGGGAGACGGCGCGGCTGGAAGCTCGGGCGATGTGCGATCGCGAGGCGCGTCGCTCCTGCCCGAGATGACGTGGACGTCGATGTCTCCGCTCAGGCGCACGACGGCGTCGAGGAACGAGCCGCGGAGGCGATCGCGCCACGTGGCATGCGTGGGCTTGCCCACGACGATGCGGGTGACGTTGCGCTGGCGCGCGAAGCGGATCACCTCCTCGGCGCCGTTCTCGCCCGAGAGGGTCACGCTCTCGGCGCCGAGCGTGCGCGCGAGCTGGAGGTGCCGGGCCACGCGCGCGCGATCCTGCGACGTGAGCCTGAGGGCGCTCGTCTCGACGAACGCGGCGATCCAATCCGCGTGCAAGCTGCCCGCGAGGCGCCGCGCCCCGCGCACGAGGCGCGACGAGGCGGGGCTCGGGCTCACGCACACGAGCACGCGCTCGGTCGCGGCCCACGTGCTCTCGATCCCGTGCTCCTCTTTGTAGCGACGCATCTGGGCGTCGACCGCCTGCGCGGTGATGCGCAGCGCGAGCTCGCGCAGCGCGATGAGGTTGCCCGGGCGGAAGAAGTGCTCGCTCGCGATCTCCGCCTGCGCCGGGACGTACACCTTGCCCTGCCTGAGGCGCTCGAGGAGCTCGTCGATCGGCAGATCGATGAGCCTGATCTCGTCGGCCTCGTCGAGCACCGAGTCGGGCACCGTCTCGCGGACGACGACGTGCGTGATCTGCGCGACGACGTCGTTGAGGCTCTCGAGGTGCTGGACGTTGAGCGTCGTGTAGACGTCGATGCCGGCGTCGAGGAGCTCGTCGACGTCGTGCCATCGCTTCGTGTGGCGTGAGCCCTCCGCGTTGGTGTGGGCGAGCTCGTCGACGAGGACGACGCCGGGGCGGCGCGCGAGGCACGCGTCGACGTCGAGCTCCTGGAGGAGCACGCCTTTGTGCTCGAACTTTCGGCGCGGAAGGATCTCGAGGCCGAGGAGCAACGCGCCGGTGTCGTAGCGGCCGTGCGTCTCGACGATCCCGACGACCACGTCGCGGCCGTCTTCGCGCTCGAAGCGGGCGGCCTCGAGCATCGCGTAGGTCTTGCCCACGCCTGGTGCGGCGCCGAAGAAGACGGTCAGCTTGCCGCGCCGCGCGCGGCGCTCGCCTTCGCTGATCCGCGCGAGCAGCGCGTCGGGATCCGGCCTCGCACCCATGGCTGATCACCCCCCGATGTACGGCGCAGGTCGCGCCGCGTCCAGGCCCCGCTGGCGCATTGGCATAAGGACTTCGTTAAGACGACATTGGAGCGCACCCGCGTCCTAAGCCACCCGCCATTGCCTCGCGAGCTCCAGCGTGCGCGAGTTCTCCCGCACCTTCTCGAGGAAGCTGTCCTTCCACAAGGGATCGCGGATCATCGCGGCGCGCTCGAGGATCCGCACGCGCGCCGTCGCGATCGCGTCGCGGGCGGCTTCGTGATCGCCCGTCGCGTCGAGGGCCTCGGCGAACGTCAAGCGCACGTACGACTCGCCCTCCTCGACGCCGCCGAGCGCGTCGAGCATGCTCATCGCCTCGCGCGCCGGCGCCTCGGCGCGATCGGGCGCGCTCTCGAGCAGGTGGATCCGTCCGAGCACCGCGAGGGCGTACGCGCGGAGCGGCGGCGTGAGCCCGGCGACCTCGATCGCCGCGTTCGTCTCGCGCGCGGCGCGATCGAGCTGATCGTCCATCGAGAGGAAGAGCGCGCGATAGAGCCGCGCGGCCGCTTCCATGCGCCGATCGCCCTGGGCGACGAAGGCCTCGATCGCCGCGTCCTCGCGCGCGACCGCCGTCTTCGTGTCTCCCAGGCGCGCGAGGAGCATCCCGAGGTGGTGCCACGCGCTCGCGGTCACGACCGAGAGGCCCATCCTCTCGGCCGAGGCGAGCGCGTCGCCGAGCGCGCGCTCGGCGTCGGCGTACGCGCCGAGCTCGATGCAGGCCGCCGCCGCGCTCACGAGGTGACGGCACGCCGCGCGCGTGTCGCCCGCCTGCTCGAAGTTCGCGATCGCGACGTTGTAGAGCGAGAGCGCGGAGGCCGCGTCGCCGCCGACGTGGGCGCGGTAAGCGCGCGTGCGATACACGTGCGCGACCGCGAGCGGATCCTCGTCGTCTTTGCGCCCATGCTCGTAGGCCGCGTCGATCGTGCGCAACAGATCGTCGGCCGACGGGTAGTTGCCCGCTTGCATCAGCACGCACGCCGCGCGCGTCAGCGCGACGAGGTGAGGCGCGCTGAGCTCGCCCGCGGAGCTCACGTCGCAGAGCTCGTCGACCGAGCGATGGAGATCGCCTTCATCGCCGAGGCGCGCGCAAGCCTCGACGGCCTCGCCCGCGGCGAGGAACCAGCGACGCCCGCCGCGCGGCAAGAGCTTGAGCGAGCTCTCCGCGCACTCCTTGGCGAGGACGTTCTCGCCGCGCCAGCGATGCGCCTCCGACTTGCGGAGCAGGAGGCGCCCGAGCACCTCGCCCTCCGCGCCGCACGCGATGCCGCGATCGGCGCGGAGCAGACACGCGCCGAGGTCGTTGCCTTCGAGGGCCTGCGCCGCCGCGCGGCGGTAGAAGGTGATCGCGCGCTTCGGCTCGCCGCCGCGCTCGAGGTGCTCGGCGAGCACCACCGCCTCGCTCTCGCCGACCTTCTCGAGCCACTGGGCCGCGAGCTTGTGGCCGATCGTGCGATCCTTGTCCGTCAGCATCGTGTACGCCGCCTCGGCGACGAACGCGTGGCGGAAGATGTACTCCTGCTCGCCGCGGAACTTCGGCTGCTCGCGGCGCGTCACGATCTCGCGCACGCACAGCTCGTCGAGCCAGGCGTTGACGTGCGCGTCGCTGTCTTCCTGCGCGAGCAGCGCGACGACGCCCCCGCGCCAGAACGTCTGGCCGAAGACGCTCGCGGCGCGGAGCACGCGGCGCGCCTCGGGCTCGAGGGCCTCGAGGCGCGCTTGCACCATCGTGAGGACGGTCTCGGGGAGCGCCATCGGCGAGAGGCTGCCGCGACGCCCGTCGAGGCTCGGGCGCACGCTGCTCCCGTCGGGTCGCGCGCGCAGCGCGCTCGCGGCGGGAACGCCCACCCACGACATCGACACCGAGCGAATGAGCTCCTCGAGGTAGAACGCGTTGCCGCCCGCCGTCGCGACGATCTGGTTGACGACGTCTTCGGTCGTCGACTCGCCGAGCACCTGCCGCACGAGCTTCTCGCTCGCCTTCTTCGACAGCTCCTTCAGGCGCAGCTCCTGCACGCCGCGCTCGGCGAAGATGTCGGGGAAGAGATCTTTGACCTCGGGCCGCGCGAGGGCCAGCACCATGAGCGGCTTGTCGGTGAGGGTGCGCAGCGCGGAGTCGACGAACTTCACGCTCGGCAGGTCGCCCCAGTGGAGATCTTCGAGCACGAGCACGACGGGCCCGCCTTCGCACTCCGCGCCGAGCCAGTCCTCGAACGCGCGGCGCATCTGGTCGCCCATGAGGATCGGATCGTGGCGCGCCGCGCGGAGCTGCACGTCGTCTTCCTCGGGCATCGAGACGCCGAGGATCTCGGCGAGGAACTGCGTCACGCGCGCGCTGTCGCGCTGGTTGACGTGTCGCGCGACGCGCGCGCGGATCTTCTCTCGCTGGACGCGCGGCGGCTCGCCGTCTTGCGCGCCGGCGGCCGATCGGATCACCTGCGCGAGCAAGCCGAACGGAGATCCCGCGCGCATCGGATCGCCGCGGCTCGTCCACACCTCGTGGGGATCGCCGCGATGGCGGAGCATGCGCAAGAGCTCGTACCGAAGGCGCGACTTGCCGACGCCCGCGGGCGCGGTGACGAGCACGACGCGCGCGACGTCGTCGGCGACGCACTCGGCGAAGTAGCCTTCGAGCATGACGAGCTCGCGCTCTCGGCCCACGCACGGCGTGGGCTTGCCGAGGAGCATGCGGCCCGCGTCGGCCGCGGCCTGCTCGCCCACGAGCTCGAGGCCGCTGCCGTCGCCGCGCACGGTGAAGCGCGAGTCGAGGAGGCCCGCCGTGACCTCGTCGACGTGGATCGGGTGCTTCTTGCCCGAAGCGAGGTACGCGACGTCGTCGGCCTGGTGGGCCTTGAGCATGCGGATGGCGCGATCGACGGCGTCGCCGATCGGCAGGCGCTCTTCGAGCACCGCGCGCCCGGTCGCGAGCACCATCGGGACGTTCGGCGCCGCGGCGCGCATCGCGAGGACGCAGCGCGCCGCGCGGGTCGCTTGGTCGGTCGCGCTGTGGCGGCCGGGGAGGGTGACGACGATCATGCCGCTCGCCATCGACTCGAGCTGCGCGCCGAAAGGTTGGATCGCGGCGCGAAGTCGGCCCGAGAGCGACTTCATGCCCTGCCACGTGCCGTCTACGATCGTCGACTCCTCGTCGTCCTCCGCCTGGTGGGAGGCGACGGCGACGACGCTCACGAGGCGCTGCTCGCCGCGCGTGATGACGTCGGCGTGCGTCGAGGTCTCGCGCGTCTGGAGCGTGCCTGCGTTGTCGAGCGGCCCGAGCGCGGCGAGCTCGGCGGCCACGACGCCTCCGTCGGTCGGTCGCTGGAGCGGATCGCGCGAGAGCATGCGCGCGAGCAGCTCGTCGAGCGCGGGCGGGACGTCTTTGCGGATGTCGCGGACGCGCGGCGGCGCCTCGAAGAGCATCTTCGCGAGGATCGCGATCTCGTCTTCTCCGGCGAACGCGGGCAGACCGGTGATGCACTTGAAGAGGACGCTGCCGAGCGCGAAGACGTCGGCGCGCGCGTCGAGCTGCTTGGTGCCGCGCGCCTGCTCGGGCGCCATGTAGCCGAGCGTGCCGAGCATGACGCCGGTGTTCGTGATCGCGCTCGCGCCGAGACCCATGCGCGCGATGCCGAAGTCGATGAGCGCGGGCCGCTCGACGTCTTGATCGCGCAGGATCAAATTGCCCGGCTTGATGTCGCGGTGGATGATGCCCTTCGAGTGAGCGACCGCGAGCGTCTCGGCGACGCGCGTGACCATGCGAACGGCCTCGCCCATCGTGAGGCCGGTGCGCGCGAGGCGCTTGCCGAGCGTCTCGCCGCTGATCCACTCCATGGCGAGGAAGGGCTCGCCGCGCTCCGTCTCGCCGTGGCCGACGTGCTTGACGATGCCAGGGTGACTGAGCTTCTCGAGGATGCGCGCTTCGCGGTAGAGGCGCTCTCTGTGCTCACCCGCGTCGCGGCCGTAGAGCACCTTCACCGCGACCACGCCGCCGAGCCGCAGATCGACCGCACGGAACACGGCGGACATGCCGCCTGCGCTCACGCGCCGCTCGATCTCGAAGCGTTGCCCGATGACGGTCCCGGCGTCCACCGATGGTTACGTCATGATATCGGGGATCGGGGAAATCTGGGCGCCGTTCGATCGGCCTCTTCCGACGCGCTCAGCGGGCGCGCGCCCGCTGGCGCCAGAGCGAGAACGCGCTCACCGCGAGGAGCGCGAACGCGGCGAAGCTCGCCGCGGCGATCATGAGCAGGCCCCAGATGTCGGCAGGTCGCGCCATCATCGCCTCGCAAGGTGCGGCCGATCGTGCCGGTTGGCCAGACGGCACGACGCCGCGCTCGAAGGCTCGCGCTCAAGCCTCGAGGCGACCTCGGGCGAGGACGATCGCGCGATCGGCCACGCCCTGCACGACCGCGGGCTCGTGCGTGACGATCACCATGGTCGTGCCCGCCTTCGCGAGGCGCTCGAGCACCTTGACGATCTCGGCCTTGCGCTCCGGATCGAGCGCGGCCGTCGGCTCGTCGAGCAGGAGCGCCTTCGGCTCCATCGCGAGCGCGCGCGCGATCGCGACGCGCTGCTGCTCGCCTCCGGAGAGCTCGCGCGGGAACGCGCCCCGCCGGTGCGAGAGGCCGACCTGATCGAGGAGCGCCTCTGCGCGCTCGCGCGCCTGACGCTCGGCGACGCCTTTGACGTGGATCGGCGCCTCCATCACGTTGCCGAGGGCGGTCATGTGGGAGAAGAGGCCGTACTGCTGGAAGACCATGCCCACCTCGAGCCGCACGCGCCGGAGCGTCTCCGCCGTCTTGCGCTCGGCCGCGCCCGTCGCGAGCGGCGCGATCTCGTGATCGCCGACGCGGATCGTTCCCGTGTCGAAGCGCTCGAGGCCGTTGATGCAGCGGAGGAGCGTCGTCTTGCCGCTGCCCGAGGAGCCGGCGACCGACGTGACCTTGCCGCGCTCGAAGGTCACGGAGACCTCGTTCAGGATGACGCGGCTGCCGCGTCGCTTCGAGACCTTCTCGACGGTGATCATGCCTCACCCTCGCGATCGCGCTCGCCGTCGAGCTTTCGCTCGAGCCGCCTCGCGAGCACGCCGAGCGGGTAGCTCATCGCGAAGTAGAGCGCGGCGCACGCGAGCCCGGGGCCGAGCCACGATCTCACGTCGACGGCCGTGATGGTCATCTGCTTGGTGAGCTCGACCACCGTGATGACGCTCACGAGCGAGCTGTCTTTCAAGAGCGCGATGAAGTCATTGGTGACGTTCGGGATCGCGAAGCGCACCGCCTGCGGCACGATCACGCGACGGAGCGCGAGGCCCGTCGTCATCCCGAGCGAGAGGGCGGCCTCCATCTGCGCCTTCGGCACCGCCTGCATGCCCGCGCGATAGACCTCCGCCTCGTACGCGGCGTAGTTCATCCCGAGGCCGATGACCGCCGCCGTGAGCGCGTCGAGCTTCAGCACGGGGGCGAGGCCGTAATAGAGGAGGTAGAGCTGGAGGAGGACCGGCGTTCCTCGATAGATCTCGATGTAGGCGCCCGCCGCACGTCGTGAGAGGCCGCCGCCGTACACCCGCAAGAGCGAGAGCGCGAGGCCGAGCGGGATCGCGATCGCCATCGCGAGGGCCGACACGACGAGCGTGATCCCCGCGCCCTTGAGGAAGAGGCCGACGTGCTGCGGGCCGAGCGCCGGAGGCGGCGGCGGCTTGCCGAGCATCTGCGCCTGATCGGCCTCGCTCCACGTGAGGAGGCGCGCCTGGCGATCGTTCCACAAGCGGCCCTTGTCGAGGATCGCGCGGAGCTCGCCGCGCTTCGCGATCTTCTCGAGCGCCTCGTCGAGCGCCTCCTTGACGTCGGGATCGCTCGGGCGGACGGCGATCGCGTAGTACCCGTCGCGCAGATCGCCGACGGTCGCGAGGCCCTCCTTCGGCGCGCCGTAGCGCGTCGCGATGATGTCGTCGAGGAGCACGGCGTCGGTCCGCTTCGAGAGCAGATCGGCGTACGGCTCCTCGACGCCTTCGTAGAGCACGGTCTCGGCGCGGCCGCGCAGCATCTCGAACGCGAGGCTGTTCGCGAGCGTGCCCACGCGACGCCCCTCGAGCGAGGCGAGATCGGCCTTGATGGTGTCGTCGCCGCGCCGCGCCATCAGGCGCTCGGCGAAGACGTAATACGGCCGCGTGAAGAGCACGCGCCCCGCGCGCGCCTCGGTCACCTCGAGCCCGTTCATCACGACGTCGAACGTCCCTCGCTCGAGCGAGGGGACGAGGTTCGACCAGTCGTTCTGCACGAGCTCCGCGCGCACGCCGAGCTCGCGCGCGAGCGCTTCGGCGAGATCGACCTCGAACCCGATCAGCTTCTCGGGGCTCGCGGGATCGGGATAGACGTACGGCTCGCCGCCCTGGATGTCGCCGCCCCACTTCAGGACGCCTGCGGCGCGGATGCGCGCCAATCCGCCGCCGCTCGGCTTCGGCGCGCGGCACGAGGAGGCCATCACCGCGAGGATGCACGCGAGGAGGACGGTCAGCGCGCGCGAAGGAGCGGTCGCGTATCGGGGCACGCGACCGATTCTATCGTCCCGAGGGCTTCGGGTCCTGGACATGAAGCCTCACTGTGTTAGGGACGGCGCCGAGGCGGAAGGACGCTCCCTTGGAATACGTGAAGGCTTACAACAAAGGCCGCGGCCCCGAGCGGCTCGACGGCGACGCGACGCGGGAGAGCGTGAGCCTCGAGGCGCGCGAAGCGGCGCTCGCCTTCATGTCCGGCGCGGCCTCCGGTTGGGACAAGCTCGATCTCGCGCTCTGGCTCACCGGCCCTTATGCGCGCGCGACGCGGCACACGATGCACGGCGAGCGCTTCGCCGTCATCGGCGCCGAGGAGATCGCCGACGAGACGCTCGTCGATCTCGTGGAACACGCGCGGAGCCGCGTGCTCGCGGAGCTCGAAGAGGCGTCGCTCGATTGCGGCGCGCTCGACTTCGCCGCCGAGGCGGTGGAGCGCGGGCACGTGAAGAAGGCGACCGACGTCGAAGGGCGCCCCGCCTGGTATCCGGTCGACGGCGCGCGCACGACGCTGGAAGATCGCGTCAAGTCGCTCTTCGTCGCCGACTATCTCAACACGCCCTACGCGTACGCCGAGCTCTTCGTCTGCCATCGCTGCCGTGCGGTCGCCTTCGACGACGCGGCGAAGACCATCGGCCTCTGCGGCGCGCATCGGTCGAGCGGCATCGTCCCGAAGGAAGGCGCGACCGCCGTCGACGACGAGAGCATCGCGAGCTGAAGATCGCGCAACTCGATATCCCGGGTTAAGCTTCTCCACCATGCCGAAGGTGGAGAAGTCCGACGCGGAGTGGAAGGCCGAGCTGTCGCCCGAGCAGTACGAGATCATGCGCAAGAAGGGGACGGAGCGCGCGTTCACCGGCAAGTACTGGGATTGCCACGACGCCGGCATGTACCGCTGCGCCGCGTGCAAGGCCGAGCTCTTCCGCTCCGACGACAAGTTCGACTCCGGCAGCGGCTGGCCGAGCTTCACCCAGCCGGCGAAGGCGGAGAACATCGCGGAGGAGGTCGACCGGTCTCACTTCATGACGCGCACCGAGGTCCACTGCGCCGACTGCGGCGCGCACCTCGGTCACGTCTTCGAAGACGGCCCGCGCGACAAGGGCGGCCTCCGCTACTGCATCAACTCGGCGTCGATCGATCTCGAGAAGAAGTGAGCGCGGCCTTGACCGCGCCGTGAGGCGTGGCCACCTTCGCGCTCGCCATGCGCTACGCGAACTGAAGCTCCGTGTCTGCCGCCGGATGCCGGTCAGCGACTACATTAGCGGTTCGAAGGTAGCTCCCTTCGTCTGGAAGCGAGCGCGCCGAGAGGCGCGCTGACGACGAAGCTGCGAAAGCGCGCGCCGTGAGGCCTCCTCGCGAGCTCGCGCGTGGCGAGCGGGCGCGCTCCGAGAGGAGCGCGTCGATGCGCCAGCCGGGGTCGAAAGACCCTCGTCGCTCCACTCTTGCCGGCGGTCTTTTTTCTCGAGACCCCAGCGATCGGTTCGACCATGCGTAGCCATCTCGTTCTTCGTCTCTCGCGCGCTTCGCTCGCGCGTCGCGACGTCGTCACACGTCTCCTCGCGCGCCTCGACGCCCGCCACGGCGGGTGGCTCGCGCTCGTCCACGCCTTCGCGTTCAAGGACGACGAGCTCGCGTTCGCGCGCGCCCTCGCCGCGCGCACGCACCTCTGGATCTACCGCGTGAACCAGCGCGCCTTCGGCGGCGACTTCGTCGTCGTCGACGTCTCGATGCCCGATCCTTCGCGCCGCGTCGCGATCGCGGTCGACCTGAAGCGCGGTCGCGACGTTCGCGCCGATCGCGCCGGGATCCAGATGCAGCACGCGACCTCCGCGCTCGCCGAGATCGCGCGCGCCGGCGTCGTCGGCGCCGAGTGCGCGCCGCGCTACCTCACGGGCGACGCGCGTCTCGTCCTCGGCGCGATCGACGGCGTCATCGCGCGCGGGCGCCCGCTCACACGGCCGCGCCGCCGGTGGGCAGGACTTCGCGCGTGAAGTTGCGCACCCCGCGATCGAGCACGAGCACGTCGTCTTCGATGCGTATCCCGCCGAAGGGCGCGAGCGCTTCGACGAGGTTCCAGTCGACCATCTTTCCTTCGGGCTCGTCGCGCAGCGCTGCGAGGAGCCCGTCGATGAAGTAGAGGCCCGGCTCGATCGTGAACACCTGGCCCTCCGCGATCACCTCGGTGTTGCGGAGGAACGGGTTGTCGGGCCGCGGCTTGACGCTCGCGCAGCCGACGTCGTGCGTCACGAGGCCGAGCGAGTGCCCGAGCCCGTGCGGGAAGAACGCGCGGCTCACGCCCTTCTGATCGATCTCTTCGATCGATCCGCGCGCGAGGCCCGCCTCCTTCAAGATGGCGCTCACCTGGCGATGCGACTCGTCGTGCAGCGCTTCGTAGGGCATGCCGACGGCGACCTTCGCCACGAGGCGCTGCTGCATCGCCTCGAACGCCGTCACGATCCCGGCGAACGTGCCCCCGGCGCTCCCGCCCGTGCCGGCCTTCGCCTTCACCCACGTGCGGGTGATGTCGGAGCAGTAGCCCATGTACGTCGCGCCCGCGTCGAGCAGGAGCGACGCGGCGCGCGTCTCGTCGCGCCCGTAGCTCACGTGGTGGAGCACCGCGCCGTTGCGCCCGGTGGCGACGATGTTCTTGTACGGCGTCTCCTGATCGTCTTGCCGCGTCGCTTGCAGGAACGCGAGGTGGAGCTCGAGCTCGGATCTCCCGCCGCCTTCGAACGCGGCGAGCACCGCGCGATGACCGAGCGCGGCGATGCGGTTGGCTTCGGCGAGACACTGGATCTCGTACGGCGTCTTCCGCACGCGGCCGCGATCGAGCGCAGCGACGAGCTTCGGCGGGTTGACGTGATCGCCTTCGATCCCGAGCTTGCCCGCGCGCGCGACGTCTTCGCCGATCCACGCGACGCGCTTCTTCGAAGGGATCTCCGGCGCCTCGACGCGGCGCACGTCGAGCGCGGTCGTGAAGTACGTCGCTTCGGGCGGCGCCGGCCGCTCCCAGAAGCTCGTGTTCTCCGGCCACACGAGCACGGTTTGCTTGCCCGTCTCGAAGACGACGAAGCAATCCGGCTCCATGAGCGGCGCCCAGAGGTGAAACTCGGGCGTCGGCCGCAAGGGGAAGAACTGATCGTCGAACTCCGTCCGCTTCTTCGGCGTGCCGGAGTGGACGATGACGGCGTCGAAGCCCGCCTCGGCGAGCGCCGAGGCGTAGCGCGCTTCGACGATCGCGACGTGATCTCGGTAGAGCGATTGCATGTCGGTCATGTGGGTCCACCGAATCCGCCGGGGGGCGGTCCGCCGTAACCGCCGCCGGGCGGCGCGTACGGATTGTCGCTGGGGACGTAGGGGTTCGCGCCCGGAGGCGCCGCATAGGCGCTCGGATCGGGATACGGCATGGGCGCCTGCGGCGGCCCTCCGCGGAGATCGAAGTCGGCGCTCATCGACGCGAGCACCTCGAGCGTCCACGCGCGCTCGAACACGTAGTACGGCGCCATCAGCGTCTGGTGCAAGACGGGCAGCAGGCCGAGGCAGCATGTCAGCACGCCGGCCAAGAGCCCGACGAACGTCGCGCCGATCCCGACGACGAAGCGGAGGAGGAAGAAGACGATGATGCCGCCCACGTGATCGCGGCCGACCGCCCAGAAGCGCTTCCACGCGTCGCGCGCGCCAAGACCGTGCTTGAGCATGATCGGCGACACGAAGTTGCGCGACATCGCGCCCACCACCATGAGGGGCACGACGAAGAGGAGAGCGACGAAGCCGAGACCGAGGAGCACCGGCAGCGCGTCGGTCAGCCTCCCGCCTTCGCGGATCACGGGGATCACCAGGAGCGCGCCGGCGCCCGCGAGCGGCACGAACATCACGAAGCCGATGCCGAAGAGCGCGAGATAGAACTTGAAGAGGCGGCCGCCCGCCTCACGCGTGTTGCGCCAGGCGTCGCCGATGTCGGCCTGGCCCGTGGCGACGGCGCGGATCGCCATCATCTGCCCGCGCGTTCCGAGCCAGTACATGAGGATGAGCATCGGGATCGCGACCACGACGGTGACCGCGACGATGATCCCCAGCATCGAGTCGTCGAGGAGCTCGAGGGGCGACGAGGGCCGGTGCGCGATCGTCCCGAGGATCCCCGAGATCGAGTCGTCGCTGCCGTGATTCGACCCGCCCCCGCCGTTGCCGCTCGGGACGTTGAAGTTGTTTCCCCCGCCGCCCTCGAGGCAGCTCTGCAGGAAGAAGATGAAGCCGAAGGAGAACCAGGTGCCGAGATTGAAAGGCCTGAACAGGACGCGCTTCATCTGCTCCCAGGCCGGCCCCATCGACGCGGTCACTTCCATGCCGAGAGCCTAGCATCGCGCGGCCGCGCCCACCTGGTGTAAGGTCGGCGTCGGGATGCGAATAGCGGTGCTGAAGGAGGCGGCTGTCCACGAACGACGAGTTCCGATTGTGCCCGACTCGGTGAAGCGGCTCGGGCAGAAGAAGATCGAAGTCGTGGTGGAGAGCGGGGCGGGGGAGCGGGCGCTCGCGAGCGACGCCGACTACACGAAGGAGGGCGCGAAGGTCGAGCCTGGCGCGGCGGAGACGATCGCCGCGGCCGACGCGGTGATGCGTCTCCGCGTGCCGACGATCGAAGAGGTGAACGGTCTGAAGGAAGGCTCGACGCTCTTCGCGCCGCTCTTGCCGCTCGTGAACCACGAGCTGGTGAAGGCGCTCGCCGCGAAGAAGGTGACGGCCTTCGCCGTCGACTTCATTCCGCGCACGACCGTCGCCCAGATGATGGACGTGCTGTCGTCGCAGGCGACGGCGGCCGGCTATCACGCGGTGGTCCACGCCGCGGGTCTCTTGCCGCGCTTCTTCCCGATGCTCATCACCGCGGCGGGCACGATCGCGCCGGCGACGCTCCTCGTCCTCGGCGCCGGCGTCGCGGGCCTCTCCGCGATCGGCACGGGCAAGCGCCTCGGCGCGCGCGTCGAGGCGTTCGACGTCCGCAAGGTCGTCAAGGAGCAGGTCGAGAGCCTCGGGGCGAAGTTCGTCGAGGTCGACTCCGACGAAGACGCGCAGACGGCCGGCGGCTACGCGAAGGAGGTCTCGGAGGCCTACAAGCAGAAGCAGGCCGACGCGATCGCCAAGCACGTGGCGAAGGCCGACGCGGTGATCTGCACCGCGCTCATCCCCGGCAAGAAGGCGCCGGTGCTCGTCACCGACGCGATGATCGCGGCGATGAAGCCGGGATCGGTCATCGTCGATCTGGCGGCCGAGCAAGGCGGCAACTGCGAGGGCTCCGAGGCGGGCAAGACCGTGGTGAAGCACGGCGTCAGCATCGTCGGCGCGGTGGATCTGCCCAGCAACCTCGCGGTGCACGCGAGCCAGATGTGGTCGCGCAACATGGAGAAGCTGCTCTTCCACGTGAGCAAAGACGGCGCGCTGAAGATCGACGACAAAGACGAGATCACCAAGGGCTGCCTCATCACCCACGGCGGCGAGATCGTCCAAGACCGCGTCAAAGAGGCGGTGGCCGGAGGTGCGACGTGAGTGAAGATCTCATCTTCAACCTGTACATCTTCGTTCTGGCGACGTTCGTCGGCTACCAGGTCATCTCGCGCGTCCCGCCGCTCCTCCACACGCCGCTCATGAGCGGCACGAACGCGATCAGCGGCATCTCGCTCGTCGGCTCGCTCGTCGCCGCGGGCTCGCACCACGACTTGCTCTCGAGCGTCCTCGGCTTCGTCGCGGTGACCGCGGCGACGATCAACGTGGTCGGCGGCTTCATGATCACCGACCGCATGCTCCGCATGTTCAAGAAGGGGCCCGCGCCCTCCAAAGAGAAGGCCTAGCCATGCGAGAGCAAGCGTTCGCGCAGGTTCAGCTCGTCAACCTCGCCTATCTCGTCTCGTCCGTCCTCTTCATCCTCTGCCTCCGCGGCCTCTCGTCGCCGGAGCAGGGGCGCCGCGGCGTCTTCCTCGGCGAGCTCGGCATGCTCATCGCGGTCATCGCGACCCTGATGAAGACCGAGATCGTCAGCTACGAGTGGATCATCGCCGGCCTGCTCCTCGGGTCGCTCATCGGCACGGCGATCTCGCTGCGCATCCCGATGACGAAGATGCCGGAGCGCATCGCGTTCTCGCACGCGTTCGGCGGTCTCGCCACGGCGCTCGTCGGCGTCACCGAGTATCACAAGCTCCGCGACCTCTCGGGGGCGGCGGCCGTCGTCGAGCACGGCATGAGTCGGCTGACGATGGGCGCGCTCGGCTTCGAGGTCTTCCTCGGCTCGCTGACGTTCACCGGCAGCATCATGGCGTTCGGCAAGCTCCAGGGCGTGATCACCGGCGCGCCGGTGACCTGGAAGGGCCAGAACCTGATGAACATCGGGCTCTTCTTCGGGACGCTCGGCCTCCTCGGCTATCAAGTCGCGTTCCCCGAGACGGCGCCTGCGTGGATGTTCTTCGCGATGGTGGGCTCGGGCCTCTCGCTCGGCGTGATGGCGGTGCTCCCGATCGGCGGCGCCGACATGCCCGTCGTCATCTCGCTGCTCAACTCGTACGCGGGTCTCGCCGCCTGCGCGACCGGCTTCGCGCTCAAGAGCAACATCCTCATCATCTCGGGAGCGCTCGACGGATCGTCGGGCTTCATCCTCTCGATGATGATGAGCAAGGCGATGAACCGCTCGTTCTCGAACATCGTCTTCGGCGCGTTCGGCACGGCCGACGGCACCGCCGCGCCGACCGCCGGCGGCCCGGCGAAGGGCTACAACGAAGCGACGGTCGAAGACGCCGCCGCCGTCCTCGTCGCGTCGCAGTCGGTGATCGTCGTCCCCGGCTACGGCATGGCGGTCTCGCAGGCGCAGCACGCCGTCCGCGATCTCGCCGCCGCGCTCGAGAAGCGCGGCACCGAGGTCAAGTACGCCATCCACCCTGTCGCCGGCCGCATGCCGGGCCACATGAACGTGCTCCTCGCGGAGGCCAACGTCCCGTACGACGCGCTCTTCGATCTCGACATGATCAACGACGACTTCGCGCGGACCGACGCGGTCCTCGTCGTCGGCGCGAACGACGTCGTCAACCCCGGCGCGAAGACCGACACGTCGAGCCCGATCTACGGCATGCCCGTCTTCAACGTCGAGCTCGCGCGCAGCGTCATCGTCCTCAAGCGCAGCATGAACACCGGATTCTCAGGCGTCGACAACGAGCTCTTCTTCCTCGCCAACACGATGATGGTCCTCGGCGACGCGAAGAAGACGATCCTCTCGCTGTGCACCGAGGTCAAAGGCGGCGGAGGCCACTGACCCGTGTGCGGTCAGCCGGCGAGCTCGTCGACGAACGCGACGTACTTCGTCATCGCGTCGTCCTTGCTCGTGCCCTTCTTCTTCGTCCACGCGTCGAACTTGGCGCGACCCTTGAGATCGAGCATGCCGGGGCGCGATCCGGCGACGTCGCCGGCCGTGGCTTGCTTGTAGAGTGCATAGAGCTCGAGGAGGTCGTCGTTCGACGGCGTCTTCGAGAGCTTCTTGACGCGAGCTTGTGCGTCTTCGAACTTGGCGGCCAGATCGGACATGGTCGCGGCAGCGTACTATAAAGCGCGCCGTGCAGAGCCTCGAGCCAACCGCCTTCGAGATCGCCGCGGCGGCGACCGGCCTCGGCGTCTTCGCGGTCGGCGCGGGCGTGATCGTGTACGCGCTGGGCTCGTTTCTCCTCATGGGGCCGCACACTTCCGCGCGTCGCCTCGGCGTCTCGCTGCGCGAGCTCTTTCGTGAGGTCGCGTTCGCCAGCGTCACCCAGCCGCTCTTGCCGCTCTTCTATTTCGTCGGCCGGCGAATGGACGGGTTCGCGTTCCGCGGCGGCGCGGGCGGGAGCGTGCCCGTCGTCTTCGTGCACGGTTACATGCAGAACCGCGTGGGCTTCCTCGGGCTCGCGCGCGCGCTGACGCGCGCCGGGCACGGGCCGCTCTTCGGCTTCAACTATCCGTGGTTCTCGTCGCTCGCGAACAACGCCGCGCGGCTCGACCGTTTCGTCGCGAGCGTGTGCGAAGAGACCGGGAGCGCCGCGGTCGACCTCGTGTGCCACTCGATGGGCGGCCTCGTCGCCATGGAGATGATGCGAGCGGAAGCGCAGCGTGGCCGCCTGAAGGTCCGGCGCTGCGTGACCATCGCGACGCCCCACGCGGGCATCGCGTGGAGGGGGCCGCTCCTCGGCTTCGGCGCCACGGATCTGCGCCGAGGTTCGAAGCTGCTCGAGGCCCACGCCGGCTACAAGGTCGCGGTGCCTTGTCTCTCGATCTACTCGAGCCACGACAACATCGTTCACCCGAAGGAGACGTCGCAGCTCGTGCTTCGCGGCGGCCGCGACGTCGAGGTCGACGCGGTGGCCCACCTCGCCATCCTCTTCAGCCCCATGGTGGCCCGGCACGTGACCGACTTCCTCGCGGAGCCAGCGACAGGCGCGGCGGATCCGGTATAGTTCGCGCCGACCTCATGAGCGACACGAACCCGTTTGCGACGACGAGCCCGGCGACGGGCGCGGCCTTGTCTCCGGTCGAGGCGACGCCGCTCGACGCGATCGACGCGATCGTCGACAAGGCGCGGAAGGCGCAGGCCGCCTGGGCGGCGACCGACGTGCACAAGCGCGTCAAGATCGTGTCGGCGATCAAGAAGCGCATCCTCACGCGCGCCGAAGAGCTCGCGAAGGTCATTCACGAAGAGACGGGCAAGCCCGACGTCGAGGCGCTCCTCGGCGAGGTGCTCGCGAGCGCAGACGTCGTCGCGTACTGGGCCGAGACGCTCGCCGACGAGCTCGAGCCGTTCGAGGCGGAGATCGACGCGCTCGCGTACCCGAAGAAGGCGGGCCTCATCCACCGCGATCCGCGCGGAACGATCGGCGTCATCATGCCGTGGAACTTCCCGTTCGCGCTGCCGCTCCGCACGCTCGTGCCCGCGCTCATGGCGGGCAACGCGATCGTGCTCAAGCCGAGCGAGATCACGCCGCGGACCGGCAAGGCGGTCGCCGCGCTCTTCGAGGGCCTCTTGCCCGAGGGGCTCTTGAGCCTCGTGCAGGGTGGCGGCGAGGCGGGCGCGCGGCTCTGCAAGGCCGGGGTCGATCTCGTCGTCTTCACCGGCAGCCCCACGTCTGGGCGCAAGGTCGCGCACGCTTGCGCCGACGCGCTCATACCCTGCGCCCTCGAGCTCGGCGGTAAAGACGCCGCGATCGTCCTCGCCGACGCCGATCTCGAGCGCGCGGCCAACGGCATCGTGTGGGGCGCGATGATGAACGCGGGTCAGAACTGCGGCGCGGTCGAGCGCGTGTACGCCGACGCGAAGATCGCGAAGGCGCTCACCGACAAGATCGTCGCGAAGACCAAGGCGCTCCGCCTCGGCGACGACGTGGGGCCTCTCACGACCGCCGCGCAGCGCGCCACCGTCGCGCGTCACGTCGAGGCGGCGAAGCAGGGCGGGGGAGAGATCCTCACCGGCGGCGAAGCCGTCGACGATCCGAAGGCGAAGCTCGGCTACCGCCCCACGGTCGTGCGCATCGACGCCGACGACAACGCGCTCGTCGCCGACGAGACGTTCGGCCCGGTCGTTCCGATCACCTCCGTCGAAGGCGCCGACGAAGCCGTGCGTCGCGCGAACGCCTCGCGCTACGGCCTCACCGCGAGCGTGTGGACGAAAGACGTGCGTCGCGGCGAAGCCCTCGCGCAGAAGCTCCGCGCGGGCGTCGTCACCGTCAACAACCACTCCTTCACCGGCGCGATCCCTTCGGCGCCGTGGAGCGGCGTCGGCGAGACGGGCTGGGGCATCACCGGATCGCCGCTCGCGCTCGAGCACCTCACGCGCCCACGCTTCGTCCTCGTCGATCGCAACACGATGATCCGCGAGGTGTGGTGGTATCCGTACACCGACACGCTCCGCCAGATGGCGCTCGCCTTCGCGCGCCTGCGCGGCGGCGCGTCGCTCGGCGGGCGCATCGGCGCGCTGTTCGCGCTCATCGGCCTCTTGATGAAGCGTCGCGGCGAGATCACGAAGTCCGACCCGCCGGCCAAGTCGTCGAAGGTCGCCGCGGCGCCCGCGGCGAAGCCCGATCCCAAGCCCGAGCCCGAGAAAAAAGCCGCCGCCAAGGCCGAGCCCGAGTCGCAGGCCGACGCCGAGCCTTGAGGGCCGCGCCCCGCGGCGCTAGATTTCGACCCAGTGGCCAGTGAGTGACGTGCGCCTTCGGACCTCCCGCTACAAGAAGAGCGACGAGAGCCGCGCCCAGGTGCTGGACGCGGCGATCAAGACGCTGGCCGCGCGCGGCCTCGGCGCGACGAGCATCCAAGACATCGCCGACGCGGCGGGGATGAGCAAGGGCGCCGTCCACTACCACTTCGAGAGCAAAGACGAGCTGCTCCAGCGCGTGCTCGATCGCTGCTGCGAGGTCATCGAGGCGCGCGTGGTCGAGGTGTTCGACGCCGAGGGCACGCCGATGGATCGCATCCGCCGCGCGATCCTCGAGATGTGGATCGTGCGCCGCGACGGCATCGCGGAGATGCGCGTGCTCACCGAGCTGCACGCGCTCTCGCGGCAGAACGAGGCGATCAAGAAGGCCCTCGGCGACGCGCTCCGCAAGGCGCGCGAGCAGATCATCGAGATCGGGCTCAATCATCTCATCAAGATGGGCCTGCGCCCGCGCGTCTCGCTCACCGTGGCGCCGCGGCTGATCCTGGCGACGCTCGACGGGCTCTCGCTCCAGCACTCGGTCGATCCGATCCCGCCGGAGGAGGAAGAGGAGCTGCTGCGCGCCCTCGAGGCCACCTCGCTCGCTCTCTTCGAGCTCTGACGATCGGGGGATCGGCGCGAAACGCCGAGACGAGAATCGACATCGGAGCCTTGACAAACTGGCCACCTGGCCAAAACATACTGGCCGGGCGGTAAGTTTTGCCCGTTCTTCGGAGGTCCTGAATGCTCCTCGACAACCTCTTCGCGATGCTGGGTGGAACGGGTACTGCTGCGATTCTCTTCGGGATTGTGACGGTCGTGGGCTTCCCGGCGGCGGCCACGGTCATGTGCCCGAAGAACGCGTATCACCGCCTCCAGCGATCGCGCTGAGCGCCCTGGAAGCGCGCCTGGACGGGCCCCTCAGTACGTGATGACGCTCTCGACGCGGCCCGGCGCCAAGACGGCGCGGCCCTTCAAGAACGAGAGCTCGATCACGAAGGTGTAGGCCACGACCTCGCCGCCCTGCGTGGCGACGAGATCGGCCGAGGCCTTCGCCGTGCCGCCCGTCGCGAGGACGTCGTCGACGACGAGCACGCGCGATCCCCGACGGATCGACTGCTCGTGCATCTCGAGCGTCGCCTCGCTGTACTCGGTCTTGTACGAGACGCGATCGCTCTTCGCGGGGAGCTTGCCCGGCTTGCGCGCGGGGACGAAGCTCGCGTTGAGGCGCGCGGCGAGCGCGCCGCCGAAGATGAAGCCCCGGGCCTCGACGCCGACGATCGCGTCGACGTGCTCGCCGATGAACCGCTCGGCGATGGAGTCGAGCACGATGTGGAACGCGCGCGGATCGGCGAGGAGCGGGGTGATGTCCTTGAAGAGGATCCCCGGCGTCGGAAAGTCGGGGATGTCGCGGATCTTGCTCTTCGCGTAGGCGAGCGTCTCGGCCGAAAGCATGGTGAACGCTGACTAGCCGATCGGGCGGCGGAAGGCGAGCCGCCGCCGGCGGCGCGTCACTTCGCGTTCGACGCGAGGGCGGCGAGCACTTTGTCGGTGACGCCTTCGTCGTCGGCGCTCGTCATGTCGAGCACGAGCGGCGTGATCGAGGCGGCGTCGTCGTCGTACGCGTCGGTGTCGCTGCCGGGGTCGCGCTCATGGCGAACGCCGGGGCCGCCGAGCCAGAGGTACTCGCGGCCGCGAGGATCGGTCCTGAACTCGATGATCTCCTCGTAGAGCCTCGCGCCGAGGCGCGTGCGGCGCACCTCGCCGGTCCATCCGAGCGGCACGTTGAGGTTCAAGAGCGGCGTCTTGCGCGCGAGCGACGGGCCGCTCCGGAGCACGGGGCCGAGGTTGCCGCAGGTGATCGCGTAGAGCTTCTTCGCGATCTTCGTCGTGAGCTCCGCCACGCGCGAGAGATCGGCGCGCACGTCTGCGCTCGACGCGATCGCGGGGACGCCTCGGAGGGCGCCTTCGCGCGCGGCCGCGACCGTGCCGGAGTAGAACGCGTCTTGGCCGAGGTTGAGCCCGCGGTTGATCCCCGAGACGACCAGATCGGGCCAGCGCGGCAAGAAGCGCCGCTCCGAGTGGAGCGCCACGTAGACGCAGTCGGCGGGTGTCCCGTCGATCGCGATGATCCCAGGCTCGACCTCGCGCGTACGCAGCGGACGGTGCAAGCTGAGCGAGTGGCTCGTCGCGCTCTGCTCGGTCTCGGGCGCGACGATGACGACGTCGGCGAACGCGGCGAGCGCTTCCCGCAGCGTGCGGATCCCACGGCTGGCGTGGCCGTCGTCGTTCGAGAGCAGCACCATCGGTCGCATCCGAAGCGGAAACTAACACGCCGGAGTACACTCTGCCCCCGATGAAGCGTGCTTCCCCTTCGATTCGCTCGATCGCCGCCCTCGCGCTCGTCGCGCTCGTCGCGTCTGCCTGCGGCGAGGCGCCGATCTACAACGTGCCTCCCGTCACAGTGGCCAATCCCTTCGCCGGCGCGAGCGGCGACGGGCCCATGACCCGAAAGGTCGACGTCGTCGACAACGTGCACGGCACGCGGATCGCCGATCCCTACCGCTGGCTCGAGGAGGCCGACTCCGCCGAGGTGCGCGCGTGGACCGATCGACAGAACCTCCAAACGCGGAAGATCGTCGATGCGATCGCGGGTCGCGAGGCGCTCCGCGGCCAGATCAAGGATCTGCTCCAGATCGGCTACGTGGGCATGCCCGCGGCGCGGACGACGCGGATCGGAACGACGCGCTACTTCCACACGCGACGCGAAGGCGCGCAGAACCAGCCGACGCTCTACGTGCGCGACGGGCTCGCCGCGAAGGATCGCGTGCTCGTCGACGCCTCCGCGCTCTCCGACGACGGAACGACGGCGCTCGACTGGTGGTTCCCCTCGTGGGACGGGCAGCTGCTCGCGTGGGGTCGCAGCGACTCCGGCAGCGAAGAGAGCACGCTCTTCATCCGCGACGTGACGACGGGCAAGGATCTGCCCGACAAGATCGAGCGCACGCGCCACGCGTCGGTCGCGTGGCTGCCCGACGGCAAGAGCTTCTACTACTCGCGCTACCCCGACGCGGGCAGCGTGCCTCCGGGTGACGAGAAGTACTTCTCGAAGATCTTCCACCACGTCATCGGCGCCGATCCGAAGACCGACAAGCTCGTCTTCGGCGAGGGCCGCGACAAGACCGACGTCCCCATCGTGATGATCTCGCCGAACGGGCGCTGGCTCGTCGTGCGCGTGCACATGGGCTGGGACAAGAGCGAGGTCTACGTCAAGGATCTCTCGAAGGGCGAAGCCGGGCAGCTCGTGCCCGTCGCGAAGGGGCCGCACGCGATCTTCGAGCCGATCGCGCGCAACGAGCGCCTCTACGTGCAGACCAACGACGGGGCGCCGCGATACAAGCTCTACGCGGTCGACTACGACAAACCCGAGCGCGCGGCGTGGAAGGAGCTCATCGCCGAAGGCGCCGACGTGCTCGACGACGTCGCCGTCACCAAGAACGAGATCCTCGCGACGTACATGCACGACGCGTCGACGCGCGTGGAGCGCTTCGGGCTGGACGGCAAGAGCCGCGGCCCGGTGGCGCTGCCGGGCATCGGCTCCTCGAGCGTCACGGGGGCGTACAACGGCGACGAGGCGTTCGTCTCCTTCACGTCGTACGTCGTCCCCGCGCAGGTGCATCGCCTCGATCTGACGCCGCGTTGGGCGGGCATGCCGCCGGCGAAGCTCGAGCCCTGGGACAAGGTCGGCGCGAAGTTCCAGGCCGCGGACATCGAGGTCGAGCGCATGTTCGCCGTCTCGAAGGACGGAACGCGCGTGCCCATGTTCGTCATCGCGAAGAAGGGGATGAAGCGCGACGGAACGAACCCGACCATCCTCTACGGCTACGGCGGCTTCAACGTGAACCAGACGCCTGCGTTCAGCGCGCGCGCGCTCGCGAGCGTCCAGCGCGGCGCGGTTTGGGTCACGGCGATCCTGCGCGGCGGCGGCGAGCTCGGCGAAGACTGGCACAAGGCGGGGATGCTCGAGAAGAAGCAGAACGTCTTCGACGACTTCATCGCCTGCGCCGAGACGGTCGTCGCGGAGAAGATCACGAGCACCGATCGCCTCGGCGTCATCGGCGGATCCAACGGAGGCCTGCTCGTCGCCGCGGCGGTGACGCAGCGGCCGGAGCTCTTCCGCGCCGGGCTCTCGCTCGTGCCGCTGACCGACATGGTCCGCTATCACCGCTTCCGCATCGCGAAGCTCTGGGTGCCGGAGTACGGCGATCCCGAGAAGGCCGCCGACTTCAAGTTCCTCTACGCGTACTCGCCGTACCACCGCGTTCGCGAGGGCGTTCGCTATCCGTCGATGCTCTTCACGACCGCCGAGAGCGACTCGCGCGTCGATCCGATGCACGCGCGGAAGATGACCGCGCGGATGCAGGAGGTGCAGAAGGATCCTGCGCGGCCGATCCTGATCCGCGTCGAGACGAAGGCGGGGCACGGCGCGGGCAAGCCCGTGAGCAAGCTCGCCGACGAGCTCGCCGACGAGCTGTCGTTCTTGCTGAACGAGCTGTCCCCTCCGCCCTGAAGGCGATTGTCAGGCGGGCGTTTACGACAGCGTTTCGATCATACCGATTCACGGTACGGCGATCGCGCGCCATGGTGCGCGTCATGCGTTCCGAAGCTGCTTCCTCGTTTTCCCGTTCACGCCGAGACTTCCTCGCCTGGCTGACCGCCGTCCCTCTCGTCACGGCGGGGTGCGCCGCGGAGGCCCACCACGAGCACCACGACGAGGAGCCCCTTCCGGCGGATCCGGCGCAAGGTTCGGCGGCCCCCACGGAGGAGGCCGAGGCGTACGAGCAGGAGGCGCGTGTCTGCCGGCACACGACGCGTGACGCCGAGGGCCCGTACTTCGCCTCCGGCTCGCCCGTGCGCAGTCTTCGAATCGCGGGGCTCGACGAGCCCGGCGTCCGCCTCCTCGTCGAGGGCCGCCTCTTCGGGCCCGACTGCCGCACGCCGCTCGAGGGATACGCCCTCGATCTCTGGCAGGCCGACGCGTCGGGCGACTACTTCGACGGTCGCGCCAGCGGCTATCGCCTCCGCGGCAAGGTCGTGACCGATCGGCTCGGCCGCTATCGCTTCGAGACCATCCTGCCCGGTCGATACGGCGACGCGGCGGGCATTCGCCCCGCCCACATCCACGCGAAGGTGCTGACGCCCCGCGGAGGCTCGCTGCTCACGACGCAGATCTACTTCGAGGGCGATCCCCACCTCGGCCAGGCCGACTACTGCACGCGCTCGCGCACGTGCGACTCGAGCGATCCGGCGCGGATCCTTCGCCTCTTCGACGCGACGATCGCGGCCACCGCGGGCAAGCGCGCGCGGTTCGACGTCTTCACGCCGCGGACCTGAAACACCTGAACATCAGATCAACGAACGATCCCGAGGAGGTACGAAAAATCGTCGTCGATAGTTGGACGGGTGTTCAGTGCTGAACGTATCATCCCCTCCATGAGCACCGAGATCGCCGTCCTCCGCGTCCTTCTCCTCCTCTCTCGCCGCCGCTCGGCGCCCACCCTCGCGGATCTCGTCCACCGCGTCGGGGCCGACCCGGTCGACATCCGGCGCGCCCTCGGCTCGCTCGCGCGCGCCGAGCTCGTGCAGCGCTCGGGCGAGAGCGTGCGCCTCTCGCTCGCCGGCCTCGCCGTCGCGCTCGCGTCGAAGCAGCCGAAGCGCACCGCGCGCACCGCGCGATGCGTGCCGCGCGCCGGTCGCGTCATTCCTCTCTCTCGGCGCGCACGCCGCGCCGCTTGAGGGCGGCTCCGTGGTAGATGCAGACGGAAGGTGAAGGGCCCGCGAGAGATCCATCAGGCCGCGCTCGCCGCGAGGAACGAAGCCGTCGCCGCGCTCGAGGCGCGCGCGAACGCGATCGCCACGGCGCGCCTCGTCGTCTTCCTGGGCGCGGTCGCGCTCGTCGCCGCGATCGCGTTCGCGGAGCTCCCCTCCGGCGCGTGGATCGGGCTCGCCGGGCTCGTCGTCGCCTTCGGCGCCCTCGTCGTCATCCACGCTCGCGTTCACGCCAAGAAGGAGCGCAAGCTCGCCGCCGCTCGCTTCCACGAGCGCGCGCTCGCGCGCATGGCGGGCAAGTGGCGCGCGTTCGGCTCCACCGGCGATCGGTTCGCGGTCGAGACGCATCCCTACGCGGGCGACCTCGACGTGTTCGGCAAGGCGTCGCTCTTCCAGCTCCTCGACGCGACCTCGACGCGCTTCGGCGAGGAGGTCCTCGCGCGCTGGCTCTCGGGTGAAGACGCGTCGTCGGGCGACTTCGCGGGCGCGGTGCGCGCGAGGCAAGCCGCCGTCCGCGACCTCGCGTCTCGCGTCGAGCTCCGCGAGGAGCTCTCCGTCGTCGGCAGCCTCCTCGACGAGAACAAGCCCGACCCGCGACCGTTCGTGATGTGGGCCGGCCAGAGCGGCGGCAAGGAGGGCGAGAGGCTCCCGGGCGCGCTCCGCCTCGTCGCGCTCCTGATGCCGATCGTCACGATCGGCACGGCCGTCGCCGCGTCGTTCGGCGTCGTTCCACGCGCGGCGTTCCTCCTGCCGTTCTCGATCTCGATCATGATCTTGATGGGGCTCCGGCCTCGCCTCGCGCCGATCCTCGACGCGGCGTCGTCGAAAGAGACGGCGCTCTCGCGCTACGCCGGCATGCTCGCCCTGCTCGAAGACGAGAAGCTCGAGGCCGACGCGCTCGTCGCGTTGCAGAAGCGCCTGAAGGAGAGCGGCGCCTCGACGACGGCGACGAGAGAGCTGGCCGCCCTCTCGCGCATCGTGGGCTTCCTCGACGCGCGCAACAACGAGGTCTTTCGCTTCTTCATCGGGCCGATGCTGATGTGGGATCTCTGGTGCGCGCTCGCGCTCGACGCGTGGCGCGCGCGCGCGGGCCGCGCGGCCTTCGGCTGGTTCAAGGCGCTCGCCGAGCTCGAGGCGCTCTCGTCGATCGCCGGCTTCGCCTTCGAGCGCCCCGATCACGCCTACCCCGAGATCGTCGCCGAAGCGACCTTCGAGGCCGAGGCGCTCGGCCATCCCCTCATCGAGGGCGACAAGCGCGTCGCCAACGACGTGAAGCTCGCAGGTCCGGGCCACGCGCTCGTCGTCACCGGCTCGAACATGTCGGGCAAGAGCACGCTCCTCCGCGCGATCGGCGTCAACGCCGTGCTCGCGAACGCGGGGGCGCCCGTCTGCGCGAAGTCGATGCGGATCGGGCGCTTGATCGTCGCGACGAGCATGCGCGTCTCCGACTCGCTCGACGAAGGAACGAGCCGCTTCTACGCCGAGCTCAAGAAGCTCAAGCTCGTCTTGGATCTCGCGCGCAAGGGCAAAGAGGGCAAGGCGGACGACGACGCGGCCCGCGGCACGGTGCTCTTCCTCCTCGACGAGATCCTGCACGGCACGAACACCCGCGAGCGGCTCATCGGCGCGCGCGCCATCCTCCGCGAGCTCCTGGCCCAGGGCGCCATGGGCGCGGTGTCGACGCACGATCTGGGCCTGGGCGATCTCGAAGGCGAAATGCCGGAGCATGTCCGCAACATCCACTTCGAGGAGCAGGTCGCGGGCGATGTCATGACGTTTGACTACCGCCTGCGCCAAGGCATCGTCCAGAGCTCGAACGCGCTTCGTTTGATGAAGATCGTCGGCCTCGACGTGATCGATGCCGTATGATCGAGGGTTGATGAAGCGCCTCGTCGCCGCTTGCGCTCTCGCGACTGCCGGGTGCTCGCTGCTCGTCTCGACGAGCGGCCTCTCCGACGGCGCCGACGATCCGTCGGGCGTCGACGCCGCGCCCGACGCGCCCGGACCATCCTCCGCCGACGGCGGCGGCTCGGACGCCGCCGCCGACGGCGACGCGAGCGCTCCGGCCGCGTTCGGCGGGCCGCTCGTCCTCTTCCAGACGGTGAGCTCGCTCCGCTGCCGCGTCGAGGGCTCGTTCGAGCTCGAGTTCCCCTCGAACCGCAACCACGCCTTCCAAGTCTGGCGCGATCTGACGAAGCCCACGCCCGTGAACCTCGGCGGGTCGCCGCTCTTGTTCGACGCGATTCGAACGACGATGGAGGGCGCCGAGATCTCGAACGCCACGGGAACGGAGGGCGGCTACGTCGACTTCCTCGACGAGACGCCGGTTCGCGTCTCGTTCCGCAACTACGAGCACCACGTCCTGCCGTCGACCGCCGACGCGAAGGTGTGGACCCGCTTCACCGTGTACGCCTCCGGCCGCGTCGCGATCGAGGTCGAGGTCGCCAACCCCGGCGGCGCCGCGTATACGCTGCCGGCGGGCTGGCAGTTCCACACGACGAACCTCGGCGCCCTCGCGTGGTCGTCGAGCGATCACCCCGGCGGCCGCGCCGTCACCTTCACGTCGCCCGAGGGATCGAGCGCGCTCCTCGTGAACATCGCGGGCGTCGGAACCCTCGCGGGAGCAGGCGGCGCCCGCCGATGGGACGGCTCGGTCAGGACCATCGCCGCGGGAGGCTCGCTCGGTCTCTCCGCGGAGATCCAGGTCGGCGTGCCGCCTTCGGCGGCGGCCGAGCGCGCGCTCGACGTTCGCAATCCGGAGCTCGACGTCGTCGCCGGCGGGATCGGCAGCTACGACTACGCGCGCGGCGCCTATCAGGTCGAGGCGACCGGCGGATCGATCACGCTCGCTCTCTCGGCGTCGCGCCTTCGCGCCAACCCCGCGTTCGAGATCAGAGACCTCCCGTTCTCGAGCTGGAAGATCACCCAGGCGGGCGCCACGATCGCGAGCTCGGCCACCCCGATCACGTCGCGCGGCGTCGCGCGGTGGGACGCAGCGGCGAAGCGCCTCGTCTTCATCGCGTTCGGCGAGATCCCGACGACCGCGCCGCTCGCCGATCGAACGATCACCGTCGAGCCGCTCTGATCGAGATCAGCCGCCGATGCCGCGCATCGAGACCGCGGCGGCGCTCGGCTCTGTGCACCCCTTGAAGACGTCGCCGTCGGGCTTCATCGTCCACGCCTCGGCGACGGCGCGCGAGACGGCGCCGGCGTCGCCCGCGCGCGCTGGCGCCGACGCCGAGAGGCCGTCGTTCTTGGCGAGGCACGGTCGCAGCGTCCCGTCGCTCGCCACGCGGAGGCGATCGCAGCCTTTGCAGTAGGTGTCGCTCGTTCCGGTGATGAAGCCGACCTTCTTGTCGGGATCGTGGCGCGCGAAGACGTATCGCGCCGGACCGCGATCGATCTCGCGCTCGGCCTCGCCCGCGCGCAGCAAGTGCGCGAGGCGCGCGCGCATCTCGGCGGCGGTGACGACGCGGTCTCTCAGCTTCGCGCCCTCGCCGATCTGCATCACCTCGAGGAGGCGAGGGACGATGCCGCGCTCCCACGACCAGCGCACGAGCTGCTCGATCTCGCCGTCGTTCTCGCCTCGGACGACCACGGCGTTGAGCTTGATCTCGTCGAAGCCGGCCTCGCGCGCGGCGTCGACGCCCCGGAGGACGACGTCGAGGCGGCCGCCGCGCGTCATCCGCGCGAAGCGCGCGGGATCGAGCGTGTCGAGGGAGACGTTGACGCGCCGGAGGCCGGCCTCGCGCAACGGGCGCGCGAGCTTCTCGAGGCGCGTGGCGTTCGTCGTGAGGGCGACGTCGTCGAGGTCGAGCGAGCCGAGGAAGCGCACGACGTCGACGACGTCGCGATGCAGGAGCGGCTCTCCGCCCGTCAGGCGCACCCGGCGGACGCCGGCGCCGACGAGGCCGTGGACCATCGTCCGCCACGCGTCGAGATCGAGGCGCTCGTCGAGGTAGGTGTCGCGCGAGGGCCGGCAGTAGATGCACGCGAGATCGCACCGATCGGTGAGCGACAGCCGCACCGAGCGGGGAGGAGCCGCCGGCGCCGGACGAGGCTGGACGACACGAAGGGCGTACATCGCGCGGGATCATACCGGAAAGCTCCGCCTCGCGTGAGGTGTCCCGGTTTCGCTAGGATGCGCGCATGTCGATTCGCGTCGTCACCATGACCGTCAGCGACACGCGCACCGCGGCGGACGATGGGTCCGGGCGCGCGCTCGCCGAGGAGCTCGCCGCCTTCGCCCTCGTTCGGCACGTCATCGTCCCTGACGAGCCGACCGCGATCGTCGGCGTCGTCGAGGGCGTCGTGGCGAGCGACGAGGCCGACGCGATCGTCCTCACCGGCGGCACGGGGATCGCGCCTCGCGATCGCACGTTCGAGGCGCTCGAGGCGATCTTCGACAAGCGCCTCGACGGCTTCGGCGAGGCCTTCCGGCGGCTCTCCTGGGACGAGATCGGCCCGCGCGCGATCCTCTCGCGCGCCACCGCGGGGACGATCGGCGCGCGGATCGTGTTCTCGCTGCCCGGGAGCGAGAAGGCCGTGCGCCTCGGCGCGCGGCGACTCATCGCGCCGATCCTCGGGCACGCTGTCGATCTGCTCCACGGCCGAACGGGGCACGCGAAGTGAACGTTCAGGTCCTGTACTTCGCCGCCGTTCGCGACCTCGTCGGCAAGGCCGAAGAGCGACTCGAGCTGCCGGCGGACGTCGACACGATCGACGCGCTCGCGATCTATTTGTGTAGAATACATGCGTCGCTCGAGGGGCGGCTGAGGAGCGTGCGATTCGCGCGCAACGAAGAGCTCGCGCGCGGCGACGATCGCCTCGCCGACGGCGACGTGATCGCGCTCATCCCGCCGGTCGCCGGCGGGTGAACGCTCAGCCCGGCAGCTCGAGGCCTTTCATCACTACCTTCGTGTGCATCCGCAGCACGGCGAGCAGCGCGCGCGGGTGCGGGACGAGCGCGAGGCGCACTCCGCCGAACCGACCGTCGTGTCCGAAGGCGTGGAAGACGAACGCGTCGCGCTCGGCGTGCACGCGCCGCAGATCCTTCCACGCGAGCGGCTTGCCGTGCAGGACGATGCCTTCGCGCTCGACGCCGAGCGGACCGAACCGCAAGGGCTCGCCTCGCGCGGCGGCCTCCTTCGCGCGCGCGACGACGGGCCGCGTGACCTCGCGCTCGAGCGCGGCGACGACGCGATCGAGATCGTGGAGATCGCGCGGGAGGATCGCGTGCCGCCCGTCGAACGTGACGAGATCGATCTGCGGAGGCCTGGGCACGAGGCCTTCGAAGTCGAAGTACACCGCGTCGACGTCGTCGAAGAGGATCTCCGCCGGCTTCGCGAACCATCCGGTGATCACGAAGCCGTGCTCGTGGAGGTTCACGACGGCCGATGCGCCCGCGAGCAGCGCGACGGCGCCGCGCGCGCCCATCCGAGGGTGCGACGATCGCCGCGCGCCGACGTCCTTGGGCGGCGGCAGCGCGTCGTCGAGCGGCGGCTCAGGCGTTCGGTACGGCCCCCTCATGACACGTCGAGTATAGCGCTAGGTGTGACCGTGCCCGTCGGGCGAGCAGCGCGCGTCGACCCACCCGACCCAAGCTGCGCCGTCAGGTCCGATCTCGCGCTTCCAGATCGGCACGCGCTCCTTGATCCTGTCGATGAGCTCTCGACACGCTTTGAACGCCTCGCCGCGATGAGGCGCGCTCGCCGCGCAGACGATCGCCGCGTCGCCGACCACGAGCGAGCCCAGCCGATGAATCGCGGCGACGCGCACGCCGGCGATCTCCGCCTCGATCTCGACCGCGATCTTCTCCATCTCGCGCTGGGCCATCGACGTGTACGCCGAATACTCGAGGCGCGAGACGGCGCGGCCGAGGTTCTCGTCGCGGACGACGCCGACGAAGACGTCGATGCCTCCCGCGCCCGGACGCGCGACGAGCGCGACGACCTCGTCGACGGAGAGGGCCGACTCGCGCAGGTCCATGCGCTTCACGGGCGCCTCTTCCAGCGGCCGCTTCGCCCGCCTTCCTTCTCGAGCAGCGAGACCTCGAACGACATGGCTCGATCGATCGCCTTGAGCATGTCGTAGAGCGTGAGCGCCGCGGTGCTCGCGGCGACGAGCGCCTCCATCTCGACGCCCGTCCGATCGCGCGCCTCCGCGGTCGCGTCGATGATCGCCTGGCCGCGCTCGAGGGAGATCGCGATCTCGACGCGCGTGAGCGCGACGGCGTGGCAGAGCGGGATGAGCTCGCTCGTGCGCTTGGCCGCCTGGATGCCGGCGATGCGCGCGGACGCGAGAACGTCGCCCTTCGGCGTCTCGCCCGCGGCGAGCCGGGTGAAGGTCTCCTTGCTCATCTTCACGCGCGCGCGCGCCACCGCGCGACGGGACGTGATCGCCTTCTCTCCCACGTCGACCATGTGCGCGCGCCCGTCGCGCGTCAGGTGCGTCAGCGTCGCGCGCTTCTTCTTCGTGTCGCCCATCGCTTCGGCAGTGTATCCCTCAGCCGCCGAGATCGCTCGCGAGGAGCACGTCGACCATGTCGCCGGCGCCGACGCCGGTCGCGTCTTCGGGGATGATCGCGAGGGCGTCGGCCTGCGCGGTCGAGGTCACCGCGCCGCTCGCCTGGTTTCCGAGCGTCGTGACGAGCAGGCCGCTCTCGCCGTGGGAGATCACCGCGCGCGCGAGCTCGAGACGGCCCGGATCGTGGGCGTGCGCACGCGTCATGCGCGCGCGCGCGAACGGCGGGAACGGACGTGCGTCGCCCTGCATCGCGCGCAGCAGCGGGACGCCGAAGACGGCGAAGGTGATCATCGCGCTCGCGGGGTTGCCCGGCAGGCCGACCACGATCGCGTCGCGCTGGCCGCCGCGCCGTTTCCTTCCGATCGCGATTGGCTTGCCCGGCTTGATCGCGACGCGCCAGAGCTCGAGCTCGACGCCCACCGCCTCGAGGGCCGGGCGCACGAGATCGTGGTCGCCCACGCTCACGCCGCCGATCGTCACGAGGACGTCGGCGTCTTCGAGCGCGGCAGAGAACGCGCGCTCGGTGGCCGCGCGATCGTCGCGCACGTAAGGATGGGCGCGCGTCTCGGCGCCTGCCCGACGCGCCATCGCGCGCAGCGCGTACGTGATCGACTCGGGGATCGTGCCCGGGACCGGATCGGTCCCCGGCCGGCGCAGCTCGTCGCCGGTCGCGAGGATCGTCACGATGGGACGCCTCGACACGACGACCTCTGCGCGGTCGACCGCGCCCGCGAGCGCCAGGTGCGCCGGCCGGAGGCGCGTGCCCTTCGCGGCCGCGACGGCGCCCTTCGCGAGATCTTCTCCGCGGCGCCTCACCGCTTGTCCCGGTCGCGGCTTCGTCGTCATGACGGCGACGTCGCCGTGGCGCGTCACGTTCTCTTGCATGATCACCGCGTCGGCGCCCTCCGGCAGCGCGGCGCCGGTGAAGATGCGCATCGCCGAACGCGGGGCGAGCGGCTCGGGCACGGCGCCGGTTCGGCTCTCGCCGCGCACCGGAAGCTCGAAAGGTGGAGCGCCGTCGAGGTCGCGCGCGCGGACGGCGTAGCCGTCCATCGCGCTGTAGTCGAACGCGGGCAAGTCCGCCGGGGCCCGCAGATCTTCGGTCAAGACGCGCCCCTCGGCGTCTTCGATCGCTACAGCCTCGGGCGGCAGCGGGGGCGACCCCAGGGCGAGGATGCGCGCGAGGGCGTCTTCGAATCGCAACATACGCTTCGGGAGGCGTAACATACACACGATGCGGAAGGGAGAAGGGGCGATGCGCGCGGGCGCGGCCGCGGTGCTGGCCGTGCTCGGCATGGTCGTGGTCACGGTCGCGGCGCCGAGCTGCGGCGACTACGGGCCGGTGACGCTCATGGATCAAGACGGCGGCGACGCCGACGGCATCCGCGGGCGCAACGTCGGCGAGGCTTGCGACGAGCGCGCGCGCTGCCGCTCCGGCCTCGTCTGTCAAGACGGCCGCTGCGTGCCCTCGCGCGCGCTCGAGGAGGGCGCGCCCTGCGTCATCAGCGCCGAGTGCAAGGAAGGCCTCTTCTGCTCGGCGTCGCGCGTGTGCGCGCGAAGCGGTCGCGGCGCCGCCGGCGACACGTGCGGGAGCGAGGCCGATTGCTCGAGCGGGCTTCGGTGCAACGCGGTCGGCCTCTCGGCCGAGTGTCAGCCCGAGGGAGCGAGCGACGTCGGCGCCGCGTGCGGCATCAGCCCGGAGTGCTTCGGGGGGCTCTTGTGCACCGAGAAGAAGTGCGCGGCGCCTCCGGCGTCGACGGGCGCCCCGCCCGTCGCCGTGTCGGCCTTCACGGGCGTGGCGTGCGCCGACGAGCCCGGGCCCGTGCGCGCGCACTTCCGGGTTCCGCGCGGCGCCGACGACGGCGACTTCTTCCGCCTGCCGTTCCCCAACGACGCGCGAAGGAAGAACGGCCGCCTCGATCTCTCCGGGTTCCCGACGCCCGGCGCCGACGTGCTCGGCTACGACCTCGTCGATCGCTGGGCGCGCTACGTCGAAGAGAGCGCGAACGGGTTCTCCGCGTACCCGACGATCATCTTTCGCTTCAGCGCGACGCCGGACTTCGCGACCCTGAAGCAAGACGGCGTCATTCGCTTCGTCGACGTGACGCCGAGCGGGTCGGGCACCGACGTCGGCTTCGGATGGAACGCGACGAACGTTCGATCGAAGTACGTGTGCGGAAACACGATCACCGCGCGCCCGGCGCCGGGCCTGCCGCTCGAGGCGGGGCACACCTACGCGATGTTCATCACGAACGGCGCGAAGGCGCCCGGCGGCGTCGCGATCGAGGCCTCGCCCGATCTGCGCGCGGTGCTCGGGCCCGCCGATCCTGGCGCGCCGCTCTCGGCGGCGTGGAGCGCGTACGCGCCTCTTCGCGCGTGGGCCTCGGCCAACGCGCTCGATCCTGCGACGCTGGTGAACGCCACGGTGTTCACCGTGGGCAAGCACCCCGATCTCGTCGGCACGATCGCCGACGCGATCGAGGCCGCGCCGCCGCCGGCCGCGAGCGGCTGGATCAAGTGCGGCGCCGCGCCGTCGCCTTGCCCTCAGGCCCAGGCCGAGCGCGCGTGCGGGCCCGCCGACGCCGCGTTCGACGAGCTCCACGCGCTCGTCACGTTGCCCACGTGGCAGCAGGGCACCGCGCCCTTCGCGTCACCGGCCGAAGGAGGCGACGTCGTGTTCGACGGCAGCGGCGCGCCGGCTCCGCAGGGGAGCCAGCAGGTGTGCGTCTCGCTCTCGATCCCGAAGGGCGCGCCGATGCCCGCGGGAGGGTGGCCGCTCGCCATCTACGCGCACGCGACCGGCGGGAGCTTCCGATCTTCGGTCGCCGACGGGATCGCGAAGCGCTTCGCGTCCATCGAGGCCGGCGCGGCGCGCGTCGCGGTGCTCGGCTTCGACGGCGTGGCGCACGGGCCGCGACGCGGCGCCTCGAACGCGCGCCCGCAGGCGCTCTGGTTTCTGACCTCGAACCCGCGCGCGATGCGCGGCAACGGGCTCCAGGCGGCGAGCGACGTCCTCGCGCTCACGCGGTTCGCCGAGGCCTTCACGCTCGCCGACACGGCCTCGCCGACGGGCGCCGAGATCCGCTTCGGCGACGTCGCGCTCGTCGGTCACGGGCAAGGCGCCACCGCGGTCGCGCTCGCGGGCCCGCGCGCGAGCGTGAAGGGCGTCGTGGTCGGAGGCGTCGGCGCGAGCTTCGTCGACACCGTCCCCGCGAAGCGCAACCCGGTCGCGTTCTTCTCCGTCGCGCCCGTGGTGCTCGGCGAGGTGACGCTGGGCAACGCGCACCCCGCGCTCGCGATGTTCCAGAACGCGCTCGATCCGATCGACCCGCTCGATCACGCGTCGCTCCTCGTCACTGCGCCCGTGACGACGGCGAAGCACGCGTTCGTCGTCTACGGTCGCGACGACTCGTTCACGCCGGGGCCGACGCAGGTCGCGTACACGTTCGCCGCGGGTCTCGGCGTCGCCAATCCGCCTCCGAGCGTGACGATGTCGGACAACCTCGGCTCGCCGCCGATGGTCGTGCCCGCCGGAGGGAACACGGCGGGCGGCCTCACCGCGATCGTTCGCCAGTACCAGCCGAGCGGGTACGACGGCCACTTCGTGCTCTTGCGGTCGGTCGACGCCATGCGCGACGTCGATCTGTTCGTGGGCGACGCCCTCCGCGACCAGACGCCGATGGTCGGGCGCTGATTCAGGGTCTGACGACAAATGGTCGTCAGACCCTTGCCTGTTCCGACGCGCTCGAAGACTCGCGCTCTCACAGCTCGTCGTCGGTGAACGCGATGACGTCGCCGATCGCCGTCGCTCCGCACGCGAGCGCGATCAGTCGATCGAGCCCGATCGCGTTGCCGCCGCTGTCGGGCATGCCGCGCGTGAGGGCGTCGAGGAATCGTTCGTCGATCGGATAGACGGGCTTTCCGCGCCGCGCGCGCTCGGCTTGATCGGCGACGAAGCGCGCGCGCTGCTCGACGGCGTCGGTGAGCTCGCCGAAGCCGTTGCACAGCTCGACGCCGGCGACGTAGAGCTCGAAGCGCTCGGCGACGCGCGGATCCGAAGCCTTCTTGCGCGCGAGCGAGGCCTGCGTCGTCGGATAGTCGGTGACGAAGACGCCGCGATCGAGCTTCGCGAGCGCGGGCTCGACGGTCTCGACGAGGACGCGGAAGAAGCGATCTTCGTCGTGCTCGGCGAGGCGGAGCATCTCGCTTTCGGAGACGGCGGCGAAGCGCTCGAACGCCTCGGCGACGGTGACGCGGGGAAGGGGAGGGCGGACGTCGACCGTGCGATCGCCGAGCCTCACGACGCCTCCGGTGACGCGTGCGACGAGCTGCTCGGTGTCCCGCATGATGGCCTCGACGCCGGCGTGCGCGCGGTACAGCTCGAGGATGGTGAACTCGGGGTTGTGGCGCTCGCCGCGCTCGCCGGCGCGGAAGGCGCGCGTGATCTGGAAGATGCGCGAGCAGCCGGACGCGAGCAGGCGCTTCATCTGGTATTCGGGCGACGTCGAAAGAAAGCGCCGCGGCTCGGGCGCGGCGAAGGCGAGGCCGGTCGGGATCGCCTCGAAGGCGTCGAGGTGGACGTCGAGCCCGGGCGAGGGGATCGCGATCGGCGTCTCGACCTCGAGGTACCCGCGCGATTCGAAGAACGCGCGCACCTCGCGCACGACGCGCGCGCGCGCGCCGAGCTTCTTCACGGGGCGAGGCCGCGGAGGAACATGTCTCCGAGCTGGGTCGCGGCGCGGCCGAGCGCGCCCTGCTCCGCGCGGCCGAGCGCCCACGTCAGCGTGATGCCGTCGAGCGCGCCGAACACCGCGCGCGCCACGATGTGCGGCGCCACGTCTTGGCGGAAGTCGCCGGCGGCCTGGCCCTCCTGGACGATCTTCGCGATCGCGTCGAGGTAGGCGAGGAACTGCGGCGCGGCGAACTCTTTCATCAGGCGCGTCGACTGGCGGAGGATGACGGTGATGACCTCGGCGAGCTCGCGCTCGCCTTCGAGGAGGCCGAGCTGCATGTCGATGACCGCGCGCAGGCGCTCGGGCGCGCTCGCGCGCTTCGGCAGATCCTCGCGCATGAACGCGAGCAGCTTGCTGACGCGGTCTTCGAAGAGGGAGACGAGCAGCTCCTCCTTCGACTTGAAGTAGAGGTAGATCGTCCCGTCGGCGACGCCGGCGGCCTTCGCGACCTCGCTCACGCGCGTGGCGTGGAAGCCGTTCTTGGCGAAGACGCGCGTGGCCGCGCGGAGGATGCGGTCGCGCTTGTCGCGCGATCGGCGCTTCTTGGCCGCTTCGCGGTCGAGGTCCCGCGGCTTCCTTGCCGCGCGGGCGGGGCGACGCAAACTGAGTGAGGATTCACTCATTCCGTGGGCCGGGGTATCAAACGCACGCCCCCGGGTCAACGGCGCGGATATTCAGCGGACGGCGGCCATGAGCATGCGCTCGGCGAACGCGCCGATCTGCGCGCCCATCCAGGGGCCGAGGATGACGAGGGCGACGACCACCGCGAGCAGGCGAGGCAGGTGCGCGATCGTCGGGTCTTGGATCTGCGAAGCGGCCTGGAAGGCGGCGACGATCAGGCCGACGACGGCCGCGACGCCGATCACCGGCAAGACGACCGCGAGCGAGAGCATGAGCGCGTTCTGCGCGTGCTCGACGAGCAGCGCGGGGTTCACGTCAGCCTCCGTCGTCTTCGGCGTCGTCCGGCGCGTCGGCGGTCGCGTCGGTGCCCGTCTCGGTCGGCGCGTCGACCGAGGCTTCGGGCGCCGGCCCCGTCTCGCCGGGCGGCCCGCTGTCGGTGCCGATGGGGGCCTGGAGGATCGTGCACGCCGGATGGGTCGCGTTGGCTCGGTTCGGGGGGCAGCAGCGATCGCTGTTGTCGTAGCCGCGGTTGACCTGCGCCTTGGGCAGGCACTGGAGGCCGTTTTCGCAGTCTTCGTTGCCGTTGAAGAACTCGCAGCGCTCGCCCTCTCCGTAGTTCGAGCACGCCGTGAGCCAGACGAAGCCGCCCACGGCGACCGTCACGATCACGCTCACGAGTCGATAGCGCTTTGCCCTTCTCATCTAGGGCCCTTTGATGGCACGGAAGCTCGTCGGCTGGCAAGCGCCATATGGCCGCGACGCCGGCATCAAGGCTTGCGGCTCTTGTCTTCCTTCGCCTCGACGGCCAGCGCGAAGAGCGTGATGTACTGGGCCGCGCTCGCGACCGAGAAGACGAGGGAGAGATACACGAGGGCGCGGCCGACGCGGATCAAGTCGACGACGCCGAGATCGATGCCGGCGTACGACAGGTGGTAGGGATAGCCCGCGAGCAGCGCGATGATGCCGATCATCTGGAGCGCCGTCTTCGTCTTGCCCTCCTGACCGGCGGAGATGATGACGCCCTCGCTCGCGGCGACGCTGCGGAGCGCCGTCACGCTGAACTCGCGGGCGAGCAGGACGATCACGGCCCACGCGGGCATGCGGTCCATGTGGACCATCCACACGAGCGTCGCCATCACGATGAGCTTGTCGGCCAGCGGATCGATGAGCTTGCCGAGGACGCTCACCACCCCGAGCTTGCGCGCGAGGTACCCGTCGAGGATGTCGGTGAGCGCGGCCAGCGTGAAGATGATCGCCGACCAGAAGCCGGACTCCGGCGTGTCCTGCTCGAGGAACCAGAGACACAGCGGGATCATCAGGATCCGCGCGAACGTGAGGAGGTTGGGCAGGTTGACCGCGTCCTGCGCGAGCGAGCGCCGAACCTGCTTGCGTTTCGATCGCGCGTCGGCCTCCACCACGGCGTTAGGAGTACTCGTTCGCCGGCTGGGCGTCACGCGCTCGCGACGAGCACGCGACCTTCCCCGAGAAAGCTGACCAGACCGCGCTGGCCGCAGGGCGCGTCGCTGGCGGGCAGGGCGCGGGGAACCAGGCGGCCGAACCAGCCGAGGACGACCTCTCGCCGCACGCTGAGGCCGCGGCTCGCGGCCACCTCGAGCGTCAGGATCTCCCCGATCGACTCGATGAGGACCGCGCCGCGGCCGCGGAGCTGCACGATCGCGACGACCTCGCCCTCTCCGGTCGCGAGGCGGCCGTTCTCGAAGACGAGCTCGCCGTCGAACCCGAGCAACACCTCTTCGCGCACGAAGCACAGCTCGTCTTCGAGGATGAACGACGAGAGCTTTCGGCCCGGGCGGGCGCCGAGGACGATCTGACCTTCGCCCGCCGCGTGGACCATGGGGCTGCCCACGCCGCCGAACGACTCGCCGGTGCTCTTGCCCTGGGCCTGCCGCTCGAGCAGCTTCATCGAGAGCGCGTTCGAAGACGCGCGGATCGCCTCGAGCCTCGCGGCGAAGCCCGCCGTCGGCGCCGTCTGCACGAGCGCGACGCCGGCCGCGTGGACGACGACGCTGCCCGCCTTGGGAAATGGCGCGATGGAGTCGCGCGTCAGCGCCGCGGCGGCCGGCGGCGGCGCCGTCGCCGGGCGGACCTCGGCGTCTCGTCTCTTCTCGCGAGGCGGCGGCGCGCTCGACGGCTTCGCCGCGGGGGGAGGCAGCGTGCGCTTGCTCGGCGGCTCGACGTCGTCGCGGGAGTGCGTCGCGCGGACGCTCGGCACGACGACGGCCGGCCGCCGGCGCGAGAGCCCCTGGTCGTCGAACGACGGCGGGCGAGGCGAGGGCAGGCGACTCAGCGCTTCGATGTCGCGGGTCAGCTCGGGCGGCGGCGGAACGCCGACCATCAACGTCGGGCGATGGCCACCGGAGTGCGGCGGCGTCTGCGGCGCGGGCGGGACCTCGGCGCTCTCGGCGACGGGCGCGGGAGGCGGTCCGTCTTTCGTGTCGGGCTTCTGCGATTCTCGGACGGAGAGCGGCGATCCGTCGGGCTTCGCCCGCATGTTTCCGAGCTCGACGGGGCGCCAGCTGTTCGGCGCGTTGTCGCCCGACGAGCTCGCCGGCTGCGCGAGCTCGAAGCTGAGCTCGCCGGCGTCGAGCTCCTCGTAGGCCGCGGCGACGACCTCGCGCACCTCGCGCGAAGGGCTCGACTCTTCGGGCATCGGCGCCGGCGGCGCGACCGAGTTGCGGCGCTCCGCCATGCGCCGCGCCATCTGCGCGTGGCCGCCTCGATCGAAGGCGCGCTGCGCTTCGCCGAGATCGCCGAGCCGCTCGCACGCGAGCCCGAGGTAGCCCCACCCTCGCGTGTGGCCCGGGTTGACCGCGAGCAGCTGCTCGAGATCCCTCCGCGCGAGCGAGGGCTGTCCCGTCTTCAAGTAACAGAGCGCCAGGTTGAGCAGGAGCGCGGGATCGCGCGGGCTCTTGCGCCGGAGCTGCTCGTAGATCGAGATCGCGCGCGGATAGAGGCCGAGGCGAAAGTAGACGACCGCGAGGAGATCTTGCCCCTTGGTGTCGTGAGGCTGCAGGTGCAGCGCGCGCTCGAGCTCCTCCTTCGCTTCGTGCGCCCGGTTGTCTTGCAGCAGCTCGCTCCCACGATACAGGTGAAAGAGGAAGTCTTCGTTCGCGGTCGCGTCCGGCCGGTCGCTGTCGGGCACGAGGCCGATCGACGGCGTGAGTCGGCGCGAGTGAGCCTCTCCACCATGGGCTCCACCCTCCGGCTCGCCGAACGGGCCCCTATCACCGCGCATGTGGGGTCGAGCGTACACGACCGCGGGCCCTCGGCGCGAGCGGGCCGCTTCTTCGTGGTCTGCTTCGATAACCGCTGCGCTCGGAGACGCGCTCTCAGCGCTTCGCGCGCAGCGTGCCCGCGATGGCGCCCACGGCGAGGGGCAGGAGGGCCACGATCGCGGCGTCGCCGCCGAGCGGGCCCGCATTTCCGCCGCCCCAGGCGTTCATCGCGACGTGCGCGTCGAACGCCCCGCCTTGCATGAGGGCGCCGGTGCCGAAGAGCCAGGCCGTGTGCGCGCCCCACGCCGCCCACGCGCCGCGGTCGCGCACCCAGAGCGCGCCGAAGACGATCCCGAGGAGGCCCGTGACGACGACCGCGCGCGGCGCGGCGGCCGGCTCGCCGGAGGCGGCGGCCGCGGAGGTGACGCCGCAGGCGAGCGCCTTGAGCCACGGCACGTCGAGGCTCACGAGCGCGCGCATCGCGATGCCGTGCAGCAAGAGCTCGTCGCGCATCGCGTAGAGGCCCGCGGTGAGGAGCGCGACCGCGAACGGCTCGACCGCGAGCGTCACGCGATGGAGCACGATCGCGCGGGTGCTCGCGAGGAACGCGACGACCATGCCGGTGGCGACGAGGCCGACCGCGGCGCCGAGGCCGGCGCGCTTGGCCATCTCGCGCGACGTCGGCGCCTTCTCCTTCGGATCGCTCCACGCGACGCCGAGCCTGCCGGCGCCCCACTCCGCGGCGACGGCCTGCGCGACCGCGGACGGCAGTGGCAGCGCGTCGAGCACGACGCCGAGCAGGCGCGCCCCGCCGAAGAGCGCGAGACCCCAGAAGGCGACGCGCTGCGCATCCTTCGCGGCGGCGCGCGACTCGGCGGACGAGAGCGACTTCTCCGCCTTCTCGCCCATCAGCGATCCAGAAGCGCGCGCAGCTCGTCGCCTTGCGCGAGCAGACCCGGGAGGCCGCCCGTGTGGAGGAAGAGGACGCGCGCGCCCGCTCGGATCTCGCCGCGCGCGACGGCCTGCGCGACGCCGAAGAGCGCCTTGCCGGTGTAGACCGGATCGAGCACGAGGCCGGTCGCGCGCGCGACGCGCACGAGGAAGCGCTTCTGCTCGTCGCTCATGACGGCGTACGCCGGGCCCTTGGCGCGATCGTCGACGATGATCCGCGCGGCGCGATCGGGCGCGACGCTCTCGCCGCTGCCGGGCTCGACGAACGCGACCTCCGGCAGCGAGGGATCGTGACCGCGTGCTTCGATCGCGATGCGCGCGATCGTCTTCTTGAAGTAGGCGCTGTCGTCGCACACGGCGAAGGCCCACGCCTCGCGCGCGACGTCGTAGCGCGCCGCCCCGAGGCCCACGCCCGCGGCGGTGCCTCCCGATCCGCACGCGTGGGCGACGACGTCGAAGCGCGGCCCGGCGGCGAGGCCGAGATCCAGCTGCTGGCGGACCTCGCGCATCGCCTCGACGTAGCCAAGCGAGCCCAGGCCGTTCGAGCCGCCTTCGGGGACGACGTACGCAGGCAGGCCGCGGTACTCCGCGTCGGCGCGCGCCTGCTCGAGCATCGCGCCGCGCTCGCGGTACTCGTCGGGCGATATGAAGACGATCTCGGCGCCGGCGAGGCGATCGAGCAGCACGTTGCCCGCGAGCTCGAGCGGAGCGGCGCGCGCGCGCGCCGGATCGGGCACGCGGAGCAAGAGCGTCGAGCGCATGCCGAGGCGCGCGCACGCGAGCGCGGTCGCGCGCGCGTGGTTCGATTGGAGGCCGCCGCACGTGACGACCATCCGCGCCTCGCGCGCCATCGCGTCGGCGAGGAGGAACTCGAGCTTGCGGATCTTGTTGCCCGACTCGGCGCCCGCCGTCGCGTCGTCGCGCTTCACCCAGACCTCGGCGCCGATGAGCTGATCGAGCACCGGCAGGTGCATGATCGGCGTCGGCCCGTGGACGAGGTGGACGCGCGGCGGCCTCATGCGAGCGTGAAGAGCTTGGCGTTGGCGTCGACCGCGGCGCCTTCGGTGACGTGCACCTCGGCGATCGTGGCGGGGCCCTTCGCCTTGATTTCGTTCTCCATCTTCATCGCCTCGATGACGCAGAGGGTCTCGCCCTTCACGACCTTCTGCTTCGGGCCGACGAGCAGGCGCACCACGCGCCCGGGCATCGGCGAGCGCACGGAGTCGCCTCCGCTCGTCGCGCCCGCCTTGCGCGCGGCCGCGGCGGCGCGCTCGCGCTCGCTCTCGACGCGCACGTACGCGCGGTGGCCGCTGGCCACCGTGCCGAGCTCGGGCGCCGAGCCCTCGGTCGTCAGGTCGACCATCTGGCCGTCGATGCGGACCGAGAGCGTGCCGTTGAGCGCGACGACGTCGACGGCGACGCGCTTGCCGTCGACGCGCACGTCGAGCTCGCCCGACGGCAGCTCCGTGAGATCGACCACGATCGGCGGAGCGCCCGGCGCTGGATCGAGGTTCACGAAGTAGCGCATTTTCCAAACGTTCTCGACCGAAACGAGGCCAACGTCAAGCGCTCTTCATGTCCGCGGGCCGCGCCGTCAGCGAACTTCGAAGGTCACGTCGAACGAGCGCTCTTCGCGGTCTTTGAACGCGATATGGCCGGTGCTCTCGACGTCGAGACCGAAGACCACCGGCTCGCGCGCGGCGCCGGCGTCGAGCGCGAGCTCGAGCAGCGTGCGCCGGTAGCAGCTCGGCCGCCGGCCCACGGCGCGGGAGAGCGCGTCGATCCACCCGATCGCGCGCTGGAGCCGCGCGCGCCCGATCGGGCCGCGCTGCTTGGCCTCGGCGCCGCGCGCGCGCATCGCCGCGAGCGCGCGCTCCGGCGTCTCGCGCGTCCGCGCGCGCTCGGCGTCGCGTACCTCGGTGAGCGCGCGCACCATCTCGACGCCGAACGCGTCGGCGCGCTCCTCGATCTCGTCGATCTCGCGGAGCACGAACAGGTAGGCACGACGGCGCACGATCGCGAGCCCCGCGCGGCGCGCCTCTCTCCGTAGCTCTTCTTCGTCGAAGAAGCAGTGGCTGAAGCCGCCGTGCTCGACGCCGAAACGATCGCCGGGCTCGGCGACGCGCAGGCCGAGCGCCCTCAAGATCCTGCGCGGCGCGTCGACGACGACGCGCCCGGCGTGGCTGCCCTCGTCGCCGACGGGCACGTGCACCACGACCGCGCGCCGCGCGGCGCGTCGCGCGGCCTCGAGGAGCTCCACGCGCGCGACGGCGCCGGGGATGGAGGCGTAGACGTCGCGGCCGATCCACACGACGTCGGCCGCCGGCATCTCTCGCCACTCGGCGCCGCTGCCGCGCGCGATCTCGACGACGCGCGCGCCGCGCGCGAGCTCCTCGCCGAGGATCTCGGGGCTGAGGAGGTCGCCGGCGATCTCCCTCGCGCAGAGCTCGGCGAGCGCTCTGGACCCCGACGGCGGAGGCGCCGTGCCGCGCAGCTCGGCGAGGAGTCTACGCGCGCGCATCGCTCAGAAGAACGGACAGCGCTCGCGCTCGAGGCAGCGGTGCGTGCTCGGGTGGCTGAGGACGTACAGATCCGTCCCGTGCGTCGCGAGGAAGCGCGCGAGCAGGTGATCGTGATAGACGACGTCGTCGAACGCCTTGCACGGATCGCCGTTGATGAAGACGTGCTGACCGCCGGGCTGGATGTACGCGCCGAGCACACCGACGAGCGGCGCGCCGACGCTGGCGCCCTGCGAGTCGGGGGCGAACGGCACGCCGACGAGGCGCGGCGCCCACGCCTTGTTCAGCGTGCTCGGATCGCTCACGCGCTCGGCGGAGAGGCGCGCGAGCCGGAGGGGCATCGTCGGTCGAGGCGAGTCCCACGCGTTCGCGCCCTCCGCGAGCCAATCGGCGTCGAAGAGGGCGCGCGAGCAATCGCTCGCCGAGGGCGGGCTCGCGCACGTCGCGCTCGTCACGTAGTTCGGTTTGCATTGATCGCCCGCGCGCGTGCGCTCCATGCGCGCGATGCCCTCGAGCGTGTGACTGTCGATGAGCACCTGGTTCGGCGTCTTGTTCCCCAGCGCGCCGTAGAGCGCGAGCGGCGTCGCGTACTCGGCCCACTCCGGATGCGTCGCGGCGAACGACGGCGGAAGGAAGGGAACGCCGCCGGCCGCGCGGGCGAACGCGTAGCCGGTGCCCGCGGGCACCATCGGATCGCCGGTCGTGTTCCACGCGACGACCGCGCGCGGGGGCAGGGGAGCGCCGTCGACGCCGGGCGCGGCGCGGAGGCCATAGTAAGGAGCGAAGTTGATCGGGTCGCCCGCGTCGAGGCCGGCCTGCACCAGCGCGAAGAGCTTGCGGACGTCCGGTGACTGGCGCGTCAGCCCGAGCCCCTCTTGCGGAGCGACGAGCGGCGAGCCGACGGGGTAGAAGACGTCGCGATACTGCGCGCAGCCGCGGCGCGCGTCTTCTTCGGAGACGTTCGACCTCGCGATCGCCGCCTCGCAGGTGCGCGACGCGTCGCCCACGTTGCCTTGCTGCGCCGCGGGCTGCTCGAACGTGCGGATCCGCCGGCCCGCTGGCGCGCCGGGGAGCGGAACGCAGCCCTTGTACGAAACGACCGCGTCGGGCGCGTCGTAGATCTGGATGTCGAGGCGGTCGCCGACGTCGGCGGGGATCGGCACGCGGAAGCGCCCGTCGGGGGCGACGCGCGCGCAGCGGCGCTCGCCGTTGCGCCCGTTCTCGAGGACGACGGTCTTGTTGCGATCGAGCTCGGCGGGCGTGAGGCACGCGATCTCGACCTCACGCGACACGATCAGATCGTTGACGACGAAGCGCACCGACCGCTGGTCGCCGGTGCATTGCGTCTGCGACAGGTCGTTCTTCATCGGCACCGCGCTCGCCGGGAGCGCGACGATGAGCGGGCTGAACACCTGCTGGAGCACCGAGTCGGGGACGAGCGAGGAGCGCGTGGCCACGTCGGTGAGGCCGCCGCCGCCCGAGATCGGCGCGGCCGCGGTGACGTTCGGGTCGACCGCTCCGTGGATCATCGCGAGGACGCCGCCGAACGAGTTGCCCGACGTCGTGATCGAGACCGCGGGCCCTCCGAGATCGGGGACGCCGTCGGCGTCGAAGTCGCCCGCGAGATCGAGGATGCCGTCGCCGTTGAAGTCTTGATCGCGGCGCACGCCGTCGAACGCGCGGAGCACGCGCGTCGCCTGCATCTCGTCGACCACCGACTGGCGGATGTTGTCGCGCGAGTGGAAGACGTGCGCGGTCCACAAGAGGCCGCCCGAGTCGGGCTCGCCGTCGCCGTTGAGGTCGCGATGCCGCCCGGTGCTCAGCGCCTTCACCCAAGGCTTGAGGCAGGCCTGCCCGAGGAACGCCTCGGCGACCGACTCGAGCCCGCGGTCGAGGTAGAGACCGTGGCCTGGCATGTTGATGCCCATCATCGCGAGGCCGTGCTTCGCGAAGTATCCCGCGCGGATGATGATCTCGTCGGCGTGCAGCGACGTGCCGTGGGCCCACACCGTCGTCGCGAACGGCTGCTTCGCCGTTCCGCGCGCCTTCGGGACGCTGATCCAGAACTGAACGGCGTCGCGAACGATGCGCCCGGCGCCGGTGCGATAGTCGAGCTCGAACTTGCCGTCGGGGCTCTCGGCGTTCGGATCGCCGAGGAAGAACGGCGAATCGAAGCTGCCGATGACGAAGTGATCGACGTTGTCGAGGCTCTCTTCGAGGCGGCGCGCTTCTGCCGCGCTGAGGCCGAGGGCGGGCTGGAGGAGCTGGCTGAACGTCTCCTTCGCCTCGGACGCCTTCACGATGTACGGCGTCTTCTTGTGCGGTGCGCACTTCGGGTTCGCGTCGATCTGCCCCGGCTCCTCATCGGCGGGATCGGCGGCGATGCCGACGGCCTTGAACGCGGTGGCGACCGGAGGAAACTCGCTCGCGAGGCGCTGGAACGGACCCTTGCCGTGGAGCCCGTCGCGCAGGATGCGCATGTCGTCGTAGACGGGCTGCGTCGTGAACGTCCACACGAACGCCACGTGATCGAGCCCGCTGCCGGCGACGTCACCGTAGTAGGCGCGCTTCTCCGGGTCGGACAGGATCGCGCGCACGCGTTCGGCGCCCGCGCGCTGCTGCGCGTGGTGGATGCTCTCGAACGGCGAGCGCACCGGCTGGCCGTCGAGGCCGCGCAGGCGATCGGTGAGCACGACCGCGTACTCGCGCATCTCCTCGAGCGGGACGAGCGGGCGCAAGATCAGCGTGTCGCTCTCGCGCTCGTACCACGAGAGCACCTCCTCGATGCGCGCGCTCCGGCCGGCCCGGCGGAGCACGTTCGGATGATCGAGCACGCCGTCGAAGTCGGTGTCGAGATCGGCGCGATAGAATCCGGGCGGCGCGCCCGGCGCCTCCTCCGCCGTCTCGAAGAGCAGCGTGTCTTCGGTCGCGCGCGGATCGTTGAGCCAGTACCTGTCGCGGTCGACGAGCGCGAGGGGGAAGTTCCCCTTGCCCATGTCGAGCGCGACGGGGATGCCGGTCTTCAGATCGACGAGGTAGAAGGGATCGTCGGCAGGATCGTAGTCGGCCGTGCGCGCCGCAACGTCGAGGAGGTCGATCGCGGTGGCGTTCGGATCGGCCTCGCCGCGCTCGCGGAGGCGCTCGGCCGCCTTGCCCGGCTTGAACGCGACGCTGATCGGCGCGAACGTGCCCCAGCCTTCGAGCGTGTTGAACCCGGCGCGGGCGACGCGCTCGAGGCGCGTCGGCGCCTCGAGGCTGACGCTGATCCGCCGGCCCGTGCGGCTCGTAGGGTCGGCGAACGTGGCGACGTCGTTCGGTTGCGGGATGTCGGGGAGCGGCCGGTGCGCCGTGTCGAAGACGATCTCGGGGCCTTCGCCCGGCGGCGTTCTCTTCGCGCCGTCGGGCGCGGTGTCGATCGCACAAGCCGGCACGAGCGCCGCGGCCAACGCCGCCGCCCACGCGAGGAGAAACGAGCCCTTCAGCACGGGCGAAGTTCTACCACGCGATCGGCGGCGGCGGACGGATCAGCTCTTCGGCTCGAGGATCCTTCCGACGAAGAGGAGCGTCTTCGTTTGACGGTCGACGATGGCGATGAGGTACGGCCGGTCGACGTTGACGACGATCGGCTGGTCGACGGGCGCCGACGTCGTCCCGCCGATCACGGCGGTCGCCGCCGCGGCCTCGGTGCCCTTCTCGTCGATGGCGAGGAAGGTCTTGTGGAGCACCGCCTTGATGCTGAGGCTCTCGCCGCGGCTGATGCCGGTGAAGTCGGCGGCGCCAGGTTCGAACGCGCGCTTCATCCCCATGCTCTCGAGCGGGCCGTTGAGGGCGAACGACACCTCGAGCTTGGCCTTGGGGAGCGCGAGCTGCACCGGCTGGCTCTTCAGCCCCGCGAGGACGTCGAGCACCTTGCCGCCCGTGAGCGTCGACTCGAAGGTCGCGAACGTGCCCTTGTCGGGCGCGATGACGAGGAGCGACGTCTCGCCGCCGTCGTAGGGCATCTCGACCGCTTCGAAGCCGTCGCCGCGGAGGTAGGGGCGCTGGATCATCGGCGCGTGCATCATCGCGACGTCGACGCTCGAGCCGTCGAGCTTCGTGAACGGCGACGGGCGCGTGCCCTCCTTCGAGAAGCGCTTCTCCCACGACGCGTTGAAGTAGACCGCGTTGACGATGACGAAGCGCGTGTCGGGGTCGAGCGAGCGCTCGGGCAGGAGGTCTTTGATGCGATTCTCCGTCTTGTCTTCGACCCACGCGTTGATCGCGAGGCGGCACGGCTCGGGCTGCGTCTTGAAGTCGACGGCGTTGAGCCCGGCGCCGTAGCTCACGGCGAGCGTGTCGAGGAACGCGCTCTCGAAGGGCGTCCCCTTCTGGCCCCAGATCGAGTTGGCGATGCGAAGGCGGAAGGGCTGGTCGTCGGCGCCCTTGGCTCCCTTGCCGCGGCTCTCGAGCGCGAGATCGAGGTAGCCGAAGGAGCGATGGAGAGGAGCGTCGTCGAGGGAGAAGCGGAGCGCCTTCTTCATCTCGGTCTGCGTCGCGCCGCGCGCGCCGGCGTACGTCATGGCGAGCGCGGTCGAGACGCTATGGGGCGAGAGGAAGACGTCGCCGCTCTCGCCCTTGCGCACGGCCTGGTAGAGATCGATCGCGAAGTCGGCCTGGTCGGCGGCGAACGTCTCGAGCTCCGCGGGCGTGACGGCGGGCGTCGTGTCGCGGGCGAGCGAAGACTTCACGATCTCGACGTCGGCCTTCGGCGGCTCCGGTGAGGCGGCGGAGCAGGCCGCCGCGAGCGAGGCGGCGGAGCAGGCCGCCGCGAGCGAGGCGAGGTTAAGCTTGTTCATGGCGAGCCGTCTTGCAGCGGCCGTACCACGAGGACCGTCCGAGATTTCACGCCGATCGCGTCCGCGCGATGTGCCAGGGCGCTGTGCCACTCTCCGCGGCCCGGCCAGGGATGCCTTGGCGGCCAGGGATGACTGCCAGGGATGACTGCCAGGATGACTGGTAGGCATGTCGGAGCGCTCTCCTACACGCTCGCTCCCCATTGAAGCGAGCGCGCGCGTCACGCTGTCTTTTCTCGGCAGAGGGCCGGTAGAATCGATGAGGGTCTCCACGCCTTGTCACCCAGAATCATTGGACGTTATTCGGTGTTCGAGGAGATCGCCGCCGGCGGCATGGCGGCGGTGCATCTCGGTCGCCTGCGTTCGGAGGGTGGCTTCTCTCGTACGGTCGCGGTCAAGCGGTTGCACCCGCAGTTCGCGCGCGATCCCGACTTCGTCACGATGTTCCTCGACGAGGCGCGACTCGCGTCGCGCGTGCGCCATCCGAACGTCGTCGCCACGCTCGATGTCGTGACCGAGAGCGAAGACGTTCTGCTGGTCATGGAATACGTCGTGGGTGAAGCGCTCTCGCGCCTGATGCGCGCGGTGAAGCCGGGCACGCTTCCCCTCCCGGTGTCGATCGCGATCATGACGGCGGTCCTCCACGGTCTCCACGCCGCTCACCAGGCGACGACCGAGCAGGGCACGGCGCTCGAGATCGTTCACCGCGACGTCTCCCCGCAGAACATTCTCGTGGGCGTCGACGGCGTCGCGCGCGTCCTCGACTTCGGCGTCGCCAAGGCCGCGCATCGCGCCCAGACGACGAAGGAGGGCCAGCTCAAGGGCAAGCTCTCGTACATGCCGCCGGAGCAGCTTCGCCGTGACGCGATTGATCGACGCAGCGACGTCTACGCGGCGTCCGTCGTGCTCTGGGAGCTCATCACGGGCGAGCGGCTCTTCGACGCGGAGAGCGAGGCCAAGGTCGTGATGAACGTCCTCACGTTGGACGTGCCCACGCCGAGCGAGCGCGTCAACGGGCTGCCGCCCGCGCTCGACGCCGTCGTGCGCAAGGGCCTCGCGCGCGATCCCGCGGAGCGCTTCCAGACCGCGCGAGAGATGGCGGTCGCGCTCGAGCGGTGCGGCATCCCGCTCGCGCCGTCGTCGCAGATCGGCGAGTGCGTCGAGGCGCTCGCCGCGGCGAGCCTCGCGCAGCGCGCGACGCGCGTGACCGAGATCGAGCGGCTCAGCGATCAGGCGCTCGCGTCGTCGGCGACGCTGCGCGCGGCGCTTCAGAGCGCGGCGACGCTTCCCCAGCCGATCGAGCCGGACCCGATCGTGTCGAGCGCGGGCTACAACGCGACCGCGACGATTCCGGGGCGCGAGTCGAAGTCCGGCCGGATGCTCCTCGTGGGGCTCGGCCTCCTCGTGATGCTCGGCGTCCTCGGCTTCGTGGTCACGAAGAACAACGAGCAGGCTCCGCCGGCCGCAGCCATCGCGAGCCCGCCGCCGCCGGTCGCGTCGTCGCCGGCTCCGATCCCGGAGGCGGCGAGCACGAGCGAACCGACGGTCGCTGCCGCGCCGTCGGCCGCCCCGTCGGCCAGCGCGACGAGCGTGACCAGCGCGGCCGCGCCTGCGGTGAGCGTCACGGCGCCGAAGAAGCTCGTCGTGGCGGCGCCTCCGGCGCCGCCGAAGGCCGACAAATGCAAACCTCCTTACACGATCGACGCCAACGGGATCAGGCACCTCAAGCCGGAGTGCCTGTGACGAGAGCGCTCGGGCGCAACGTGGCCCTCGTCGCGACGATCCTCGTCGGCGTGGCGGCTGCGCCCGCCGCGGCGCACGCCGACGTCTCGCGCGCGGAGTGCGCCGAGGCCTATGAACGTGCACAATACATGCGTCGCGAGACGAAGCTGCGCGCAGCCCAGGAGGCGCTGATCGTCTGCGCGCAGGCGGCGTGCCCCGCGGCGACGCGCAACGACTGCGTGCCGTGGCTCGCCGAGGTCGAGAAGGCCGTCCCCACGATCGTCATCGCGGTCCGCGACGAGAACGATCGCGATCACACCGACGCGAAGGTCTCGATCGACGGCGCGGCGCGCGCCGACGCCGCGAGCGGCTTCCCGCTCCCCGTCGATCCCGGCCCGCACGCGATTCGCGCCGAGCTCCCCGACGGCACGTTCGCCGAGGAGCAGATCATCGCGCGGGTCGGAGAGAAGAACCGAAGCGTCGCGCTCGTCGTGAAGCGCGCCGCGGCCGCCGTCGCGTCGCCGGCGCCGGTCGTCGTCGAGCCGCCCGCGGAGACGCCGAGCCGGTCGATCGTGCTCCCGCTGGGCCTGACGGTCCTCGGCGTGGTCGGCCTCGGCGCCGCCGTCGGCTTCGGCCTCTCCGCGCGCAGCGACGCCGACGATCTGCGCTCGACCTGCTCGCCGCGCTGCAGCGACGATCAGATCGGCAGCGTCGAGTCGAAGCTCCTGCTCTCGGACGTCGCGCTCGGCATCGGGATCGTCTCGCTCGCGGTCGCGACCTATTTCTGGCTCAAGCCGGTCGATCGCGCGAAGACCTCGGCGGTCGCCGTGGGCGCCGGGCAGGGGACTCGAGGATCGTTTGCGATTCGCTTCTGACGCGAGGAGGCTCGCGTGGGCGCTGTTCGCCTCGGCGTTCGCGTTCGCCGGCTGCCGCCTCTTCGTCGATCTCGACGGCCTGGGCGACGGTCCCCCGCCCGACGGCGCCGCGTCGGACGGAGGCTCGGACGTCGTCGACGGGAGCGCGTTCACGGACGCGCCGTTCGACGCCCCGATCGACGTCGTCGAGGAGCCGCTCCCCGACGGCGGCTGTCCTCACCTCGGCGGCCCGACGCCGCTCCGGGTCACGAACGGTCCCGTCAGCTTCTGCATCGACTCGACGGAGGTCACCCGCGAGCAATACCTCGCGTTCCTCGAGAGCAACCCGAACACGTCGACGCAAGGGCCGCTCTGTCAGTGGAACTCGAGCTTCGTCCCCGATCAGGAGTGGCCCTACGTCCCCGCAGACAAAGACTTGCCGGTCGTCGGCGTCGACTGGTGCGACGCGTTCGCGTTCTGCGCGTGGGCGGGCAAGCGCATGTGCCGCGGGATCGGGGGCACCCCTCTCGCGCGGGCCGACGCGTTCGATCCGGGGAAGAGCGAGTACACGTTCGCCTGCTCGCGCGGCGGCGCTCGGCAATATCCTTACGGCAACCTCTACAACCCGCAGTCGTGCAACGGCGCCGACAAGTCCGCGGGCAGGCTGTTGCGCGTCGGCTCGGTGCCGACCTGTCAGGGCGGCTTCGACGGCCTCTTCGACATGAGCGGCAACGCGCACGAGTGGATCGACGCGTGCGACTCTTCGGGCAGCGACCCGGCGCAGCACCCCTGCGAGCTCACCGGCAGCTCCTTCACCCACGGCGAGCCCGACATGGCGTGCACGAAGTACGAGACGACGACCCGATCGGGCACGCTCTTCGAGTTCTCGTTCCGCTGCTGCTCACCGTAGCGGCCGAAAGTACGCAACGTTTCCTCTCGCGAGGCCGACGGGGGGCTCATGACCGACCGATGCACCGACGTGACCGCGCGACGCCCTCGTGACTACTGCGCCGACGAACGCGCCTCGTCGCCCAGCAAGGAAGACGTCGAAGCCTCGCGCGTCGCGAACGAACGAGCCGCGGAGCGCGAGGCGGAGACGCGACGCAACGCGTACTTCTCGGCGGGGACGGATGAAGGGGGGCGGTCGCGGGCAGCGTCTTCGGACGCGTCCGTCTGGGCGCAGTCGACGAAGGACGATCCCGGCCTCCGCGAGTGGTCTCGCACGCGCCGCGTGGATCCACCGCTTCAGGACGATCCCCTCGGCAACGCGATCGTCGCGGCAGCCGCGGGCGGCGTCGTCGCCGGAGCACGTGCCGCGAGCGCGCAGGTCGGCCTCGATTCGGCCGCGAAGGGGCTCGTGAAAGCGGCCGCGAAGGTGGTGGCCAAGGAGATGCTCGAGAGCACGAAAGTGGAGCTCCCCGCGGAGCAGCCGGCCCAGCCTTCGACGCCGCCGAGAGCCCCCGCCTCGGGAGCTCCAGGGCGCTCCTCGCCCCACGGCGCGAGTGAGCTCGTTCGCGATCCGGTCCGAAGCGAAGGGCCGCGCATTCCCGAGGTGCTCCCGCGGGATGTCGTGATGGTGAAGGGGTGATCGTCGAGATCGGCTTGCGCGTCCTCGATGTCCTCGCGACCGGTCTCTTCCGCGCCGCGCGCGGGCGACTGCGCGTGGAGAAGCAGACGCCGCGCCGGCCGCGGCCGAAGCTCCGCGTCGATCCGGCGGCGCTCGAGCTTCGGTATCGCGAATGGGCGGAGCGCGTGGGGCTCTCACCGACGTCTGCGCGCGCGCGCTTCGAAGGGCGCGCCTCGGGCCGCGAGATCGTCTTCTCGACCGGCCTCGACGGAAGCGCACCGCGCCCGCCGGAGCTCGTCGTGAGGGTCACGCTCGGCGTGCAGAGCGCCGTCCTCCTCACGCACCCCGACGACGCGACGCAGCCGGTGGAGCACGTGCTCGCCGAGATCCTCGAGCGCCTCCTCGTGGTGCGAAGCGTCGGCGTGACGAGCGAGCTCGTGCGGCTCACCTTCGAGCCGGGCGCCGCGCCCGACGATTTCGACGCGGCGCGCGACGCGCTCGAGGAGAGGCTTCGCGTGTTGGCGGCGCCGACGAACGGTCAGGCGCCGTTTCGATGAGTGGAGCGCCGAACGAGCGCGTCACTTCATGAAGTCGCACGTGCCGGTCGCGAGGCAGCCGTGCGTGCGCGGGTGGCTCAGGTAGTAGATGTCGCGTCCTTCGGTCGCGAAGAAGCGCGCCGTGAGCGCGTTGCCGTACGTCGCGAAGTCCCACTTCCTGCACGAGTCGCCGACGTCCCACGTGTGCTGCCCTTGCGGCGTCAAGTAGTGGTTCAGCAGACCGACGACGCGCTCGGTCGCCGACCACGCCGTCTCGTCGGGCGCGAACGGCACGCCGCGCAAGCGTGGCTCCCACGCCTTCGCGAGCGTTCGCTCGTCGCCCACGCGCGCGTTGGCGAGGCGCGCGAGGCGGAGCGGCGTGTCGGGGTGCGGCTGATCGAACGGCAGGCCGCCCTCGCTGACCCAGTCGGCGTCGTAGAGCGCGTTCTTGCAGATCTGCGGATCGATCGTCACCGTCCGCGTGCACAACGTCGCGTTCGGCGCGTAGTTGGGCGCGCACGCCGGGCCCGCGCTCGTCCTGCCGAGCCGAGCGATGCCCTCGACGACGGCCTTGTCGATCAAGAACTGCATCGGCGTCTTGCGGCCGAGGCGGTCGTAGAGCTCTTGCGGCGTGGCGTAGTCGGCGTACTCCGGATAGCGAAGCGCCGCGCTCGGCGGGAGGAACGGAAGGGCGCCCGCCGCGCGCGCGAAGCTGAGCCCGGCCGAGACCTGCACGAAGTTGTCGCCGACGGTGTTGATGTTGAGCAGCGCGTGCGGCGGCACCGCGTTGCCGTTCTCGTCGAAGAGCGGCTTCAGCATGTAGTACGGCGCGTACACGACCGGATCGGCCGGATCGAACGCGGCCTGCGCGAGATCGCGGAAGCGACGAAACGCCGGCGACTGCCGCTGGAAGCCGAAGCCCTCGTTCGGCATCACGAGCGGCGACCCGACGGGATAGAACACGTCGCGCCACTGCTGGCAGCCCGCCGCTTCGGTGCACTCGTTCGTGTCGGGCGTCGCGACGTCGATCGGCTTCAGCGCGGCCTGCTCGAACGTGTTGATGCGGCGTCCGATCGGCGGCTCGCCCACGATCTTGCAACCGTCGTACGACTCGACGACGTCGGGCGCGCCGTAGATCTGCACGTCGATCCGATCGTTCGCGCTCGAGGGGATCGGCACGCGGAAGCGGCCGTCGCCTCCCGTGCGCGCGCAGCGAACCTCGCCGTTCGCGAGGTTCGTGACCACGACGGTCATCTTCTCCGCGAGCTCGTTCGGCGGCAGGCACGCGATCTCGAGCTCGTGGTTCTTGATGCCTTCGTTGACGTGGAGGCGCACGGTGCGATGACCGGGCGCGCACCGCGTGCCCATGCGATCGACGTCGTCTTCGTCGGGTCGCTCCTCCGAGGGCACGGCGAAGACGATCGGACCGAGCGTCTGCCCCGTCACCGACTCGACCACGCCGTACGAGCGGAAGCCGACGTCGAGCGCGAGCGATCCGCCGCCGGACATCGGCGCGGCCGCGATCATGTAAGGCTCGATGCCTCCCTGGATGCCGCTCATGATGCCGCCGAGCGACTCGCCGGCGGCGAAGTACGGCACGTTGGGCCCGCCGACGTCGGGCACGCCGTCGGCGTCGAAGTCTCCCGCGAGCTCGTTCTTGCCGTCGCCGTCGAAGTCTTGCGTGCCCTGGCGACCGTCGAACGTGCGGAGGATGCGCACCGCCTGCATGCCGTCGAGGATCCCTTGCCTGACGTTGTCGCGCGTGTGGAAGATGTGCGCCGTCCACCAGAACCAGCCGCTGTCGGGCTTGCCGTCGCCGTTCAGATCGTGCGCGCGGCCTCCTTCGAAGGCGCCGAGGAAGGGCACGAGACAGTTGAGCGAGAGCCGCCCCGACGCGAGCGCGCGATCGCTCTCGCTGAACACGAAGCCGTGACCGGGGTTGTTGTATCCGAAGAGCGCGATGCCCTGTCGCGCGTAGTCGCCGGCGTAGAAGAGCACCTCGTCGGAGTGGCCGGTGACGCCGTGCCCCCAGAACGCGACGGGGAAGGGCGGCTTCATTGGTCCCTTCGCCTTCGGGACGGCGAGGAACCATCCGATCTCGTCCGTTCTCACGTCGCCTTGGCCGGTCTTGAAGTCGAGGTGGAAGCGCGTGTCGGGATCGCGCGAGGCCGGATCGCCCATGAGATAAGGCGACTTGAAGGTGCCGACGACGAGGTGATCGATGTGCTCGAAGGCGCGCGACACCGCGTCGAGATCGCCGGGATCGAGGTTGAACGCCTGCTCGAAGAGCGTGCGGAACGACTCGCGGATGTCGGGATCGTTGACCTTCATCACGTAGGGCGACCGCGTGCTCGCGCGCGCCGCGCAGCTCGGCTGCGCTCGCCAGTCCGCGGGCTGCTCCTCGTTCTGCGGTTTCGGGCCGGCGAGCCTCCTCGCCTCCATGATCGGCGGGAACGCATCCTTGAACCGCGCGAAGGGGCCCTTGCCGTAGAGCCCGTCGCGCAGGAGACGCATGTCTTCGTGCGTCGGCTGCGTGGTGAACGTCCACGCGAACGCGACGCGATCGAGGCCCGTGCCCGCGATGTCGCCGTAATAGTTCGCGAGACGGTTGTCGCGCAGGATGTCGAGGAGGCGGCCGACGCCCTGACGCTGCGCCGGGTGATGGATCGCTTCGAACGGCGAGCGCACCGGCTGGCGGTTTCCGCCGCGCAGCCGATCGGTCAGCACCACGGCGTACTCGGTCTTCTCCTCGAGCGGCAGCACGGGGCGGACGATGAGCGTGTCGCTCTCTCGCTCGTACCAGGTGAGCACGTCGTCGACGCCGGGGATGCCGCGCGTTCCGAGCGTGTTGGGATGATCGAGCACGCCGTCGAAGTCCGTGTCGAGCGCGGGCGTGTACGCCGACTGCGGGAGGCCCGCGCCCTCTTCGACGGTTTCGAAGGAGAGGTTGTTCTGCGCGACCTTCGGATCGTTCGGAAAGTATCGATGCGGATCGCGGAGCGTGACCGGGTAGTGACCGTTGCCCACGTCGAGGAACACGGGGAGCCCCGTCTTCAGGTTCACGACGTAGATCGGATCGTTCGAGAGGTCGTGCTCGTCGCCCTGCATGCGCGAGGCGACGTCGTCGAGATCGATCGCGGCTTCGCGCGGATCGGCGCCGGGCGCGCGCTCGAACGACACGCTGATGGGCGACGAGACGCCCCAGCCTTCCATCGAGGTGAAGTCTTCGCGCGCGCGCCGCTCCATGTACGTGGGCGCGACGAGGCTCACGTTGATGCGACGTCCCGTCCGGCTCGTGGGATCGGCGAACGTCGCGACGTCGTTCGGCAGCGGCACGTCGGGCAGCGGCCGGTGCGCCACGTCGAACTTCACGATCGGCCCGTTGCCCGGCGGCGTCTTCCGGAGCCCGTCGGGCGCCGTGTCGATGCCGCACGCGCCGATGACGAACAGGACGAACAGGGAGAGTGAGGCCCACACGCGGCGGGGACGCCGAGCGAAGGCGCCCCGGATGACTGCTCCTAGCGATTGGCTCACCGAGCGCACGCTACGACAAGCCCGTCGTCGCGCTCAAGGGAGCCCGACGCGACACCTCGTTAAATCGGCGTCAGCCTGAGCGTTTCGCGCTGCGAACGGTCGTCGTCGAACGCGAGCGCGAGGAGCCGCCTCTGCTCTTCGGGGCAGAGCCGCAGCGTGGGTTTCGCGTCCGCGCTGACGCCGACATGTCGCCGGCAGGCGCTGACGGGTATCGCGGCCTCTCCGTCGAGCGGCGTGGCGGCTTCGCGGGTGACGTCGCGGTCGGCACGAGAGCGGGCCGGCGAGCTGCGTCTCGGGCCGACGAGGAGATAGAGCGCCATGCGTGCTTCTCTCGTGCGGTCAGCAAGCACGATGCCACGCGCGATCGAGCCGCTCGCCCGCGCCGCGTGCGCATCTGGAGCTGCCCGTTCCGGCGGGAGAGGTCTGTGGCGCGTTCGCTGCTCGTGAAAGTCTGCCTCGCGTCACGCGCCCCGCGCCGGCCGATCGGCGCCGCAAGTCGTCGAGCGCACGCGCGACTCGGCGCGACGCCGAGCGTCGCGCCTCTTGCAACGCTCGACCTCGCGCGCTCGGGGCGCGCAAGGAGGTCCTCGCGATGAGCTGCTCCGCGTCGCTTCCACACGTCGTGATCGAGGGGGTCGGGGAGCGCGGCCTCGAGCCGCCGGCTCCGCTCTTCGACGAACGCTACCGGCTCGGCGAGTCGCTGGGGCAGGGCGGCATGGGGATCGTCCATGCGGCGCACGACCTCCTGCTCGATCGGCAAGTCGCGATCAAGCTCGTCGATCCGTCGCGCGCGAGCTCGGACGCGCTCGAGGCGTTCGAGAAGGAAGCGCGGGCGCTCGCGCAGATCCGTCATCGCAACGTCGTGCTGATCTATGCCTTCGGCGTGTGCGCGTCCTCGTACTACATCGTCATGGAGTACGTGAGAGGTCGCAACCTCGCGTCGATCATCGAAGAGGCGGTCGCGCGCGGCAGCACCGTCGCGCCCGACCGCGCGCTCGAGATCGTTCGCCACGTCGGGCGCGGCCTCCAGGCCGTGCACGATCGGAAGCTCGTTCATCGTGACGTGAAGCCGGGGAACATCGTCATCGAGGCGAAGACGGGGAGACCGGTCCTCATCGACTTCGGTCTCGCGCGGCGCCGCACGCGCTCGAGCCCGCGGCTCTCCGGCGTGGCCGGGACGCCGGCGTACATGGCGCCCGAGGTCGCGACGGACCGCTCGGGCACGAAGACCACGCCGCGCGCCGACATCTATGCGCTCGCGTGCACGACGTTCGAGCTCCTGAGCGGACGGTCGGTCTTCGAGGACAGGGATCCCCTCGCCGTCCTTCGCGCGCACGTCGACGAGGCGCCGCCGGTGCTCTCGTCTTTCGTGCCCGATCTGGCGCCGCTCGACGCCGTCTTGCAGCGCGCGATGGCGAAGGCGCCGGCCGATCGCTACGCGACCTGCGACGCGTTCCTCCACGCGCTCGACGCGGCCGCAGACGCGCTGCGACCCAGGGAGTCCGGCGTCATTCGGCGCGGGGCGGCGAACGCGGAGCGCGTCCGCGTGATCCTGGCGCAACGTGACGGCGAGGAGCGCCGCGCGATCGCGCGCGTCGTCGAGCGCACCCTCCGCGCGGCCGGCGACGGCGTCGAGATCGAGTCGGTCGAGTCGGGCGCGGAGCTGCTCGCCTCGTTCGCGCGCGACCCGGCCGACGTCGCCATCATCGACGACGACAGCGTCCCTGCGAGCCGCGTCGATCTGATCGAGCCGCTTCGACGCGCCTCCGGCGGCTCGCGCGCGGAGCTCCTGCTGCTCGTGGAGGAAGAGTCGTGTGCGCGAGATCTCGAGGAGCTCCGCGCGCGCCAGCTCCCGAAGCCGCTCAACATGAACGCGCTCGCCATCGTCATCGGGACGATCGGGAGGCTCACCGCGCAGCGCCGGCGGCTGCGACCCGCGAAGTGATCCGCGGAGTGATCGCCGCGCCCGACGGTCAGAAGACGAGGCCGAAGCGCCCGACCGCGATCCACTGCGGCGGCAGCCGTTCGCCGCGCTCGTTCTCGAACGCCGATCCGGGGAAGAGCACGCCGCCCTGCGCGCCGACGACCGCCTTGATGTCGTACTCGAGCGGGAAGCGCGCCTCGACGCCGGCGTCGAGCTCGACGCCGAGATCGCGCTTGCGCCGGTCGCCGCCGGTGTAGCTCACGTAGTTGCCCTGCGTCGCGAGGCGATACGGGTCCACGAGATCGGCGGTCGTCTGGGCGATGACCATGCCGCCCTTGACGTCGAGGAAGTGCCGCGGGCGCACGATGAACGTCGGGTTGACGTACTGCGCGCCGGAGACGCCGCCGTTCGTCGGCAACAGATCGATGCCGGGCGTGGGGCGGTTCGCGTTCGTGAGGAGCGGATCGGTCGCGGCGGTGGCCGAGCGCGCCGTCTGGAAGCGCATGACCTCGTCGAAGAGCAAGAGCCCGATCTTGTGGTTGGGATCGAAGACGAAGCGCTTCTGCGTGCCGTCGTACGGATCGGCGTCGCCCGACGCGTAGCCGATCTCGATCTGCGCGACGAGGTCGCCGAAGGGAACGCCCTCCGCGGAGGGCCGGCCGAGGTAGCGATGGCTCGTGCGCTTCGCGCTCTCCTCGCGCGCCGCGTCGCTCGCGTGGGCGTCGCTCCACACGCCCGTCGCGAAGCTGCGATGCACGACGCCGAGGATCGCCGCGCCACCGTAGGATCGAATCTGCGTCTTGGTGCCGTCGAGCGCTTGATCCTGCGTCCGGATGACGTTGGTCGAGCCCGTGATGTACGCGGCCTCGACCTCGCCGAAGAAGAACGCGTCTTGCCCCGGGAGGGGAACGGCGAGCTTGCCGTGCACGTCGACGGCGAGCGCGTCGATCTCGTCGGTGTACGGGAAGAGCGCCGAGCCGCTCGTCTTGTCGTTCGTCTGGTGGCGCGCGGTGCTGAAGACGCCGAGCTTGTTCTGCCCGCGCTCGTAGAACGCGGCGAGCACGCCCTGGAAGGCTTGCTGCCCGCGCGTGAGGCGCGCGTTGGCGTCGCGGTAGACGAGGTCGCCCGCGAGCGCGAGGTAGAAGTCGCTGTCGCGCCCGCCCGGCTTCGTCGCGAAGAGGATGCGCTCGCTGATCGATCCATATCGGTAGTCGCCGAAGAGGGGAGGGTGATCGCCGTCGTTGGCGAGGATGCCCATGCCCCAGTGGTTCGGCTGCTGGCCGGCGCGGATCACGCCGAAGGGAAGCGTGTACTGTGCATATATCCAGCGGAGCTGGACGTTGCTGAAGCCGTTGTAGTCGTCGCGCGGCGTGAGATCGGCGCGGGTGTCGTGCGCGAGCTCGCCGAAGAGCACGCCGGTGAGCACGTCGGCTTGCCCGACGAGCTCGAGGTAGTCGCGCACCTGGAGGCGCGGCGTGACGCGCAGCCAGTGGTGGACGAAGTTGTTCTGCCCGATCGAGTCGCCGACGAGGCCGGGCTTGGCGTTGACGGCGCTGGCCGTCGGAACGAGCGGGAAGCTGCGCTGCATCTGCCAGCGGATCTGATGCTCGCCGTGGAGCATGAAGCGGATGGCCTCGGGATCGGGCGGCGGGATCGAGCGGCGGCCGGTGTCGAGGACGAGCCGCGGGAGGTACGACGGCACCTCCGCGTCGTCGGCCCTCGCGGCCCCCGCGCCGAGCACGACCGCGGCGACCAGCGACGGAGCGAGCACGCGTCTCATGAGCGCGCGCAGCATAGTCGCGTTTGGGGAGGGCTGCGGCTGGATCGCGCAACGCTCACATGGTGCCTATTTCCCTCACTTATCACCACATGTGGTTGCCTAATTTCAATTGGTTATGCTGCATCTTGAGTGGGCCTACTTCATGCACCTATGTAGGTCAGTGTCGGCGGAAAGCCGGCACGGCGGGAAGCCCCCGCGGATGCCCGAGCGAGCTCGCCCGCTTCGACAGGAAGCGCGCGAGATCTCCTCCGCCTCCGTGCGGTCCTCTTCACGCCCGGCCTCACTCCGAACCTGGCGAAGGAGCCCCTCCGCACCGACGACCGACCGACAACCGATCATCGTCTCGCGCCTCACCCAGGCGCCTGGAGCGAAAGCTCTTCCGCCGGCCGAACCTCGCCTCACGAGGTCTCGGCCGGATTTCATTTTGTTGGTTTCGCTCACGGCCCGGCGGTAGATGCCGCGCATGCCCGTCATCGTCGGCCGTCCGCTCTCGCTGCTCGATCTCGAAGACGTCGCGGTCCGCGGCGTCGAGGTCGCCTTCGCCGAGGAAGCGCGCGGCAAGGTCGCGCGCTCGCGCGCGGCGATCGACGCGATCGCGAACGCGGGCGACGCCGCGCCGAACGTCTACGGCGTGAACACCGGCTTCGGCGCGCTCAGCGAGACGCGCATCTCCGCGGCCGACGTGCGCGCGCTCCAGCAGAACCTCGTGCGATCGCACGCGACCGGCGTCGGCCCGAACCTCTCGCCGGCCGAGGTGCGGGGCATGATGCTCCTCCGCGCGCAGGTGCTCGCGCTCGGTCACTCCGGCGTGCGCCCCGAGCTCGTCGAGCTGCTCGTCGCGATGCTCAACGCGAAGGTGCACCCGCGCATCCCGGCGCAGGGCTCCGTCGGCGCGAGCGGAGATCTCGCGCCGCTCGCCCACCTCGCGCTCACGATGATCGGCGAGGGCGAGGCCCAGCTCGGCGACGGCGCGATGCGTCCGAGCGCGGAGATCCTCCGCGAGGCGAAGATCGCGCCGGTCACGCTCGAGGCCAAGGAAGGTCTCGCGCTGATCAACGGCACGCAGCTCATGGCCTCGCTCGGCACGCTCTCGCTCCTGCACGCCGAGCGCCTCTGCGTCGCGGCCGACGTGGCCGGCGCGATGAGCCTCGAGGCGCTCAAGGGATCGACGCGGCCGTTCGACGAGCGCCTCCATCAGGCCCGCCCGCACCCGGGCCAGGCCGTGGTGGCGAAGAACCTCCGCGCGCTGCTCGCCGACAGCGAGATCGCCGAGAGCCACAGAGACTGCAGCAAGGTGCAAGACGCCTATTCGCTCCGCTGCATGCCGCAGGTGCACGGCGCGACGCGCGACGCGCTCGCCTGGGTGCGCGGCGTGCTCGAGCGCGAGGTCAACAGCGTCACCGACAACCCGAGCGTCTTCATCGACCGCGGCGAGACCGAGATCATCAGCGGCGGCAACTTCCACGGGCAGCCGCTCGCGCTCGCGCTCGATCTCGCCGCGATGGCGACCGCCGAGCTCGCGAACATCAGCGAGCGCCGTGTCGAGCAGCTCGTCAACCCCGCGCTCTCGACGGGTCTCACGCCGTTCCTCGCCGCGGGCAGCGGCCTGCACTCGGGGTTCATGATCGCGCAGGTCACGAGCGCGTCGCTCGTCAGCGAGAACAAGATCTACTGCCACCCCGCGAGCGTCGACTCGATCCCCTCGTCGGCGGGCAAGGAAGATCACGTCTCGATGGGCAGCGTGAGCGCGAAGAAGCTCCGCGACGTCGTCGCCAACGTGAGCGCGTGCCTCGCGATCGAGATCATGACCGCCGCCGCGGGGCTCGATCAGCGCGCGCCGCTCCGGCCGAGCCGCGGCGTCTCGGCGGCGCTCGCGGCGGTTCGCGCTTCGGTCGCGCCGATGATCGGCGATCGGCCGCTCTACGCGGACATCGCCGCGACCTCCTCGCTCCTCGCGACCGGCGCGCTCGTGCAGCGCGTGCAAGAAGCCGTCGGCAAGCTCGACTGACGCGAGGGATTTCGGCCTGCTTCCGCTCGCGAGAGGGCGGCACCCGGTCGCATTGCTTTCCCCCCGGGACGAGGACTATTCCCCGCAGACGGTTGTTTCGTCGCATGGGAGGTGCGCTTTGTTGGCACGCACGCGAACGCTCCAGCCCAGTTGGAAGTCCGAGTGGGTGGGCTACGGGCTGAGCGTCCTCTTCACCGCGGGCGCGTACTTGGCGCAGCGCGCGATCTGGTCGTACATCCCGCCGTCGCCTCAGCTCCTCTTCTATCCGGCGGTGTTCCTCGCCGGTCGCTTCGGCGGGTTCGGCCCCGGCCTCGTCGCGACGCTGCTCTCCGCGCTCGGGATGGCGCAGGCGTTCTTGCCTCCGGGCGGCGTGCTCGCCGTCGACGCGCCCGAAGACGCGCTCGACCTCGCGATCTTCATGGGCGTCGGATCGGGGATGAGCTGGGCGCTCGGGCGTCTTCGCGGCGCGCTCGCGTTCGAGCGCGAGGTCGCGCGCAACGCGACGCTGGCGAAGAAGGCGACCGACGAGACGTGGGAGATGATGGCGCACGATCTGCGCGGGCCGCTCAACGTCATCACGCTGAGCTCCGAGGCGCTCGGGCGGCGCTTGCACGACGGCGAGCCCGACGTCGAGCGCGTGATCGGCGCCATCCAGCGCTCGACGAAGCGCGCGCGCGAGCTCGTGCAAGACGCGGTCGAGGCGATGCGGCTCGAAGAGGGCGGGCTCGTCGTCCAGCCGGCGCCGTGCCCCGTCGCGTCTCTCGCCGAAGAGGCCTCCGACGCGATCGCCCCGCTCGCGCAGAAGAAGCGCATCGTGCTCGAGATCGATCATGACGGCGGGGCCACGCTCTGCGATCGCAAGCGCATCCTCCAAGTGCTCACGAACCTCCTCGGCAACGCGGTGAAGTTCACGCCCGAGGGTGGTCGCGTCTCTCTCGAGCTCGCGTCGCGCGCGGGCAAGGTGTGCGTCGCGGTGACCGACACCGGTCCGGGCATCCCCGAGGATCAGCTCGCGAGCCTCTTCTCTCGATACTGGACGCGCGATCGCTCGAGCGGCTTCGGGCTCGGCCTCTGGATCGCGAGCACCATCGTCGAGGCGCACGGCGAGAAGCTCCAGGTGTCGAGCGCGGTCGGGCGGGGCTCGCGCTTCTCGTTCGAGCTGCCGCGCGCCGAGGTCGCCGTTCGCGCGCCCGTCGTTCGCACGACCTCGCCGGCGTGATCACCAGCCGGTCTTCGCCTTGATCTGCGCGAGCACCTCGTCGGCCATCCTGCGGTGGAGGGCGAGGTTCGTGTGGTACGCGCAGCCCGTGAGGTCCCTGTCGCGGGTCGCGCGCGCGAACTCGTACCGGTAGATCTTGGTGTCGCCGGCGGCGACGCGCGCGTTGACGACGTTCGTGACGGCTGCGCGCTGGCTGGTCAAGACGTTCCAGCCGACGGGATAGACGTCGTTCAGCGACGACGTCACCGAGCAGAAGAAGTGCGCGGTCGGATACTTCGAGCGCACGAGCTCGACGAGGGCGGCGTACTTGTTCGTGTACGCCGTGAGGTCCGGGGCGGGCGTCTCGAGCGACTCCTGATCCCAGTCGTTGCCGCCGAGGTTCATCCACACGACGTCGGGCGAGAAGCGCGCGAAGTCCCACGGCGGAGCGGGATCGTTCGGCATGGCGCGCATGAAGAGCTGATCGAAGACGACGGTGTCTGCGCGGTGGTAGTTGACGTACACGCCCTTTCCGGAGACCGAGATGTCGTGGTGATCGGCGCCGAGCTCGCGCGCGACGATCCCCGAGAAGGCCATGCGCTCGTTCTGCGTCGCGCCGGAGAAGGGCTGATCCGGCGAGGTGCACTCGTTGCCGTGCCCGTTCGTCGTCGAGTCGCCGAGGAACTCGATGCGACGCGTGGGCGGTGCGGGCGGCGAGAGGAGCTGCCCGCCGTTCGGAAACGTGTACCCCAAGAACTGCGTGGTGCCGATCATGCCTTCGGTGCGTCGATAGAGCTCGACGGTGTGCATGGTGTCCGGCAGGCCCGTCGCGAGGGTGTACGTGCCGACGCCGGGTGCGGGCGTCAGCGTCGAGGTCCTGACGCCGTCGACGATCACGTCCCATCGGCTCGGCCCGACGTAGAGCGACTCCTCGTCGAGCTTGACGCTGACGGCGGTCCCCGTGAAGCGCGCGATGATCCGCGCGCCCGGCCAGCCGAACTTCGGGCGGGCGGGATCGGAGGTGTCGCCGCGTCCGACCATCCTCACGCCGGGCGCGCCGTCGTCTCCGGGGCACACGATCGACGGCCGCTTGTCGACGAGGTACTTGAAGGGCCGCGTGCGCGCGGTCGTCGTGCCTTTCGCGGCGTGCAAGACGACCTCGGCGCCCGTCTCGATGCGCGCGCCGGTGGGGCCGATCCATGCGTCCCACGTCAGCGCGAGGGGGACCGTGCGGCCCCCGACCACCTCGAGCGACGCGGAGGTCACGCCCGCGTCGGCCGTCGCGTACTCCGCCCACCAGTTGTTGGCGTCGGTCGTCTGATGCCACGCGGGGCTCCAGCACGTGCCGCCGACGTCTCCGCCGCCGTAGCAGGCGCCGTCGACGCACGTCTGCCCTGCGGCGCAGGTTCCGCAGGATCCGCCGCACCCGTCGCCGCCACACGCGCGTGCCCGGCAGCTCGGCACGCACGCAGAGGCGCACGCGCCGAGCGGCTGGCTCTCGGAGAGGTAGCCGAACACTTGCGTCTGCGCGCGCTCGCCGGTCGCGTTGGTGGCGTGGACGACGACCCACGCTCCCGTCTCGATGCGAGATCGGGGCGCGCCCACCCACGTGCCGCCCCGTTGCTGGAGGGGGACCACCGCGACACCGACCACCTCGAGGTACGCGGAGACGACGGTGCCGCCGGAGATCCCTACCTCGACCCACGTGTTGCTCGCGTCGGGCCCTTGCTGCCAGGCGGGATTCCATCGAGCCGCACACGACGCGGCGGTGTGCGACGCCGCCGGCCCTTCGCCGTCTTGGTCCTGCGCGTCGTTCGACGCGCAGTGCAGCAGCATGACGAACACGAAGGGGGCGACGACGAGGCGGCTACCACGCATGCGCAACCTCGGCTGCAAGGCGTAGTCCGTCGCGGCCCCGCCGTTCTGGACGAGCTCCACGCGACTGCGCTCGGCGAGGCCGCGCCGCCACGCTGTAGGAAACCGTCGCGTTCAGCCCGCGACGTGTCGCGTTCGACGTGCGGCGAGGAAGAGGCTCCCGTTCTCGTGCGGTGCGCGATAGACGCCTTCGATCCCTGGAACGATGTCGAGCACCGTCGCGGCCAGCGCGAACGCGAGGTCTTCGTCGCCGTCCGATTCGCTGCGCCAGAGGGGCTCGACTCCGTGGAGCTCGCCGTGGCGCTTGACGGCGATCATCGGCTGCGTGAGGCGCGCGTCCCAGTGATCGTTCGACCAGCCCCAGAGCCAGGTGTTGCTCCGCCGACCCCACGAACCGATCACGAGCGGATCGCACATGACGAGATAGCGCTTCTCGCTCTCACCGAAACCCAGCCAGGGCTCTTCGCCGTCGTCGAGGACATACCGATAATGTGCGCACGACAGGATGGCGTATTCGTCGAGCCATCGCTGTTGCCGCAGTTGGGCACGCGCGCGACGCTCATGAAGCCATGCGTCGACGTCGGCGAGGCGCGGCACGCGCGTGTTCCTTCCGAACGCGTCCTCCCAGCACGACGTGCAGAGGAGCTGGATGCGTTCGCGGGCGACCGCGTCGGTCCACGGCGGCTCGCTCGCACAAGAGTCGCAAACCGCGTCCGGCCACGGCTCGGGGGCGGCCTCGTCGAAGGCCACGCCGAGCCCGCTGCCTTCGGCGAGGTGAGAGCACGTGTACGTCGGCAGTGACGAGCCGTGTGTTGCGCACTCGATCCGGTTGGTCATGGTCGCCCCTCCTCGCGCCAGCGGCTACGCGGCCGAGCCGCCTCGATCGCGTCCACCGTAGCGCGCCGACGCGGGCCCGCGCGACGCGCGAGCTTGCAGCGACGAGGGAAAGCAACTGACCTTTCGCGTGAGAGCTCGCGTCGACGCCGACGGATCGGTCCACGAGGTGTCGCGCGTCGAGGTCGCGCGCAAGCGGCTCGAAGGCGTGTGCGTGCCGTTGCCGGCGCGACCTTGAAGGGCGCGTCAGCGCAGCGCCGCGAGCAGCCCCATCCCGAAGACGAGGACGACGAACACCGCGAGCACGAGCGTCGCGGTGAACGACAAGCCCTGGGGTGCGGCGACCTCGCTGACGACGTGCGGCGTGGAGCGCCGCACCGACGGACGTTCGCCGACGTCACGATGGAGCCGCGTCACGCTCGCCGGCCTGGCCTGCAGCGGCGAGTCCGGCACGCGCGACCGATGCGACGAGGGGACGGCGGCGAGCTCGAGCGCGTCCTCCGGGCTTTCCTGGAAGTCCAGAGCGTCGTCGACCATGCGGCCCGAGGTGGGATCGTTGGCCGGAGCGAGGGGGCCTGGGTTGATCGCGGCGATGGCGTCGCTCGACCGGAGCCGGCGATACTCGCCGGAAGCGAACTTCGCGCGAGCGGCCGAAAGATCGGGAACGACGCGTACGGTCATGGTGGGTGCGGGATGGAACGGCCATCGCGCCCAAAACATGAGGACCGGCTCGTCATCTTCGATGCGCTGGTAGCCCCTCTCGGACTCGAACCGAGATGCTCTTCCGAGCCAGAGATTTTAAATCTCC
>JAHBWD010000001.1 GCA_019637175.1 Labilithrix sp. | reverse complement strand
CTCCGACGGCGGCGTCCCCGCGCAGCGCGTGATCGTCGTGCGCCAGCAGGGCGACGAGTCGATCCTCCCCTACAACAAGGATCGCACGGCGATCTTCCAGACGCGCGCGGCCGTGCGCTGGGACATCTCCGACATGTTCGCGCTCGTCGCGTGGGTGCAGTTCGTCCGCGACAACAACGGCACGCTCGTCGTCCGCGATCCGACCGAAGGCACCGCCTCGCTCCGCGTCTTCCAGAGCCCGAACCGCCTCGGCCTCGCCGCGGCCGTGCAAGCGCGCTTCTGAGAGAGATTCGAAAGAGAGTCGCCGAGGCGCCTGAGGCGTTCGCGACGTCGTCGCCCTCCGATCCCGTCTCCGCGATTACTACGCTAGGGCAGCAAAGAAACGGAGGCGGGAGCGACTGCACGCTCCGTGTCCTCGAAGAGAAGACGGGCGACCTGGTGTGGTCGGACAACGAGCCATGCACGTTTCTAGGGAGCGGCGGAGGCCCGCCCATCGCGATGGCGGCGGCATCCGGAGTCATCGCCGTCCCGCATGGTAGGCGTCTCGTAATTTACGGCGTCGTCCCCGGCGTCGACGGCGGCAGCGACGCAGCAGCGTCGGACTGAATGGCGCGGCGTAGATGACTCGGAGCGAAGCCGCGCGGCCCAAAGCCATAGCCGTTGGCACCCGCGAAGGCAGACGCATCCGGGCGCGGAAACTCGAGCGGCGCGGAGTCGAGGGGAGCAACCTCGAGAACATGACGATGAGCCGCTCGAAAGGAAGAGCTGCTTCGACGACCATGCGCCCACGGAGTAGACTTCGATGACCATGCAGCCGCTCAAAGCCGTCGTGAGAAATGGCCGTCTTGTCGTCGACGAGCCCACGGCGTTGCCCGAGGGCACCGAGATCGAGCTCGTGCCGGTGGACGACGTGCTCACCGCCGGCGGCGACGACCTCGATGACGAAGAGCGCGCCGAGCTGCACGCAGAGCTGCACGCCTCGATCGCCGAGATCGAGGCCGGGCAGACGGAGGACTTCGCCACGCTGCTCGCCGAGCTGCGACAGCGCCAGTAAAGTTCGAGATCTCGAAGCGCGCGCGCCGCCACATCGAGAAGATCCAGGCGTGGTGGCTGGCGAACCAGCCCTCCGCGCCGTCGCTCTTTCTCGACGAGCTTGCCGCCGCCGAACGCGAGCTCCGTGCAAGGCCCGCGAGCGGCAGCGTCTATCAGCTCGTCACGCTCAGGCCCGTAGCGGAAGTAGAGGTGATGACGCGTCTTCTCCAGCAGGATGCGGCGGACTACACCCGTCTTGTGCGTCGCGTATCGTGCTCGCCGTCTGGGGTGCTCCCCGCGAACGCGGACCGAAGTTGTAGTCGTTGGAGCTGCGACGGAGCGGAGCCCGTGCCGAGGCGCTCGCTCTTGAAAGCGTCTCTCGTTCGGACCTCTTTTCGCGTCAGCGGTACGTGCACGCGCCGTCGCGGAGCTTGTCGAGCTCGTAGAGGTCCTGCACCTCGCTGCGCAGAGCGTCGATCTCCGCTGCGGTGAGCTCCGCTTTCAAGACGAGGCGCTCGGCTTTGTACGCCTCGAGCTCCTCGACACAGACGACGCGCTGATCGTCGTAGTTGCGCTCGTGCGCGCGCCGCAGCACGTGGATCGTCTCGTGCGCGAGGCTCGCGAGCATCCGCGCGTCCGAGACGCCAGGCGCGAGGTAGATGCGCGTCTCCCACTGGTAGCCGTAGAGCTGCGCGTGCAGGCTCCGCATGCCCGGCGCCTCGGCGCGGCGGAGCGCGGCGTACTGCTCGTCGCGCGTCGCGCCGAGGGCGCTCACGTCGGTGTCCTTCGCGAGCTCGTCGAAGTCCGAGCGCGTCATCTTGCAGAACGGCAACGGCTCGACGCGCCCAGCGTCGAGGGCCTCGCGCACGACGCGCGCGAAAGGCGTGTCGTGCGCGACCAAGCGCTCGCGCGCGGCGGCGATCTTCGCGCGCAGCTTGCCGCCGTACTCGCGGTCACAGCGCGCGGCGACGGCGATCTCGTCGTCGGCCGTCGACGCGCCGCCGGAAGACGGATCGACGTCGGCGCCGCACGCGGCGACGGCCGCGCCGAGCGCGAGCGCCGACAGCGCGCGCATCGCGATCATGCGGCGAGCGCTCCGGCAGGCGCGCTCACCGGCGGCAGCATCGCCGCGAGGCGCTGCGCGTCTTTGTACGCAGGGGCGACGAACGTGCGCGCGCCGCCCGTGCGCGTCTCGACTCGAATGCGCGCGCCGCCGCGATCGACGCGCTCGACGCGGATCTCGTCGAACTTCATGAGCGCGCCGTCGACGAGGAGCCCTTCGCTCGTCGCCTCGAGGCGCGCGCGGCGCGACGAGAACACGGCGGGCACCGCGAACGCCGGCGCGAGGCCGACGGCGACGAAGAGCCCGGGGATCCCGACGTCGATGCTCCGGTCCATCAGCACCGCGCGGATGCAGAGCGCGCACGCGAGCAGATAGAGCGCAGGCGCGACGATCGCCCAGAGCGGAGGCTTCTCTTCACGGACGTCGAGCGCCACGGATCCATCCATGGCCCTCGGCCCTGCATGTTGCGTACCTTGACTTACATTGTCGCTTTCGCGCGTTTTCCGCGAGGATTCACGGCGTCGCCTGCGCCTGGGGAGCCGCCACTGGCGAACCGGCGATCCACCGCCCTCAGGCGCAGTCGACGGCGCTCACCAGCGGAAGAGCACGTCGAGCAGCTCGCGCCACGCGTCGAGGCGCTCGCTCGCGCGCTCCTTCGCCTCCATGACGGCGAGCTCCACGCGCACCTCCTGCGAGCGCTCGCGCGAGACGCGCTCCTCGGCCCGCTCGCGCTCGCGCGTCTTGTCGAGGCCGCCCGCGGCGGCGAAGGCGACGACGCTCGTGAGCTCGCCCGCGTCGAACCACGTCCCGTGCCCCTTGCACACGTCGACGATGACGCCCGAGACCTTCCCGAAGTTCACGCGGTTCATCGACGAGTGACAGAGCGGACACGACAGGTAGCGCACCTCGCCGAGGTCCCGCGGGCGCCGCGGCGGTCCCGCGGGCAGCGCGCCGGCGACCTCGGCGTTGCACAGGATCTCGGCGAGCGTCTCGCGCGGCAGGAAGATGCCTCCGCAGCGCGGGCACTCGTGCACGCGCGCGCCTTGCGCGAGCGCCGCGCCGGCGTCGAGCGGATGCCGGCAGCGCGGGCACGGCGCGTCGGTCGCGTCGAGCAGCGGCTCGAGCTCGAGCGCCTGCTTGCAGCGCCCGCAGGCGAACTCGCCCGGCGCCTGGAGGGTGAAGCAGCGCTGGCAGCGGACGGCGTCGAGGCGCACGTCGCAGTGCGGACAGATCCGCACGAGCGGAGGACACGCGTTGCCGCAATAAGGGCACGGCGCCGCGTCGTGCCGGTCGAGCGCGGGCGCCGCCTCGCGATACGGCCCCGCCGCGCGGGTCGGCGCCGCCGAGGAAGGGCGCGCGCCGGCGATCTCCGCGCGAAGTCCGCAGGCGCAGACGACGCTCGCGCCGGGGAACGCCGACGGCAGCGCGACGCCGCAGCCTTCGCACGCGGGCGGCGTCACGTCGAGCGGCGGCGGCGCAGGTTGCGCAAGAGAGGCGCGGCGCCGCCGAAGACGACGGCCGCGAGGATGCTCACGCCGAAGAGCGCGATGTCCCACCATCCGCTCGTGAGGCCCTTCGAGTTGCGCCACAAGACGGTGTGGCCGATGCGCGCTACGATCGAGAGGCCTCCGTACGTGACGAGCGCGGCGCTCGCAGTGCGCCGCAGATCCGTCGCGAGCTGGAGCGCGCGCACGCTGTTCGGCCAGATCACCTTGCGCACGTGCAGCACGTAGAGCGCGGCGGGCGTGGCCGCCGCGAAGAGGCAGCCGACGACGAGGAGCACGCACTCGGTCAGGGTGACCTCGCCGTCGTGGAGCACGCGCACGAGGCCGGCGAGCGCGGCGGTCGTGCCGCCCACGAGCCAAAGGCCGAGCACGAGGCTCGTGACGGTGATCGTCGGGCGCGCGACGCGCGCGAGCATCGCCGATTGACCCGGCGGCGGCGTCGCCGTCGCGAACACGCGCTTGACGACGTCGAGCGCGCGATCGGCGGGGCTCGCGGACGGATCGGGCGGAGGCTCGATCGACGCGCCCGCGACGACCATGCGCCCGCCCTCTTCGAACTGCCCGAGCGCCTTCTCGAGCTCCGTCATCGTCTGGTGGCGCTCGGCGGGATCCTTGGCCATCGCGCGCTGCACGACGAGCTCGAGCGCCTCGGGGATCCGCGGATCGATCTGGCGCGGCCGCACGGGATCCTGCGTGAGCACCATCGAGATCGTCGACGTCGGATCCTCGGCGTCGAACGGGCGCTTGCCCGTGAGCGCGAAGTAGAGAACGGCGCCGACGGAGTAGATGTCGGCGCGGTGATCGACCTTGATGCCGCGCGCCTGCTCCGGCGCCATGTAGCTCGGCGTCCCCATGATGACGCCCGTGCGCGTGAGGTGCGTGCGCTCCGCGCCGCCGGCCTTGCTGATGCCGAAGTCGAGCACCTTGACCGTCGGCGCGGGCATCTCGTGCCTCGCGACGGCCTCGATCGACGCGCGGAGCACGAAGATGTTCTCCGGCTTCATGTCGCGGTGCACGATGCCGTGCGCGTGCGCGGCGGAGAGCGCGCGGCACACCTGGCGGACCATCGCCGCGGCCATGCGCGGCTCGAGCACGCCGCGCGCCTCGACGTAGGTCGCGAGCTCTTCGCCGTCGAGGAACTCGCCGACGAGGTAGGGCGTCCCGTCGGGGAGGTGGTGGACGTCGAAGACGTCGACGACGTTCGGGTGAGACAGCGAGCTCGCGCTCTCGGCCTCGCGCATGAAGCGCGCGACGATCTCGTTGTTGCGCGCGAGATCCGCGTGGAGCGTCTTGACCGCGAAGCGCCGCTCCTTGAGCCGGAGGTGCCGCGCCTCGTAGACGCGGCCCATGCCGCCTTCGCCGACGACGCGCACGATCTGATAGGTCTCGCCGAGGAGCTTGCCGACGAGCGGATCGTCGCCGGCCTCGGACTCGTCGACGAGCGGGCTCGCGTCGCGCGGGCATACGAGGAAGTCGGCGGGGTAGCGCGTCTCGCAGGCGGTGCAGCGACGCGTGAGCGGGACGTCGACGGCCGGCGCGCCCACGCCGGGGTTGGTCCCTCCGCTGACCGGGCGCGCCGTCCCGACGTCGACGGGCTCGGGCGGCGCTTGCAGCTGCGACGGACCTCCCGCGTGGAGCATCGTCGGCACGCGCGGCCTCGAAGGGGCGCGATCGACCGGACGCGGCGGCGCCACGGCGGGGGGCAACGCGCCAGGCGGAGGAGGCGGCGCGGCGCGCGCCACGCCGGAGCTCGGCTCGTCGGGTCCGAAGGGATCGCTGCCCGGTCCGGGCGGCGGCCGTTCAGTGTCGCTCGCGCCGAAGACCTCGCCCTGCGCGTGCGGCTCGTCAGGACGAGTCAGCGGGGTCGACGGCATCGACCTCGATCGTATCGCTTAAAGGCCCTTGTTGACGTGGGAAATCCCCCGCCTATACTGCGCCGCCTAACCTACCCAAGCACGCACGAGGCCCGACCGGTCCCCCGGCCACCACTGCTCGCCGGGGATCACTGCGAGGCGCCCTTCATCTGGAGTTACGAGCAGATGCCCCTTCATACCGAGAAAAAAGCGGAGCTCATCGACAAGTTCCGTACGCACGCCAACGACACCGGCTCGCCCGAGGTCCAGATCGCCCTCCTCACGGAGCGCATCTCGTACCTGACGGAGCACTTCAAGACCCACGCGAAGGATCACCACTCGCGACGCGGTCTCTTGAAGCTCGTTTCGAAGCGCCGCCGGCTCCTCAGCTACCTCAAGAAGTCGAGCCTCGATCGCTATCGAAAGACGGTCTCGGCTCTCAACCTGCGCAAGTAACCGCAACGAAGGGACCGCAACACTGCGGTCCCTTTTTCGTTTCTTCTCAACAAACTGGGCGCATCTCAAGCCTTGCTCTTCGATTCACGCGCACGAGCCTCTCGTTGCGTTGGTGCGCGTGAACCGAGGACACAAGGCAGGTCGCCCGCAAGGAGCGCACATGTCCTTCGTTCGTGAATCCGTCCTCATCAACGGCAAGCCGCTGACCCTCGAGACGGGCCGCCTCGCCAAGCAGGCCCACGGCTCCGTCCTCATCACCTACGGCGAGAGCGTCGTGCTCATCACCGCGGTCAGCGGCGAAGAGCGCCCCGGCCTCGACTTCTTCCCCCTCACCTGCGAGTACGTCGAGAAGACGTTCGCGGCGGGCAAGATCCCCGGCGGCTTCTTCAAGCGCGAGGCCCGGCAGCGCGACGAGGAGATCCTCACCTGCCGCTTGATGGACCGTCCGTGCCGCCCCCTCTTCCCCGAGGGCTACAAGAACGACACGCAGATCATCGCGACGGTCCTCTCGGCCGACAAGATCCACGCGACCGACGTGCTCGCCCTCACCGGCGCGAGCGCGGCGATCCACATCTCCGACATCCCGTGGGACGGCCCGCTCGCCGGCATGCGCGTCGCGCGCGTCAACGGCGAGCTCATGGTCTTCCCGACCTACGAGCAGCAGGCGCAGGCCGACCTCGACATGGTCGTCGCGTGCTCCAAAGACGCGATCGTGATGGTCGAGGGCGGCGCCGCCGAGGCGAGCGAGAAAGACGTCATCGACGCGCTCTTCTTCGCCCACGAGGCCGCGCAGCCGATCCTCCAGCTCATCGACAAGATGCGCGCCGCCGTCGGCAAGCCGAAGCGGCCCTTCGAGCCGAAGAAGCTCCCCGCCGAGATCGCCGCGCAGATCCCGGCGCTCGTCGACAAGGCGATCATCGAGTCGTCGCTCATCAAGGACAAGAAGAAGCGCTACGACGGCTACAAGAGCGCCAAGAACGCGATGGTCGAGGCGCTCACCGCGTCGCTCGGCGCCGAGAAGTTCCTCGAGCACGAGAAGCTCATCAAGGCCGAGTTCGAAGAGCGCAAGTACGTCGTCGTCCGCGAGTACGTCCTCAAGGAGAACAAGCGCATCGACGGCCGCGACATGAAGACCATCCGCGCGATCGCGACCGAGGTCGGTCTGCTCCCTCGCGTGCACGGCTCGGCGATGTTCCAGCGCGGCGAGACGCAGGCGATCGTCACGACGACGCTCGGCACCTCGAGCGACGAGCAGAAGATCGACGCGCTCACCGGCGAGCGCTGGAAGCGCTTCATGCTCCACTACAACTTCCCGCCGTTCTCGACCGGCGAAACGAAGCCGATGCGCGGCCCCGGCCGTCGTGAGATCGGCCACGGCGCCCTCGCCGAGCGCGCCATCCTCCGCATGATCCCGGAGCAGGAGAAATTCCCGTACACGATCCGCATCGTGTCGGAGACGCTCGAGTCGAACGGCTCGTCGTCGATGGCGGCGGTCTGCGGCGGCACGCTCTCGCTCATGGACGCGGGCGTCCCGATCAAGGCGCCGGTCGCCGGCATCGCGATGGGCCTCATCTCCGACGGGACGCGCACGGCGATCCTGAGCGACATCCTCGGCGACGAGGATCACCTCGGCGACATGGACTTCAAGGTCTGCGGGACCTCGAAGGGCATCACCGCCATCCAGATGGACATCAAGATCTCCGGCCTCTCGCGGGCGATCATGACGCAAGCGCTCGATCAGGCGCGCGAGGGACGCCTCCACATCCTCGGCAAGATGGCCGAGACGCTCAGCGAGTCGCGCGCGGAGCTGTCGAAGTACGCGCCGCGCATCACGACGATCAAGGTCAAGCCCGACCAGATCCGCCTCATCATCGGACCGGGCGGCAAGACGATCAAAGGCATCGTCGATCAGACGGGCGTCGCCATCGACGTCGAAGACGACGGCACGGTCAACGTGGCGTCGGCCGACTCCGAGGCGGTCAAGAAGGCGCTCGACATCATCCGCGGCATCACCGCGGAGCCCGAGGTCGGCGCGACCTACAAGGGCGCGGTGCAGCGCATCACCGACTTCGGCGCGTTCATCGAGATCCTCCCCGGCACCGACGGCCTGCTCCACGTCTCCGAGATGGCGCACACGCGCGTCGAGCGCGTCACCGACGTCATGAAGGAAGGCGACGAGGTCGAGGTCAAGGTCATCGAGGTCGGCCGCGACGGCAAGATCCGCCTCTCGCGCCGCGAGCTCCTTCCCCTCCCCGAGGGCGAAGAGGGCGAGCGCGCGAAGGCGCGGATGCTCGCGGCCCGCGAGGGCGGCGGCGGTCCGCCGTCGCGCGGCGATCGCGGAGATCGTGGGCGAGATCGCGGAGATCGGGGCGGCCGAGGCCGCGACCGCCGCTAGGCGCTCGCCACGCTGATACACTGTCGGGGGTGAAGCCTCGCTTTCGCCCCCGACGGGTCCTCGTGGTCGCGCTCCTCGCGGCGCCGCCGCTCGCGCTCTTCGCGTGCGACGGTCCCCCGCGCGAGGACGTCCCGCGCTTCTACTTTCCGCCGGACGCGCCCGACGAAGACGCGCTTCCCGACGCGCCCGCGCGGCCCGACGCGCCGCTCGACGCGCCGGTCGACGTCGACGCGGCGGACGCGGACGCCGGTCCCGTCGTCGCGCGCGTCATCGCGACCGGATCGGGCGAGCAGCCCGATCCCGGCGTCGGCAACGGCGATCACACGTGCGTGATCAGCGGCGCGACGCGGAGCCTCTACTGCTGGGGCGCGAACGATCACGGCCAGATCGGCGACGGTACGACGGGCCTCGGCACCACGGCCTCCGACGTCGACTCGGCGAAGAAGATCGCCCTCGACGAGACCGGCCTCGCCATCGACGGCTTCGACGAGATCGCGCTCGCGGGCTGGCACTCGTGCGCGCGCAAGGGCAGCGATCTCTTCTGCTGGGGCCAGCGCCTCTCGGGCGCGCAGGCCGAGCCTCCGGCGCTCAACGCGGATCGCACGCGGCCGCGCGCGATCGGAAACTTCGACGTCACGCGCATCGGCGCGGGCGGCCCTCACGGCTGCGCTCTCAAGAGCAACGGGAAGATCGCCTGCTTCGGTCACTCGACCTTCAACGAGCTCGGGCGACCCAACGCCGACGACGTCGCGTGTACGGCGCCCTTCTTCCACGACTACAACGCGAACGCGACGCACGTCTGCTCGGGCACCCTCGTCGAGGTCATGTTCGCCACGCCGGCGAACGTCGCCGAGCTGATGCTCGGCGAGGTCCACTCGTGCGCACGGGCGGGCGGCCGCGTCCACTGCTGGGGATCGAACGTCTCCGGCGAGCTCGGTCGCCCGGGCGCGGGCAACGCGGAGCTCAACGCGCAGACCGTCGTGACCGATCCCGCGCTCCTCACGGCGCTCGACAACGTGATCGCGCTCGCGGGCGACGGCGGCAAGCACACGTGCGCGCTCCGCCAGGGAGGCGCCGTCTTCTGCTGGGGCAAGAACGACGTCGGCCAGCTCGGCACCGATCCGGCGCTCATCGTGCAGCGCGGCCACGCGGCGGCGGTGCCGGGGATCGCCGGCGCGACCGCGATCGGCGTCGCCGAGGGCGTGAGCTGCGCCGTCCGCTCCGACGCGACCGTCGCGTGCTGGGGCGCCGATCTCGCCGCGCTCGGCGACGGAGGCGTCGGTCAGTCGTTCACGCCCGTCGCCATCAAGGGCCCCCTCGGCGTCGGCCTCCTCACCGACGTCGCCGCCGTCGCGCCGGGCGTCCACCACGCGTGCGCGCTCAAGAAGAACGGCACGGTCTGGTGCTGGGGCAAGAACGATCGCGGCCAGCTCGGCAACGGCACGAAGCTCGACAGCGCCTTCCCCGTGCAAGTCGTCGGCCTCTGATCCGAGCGCGAGCCGCCCTCGCCGCCACCAAAGTCGTTGTTGCGCCCGATTCCTAGTTGCGTATTATCCGCAACTAGGAACGATGCGCAAAACGGACCCGGCCCGCAGCGAACGCCGCCTCCGGCACCTCGAGACGGCCGTCCGCGAGGCGGGGATCAAGCTGACGCACCAGCGCGTGGAGATCTTCAAGGAGCTCGCGGGCACCGAGGATCACCCGGACGCGGAGGCGCTCTTCCGCGCCGTGCAGAAGCGCGTGCCGACGGTGTCGCTCGACACGGTCTACCGCACGCTCTGGATGCTGCGCGATCTCGGGCTCGTCACGACGCTGGGGCCGAATCGCGACGCGGTGCGCTTCGACGTGAACCTCGATCTCCACCACCACTACGTGTGTACGCAGTGCGGGCTGGTGCGCGACTTCGAGAGCCACGAGCTCGACACGCTCCGCGTGCCGGAGGCGGTGAAGGGCTTCGGCAGCGTCGCGTTCGCGCAGGTCGAGGTGCGCGGGCTCTGCGAGGGCTGCCTGCGGAAGAAGAAGACGAAGCGACCCTAGCGGGTTCGGAGATACCCAAGGAGACGACGACGATGAGGAGCTTTCTGAGCGGACGATCGACTGCGGCGATGTGGATGGCGGTGACGTGCACCGTGACGGGATGCGCGGGCGGCGCCGCGAGCCCGTCGGGTCCGCCTCCGCTCGTCGCGGGAGACGCGGCCTCGCCGACGAAGCCCGACGCCGCGAACGGCAAGCCGACGACCGCGGAGGCCGCGGGCGGCCCCGTCAACAACCAGTTCTGGTGGCCCGAGCGCCTCGATCTCTCCGCGCTCCGCCAGCACTCGGTCGAGTCCGACCCGATGGGCAAAGACTTCAAGTACGCCGAGGCGTTCAAGAAGCTCGATCTCAAGGCGGTGAAGAAAGACGTCGACAAGGTCCTCACGACCTCGCAGGCGTGGTGGCCCGCCGACTACGGCAACTACGGCCCGTTCTTCATCCGCATGGCGTGGCACAGCGCCGGCACCTACCGCATCAGCGACGGGCGCGGCGGCGCAGGCGGCGGGCAGCAGCGCTTCGAGCCGCTCAACAGCTGGCCCGACAACGCGAACCTCGACAAGGCGCGCCGCCTGCTCTGGCCGGTGAAGCAGAAATACGGAAGGGCGCTCTCGTGGGCCGACCTCATGGTGCTCGCGGGCAACGTCGCGCTCGAGAACATGGGCTTCAAGACGTACGGCTTCGCGGGCGGACGGCGCGATCAGTGGGAGGCCGACACGACCTACTGGGGCCCGGAGAAGAAGTGGCTCGGCGACCAGCGTCACGGCGCGGACGGCGCGCTCCACCGCCCGTTCGGCGCCGTGCAGATGGGCCTGATCTACGTGAACCCGGAGGGGCCGAGCGGCAACGGCGATCCCGCCTCCGCGGCGAAGCACATTCGCGAGGCGTTCGGGCAGATGGCGATGGACGACGAGGAGACCGTCGCGCTCATCGCGGGCGGCCACAGCTTCGGCAAGGCGCACGGCGCCTCCGATCCGTCGAAGTGCGTCGGCGCGGCGCCCGCAGGCGCCACGATCGAGCACCAGGGCTTCGGCTGGACGAACACCTGCGGCGCGGGCGCCGGCAAAGACACGATCACGAGCGGCCTCGAGGGCGCGTGGACGTCGACCCCCGCGCGCTTCTCGATGGAGTTCCTCGCGAACCTGTTCCGCTACGAGTGGGAGCAGACGAAGAGCCCCGCCGGCGCCACGCAGTGGAAGCCGAAGGAAGGCAAGGCCGCCGGCACCGTCCCCGACGCGCACGAGAAGAGCAAGTCGCACGCGCCGATGATGTTGACGACCGATCTCGCGCTCAAGGTCGACCCGAGCTACGCGAAGATCTCGAAGCGCTTCCTCGACAACCCGAAGGAGTTCCAGACGGCGTTCGCGAAGGCGTGGTTCAAGCTCACGCATCGCGACATGGGCCCGCGCGCGCGGTACGTCGGCGCCGAGGTCCCGCAGGAGCCGCTCATCTGGCAGGATCCGATCCCGGCCGCGAGCTACAAGCCGATCGGCGCCGGCGAGGTGAAGGATCTCAAGGCGAAGATCCTCGCCTCCGGCCTCACGCGCGGTGAGCTGATCCGCACCGCCTGGGCGGCGGCGGCTTCGTTCCGCGGCACCGACAAGCGCGGCGGCGCCAACGGCGGTCGCATCCGCCTCGCGCCGCAGAAAGACTGGGCGGTCAACAACCCCGCGGAGATCTCGAAGGTCGTCGCGAAGCTCGAAGGCATCCAGACGGACTTCAACAAGCGCGGCGACGGCATCAAGGTCTCGGTCGCCGATCTGATCGTCCTCGGCGGCTCTGCCGCGGTGGAAGCGGCGGCGAAGGCCGGCGGCTTCGACGTGACCGTGCCGTTCACGGCGGGTCGCACGGACGCGTCGGCGGAGCAGACGGACGCCGCGTCGTTCGCGGCGCTCGAGCCGAAGGCCGACGGGTTCCGCAACTACTACGGCGCGGGCAACTACCTCGCGCCGCTCCCGGCGCTGGTCGAGCGCGCGAACCTCTTGACGCTCACGGTCCCGGAGATGACGGCGCTCGTGGGCGGCCTGCGCGCGCTCGAGGCGAACGCGGGCCAGTCGAAGAACGGCGTGCTCACGACGCGACCCGGCACGCTCGGCAACGACTTCTTCGTCAACCTCCTCGACATGTCGACGAAGTGGCAGAAGTCACATGCCGAGGGTCTCTACGAAGGCGTCGATCGCGCGACGGGCAAGGTGAAGTGGACCGCGACGCCCGTGGATCTGATCTTCGGCTCGCACTCCGAGCTCCGCGCGATCGCCGAGGTGTACGCGTCCGAAGACGGCAAGCAGAAGCTCGCCCAAGACTTCGCCAAGGCGTGGGCGAAGGTCATGACGCTCGACCGCTTCGACGTCGCGGGCAACTGAGGGCGCGACCTCAGGGGGCGTTGGGGTTGATGCGGTAGTAGACCTTCACCTCGACGCCGCTCGCGGTCGCCGGGCACGTGTGGCTCTGGAGCGAGCCGTCGAAGATGGCGGCTGTGAGCGGCAGCTTGCAGCCGCCGATGAAGTCGTCGAAGTCGAGGTCGGAGTCCCAGATCTCGATCGACGTGTTCGCGAGCAGCTCGCTCGCCTTGATGCCCTTGAGCGGCGTCTCCGCCCAGAACGGGCTCGTCGAGTCGGTGATGACCGACGTCTGCCCCGAGTGCGCGCTCGTTCCCTCGCTCGTGTAGACGATGAGGTAGGGATCGGGCGCGCCGCCGAGCGGATCCCACGCGGCGCCGTTCTTCGCCAGCGTCGGGATGATCGCGAACGAGATGTACACGTCCCAGAGCGACGCTCGGTCGAGCTGGCAGCGCCCCGCGCTGCACGTCCGCCCTACGCCGCAGTTGACGCACGCCTCGCCGCCGGTGCCGCACGCGCTCGCGGCCGTGCCCGTCTGACATCCCGCGGCGGTGCAGCAGCCGTTCGTGCACGTCGCCTGGCAGGAGCCGTCGATGCAGAGGTGATTCGAGCAGATGAGCGAGCCCGCGCACGACTTGCACGCGATGCCCTCGTTGCCGCACTTGTCTTTGGCCGTGCCGAGGACGCAGAGCTCGCCGTCGCAGCAGCCGCCGCACGTGTTCGGGCCGCAGGGCTCCTTGCACGAGTTGCCCGAGCAGCTCGCCGTCGGCGAGCAGATCTCGCAGGCGCGTCCACCGCCGCCGCAGGCCGAGGCCACGTCGCCCTTCTCGCAGCGATCGTCGCGGCAGCACCCGGGGCAGTTGTCGGCGTTGCAGGTGGCGCGCTGCGGCTTGCCGTCGGGCCCGACCGACGCGCCCTCTCCTTCGTCTTTGCCGAAGCCCTGCGCGACGCAGTCGGCGGCCTCCGCGTCGAGCGCGTCGCCGAGCATGCGCGCGATCACCTCGGAGGAGCACGCGCGGAAGCCGGCCTGGCAGCCCTCGCTCCCGGTGCACTCGTCGTCGATCGCCTTCGCGATCTCCGCCGCGTAAGGGAGCACCGCGAGGCCCACGGACTTCGAGCCCTTCTTGTAGAAGCCCGCCTCGCAGTCGGGCAGGTTCGGGGCGCAGAGCTGACAGAAGCTCTTCGCGAGCTGCTTGTGCTCGGCGGTCGGCGCGGTTCCCTTCTGCGCGCGCGACAAGCACGACGCGACGCCGCAGATCCCCGACTCGAGGCAGTTCTTCGCCGCCGCCGACGTCGCCGGCGAGACGGCCTTGCCGATCGAGCCGCACGCGCTCGCGATCGCCTGATCGCAAGACGCGGGCTCCTTGCACGTCGAGGCCGCAGACTTCGCGGCGGAGCAGAAGTCTCTGTCGCCCGCGGGCTCCTCGGACGAGCATCCCGCGAGCGACGCGACGATCAAGCAGGACACAGCGGCGATCGCCGACGCCGCTCTCGTGAAGCTCACGAGCCGAAAACTAGCACGGCCGCGTCACTTGGTCTCGGACGTCGGCGCCGCCTTCTTCGAGCCGCCCTTCGTCGGCACCTTGCTCGGGGCGGATTCGAAGCCGCTGCCGCCCGAGCCGAACGAGCCCAGCGAGTCGAGCGAGTCGAACGAGTCGCTCTTGCTCGCGGGCTTCACGGTGTTGTTCGACGGCGGCCGAGGCTTGCCCTCCATCTTGCTGTCGGGCGCCTGGGGCGGAGGCGTCGGGATGAACGGCTCGGTCGAGTCGGGCTTGGCCTTCGTCGGCGCGCGGAGGCGCGGCGCCGCGGAGTCGAACGGCGGAGCGACGAACGACGACGGCGCGCCGGACGGCTCGGCCGTCGGGATCGGCGGCGCCGTCGACGGCAGCGGCGCGGGCGTGAGGTTCTTCAGCGCGTCGGCGGCCTGGCCGCGCGCCTTCTGCACCTCGGGCTGGTCGTCGCCCGCCGGATCGAGGCGGCGCGCCTCGTCGAGGCCTTCGACGCACGCCTTCCACTCTCCGCTCGCGCAGTTTCCGAGCGCGACGCGGCGGATCCCGTCCGCCCGCGGATCGACCACGTTCGGATCGTGGGTGATCCGCTCGTGGTCCGGGTCGCGACGGAGGTAGAGCACGATGGCGCCGATGATCACGCCGAGCGCGGCGAGCAGCGCGACCTCGCGCTGCCAGTTGTCTTTGAGGTGGCGGCGCAGGCGGCTCACGCGCTGCCGCACGCGCGGCGCCGGCAGCTTCTCGGAGGCGGCGATCGACTCGAGCTTCTCGCCGTCACCCTCGCGGAGCATCCAGTCGAGCGTCTTCTTGTTCTCGTCTCCCTCGGGGAGGTTCTTCTCGGCCCATCGCAGCAGATCCGCCTCGACGTGCGGCGCGGGCGATCCGGCGACGTCCGGCATGTCGAAGCTCTCGCGACCCGCGCGGCGGTGGTAGTCGACCACCTTGTTCTTCGCGACGCCGAAGATCCACCGGCGGAGCGCCTCGCTCTCCTTCGGCGCGTGGGGCGACTCGATGGCCTCCGCGAGCGCCTGCTGCACGATGTCTTCGACCTCGCTCTCCGGAACGCGCTTGCGAACCATCGCGACGAGCGCGGTCCGCAGATCGTTGCCGAAGGGAGGCGAGGCGTGAGGGGTGCTCATGGGGACGTGCACGACGGATGCGTCGGAGCCGGAAGCCCGAGTGTGACACGGCTCACGAACAAAAAACCGTCGCCCCCGGCGCGCCTTGGCTCACGCTCGGCCCGTAGGCTCACCGGGGGTCGGACATCTCCCTACGTGCGCCCGTCAGGCGCCGTTGCCGGGATCGTCCTTCTTGGGGAGAAACTGCCAGCGGCGCATCTTCTTCTTGGCTTCTTCGGGGCGACCGCCGGTGCCTTGGAAGCCGACGAGATAGACGTGGCCGTCGTACCAGCCGGTGACGAGGGCGTGTTTGCCGTCCGGCCCGACGGCGACGCCGCTCCCTCGATCCATCGCCGCGATCGGGAAGATGCGCGAGGTCCAGTCGTGCGTGTCGACGACCGAGACGCTGCGGCTCTCGCCGTAGTCGGCGGTGTAGACCCAGCGGCCGTCGTGCGAGACCGAGATCGACTTCGGCGCGTTGCCCACGCTGACGCGGTGCTGCACCGTCTCGGTCGCGACGTCCATCGCGTGCACCGCGTTGGCGTTGAGGCACGAGATGTAGAGCGTCTTCTCGTCGGGCGAGAGCGCGAGGTGACGCGGGCACTTGCACGCCGGCAAGCGGTGCTGCTTGTCGAGCTCGGGCCCTTCGAAGACGTCGATCGAGTCGCCGAAGAAGTTCGCGACGTAGAGCTTGCCCGCCTTCGAGATCGCCATGCCGCGAGGCTGCCGGCCGACCGAGAGCGTCCGCACGACCGTGGCCGTGGCCACGTCGATCTGCGACACCGACTTCGACGCCCAGTTCGCGGCGAAGAGGCTCTTGCCGTCGGGCGAGACGACGAGGACCTTCGGGTGCGTGCCCGTCTTGATCTCGTGGCTGACGCTCTTGGTGGCCAGGTCGATGAACATGACCGAGCTGCGCCGGAAGTTCGAGACGTAGAGCGTCTTGCCGTCGGGCGAGAGCGCGCTCTCGACGATCACGCCGGGCACGTCGATCTGGCCGATCGGCGCGAGCGTGTGCGCGTCGTAGATGGTGATGTTCTTCTTGTCGAGCTGGCCGAAGTTCGTGACGTAGAACTTCTTTCCGTCGTTCGAGAGCATCGCGCCCTTCGGCATCGAGCCCGTGTCTTCGACCTCCTGGACCTCGATCTTCGGCGGCTCCGCCGAGGCGGGCGCGGCCGCGCCCAGGATGCCCGTCATGCCGAGGAGGAAGAGCGACTTCTTCATGGTGCCCATTGGAACTGGCCGCCCGCGCGCGGGACAAGAAAACGGGATCGTGCGTTGCGCCGCGTCGCGCGGTGCTTAAAGAGGAGGCCCACGAGACCCCGATGAGGCCCGTCACCACCCCACCAGAGAGTCCGAGCGCGCGCTCCTTCGTGAGAGCGGGCGCCGGCGGTCGTGTGGTGTCGGTCCGAGTCGATGGGTGCCGTCGTGAGCAAGAAGAACAAGGAAGAGGGATCGTCGCGCGCGCGCTACGCCGCGCTCCAGAAAGCGCGTAAGGAGGCCCAGGCCCGCGAGGCCGAGGCGCGCGCGCTGCGCGAGGCCGCGATCGCGAACGCGCTGCGGCGCTCCCCTGCCCGCGCGTCGACGCGGCTGCCCGGCGCGATCGAGAGCGTGATCGCGCGCAAGGCGCCGCGCCTCATCGATCCGCGCTACGGCCGCGCGCTCGAGCGCCTCTTCGCGCTGCCCGGGCTCCGCTCCCTCGAGACGTGGAAGCCGCGTGGCAAGAGCGCGGAGACGCTCTTCCGCTCGCTCGCCGAGCATCGCCTCGCGAAGTTCCCCACGCCGGCGATCGTGTGGAACGCGTTCCACGACGACGCCGCCGACAAGCTCGTCGGCCTCGCGGCGCACGTCGCGGGCGGCGGCTCGCTCTACGAGTTCGTCAAGACGCGCTTCGAGGTGCCGCTCACGCGCAAGATGTGCCACGACCTCTTGGCGACGCCTGCAGAGTACAAGCTCCTCGACGCCGTCCGGCGCGCGCAGATCCGCGCAGCGGGCGGCAGCGCGCGCCTCTTCGAGACGTGGCGCGGCACCCACCACGGCCGGCACGTCGGCACGGAGAACGAGGAGGTCTTCTGGGCGTCGGTCATCGCGTGGTTCGCCGCCGCGGCGATGCTCGATCCGCGCGAGGTCCCGACGCTGTGCGACTACATCGCGCATCGGCGTCGCGAAGACGCGAGCTTCTCGATGAAGGGCCGCTCCGCGCTCGCGATGCTCCGCGGGATGCGCGAGTGGCACCAGGCGCTCACGAACGAGAAGGTCGTCTCCTCCAAGCTCTTCCCGATGAGCGGCCTCTCGAGCGGAACGTTCGAGGACTTCCGTCGCGAGAGCGGCGAGACCGTCAAGCAGATCTGGCGCATCCGCGAGGTGCTCACCGCCAAGGCGCTCGCCGAGGAGGGCCGTCGCATGGGCCATTGCGTCTACTCGTATGCGTGGCGCATCGAGCGGGGCGACACTTCGATCTGGTCGGTCCAAATGGAGGACGGACGGGGCGAGACCGGCAACTGGCACATGGTGACCCTCGAGGTCCGCAACGATCTGAAGCGCCTCGTGCAGGCGCGCGGTCGCTTCAACCGCGCGATGACCCCGCACGAGACGCGCATCGTCACGCGGTGGGCGGCCGAGAACCGGCTCGCCTTCGCGCTCGGCGCGTGGTGACGATTGGAGCATCGAGGGGCGCGACTTTTCGGTAGCATCCAAGCCGCGCCATGGTGAAAAAGAAGGTCTCTCTGGGCAGCAGCCCGGACCTCGAAGAGAGCTCGGGCGACACGACCCTCCCCGCCCATCGCGCGGCGACGATCGACGTCCTCGAGCTCTTCTTCAACACCGGGATCATCCTCCACGACGTCGCGCTCCCACGCGGGCTGCCCGACACCGTCTCGAGCTTCATCGTCATGCAGCCCGGAGGCGCGCCCGGTGCGCCCGATCCGCGCGCGCGACCGTCGATGAGCGGCGCGACGACGTTCTCGGTGCGCCGCGCCAACCCCGGCGAGGAGCCGGACGTCGAGATCTCGGCGCACGATCACCTGACGGAGCTCGCGAACCGCTGGCTGCCCGTCCCCTACCAGCTCTCGTGCCCGTTCGCGGTGCAGGTGTTCCTCGCCGAGACGGGCGGCGGCGGCGTGCGCGCGGTGCTCGCCGTCGATACGCTCGAGCAGACAGGCTCGCAAGGCCGCCACCTCGACGCCGGGTTCGACGAAGGCCGCCCCTTCCGCGCGCTCGACAAGAACGAGGTCGCGCAGTTCTTCGATCACGCCGAGACGCGCGAGCTCGTGCGCCGCCTCGAGCGCGCGGGGATCGAGAAGGCGCTCTTCAAGCTCGCGGCGCTGCTCGAGACGCTCGCGCCGCTGCTCCCGAAGATCCGCTTCTCCCGCCTCGAAACGAGCCAGCCGATCCCGGTCTCGCTCGTGCTGGATCTCGGCAACTCGCGCTCGACGGCGCTGCTCGTCGAGGGGCGCGACGCCGGCGTCTTCGGCGTGCCGCTCGAGATGCGCAACCTCTCGAACCCGATCGAGACGAGCTCGGAGAGCTTCGACTCGCGCATCACCTTCCTCCCGAGCCCGTGGGACAAGTCGGTCTTCCCCACGGCGACGGGCGACTCGTTCCAGTGGCCGAGCATCGCGCGCATGGGGCGCGAAGCGCTCGATCGCGCGCTCGAGACGCCGCACCGCTACCAGTGCACGCTCTCGGGGCCGAAGCGCTACCTCTGGGACGATCGGCAGACCGACGAGCGATGGCACTTCGCGCAGAGGGTCGGGCAGGTCGCCGCGGGGCCTTCGGGCGGCGGCGAGCATCGCCCGGTCTTCGGGCGCATCCTCAAGTATCTGCCCGAAGAGTCGGGCGGCGCTTACCTCCGCGAAGACGGCCCGCAGACGCCCGCCGATCCTCGCTACGCGCCGCGCTCGATGATGATGTTCGCGATCGTCGAGATCCTCTGTCAGGCGTTCGCCCAGATCAACGGCGCCCAGTACCGGATGTTCCAGGGCAAAGAGCAGAACCCGCGCGTCTTGAAGCACCTCGTTCTCACGTATCCGTCGGCGATGCGCGAGGAAGAGAAGAAGGTCTACGAGGCGCTCGTGCGCAACGCGGTCGTCTTGACCTCGCACGTGCTCAACATCCGCGCCGATCTGCGGCCCAACTTCAACCCGCAGACGAACCAGTTCGATCCGTTCCTCTTCCTCGACGAGGCGCTCGCCGCGCAGATGGTGTTCGTCTATCAGGAGGCGCAAGGCACCTTCTCCGGCAGCATGGAGGAGCTCATCGGCGTCTACGGCACGACGTCGAAGGAGAAGTCCACGCTCCGCGTCGCGTCCGTCGACATCGGCGGCGGCACGAGCGACGTCATGATCGCCGAGTACGAAGACAGGCTGCCGGGGACGGGCACCTCGCTGTCGATCACGCGCCTGTTCCAAGACGGCGTCGGCATCGCCGGCGACGAGGTCTGCCGCGCGATCGTCGAAGACGTGATCTTCCCCCAGATCGTGGCGCAGCTCCCGACCATCCAGAGCAAGGGAAAGCTGCTGCATCTCTTCGGCGAAGGCGACGCGGGGCACGGCTCGGCGTGGCGCACGCTGCGCGCGCGGCTCGTGCCGTACTTGTGGCTGCCGCTCGCGCGCTGCTACTGGGCGGTGGCCGAGGGCTTCGCGATCCCCGACCACGCGCCCGAGAGGATGCACCTGCTCACGTACGTGTTCGAGATCTTCGGGCTGCCCGCGATCTCGGCGCAGGTGGTCGGCGAGGCCGATCGCTTCCTCTCGAGCGAGGTCGAGGGCTGGCCCGGCATCGAGAACCTCTTCCTGAAGTTCGACGCCGTCGAGGTGGAGCGCGCGATCGAGCAGGTGCTCCGCGAGCCGCTGCGGCGCTACGCCGACATCCTCGCGCAGTTCGACGTCGACCTGCTCGTCCTCGCCGGGCGCACGGCGGCGCTGCCCTGCATCAAGAGCCTCTTCACGCGCGAGATGCCGGTGCCTCCGCCGCGCATCAAGTCGATGGCGCGCTACCGCGTCGGCGAGTGGTACCCCTCGAAGTGGAAGGATCAGGGCCACATCAAGGATCCGAAGTCGACGGTCACGGCCGGCGCCTCGGTGCTCCACCTGGCGAGCAAGAACAAGCTCCCGGGCTTCCTCATCGACACGATCACGCCCGCGCCGGACAAACCGATCTACGGGCTCTATCAAGACACCGAGCCCCACATCGCCCGCGCGAACGAGCTCTTCCGCAACGGAAGCCAGAGCCCGCCCTTCGTGTACACACACGGCATGCGAATCGGCTTCAGAAACGTAGATTCGCAGGAGATGGAAGGCTCACCGCTTTTCGAAGTGAAGCCCGCGAGCCCCGACGTCGACGCGGCGCTGCTCGAAGACCGCGTCTCGATTCAGTTCTCCCTGACCCGCGAGGGCCAGATCGCCATCACGAAGGTCGAGAGCCAGAGAAATCAGTACTCGTTCGAGCCGAATGACTTCGCGCTCACCTTGAAAACGGCGGCGTACGACAAATATTGGCTCGACACGGGCGTCTTCGACGTCGACGGATCCGCATGACCGACGAGCGTGTCAAACAAGCCATGCTCACCGCCATCGCGGACGCGAAGTCGATCGCGACGTCGCTCGAGCACGCGATGGCCGCGGCGCGATCCGAGTCGGCGCTCCCTCCGCCGCCGGCGAGCCTGCCTCCGGCCGCGCCTCCCACCAAGGGAACGCAGCGCCTCCTCACGCGCATCGTCCTCGTCGACATCCTCGACGACGGGATCCTCGGCGCGCGACCGAGCGACCGCGCGTTCCCGCTCCGGCTCTTCTTCTCCGAGCTCGGCACGCTCCTCGCGAGCGACAGCGAAGAAGGGCCGATCGCCCAAGCCGCCGATCTCGCGTTCACCCTCGCGAGCGGGCTCAACTTCTTCCTCCGCGCGACGATGGACGGCGAGGCGAAGGTGCGCGTCGGCCTCGAGGTGAGCCGGCACCTCTACGCGCTCGCGGCGTTGCCCGCGGCGAAGCTCGATCCCGAGATGATCGCGAAGGCCGCGCCGCTCCTCGCGTCGATCATGAGCGCCGATCTCGAGCGCGTGCGCTTCGAGAGCGTCGATCACGCCAAGGTCTTCGATTCGCAAGTGCACGAGCGCGCGGAGGGCTCCGACGCGTCGGCCTCGCGCATCACGAGGCCCGCGTCGTTCCTCGCGCGGGTGACCACGAACAACGCGGTGAAGGCGAAAGCGCAGGTCGTGACGTGAGCGATAGCCCGGCGGATCCCAACCCGAACGCAACGTGGCTGCCGAACCTCGTCGGCGGCGTCTCGATCTGGAAGCTCGCGGTCGATCTCAACGAGGCCAAGTTCTTCGACGGCCGGCTCCTCGTGCCGGAGACGGAAGGCTCGGAGAGCTTGCCCGTCACCGTGCGCTGGGATCTGACCGGGCTCGTTCCCCTCGTCGAGGCCTTGCGCAAGCACCCCGACGACGTGGCGACCGCCGTGAAAGACTTCCAGGCGGCGCTCGAGCGCGTCGCCAAGGTCTTCTCGACGCCCGCGAGCGGATACGACAAGTACAAGCAGGCGTTCACGGTGCCGTCGCTCGAGGCCGACGGCGGCGGCAACTATTTCTATTCGCCGTCGAGCAAGAAGCTCTTCGTCATCAACTGGGGCGCGTCGCCTCGCGCGATGGGGGGCAAGGCCGAGTACGTCTTCGGCTACGAAGACTGGAACAAGGTGTTCGAAGACAAGGCGCTCGCCGGCGGCGCCGCCGTGGGCGCGGCAGGCGCGGCGATCGCCGCGACGCAAGCCGTGAAGGGCGCGAAAGACGAGAAAGAAGAGAAGGACGAGAAGAAGGCGGAGAAGAAAGAGAAGAACGACGACGGCAAGGCGCGTCCGTGGTGGTTCTGGCCGCTCTTCGCCCTCATTGCCATCGCGCTCGTCTTGGGCGCGCTCTTCTTGCTCCGCGCATGCGAAGAGCAACAGGCCGGCCCCCACGCCGACAGCGGCGCCGACGCGGCGGCCGAAGCCGGCGAAGACGCCGCCGGCGCGAGCGACGACGCCGCGGCCGAAGCCGGCGGAGAAGACGCCGGAGCGATCGGCGCAGGCGACGCGATGGCGGACGCGGCGAGCGCCGACGCCGCGAGCGCCGACGCGGCGAGCGCCGACGCCGCGACGACCGACGGCGGCAACGACGGCGGTCACGCCTCGAACGACGACGACGACGATGACGACGACACCGGCGGCGGTGGCGGCGGTGGAAGCGGTGGGAGTGGCGGAGGCGGAGGCGGAGGCGGAAAAGTGATCGTCACCCTCGGCGGCGCCGGCGGAGGCAACGGCCCCGCCGCCAAGAGCGGCCCGCACCGTCGTCACTATCAGGCCGACGCCGTCAAATGGCGCATCGTCGCCGGCAACGACAGGGTCTCGCGCACCGAGCAGCGCGGTCGTCGCTTCGACGTCTGGCTCGGCCCCGGGCGCACGTTCCAGGGCGTCGCCGTCGAGTGGCAAGACGCGGGCGGGAAGTGGCACGCGCACTGACGCGCGCGGTTACAATGGGCGATCGATGAGCGACCTGATCCACACCCTCGAGACCGCGATCGGCGAAGCCCAAGGCGCGGTCGCGGGCAACGCCGAGGCCCAGGGAGAGGCGCTCGTCTTGCGCGATCTCGCGCTTCGCACGCGCAAGCTCCGTCGCGCGTGGGCGCGGCGCCAGAGCGTCGGCTTCTTCGGGCCCTCGCAAGCGGGAAAGTCGTTCCTCGTCGGCGCGCTGCTCTCGCACGAGCTCGGATCGCTCGAGGTCATGGCGCGCGACCGCGAGGTCGACTTCCTCAAAGAGATCAACCCGGCCAAGGGCGTCGAGTCGACGGGCACGGTCACGCGCTTCACCTCGAAGGCGGGATCGGCGCCGCTTCGCAAAGGCGACTTCTACTGCGAGCTGCTCCCGCTCGAGAGCGTGCTCCAGTCGATGGCGACCGGCTTCCTCGTCGAGTGCACCTCGCCTCCCCTCGACGTCGATCGCGTCGAGCGAACGCTGCGCGAGGCGCGCTTGGCGCAGCCCGGCCAGTCTTCCGCGCCGGCGATCTACGCGCGCGCGTGGGAGACGGTCTGGCACGATCTGACGCGCAAGTACCAAGATCGCCACCCTTACCTCAACGAGCTCCGGCGACACCCCGCGCTCCGCCAGGGGATCGCCGCGGGCGAGATCGCGACGACCGCCGGCTGGGTGCTCGTCTTCTCGCTCCTCTGGGGCGGCCCGGGCTACGCGAAGGATCTCGACGCGCTGATGCGCACGCTCGTGCAAGGCACCGAGCAGCTCGGTCACGTCGAGGCGGTCGAGGTCTCGCTCCAGCACGTGCGCGCGTCGAGCGACGCGCCGAGCGTCATCGACGCCTCCTGCCTCAACGCCCTCGGCACGTCGCGCACGCATGTTACGGCGACGACGAGCGAGCCTTCACCGCGCGACGTGAGCCTCGATCCCGGCGTCCTCGCGGCCTTGATCGCCGAGATCCGCCTGCCCCTGCGCTCGGTGCCCGGCTCGCTCCTCGAGAAGGCCGATCTGCTCGACTTCCCCGGCGGCCGCGCGCTCAAGGGGATCAACGGCTTCGGCCCCACCGAGCTCAACACGGGCAAGCTCGACAACGCGATCGAGGTCTACAAGCGCGGCAAGCTCACGTTCCTCTTCGAGCAGTACGCGCTCGATCGCGAGATCACCGCGCTCCTCCTCTGCTCGCCAGGCCCCACGAAGCCCGAGGCGATCCAGCTCCAGTCGCAGGTCGAGAGCTGGCTCTCGATCCGCCACGGCTCGCCGACGCCGAAGGAGCCGAAGGAGATCGACGCGCCCGGCCTCTTCCTCGCGCTCACGAAGTTCGACATGAGCCTGGGCGCGCTCCGCAGCGACAACGCGAGAGATCGCTGGGATTCGCGCGTCCAAGAGGCGTGCGTCGACTTTTGGGCGCGCGGCCACGGCTCCTGGATCCTCAACTGGGGCAGCAAGGGCCGGCCGTTCACGAACCTCTTCTGGATTCGAAACCCGTACGCCGATCAGATGCAAGCGCTCAAGCCGGGCGACGCCGACTACGATCTCGTCAAGCAGGGCTACCTCGCGTCGCGCGCGGTCGGGCAGTTCATCGCGAGCCCCGAAGAGAAGTGGCTCGCGGTCGAAGGTGTCGAGCCGAACGGCCTCCCGAAGAGCGGCGTGCCGCTGCTCGCGACCCACCTGCGGCAGAAGATGGCCGAAGACATCAAGGCCAAGGAGCTCGGCGCCGAGGCGCGCGCGATCCGCTCCGAGCTCCTCAGCGTGCTCAAGGCGCTGACGCCCTCGCGCGACGAGGCCGAGGAGCGCGAGCGGCGCCTCGAAGACGCGAAGCAGCTCGTCTCCGCGATCGAGGCGGAGATGAGCCGCCGCTGCACGGGCGCGGTCTTCGGCGAGTTCGTCGATCTCGTCGTCGCGCCAGAGCCCGACGTCGAGGCCGAGGTGAAGAAGGTCCTCGACGTCGTGGCGCCCATGAGCATCAAGGCGAGCGACAAGGTGAAGAAGGTCCTCGTCCACGTGCTCAAGTGGTGGTCGAGGCTCGCGGCCGAGCGCCTGCGCGGCAGCGAGCTCGCGATCCCCCAAGCGCAGGCCGAGAGCTTCGTGCGCGAGGTCTGCACCTCGAAGCTGCTCCTCCCCGTGCTGGGCAACGCGGTCTTCCCCTATTTCGCGCGCACCCAGATCGACACGGCGCTCGTCGCGACGATCCTGCGCGTCAAGATCTCCGACGCGATGCTCGGCCTGCTCCTGCCGGCGGGCCGCAAAACGCCGGAGCAGCCGGTGCGCCTCAGCTACGCGGAAGACGGAGGCGACAGCGCCGACGCCGTCGACTGGAGCAACGTCGACTTCGACGACGAGCCCACCGAGCAGCCGGGCAAGGGCGTCTCGATCGTCTTCGCGGGCAACCGCTACTTCGAGCGGTGGTCGACCGGGCTCGGCGACTTCTACGTCCGCAGCGGGGGATCGCGCGCCGCCAGCATCGAAGACGCGCGCGTGGTGCACCTCACCCAGGTGCTCGAGCGCGTCGAGAGCGCCGATGTGCCCGGCTGATCCTCGGCCCGCAGCCGGCGACGAGGAACCGCTGGAGGAAGAAGAAGCCCCGGGCGACGCGTTCGATCTCGAGGCGCTGCGCCGGCGCGCCGACGTGCCCGGCTTGCTCGCGATGGCGAAGGCTCATCGCGCGGGAACGGCGCCGGGCGGAAGAGACTTCGCGAAGTGCCTCGAGGCCTATCGCGCCGCCGCCGAGCTCGGCAGCGCCGAGGCCGAGTACGCGGTCGCGCTCTTCTACATGAACGGGAGCACCGTCGTCGCGCAGGATCTCAAGGAGGGCGCGACGCGCCTCCGCACCGCCGCCGAGAAGGGCAGCCTCCCGGCGAAGGTCTATCTCGGCAACCTCTACGAGCTCGGCATCCACTACAAGGCCGATCCCGAGAAGGCCGACGTCTGGTATCGCAACGCCGCGCGCACGTCGCGCGTGAGCGCCGATCAAGGAACGCCGGAGTGGACGCGCGCGCTCGCCGATCTCGGGTGCGTGCGCCAGGTTCTCGAGCTCGCCGGCGAGCTCGACGAAGCGGAGCGAGCGCGGCTCCTCGCGCGCGCGAAGGCTCACGGGCACGGGCTCCGGATCCGCGACGGGGGCGAGGCCGTCGATCGCGCGACGTTCGTCGACTCGCTCGCGAGCGCGGAGCCGACGGCGACGCCGCCGCCGGTCGCGGTCGATCTCGCTCCCGCGGCGCCGCGCGACCGCAAAGACACGACGCCGGAGTCACGCGAGGCGAAACAGCGCGCCGAGACGCGGCGCAAAGAGACGGCCGAGAAACCGAAGCCGAAGAAGAGCGACGCGAAGGGCGCGCAGGTCGCCCTCGGGCTCGGCGCGTTCGGCTACGCGATCCTCTTCATGCTCGCCGGCGTCGGCGCCGGCTACGCGGCGACGGTCGGCGCGCGCGAGCTCGTCTCGCGTGGGCAGTCGCTCCCGCTGCTCGGCGCGGAGGCGCGCTATCTCTTCCCGGTCGTGCTCGCGCTCGTCGGCGTCTTGCCGACGTGGCTCGTCTACAAGCTCGGCACGGTGCTCAAGGCGATCGCGGCCGGCGCCGCGCTCGGCGCCGTCGGTTGGGTCGCGTGGGGAACCGGGCGAGGCGTGCTCCACTCCGACCGCGCGCTCCAAGGTCTCGCGTTCTCCGTCGCAGGGTTCCTCGCCGCGCTGCTCGTGCTCGGGCTGCTCGGCGGCGCGAAGCCTCCACGCAAGTGAGCGTCACCCGTGCGGGTGACTCGAACTATCCCCAACGGGATACAGCCCGCCTGGCAGGCGCGCCGAAAGCTGGCTACCCTGATCGGAGCGATGGCGACCGAGAACATGCGACGAGAAGCCCGCGTGGCCGTTCGCGTGCCCGTCGTCATGTACCGCGGCAAGAAGCTCGTGTCCGTCGAGACCTCCGACGTGAGCTTCAAGGGCCTCTTCGTGCTGACCACCGATCCGCCTCCCCTGCGATCGCTCGTTCGCCTCCAGGTGGCGCTGCTCGATCGATCGTTCGAGGTGCACGCGATGGCCGTCCACGTCGTGGTCGCGGGTGAAGAGCGCGAGGCGGGGGTCGGCCTCCAGTTCTGGGGGCTCTCCGGCTCGGATCGCGCGGCCTGGGACGCCTTCGTCCGCGCCCTCGTTCACGCGCGGCGCGCCGCGCGCGGCAAAGACGACGCGAAGGCCCCCGCGCTCACGGAGACGCCGACTCCGTCGGGGGTTCGGATCGTGGTGACGCCGGCGAAGGCCAAGTGACCGCTCGCCTCCGATAGAGGCTGTAGGAGGCTCGCCGGCCGCGGATGGGCAGCGTTTCGAAGAGCTCGAAGCGCGCGATGAAGAGATCGGAGTCGAGGATACGCGCCTCGACGACGCGCGTCTCGGAGTAGAGGACCACGACGTCGACCTCGCGATCGAGGAGCATCGACACGTCGACGCGCTTGGAGGTGTGGCCGCCAGGCAAGAGCGCGATGCTCGGATCGGTGAGGCCGGCGAGATCGACGACGCGCGCGTCGGTCGACGCCCCGAGCCATCCCACGTCGAGGCCGGCGACGACGCGCGCGCCCGCGAGCGCGGGGCGCGCGCAGGCGATCAGCGCAGAGCGATCGCCGTAGACGCTTCGCCCCGAGGGCGCGGCGCGCGCCGTGAGGAAGAGGCCGAACGCGAACGCGACCACGAGGCGCGCAGCGATCCATGCCGGCCGAACGACCACGCTCGTCGAGACGAACACGATGACGAGCGACGGCGCGACCGGAACGAGCAAGCGCGCGAAGGGCATCCAGTCTCCACCGGCCGCGATCACCGCGAGCACGTGGGCGACGAAGGCGAGGCCGAGGACCTTCGCGACCCTCGCGCCGGTCGTCGCGATCGCGATCGGGGCCGTCGCGAGGATCGGCGTCGACACCACGACGCAGGCCGCGAGCGCGTACGTCGCGCCGTGGGAGAAGTCGCTCGGCTTCGCGAGCACCGCGAGCGGCGCAGGCCTCCCCCAGACGACGAGCCTCACCAGCGCGCACGCCGCGAACGGCCCGACGGCGAGCGCCACGAGGAGCCAGCGCTTCGGCTTGGCCGCGCTCGCGGCGGCTCCTGCGCCGACCACGAGCGCCCACAGGACCATCTCCGGCCGAAACGCACCGCACACGCCGGCGAGCGCGGCGGCCGCCCGTGGCCTCGCGAGCGCGAGCGCGACCGCGGCCGAGGTCGCGAGCGCGGTCACGACGCCCGTCTCCATCCCGCTCGCCGCCCACGCGCCGATCGGGAACGCGAGCGCCATGACGCCGAGCGCGAGCGCCGCGGTCACGACGCGCACGCGCCCCGAGGCCATCCGGTGAACGCAGGCGCCGAGCGCGGCGCCGGCGCACGTCCAGGCGACGACGCCGAGCGCCTTCGCCCGCGCGAGCGTCACGAGCGCGTCCCCGCCGCTCATCGGCGCGAGCAGCCAGGCCCACGGCAGCGGCGTGACGCCGTCGGTCGACGGACCGGCCGCGTCGAAGCGGTAGCCTGCGCCGGACGCGAGGTTGTGCGCGTAGCGGATCGGGATGAGCGCGTCGTCGACCGTGAAGCCCCACATCGCGAGCGACGGCACGAGCGCAGCGAGCGCGCCGAGCGCGGCGAACGCCGCGCGGCCGAGCTTCGCTCTCGATCGCGGCGAGCGCGCCGAGCGCGGCGAATCGGTCGTCACCGCCGCCCCGTACCAGCGCCCATGCAGGCTTGTCCACTCTCCTGCACGGCTGGCCGAAAACTACGTTCGAGGCCCGCGGCCTTTCTAGGATTTGTGTCCTGACACGCATGCGAAGCTTCGAAATTTTCGTCGAGCCCGAGCTTGCGCGCTCCCGCCCCGAGATCCTCGGGACCGAGCCCGCCCCGATCCCCGCGAAGGCGCCGGCGCACCGCCGCGGCGCGATGCCCCCCTTCGGGGATCGCGAAGCGCGTCGCAACGAGGTCCTCGACCTCTTCATCCACGGCGCGAACGTGACCGCGCGCGTGACCGAGCGTCACGCCTCGTGCGTCCTCCGCGATCTCGCGTGGGCGCTCGCCGACCTCGTGCGCGTGCCGCGGGGCAAGAGGATCGTGCGCTTCTACGAAGACGCGTGGGAGCTGTGCGTCGAGCGGCTCGCGGAGAGCGCGACGCTCAGCGTCTATCGCGGCGGCGCCGAGCCCACGGTGCTGGTCTACGACCGTGAGGTCGTGTTCGAGGAGGTGTGCGCGAGCGTCGTCGAGGCGCTCGACGCGACGCTCGCGCGGCACCCTGCGTCGTCGCTCGTCGCGACCGAGCTCGTCGAAGCGCGTCGCGTGCTCGAGGCCGCGCGCGCCGACAAGTGCGAGATCAACGAGCCCGTCCCTCCCTCTTCGACGGTCGCCGTCGACATCGATCGCGACGCGCCGATCTCCTTCGCCGCCGAGTTCTCGATGCGCCCCGGGCCGCAAGACGCCGCGGCCCTCGAGCCGAGCGTGGAGCGCGCCGATCTCCACGCGTTGCTCGTGCGCGGGCGCATGCGCGCCGAGATTCGAGGTCGATCGATCGATCTCGGCGAGACCTATCCCTTCCTGTTCGCCGAGCGCCTGCTCGATCTCGGAAGCCGCGGCCTCGACGCCTGGGAGCGCGGGCAGCCCTTCTTCGCCCGCGTCGAAGCCGGCGGCGTGATGGTCGGCCTGCGCGCCTCGGCCGCCGAGGGCTCCGGCCTGCCGCCCGCGGCGTTGACGATCACCCCCGCGGCCGACGACGCGCAGAAGCGCGACCGAACCGTGTCCACCTTCCCCGAGCTCTCCCTCTTCGACGTCGTCGAGGCGGCGCTCGCGTTCGGCCGTGCGCTCGTGCGCGCGCTCGTCCGCCGCGACCGCACCCAGGGAGGGAATCTCCGGCTCGCGGCCTTCCGTCGCGACGTGCGCACGATCGGCGACACGCTGCGCGAGGTCCGGCGTCAGGACGCGCGCATCAATCCCGCGCCCGAGTCGTACCGCGCCTTCGCGCATCAGGTTCGCGCCAAGCAAGAGGCGGCGACGCTCGGCGGGCCTCCCTCGACGGCGGCCGCGCGCCTCCGCTACGTGCAGCGCTGGCGCGCGCTCGTGCCCGGGATCGATCTTCGATCGACGTTCCTGTGCGGCGACAAGTTGATCATCGGCGCCGCGCTCGAGACGTTCTGCCTCGAGCGCACGACGGGCGAGCTCGTCTGGCGCAAGCCCACGCCCCGCGCCGCGAGCGTCGTGACGCCGGCCGGCATCGCGCGCATCGCGCCCGACGGCACCATCGAGCTCCACGACTTCGCGACGGGCGACGTCACCCTTCGGAGCTGGATCGCACCGCGCGCCGGCGGCCCGTGCGCCGGCGCCGTGGTCAACACCGCCGGCTTGCCCAAGCTCCTCATCGTCACCGAGGGCGACAAACACCTCGTCGCCATCGATCTCACGAGCGGCGAGGCGCGCTGGCGATACGCGTGGGGACGCGCGAGCACCTTCAGTCACCAAGGCGCCCTCGGCCAGCACGGCGCTCTCCGCCTCAAGCGCGTCGGCAAGCTCCTCTACGTCGCGTCGGGCGACAGCGCGCTCACCGCGGTCGACGTCCAGACGGGCGCCGTCGTCTGGCGCGTGCGCGATCGCCTCCGCTTCTGCGCGGCGCCCGCGGTCGATCACGACACGCTCTTCGCCGTCGCAGGCGGCGCGAGCAGCGCCGCGACGCTGCACGCGATCGATCCCTACTCCGGGCAGCCCGTGTGGAGCGCGCGCTTGCCTTCGTCGCCCTGCACCGTCGAGGGCCCGCCGCTGCTCACGGCGCGCTCGGTCGCCGTGGCCGTCCGCGATCGACGAGGCCTCCGCCTCTCCGCGTTCGATCGTGAAACCGGCGCGCCGCTGTTTCACACCGACACGCCGGTCGCGCCCGTCGGCACCTCGTGGCTCGCGGTCGACGATCTGCTCGTCGGCAACACGCCCACCGGCGATCTCGTCGCCGTCGACGGCGATCGCGGAGGCGTGCGCTGGAAACACGCGCTCGGATCGACGCTCGACTCGGACGTCCCGCGCAAGCTCGAGCCCGTCTTGCGGTCGGGCGCGCTCTTCGTGCCCCACACCGACGTGCAGATCTTCCGTCCGAGCGACGGCGCGCACCTCGGCACCGTCGGGCCGTGCGACGCCATCCCCGATCTGCTCCGCGTCGACGAGCGCTGCGACGTCTACGTCGCCGAAGAGAGCGGTCACATGGTCGCGTTCGGCGCCGGGCCGCGCCTCTCGCTCGTTCGGTGATATCACCGGCGGCACGACCGCATGCGCCTCGCGTCGATCTTCGCCGTCTTTGCGCTCGCGTGCGCCCCGGATCGGGCGCAGCCGTACATGCCCGCCGCGCACCTACCCGGAGCGTCGGCGCCGCCCGACGGCGTCGCCGCTCCTCCCGCGGCGACGCCCGGCGCAGACGTCTCGGCGCCGGGCTGCGGCCGGCCCGCGCGTCCCGGGGCCGGCGTCGAGCGCGTCGAGGCCGGCGGACGCGCGCGCGCGGCGATCGTCGTCGTCCCCGAAGGCTACGCGCCCGACCGCCCCTACCCCGTCGTCGTCGTCCTCCACGGAGGCGGCGGCACGGCGCGAGCCGCGCGAACGCAGACCGATCTCGAGCGCGTCGCGGGCGGCGGCGCGATCTTCGTGTATCCGGACGCGATCGGCGGAACCTGGGATCTCGACGCGCCCGCCTCGTCGAACGGCGACGTCGCGCTCTTCGACGCGCTCCTCTTCACGCTGCACGGCGCGCTCTGCGTCGATCCTCGGCGCGTGTTCGTCACCGGCTTCAGCAACGGCGCGTACATGGCGAATCAGCTCGCGTGCCGGCGCGGTGACCGCATCCGGGGGATCGTGACCCACGCGGGCGGCGGACCCTACGAGACGAAGGGCACGTACGACGCCGAAGGCCGCCTCGTGTGCCCGGGCAAGGCGGTGGCGGCGCTCGTCGTCCACGGCAGCGCCGATCGCACCGTGCTGCCGAGCGAAGGGAAGAAGAGCCTCGACCACTGGACGCGCGCCAACCGATGCGCGACGGGCACGACGCCCGCGTGGTCGCCGCCGTGCGTCGCGTTCCAGAGCTGCGCACAGAGCGTGGGCAGCTGCGCGATCCCCGCGCTCGGCCACGGGCTCTGGAAGGACGCCGGCCGCGTCACGTGGATGTTCTTCGAATCGCTGCGTTGAACGGCGGCGATCAGGGCAGCGCGAGGATCTCGACCGACGCGAACGCGCCCGCCGGCTCGGCGGCGACGGTCGCGAGGCGAGACGCGGGAAGATCGAACTTCTCCTTCGCCGCCGTCGCGATCGCGCGCGCGGCCTTCTCGCCGCCCTTGGCGCTCACGCGGAAGGCCGCGCGGGGGAAGACGCTCGCGAGGAAGCCGATCTGCGCCGCGACCGACGCGGCGTCGGCCCCGACGTCGACGGCGCGGTACACGAGGAGAGGCGCGGCGCCCGCGGGCGGCGCGCCGAACGTCGCCGCGCCCGCGTCGGCGTCGGCGCCGGCGTCGGGCTTCTCCGGCACCGCCGGCGCCGGCGCGATCGCCGTCACGACGCGCGCGTCGATCGGCAGCGGATCCGGCGCCGCGATCGTCGTGAGACCCGCCGCGCGCGAGAGCCCCCACGTGCGCTGCGAGAGCGACTCGAGCGTGACCGGCGAGGTCGCCCCCGGCCCCATCACCGCGCGCTGATCGGCGAGCGCGACCGGCTCGATCTGACCGAGGCGATCGAGGAGCGCGATCGCTTCGGGCGCCCCGCCCACGCCGGCCGCGAGCGGAACCGCCTCCTTGTTCGCGAGGCGCCGCGAGACGTTCGACGCGTCTTTGCCCGCGCGCACGATGCCGTCGAGCCACGAGCGCGTGAGCTCCTTCATCTTCGCTTCGCTCTCGTCGAGGAGCTTCTTCGGCGCGACCGCGACGATGGGCACGAGCTTCGACGCGTCGGCGGTCGAGAGCGCGAGCTTGCGATCGTCGGACGCGCCGCGAGCGATCGCCGCGAACGGCGCTGCCTTCGCCTCGGGCGCGCCCGGCCCCACGAGGCGCACGCGCGCAGGCGGGACGCCGAGCAGATCGAGCGCGAAGAAGCCGAGCACGGTGGCCGACTCCGAGCCTCCCGCGCGCGCGGTCGCGTCGGACGCCGTCGACGGGCCGAGCCCGACGAGCTTCACCTCGTCGGTGCCCGCCGGCGGCTTGAGCAGCGCGCCGGGCGCGGCGTGGAGCTCTTCACGGCCGCGCGAGAAGCCGACGACCGCGAACGCGCGCGGCTCGAGCGCGCGAAGCTTCTCGTACGCGACGACGAACGCAGGAAGCGGAAGGATCGCGACGTCGGCGCCGACGGCGTCGCTCCCGCCGCGCGCGAGCCGCGCTTCCACCGCATCGAGCGCAGTCTCGGGGGCGATCTCGATCAGCGCATTCGAAGGCTTGTCGCCCGCGAGCGCGACGGCCGGCGCGGCGAGCTCCCAGCCGAGCGTGACGACGCGCATCGGACGCTCCGCGGGCTTCGCCGAAGCCGAGGCCGAAGCCGAAGCGACGGCGACCGAGGCGTCGGGACCGGCGTCGGCGCCGGCGTCGCCCGCGTCGGCGCTCGTCTCGGGCGGGCGCTCGGCCGGCGCGTCGTGGGGCGTGCGCGAGCGCGTGACGAGCAGGAACGCGAGCCCGAGCGTCATCACGGCGATGAGGAAGAACGTCGCGTATCCGCGCATCACTTCCCTCCCGACGACGAGGCCGAGGCCGAGGCCGAAGCCGACGCCGATCCGGCGGGCGCCGCCTTCTCGGACGGAAAGACCGGGCTCACGCCCCCGAGGAAGTAGGCGGTGCGCGCCATGAAGGTCGAGCCCGACTGGGCGTAGAGATCGCCCTCGTGGCGAAAGAGGCTCCGCGTGACCGGCTCGGCGGCGACGAGGATGAGCGCGACGCCGAGCAGGACGATCGCGAACATGTCGGCGATGAGCCCCAGGCCACCCTTGCCCTCCGTGCGGCGCAGGACCCGATCGGCGAGGAACGCAGGCAGCACGATGACGGCGACGAGCCCGACGAGCAAGCGCACCCACCCGTTGTCGGTGACGAGCCCGACCAGCGCCATGACGCCGATGAGCGTCACGAAGCCGCCGAAGGCGATCCCCACGGCGCGGTTGACCAGCATCAGCTTGCGCATCTGCGAAGAGACGGCGGTCTTGCTCGAGGACGGCTTCGCCTTCCCCTTCTTCGGCAATACGATCTCGTCGTCCTTGGCCAACGGTGACAAGGGACTCGAACGCAGGCCGCGCGTCAAGTCGGCTGGTATAGCCTCGGGACATGGACGACGAGCCCTCGGTCCGGGAGGGCAGCGGCGAGGCCCGAGACGCCGGCGCGCTCGGGCGGCTCGGCTATGCGCAGGAGCTGCTCCGCCGCATGAGCGGCTTCTCGAGCTTCGCGGTCAGCTTCTCGATCATCAGCGTCCTCACGGGCTGCATCACCGCGTATTCCGACGCGATCGGACCGGGCGGTCCCGCGGCGCTGGGCCTCGGCTGGCCTCTCGTGAGCGCGGGCACGCTGCTCGTCGCGCTCGCGATGGCCGAGCTCGCGAGCGCGTTCCCCACGGCCGGCGCGCTCTATCACTGGTCGGCGCTCCTCGGGAGCGCCGGTTGGGGATGGATCACTGCCGCGATGAACCTCGTCGGTCAGATCGCCGTCGTCGCGGCGATCGACTTCGGGTGCGCGAGCGAGCTCGCGGCGACGCTCGGCCTCCCCTCGCGCGCGGCGTTCGCCCTGCTCGCCGCGATCCTCGCGAGCCACGCGCTCGTCAACGCGTTCAGCGTTCGCCTCGTCGCGTGGCTCAACGACTTCAGCGCGACCGTGCACGTGATCGGCGTCGTCGTCATCGTGGGGCTCCTCCTCGCGCTCGGTCGCGCGCAGCCGATCTCGTTCCTCGCGCACACGAGCTTCACCACGCGCACCGACGGGAACACGACGCTCGGCCTCTTCAACGGCCTCGTCCTCAGCATGTTCACCTTCACCGGCTACGACGCCTCGGCGCACCTCGCCGAGGAGACGCACGATCCGGCGCGGCGAACGCCGTGGGGCATCCTCATGAGCGTCGCCGTCAGCGCGGTCGCGGGCTACCTCTTGCTCGCGAGCATCACGCTCGCCATCCGCGATCTGCCCGCGATCGCCGGCGACCGGCACGCGGCGCTGGTCGTGATGCAGGGCGCGCTCGGCAGCGGCTTCGGCCGGGGCGCGATGGGCCTCGCGATCGCGGCGATGTGGTTCTGCGGGCTCTCGAGCGTCACCAGCGCCTCGCGCACGCTCTACGCGTTCTCGCGCGATCGCGGCCTGCCGTTCTCGTCGGCGCTGAGCCGCGTCGGCGCGCGCACGCGCACGCCCTCGGTCGCGATCGCCGTCGTCACCGTCGGTCCGATGCTGCTCGTCCTGGGGACGGCGCCGTTCGCAGGCGCGCTCTTCGACGCGATGGCCAAGATGGCGACGATGGGCCTCTACGTGAGCTACGCGCTGCCCATCCTGCTCGGCGCCCTCGCGCGCCACCGCGGCGCGTGGACGAAGATGGGGCCTTTTCACCTGAGAGGCTTCGGCGTCGCGATCGCGTGGGCCGCCGTCGCGTGGGCCGCCGTCGTGCTCGTCGTGTGCAGCCTGCCGCCCAACCAGCTCCCGGCGACGATGCTCGCCGTCGCGCTCGCGATCCTCGCGCTCCTGTACGTCGCGTTCGTTCGAAAACGCTTCGAGGGCCCACGAGTCAAGCTCGCGGCCCTCGAAGAAGGCGGATCCGAGGATCGGTGAGACTCGATCGCTCATCCGGGTGGGTGAAGCTCGACCGAGATTTCAGCGAGCGAAGCGAGCGCCGCGTGGGGTGGGGCCCCCGAAAAACGACGCTTTTTCGGGGCGGGGCGGCGCGTGCCGCTCCGTGATGACAGGGGGCTGAATGGGCCGAGCATGATTCCCAATCATGCTCGGTCATTCAGCGGCGCGGGGGCTGCGCGAAGCGCGGATCGGCCGGGAACGGGCTCGCCGTGTCGCGCATGCGCGTCTCGCTCTCGGGGATGAACGGGTCGCCGCGCTCGCTGAAGAACGCGAGGCCGATGACGCCGACGTTGCGCGCGTTGCCCGTCTGCGCCGCGTAGGAGTCGGCGACGGCGGCGAAGCGGAACGCCGCGACGTTCGTGGTGCTCGTGCGGAAGCCTTCGATCTCGAGGGTCGCGAAGGGCATGAGCACGTAGCCGCGGTTGTCGAACGTGCCCGGCTTGCCGTTGATCACGTCGAGGCCGTCGACGGTGCCGACCGCTTCGAAGCGATGGCTCGTGTGGTTCTGGAGCACGATGGTGTAGCGCTGGCCGGCCTGGCCGACGACGAAGGTGCGGTCGCCGACGTGGACCGCCTCGAGCGGATCGCCGTTGGCGTCGCGGATCGAGATGGTCACGGCGCCGCCGCCGGCGCCGATGCTGCGGCCGCCGTCGCGGCGCGACGCCATCGAGGCGAGCGCGTCGACGCCCCTGCGGTCGTTGTAGTTGAACGACGCGACCGCGAACGGGCGGCTCGAGTCGCGCACGAACGTGACGTCGTGGACGCGCGAGACGCGCGCCTCGCCGAACTCGGTGCCGAGGCCGGGGCGCTGCGAAGGCGCCGGCGACGCCTCGCCGCGCGGCGACGACGGCTCCGCCGCGGGGCGCGAGCGACCGCCGGAGTCGGCGCTCTTGGCGGGACTGCCGCCGAGCGCGCCGGGCGCGGGCGGAGGAGGCGCGCTCGCGGACTGCGCCTCGGCGTGGACGGGGCTCTCGGAGGGCTGACCGTAGCCCGCCTGGTAGCCGCCCTGAGCCGCGTACGGCGCCGCGCTGTCCGGCGACGCGGCGCCCTTCGGTGCCCCGGCGCCTCCCGCGCAGCCAGCGAGGAACAGCACCAAGCAAACGAACATCCAGAGCTTCTTCCCGAGCATCGCGCCCTCCATGTCCGGTTCGAACGGGCGGCGCGGCGCGCCCTTACACACGGCTGAGCACGCGATCGTCAGCGACCGGAAGGTCGCGTAGTTTCGAGCCCTTGCGTCGACCCCACGGCCAGCGCCACGAGGTACGGCGGGGCGAACGCGAGGGCGTAGGCGACGAGCGTGAAGAGCAGATCGGGCGGCGCGACGTACGGTCGCTCGTCGGGCGCGGCGAAATCGCGCGGCGCGCCGGTGAGCGCGAGGAGGACGAAGAAGAACGCCGCGCCCGGCAGCCGCGCGAAGAGCTCGCTCCGCGGAAAGCCTGGGCCGCGCGCGCGCGCGACGCGGAGCGACAGCGCGAGGCTGACGCCCCACGCGAGCACGGTCGCGGGCGGCGCGGCGATCTCGCCCTGCGTCCAGCGGAACGCGCCCCACCACGCGCCGAGGATCATCGCGTGCGTGGCGAGCGGCGCGAGCACGCACACGGCCCACACGCGGCCGCGCTCGAGGACGTTCACCGCCGCCCACGCGAAGAAGGCCCAGCCCGCGACGCCGACGAGCGGTACGCCGAAGAGCCCCGGCTCCGTCCAGCGCCAGAGGCCCGCGCGCACGGCGATGGGCTCGATGAGCGACGCGTCGGCGAGGACGACGAGCGCGGCGACGGTGGCGATGCGCGTCGCGCCTCGGCCTCGTTCGACGATGCGCGCGATCGACCACGCCGAGTGGATGACGATCGGCCACACGAGCACGATCACGACGGGCACCCGATCGAGCCGGACGCTCCACCCCGTCGCGTACGCGTAATAGCCGTGAGCGCGGATGAGCGTGTCTTCGCCGACGAAGCCCGCGACCGCGAGCGCCGCGAGCTGCGACGCGATCTCGGCGCGCTCGCGACGCGATCGCGCGCGCCACATGCGAAACGCGACGTAGCTCGACACGATCGCGAGGCAGACGAGCTCGAGGCCGATCATCACACGCCCGGCAAGCCCGCCCAGATCCAGAGGTTGTACGCGGCGAGCATCGCCGTCCCGATCCACGTGAGGCGGATGCAGTCGCGCGCGTCGAGCCCGCGGCGGCGCGCGACGCGCTTGTAGTAGACGATCTGCACGACGGGCGCGGCGATCATCACGACGACGCGCCACGGCACGGCGCCGATCGCGAACCCGACGAGCGCGCACGCGCACGAGGCGGCGACGAGCCCGTCGACGATCCGCATCGCCGCGCGCTCGCCGTGGACGACCGGGTACGTCGCGACGCCGGCGGCGCGGTCGCCCGGAGCGTCGCGCAGATCGTAGAGGACCTCGTAGCTCAGCTCGAAGAGCACGAAGAACGCGCACGTGAGGACGATGCCGGCGGTGGCGAGGCGCGGCGTCATCCCCGCGCTCGCGCCTATGGCGAGCGGATACGCGAAGACGGTGAGGACGAAGCCGCACGCCGACGCGGTGTTCTTCCAGAAGTAGAGCTGCTTGATGCGGCGCCGCCCCGGCAGGAGAGGCCAGTTGTACGCGAGCCCCAGCGCGTGGAACCCGACGCGAAACGGCGTGAGCGCCGGCGCGATCAGGTGAACGATCGCGAGGCTCGACGCGAGCAGACCAAAGCCGAAAGCGACGAGCGACCGCCGGTTCTTCGCGACGAAGTCGGTCCCGACGATGCGGTTCGCGCGATCCTCGGGGATGTCGACGACGCGGTTCAGCAGGTTCACGAGGAACCAATCGAGCGCGGCGACGCCGCCCGCGAGGAAGCTTCGCTCGCCGAAGAACACCCACGCGAAGGTGAGCGCGCCGAGCGCGCCGATCGCCACGATGTGGAGGCGGCTCACCGACGCGAAGAGCGCCAGCGCCGAGCGATCATCGCGCGCGCTTTCTCCGGTCTCGGCCACCGCGGTCATCGGCCGGGCTACGTAGCGGCGCTCGCTCCTCCACGCAACCTCGATCGAGGCTCGCGAGCACGCTCTTCATGTGCGGCTCGCAGCCCGCAGGTGCGGGGTAGTCGGCTCCGTCGGGGAGATCCTTGAGCTGCGCGAGCGCGCGCCCGTCGCGCTTCATGCCCTCGGCGACGAGCCGCCGGAGCCGCGCGCGCGCGAGGCCGCGATGATTGGCGCACGCGAGCACCCGCCCGCCCGGGGCGAGCACCGCGGCGACGAGGGCGACGAGCTCGTCGTAGTCGTCGCCGACGACGAAACGGCGCTTCTTGGTCGACGAGTAGCTGGGCGGATCGAGGACGACGAGATCGTAGCGCTCGGGCCGCTTGGCGGCGCGCGCGAGCCAGGAGAAGACGTCTTCGGCGGCGAAGGCGTGCGCGCCGCCTTCGAGCGCGATCCCGGCGGCCTCGAAGCCCACGCGCCCGCGCTCGAGGGCCGCCATCGACGCGTCGACGCTCGTCGTGTGGCTCGCGCCGCCGAGCGCCGCCGCGACGCTGAAGCCGCACGTGTAGGAGAAGAGGTTCAAGACGCGCGCACCCCGCGCGTGGTCGCGAACGTAGGCGCGGTTCTTCCGCTGATCGAGGAAGAGCCCGGTCGAGAGCCCGTCGCCGAGGCGCACGAGGAAGGGCATTCCCTCCTCGCGGATCTCGATCTCGTGCGGGGCGGCGTTGCCCCTCACGGGGAGCGCGGGCGCGAGATCGTCGCGGCGCGTATCGACGAGCACGTTGGCCTGCTTGGGGCGGAGCTTCAGGTAGATCCCGGCGAAGCCGAGCGCGTGGAGGCGATCGAGGACGCGATCGCGGCGCGCGACGTCGTCCCAGAGCCCGCCCTCGCTGACGTAGAGCTGCGCCACGAGGTGATCGCCGTAGACGTCGACCGCGAGGCCGGGGAGGCCGTCGCCCTCCTCGTTCACGAGGCGGAACGCGGTGGTGCGCGCGCTCCGGCCGAGCGCCCAGCGCCGCTCGACGGCGAGCGCGATCGCGTCGCCGAGCGCGCCCTCGTCGTCGAACACGCTCGCGCCGAGATCGCCGCGCGCGAGCCATCGCTCCATCTCGGCGGGCACCGGATCGCGCACGACGAGCCGCTTCCGCGTGCGCGGGTGTTCGAGCTCGATCGACGCCGCGTGGAGCAAGAGCCGCGGCGCGCGCGCGTGGCCGTAGAGCGGATCGCCCGCGATCGGCGCGCGCGCGTGCGCGAGCTGGACGCGGGCCTGGTGCGTGCGGCCGGTCTCGAGCCGCAGATCGAGCAGCGCTCGTCCGTCGTTTCGCGCGCGCGCCTTCACGAACGTCACCGCGCGCTGCCCCGCCGGCCCCCGCGATCCTCGCGGACTCCGCTCGACGACGATCATGCGACCGCCTTCGGCCTTCGCGAGCACGTCGTCGAGCTTCACCTCGCGCGCGCCGTGCGCCCACCCGCTCACCGCGGCGACGTAGCGCTTCTGCACCGTGCGGCCCTCGAACTGCCGCGCGAGCGCGGCGTTGACGTCGGGCCGCTTGGTGAACACGACGACGCCGCTCGTGTCGCGATCGAGCCGCTGGTGGACGCCGAGGTAGGGCTCGGCTCGCGCGTCTCGCGCCGCGAGGAACGACCGCAGCCGCGCGACCAGATCGTCGCGATCGACGTCGGCGGCCTGGCTCGGCACGCCCGAAGGCTTGTGCACGGCGATGACGTCGTCGTCCTCGTAGAGGACGTGCTCTCGGCGGAAGTCGGGCCAGACGCGCGCGCGGTCCATCGACGCCGCGCACCATAGCCTCTTTCTCGTTTCCGCGTGTGCGTGGACTCAGCCCGGCTCGATGCCGATCTCGGCGAGCGACGGGTTCGAATCCTTCTCCCGGTCGAGCCGCTCGAGGCCCCGCTTGTGGAGCACGAGCGTCGCGGCCTCTTCGTACTTCTCGCCGGCGCACTCGACGCGGAGCTTGATCGGCACGCGATAGCAGCGCGGGGCGTCGATGAAGCGGACCTTGCGACTCACGTCGTCGAGCACCGGGACGGGCTTCGTCGCGTCGTCGAGGCGGGCGAACATCGGCGAGAGGTCGTAGCGGAAGACGTGCTTCACGCGACGAACGCCGGTGCCGTGGAGCTGCGCGTGCGGAACGACCTGGCCGCGGTGGTCGTACGACAGCACGGTGACCGGGACGGTGGCGCCGCTCTCCGCGTTCAGCGGATCGGGCAGCGTCGCGACGCTCTGGTTGAACGACTCGCGCGCGCTCGCGACGATGTCGCGCCCCGGCAGGCGTCGTGCGGGCGCGCGATAGCGCGTGACGCGCTGCGCGCCCCAGACGCGGTGCACGCGGCGGGTCATCCAGTTGCGGCCGATCTCCTTGATGCGATCCTTCGCGGCGTAGACGAGGCCGGCGATGACCGCGAGGGTGATGAGGCCCGAGCTCACCGTCTCCGCGGCGTTGGCCTGGCTCGCGAGGGCGAACTGCCACGCGAACGCCCACGTCGACGCGACGACCGCGACGAAGCCGGCGATCCAGTGGTACGCGCGCTCGGCGACCTGGAAGCTCTCCGGATCGAGGAACAGCACCTCCTGGAAGTGCTTCTTGAGGAGGCTCGATCGCTCGAGGTACGCCTCGAGCGCCTCGGGCGACGTCGGGTCGGCGTTGGTGAAGCCGCGCGCCTCGCGGTACCCGAGCTCCTCGGAGAGGACCTCGGCGAGGCGCGACTCGACCGCCGCGACGACCGGCTTGACCCGCGCGGCGTGGGTCGACTTCGAGCTCGCGAGCCCGGCGAGCCCGCGCTCGGCGCCGGCGAGCGCCTCGAGGAGGCGGACGCTGATGTACTCGTCGACGAGCTGACGTTCGCGCTCGACCTCGGCCGGATCGCCCTCCGTCGGGCACGTCAGCTTGCTGCGGGCCTCGAGCGAGATCCGCACGGCCGCCTCGATCCAGATCGTCAGCGCGTCTTCGAGCTCGCTGTGGGCCGCGGTGGCGAAGAGCGAGCCGGCGAGGCGGCAGTGGCGCGCGAAGCCGTCGCTCGCGCGCGCGAGCTGGTTGGCCATGGCGAGCGCGCCGCGGCGGAGCTGATCGATCGAGACGGCGTCGCCCGTCTGCGCGAGCGCCGGGCCGTCGAGGCGCGTGAACGCCTGCATCTGATCCCACGGCGTGTGACGCACGAACGTGTTCGTCGGGATCTGGATCTCGACGTGCAGCGAGTAGTCGAGCGGCGCCTCCGTCGGGAGCGGGACCGAGAGGCTCCACTCGAGGCGCGACGCATCATGGACCCCGACGCGAACCCGACCCTGGCGCTCCCCAGTCGACTCCCCCGCCAAGTACCTATCGGCTTCGCTCAGCTCTGCAATCGCCATCGAAAGTTCACACAACCGTCACGCGCGGCTCATCCAACCTTTGATGGACAACTCCCGGTTCCGCAAGAGGTTTTTGCGGTCTTTTCAGGTGCAGAATTGTCGCACAAGGTAGGTCTTGACAGACCCACGCGCGTCACAGTCGCAGCGCGAGCGGCCGCAGGCGGACGATCACATCGACAGGCCGCCGTCGACGTCGATGGTGCGACCGTCGAAGTAGTCGCATTCCAGGACGAATTTGACGGCGAGCCAGATGTCTTCGGGCAGGCCGATCCGGCCCACGGGGATCGCGGCGACCAGGGCGTCGCGCGCCTTCTGGTTCATGCCCTGCGTCATCGGCGTCTCGATCATGCCGGGGGCGACCGCGCCGACGCGGACGCCGAAGGGCGCAAACTCCCTCGACCAGGTGACCGTGTTGGCGGCGAGGGCCGCCTTGGCCGCGGTGTAGTTCGACTGGCCGCGGTTGCCGTGACGGGCGACGCTCGAGATGTTGACGATGACGCCCGGGCGCTGGTTCGTCTCGAGCATCTTCGCGACGACGTCGCGGGTGATGAGGGTGGCGCCGGTCAGGTTCACGCCGATGACCGCGTCCCACTGCTCTTTCGAGAGCGTCTTGACGGCGCCGGTCTCGCGATCCTTCTTCACGAGCAGGCCGTCGCGCAGGATGCCGGCGTTGTTCACGAGCGCGTTGAGGCCGCCCATCGCGCCGTGCGCCCAGCTCACGAACGCGGCGACGTCGGCCTCGCTCGAGACATCGAGGCGGCGCGCGTGGACCTTGCCCTTCGCGCCGCTGCGTGAAGAGGCCTCGAGCGTCTCCGCGAGGCCGACCTCGTTCACGTCGCCGACGGCGACTTGCGCGCCGGCTTCGGCGAGGCGGAGGGCGAAGTGGCGGCCCATGCCCTGGGCGCCGCCGGTGATGATGATCTTGAGGTCTTCGAGCTTCATGGCGCGGCACAGTAACAGAAGCGGACGTGGGTGAACCGGCCGCGAAGTTGGCCGCGAGGGGCGCGGGTGGCGACGATCGCGGCGTGAGCGTTCTGGCGGCGGTGCCCTGGGGAATGATCGCGCTCACCGGCCGCCACGCGCTTCGGTGGCTCTCGCTCCACACCGGCCTCCCCGTGCTGATCGTCGCCGCCGTCCTCCTCGCGGTCGGCCATCGACTGCTCAGGAAAACCGCGCGTTTCGCCGTCGAGGTCGCGCTCGTCTCGGCGCTCCTCCTGGCGGCGACCGAAGCCGGCTGGATCCGATGGTGACCGCTCTCCGCCCGAGTTCTGGTAGGATCCGCCCCTTGTCATGCGACAGATAGGGGAGGAGGACCTCGAGCGAGCCGCGCGGGTGCTCGTCAGCACCGGTCTGCGCGTGGCCAAAGGCGAGCGATTCGTCGTCGTTGGCGACGCCGAATCGCAGCCGATGATGGCCGCGCTCGAGGCCGCCGGCCGCGCCGCTGACGCCGAGGTCTCGTGCCTCCAGCTCGATCGGCTCCGCAGCTACTCCACCAATCATTCGGGCGAGCGCCCGCACAAGGTGCTGCCCGACGGCGTCCGCCGCGCGATGATCTCCGCACAGGCGAGCGCGTTCGTCGCGTCGTCGCCCCACGCCGAGTCGTCGATGCGCGAGCAGCTGCTCCACGTCGTCGGCGCGTGCCGCGTTCGCCACGCGCACATGCCGGGCATCGCGCCGCTCGCCTTCGCCACGGGCCTCGCCACCGACTTCGGGCAGCTCGACGAGTGGGGGCGCGCGATCGCGCGCCGCCTCGAGCTCGCGCGCGAGATCACCGCCGAGAGCGCGGAGGGCACCCGGCTCACCGTCCACCTGGCCCAGAGCCGGCGTTGGATCGCGCGCCTCGGCCGGTTCGAGCCGGGCGAGTCGGTGTCGCTCCCGACCGGCTCGATCGTCACGTGCCCCGAGACGATCTCGGGCCGCTTCGCGGCCACCGCGAGCGTGGGCGAGTACTTCGGCGCGCGCGAGGGGCTCTTGCCCGAGCCCGTCGTGTTCGAGCTCGTCGACGGGCGCGTGATGAACGTCACCGCGCCCTCGTGCCCGCAGCTCGTGCGCGACATCGAGAACATGCTCCACGTCGCGCCGAGCTCCGACCGCGTCGGGCTCGTCGTGATCGGGGTCAACACCGGCGTCGGCGAGGCCACGGGCGACGCGTCCGTCGATCTCCAGCGGCCGGCCCTGCACCTCGTGTTCGGCGATCCGATGGGGCGCCTCACGGGCGCCAACTGGTCGGCGCGGACGAGCTTCGCGGCGTGTCAGGCGGCCGGCGCGGTGCGCGTCGACGGCGACCTCATCGCCGACGAGGGCAAGCTGTCGACCTCGTAGCCCCATGAATTCATGGAGTTGGCACCGTCGATGACGCGGAGATCTGGCGGCGGCGCCGAGATCGGGCCATAAGCCCATGGGACCCAGCCCGCCGCGGCTGGGCGTTGGGCAGACCCAGCCGTCCGCGGCTGGGCGTTGGGCAGACCCGGCCGTCTCCGGCCGGTGGGAGCGAAGGGCATGAGGAAGCGGAGCTGGGTCTGGTTCGCCTCGATCGCCGCGAGCGGCGCGATCGGCATGGTCTACGCCTGCTCGAGCGACGAGGCCGCTCCGCCGCGCGGCGGCGGGTGCATCGGGGCCGGCTGCTACGACGTCGGGCCGCTCGAAGACGGCCCGTCGAGCGACGCGGGCGACGGCGGCGAGGGCGGCCCGATCGTCTACCCCGATCCCCTCGAGGGAACGACCAAGGAGGCCACGCTCGTGCGCGGCGGCTTCACGTTCACCGAGGGTCCCGTCTGGATCGGCGGCCGGCTGCTGTTCACCGACATCCCGACCAACCGCATCCGCATCCTGAACCCCGACGGCGGTCCGACGACCGGCTTCCGCCAGAACAGCAACGGCGCGAACGGGCTCGCGGTCGATCCGATGGGCCGGCTGCTCGTGGCCGAGGGCGCAGGCAACCCGCCGAACGGCCGCCGCATCACGCGCAGCCCCAACGATCCGACGGGAATGATCGCCGTCGTGACCGCCACGTTCGGTACGCCGCCGACGGCGTACAACTCGCCGAACGACGTCGTCGTCCGCGGCGACGGCAACATCTACTTCACCGATCCGAACTACGGCGGCGCCATCAACGGGAACAACCAGCTCCCGTTCGAGGGCGCCTACCGCGTCGATCTCCTCGGCGCAGTGACGCGGCTCGGCGGCAACTTCACGCGCGCCAACGGCATCGCGCTCTCGCCCGACGGGAGCACGATCTACGTCGTCGACAACGGCGCGGCGACGCTCAACGCCGCGACGGTGAACGCCGACGGCACCGTGGGCGACTTCGCGTCCATCGCCAACCTCGGCACGGCGCCGAGCGGCGACGGCATGGCCGTCGACGACGCAGGCAACCTCTACGTCGCCGACCGCGCCGGGATCGACGTCTTCGACAAGACCGGCAACAAGCTCGGGACGATCACGCTGCCCGACGGCGTCGGCACGACGAACTGCACGTTCGGCGGCCCCGATCGGAAGACGCTCTACATCACGGCCAACGGCCCGATCCTCCCCGCCGACGGCGGCGGCACGGAGCCGAACCCCGTGAGCGGCGTCTATCAGATCGTCCTCAACGTGCCCGGCTTGCCCTGATCCGCGCGAAACACTAGTAGGTACTCGCGAATCATGCGCCTCGTCGTCTTCGGTGCCGGCTACGTCGGCCTCGTCTCGGGAACCGGTCTCAGCGACCTCGGTCACGACGTCCTGCTCTACGACATCGACGCGGAGAAGATCGCGAAGCTCGAGGACGGGCGCATCCCCATCTACGAGCCCGGGCTCGCCGACCTCATCCACCGCAACCAGCGCAACGGGAGGCTCTCGTTCGCGACCGAGATCGGCGGCGCGTTCAACGAGGCCGACGCGTACTTCATCGCCGTCGGCACGCCTCCAGGCCCCGACGGCGCGGCCGATCTCGGCGCGGTCATGGCCGCCGCCGACACGATCGCGAAGGTCGCGCGCAAGCAGGCGCTCGTCGTCGTCAAGAGCACCGTGCCCGTCGGCACGTGCGACGCCGTGCAAGCGCGCCTCGCCAAGGCGTCGGTCCCGCTCGAGGTCGTGTCGAACCCCGAGTTCTTGAAGGAGGGCGACGCGGTCGGCGACTTCTTCAAGCCCGACCGCGTCGTCGTCGGCGCGCGCAGCGAAGAGGCGCGCACGATGCTGCGCGATCTCTACGCGCCGCTCCAGCTCTCCGGCGAGCGCCTCGTCGTCACCGATCCCCGATCGAGCGAGCTCATCAAGTACGCATCGAACACGATGCTCGCGATCCGCATCTCGTTCATGAACGAGCTGTCGCGCCTGTGTCACGCGACGGGCGCCGACATCCACTCGGTGCGCCTCGGCGTCGGCACCGACTCGCGCATCGGCAAGAAATTCCTCTACGCCGGCCCCGGCTACGGCGGGTCGTGCTTCCCCAAAGACGTGCAGGCGCTCGCGGCGCTCGGCCGCGAGAACGGCGTCCAGCTCCGCGTCGCCGAGGCCGCGCACCACGCGAACGAAGAGCAGGCCACGTTCCTCGCCCAGCTCGTCGAGAAGTCGCTCGAGGGCGTGATGGGCAAGCAGATCACCCTCTGGGGCTGCGCCTTCAAGCCGGAGACCGACGACATCCGCGAGTCACCCGCCGTGAAGCTCGCGCACGCGCTGCTCGAGCGCGGCGCGAACGTCGTCGCGCACGACCCCGAGGCGGGCGCCAACTTCGCGAAGCACTTCGGTACGAAGCTCACCGTCAAGGATCGTGACTACGACGCGCTCGACGGCTCGCACGCGCTCGTCTTGCTGACCGAGTGGCGCAGCTATCGCGCGCCGAACTTCGCCGAGATCAAGCGGCGCCTGGTGGCCTCCGCCAGCGGCATCGCCCCTGTGCTCGTCGACGCGCGCAACATCTGGCGACCGTACGAGGTCGTGCGCGCCGGCCTCCGCTATCAGGGCATCGGCGTCTCCTCGAACCGGGCGGCCGACCGCCCGTCGCAGCGCTGAGGAATGACCGGGCGGCGCTGGCTCGTCACCGGCGGCGTGGGCTTCATCGGCCATCACCTGTGCCGTGCGCTGCTCGCGCGCGGCGACGCGGTCCACGTCGTCGACGACTTCAGCGACGCCCCCTACCCCGCCGCGCTCAAGCGGAAGAACGAAGAAGAGCTCCGGCGCGACTTCGACGCCTTCGAGCTCGATCGCGGATGCATCACCGATCGCGATCTCGTCGAGCGGCTCGCGGGCGGCGCCGACGGCGTCCTCCATCTGGCCGGGCTCGCGGGCGTGCGGCCTTCGTTCCTCGATCCCGCGAGGTACGCGCGCGTGAACGTCGAGGGCACCGCGAACCTCCTCGACGCCGCGCAGCGCGCCTCGCACGATCTGTTCGTCTTCGCGTCGAGCTCGTCGGTCTACGGCAACGCGACGCCCCTGCCCGCGCGCGAAGACGCGGAAGCGATCGTCCCCGAGTCTCCTTATGCCGCGTCGAAGCGCGGCGCCGAGCTCGTCTGCTCGGCGATGCTCCGCAAGACGCCGAGCCTGCGCTGCCCCGCGCTCCGCTTCTTCACGGTCTACGGCCGCCGCCAGCGCCCCGAGATGGCGATCACGACGTTCCTCCGCGCGATCCTCGCGGGCGAGCCGATCACCGTCTTCGGCGACGGCTCGATGCGCCGCGATTTCACGCACGTCGACGACATCGTCCGCGGCGTGCTCGCCGCGATCGATCGCGCGCCTCCGGGCTTCCGCCCCTACAACCTCGGCTCCGGCGCGCCGATCACGCTCCGCGATCTCGTCGACGCGATGGGCAAGGCCGCCGGCCGATCCGCCGACGTTCGCCACGCGCCGGTGCCGCTCGGCGACGTCGACGCGACGTTCGCCGACGTCTCCCGCGCGCGAGACGAGCTCGGCTGGTCGCCGCAGATCACCCTCGAAGAGGGCCTCCGCACCGTCGTCGCGTGGCTCCGCGAAGCGTGACGATCACTCCACGAAGCGCGTCCCGAGGAACGACAGGTACACGCCCGGGTTGTCTTCGAAGAAGCGCACGAGATCCGGCCGTTCGATGACGAAGAGCTTGCCCGCTTGCGTGACGCGGGCCGAGCTCGGGCACGGCCCGCTCGTGCGCAGGGCGTCGACCTCGCCGACGAAGGCGCCGCTCGTGAACGGCTTGAGCTCGCCCTCGGGGCAGCGCATCGTCACGACCGCGTCGTCGACCAGGTAGGCGCGGCTGGGGATGTCGCCCGCCTCCCAGAGCACCTGGCTCTCCACGCCCTTGACCGGCGAGAGGTAGGTCTGGAGCTGCGTCTTCTGCGAGCTCGTCATGAACGCGAGCACCGAGTTCTGACCGAGCAGCTCCCAGGCTCCCTCGTCGCGCACGCGCATGAGCCGCTCGAGACGCGTCAGCATCTCGCTGCCGCGAAGCGCGGCGAGGAAGTCGTTGCGATCGAGCGCCACCAGATCGACGTCGGAGCGCGCGACGACGTCGGCGCCGCGCGGCTGATCGAGGAGGATCGCCATCTCGCCGAAGTAGTCGCCCGCGCGATAGCGCTTGATGGGCACGCCGTCTTTGATCACCTGCACCGAGCCGCTGACGATGATGTAGAAGCTGTCGCCCTTCGTGCCCTGCACGACGACGTGCTCGCCCGCGGGGAGCGTCATCCGCCGCGCCACCTGGAGGAGCGAGCGCGCGCGCGACATCGGCAGATCGCGCAGGAAGTCGACCATCGCGAAGATGTCGAGCAGCTCGATCGCCTCGCTGAAGCGCGGCGTCGACGAGGGGTCGACGCGGATCGTGTGCTCGAGCCCCTCGAGGGCCGCGCGGAGGCCGACGCCGGCCGGCACGTCCTTCGCGGCGATGTGCACGAGGTACAGGCGGTTCTTCACCTCGGCGGGGAGCTCGGCGAGCGCCGCCGTCGGCGTGTGGAGCGGCGGGATGCCGGCCTCGTGGAGGATCGCGCTGTGGTGCGCGGGGAACTCGACGAGATCTTCGTAGCGCGCGCGCTCGAGGATCCCCTTCTCGAACATCTCGGTGACGCGTCGTGGATCGTAGAGCGTGTCGCCCGAGATCGAGATGCTGCGGTTGCCGTAGAAGGCGTCGAAGCCGATCGTCGGGATCGAGTGCAGCGTGTAGCGGAACCAGAGCTCGCCGCCGCGGACGTGGATCGGCGCGCCGATCCGGACGGGATGGAAGGAGAACGTGCGCCGCAGGAGATCCTCGCTGAGCCCGGAGAGCGCGGAGTACTTGCGGAGGAACGACCCGAGGATGTGCGGCGTCGTGTAGAGGTTGATCTGCGCTTCCTCGAGGAGCTTCTGGAAGGTGCCCGCGTCGTGGTCGGCGTGGCAGTGCGTGAGGATGACGCCGTCGATCGTCTTCGGCGCGATGCCGCGCGCCCGCAGGTAGTCGGTCGAGTCCGTCGGCGGGTCGACGAGGATCGCGCGGCCGCCCATCCACAAGAGGAAGCCGGTCGTCTTGCCCGAAGGGTCGAAGCCGTGGCTCGCGCCCAGCACGGTGACGCCGAACGACGGGACGAGGAACGACGCCGGGGCGACGTCGGGATCGGTCGACGCCGCGCGGCTCGGGAGGCTGACGGTGGCGCCGACGGACGCGATCTCGCGACCGCCGTCGGAGACGACGAGCGCGTCGCCCTTGTCGGTGATCGTGACGCCGGGCGCGACCTCGGCGCGGCCTCCGTCGATCACGACGAACTCGACGAGGTCGTCGGCCTCGATCCGCCCGCGCCCGGGCACGGTGCGGAAGTACTCGCTCTCGCGGTGGAAGCGCGGCCTCCTCGCTTCGGGGTAGCCGTCGACGTACTCGCTCGCGAGCGGCTCGCCGGCAGGACCGAAGAGCGACTCCTGGAAGATCGCGCGGACGCGGCGCTCCACGTCGCGGCTCAGCACCACCAGGCGGCACCGGCGCTTGAGGAGGAAAAAGCTGTAATATGCAGGGAATTCGAACTCCGCGACCGAGAGCCCGCGGCGCCGATCGAACAGATCGCGCGGCAAGACGTACGCGATCGGGACGTCGAGCTTCAGCTCCATGACGTCCTTGATCGTCTCGGGCGGTATGCCGATCTGGATGGGACCGGCTGAGGTCCGCACGTAGTAGCCGCCGCGCGGGAGGGCGAGCCAGGTCCCTACGGTCTGCGGCGCCCGGTCCATCTCGGCGAGCATATAAGAAGGGGCGGAGCGCGGTCCCACGCCTTCTCGAGGACGCGCCAGGGCGCGAAGCGCCGAAGTCTAAGGCGCCGAAAGGCGAAAGCTTTCTCATGCGCCGGCATCGATGATAGATCTCGATGGGTGAGCGTCGTCGGGATCGATCTCGGAACGACCAACACGGTCGTGGCGTGCGTGCGGTCGGGGAAGGTGCACGTCCTCGCCGACGAGCAAGGCACGCGGCTCTTGCCGAGCGTGGTGAGCTTTCACCCGAACGGTGAGGTCCTCGTCGGCGCCTCCGCCAAGGCGCGACGGGTCATCGATCCGCGCAACACTGTCTACAGCCACAAGCGCCTCATCGGCCGATCGTGGGGCAGCCCCGAGATCGCCCAGGCGAAGTCGCGCTTCGCGTTCGAGCTGAAGGAGGGCCCGGGGCAAGGGCCGCTCGTCCGCGCGCGCGGTCAAGACTACACGCTGCCCGAGATCAGCGCGTTCGTCCTCAAGCGCACGCGGCAGATCGCCGAGACGGCGCTCGGCACGCCCGTCGAGCGCGCGGTCATCACCGTCCCCGCGCACTTCAACGAGCTCCAGCGCGCGTCGACGAAGGTCGCCGGCCGCGTCTCCGGCCTCGAGGTCCTCCGCATCCTCAACGAGCCGACCGCCGCGGCGCTCGCCTACGGCCTCGGCCGCACGGGCAACGAGCGCGTCGCGGTCTACGACTTCGGCGGCGGCACGTTCGACTGCACGCTCCTCGATCTGAACGGCAACGTCTTCGAGGTCCTCGCGACCGCCGGCGACTCGTTCCTCGGCGGCGACGACGTCGACAACATGATCGCCGAGCGCATGGCGGAGACGTACCTGAAAGAGCACCGGTACGATCCGCGCACCGATCCGCAGATGCTCGAGCGCCTGAAGACGTCCGCGGAGGACATCAAGATGGTGCTCTCGACGGCGGAGACGCACACCGTCGTCCTCAAGGAGTTCGGGCACGGCGCCGGCGGCTCGTCGGTGAACTACACGTTCACGCTGACGCGCAAAGAGCTCGAGTCGATGATCACGCCGCTCGTCGACCAGTCGTTCAAGGTGACGCAAGACGCGCTCGCGCTCGCGCGCCTGACGCCGACGTCGTTCGACAAAGTCATCCTCGTCGGCGGCTCGACCCGCATCCCGCTCGTGCGAAAGCGCGTCGAGGGGTTCTTCGGCGCCCCCCCGCTCGATCGCGTCAACCCCGACGAAGTCGTCGCGATCGGCGCGGCGATCCAGGCGGCGGCGCTCACCGAAGGGATGCGCAAGCGGAGCATCCCTGCCCCGCCCGGCGTCATCGGCAAGCCGCGCACGCTGCCCGGCCTCCAGAACGACACGACCGACAACACCCAGACGAGCCAGATCGACCCGAGCACGCTGCAGCCGCAGGCGCCCGGGCCCGCGTTCGGCAGCAACCCGCCGACGTTCGAGTTCCGCCCTGCGTCGAACCCGCCCGTCGGGCCCGGCTTCTCGACGGGGCCGCCCAACCTCGGCGCGGGATCGAACGCTCCTCCGAACCCGAACCAAGCCGCGATCACGGCGTCGGCCGCGGCGTTCGCCACCGGTCCGCCCGCGCCCGGCGTACCGGGCGCCCGCCCGCATCCTGGCCTCATCGGCGCGCGAAAGCCGACGAACCCGGGCGTGGCCCCGGGCACGCAGCCGATGGGCGCGCGCAGCCCCTCGGCGCCCGCGCCTCCGCAGTCGCACGAAGAGGATCCGTCGCTCGCGTCGTTCCCCGACCTCGCGGTGCCGACGCCCTTCGAGTGGTTCCCGTCGTCGGGATCGCCGGCCTCGGGCGACACGGCCGTCCGCTCGGGTCCGGCGGGATCGGAGCGCAGCTTCGGCGGCAACACGATCACCGCGACGGGCGTCGAGCAGAACACCCTCACCGCGGCGGTGCCTCAGCCCGAGGCGAAGGGCGGCGTCCGCCCTGCGGCGGGAACGCCGGCGGCGTTCGGCACCGGGCCAGGCTTCGGCGCGATCGACGAGCCGCCCTCGCTCTACTCGACGCCGAGCGCGAGCGTCCCGAGCTTCCCCAGCATGACGGGCGCTTCGGCGCAGGGCCTGCCCTCGCCCATCGGCGAGCCGGAGCCTTTCGCGACCGACGACAGCTTGCCCGGCCAGTTCGGTCAGGTGCGCGAGGTCTCGCTCGTGTCGACGTCGGGCGTCTCCACGTCGGGCGTCTCCGGATCGGCGATCACGAAGGGCGCCGGCTCGCCGTCGAGCCCCGATCAGTTCGGTCACCTCCCCGATCTGTCGATCCAATCGACCTCGAGCCAGATGAGCGAGGTCGAGGGGATCACCGAGGCCCGGCAGAAGATGCTCGAGGCCTACGAAGACGAGACCGAGGCCAGGGTCGACAAGGCCGGCCTCTCCCTCGAGCCCGCGACGAGCCCGCGCACGCCGGCGGCGCTCAACGAAATCGACGACTCGGTCGACCTCCCCGCCGTCGCGAAGGAGAAGGCCGATCTCCCCGCGGTCGCGGCGAGGAAGCGCCCGGAGATCCGCAAGCCGGGGCAGCCCGCGCTGACCTCGAGCGGCGGGCCGTCGATGCTCGGCAAGCCGCCGCCGATGACGGCGCCGCAGCCCTTCGGTCCGATGGAGAAGATCGGCCCGGACAACAACCCGCCTTCGCGCACGGCGTCGATGCAAGGCCGGCCGCCGGTCCCGGCGGGCGCGAAGCCGGCGCAGAAGACGAAACAGCAGGTCGCCAAGCCCGCGCCCGCATCCGCGCCGCTCGATCAGACGACGCCGCTCGGCGCGCAGCCTCCGCGGCAGCAGCCTCCGCCCCAGCAGCCGCCCCAGATGTCGACCCAGATGTCGACCCAGCCGGTCGGGCAGTTCGGCGGCGGCGCTCCGCCTCCGCAGGCGCAGCCTTCGTTCATGTCTCCGCCCACGGCGGCGACGTCGCCCTTCGGCGGCTTCGGATCGTCGCCCCCGCCTCAGGCGCAAGCGTTCGGATCGGCGCCGCCTCCGCCGCAGCAGCAAGGCTTCGGCTCCGGTCCGCCGCCGCAGTTCGGGCAGCCCGCGCAGGCTCCGGGGGGATCGCAGCCGCCGATCTTCGGCGCGTATCAATCGTCGCCGCCGGGCGCCGAGCCCGTCCACGGCGGGTTCGATCCGTCGATGCCGATGCAGCAGCCGCCGGCTCCGCAGGGCATCAGCTTCGCGGCGCCGGTGCTCGTCGACGTGACGCCGCGCGGCCTCGTCGTCGAGACGGCCGGCGGCTACACCGACACCATCATCCCGCGCAACTCGAAGATCCCTTGCGAGCGCACGCGCCGCTTCGCCACGGGCCGCGACATGCAGACGACGGTGCGCGTCCGCGTCGGCCAGGGCGAGTCGACGATCTTCCCGCAGAACACGTACCTCGGCGAGGTCGAGCTCTCCGGCCTGCGGCCCGCGCCCCGTGGCGAGGTCGTGGTGGCGGTGACGTTCGAGGTCGACGCCGACGGCACGCTCCGCATCCGCGCGCGTGACGTCCAGACCGGACAGGAAGCGCGCGCGACGCTGCAGCTCATCGGCGTCGCCGACGAGTCGTCGGTCGTCATGATGATCAACCGGTTCGCGCAGCAGCCGGTCGTGGGTGGCCCGACCGGCGGAAGCTGATATCGTCGTTCTCTCGTCCGATGGATGCCGGCGCGATCAGGCAGTGGCTCGCCATTCTCGACTCGGTCTCGTACTACGATCTGTTCCGCGTCCCGCAAGACGCGAGCCCGGATCGCGTGCGTGACGCCTTCCACTCGTTCGCCGAGTCGTTCCATCCCGACGTGCACCAGTGGCGCCATCCGAGCGAGCAGGCGGCGATCGGGTACATCTTCCGTCGAGGCACGGAGGCGTATCGCGTGCTGTCCGATCCGATGCTCCGCGTGCGCTACGACGAGGCGCTGGCCAACGGGATCCTGCGGCCCGAGTCGGTGATCGTAGAGCAGGAGGGCCCGAAGTCGATGTCGATCAACCCGGCGGGCGCGGCGGCGCGTCTCGTCGACAAGGTGCGCTCGCCGGGCGCGCGGCCCTTCATCCTCCGCGTCGAAGAGCTCCTGAAGAAGGGCGATCCGCAGCAGGCGAAGATCCAGCTCGTCATGGCGATGCACATGGATCCGAAGAACCCTGCGCTCGAGGCGAAGGCCAAGGAGCTCGACGAGCAGATCAAGGCCAAGGCCGAAGAGGCCAAGAAGAACTGGAAGAAGTAGCTGAGCCGGAATACGCACCGCAGGCCGCCGATTGAGATCCCGGGAGGCGTGGTAACGTGGCAGCCGTGAGGCGAACCGGCGATTTCGTCTTCCTCGCGTTCCTCGCCCTCTCGGCGGGGCTGCTCGCGCTGACGGTCCACTGGGCCTTCATCATCGCGCCCATCGAGGCGCAGATGGGCTTCGTGCAGAAGATCTTCTACTTCCACGCGCCCGCGGCGTACGCGTTCTACCTCGGCGCGACCGGCTGCTTCATCGGATCGCTGCTCTACCTGGTCAAGCCGACCGACGGGCGCGACGCGCTCGCGCGCGCGGGCGCGGAGGTCTCGATCCTCTTCGGCCTGATGGTGCTCGTCACCGGGCCGCTCTGGGCGGCCAAGTCGTGGGGTCACTACTGGACGTGGGATCCGCGGCTCACGACCTCGATGCTGAGCTGGCTCATCTACGTCGCGTACGTCGTGCTCCGGAGCTTCTCCGGCGACGGCCCGGGCGAGCGCAAGTTCGCCGCCGCGCTCGGCATCCTCGGGGCGGCGAACCTCCCGATCATCCACTACAGCGTGCGCAAGTGGGGCGGCGCGCACCCCGAGGTGGTGACGGGCAAGGGCGGCGGCCTCCAGCACGACATGAAGGTGGCGTTCTTCATCGGGCTCGCCGCGTTCACCTTCTTCGCGGTGACGCTCATGTGGGCGCGCATGCGGCTCGAGCTCGTGAAGAGCCGCCTCGCGCGCGCCGAAGAAGACGCCGTCGACCTCGGCCTCGACGATCGGACGGAGACATGATCCACGCATCGCTTGCATCGATTCAACAGCCGACCGCCGACGATCGGGCGACGACCTACAGCGCGGCCGACGACGGCGGCGAGCGCTACAGCGGCTCGGTGCTCGTCGTCGAGGCGTACGCCGCGATCTGGCTCATCGTCGCCGTGTGGCTCTTCATGCTCTGGCGCAAGCAGGCCTCGCTCACCGAGCGGCTCGACGGCCTCGAGCGCGCGCTCGACCGCGCCGCCGCGAGCGCGGAGAAGAAGGCGAAGCTCGCCGCCTCGGGCGAGAAGGCGGGCTGAGCTTGCCGACGCCGGAGCACTTCCTCTTCATCCCCGGCGTGCTCCTCGTCGGGATCGTCGTCGGCTGGATCATGGGCGGCAAGGCCGCCCGCGAGCGCCTCGCCGAGAAGCAGAAGCGCGCCCGCGAGTAGGCCGTGAAGAGGCGCGACGCGCGGTCGGGCTACGCCTCGCGTCCAGCGAGGACGCGAAGGGCTTCGAGGTCGAGGAGATCCTTGGCCCGTCCTGCCGCAGCTTTCGATCGGATGAGATCGTCGAGACCCAGGATCCTGACACGAGCGCCGTGAAGCTCGATCTCGAGCGCGCGCAGCGAAATGTCGTCGTAGTTGCCGAGCCCCACGACCTCCCCGAGCAGGTCGAGATCGCCTTCGTCCGTCGTGAGCGTGAAGTTGAGACCGTTGCGTATCGTCTTCTCGTCCCAGAAGAACGGGAGATCCGGCGGCGCGCCGCGGAGACGGGGACGGATGGGGTGAATCGCCGCTGCGAGCCGTCGGATGTTCTCCGGAGTCCGTGCGTAGCAGACGTCCACGTCGAGCGTTGCGCGCACGTGGCCATGGGAGACGACGGCGAGGCCGCCGATGACCACGAACTCGACGCCCGCGCTCGTCAGTCTCCCGAGCAGCTCGCGAAAGCGCGTCATCGCGCGGGCCCAGCCTTCGCGACCGCGGCCTGAAGCTCCGCGGCGATGCCCATCAATCGTTCGAGCGCCTCGAGCCTCTCCTCGGGCGTCCAGGTCCGTGCTCGCTCCAGCTGGGCGTGGTCGACGCCGCTGGGCAGCGCATCGAGGATCCGGTACTGCCACGGCTCATCGACGTAGAACCACATCCGGCGATCAGGTTACCGCCTTCCGCCGCTGCACGCGAGCGCGAGCCGCGGGGATGCGCCGCGGCCGCTCGCGGGGCACGCTCGGTTGCGCGCCTCGGATAATACCGTACACTAGTACTGTTTTTACGGTACACACGTACGGGTTTTTCGAGATGGAGCAGAGGAGCCACACACCCAAGGGAAGAGCCGCGCGCGGCAAGATCCTGCGCGTCGCGGAGGGCCTGCTCGCCGCGCGCGGCTTCCACGGCACGAGCATGCGCGACGTCGCCGACGCCGCCGGGCTGCCGCTCGCCACGGTCGTGTACCACTTCGCCCGCAAGGAGCAGCTCTACGCGGCCGTGCTCGGCGAGATCGCAGCGCCGCTCGTCGCCGAGATCGAGGCGATCGTCGCGCGGGGCGATCCGCACGTCGAGCGGCTCGACGCGATCGTGCGAGCCCTCGTGCGCTGGACGGAAGCGACGCCCGGCCGCGTGAAGCTCCTCGTGCGCGAGCTGCTCGACAACCCTTCGCGCGTCGCGAAGGCGTCGAGGCTCCCGCTCGCGCCGGTGCTCGTCGGCCTCTCGCGCTTCGTGGAAGACGGGGCCGCGCGCGGCGCGTTCCTCCCCGTCGTCCCGGAGGCGGCCGTGCTGCACCTCGTCGGGGCGCTGAGCTACGTCGTCGCCGCGCGGCCGACGCTGCGACGGATCGTCGGGCCCGCGCGCGACGCGGCGATCGGCGCAGTCTACGAGCGCGAGGCGATCGCCCTCGCGCGTCGCGTGTTGTCCGCCACGGAAGAGGAACGTCATGGAAGCGAATCGACAAGTCGAGCTCGTGCGGAGAGCCCTCGCCCACGTGGCGGCGCGAACGACCGACCGCGACGAGCGGCCGACCACCCTGCCCGCGCGAGCGTACGTCGATGAGGCGCAGTACGCGCGCGAGCTCCAGATCCTCTTCCGCGAGTCGCCGATCCCGGTGGCGCACGCCTCGCAGCTCGCGGCGCCGGGCGACTTCGTCACCCACGATCTGACGGGCGTTCCGCTCTTGATCGTGCGCGGCGACGACGGCGCGCTCGCCGGCTTCCTCAACGTGTGCCGCCATCGCGGCACGCGCGTCGAGGGCGCGGCGTGCGGCAAGGGCAAGAAGGGCTTCGTGTGCCCCTATCACGCTTGGTCATACGGGCGCGACGGCCGCCTGCTCGCGATGACGCACGCGCACGGCTTCGAGGGCGTCGAGCGCGAGTCGCGCGGCCTCGTCCGCGTGCCGGTGACCGAAGCCGGCGGCCTCGTCTGGGCGCGCGCGTCGCGTGCGACGTCGAGGGCCGACGAAGAGCTCGACGCCGCGCTCGGCCCGCTCGCCGACGATCTCCTCGGCTTCGGCATCGGCTCGTCGCACGTCTACGCGCCGCGCACGTTCGAGCGGAGCATGAGCTGGAAGCTCGCGATGGACGTCTTCCTCGAGACGTACCACCTGCGCCCGACGCACAAGAACACCATCTACGAGATGTTCTTCGACAACCTCGGGCTCGTCGATCGCGTGGGCCCTCACCTCAGGAACCTCTTTCCGAAGCGCAGCATCGTGGAGCTCGCGAAGGAGCCCGACGCGATCGTCGGCGGCGCGCTGCGAAAGCACGCCAACATCCTCTTTCACCTCTTCCCCAACACGCTCGTGCTCGTGCAGCCGGATCACGCCGCCGTCATCTCGGCGTGGCCGATCGCGATCGACCGCGTGCGGATGCACGCCTACACGCTCGTGCCCGAGCCGCCGCTCAGCGAAAAGGCCCGCGCCTACTGGGACGCGAACAACGCGATCCTCTACGGCGCGACCGACGAAGACTTCGCGATGGGCGAGTCGATCCAGCGCGGCCTCGCGTCGGGGGCCAACGAGGAGATCGTCTTCGGGGCCTTCGAGCACGCGCTCGCGCACTTCCACGGGGAGGTCGCGCGGCGCGTCGGGTGACGCCCGGTGACGCCCATTGCCGGGGCGCGGGCGGCGTAATACAAGATGCCGCATGGATTTCGAGCTCACCGAGGAGCAGCGCGCCCTCATCGACACCGCCCGGCGTTTCGCGAAGGAGCGCATCATCCCCGTCGCCGCCGAGTGCGACAAGAAGTCGGAGTTCCCCCGCGAGGTCTTCGCCGAAGCGTGGAAGCTCGGCCTCGCGAACCCGACGCTGCCGGCCGAGTACGGCGGCCCCGGCCTGACCGATCTCGACTCGGCGATGATCACCGAGGAGCTCGCCTACGGCTGCAGCGGCATCCAAACGAGCATCACCGCCAACACGCTCGGCCTGACGCCGATCAAGCTCGCCGGCTCCGAGGAGCAGAAGAAGAAGTACTTCGGCTGGCTGATGAGCGAGCCGACGTGGGTGAGCTACGCGACGACCGAGCCCGGCGCGGGCAGCGACGTCGCCGGCATGCAGTGCCGCGCGACCAAGCAGAGCGACGGCGGCTACGTCCTCAACGGCACGAAGGCGTGGATCACCAACGCGAACCTCTCGAGCTTCTACGTCATCTTCGCCACCGAGAACCCGGAGCTCCGGCACAAGGGCATCGGCGCGTTCATCGTGCACCGCGACGCCAAGGGCCTCTCGGTCGGCAAGCACGAAGACAAGCTCGGCCAGCGCGCGAGCGACACCGCGCAGGTGATGCTCGACGGCGTGCACGTCCCGCCGGCGCAGGTGCTCGCGCCGCCCGGCCACGGCTTCAAGGTCGCGATGGAGACCTTCAACCAGACGCGCCCCGACATCGGCGCGATCGCCGTCGGCATCATGAAGCGCGCGCTCGACGAGTCGGTGGCCTACGCCAAGGAGCGCAAGACGTTCGGCACGCCGATCGCGAACCACCAGCTCGTGCAGGCGATGCTCGCCGAGATGGCGATCCGCATCCACGCGACGCGCCTGCTCGTTCACAAGGCGGCGTGGAACCTCGACAAGGGCATCCGCGATCCGCTCACCTCGAGCTGCGCGAAGGCCTACGGCGCCGACGCCGCGATGCAGTCGGCCACCGACGCGGTGCAGATCTTCGGCGGCAACGGGTACGTCAAGGAGTACCCGGTCGAGAAGCTGATGCGCGACGCGAAGATCCTCCAGATCTACGAGGGCACGGCGCAGATCCAGCGCATCGTCATCGCCAAGCAGCTGCTCGGCGGATGACGAAGCGCGCGCTCGCGGCGATCGCGGCGGTCGCGTCGCTCGTCGCGTGCCCCGGGCCCGGGCGCGACGTCGTGCCCGAGACGCACGACGTGCACGTCACGAACGGAGACGCCTCCGCCGCCGACGCGAGCCACGACGCCTACGTCTACGTGACGCGAAGGCCGCGCGCGGCGATCGGTCTCGTCGGCGCGCACGACATGGCGGATGACGAAGCGAGGCGCATCGTCGATCGCGTCGCCGACGAGCTCGAGACGTGCGCGGCGCGCGTCGAGCAGCGCGGCGCGCTCGCGCACGGCGCCGCGCAGCTCGTGATCGTCGCGGGGCCGCGCGGCAACGCCGAGATCAGCGACATGCGTCTCGAGCCCGGCGGGCCCGTCGCCGCGAACGCGCTCGAGTGCATCGTCGCGCCGCTCCGCGCGACGCCGATGACGCCCTCGTCGGGCCCGCGGCCGCCCGCCCTTGCCATCGAGGCCACGTGGGGCCCGATTCGGGGGCACGCGCCTCCAGGCGGTGATGCAGGCCCACGTGATGGTTTGTAGTGAAACATTCCAGGCGGGCTGCAGGATTCGGTTTCACTTAAACATACGAATCCATATCGTTTTTTTTAATGGCCATCTCGCTGACCGGTGCTATCAACCCGGGGCCGCCCCTGGTGCATGAGCGACCACGGTCGCGAGTGATCCAGAGCGGGCGTTTCCACGGCGGAAACGCGGTCTGCCGGAACGAGGGGTTGTCGCCGAGCGCGGTGAGGCGCAGAAATCGACGCCGCACTTTCCGGAAGAAGCGAACGGGGCGAACGGGACTGGGAGGAGAGGGCCATGCGAACGTCGATCAGAATCCTGTCGGGGCTGACGGTGCTCGGGCTTCTGGCATGCACGACCGAGACGATCGTCGTGCAAGGCAGCGGCGCGCCGCCTGGCGACGTCCTCGGCGTCGGCGAGCCGGTCCCCGATGATCCGGCGAACGATCCGAGCCAGCAGGGCGATCCCACCGACAAAGACTCGCCGGCGCCGCCGCTCGTCAAAGGCCTCTCGATTTCGAGCGTCGCCGTCTTCCAGGCGGTGAAGGTCGACGTGATGAAGGAGGGCCGCGCCCTCCAGGCCTCCGCGCGCAACGCGCCGGTCGTCGCGAATCGTCCGGCGCTCTTCCGCGTCTACGTCAAGCCGGCCGCGGGCTGGCAGTCGCAGTCGGTCACCGCGGAGCTCCGGCTCGTCGACGGCACGACGCGCCTCCCGATCGTCAAAGACACGAAGACGATCTCGGCCGCCTCGACCGACGAGAACGTCGAGTCGACGTTCAACTTCGAGGTCCCCGCGACGAGCCTCCCGCCGGGCGTGACCTATCAGGTCTTCTTGACCGACAAGGCCGGCGCCGTCCCGAGCGGCAGCGATGCGGCGCGCTTCCCGCTCACGGGCGGCGTGGAGGATCTGCAGATCGAGAAATCGGGCTCGCTCAAGATCGTCATCGTCCCCGTCAAGTACGACGCCGACGGCTCCGGCCGCATCCCCGACGTCAGCGCCGCGCAGCTCGCGCGCTACAAGAAGTCGTTCATGACGCTCTACGCGGCGAGCGAGGTCGAGGTGACCGCGCGCGCGCCCTTCGCGTGGCCGAGCACCATCTCGGCGAACGGCGCCGGCTTCTCCCAGATCCTCCAGGCGATCACGAACCTCCGCCGCGACGACGGCGCGAAGTCCGACGTCTACTACTACGGCGCGCTCGCGCCGCGCGCTTCGTTCGGGACGTTCTGCAGCGGCGGCTGCGTCACCGGCCTCAGCACGGTCGTCGAGAACCCGAAGAACGCGTTCCTCCGCGCGAGCGTCGGCATGGGGTACCCGGGGCAAGACTCGATCGACACGGCGCTTCACGAGGTCGGCCACGCGCACGGCCGCAACCACGCGCCGTGCGGCGGCGCGAGCGGCGTCGATCCCAACTACCCGTACGCGGGCGCGCAGATCGGCGTCTGGGGTTACGACATCTTCGAAAAGACGTTCCTCAGCCCGACCAAGGGCCGCGACATGATGGGTTACTGCCCCAACGAGTGGGTCAGCGACTACACCTTCACGGCGCTCTTCAACCGCATCGCGGCCGTCAACGGCGGCTCGATCTCCGTGAGCGGACCGGGCGGGCCGGCCACGGGCGGCGGCGCGAGGGAGGCCGCGGGCACCTACCGCATGGCGACCGTCGACGCCGACGGGTCGGTCGCGTGGGGCGGTGAGGTCGATCTCGCCGAGGAGCCCGCGGGCGGCCAGGAGCGCCTCGCGACGTTCGTGTCGTCCTCGGGCCAGACGATCACCCAGCGCACGGCGCGCTTCTTCCCGTACGACCACCTGCCGGGCGGCGTCCTCGTCGTCCCGCCGGGGCCGGGCGATTCGAAGCTCGTCTCGAAGGTTCGCGCGCCCGAGGCGTGGGCGACCGTCCGCGTCGCCGGCCTGAAGAACGCGCTCGCTCGCTGAGCGTGCTGGCGTTCAGAACGACACGGCCAGCCCGGTTCGCCAGAACATCCCGTTCACGGCGAGCGAGCCGAGCCGTGTCCGCTCGTCCGAGCCGAGGATGTCTTCTTCGCTTCGGCTCGGCCGCGGGCGAAGATCGCGCCCCGCCGTGACGCCGTAGCCGATCTCGTGCGTGACCCAGAGGCGCGCGTGCCGCTGGGCGTGATCGCTCGTTCCCGCGAGCCGGAAGCTCGCGCCGGCGCTCAGGTCGGCGGCGAACGACCATGGCGCGTGCTCGAGCGGGCCCTGCGACGACGGATCCGCGATCCGCGCGTAGTACGCCGCGGGGCCGGCGGCGACCTTGGCGAACGCGTTGAACCACGGCGCGAAGTACCAGCGCGCCTCGACGGGCACCATGAGGCGATGCACCGTGAGGCGCGTGTCGATGCCGCGCGCGCCCGACGTGCGCGAGCCCACGTCCCACGCGAGGCCCGCCGCGACGGCGAGCTTGCCGCGCGTGTAGAATGCATACGACGCGTCGAGCGAAGCCTGGGTGAGGACGTCGTCGGTCGCGAACGTGTCGAACGCAGCGTCGCCGACATCGCCGACGCGAACGCCGAGGCCCACGCGCACGTAGTCGTAGCGCGGCGGGCCCGGAGGGCGAGCCGGCACGGACGCCTCCTCCGCCGCGGGCGCGACCGCCGGAGGCGGCACGGGCGAAGGCGGAGCGGGAGCCGGTACCGGTGCCGGAGCGGGAGGCGGCAGCGACGTCGCAGGCTCCCCGGCGGGCTCTTCGGGCTCCTGCGCGAGCGCGGAGATCGGCAGCGACGAGACCAAGAAGGCGAAGACGAAGAATCGCATCAGAGATCCTCGAGGAGCAGGCCGTAGTAAGAGCGCGACGCGGCCGTGTCGGGCGCGAGCGCGTCGAGGACGGTGGCGCCCACCGCGCCGCGCGCGTCGAGCGCGACGAGCGATCGGCCGCCGTCGGCGCGCGCGACGTCGAAGACCGCGTCGATGGGTCGATCGAGCGGCAGCGGCGTCGGGTGGAGGTTCGTCAGCGAGACCTGCGCGAGGCTCGGCCCCCCGCGCGCGAAGGCCCAGAGGCGCTCGCCGTCGCGCGAGACGTGGAGCGACGCGGCGCCGAGCGTCGTGAGGGGCGCCGCCGTGCGCGTGGCGAGGTTCAAGACGTAGAACGCGTCGCCGCCGCCTTGCAGCACCTTGAGCTCGGGGCGCGGCGGAGGAACGTCGAGCACGCCGCCGATCCCCGACGCGAGCGAGACGACCTCGACGCTTCGATAGCGGAGATCGCCCGTCGCGCGGCCGAGCGACCAGAACGCGACGCCGCGCGAGCCGCCCTGACCGAACAGGAGCGCGGTGTCGGCGCCGCCGGCGCCGCCGACGATGTTCGTGATGAGCGAGATCTTCGCGTACGGCTCGGGCAGATCGACCTCGGTCACGATGCTCGTCTCGGGATCGACGAGCACGGCTTTGCGCGTCGCGGGCACGATGGCGGCGAGGCGCACGCCGACCTCCGTGCGCACGAAGACGACGTCGCCGGGCACGCCGCCCACGTCCGTGATGTTGAGCACAGCGCGAAAATCATTCGGGATCTGCGCCGGATCTTCGGTGGTGCCGCCCGGGTTCGGCGCGAGCGTGAGCGTGACGACGCTCGACGCGTTCTCGAGGCGGATGCCGATGCGCGCGTCGTCGTTCTTCGCCGGATCGCCGTCGTCGATCACGACGCCGCCCGGGCGGTTGGCGATCGCCGTGGTGCCGCTCGTCAGGCGGACGGTGATCTCGGGACGCTGCGGGATCGATCGGACGTTGTCGAGATCGAGGAGCGTCAGATCTTGATCCGTCTCGACGACGAGCAGGCGCCGCGGACCTTCCGGGAGGAGCAGAGGATCGGTGAACGTGACGCGCTGGGGCCGGGCGCCGAAGCTCCGGATCGTGCGCGCCGTGACCGCGCGCTCCGCGTTCGGCTCTTCGAGATCGACCAGCACGATCTCGTTCGGGTTCCCGACGAACGACGCCTGCGCCGGGCCGCCCGCGGAGGGTGGCTGCGTGAAGAGCGCCACCCATCGGCCGCGCGGATCGATCGAGAGCCCCGACTGCGGCGACTCCAGCGGGTATCGCTTCCCCACCCCGTCCTCGATCACGGTGAGGCTCGGCTTCTGGTCGTCGCCCTTCTTGCGGGTGACGTCGCCGGTGGAGAGCACGAAGAGGCGCTTGCCGTCGGCCGACGCCTGCGCGCGGATGACGCCCTTGCCCACCGAGACGCTCCCGCGATCGAGCCCTCGATCCGCGCGAGGCGTGAGGAGAACGACGCGCTCGGCGCCGTCGTCGATCACCGCGACGCGATCGACGAGCCCGAACGCCTGGACGGCGCGGACGGGCTCGTCGAAGACGTCGGGACGATCGCCGCAGGCGACGCCGCAGCTCAGCGCGGCGAGCAGAACGAACAGAGACGAACGCGTCATGGCTTGCTCCCGTCGACGACGCGCGCGGAGAGCTCGAAGCCGGTGAGCGTTCGCGCGACGCCGGCCTCGAGATCGATGAACGTGAGGCGGCCCTCGGGGTGCTGCTGCGCGATGAAGGCTCGCTTCGCGCCCGCGACGACGCCGACGGCGATCGGCGGGCTCGCGAGGGGATAGCGCTCGACCATGAGCTGCGGCATGCGCGCGAGGTAGACGCCGAAGACCTTCGCGGCGTCGTCGCGCTCGGCGATCACCGCGCGATCGTCGGTCACCGCCACCGCGCTCGGGCGCGCCTCGGTCGCCACGATCTTCGCGGGCAGCGCGTTCGCGATCGGCAAGAGGCTGAAGGCGCCCGACGCCGCGCCCGCATCCGTCACGCTCGCGGTCTTGTCGTGGAGGACGACGGCGTGCCGTGCGTCCGGCGAGCTGAAGACCGCGAGCACCGGTGCGTAGAGGCGCACGGTGCGCACCGGCGGCGGCTCCAGCGCCATGTCGAGGATGGTGACGCGCTCGGCGTCGGTCGCGTTGGTATACAGCAGGCCCTTCCGGCCTCCTGGCGCGAGAGCGACCGAGCCGATCGTCTCGCCGGCGACGTCGACCGTCGTGAACACCGTCGGCGCCTGCAGGATGCCGGGCACCGGGAGGATCGCCACCTGCGACGTCGAGCGCACGACGGCGACCGCGCGATCGCCCGCGTCGTTCAGGTCGAGATCGGTCACCGGTCCGGGGAGCGTGACGGCGACGCGCGCACCCGTCTCGAGCGTCACGGCGGTGATCGCCGCGGCGCCGTCGCGCCGGATGAGCGCGATCTTTCCGTCGGGCGTCACCGACACGTCGCGCGATCCTGGGTCTTCATTGGGCGTGTCGGAGACGGCGACGTTCCTCGTGACGACCGGCGCGGCGGACAGATCGAGGATCGCCACGCCGTCTTGGGTGACCGCGTGCGCGCGCGCAGCGCCCGCGGCGAAGCCCACGAAGACGGGGCGATAGCCGACGGCGAGGATCGTCGAGGTCCCGGCCGTCAGATCGAGCACGGTGAGGTCCTGAAACCCCTGCGTTTTGGGTGCATTCTGCACCTTTCGCGCGTCGGCCCAGACGATGGCGAAGCGGCCGTCGGCGGAGAAGGCCATGCTGTTCGCCTGGGGCGCGACCTTGAAGCTCTGCGAGGCGATCCCCGCGGGTGTGGCGCGGAGCAGCGTCGCGTCCTCCGAGAGGACGTTGAGGACCAGCGTCGTGTCGTCGATCTGCCCCGGGACCGCGCCGACGAAGGTGGGGCCGTTGCCCGCCTCGACGGTGCGAACCTGGAGCGTCTTCGCGTCGACGTAGGCCACGCGACCGCTCTTGGGGTTCGCGACCCAGACGAAGCTGCCGGTCGCGACCGGCGCCTCGTAGTCCGACTCGACCTCCTTCTCCGGCGCGGGCTCGCCCGGCGGGGCGGCGCCCGCCGAAGCGTCGGCTCCCGCCGAAGGCGCGAACGCGTCTCCCGCGCTCTCGCTCGAGCTCATGCCGCAGCCGATCACGAGCAGCGCGGGACAAGCCCACGCCGCGACCGTTCGTCGTCTCATCGCGCTCCTTCCGTCTTTCGTTCAGAAGCGCCGGAGATTCAGCAACGCGCATGCCACGCTAGAAAATGGGCTTCGATGCGATCGCGACGCGCCGCACCCCTGGCGTCGTTGTCAGGATCCGATCCAGACGCCCTGGCGATTCGCCATCACGATGTCGCGACGCAGCTCCGCTTCCTTGCGATCGAGGTCGGCGCCGGCCTCGCCGCGGCGGCGGCGGCTCTTGATGAACGCGAGCTCGACGAGCTGGAGCTGCTTCTTGCGCCGCATGCGGAAGGCCGACCACCCGCGGGAGAACAGCACGCCCCAGTTCTTCATCCCGAGCGCGAAGTAGCTCGACACGAGCTGCAGCTCCTTGGGGTGCAAGAGACCACCGACCTCGCTGAACAGCTCGCGGATCACGATCGTGCGGTCGCGGACGACGAGGAGCGCGAGGAGCACGAAGAAGAGGATGTCGATCGCCCAGGAGATGAGGAGCATGAGCACGAGGCCTTCGTCGCCGAACACCGTCGGGAGGAAGTTGTGCATCGCGTGCATCAAGATCGCGGCGCCGAACCCGAGCAGCGGCATCATGATCTTCACCGGCCAGCTCTTGGCCTCGGTCGCGATGCCGAAGCCGAGGCCGGTGCACGCGGTGAACGTGCAGTGCGAGAGCCCGAGGAGCACCGTGCGGAGGAAGAGGAGGAACACGAAGCCGCCGAAGCCGCTCGTGGCGAACTGGTTGGCGACGTAGAGGATGTCTTCGGTCAGCGTGAAGCCGAGGCCGACGACGCCGCCGTAGATCGCGCCGTCGAGCGGACCGTCGAGCTCGCGCAGGCCGAGCGCGCTCGCGAGCGCGATGAGCGAGACGCCGATCCCCTTGAAGCTCTCTTCGAAGACGGGCGCGAACACGGTCGCGCCGACGACGTCCATGTCCTTGGGAGACGCGTCGAAGATCGCCGCGGTGATGCTCTGCGCGATCGAGGACGTGATGCCGCCGCCAAGCGTGGCGAAGATCGCGCCCCACGCGAACGCGACGAGGATGAGCCACCACGGCTCGGGCTCGAACCTGTCGACCCAGCGGATGAAGAACAGATACGTGAGCACGATCGGCGTGACGAACATGACGCCGAGAATGAGGCCCACGAGCATGCTCCGACAAAGCTAGCACCATCTCGTGGGGCGTTCCGCCCCCTCACGCGCTCGCGCGCTCGCGCGCTCACGCGCACGCCGCTCCACGTGGGCCCTAGGGACGTTCGGGGAAGTCGGCGGGGAGAGGGAGCTTGATCGTCGCCGGCGAGAAGGCCGCGGCGATCGCGGTGTACGTCAGCCGTTCGTCGACGCGGCGATCCTGATGGACGTAGAGGAACGTTCCGTCGGATCGCTCGACGACGGCAGGCGCCGCCTCGTGCGCCCCGACGGAGTAGACGGGCGAAGGCTGCCGGGACAGCGGACCGGCGTCGCCGTAGCGCGCCGCGAAGCCGATCGCGCTCGCGCCGCTCGCGTCGGCGCCCGTGTAGAGGACGCGCACGTGCAGGCGCCCGACCGGCGTCGTGCGAAGGACCACGCACGGATCGCCGACGCTCGCGGTGTCGAACGGAGGCTTCTCGTTGGGCAAGAGCGATCCGGGCGGCGCCGGCGGCGCCGGCGCGAGCACGGGCTCGATCGCGGGCGTCGACGGGACCGGATCGACGCGGCGGAAGCTCACGCCGTCGGCGCTCTCGGCTTCGCCGATCGAGCCGCCCGACGCATAGAGGAGACGGACGCGGCCGTCGGGAAGGACGTAGACCGAAGGCGCGCGCACCTCCGTCGTTTCCCACGCCGACGCCGGATCGCGCGTGAGGATCGGCGCCGGCTCCTTGCGGAAGACGAGCCCGTCGGTCGAGCGCGCGAGGCCGATGCCACCCGCGGCGGCGTAATAGAGGAGGAGCTCGCCGGAGGCGCGGACGACGAACGGACCCGAGAGGGCGTCTCCCTCCCACGCGGCGTCGGGCGCCAGCACGACGGGAGGAACCTTGCCGAAGTCTCCGGTCGTGCCGAAAAACGATCGCCCGTCGCTCGCGCGCGTGCGCACGATGACGTCGCGCCCTTCGGCGCGCGCCACGGCGTAGAGGATCGTGTCGTCGCCCTCGGCGAGCGCGGCCGGCTCGCGGTAGAGCGCGACGCGGTCGTCGAACACGAACGGCGCGATGCCCCTCACCTCCTCGGCCGCGAGCTTGCGGAACGGACCCATGGCGGCCGTCGGGAGGTTCCTGTCGCCGACCCCTTCGGCGCCGGTGCTCGAGCACGCGGCCACGAGGAGCGCGAGCGACGCGAACGCGCGCGTCGTCATGGCTTCTTCCCTCCCGCGTCGTCGCCCGCTTTCTTCGGCGGCTCGAACGCGACGGTGAGCGTCAAGCCGAGGTTCAGGATTCGCCCGCGCGCGTAGTAGTCGCCCACGAAGTCGGCGGGGTTCTGCTTGAGGGTCGTCTGGCGAACGAGCTCGCTCAACGCGAGATGGAAGTCGATGTCCATCCGCCCGGGGATCACGTCGAACAGATCGCGCACCGACGCGCCGAGCCCCATCGACGCCGTGTGCCGATCGCGGTCGACGTAGTTGGTCAGCCCCGTTTGCGGCTCGATCGGGCTCTTCGAGAACTCGTAGCCCGCGCGCACGAACCCGTCGACCTTGTCGGTCTCGAGCGCGTGCCACTCGGCGCCGAAGTGCGGGATGAGGCGGTTGTGCATCCGGAGCGGCTCGATCCGCGTCGGCGCCGGCGCCTGCGGCGGCTGGATCGTGGGCGGCCAGCCACCCGACGGCGGCGGGATGTCGAGCAGCACGTCGAGCTGCGCGACGGGCGGAACGTACGCGCTCCAGTCGATCCACGTCGCGTCGAACGCGGCGCGGAAGTCGCGCGAGAGGCGCCATGAGCCGCCGAAGACGAGCTGCTGCGGCAGGAAGTTGTTCACGCTGCGCGTCTGGAGCTCGTAGAGGGCCGTCGTGAGACCGGAGACGTCGCCCTGGAGGTGCGCCCCGAGATCGAGGCCGAGCTGGAACTCGCCGCGGTAGACGGCGGCGAGCGCGACGCGCTCGTTCACCTCGACGCGAACGCCGGCGTGCGGATAGCGGATCGCCGTGAGATCGGCGTCGACCTCGTGGCGAAGCTGCGAGTCGTCGGGCGTGAAGACGTTGGCCGTGCCCGTGATGTCGAGCTTTCCGCGCGTCGACGACATGAACGAGAGACCGCCGCCGATCTGGAGCCAGTGGACCGGCTGGATCGCGAGGTTCGCCGCGAGGAAGAGGCGCTGGTTGCGGTTGTCGTAGAGCTCCCAGCGCGGCTGCTCCTGCCGCAGCGCGCGCACGCGCGAGATGCGATCGTCGGGCAGGTGCACGGCGATGCCGAACGCGAACGGGACGCCGAAGAGCGTGCCCGGCACGACGAGGCCGCCGTTGATCCCCTTGACCGGATCGACCTCGTTGTCGAGACCGTTGATCTCGAGCGAGTGATCGGCGCGAAAATACCCGATGGAGATCTCGAGGCCGCGCGAGCGCACGAGCGCGGCGGGGTTGTAGTAGCTCGCCGCGAAGCCGTGCGTCTCCGCCGACGCCGCGTTGCCCATCGCCGTCTCGCGCGATCCGAAGCCGTACGTGTCGGGCGGGTTCGCGCGGGCCGCGCCCGGCGCGAGGCTCAGCGCGAAGAGCGCGAACAGCGCGGAGAGCCTGGCGCGCCCCATCAGAACTTCACCCCCGCGTTCATCCCGAAGACGAGGATGCTGCCCGACGACTCGGCCTCGGCGAGCACGTTGCCCGCGGCGTCGGTCGAGCGGATCGCGCGCGGCACGAGCTGGTGGAACTGCGCGAACAGATCGAGATCGATCGGCGGCAGCGGCTTCGAGAGCGAGAGGCCCGCGCCGGCGGTGAGCGCGATGCGATCGCTGTCGTAGTAGCGCGTCGGGAGCGGCGCGAGCCCCTTGACGCTCGCGTCGAACGCCTCGCTGCCGAGGACACTCGAGGGCAGCGGGCTCGTCTCGTAGAACGTCCCGCCGCGCACGTGGAAGACGGCGCCCTCGCCGAGCGCGTAGCCCTGATCGGCGCCGAGGCGGATCGCGATCGTGTCGCTCCAGTCGATCTTCGGCGGCACGAGCCCGCACGCGCCGGCGCCTCCCTCGGTGCACACGACCGTGGGCTCGAGGACGCCGGGGAACGAGCTCCAGCGCTTGTAGACGAGCTGGAGCGCGAGGACGTTGCTGCTCCCGCCGTTCGGCGGCTCTTCTCGCCGCGCGATCTCGACCGCGATCTGCCCCGGATCGTACTGCGCGAGGCCGGAGATGTTGAACAGCGGGATCTGGAGCGAGCTCAGCTTCGTGCCGTCGATCTCGACGCCGAAGCGCGCGTCGAGCGTGCCGCGGAACACCAGGCCGAGCGTCCACTTCTCGGGCGACGTCTTCAGCGGGAGGTCGTAGGCGACCGCGAAGCTCGGCGCGTACGTCGCGACGAGCTGCGTCTCCACCTGCGTGCCGACGCGGCCGGTCGCGTCGGTCGCGGCGACGACGTTGCCCACGATCTCGGCGAGCGCGGCGAAGCCCACCCCGAGCTTGATGCCGTAGCCGATGTCGGCGCCGACGCCCGCGCGGATCGTGACCGACTGGCCGCGATCGTCGAGCATCGGAAACTGCGGCTTCTCGGGGTAGAGCACGCGCCCGCGCACCACGACGTCGGTGGGCTGATAGAACGCGAGCGAGATCCCGACCCGATCGCGGAGCGCGCCGCCGAAGGGGATCGGGATCTCCGCGCCGATGACCGTGCCCTTGATCGGCCCGGGCTCGCGCCGCGCGATGCGGACGCCGTCGAGGCCGACGGCGTCGAGGCGGAGGACGCCGCCGGTGTAGCCGAGCGTCAGCTTGGGCGCGCGGATCTCGGACGCGAGCGCCGGGTTGTGCCACGCGGACTCGTAGCCGCCGGCGTAGGCCGTGCCCGTGGCCCCCATCGCGCTCGTGCGCGCGCCGTACCCGAAGAGATCTTCGGGCGAGGCGGCGGCGTCACGGCTCGCGAGCAGCAGCGCCGCTCCGAGCATGGCCGCGATCGAGGCTCGCATCGCCGCGCAATACCATGAAATGCGGCTGATTCGGATCAGGATCGGGTCAGGATCGGGCCGCGAGCTGACCGCAGGCGGCGGCGACGTCGGATCCGCCGCTGTACCGCTTGTGGGTGAAGACCGAGCGCGCCGCGAGGGCGTCGCGGAAGGCGTCTTCGCGCTCGCTCGGCGCGCGGACGAACGGGTCGTCGTCTTCGGCGATCGTGTTGTACGGGATGACGCTCAGCCTCGGGGTCGCGCCCGTTCGCGCGCGGAACGCGACGACGAGATCGGCGAGCGCGTCGGCGTCGTCGATCGTGTCGTTGACGCCCGACAGGAGCGTGACGGCCCACATCGGGGCGAGCCCCGTCGCCGCGACGTGTTCGGCCGCGGCGTCGATGACCTCGTCGAGATCGTGCGTGCGCGCGATCGGCATGAGCGAGCGACGCCGCTCGCGGCGAGCCGAGGCGATCGAGAGGCCGAGCCTCACCTTGGGCGCCTCGCGCGCGAGGCGCCGGATCCCCGCGGGCAGACCCGACGTGCACACGGTGATGTTCCGCGCGTCGATCGCGAGCGCGCTCGACTCGCTCATCACGCGGATCGCCCCGAGGACGCGATCGAGGTTCGCCATCGGCTCGCCCATGCCCTGGAACACGACGCCGTGCACGCGCGCGGCCAAGCGATCACGGGCGATGCCGCGGCGGACGACGCGCACCTGCTCCACGATCTCCCACGTCTCGAGGTTTCGCTGGAGGCCGAGGCGACCGGTCGCGCAGAACGTGCACCCGAGCGCGCAGCCCACCTGCGAGCTCACGCACACCGAGAAGCGTCCCTCGCGCTCGAGGGGGATGCGCACGGTCTCGACGACGTGACCGTCGGCGAGGCGGAGCGCGTATTTGACGAAAGGATCGATCTGGCTGCGGCGCTCCGTGATCACCTCGAGCGCGGGCACGTACCCGCGCGCGAGCGCAGCTTCGCGCGCGGCGCGGCGAACGCCGGCGTTCGGCGTGCTCGGATCTTCGTCGCGGTGGACCTGCGCGACGATGCGACGCCCGTCCTCGACGGAGACGCCGAGCGCGCGCGCGAGCTCTTCCCCCGTCAGGCCCTGCAGCGCGAGCTTTTCCACGGCGGCCCTCTCCTACCACAGGTCCCGGCCTGGGCTCTCGTGGTACCCTCGTCAGCGGTGTTCGGGTTCAGCCTCTCCGAGCTCATCGTGGTGGTCGTGGTGGCGCTCGTCGTCATCGGCCCCAAAGACCTGCCCAAGATGCTGCGAAAGCTCGGCAAATGGGCCGGCCAGCTCCGCCGGGTGGCGTCGGATCTGCGCACCCAGAGCGGCATCGACGACGCCCTCCGCAGCGAGGGCCTGACCGACGACATCAACGAGATCCGCAAGCTCGCGCGAGGCGAGCTCGACGCCGTCCAGCGCTCGGTGAACGACGCGGGGAGCCTGGCGACGCGCGCGCCCGATCCGCCGAAGCTCAGCGACGACTTCTACGTCGTCCGCGATCGCGAGTATCCGCGCGACGGGGCCGACGCCTACGGCGCGCTTCCCGACAACGCGATCGTGTACGCCCAGGGCCTGCCGCGATCGAAGTGGGCCCGCGACGCGCTCTATCTGCTCGGCGACGCGAACGCCGAGCTGCCGCCGGAAGAAGAGCCGAAGACCTTCCAGCAACGCGCCGAAGAAGAAGAGGCGGCGGAGGCGGCCGCGGCCGAGGCGAACGGAGCCGGCGCGACCGAGCCGGAGACGCCGGCCGTCGCCGAGGGTCAGGGCGAGGCCCCGGCCACGGAGGCGCGCTGATGGCGACCCAACCGCTCTCTCCCGACGACGACGAGGAGACGCCCAAGAAGAAAAAGAAGAAGAAGGCGAAGAAGCCGGAGCCGGAGCCCGAGCTCACGCACGCGGATCCCGAAGACGACATCAAGATGACGATCTGGGAGCACCTCGGCGAGCTCCGCAAGCGGATCGTGCGCGCCGCCATCGCGCTCTTCGCCGGCGCGATCGTGTGCTGGACGTATCGCGAGAAGCTCCTCGCCTGGATCGCCAAGCCCTACGAGGCCGAGTGGAAGCTTCGCTTCCCCAACGTGCCCGTCGAGCTTCAGACGCTCGCGCCGATCGACGCGTTCGTGAACTACATGCAGCTGTCGCTCACGGGCGGCGTCGTGCTCGCCGCGCCGGTGATCTTCTATCAGCTCTGGGCGTTCATCAGCCCGGGCCTCTACGCGAAGGAGAAGCGCTACATCGTTCCCTTCGTCGTGTTCTCGACGACGCTCTTCGGCGCGGGGATCGCCTTCTGTTATTACGCGTTCTTCCCCTCCTTCTTCAGCTACTCGTTCTCGCTCCTCGGCACCGTCGACGGAGGCGTCACGCTGACGAGCCGGCCGACGATGGAGTACTTCCTCGACTTCGCGACCCGCATGCTCCTCGCGTTCGGGTTCGTCTTCGAGATGCCGCTCTTCATCGGCTTCCTCGCCCTCGCGGGGATCGTCACGCCGATGCAGCTCGTCCGCTTCAGCCGGTGGGCCATCATCGGATCGTTCATCGTCGGCGCGTTCGTCACGCCGGGCCCCGAGATCTCGTCGCAGTTCATCGTCTCGTCGGCGCTCGTCGCGCTCTACTTCCTCAGCGTCGGGCTCTCGTTCCTCGTCGCCAAGCGGCGCGACGATCCGGCGCCGGGAGATTGATCCCCCTCGGGGGAATTTGTAACGACGTGTAGGCGTATCAGCTCTCCGTCTAGCTTCCCGCTTCTACAGGAGAGATTCCCTTGCGCCACTTCCGCGTCATCGCACTCGTGTGCCTTTCTTCCGCTTCCCTCGCCCTGCCGGCCTGCACCGCCGCGCCCGACGACGACGACGTCGAGGAGGTCTCGAGCGAGCTCGTCCAGTTCGCCGCGGCGAACTTCGCCGGCGCGCCCACGCTCGCCTATGGCGGCACCAGCGTCGCGATCGATACCTCGCGCACCAAGTGGGGCGTCGTCCAGTGGAACGGCGCGAACGGCGACGAGATCGTGGCGACCGTCGCGGCCACCACGCCGGATCGCATGCCGCGCGCGTACCTCGTCGAGAAGCGCGCCGACGGCAAGTACGTCGCGATCCTCTCGGGCACCCACTCGCTCGACGGCCTCGTCCGCGCCAAGCTCGACAAGACGCAGCAGTACTTCATCGTCTTCCGCGATCAGAGCCGGCGTAACGCGTCGTTCACCGTCAAGCTCGAACGCGCGGGCGCGCTGCCCGCGAGCTGCGCGGGCCCGGCGCTGCTCGAGCCCGGCATCGTCGATCGCACCCCGCAGGCGCAGGCGCCCGCGCTCACGGCGACCGGCGTCTACGAGACCAACATCCGGCGCTGCAACGTCGCGACCGGATGCGCCGATCCCGTCCGGGCGAACAACCCGAACGCGAACATCACGATGACCAAGCGCGCCGACGGCAAGTGGATCATCGGCAGCCCGTTCAGCGCGGAGCACGACGGCGCCACGGGCGAGCTCAAGGGCTCGGCGCAGGTCCGCGCCGACGACGGCCGCTCGATCGCCGTCAACCTCACCGGCGCGGCGACGACGGCGTGCGTCTCGCTCTCCGGCAGGCAGCGCACGGAGATCGACACGATCACGTACTACGACGTCGAGGTGTCGTTCCGGGCGACGACGCCGCCGGTCGCCGCGCGCACGCCCTATCCGGCGACGCCGCCCGCGACGGAGTGCGACGGTCAGGATCCGATCCCGGACGAGGAGGTGCTCGCGCGCTTCCCGCGCGGCGCGGCCTCGGTCGTGCTCGGACAGGCGAACGTCATGGAGGATCAGCAGTATTGCCATCCGCAGACCGGATGCCGGCCGTGGTCGCGCGCAGCAGCCGTGATCGGCGGCGGCCAGCGCGCCCTGCGTTCGACGGCGGTCGTGCTCGGCCGCGACTCGATCGGGATCAACTTCTACAACACCTACAGCGGTCAGACGTCGGCCTCGTTCCTCCTCGACGACGGAGCGCTCGCCGTCACGAGCGATCAGCTCATGCGCGGCAACGTCGCCAACACGAGCTCGATCTCGGACACGCACTTGCTCGTCAAGGAGACGAACACGTTCGTCCAAGGCGAATACAAGTACCGCCGCTACGTCTGCATCCCGATCCCGGCGCATCCGTAGGCCCGGGGAATCAGAAAGAGAGTCGCGGAGCCGCGGAATATTCGCTTCAGCGCCTCCGCGCCTCTCTTTCCTGACTCTCTCCCGACTCGTTCCCTACGGAGGGAGCGGGACGGGGACGCGGCGCGCGTCCATCCAGAGCGCGTCGATGTCGTAGGCGGAGCGCGCGTCGTCTTGGAAGACGTGAACCACGACGTCGCCGAAGTCCATCAAGACCCAGTTGGCGTGCGGGAGGCCCTCGACCGCGAGCGCGCGCTTGTTGCGCTTGCGGAGGGCCTCCTCGATCGCGCTCGCGAGCGCCGTCACGTGGCGGTCGCTGCGTCCGGACATCAAGACGAGGAAGTCGGCGTAGTCGACGCGCCCGGCGACGTCGATCACCTCGAGGCCGGACGCCTTCTTCTCGATGCCCGCGACCGCGACGAGGATCGCCACCTCGCGAGACTCGTCGCTCGCCGTGCTCGTCGCGCCTGGGACGGCCTTCGACTTCTTGAGGCGCGAGCCGTCGTCGTCCGGAGCGCGCCGCGGCGCGGCTGCCGCGCGCGCCCGGTCCGCGAGCCACGCGCGCCGCCGCGGGTGCGCGCGCCGGACGCTCCGGCGCGCTCGCCCCTTTTCCGCGCGAGCGCGGCGTCCCGTGTGACGTTCGAAGCATCGGACGATCGGGGCCAGGGCCCTTCGGCGGGGGACGTTTGTTCGCGGGCAAGGGATCTCCTCGGGCCGATCGTCGCCGCGAAGCCCTGGCGCCGTCAATCGCCGAATCGCCCTTTCCGAGACGTCAGCGACGGGTCTGGCCTTCGCCTTCGACGACCCACTTCATGGTCGTCAGCGACTCGAGACCCATGGGGCCGCGCCAGTGGAGGCGGCTCGTCGCAATGCCGATCTCCGCGCCGAGCCCGAGCTCGCCGCCGTCGTGGAAGCGCGTCGACGCGTTCACCACGACGCACGCGGCGTCGACCTCGCGCCGCCAGCGCTCCGCGCTCTCGGCGGACGGCGTCAGGATGGCCTCCGTGTGACCCGAGCCGTACTCGCTGACGTGAGCGATCGCACCGTCGACTCCGCCGACCACCCGGACGGCGAGGATCGCGTCGAGGAACTCGCGCCCGTAGTCGTCGCTCGCCGCGGCCTTCGCCTCGGGAACGAGCGCGCGCGTGCGCTCGTCGCCGCGCAGCTCGCAGCCGGCGTCGAGGAGCGCGCGGGCGACCGGCGGCAAGAGACGCTCGGCGTCGCGCTCGTCGACGAGCAGGCACTCGAGCGCGTTGCACACGCCGGGCCTCTGCATCTTCGCGTTGACCGCGATGCGCCCGGCGAGCGCGGGATCCGCGCCGTCGTCGAGGTAGAGGTGGCACACGCCCTTGTAGTGCTGCACCACGGGGACGCGCGCGTTCTCGGTGACGTAGCGGATGAGGGCCTCGCCGCCGCGCGGGATGGCGAGATCGACGAGCTCGCTCTGGTGGATGAGCACGCGCACCGCGTCGCGATCCGTGAACGGCAAGATCTGCACGGCGGCGCGCGGCAGGCCGACGGTGTCGAGCGCGCACCCGATCGCCTCGGCGAGCGCGGCGTTCGAGCGGACCGCGTCGGATCCTCCGCGCAGGATGACGGCGTTGCCGGCCTTGAGCGTGAGCGCGCTCGCCTCGACGGTCACGTTGGGGCGCGACTCGTAGATCATCGCGATCACGCCGAGCGGGACGCGAACGCGCGACACCCGCAAGCCGTTCGGGCGGAGCGTGCGCGAGACGACCTCACCCACCGGATCGGGCAGCGCGGCGATCTCGCGCACGCTCGCGGCCATCGCGGCGACGCGACGCTCGTCGAGCAAGAGGCGGTCGAGCATCGCACCGCGCGTGCCGCGCGATCGTGCGGCCGCGAGATCGGCCTCGTTGGCGGCGAGGATCGACGGGGCGGCGCGCTCGAGCTCGACGGCGATCGCCTCGAGCGCGCGATCCTTGTCTTCTCGGCGGCGAGGCGCGAGGGCGCGCGCCGCGCGACGCGCGTCCACACCCATCGCGCGCACCTTCGTTTCGAGCTCGGCAGCTTCGGAGGACATGCCGTCTCTCTTATAGCTCGCCGGCGGCAAAAGCGACGGCATCGCCGGCGCGATCAGAACCCGATCGCGAGGTGGATCCCCGTCAGCGCGTACGCCTTCAAGTCCTTCACGTCGCTGTCGACCGGGCCGATGAGCCCGCCGGTCACGCTCGCGCCGACGCGGACGTCGGCGTCGTCGAGGCCGAGCGCGTACTCGACGCCGAGGCGGGTCGTGCCCATGCCCGCCCAGCCGCTCGTGTCGGGCCGGCTCACGCGGAGAAAGCCGAGGCCCATGCCGATGATCGGGTGAACGGGACCACGCTTGTGGAGGTCGAGCGTGAGCTCGCCGCTGTAGAGCCCGACGGAGTCGCCCGTCGGCGTGCTCGTCCCGTTGGCGTTCGTGCCCTCGCCGCGGAGCCACGCGACCGAGAGGCGTCCGCCGACGGAGCCCGCGCCGAAGTCGGCGCCGACGCCGACGCCGACGCCGAAGCCCTTGCCCGTCGTGATGCCGGCGGGGCCGAGCGTCAGGCGGAACGGCGATCGTCGGAGCTCGCGAGGCTCGAAGTCGTAGCGGCGATAGCCGGGATCGTCGACCGCGACGGGGTTCGCGCGCGGCTCGGGAGGGTCGGAGAACCGCTGCCCCTGCCCGCCGACGGTCACCGTCGCGTCGTCGGCGCGGGCCTCGCTCGCAGCGCCGAAGCTGCCCAGGACCAGAACCAAGATGAGCCCCTCGCCTCGCCTGCGCTTCCTCGTCATGGCGCGGGATCAACGCGTCGCCGGCGCCGTTCTTACACGCGCGCCACCCCGTGACGGAAATCGGCTAACCTTTCGAGTCGATGACGCGTGCACTGCGCATCCTGCCGTGCCTCCTCGCGGTGCTCGCCCCACTGCCCGCGATGGCGCAGCAGAAGCCTCCCCAGGAGGTGAAAGAGGCGACGACCGAAGCGAAGACGGACGATCAGCGCAAGGCCCAGGAGCACTTCCAGCGGGCCAAGGATCTGTACGCCGGCGGCAGCTATCGCGAGGCGATCGCCGAGCTCGAGGCCGCGCGCGTCCTCGATCCCAAGGCCAAGGATCTCGTCTTCAACCTCGGCATCGTCCACGAGAAGCTCCAGAGATACGACGAGGCCATCGTCTTCTTCCGGCAGTACCTCGAGATGGAGTCGGTGACGGCCGCCGAGCGCGTGAAGGCCGAGAACATCGTCAAGCGCATCGAGGGCGCGAAGCGCGAGCTGCCGGTGGCGCCGCCTTCGGCCCCGAGCAACGCACCCACGCCCCCGCCCGCGACGCCGGCGGAGGAGCCACCTCGCGGGCGCGTCGACGCCGCGACGATCACCGCGGGCTCGATCGCGGTCGTCGGCCTCGGCGTCGGGGCGATCTTCGGCATCCTCGCCGTCTCGAGCAAGCCTTCGAGCGACTTCGTCACCGGTCGCGACGGAACGTTCGGCGATCTCCAGAGCAAGAGCGATCGCGCCCACACGCAGGCGATCGTCGCCGACGTCGGGCTGGGGATCGGCGTCGTCGCCGCGCTCGCCACCGCGTACCTCTACTTCGGGAGAACGCGCGATCCCGCGCCCGCGGTCGCGCCTTCGGCGTCGCCCGTGCGGGGCGGCGGGGTCTTCCTCCTCGGAGGATCGTTCCGATGAGGCGATCGGCGGTCGCGCGGCTCTTCGCTTCGGCGGCGGCGATCGCGACGGCGGCGATCTTCGGCTGCAGCCTGATCGTGCCCGGCGACGTCCCCGAGTTCCGGTGCACGGGCACCGATCCCTCGTCGTGCCCGCCCGGCACGACGTGCGACACCACCACGAGCAAGTGCGTGTCCGACGCCGGCGCTCCCGTCGAAGATGCAGGCGAGCTCGACGCGGGCGAGGACGCGCAGCCCGACGCGCAGGAGGGAGGCGAAGCCGGTCCGCTCGACCTCGGCGGCGCCTGCCGCGTCAACGAAGACTGCAAGAGCCGGATCTGCGGCACGAGCACGATCCTCACGACGGCGATCACCGGCGGCCCCGGCCCCATCTGCACGACGCCCTGCTGCACCTCGGCGGAGTGCGCGCCCTCGTTCGTGTGCTTCAACGGCGGCACCGGCGGCGGCTATTGCGTGCCCGCGGCGCTCGCCGCGCGCACGCCGCCGAGCTCCGGCGGCAAGACGCCGGGCAGCACGTGCGTGAACGACAACGAGTGCCGCTCGGGCCTCTGCACGGGCACGCCGAAGCGATGCCTCGACACGTGCTGCGTGCAGAACGAGTGCGCCGCAGGGACGATCTGCCGCTTGAAGTCCGTCGCCGCGCCCGCGCCCTCGCACGACATCTGGATCTGCGCGACCCCCGAGGTCGGCGCGACCAGCGTTCCGGGCGACGCGTGCACCGACAGCACCAACTGCACGACCGACAACTGCATCGGCCTCGGCGGAGGCCGCATCTGCCGGCCCCCGTGCTCGAACACCGCGAGCTGCCGCACCGTCGCCGGGTTCGAGAACGGCCACTGCCTCTACGGATCGAGCGGGAGCGACTACTTCAAGTTCTGCTTCTCCGGTACGACCGCCTCCGACTCCGACGCCGGCGCCGCGTGCGTCGACGACTCGACGTGCCAGTCCGACTACTGCGATCCCGAGCTCAAGAAGTGCGCGAACGTCTGCGGCCGCGACTCCGATTGCGCGCCGACGGAGGCCTGCCGCCCTTCCGCGGTGAACACGCCGTACCTACGCTGCGTCGCGAAGTAGATGACGAGCCCCTCCGCACGGTTCCGCTGCTTTCGAGGCTGCGCGGGCACGTTCCCGCTGACGCAGGCGATCTATCGCTGCCCGACGTGCGACGGCCTGCTCGAGGTCGCGCACGACATGGACGCGCTGCGCGACAAGAGCGGGCCCGAGTGGCGCGCGCTCTTCGACGCGCGATGGTCGGCTTCGGCGCGCTCCGGCGTCTGGAGCAAGAAGGAGTGGGTCGCGCCCGAGATCCCCGACGACGCGATCGTCACGACGGGCGAAGGCATGACGCCGCTCTATCCGGCGCGCCGGCTCGCGAGCGAGCTCGGCTTCGGCGAGCTGCTCGTCAAGCAGTGCGGCACGACGCACACCGGATCCTTCAAGGATCTCGGCATGACCGTGCTCGTGAGCGTCGTGAAGCACGCACAGAGCGTGGGCGCGCTCGCGGTGCGCGCCATCGCGTGCGCGAGCACGGGCGACACGTCGGCGGCGCTCGCCGCCTACGGCGCCGCGGCAGGGCTCCCCGTGGTCGTGCTCTTGCCGCGGGGCATGGTGAGCGTCGCGCAGCTCGTGCAGCCGCTCGCCCACGGCGCGAAGGTGCTCGCCCTCGAGACCGACTTCGACGGCTGCATGGCGATCGTGCGCGAGCTCGCGGCGCGCGGGCTCGTCTACCTCGCGAACTCGATGAACCCGCTTCGCATCGAGGGCCAGAAGACGGTCGCGCTCGAGATCGCGCAGCAGCTCGGCTGGGAGGTCCCCGACTGGGTCGTCATCCCCAGCGGAAACCTGGGGAATTCCGCTGCTCTCTACGCAGGCTTCTCCATGGCCAAGGAGCTCGGCGTCGTGAGCCGCCTGCCGAGGCTCTGCGTCGCGCAGGCCGCGAACGCGAACCCGATGTACCGCGCGTTCGTCGCCAAGGCCGACGAGGTCGCGCCCGTCGCCGCCAAGCCCACCTTGGCGAGCGCGATCCGCATCGGCAACCCCGTGAGCGCGCCGCGCGCGATGGCCGCGCTCCGCGCCATGAACGGCGTCGTCGAAGAGGCGACCGAGAGCGAGCTCGCCGACGCGTGCGCCCGCGCCGATCGCACGGGCCTCTACGCGTGCCCGCACACCGGCGTGGCCCTCGCGTGCGCGCGCAAGCTCCGCGAGCGGGGCGTCATCACGAAGGACGAGCGCGTCGTCGTCGTGTCGACCGCGAGCGCGCTCAAGTTCACCGAGCTCAAGCTCGGCTACCACGAGCGGACGCTGCCCGACGTCGACGCGCCGCTGGCGAACGCGCCGATCCCCGTCGCGGCCGACGTCGAAGCCGTCGCGAAGCTGCTCGCGGGCTGAGGGCCGTCAGATGGCGTCGGGATCGTCGGCGTCGCCGGTGTCGGCGGCGTCGGAGCCCGCGTCGCTCGCCTCGGCGGGCGCGTCGACCGCGACGTCTTGACCGGTGTCGACGCCGGTGTCGATCCCGCCGCCGTCAGGCGTCGGTTGCGGCGTCGCGTCGGTCCCCTCGACGGGGATCTTCGTGCGATCGAAGTCGACGATGAGCTCGCAGCCGAGCCCGAACGCGGAGGCGGCGATGACGAGGGCGAGTCCCTTGCGAAGCTTCTTGACCTTCATCTCGTCCTCTCAGAAACGAACCACGGCGCCGGCGCCGCCGCCGGTCGGCGAGACGTAGGGCGCGGGGGTGATGGTGACCTTCGGCGGCGCCTTCTTCGCGACCGTCGGGGGTGCGGACTTCTTCGCGCTCTGCGGCGCGTCGCTCGAGAGGAAGAGCACGGCGCTCGTCACGCCGAAGGTGATGGCGATGCCGAACATCATGTCGGCGACGAGGGCGTTGTTCTCGCCGTCGTCGGCCTTCTTCGTCGTCGGGTTCTTGTCGAAGTCGCTCGACTGCGAGAGCGCCTTGATGCCGAAGCCCGTGCCGACGCCGGCGGCGAGGATCGCGACCGCGCCGGTGACGTAGGCCGGGACCTTGCTGCGCGGCTCGACGGGAGGCGGAGGAGGCGGCGTCGGCGCGGGCGCCGGCGGCTCGGCGACGACCGGCGGGGGCGGAGGCGGAGGCGGAGGCTCGGGCTTCTTCGTGAGCTCGAGCTTCAGGTCCGCCTTCGAGCCGCCGGCGACGTCGATCTCCTTCTCGAGCGGCTCGTAGCCCTCGACGGTGAGCTTGATCGTGTGCTTGCCCGGCTTGAGCTCGATCTCGGTCGGCGTGGTCTGCGGGAGCGGCGCCGCGTTCGGATCGCTCGCCGCGTCGACGAGGATCGCCGCGCCCGCCGGCGTCGTCTCGAGCTGCACCTTGCCCGGCATCGCCTTGATCTCTTCGACGCGCTTCTTCGCCTCTTCGCCCTGCGCCTTCATGTTGGCGGGGACGTTGGCGAGGAAGCGCTCGTAGGCGGCGAGCGCCTCGGTGAACTTGCCGAGCTTGTCTTGGCTCAGGCCGATGAAGCGCTCGGCCTCGGGCGTGGGCTTGGCCGCGTTCGACGCTTCGAAGTCCGTGAGGGCGCCCGCGAAGTCGTTGGCCTTGAGCTTCTTCTCTCCCGACGCGAGGAGCGCCTTCGGATCGGCGGGCTTCGCCGCGGGCTGCGCGGGCGCGGCCGGCTTGGCTGCGGGAGGTGCGGTCGGACCGGTGCCCGTCGGCGCGAGCTGCGCGTACGCCGGGACCGCGGAGAGGCCGATGGCCACCGCGATGACGGCCGCGGCGCCGGTCGATTTCCCGAGGATCTTCATAGGGCCGGACCTTACACCAACAGCGGCGCGAAAGGACCAGCTTTCAGGCGCGTCACGAAGGCGTAACGAAGGCCCCGCGCGCAGCCTCGGGGAGCAAACGCGCTCTTTGTGGTCACTTTTCGCCTCGCTATATCTGGTGCGTGCCTCGCCGACGCCTCGCCTCGTGGCCCGGGATCGCCGCCTGCGCGGCGGGAGCAGCGGCCGCAGCCCTCGCGATCGCGGCGTGCGAGGATCGCGTCGGCGGCGACGTCATGACGCGCCCGGGGATCTACGACGGATCGCCCGAGCCCGACGACGCGGTCGGACCCGTCGTCGACGGCTCGCCCGACACGGGCGCGAGCGACGCCGGCGAAGGAGGCGCGTGCCCGAGCGGGTCGACCCTCCGGAGCGTTCGCGCCGCGTGCACCGGCGCGCCGCTCGTGCCTCCGGCGGCGCTCGTCACCGACTCGACCGCGGCCGCGCCGGGCGACGTCGTCTCGCTCTCGGGGATGAGCGAGCCCGCCGCGCCGTGCCTGCCCGTCGTCGTCTGCACGCCGGACGACGCGCCGACGCTCTACTTCTCGGACTCGCCCGAGTCTCCGTCGCAAGACGGCGTCCTCTACGCCGACACCGCGCAGCCGGGGCGCTACCGCCTATATGTGTATACTACAAATGGTGGCGCGGCGCTGCGGAAGTTCCCCGTCGTCGTCCTGAACCAAGGCGCGGCCGCGGCGAAGGTCACGATCGTGCGCCGCGGCCTCGCGGCGCCGGGAGGGGCCTACGTCGCGATCGGCAAGCAGGTCATCGCCGACTGGCTCGCGCCGCGCGCGCCCGCCGACGTCGCCGTCCCGCCGGGGACGCGCGTGCTCCTCGACGCCGATCTCGACGCGATGCACGCGTCGACCGGCGATCTCGTGCACGCGATCTACGACGTCGTCGTCGACCAGCCCGTGAAGATCTCGTTCGTGAGCGTCCTCGCCGGCGCCGACGCGGCCGCGGTGACCGCGGGGCTCCCGCTCCTGCCGCGCGACTTCGATCACCAGCGAGGCACGTTCCCGAAGGCCGACGTCCTCGTGACGCTCGCGCCCGTCGACGGCGGCGCGCAGAAGCCGGGCGTACAGCGCCTTCGCCTCGGGCTCGACGAGGTCGACGAGACGCTCGAGGGCGTCGACGTCCCCACCGGCGTGAAGCAGAAGCTCCTCGGCAACTACGGGATGCTCTATCGCTTCGCGCTCGGCCTCCCGTCGGCGAGCACCGCGGCGATCTCGGCGCGCGGCGGCGCGTGGGGAGGCGTCGTCGAGATCGGCGACGGCGGCCCGATCGCGCTCCCGAGCGCGTCGGCGGCGCTCTCCACGACGACCGACGCGATCGTCCTCGGCCCTCAGTCGCCGGCGACCACGATGCGCCTCATGTCTGCGGGCGGATCGAACCTCCCGATCGACGTCTTCTTCGTGACGCCGTGACGTGACGTCGTGATCTCCGTCTTGCTCCCCTACCGCGACGCGGAGGCGACGCTCCGCGAGGCGCTCGAGAGCGTGCTCGCCGATCTCGACGCCGGCGACGAGGTCGTCGCGGTCGACGACGGATCGAGCGACGGCTCCGCCGCGATCGCGCGCGCGGTCGCGGCCGCCGATCCGCGCGTCGTCCTCCGCGCCACGTCTTCGGCGGGCTCCGGCATCGTCGCCGCGCTCACGTGCGGGCTCGACGCCGCGCGCGGCTCCTTCATCGGCCGCATGGACGCCGACGACGTCTCGCTCCCCGGCCGCTTCCGCGCGCAGCGCGCCCTCTTCGACGCCGACGCGTCGCTCGGCGCCGTCGGCGTCCAGGTCGAGGCGTTCCCTTCGCCGCGCGAAGGCATGCAGCGCTACGTCGCCTGGCAGAACGAGGTGGTGACGCGCGAGGATCACCGCCGCGCGATCTTCGTCGAGTCGCCGCTGTGTCATCCTTCGGTGCTCATGCGTCGCGACGCGCTCGACGCCGTGTCCGGCTTTCGCGAGAGCGCGTGGGCCGAAGACTACGATCTCTGGCTCCGCTTCGACGCCGCCGGCCTCGGCCTCGCGAAGGTGCCTCGCGTGCTCTTCCGCTGGAGGATGCGCCCCGACAGCCTGACCTGGACCGATCCGCGCTACGCCCCGACACGCCTCGTCGAGGCGCGCGCCCACTACCTCGCGGTGCGCCTCGCCGCGAGACCCTTCGCCGTCTGGGGCGCGGGGCAGACGGGCCGCCGCCTCGCCCGCGCGCTCGAGGCGCACGCCGCGCGCCCCAGGTTCTTCGTCGACGTCGATCCGCGCAAGATCGGCCGCACCGCGCGATCGGCGCCGATCGTCGACGCCCGTCGCGGGATCGAGGCCGCCGCGCGCGGCGAGGTCACCCTCGTCGTCGCCGTGGGCGAGCCCGGCGCCCGCGCGATCGTCCGCGACCGGCTCGCCGGCGCCGACCTCCGCGAGGGCGCCGCGTTCATCTGCGCGGCGTGACGCTCACCGCTGCCCGCACGCCTTGTTCGCCGGCACCGCCTCGTGGATCTTCGCCGGCGGCGGGAGGCCGAGGTTGTTCATCAGCTCGACGAACTGCGCCTCGGTCATCCCCTCCCCGAGCCTCGGGTTGTGCTTCCTCTCCTCCGCGATCGTCGAGCGCGTCTGCCCCCGATAATCATGTGCAGGATACACGTACGTGTCGTCCGGCAGCGCGAACAGCTTCTCGCGCACCGAACGCCAGAGCGTCGCGGCGTCCCCCTCTTGGAAGTCCGTCCGCCCGCACCCGCGGATCAAGAGCGCGTCGCCGGTGAAGACCTTGCCGTCGACGACGTAGCTCATGCACGTGTTCGTGTGCCCCGGCGTCTCGAGCGCGCGGATGCGAAGCGCGCCGAGCTCGACCTCGTCGCCGTCGGAGAGGAGCACGTCGGCGCACGCCGGCCCGCCGTGCGCGGAGAAGTGCGTCTTCGCCCCCGTTCGCTGGCGGAGCGTGCCCGCCGCCGTGACGTGATCGGCGTGCACGTGCGTGTCGAGGACCTTCGTGAGCCGGCAGCCGAGCTCGGCCACCAGCTTGAGATCGCGCTCGACGTGCTCGACGACCGGATCGATCAGCGCCGCCTCGCGGCTCGAGGGATCGGCGAGCAGGTACGTGTACGTCGACGACTCCTTGTCGAAGAGCTGGCGGAAGATCACGGCTCACCTCGGGGATCGGGCTCGACGAGCTCCACGAGCACGCCGCCCGTGGCCTTGGGGTGCAAGAAGGCGACCTTGTGACCGCGCGCGCCCTTGCGCGGCGCTTCGTCGACGAGCGGGACGCCGAGGGCCTTCAGCGCGGCGAGCGCGTCTTCGATCCCTTCGACCTCGACCGCGATGTGGTGCAGGCCGGGCCCGCGCTTCTCGAGGAAGCGCTCGAGGCCTTCGTTGCCCTTCGGAGAGATGAGCTCGAGGCTCGTTTCCCCGACGGGCAGGAGCGCCGCGTCCGTCTTCTGCGAGGCGACGACCTCGCGCACCGAAGGAGAGAGGCCGAGCACCGCCGCGTACTTCGCAGCCGCCTCGTCGATGTCTCGCACGCAGATCGCGACGTGATCGATCTTCTTGATCCGCACCATGGCCCCAACCATACCGTGCTAGGCTCCGCTCCGCATGAACCGGATCCTTCTCTCCTTCGGTGCCGTCGGCCTCGCCGTCGCGCTGCCCTTGCTGGGCGGCGCGTGTAGCCCCTCGCTCTCGCAGCCCTTCGCCGCGATGAAGCAGCAGCAGCAGCCGATCACCATCTACCGCCTCCAGAACTTCGAGCCCCCTGCCGCGGCCGCTCCGAACGCCGCCCCCGCCGGCATTCCGCCGCAGATCCAGCAATGGCTCAGCGCCGGCGCGCAGCTCCTGCCCCCGGGCCTCCTGCCGCCCGGGCTCCTCCCCGGCGGCGCCCCGGCTCCGGCCGCCGCGGCGAACGTGCCGCGCTTCCAAAACTTCCGCATCCTCGGCTCGATGGCGGTGACCGACAACAAGATGCGCGAGCAGGTCCTCGACCTGCTCGGCCACGAGTCGAACTTCGAGCCGGCCAGGCAGAGCTGCATGTTCGCCGAGTTCGGCTTCCAGATCGGCGCCCCGACGGGCGGCGCGCCCCCGGCCGACGTCCTGGTCTCGCTCTCCTGCGATCAGGTGGCCATGGCGGGCTACCAGTGGCCCTACGGTCAGAAGACGGGGCTGACCGACGACACGTCACGGAAGATCGTCGCGCTCGTGCAGAAGGCGTTCGGCGGCTAGAACGGCTAGAACGTCGACCGCGATGGCGCGCGACGGGCAGCAAGGGGGGGATGCCGGCGTTCCGCTCGAGTCTTACGAGCCGAACGCAGCGCTCCAGTGGGTCTACCACCGGTTCTTCGAGAACATCGGCGTCGACGAGACGTGGGCCGACGAGGTGCGCCGCGCCGAAGCGCGGGGCACCGTCGTCTACGTCCTCCGCAACCTCTCGTTCGTCGACTTCCTCGCCCTCGACTACCTGACCAAGCGCCTCGGCCTGCCCCAGGTGCGCTTCGCGAACGATCTCGGGCTCTGGGTGCTCGAGCCGCTCGGGCGCGGCTGGCTCTCGGCGCTGCGGCCACGCCGCGAGAGCGACGACGTGCGCCGCTTGAGGCAGGCGATCGACGGCGGCTCCTCCGCCGCGCTCTTCTTGAAGCGGCCGCCGACGCTGCTCGATCCGCCGCCCGTCGCACGCGAGCGCGGCGGCATCGCGCGCACGCTGCCCACGCGCGGCAAGACCGAAGGCGATCTCTTCCTCCGGAGCATCCTCGACGCGCAGCGCGCGCGCGACGAGCCGATCCTCCTCGTGCCCCAGGTGTTCGTCTGGACGCGCGCGCCCGACGCGCAGAAGCACAACGCGCTCGACGCGCTCTTCGGCCCGCGCGAGTGGCCCGGAAAAATCCGTACGGTCGTACAGTTTTTGGCGAACTGGCGCCACGTCGCGCTCCGTGCCGGCGAGCCCGTCGACGTCCAGGCGTTCCTCGCGCAGCAAGCGCGCGCGCCCGACGGCGGCCCCGGCTCCGTGCCGGGCGACGACGTCCTCGTCCGCCGCCTGACGTACACGCTGCTCCGCCGCCTCGAGCGCGAGCGAAAGAGCGTCCTCGGTCCGACGAAGAAGCCCTCCGATCGCCTCCGCGATCAGGTCGTGCGCAGCCCGCGCTTGCAGAAGGTGATCCGCGACATGGCCGGCGAAGGCGCGGCCGAGCGACGGGTGCTCGGCTTCCGCGCGCTCTCGATGCTGCGCGAGCTCGAGGCCGAGGTGGATCCCAACGCCGTGCGCGCGCTCGACGCGCTCTTCGAGCAGACGGTCGCGCGGATGTACTCCGGCTTCGAGATCGACGAGCCGGGCCTCGCGCGCCTCCGCGAGGCGGCGAAAGACGGCACGCTCATCCTCCTGCCGAGCCACAAGTCGCACGTCGACTACATCATCCTCTCGCGCCTCTTTCATCGCGCGAACATGCCCGTCCCGCTCGTGGCCGCGGGCGACAACCTCTCCTTCTTTCCGCTCGGCCCCGTGCTCCGCCGCGCCGGCGCCTTCTTCATCCGCCGGAGCTTCAAGGGCGATCGCCTCTACGGCGCGGTGGTCGACGCGTACATGCGCCGCTTGCTCAAAGACGGCTGGCCCCTCGAGTTCTTCCTCGAGGGCGGCCGCTCGCGCACCGGCAAGCTCCTGCCGCCGAAGCTCGGGCTCCTCTCGATCGTCGTCGACGCGGTGCTCGGCGCCCAGCCCGTCGCCGAAGGCGGCGCCCAGGGCGAGGGCGGCGGCGGGCGCAAGGTCTACTTCTGCCCCATCTCGATCGGCTACGAGCGGCTCGTCGAGGAGAAGGCCTACGTGCGCGAGCTCTCGGGCGGCGAGAAGCAGAAGGAAGACGCGGTCGGCCTCTTCCGCGCCGCCGAGAGCGCGCTCGGCCGCTACGGACGGCTCAACGTGCAGTTCGGCGAGCTGCTCACGCTCGACTCCGTCCTCGCCGAGCTCGGAGAGCCGTCGCGCGTGCTCACCCCGGCCAAACGACGCGCCCTCGTCACACGCCTGGCCTATCGCGCGATGAACGAGATCAACCGCGTCACCGCGGTCACGCCGAGCGCGCTCGTGGCCACCGCCCTCCTCACCCATGGAAAACGCGGGCTTCCCCACGCCGAGCTCGTGCAGGCGTGCGACCGCATCGCGCGCATGCTCCGCGCCGAGGGCGCGCGCTTCACGCCGTCGCTCGAGCCGCCGTCGAAAGACTACGTCATCAGGCCCTCCGCGGTGCGCGAGGCGTGCGAGCTCCTGTTCCGCGCCGGCCACGTCGAGGCTCACCGACCCGGCGTGCCCAGCGACGGCAAGGAGAAGGCGCGCCCGGGCCCCGACGCGATCTACGTCGTGCCCGACGCCGAGCGCCTGCCGCTCGACATCGCCAAGAACCTCGTCGTCCACTTCTTCGTCTCGCGCGCGATGATCGCCGCGCCGCTCGCCGCCGCCGTGCGCGCCGGCGAGTCGAAGGTCGCGTCGTCGCTGCTCGCCGAGCGCGTGCAGGGCCTCTCGCGCCTCCTCAAGTACGAGCTCCAGTTCCGCGCCGACGCGACGTTCGAAACGATCTTCACCGAGACGCTCGCGGCGATGGAGGCCGGCGGCGAGATCGTCCGCGACGGCGACGACGTGAGCCTGGCGTCTTCGGGCGAGGGCCGCGAGCGCGCGATCCTCCACGCGCGCATCGTGCGGAGCTTCATCGAGGGATACCTCGTCGCCGCGCGCAGCCTCGCGGCGCTGCTCAAGGGCCCGCTCGCGCCGAAGGATCTCGCCAAGCGCGCCATCACCGCGGGCGAGCGGATGTTCCTCGCCGGCGAGCTCGAGTGCCGCGAGGCGGTGAGCCGCCCCGTGATCGAGAACGCGTTCCTCGCCTTCGTGGATCAAGGCTACCTCGGCCGCGAAGACGGCAAGTACGTCTTGCCCGAGAGCTACGCGACCGCGGAGGCGGCGCGCACGATCGAAGCCCGCATCGCGGCGTACCTTTGAGAGCGCGAGTCTTCGAGCGCGTCGGCCTGCTCGCGATCGCGATCGCCGCGTGCAAACCCGCGCCCCGCGCGGAGGCCGGAGGCGCGACCGACGCCGCCGTCGCCACCGCCGCCGCGCGCGTCGAGAGCGACGCCGGGCTCGCGCCTCTCGCCGGCGCGTGGATGGAGCGCGTCGACCTCGACGACGGCGGCGTGACGTTCATCGCGCCTCCAGTGGGCGCGCGCGAGAAGCGCCCGATCGTCGTCGCCGTCCACGGCGCGGTCGACGATCCGGGGCTCATGTGCTCCGCCTGGCGGCTCGTGACCGACGTCTTTCCGTTCGTGGTTTGCCCGGGCGGGACGCCGATCGGTCCGCCGAGCAAGGATCGCAAGTACGTGTGGGGCTCGGCCGATCAGATCGAGAAGCGCGCTCGAGAGGCGCTCGAGACGGTCGCGAAGCGATACCCGGCGCACGTCGATCCCGACGCGCCGGCGATCTACGCCGCGTTCTCTCAGGGCGCGACGCTCGCCGCGCCGATGCTCGCGCGAAACGCGAAGCGCTTCCCTCGCGTCGTCCTCACGGAGGGCGGCTACCACTCCTTCGAGGCCGGGGGCCTCGCCCGCGCGTTCGCGAGCGGCGGCGGCGAGCGCGTCCTCTTCACCTGCTCGACCGGCGGCTGCGCCGCCGGCTTCGGCCTCGCCCGCGCCGCCCTCGATCGCGCCGCGGTCGGCACGCGGGTCGCCTACGCCGGCGCGCTCGGCCACTCGCTCGTGCCGCGCGCGCGCGAGTCGATCAACGCCGAGCTCCCTTGGCTCGTCGAGGGAATGCGCGGCTGGGAGGGCTACGCCCGCGCGCCCAAGCTCGCCGCGCACTGACGAGCGGTCGCTCGTCAGCTCGTGCGCACGCGAATCGAGAGCGTCGGCTCGGGATCGCGCGAGATGCGGACGAGGCTCGCGTCGATCATGAAGCGCGGGACGACCTTGTCCTTGCCCGTACCCTTCGCCGGGAGGTTGCCCACGAGCTGCACGAAGCTGCCGATCTCCGGCTTGCGCGCGTCGAGGCGCGCGCCGGCGAACGGACAGTCGCTCGACACGAAGGGAAACATCGGCTGATCGTCGATCATGCGCCTCGTCGACTCCATGCCGCGATCGACCTTGCGCGCGAGCACGACGACCTCGCGCCCGTCGCGATAGGCCCAGACGACGATCCCCTCCGCGCTGCGCGCGACCTCGGTGAGGGGCACGGTCGAGCGCGCCGTCGCGGTGAGCGTGGCGCTCGGCGGATCGAAGTGTACGCGCGTCTTCTCGAGCGACGCCCCGCCGTCCTTCTCGACGAGGCGGAAGAGATCCAGGTCTTCGCTCGGCGAACGCGATCCCGATCCGTACGACGCCATCCAGCGAAAGCCGCCGTCGTTCGCCGCGAGGCAGTAGCCGCGGTGCGTGGCGACGGTCACGTCGTGCCACCGCGTCGCTCCGTAGCCGTCCTTCGACTTGAGCTCGAGGCCCGGGACGGGCACCGGAGGATCCGCGAGCTTGATCGGCGTGGGCGCGAGCATCACGTGGAGCGTCGAGAGCGACGTCGTGCTCTGCCCGGCGCGGGCGCCGGAGGTGATCATGAGCGGCGCCGCGAGCGCGGCGAGGAAGAGGACGCGAGCGTTCATCAGAGCGACTCCAGGTAGGCTTCGAGATCCGAGAGCTCCGCGGGCGAGAGGTGCTTCGTGTGCCCCATCTTCCCGTCGGACTTGGTGAGGAGCGTGCGGAGATCTTTGTAACGGCCGTCGTGGAAGTACGGGGCGGACCCGCCGACGAAGCGGAGCGACGGCGTGTCGAACTTCGCCTTCGTGTCGCCGGCGACGCGGCTCTTGACGTCGTGGCTCGCGCCGTCGGGCAGATCGCCTTGCTCGCCGTGACAGCTCGAGCACTCGGCGACCGGCGACTGGAAGATCGCCATGCCGCGAAGCGCGGCCGCCGCGTCCTTGGGCTTGCTCTGCGGCGGCGTGCGCAGCGTCGCGACGTACGCCATGAGCGCCTCCTTGTCGTCGCCGGTGAGGCCCTTTCCTCCGAGGCGCTTGAAGGTCTGCACGAGGTGGGTCGAGACGTCCTTCGCGTCGCCGTTCCACCCGTAGGGCGCCGCGCCCGAGAGGCGCCCCGCGAGCATCGGCGTCTGGCGGGGTCCGTTGGGCGAAGACCAGACGAGCGCGTCGTCGCGGCCGTCGGGGTGGCAGCTCGCGCAAGCGCGGCCGTCGCCCGAGATGCGCGACTCGCCCGTCGCGTGGAAGAGCTCGCGGCCGCGCTCGACCTTCGCCGACGCGCGCGTGTCGCGCGAGAGCGTCACGCTCGAGAGCGCGAACGGGCGCGGCGTGTCGCTCCCGTCGCCGATCGCGACCGTCGTGATCGCGTGCGCGAACTGCGACCACACGATCGCGCGCCCGCGCGCCTCGTCGAGCGCGAGCCCGATGGGCCCCGACGGGACGGCCCAGCGGCCGAGCTGGACCTCGTGAGGGTTCACCGCGTTCGCGTCGTAGAGGATGACCGAGTCGTCGCCGAGGCACGTGACGAAGAGGCCGGCCTTGCCCACGGTCGCGGCGCGAGGCAGCGCGCAGCGCGTGGTCGTGCCCTCGAGCCCGCCGGAGAGCCGCAAGCTCGTCGGTACGATCTTGGCCGCATCCTCGTCGATGACCGGGACGTGGAAGACCTCGGCCTCGCGACCCTCGCCGCCGCCGCCGTAGCCGTCGGACGTCTCGGCCGGCTCGCCGGTGAACGCGAGGACGTGCGGCGCGAACACGCGGCCGCTCTCGGCGCGCGCGAGCGCGAAGCCCTGACAGGACGCGCGCTTCTGATCGAACGTGCCCATGTGACGCGCGGAGACGAGCTCGGTGCCGTCGGTGACGAGCGACTTGCTCTTCGACGGGGCACCGGGCTCGAGCCCGATGACGTCGACGTGGTTTCCGACGACGTGAGAGACGAACGCGCGCTTGCCGTCGGCCGAGACGACGACGCCGCGCGGCTCGCGCGCGACCGTGTGCTCTGCGCGCTTTTCCAGCGTGCGCGCGTCGAGCACGCTGACCGCCTTGCCCCACGCGCTCGTGACGACGAGCGTGGCCTCGTCGGGCGAGAGCGCGAGGCCGACGGGCTCGGTCGGCACGTCGACGCGACGCTCGACGACGAGCTTCGACGAGGGCGTCCCGCCGCCGCCGAGGAGGACGATCTGCGACGCGTCGCGGAGCGCCGCGAGCAGCTTGCCGTCGCCGCGCATGACGAGCTGGCCCGGCGTCGATCCGAGGCGAAGGTTCGAGATCTCCTGGCCGTCGTCGACGTCGATCACGCGGACGAAGCCGTCGTCTTCGTCGGCGACGTACGCGAGCGTCTTGCCGTCGACCTCCGCGAGGAGGATCGAGGCGCCGTCGCGCGCGCCCGCGAACGGGCGGACGACGGGCGCGGGCCCGGAGGGCGCTCGGCCGGGGACGTGGACGGTTCGCGGCTCGGGAGGCGCCGTGCGAGCGGAGGGGACACTGTGGGCGCAGGCGGCGGTGACCGCGGCGCAGCCGAGGGTGATGACGAGAGAGCGCGAGCGGTGCAGCATCGCCTCGGAAACGCCCGAAGGCGCTCCGGCGATTCCACCGTCAGGACGTGCCGGTCTTCGTCGTGCCGCGGACGAGGACTTCGAGCTCGTCGACCAGGCTCGCGGCCACGGCGCGGGCCATGCGGGTCGAGTGCGCGCGCGGCTCGACCGGCAGCGGGCCGACCACCGATCGCGTGTCTTCGAGCAGCTCCTCGATCTCTCGCGCGAGCCTGAGCGCGCGCGCCACGGTGTCTTCGGTCAACGCGTCGTCTACCCGTCCGTAGCGAAGCTGCGGTCCTTCAAGCGCCATCGTTTCGTACCTCCCACGATTCCGCCTTCGATTGCCCGCGCACCGCGAAGAGCAACGAGGGACCATGCTCTACCTGGAATCGGCTCGCGTGCAACCCTGATTGACGCCCGAGCTTGCGTTATCGCTGCGGCGTCTCGTCGTCGTCGACGTGGAATCCTCGAAACGATGACGCGTGCATCATGACGCGACCCATGATGCACTGCATCAGCGCTCGCCGGCACGCGCACGACCCACGCCTCGTTGGGCAGTTTTTCGTCGCGGGAGCGTTTTCGGATAGAAGGAAAGAAGGTTGGCACGCGCGCTCTTCGCCCCCTGCATCCTCTCGGTGTCGATCCTGGGAGCCCTCTTCGCGACCGGATGCGCGCGATCGCCCTCGTCGCTCGCGCCTCACTTCACCGGCTCCATCGGGATGCCGCATCGCGGCGTGCTCACCAAGGCCGCCGAGTTGCCGCGCGAGGGCGAGGGCTATCGCCTCCTCGTGAGGAACGAGCGTCACTACGCGACGCCGCGCTTCGTGGGCGTCGTCGAGCGCGCGGCGGCCAAGGTCGCGCGCGAGCGACCGGGCGCGATGCTCACCGTGGGCGATCTGTCGGCGCGTCACGGCGGCAAGATCTCGTCGCACGCGTCGCATCGCACCGGCCGCGACGGCGATCTCCTCCTCTACATGACGACGCTCGAGGGCGCGCCGATCACGACGACGAGCTTCGTGCACGTCGGCAACGACGGGCTCGCGTTCGACGAAGACCGCCAGCGCTTCTTGCGCTTCGACGTCGAGCGCGAGTGGATCCTCGTGAAGGCCCTCGTCGAAGATGCCGAGGCTCGCGTCCAGTGGCTCTTCGTGAGCCGCCCGGTGAGGGCCATGCTCATCGACTGGGCGCGCGCGCGCGGCGAGCCGGGCGAGACGATCCTCCGCGCGATGGACGTGATGCTCGAGCCCGGGCCGCCGGCGCAGTCGCACGACGACCACATCCACGTGCGCATCGCGTGCGATCTCGACGAGCTCGCCGCGGGCTGCGAGCACACGGGCCCCACGAGGCCGTGGGTCATGACGCCCGAGCCGAGCCTCGACGACGGGCCGACGACGCTGGATCTCGTCCTCTCGCTCGTGCAGCCGCTCTCCCGCGATGCGACGGCGGCCCGATAACGTCCTCGTCCAGCGAGACGCGCGCGATCTCGGCGTCCACGTCCCCGGCGCGAGCGCGGATCTCGCGTACCTCGATCCGCCCTTCAAGGTGGAGCGGACCTTCGGCGCGCGGATCGCTCGCGGCGCCCGGGCGCGCGGGCCGATCGCCTACGACGACACCTGGCCGTCGCTCGAGGCGTATCTCGCGTGGCTCGAAGAGCGCGTCGCCGCCGCGCGCGAGCTGCTCTCGCCTCGAGGAACGCTCTGGCTCCACCTCGACGCGCGCGCGGTGCACGAGGCCAAGGGCGTGTGCGATCGCGTCTTCGGCCGGAGCGCGTTCCGCGGGGAGGTGATCTGGGTGCCGGGCAACGGCAGCAAGAGCCGGAGCGGGCCGGGGATCTCCCACCAGACGCTCCTCTTGTATGCCCGGGGCAAGGAGCCGGTGTGGAACGGGCGCGATCCCGCGATGCGCGCGCCTTACGCGGCCACGAGCCAATCGATGCATTTTACACGTTCCGACGAGGAGGGGCGGCGGTACCGCGATCGCGTCGTGAACGGCAAGACGTACCGCTACTACGCCGACGAAGGGCGCGCGATCGGGAGCGTCTGGTCCGACTGCCCGGCGATGGCGGCGAACACGCCGCTCCGCGCCGAGACGACGGGTTACCCGACGCAGAAGCCGCTCAAGCTCCTCGATCGGATCGTGCGGGCGACGAGCGATCCGGGATCGCTCGTGATCGATCCGTTCGCCGGATCGGGCACGACGCTGGTGGCGGCGGCGGCGGCGGGGCGCCGGTTCGCGGGCGCCGACGTCGGCGCGCTCGCGATCGCGACCACGCGCGCGCGGCTCGACGAGGCCGGCGTGCGCTATCGCTTCGTGCCATGCTCCGAGGCGCCATGAGCGACACGCGCGTCCTGCTTCCGCTGTTCGTCGACGTCGAGGAGAAGCGCGTCCTCGTCGTCGGCGGCGGCGCCGTCGGCGCGCGGAAGGCGCAAGAGCTCGCCGCGGCGGGCGCGCGCATCCACGTCGTGGCGGAGGCGATAGGGCCCGATGTCGAGGGCCCGCGCGTCACGACCGAGCGGCGGCGATTCGAAGAGACCGACGTCGAGGGCGCGTGGCTCGTCGTCGCCGCGACGAACGACGCGGCGACGCAGCGCGAGATCGCGCGCGCCGCCGATCGCGCGCGCGTCTTCTGCGTCGCGGTCGACGATCCCGACAACGCCTCTGCTTACGGAGGCGCCGTCGTGCGGCGCGGGCCGGTCACGGTCGCGATCTCGACGTCGGGCGAGGCCCCCGCGCTCGCGCGCCTCTTGCGCGAGCTCATCGAGCAGATGCTGCCGGAGGCCGATTACGTCGAGGCCGCGCGCGCGCTCCGCGAGACGTGGAAGAGCGAGGGAACGCCGATGTCGTCGCGCTTCGCAGAGCTCGTTCGAGCGTTCAAAGAGCGCGCGCGCTGAGCGCCGCGAGCGCGGCCGACGGCGGGCACCGTCGCGCGACGACGTCGCCGACGATCACGAGCGCCGGCGCCTCGAGGTTCGCGGCGAAGGCCGCGTCGGCGATCGTCGCGAGATCGGCGACGACCTCGCGCTGGGTCGGGAGCGTCGCGTGCGACACGACCGCCGCCGGCGTCGACGGCGCGCGGCCCGCCGCGACGAGCGCCCGCGCGGTCTCGCGGAGCGTGGCGAGCCCCATGTAGAGCACGACGGTTCCCTCGCGCGGCACGCGCGCGGCGAGCTCGTCGGCCGAAGCGTCGTGCTTGCGATGGGCGGTGACGAACGCCACGCTCGCGGCCGCGTCGCGGTGCGTGAGCGGGATCCCCGCCGACGCCGCCGCGCCCAGCGCCGCGCTCACGCCGGGGACGATCTCGAACGGGACGCGGAGCGCCGCGAGCTGCTCGGCCTCTTCGCCGCCGCGACCGAAGATCATCGGATCGCCGCCCTTCAGCCGCACGACGTCGTGGCCCGCGAGCGCGCGCGCGAGCACCGCCGGGTGGATCGACGGCGCCTCGGGGCAGCTCCCCTTCCGGCGCCCGACCGCGATGCGCTCCGCGTCGGGCGGCGCGAGCGCGAGGATCGACGGCGCGACGAGCTCGTCGTAGGCCAGCACGCGCGCGGAGGCCACGAGCCGATGCGCGCGGACCGTGAGGAGCTCCGGATCGCCCGGCCCCGCGCCGACGAGGTAGACGCGCCCGCGCGCGGCCACGTGGAAGACGCCGCTCACGACGTCCCCCATCGACGCGCGATCGCGCGATCGAGGGGCGCGAAGAGCGCGCGCTCGCTCGCGCGGCTCAGCACGACGATCACCGCGACGACGCCGAGGACGAGCGCGGTGTCGGCGAGATCGCGCCCCGTCTCGAGGAGCTGCCCGAGGCCGCCCGACACGAAGAGCAGCTCGCCGGCCATGAGCGAGCGGAGCGCGAAGGTCCATCCCATCTTCGCGCCGGTCACGATCCCCGGCATGGACGCCGGGAGGAGCACGCGAAAGACGAGCGTCGCGCCGCGCGCGCCCATCGTGCGCGCCGCGCGCTCGACGCTGGGCGGGAGCTGGCGCACGGAGCTCTCGGTCGCGAGCGTGACGGGCAGCGCGGCGCCGAGCACGACGACGACCTGGATGGCCGCCTCCGAGAGGCCGAACCACACGATCGCGAGCGGCAGCCAGCAGATCGACGGCACGCTCGAGAGGCCGAGGAGCAGCGGACCGAGCGCGCGCTTGGTCGCGTCGCTGCGCGCGAGCAAGAGACCGAGGGGAACGCCCGTCGCGATCGCGATCGCGTAGCCGACGAGGAGGCGCACCGCGCTCACCGCGACGGCGCGCGCGAGCGTGCCCGCGGCGAGCGCCGACGCGAGCGCGCGCGCGACCTCGAGCGGGCCCGGCAAGAGCGGGCTCCGCGCGAGCTCAGATCCCGCCGCCCAGGTGCCGACGAGGATCGTCGCCGTCAGCGCCGCTCGAAGACTTCCCTCGAGGCTCGGGGCTCCACGCATCGTCTGCCTCCTCTCTCGCGACCTTCTCGACCTCCGCGCGGATGTCCGCGGCGAGCGCCTGCACCAGGCGTACGGCGTGCGCGTCTCCCGCGCGTCGCGGGCGCGGCAGATCGATCGCGACGTCACCGAGCACGCGACCGGGGCGGGCGCCCACGAGCACGACGCGATCGCCGAGGCGCACGGCCTCTTCGATCTGATGCGTCACGAAGACCATCGTGGTGCCGGCCACCCGCACGATCCGCTCGACCTCGTTCTGGAGCAGCTCGCGCATCTGTCCGTCGAGCGCCGCGAAGGGCTCGTCGAAGAGCACCATCTTCGGCTTGGTCGCGAGCGCGCGCGCGATCGCGCCGCGCTGGCGCATGCCGCCCGACAGCTCGTGCGGGTACGCCCGACGGAACTTGAGGAGGTGCACGAGGCGGAGCAGCTCCTCGACGCGCGCCCTTCGCTCGTCGCGCGCCACGCCCGCCACCTCGAGCGGGAAGCCGACGTTGTCCTCCAGCGTGAGCCACGGAAAGAGCGCCGCGTCCTGGAACACGACCGCGCGCTCCGGCCCCGGCCCGGCGACGGGCCTGCCCTCCCACCGCACCCGCCCCGCCGTCGGCTCCACCAGCCCGGCCAGCAAGTTCAGTATCGTAGACTTTCCGCCGCCGGACGGCCCCACGAGGCAGACGGCCTCCCCCGCCGCGACCTCGAAGGAGACCTCGTCGAGGATCTTCGTCCCGCCCAGGACGAGCGAAACCCTCTCCAGCGCCGCGATTTCACGCCCTTTCGCCGCGGGCTCCTCCGCCGGCGTGACGACCCTCACGCCCGAAGGAGCGTCGGCCCAGGGCTTCGTCGCAGCAAACACTCTTTCACTATACTAGAGTCTCGGGCGAGCGCCAACCCCGCCGTTCCCGTCACCGCTCGTAGAGGATGACGTTGTGGTAGCGAGCCTCGCTCGCCCCGGGGTTCTCGTACGAGTGCGGCCGGTCTGCCGTGAACGACACGCTGTCTCCCGCGAGGAGGTCGTGGCTCTCGCCGTCGACGTGCAGCCGCAGCGCGCCGCTCAGCACCACGACGAACTCGTGGGTCCCGGGGGCGTGCGCCTCGGACGCGTGCGTCGAGCGCGCCGCGAGGCGCAGCTCGTAGAGCTCGACGAGCGACGACGCGCCCGCGGGCGTGAGCGGCCGGCTCTCGAGCTTTCCGTCCAGCGATCGGAGCACCTGGGCCTCGCCGCGCCGCAAGAGGCTCGTCCCGCTCTTCGACTCGCCGATGAGATCGGCGAACGGCACGCCGAGGCCGACCGCGATCTTCCAGAGGAGGCCGACGGTGGGGTTCGTCTTCACCGTCTCGACCTGCGACAGCGCGGCGCGGCTGACGCCGGACGCGCGCGCGAGATCGTCGAGCGACATCCCGCGAGCCTTGCGCTTGCGCCGCAAGTTCTCGGCGACGCGGCGCGCGAGCTCCGCCGCGCCCAGCTCGTCTCCCAGCGCCTCGGCGGCTCCGCGCGCTTCGCGCGCCTCCGCCGCGGGCTTCCCACTTCGATTGGACTTGCGCGCCGCCAAACGTTCCTCCATTATAGTGAACACATGAGCGTTATCACGAACACCACGTCGTCCGCGACGGTATCACAGGTCCCTCCCCACGGCGGGCGGCTCGCCCAGCGGCTGCTCGAAGGCGCCGACGCACGCGCGCTGCTCGCGCGCGCAGCCAAGCTCCCGCGCATCACGCTCGACGCCCGCGGCGCGTCCGACGCCGAGCTGATCGCGACCGGGGCGCTCTCGCCGCTCGAGGGCTTCATCGGCCGGGCGGACTACGATTCCATTCTGACGAACCTACGTCTGTCAGCGCAGAGCGGTGGGCACCTCTTCTCCCTCCCCATCACGCTCTCCGTCGCGCCCGAGGTGGCGGCCACGCTGCGCGAGGGGCAGGAGGCCGCGCTCGTGCACGAGGGCGAGATCGTCGGCGTGATCGACGTGCGCGAGCTCTACGCGCTCGATCGGCCCCGCGAGGCGGAGCTGGTGTACCGCACGACCGATCTCGCCCACCCCGGCGTGAAGCACATCCTCTCGCGCGGCGACGAGATCGGCGTCGCCGGTCCGATCACGCTCGGCGCGCGGACGATCGCGCGACGCTTCCCGGACCACCATCGCGATCCGGCCGAGGTCCGCGCGCTGCTCGCGCAGCGCGGGTGGCGGCGCACCGTCGCCTTCCAGACGCGCAACCCGATCCACCGCGCGCACGAGCACCTCCTGCGGAGCGCGCTCGAGACGGTCGACGGGCTCGCGGTGCACCCGCTCGTCGGCGAGACGAAGGACGACGACGTCCCGGCCGACGTTCGCGTGCGCGCCTACGAGGTGCTCCTCGAGCGGTACTTCCCGAAGGACCGCGTGCTGCTCACCGTCTTCCCCTTCGCGATGCGCTACGCAGGGCCGCGCGAGGCGATCCTCCACGCGATCGCCCGTCAGAACTACGGCTTCTCGCACTTCATCGTCGGCCGCGATCACGCCGGCGTCGGGACGTACTACGGCACGTACGACGCGCAGAAGATCTTCGACGAGGTGCGGCCCGGCGAGCTCGCGATCGTGCCGATCTTCTTCGAGCACAGCTTCTACTGCAACGCGTGCGCGCAGGTCGCGTCGTTCAAGACGTGCCCCCACGACAAGGCGCAGCACCTCGTCCTCTCCGGCACGAAGGTCCGCGAGAAGCTCGCGCGCGGCGAGGGTCTGCCGATCGAGTTCACCCGACCCGAGGTCGCCGCGATCCTCGGCGAGGCTTACGCCGCGCAGGCCGCGCGCCGCGCAGCGAACGGAGGAAGTCATGTCGAAGCGTGAGGATCGGGGTTTCGTCGTCTGGTTCACGGGCCTCTCGGGCGCCGGCAAGAGCACCATCGCCGACGCGCTCGCGCCCGAGCTGCGCGCCGCCGGGCGCAAGGTCGAGCTGCTCGACGGCGACGTCGTGCGCACGCACCTCTCGAAGGGCCTCGGCTTCTCGCGCGAGGATCGCGACACGAACATCGCGCGCATCGCGTTCGTCGCGCACCTCCTCGCGCGGAACGGCGTCGCCGTGCTCGTCTCCGCCATCTCGCCCTACCGCGAGACCCGCGAGGCCGCGCGCAAGACGATCGGCGACTTCGTCGAGGTGCACGTCGCGCCGCCGCTCGAGGAGTGCATCCGGCGCGACACGAAGGGCCTCTACAAGAAGGCGCTCGCCGGCGAGATCCCCCAGTTCACCGGCATCAGCGATCCCTACGAGCCGCCGGAGTCGCCCGAGCTCGCGATCGACACCAGCCGCGAGACGGTCGACGCGTCGGTCGCGCGCGTGCTCGCCAAGCTCGTCGAGCTCGGCCGCCTCGACACGCTCGCGTCGCCGCCCATCCAAGACGCGACCGCCCTCTGACCCTCCCTCCGAGAGGAGCCCATGACCGCCGCCCACCTGCCTCGCTTCTCCGATCCGCGCGACGTCGACGAGTTCGTCAGCACGCTCGAGCGCTACGAACAGGGCGAGCTCTCGCCGGAGCAGTTCCGCGCGTTCCGCCTGCTCCGCGGCGTGTACGGACAGCGTCAAGACGGCTTCCAGATGATGCGGGTGAAGATCCCGTTCGGCCGCCTCGACTCGCGCGCGCTCGAGGCGCTCGCCGACGTCGGCGAGCGCTGGTCGCGCGGCTTCGGCCACGTGACGACGCGCCAGAACGTGCAGTTTCACTTCCTGCGCATGACCGACGTGGAGGCGGCGATGCGGCGCCTCGACGAAGCGGGCCTCACGACGCGCGAGGCGTGCGGCAACTCGGTCCGCGCCGTCACCGCGTGCGAGCTCGCGGAGATCTGCGACGGCGCGCCGTTCGACGTGACGCCGTACGCCGAGGCGATCACGCGCCTGTTCCTCGGCCACCCGCTCTCTTCGAGCCTCCCTCGGAAGTTCAAGATCGCCTTCAGCGGCTGCGCGAGCGACTGCGCGAAGGCGGCCATCCACGATCTCGGGTTCATCGCCAAGGTCGAGAACGGCGAGCGCGGATTCAAGATCGTCGCCGCGGGCGGGCTCTCGTCGTCGCCGCAGAACGCGCTCGTGCTGCACGAGTGGGTGCGCGCCGCCGAGATCGGGCGCGCCGGAGAGGCGATCGTCCGCCTGTTCCATCGCCTCGGCAACCGCGACAACCGGCACCGCGCGCGCCTCAAGTACGTCTTGAAGAAGCTCGGCGAGCAGGGCTTCCGCGAGGCGTACGCGTCGGTGCGCGCGGAGGTCGACGCCGAAGCGGCCGCCGAGCTCGCGCTGCCGCCGCCCGCCGATCGCGCGCCCGCGCCCGCGGTCGTCGAGCCCGCGCCGAGATCGTCGAGCTACCTCGCGTGGCGGTCGACGTCGATCGTCGACGCGCGCGATCCCGCGTACGTCGGCGCGTACGTGCGCCTTCGCCTCGGCGACGCGACGAGCGAGGAGCTCCGCGCGCTCGGTCGCATCGCCGACGAGCTCGGCGACGGCACCGTGCGCCTCACGATCGATCAGAACGTCCTCATCCCGTGGGTCGACAAGCGCTCGGTGCCCGCGCTCTTCGCCCGCCTCGAGGCGGCCGGGCTCGCGCGCCTCGATCTCCACACCGCGCGCGACGTGACGAGCTGCCAGGGCGCCGACACGTGCAACCTCGCGGTGACGTCGTCGCGGGCGGTCGCGCGCGCGATCACGGAGCGGCTCGAGGCCGAGGGTCTCGGCGCGGAGGGGCCGGCGGCGCGCACGCTCATCAAGATCAGCGGCTGCCCGAACTCGTGCGGCCAGCACCACATCGCCGATCTCGGCCTGCACGGCGGCGCGAAGAACGTGGCCGGCGCGCCGGTGCCGGTCTATCAGCTCCACCTCGGCGGCGGCGTCGACGCGCGCGGCGCGCGCTTCGGGAGGCAGGTCGTCAAGATCGTCGCGCGGCGCGTCCCCGACGCGATCGTGCGCCTGCTCCGACTCTTCGAGGCCGAGCGCGGCGACGGCGAGAGCGCCGCGGCCTTCTTCGAGCGCGTCGACGGCAAGCGCGTCGTCGCGGCGCTCGGCGACATCGTCACGGCGGCGCCGACCGCGGAAGAGGGCGCCGACGTCGGCGAGACGAGCGGCTTCCTCGTCCACAGCGGCGAAGGAGAGTGCGCCGCGTGATCGATCTCGCGGTGGAGAGCGAGCGCCTCGAGCGCGCTTCGCCCGAAGAGCGCCTCGCGTTCGCGGTCGAGCGCTTCGGGCGCGATCTGCTCTTCACCTCGTCGTTCGGCGCGCAGAGCGCGGTGCTGCTCCACCTCTGGAGCGTCGTCGCGCGCGCGCTGCCCGTCACGTTCATCGACACCGGCTTCCTGTTCCCGGAGACGATCGCCTATCGCGACGCGCTCGTGGGCCGCCTCGGGCTGACGCTCGCGATCGTTCGACCCGACGTCGCGCGGGCGGACTTCGTCGCGCGCTACGGCGACGACATTCAACAGCGCGATCCGGATCTCTGCTGCGGCCTCAACAAGGTCGCGCCGATCGCGCCGCTCAAGGCGAGCGCGCGCGCGTGGGTCTCGGGGCTCCGGCGCGATCAGAGCCGCACGCGTAGCGGCGTCGCGATCCTCGAGGCCGACGGCGCGCTCGTGCGCGTCCATCCGATCGCGACGCTCACCCGCGACGACGTCGCGCGCTACCTCGCGGCGCACGATCTGCCCGAGCATCCGCTCGTCGCGCGCCGGTATCTCTCGATCGGATGCGCCCCGTGCACGCGCGCCGTCGCCGAGGGCGAAGACGAGCGCGCAGGCCGCTGGGCGTGGTCGGGCAAGACCGAGTGCGGGCTGCACGCCCCCAAGGCGTCGTGAAGCGACGGACCTTCCTCGCCGGGATCGCGGGCGTCGCGGCGACCGCGGCCGTCGGAGGCGCGGCGATCGCGCGGAGCGACGGAAGACCGTCGATCCGCGTCGGCGTCATGGCGAACCTCACGCACGCGCCGCTCCTCGCAGGCCTCGGATCGGGCCGCGTCGCGCGCGCCCTCGCGCCGGTGCGCGTCGAGTCGCGCCTCTTTCGCGGAGGCCCGCGCGTCACCGAGGCGCTCATCGGCGACGCCATCGACGTCGGCACCGCGGGACCGGCGGCGGTCGTGGTGCATCACGCGCGTCACGCCGGCGGATCCCACGGCCTGCGGGTGCTCGGCGGCTGCGCGTCCGGCGGAGCTTCGCTCGTCGTCACGGCGCGATCGCGCGTCGTGCGTCCTTCGGATCTCGCGGGCAAGCGGCTCGCCGTCACGCAGATCGGGACGACGCAGGACGTCGCGCTCCGTCACTTCATCGCCGCGCACGGGCTCCGTGACGCCGCCGCCGGCGGCGACGTCCGCGTCGTCGCGATCGCGCCCGCGACCATCCTCGCGCAGATGGGCAGCGGCGATCTCGACGGCGCCTGGCTCCCCGAGCCCTGGGCGACGCGCCTCGTGCGTGAGCTCGGCGCGATCCGCTTCGTCGACGAGCGCGATCTCTGGGAGGCGGGCCGCTTCTCGACGGCGATCCTCGTCACCCGCCGCGATCGCGCGAGCGATCCGCGCGTGACGGCGCTCGCCGCGGCGCTCCGCGACGAGGTCGAGCGATCCCTGCGCGATCCGGCGACCACGCGCGAGGAAGCCTACGCCGAGCTCCGCCGCCATCTCGGCAACCCGGGCAAGCGCGTCGACTTCGACGAAGCTTGGCGCTTCATGGAGATGACGAACGATCCCTTGCGCGCGTCGATCGAGGCCTTCGCCTCGCGCGCCGCGTCGCTCGGCCTCTGCCCTTCGGGCGGCGCCGGCGGGCTGTTCGGAGAACGAAGCTAGCTCGTCGCGCGCGCGAGCGGCGCGCTCGAGAGCCAGGCGTCGAGGTCTCGCAAGGCGCGATCGGCGAGCGCCTGATAGCGATCGCGCTTCTTCAGCTTGCGACCCGGCTCGGGCGGGATGCACGCCCACGTGATGTTCGACGGCTGGAAGCGCTCGTTCGGTCGCATGAGGTGCGTGCGGATCCCGCCGAGCGCCGTCGTCTCCGGCGGAGGCGCGATCGGCAGCCCGCGGAGCGACTGCGCGAGGAGGATCGCGCAGACGAGACCGCCGGCGCAGCTCTCGACGTACCCCTCGACGCCGGTGACCTGACCCGCGAGGAACACGCCGGGGCGCGCGCGGAGCTGCATGCGCTCGTCGAGCAGCTTCGGCGCGTCGACGAACGTGTTGCGGTGCACGCTGCCGAAGCGGAGAAACTCCGCCTCCTCGAGGCCTGGGATCATCTTGAGCACGCGCGCTTGATCGCCCCACGTCATGCGCGTCTGGAAGCCGACGAGGTTGTACGCCGTCATCGCCTGATCTTCGGGCCGGAGCTGGACGACGGCGTAAGGCCGACGGCCGGTGCGCGGATCGGTCAGGCCCACGGGCTTCATCGGCCCGAACGCGAGCGTCATCTCGCCGCGCGCGGCCATGACCTCGACGGGCAAGCAGCCTTCGAAGTAGCGCACGTCTTCGAACGATCGCGGCTCGACCTTCTGCGCGCCCACGATCGCGGCGACGAACGCTTTGTAGCCGGCCTCGTCGAACGGGCAGTTGACGTAGGCCTCGTCGCCCAGCGCCGTGGCATCGAGCGCGATCGCGTCGGACGAACCGTCGACCGGCGCGCCCTTGCCCCATCGCGACTGCTTGAAGACCTTCGACCAATCGATCGACTCGGCGCTCACGATGGGCGCGATCGCGTCGTAGTACGCGAGGTGCTCGGCGCCGACGGTGCGCGCGATGTCCGCCGCGAGCGCGTCGCCCGTGAGCGGCCCGGTCGCGAGGATGACCGGCGCCTCGGGCGACGCCGCGGGGATCGCCTCGACGATCTCGGCGCGCACCGTGATCCGCGGATGCGCGCGGATGCGATCGGTGACCGCCTTCGAGAAGACGTCGCGATCGACGGCGAGCGCGCCGCCCGCGGGCACGCGCGCGATCTCGGCGGCGGCCATCACGAGCGAGCCGCAGCGACGGAGCTCCTCTTTCAGGAGCCCGACGGCGTTGACGAGCGCGGCGCCCCGCATCGAGTTCGAACAAACGAGCTCGCAGAGGCCGTCGATGCTCTGCGCCGGCGTGCGCGCGAGCGGCTTCTGCTCGACGAGATCGACCGCGAAACCGCGCTCCGCGAGCTGAAATGCCGCCTCGCACCCCGCGAGGCCACCGCCGACTACACTGACCTTCATGTCGACCACGCCCTCCTCTAGTAGTCGCCTCCGGCGCGGCGAACAAGCCGGCTGGTCGGCGGCTGGTGTTATGCTGGCCGGGTATGTCCGCCCGCGTGAAAGCCGGTGACGTGCTCGGCGGGAAATACCGCGTCGAGCGGGTGCTCGGCGCCGGCGGGATGGGCATGGTCGTCGCCGCCCGACACGTGGAGCTCGGTCAGCGCGTCGCGCTGAAGTTCATGCTGAAGGAGGCGATGGCGGAGCCCGCGCACGCCGAGCGCTTCGCGCGCGAAGCGCGGGCCGCCGTTCGCCTCCAGAGCCCGCACACCGCGCGCGTGCTCGACGTCGGCAAGCTGAAGAACGGCGAGCCGTACATGGTGATGGAGTACCTCGACGGTCAGGATCTCGACGAGGTCTTGCAGCGGACGGGGCCGATGCCGCCGCACGTCGCGGTCGACTACTTGCTCCAGGCCTGCGAGGCGTTCGCCGAGGCGCACAGCCTCGCCATGATCCATCGCGACATCAAGCTGAAGAACCTCTTCCTGACGAAGACGATGGACGGGCGGCCGTTCGTGAAGGTCCTCGACTTCGGTCTCGCGAAGACGATCGGCCAGATGGGCGACGTCTCGCTCACGGCGACGAGCGCCGTCTTCGGTTCGCCGCAGTACATGTCGCCGGAGCAGATGAAGTCGGCCAAGGACGTCGACACGCGGAGCGACATCTGGTCGCTCGGCGTCTGCCTCTACGAGCTGCTCACGGGGAGAGTGCCGTTCGACGCGTCGGGCCTCGCCGAGATCTGCGCGATGGTGCTGAAGGATCCCGTGGTGCCGCCGTCGCGGTGGGTCCAAGGGCTGCCGCACGATCTCGAGGCCGTCATCGTCAAGTGTCTGGCGAAGGATCCCGCGCAGCGCTTCCAGACCGTCGCCGAGCTCGCGTTCGCGCTCGAGCCCTGGGCCGCGACCGAGGGCTCCGCGAGACGCGTCCTGCACGTGATGCAGACGGTGCAGAAGACGGAGATCCCGACGCTCGTCACCGCCCCTGCCGTGAGCCACCCGGAAGAGATGAGCAAGACCATCGACGCGTGGGACACGGGTGGTCCCACGCGCCCGCACCGGCGGAGCATGGCGATCCCCTTCGCCATCGGCGCAGGCTCCCTGCTCGTCCTCGGCCTCGTGCTCGGCGGCGCGGCGATCGTCGCGCGGGGTCACAACAAGAACAAAGCGGCGGCGGCCGCGTCGGTCGTCGATCCGCCGACCGCGCCGCTCTCGGCCGAGCCGAGCCCGCCGCCGGAGCCGCCGCCGAGCCCGACGATCCTCGGCGCTTCGCCGAATCCGACTCCGGCGCCCACGCAGACCGCGGCGATCGCGGTCGCTCCATCGCCGCCGCCGACGACGCTCGCCGCCGCGACAGCCCGCCCTCCGGCGCCGAAGCCCGCGCCTCCGGTCGTCGCGGCGCCTCCGGTCAAGCCGGCGCCGCCTCCTCCCGCGAAGACGGCGGCGACGACGCCGGCGCCCAAGAGCTCCGCCAGCGCGAAGAAGAGCCCCAAGGACGACCGCTGATCTCCGCGCTCGGCCGCGTTCTTCAAATCTCGTCGCAATTGCCTCACAATGAGACGCGATGCGGCGCCGCCTCCTTCGTGTCGCCTTCGCGGCTGCCCTGGTGACGCTCGCGCCGGCGGTGCACGCGACGCCGGAGTCGGAGGCGCGGGCGACGAAGCTCTTCGACGAAGCCAAGAAGGAGCGCGACGCCGGGCACTACGAGCGCGCGCTCACCCTCTTCAAGCAGAGCGCCGACGCCGATCCTTCGTTCGGCGCGTACTTCAATCAGGGCATCTGCCACGAGCAGCTCGGCAAGGAACAGCCTGCGAGGCTCTACGACGCCGTAGACGCCTACAAGAAGGCGCACGACTTCGCGGCGGCCAAGGGCGACGCGCGCGTCAGCGACGCGCGTGACGCGATCGCCAAGCTCCACGACACGCACGACTACGTCATCCTCCAGGTCACGCCCGAGGTGGAGAGCGCCGCGGGCCTGCGCGTCGACGTCGACGGCGATTTCGTCCCGGCGCGCCGCTACAACGGCGAGGTCTGGCTGAAGAGCGCGGCCGACCACGAGATCGTGATCGCGGCGAAGGGTCGACGCGATCGCCGCCTCACGGCGAAGAACCGGACGACGGTCGCGGTGGTGCTCGGCGAGCCCGCCCTCGAGCCGTCCCCCGCCTCTCCCCCGCCTTCTCCGCCCGAGACGAGCGGCGGCGGCTGGGGCTGGCAGAAGTGGACCGGCTTGGGCGTGGGGACGACCGGCCTCGTCGTGTTCGGCGTCGGCGTCGTGAACGCGCTCTGGTACCTCGGTTACGGCTCCGACAAAGAGGATCTCGACCAGAAGCGCCAGGGGTGCGTGGTGCGCAGCGGCAGGGTCGACTGCTCGCGCGCGCCGGATCCCGTCGCCGCGCGGGCGGCCGCCGCCGCCTACGACGAGAACGAACAGAAGGCGAAGGACCGCGCGGTGCCGACGGTCGTCCTCGGCGCGGTCGGCGCGGTGATGATCGGGTTCGGGGCCTACCTCTTCTTCTCCGCGCCGAGCAACGAGGAGAAGACCACCACCGCCAAGGCCGACGGGCTCAAGGTGCGCCTGGTTCCCCAGCTGAGCCCTCGAGAGAACGGCCTCTCCGTCGTCGGCACGTTCTGATCTGAGGCGGCTCATCCCGGCACAGCCGCCTGACGCGACGATCGGTGCTCGAGCCCCGATCCGCCTCGATTTCCCGCTCCCCGCGCGCGGCACGGCGCGTGCGATGTACATGCATTCATGCGGGCACGCTGGACGCTCTCGGTCGGTCTCGTGGGGATGGTGCTCGCGGCTTCGTCCGTGGGCGCGTGTGGCTCTTCGGGCAACGCGAGCGAATTCGACGCCGGCCCGGACGACCGCGACCTCGACGGCGCGCCTCCGTTCCTCGTCGACGGCGGCGACGCGCGCGCGTGCGTCGGGCTCGAGTGCCGCAAGGTCACGTGCTCCGGCGGCGGCAAGACGACGCTGTCGGGGACGGTGTACGACCCGTCGGGCTCCGTCCCGCTCTACAACGCGCTCGTGTACGTCCCCAACGCACCGGTCGACGCGTTCGTCCCCGGCGTCGTCTGCGACCAGTGCGGGACGGTGCCCTCGGGCCGCCCCATCGCGACCGCGCTCACGAACGCGAAGGGCGAGTTCGTCCTCGAGGACGTCCCCGTCGGCGCCGACGTGCCGCTCGTCGTCCAGATCGGCCGCTGGCGCCGCCAGATCACCGTGCCTTCGGTCGCGCAGTGCGCCGACACGCCCCTCGCGAAGGATCTCACGCGCCTCCCGCGCAACAAAGACGAAGGCGACATCCCGAAGATCGCGATCACGACCGGCAGCGCCGACTCGCTCGAGTGCTTCGTGCGCAAGCTCGGCGTCGAGGCGGAGATCGGCAACCCCGACGGCGCCGCGCGCATCCACCTGTTCCGCGGCAACGGCGCGCAGATCGACGCGTCGACGCCCGCGGCGACCGCGCTGTGGAACGACGCCGACGCGCTCAAGCGCTACGACATGGTCATCCTCTCGTGCGAGGGCGACGAGCACAATCAGACCAAGAGCGCCGCGGCGAGGAGCAACTTGAAGAGCTACCTCGACGCGGGCGGACGCGTCTTCGCCTCGCACTTCCACTACACGTGGTTCAAGAACGGCCCGGCGGATCTCGCGAAGACCGCGTCGTGGGCGCCGAACCAGAACGCCGGCGATCAGACCGTCGACATCGACACGAGCTTCGCCAAGGGCGAAGCGTTCGCCGACTGGCTCGTCAACGTCGGCGCGTCGACCACGCGCGCCAAGGTCGCGATGACCGAGCTCCGGCGCAACGTCACCACGGTCCCGGGCGCGGGCGCGGCGCCCGACGCGTCGCGCCGCTGGATCCACGCGCCGAACCAGGACACGAAGTTCTACTCGTTCAACGCGCCGGTCGATCTCGCGCCCGAGCAGCAGTGCGGGCGCGGCGTCTACACCGACATCCACGTCTCGAGCGGCGACGACTCCACGGGCACGTTCCCCGGCAACTGCAAGACGACGGGCTTCACCGCGCAGGAGAAGGCGCTCCTCTTCCTGCTCTTCGACCTCGCGTCGTGCGTGCAAGACGACGACGAGCCGCCCAAGCCGCCCGCGGTGAAGTGAGCGCTACGCGCGCTCGACGGCGACGACGCCCTGCACCTTCTGGAGCGCGCGCATCACGCCCTTGAGCTGGTTCAGGTCCTGACAGACGAACGTGAAGACGTTGACCGCCTTGCCGTCGTCGCCGGCGCGGCAGTTCGCTTCGCTGATGTTGATGCCCATCTGGCTGAACGTGTGGCCGACGGTCGCGAGGATGCCTGGGCGGTTCGCGGTGACGACGCGGAGCTGCACGGCGCGGTTGATCTTCGCCTTCGAATCCCAGCTGATCTCGACGCGGCGCTCCGGATCGGTGTCGAACGCTTTGGGGCAGCCGCGGCGGTGGATGGTGACGCCGCGGCCGCGCGTGATGAAGCCGAGGATGTCGTCGCCGGGGAGCGGGTTACAGCACTTGGCGTAGCGAACGAGGACGTCGTCGATGCCGTTGAGGCGGATGCCGCCGTCGTCGCCCTTGATGACCTTGCGGACGAAGCCGGCGATGCGCCCCTCGCGGAGCTGCTCGGGCGGGATGCTCTTGGCGCCGTCGATCGACGGCGGCGCGAGGACGTCGAGCACCTCCTTGGGATCGATCTTGCCGTAGCCGATGGCGATGAAGAGCTCGTCGAGGTTGCCGACGCTGACGGCTTCGAACACCTTGCGGAGCTCGTTGTCGTTCTTGAGCAGCTTCGAGAGCGACACGCTCGCCTTCTGGAACTCGCGCTCGAGCAGCTCGCGACCGAGCTTGAGCGACTTGTCGCGCTGCTCCTGGCGGAGAAAATTGCGGATCTTCGCGCGCGCGCGCGTCGTGACGACGAAGTCGAGCCAGTCTTTGCTCGGCTGCTGCGTGTTCGACGTGACGACCTCGAGGACGTCGCCGTTGCGGAGCTTGTAGCGGAGGGGCTCGAGCTTTCCGTTCACGCGGGCGCCGGTGATGTGCTCGCCGAGCTGCGAGTGGATCGCGAACGCGAAGTCGACGGGCGTCGACCCGCGCGGGAAGACGCGGACCTCGCCCTTCGGGGTGAAGACGTAGACCTCGTCTTGGAAGAGATCGACCTTCACGCCTTCGAGGAACTCGGCCGGATCCTTCAGATCCTTCTGCCACTCCATGAGCTGGCGGAGCCAGCCGAAGCGCTGGGCGTCGCTCTCGGCGATGCCGCCGCCGTGGCGCTCCTTGTACTTCCAGTGCGCGGCGATGCCGCGCTCGGCCACGCGGTGCATCTCGTGCGTGCGGATCTGGATCTCGATGCGCTCGCGGCCGGGGCCGATGACCGTCGTGTGGAGCGACTGGTACATGTTCGGCTTGGGGAGCGCGATGTAGTCCTTGAAGCGGCCGGGCACCGGCGTCCACTTCGAGTGGATGACGCCGAGCGCGGCGTAGCAGTCGCTCACGCTCTCGACCGCGACGCGGAACGCGATGATGTCGTGGATCTGCTCGATCGAGCACTCGTTGGCCTTCATCTTCCGCCACACCGAGTAGAGGTGCTTCGCGCGGCCGTTGACCTCGGCGGCGAAGCCCTGCTCGGCGAGGCGGCTCGAGAGCGTCTTCGAGACCTCCGCGATGTACTTGTCGCGCTCCTTCTTCGTCTTCTGTACGGCCGCCTGGACCTCGGAGTACGAGTCGGGCTCGAGCCAGCGGAACGAGAGATCTTCGAGCTCGCTCTTGAAGGCCTGGATGCCGAGGCGGTTCGCGAGCGGCGCGTAGATCTCGATCGTCTCGCGGGCGATGCGCTCCTGCGCCTCGGGCTTCATGTGCTCGAGCGTGCGCATGTTGTCGACGCGATCGCAGAGCTTGATGAGCAGCACGCGGATGTCGCGCGCCATCGCGACGACCATCTTGCGGAAGTTCTCCGCCTGGCGATCTTCCTTCGAGGTGAAGTTGATCTTGCCGAGCTTGGTGACGCCGTCGACGAGCGTCGCGATCTCGTTGCCGAACTCGCGCTCGAGATCTTTCGTGGTGGCGAGCGTGTCTTCGACGACGTCGTGGAGGAGGCCCGCGCAGACGCTCGCGGTGTCGAGCCTGAGCTCGGTGATGATGCCGGCGACGGACGCGGGGTGGATGAAGTAGGGGTCGCCCGACTTGCGCTTCTGCCCGGTGTGCGCCTTCGAGCTGTAGTCGTAGGCGCGCTTGATCATTTCAGCGTCTGCGGCGGGTTGATACGCCCGAACGCGGTCGATGATGTCCGTGACCTCTAGCATGAGGAAGAGAGCGACTCCGGTCAGGCGGCCGAGCGCGGCGACCCGCCAAAAACCCGATTTTGAACGTAACACCCCCGGTTTTCCGCGGCAACGGATCGGCAGGAGCGGAAGCTTGCGTGGTAGCCTGCATGCTCCGTGGGCGCGTCACGCCTTCCCCGTTTGTCGGCCGGCGATACCTTCGAGCGGTACGAGGTCGAGTCCCTCATCGGCCGCGGGGGCATGGGCGAGGTCTACCGTGCGAGCGACACGAAGCTACGGCGCAAGGTCGCGCTCAAGATCCTTCGGGCCGACACCTCGGCCGTCAACCCCGACGCGGTCGCGAGGCTCTTCCGTGAAGCGCGCGCTGCGGCTGCGCTCGCCCACCCGAACACGGTGGCCATCCACGACATCGGCGAGTGGGCCGGGACGTTCTACATCGTCATGGAGCTCGTCACCGGCGCGCCGCTCCTGACTTATATAGGCGACGCGCGAGCGTCGATCGCGCGCAAGCTCGAGTGGCTCGTCGGGATGGCGCGCGCGCTCTCGGCGGCGCATCGGGCCGGCGTCGTGCACCGCGACGTCAAGCCCTCGAACGTGATGATCTCCGACGACGGCGTCGTGAAGGTGCTCGACTTCGGTCTGGCGAAGCCGAACGCCCCGGTGAGCTTCCGGACGCAGCAGGGTCACGTCCTCGGAACGCCGCGCTACATGGCGCCGGAGCAGCTCGCGGGGGCCGAGGTCGACGCGCGGAGCGATCAGTACGCCTTCGGCGTCACCGCGTACGAGCTGCTCGCGGGCAAGCACCCGGGGGGCGCGATGACCGCGCCCGCGATGCCGCCGCCGCTCGACACCGTCATCGCCGAGCTGACGCCCGCGGTCGCGGCCGTGATCGCGCGCACGCTCGCGCCGTCGCCCGAGGATCGCTTCGCGTCGATGGACGAGGTGGTCGTCGCGCTCGAAGACGCGATCGCCGGCAAGGCGGATCGAACGAGCGAGGCGCGCACGGAGCGCAGCGAGATCACGCAGCTCGAGGTCGACGACGCGCCTTCGAGCACGTCGGAGTCCGCGATCCGGACGGAGAGCTCGCCGAACGTCGCGCTGCCGAGCGAGGCGATGGCGACGACCAAGCCCCAGGGCGGCAGCCTCGGCGTGCCGCCGAACACGGAGCCGATCGTCCGAGCGGCGATGGCAGCGACGATGGCCTCCGCCCAGCCCGCGCCGGGCGCGCCGGGCCCGCAGGCAGGCCACGCGCAGACGCTTCTGTCGCGTGAGGTCCCCTCCGAGCTCAAGGCGCTCAAGCTCTCGGATCTCGCGCCGCTCGCGCCCGACCCTCCGCCGGAGCTCGCGAAGACGCTTCCCGACAAGGGCGGCGCGGGCACGCTCCCGCTCCGCCAGCCCCCTCCCGCGCTCGCGAACGTCGCGGGGCGTAGCCCCCCGCCCCCGGCCCGTCCGGCGCCGTCGCCGTCGCGCACGGCGACCACCGCGCGCATCGCGCCCCCGAAGAAGCGCACGGGCCTCGTCGTCTTCGTCGCGATCGCGATCCTCGGGGTCTGCGCGTTCGCGGGCGCGTACTTCGGCTCGAAGCACTTCGGTGCGCGTTCCCCCACGCCGGCGCCGCCCGCCGCGCCGCGCTAGGCTGCCGTCGCTTGGCGTCGATCTACGTCCACTTCCCCTGGTGCCTCGCGAAGTGCCCGTACTGCGACTTCGTGAGCTACGCGTCCGAGCGCGAGAGCATCGATCACGCCGGATACGCGGACGCGATCGTGCGCGAGGCCGAAGGGCGCCTGCGCCAGCTCGAGAAGCGCGGCCACGCGATCACGATCGCGAGCGTCTTCTTCGGCGGAGGCACGCCCAGCCTCTGGGAGCCGCGCGAGCTCGGCCGCGTGCTCGCGCGCCTGCGCGCGCTCTTCTCCACGAGCGAAGGTCTCGAGATCACCGTCGAGTGCAACCCGACCTCGCTCGATCGCGATCGCGCGACGGCCCTCCGCGACGCGGGCGTCGATCGGCTCTCGATCGGGACGCAGTCGCTGCGCGCCGAGCAGCTCCGCTTCCTCGGCCGCCTGCACGATCCCGACGGCGCGCGCCGCGCGATCGAGGCCGCGCTCGCGTCGGGGATCGCGCGCGTGTCGACCGATCTCATCTTCGGCCTGCCCGATCAGACCGCCGACGACGCGCGCGCCCAGGCCGAGACCCTCGCCGCGACCGGCCTCGAGCACCTCTCGTGCTATCAGCTCACGATCGAGCCCGGCACGCAGTTCGGCGAGCGGAAGAAGCGCGGCCTCTTGCCGATGGCCGACGAGGCGATCGTCGCCGACGCGTTCCTCGCGATCGAGAGCGCGCTCGAGGCGCGCGGCCTCGCGCACTACGAGATCTCGAACTACGCCAAGCCCGGCCAGGAAGCGCGACACAACCTCGCCTACTGGCGCGGCGACGAGTACCTCGGCCTCGGGTGCGCGGCGTACGGCTTCGTGCGCGAAGGCGCGGGAGGCCTGAGGTGGCGCAACGCGATCGAGCCGCGGCGCTACGTCGAGGGCACGCGCGCGATCGCGAGCGACGTCCTCGGCGAGGGCGACGGTGTCAGCGTCTTCACCGAGGCCCTCGACGCGAGCGCGCTCCTCCGCGAGCGGATCATGTTGGGCTTGCGCCTCGCGACGGGGCTCGATCTCGGCGCGGCGGGCGCCGATCTCGGCGTCGATCCATGGACGCCCGAGCGCCTCCGCGCGATCGATCGGCTCGCAGCGCGAGAGCGCCTCGTGCGCGAGGGCGACGTCCTTCGGATCCCTCGCGCCGCGTGGCTCTTCGCCGACGACACGGCCTCGCGCTTGTTCTGACCGACGTCGCGACGTCATCGGAGCCGCGCCCACCTTGCGGCACCTGGTCTCACGAATTTCACGCTTCTGGTTCGTTTGCGGTCGACGCCTGCATGATCGCCCCGTACGAATCAAAGCTCGCGCGATTGGGGTCGAACGCGTGCAGAGGGGGCGTCGATGGGGTGGAATCGTCGTGGCCGAGGCGCGGCCGCCGCCGGACTGGTGCTATCGGTCGTCATCTCGAGCGCGGCGGGTTGCGGCGCGAGCGATGACGCTAACGACGAGACCGCAGAGAGCGCGTCGTCGGCGCTCTCCGCGGACGCTTCTCGCGACGGCGAGGCAGGCGCGTGCCGGAGCGTGACGCTGGTCGCTCGCCGCGAGCTGAGAGGCCGCCTGGCGCGGCGCCATCATCGCGGCTCGGAGCAAGAGGTCGTGCTCGATCCGCCGATGACGTTCGCGATCCCGAAGGAGATCGCGCTGACGCAAGCAAACCCGCACGCACGACATCTTGTCGATCTGGAGATCGATCGCGCGGGGTCGAATCGCGACGTTCTATGCCTCTACGCGAGCGGACCGCGCTTTCCTTCTTACACGGCGAAGCTGCTCTTGTGCACGCACGGCTTCCGCGGCGGTCAATCGATCACCGCAGAAGAGGTCGAGCTGGGCGTTCACCTCAACGGCCCGACGGTGGCGACGGTGACACTCGAGGAGATCGGCTGCGCGAGCGACGCTGGCGTCGACGCAAGCATCCCGGATACGGGCGTCGATAGCGGTCCGACATGCACGCCGGCGACATGCGTGAGCACCTCGCCGTGCACGATCGCGAGCTGTGTGAGCGGCTCGTGCCAAGAGGTGCCGGCGCCCGACGGTACGGCGTGCGACGCGGACTCGAACGTCTGCACGGTGAACGACGCGTGCGTGAGCGGCGTGTGCATCGCAGGACCGCCGATCGTCCTTCCGCCGCCTTCTTCGTGCGCGGTGACGACGTGCCATCCGCTCTTGGGCGTGGTGACGGCCCCCTCTCCCGCAGGGACCTCGTGCGACGACGACGGTGACGTCTGCAACGGAGCCGGCCAATGCGACGGCGCCGGCGTGTGCGTGGCGACGAGCCCACCTACGTGCGCTCCGTCGGGCCCGTGCGTCAGGTCGAGCTGCCATCCGACGCTCGGCTGTCAGGAGACACCTGTCGCTGCAGGCACGATCTGCGATCCATCGCCGAATGTTTGTACCGGCATCGCGACGTGCGACGGCCTCGGGAGCTGCGCGCCGGGCAGTCCGCTCAACTGCGGCGTCTCCACGACGTGCGAGACGCGCGGCTGCTCGCCGGTGAGCGGATGCTTCACGACGCCGATCCCCAACTGCGATCCGACCCCGACGGCGGGAGATGCGCCGTTCGAGACGCGCGCGTCGCTCATGGGCAAGCTCGTGTCGAGCGGCGGCGGCGCGATCACCGGCGCGACGTTCACGGTGGTCGACGCGCCGGCGTCGCCGAGCTCGGCGCCGGGCGCGCCGCGGAGCGACGTCGCCGTGTCGACGGGCGCCGACGGGAGCTTCCGCCTGCGCTTGACGTCGTTCCGCGAGAGCGAAGCGGAGCGGACGCCGCCGGCGCACGTGGTGCTCCACGTCGCGTCGAGCGGACACCTGACCGCCCACCGCGACGCGTGGCTCCACGCGGGCGACGCGCTCGATCTCGGCGTCATCAAGCTCGCCGACGCCGACTCGCGCGTGACGGCGATCGGCCCCGCAGGCGGCACCGCCGTGGACTCGACGGGCCGTATCGAGGTCGTCATTCCGCCGGGCGCGCTCGCGACGACGGAGAACATCCGCATCACGTCGATCTCGAACCGCGACGACATGCCGGCGCCGCTGCCGGACACGACGCCGACGCAGTATTACTTCGATCTCGCGCCCGACGGTCTCGTCTTCTCCCAGCCCGTGACGGTGCGCGTCGTGAACTGGCGAAACCTACCGACGTCGCTCGCGATCCCGACGGGCTACTTCGATACTTCGCAAGGTCATTGGGAGCACGTCGGGCTCGCGCTCTGGGACGCCGCGAGCGCGCGGTTCACATTTCAGACCGATCACTTCAGCCCCTACGACTGCAACATGCCAGGCCGGCCGGGGCCGAGCCCGGGGCCGAGCCCCGGCCCGCCTCCGAGTCCGCCGCCTCCGTGTGACGGCCCTGGCGGTCCTGATGGTCCGGGCGGTCCGCTCGGCGGGCCCGGCTCTCCCATCGCGAGCCGCTGCGACGTCGCGGGAGGATCGGTCGGCATGGAGATCGCGCTGCCGACGTACCTCGCGAAGGACGAAGACTTCGGGCTGACGCTCGTGTATCAGAGCGGGCTCGCAGGCAGTCGGCGCCTGGGCACCGCGCCCACGGACTACGCGGCGATCGAGCGCTCGTCGTTCGCGGTGCCGATCCGGGGCGTGCGCTTCGAAGCGGTGTGCGTGCCGAGCGCCGACGCGCCCGGCACCCCGGGGCTCGCGCCGTTCGGGCGCTGCTTGCCGCAGACGACGGCATGCACGCTCGGTCAGTCGCCGCCGGTGCCGCTCACGCTCACGCGCTCGATCGCGGGCTCGACGTCGAGCGAGACGTTCGCGCTCGGTCTCTCCAACAAAGACGTCGAGTACGGCGGCTTCGTCGACCTTCCTCTCCTCTCGGCGAGCGAGGCGCCGGCGCCGGGGCTCTATCTCGCGCGCAGCGTCCTTCGCGCAGGGACGCCGGGCTCGTGCATCGCCGCGGGGACGACGTTCGGCGTGGTCGATCCGTCGGCGCCGGGCACGCAGACGTCGCTCGAAGACGGTCCGGTCGCGACGCTCGACACGCACGAGCTCGTCGCGCATCGCGTGAGCTCGCCCTTCGGCGCCGGATGGGCGCTGCGCGAGCTGTCGCGCCTCTACCGCGCGGGCGACGTCGCGCACGTCTTCTCGGGCAGCGGCCAAGACGAGCTCTTTCGCCCGCGCGCGCACGCTCGCGGGCTGGCTGGGTTGCCGTTCGGCTTCTCGCTCGCGCGCGACGAGCGCACCGGGGAGATCTTCGCGGCGCGCGACGACGGTCGCATCGACCTCGTCAACCCGGTGACCGGCGCGACGACGGCGGTCCTCTCCGGCCTCGGCTTCGGAGCGCCGACGCACGGTCTCGCGATCGGCTACGTCGGATCGCAGCGTCACTTCGTCGTCGCGACGCGCGACGCGCTCTTCGACGTCGGCGCGGGCGGCTCGCGGATCCTCGCGACGCGCGCCGGCGCGCCGCCGTTCTCGCAAGCGCACGTCGCGGCGCGAGGGGATCTGGTGCTCTACGCGGACGGCTTCGGGAGCGTGCTGTATCGCGCGCGCCTGTCGGACGCGGCGCCGGCGCTCGAGGCCCTCTCGCTCGCGAGCGGCGGCGACGTGCGCCTCTGGCCGCGCTCGCCGCTCTCGGGCGTTCGCTTCGCCGAGCCTCGAGGTCTCTCGTTCGGCGAAGGCGGAGTCCTCTACCTCGCGGACCGTCGTCGCAACGCGGTCTACGTGGTCAAGCCGGTCGGAGGCGAGATCGGCGGCGCGAGCGCCGTCGATCTCGTGGTGGGCGACGGCTCGGCGATGCCGGCGGCGCCCATCGGCGAGCGCTACGCGGGCGTGACGCTGTCGGTGCGCGAGCCCGTCGGGCTCACCGTCTCCGAAGACGGCATCCTCCACGTCGTCACGACCTATGGCGTGGCGGCGTTCGATCCGCAGGCGAAGGAGGCCGAGTGGCTCCTGATGACGCGCGACGCCGACGAGCTGTCGCTCGATCCCGCCGCCGTGCGCACGAGCATGCTCGGCCTCACGGGCTCGGCGCTGCTCACGCGCAACGACGGGAGCGGCGGGCCGCTCGTGCGCCTCGACGTCGACCGCCTCTCGAGCGAGTGGGATCCGACGCGCGTGCTCCGCCCCGTGCCCGGCGGCGGGCACGAGCTCACCGACACGACGAAGGCGATCGTCGAGCGCTTCGACGCTGCGGGTCGCCTCATCGAGAAGAAGAGGCGGACGGGCGAGACGATCATGACGCTCAGCTACGCCGACGCGCGGAGCGATCGGATCTCTCGGATCACCGACGCCGCGGGAGGCGACAACGTGCTCTCGTACGACGCGCAGGGCAAGATCCAGCGCATCACCGACGCGCGCGGGCGCGCCACCGAGCTCACGGTCAACGGCTTCGGCGATCTCGCGTCAATCTTCGAGCCGGGGAGCGAGCGCCACGACTTCGTGTACGAGAGCCACCGCATGACGGAGAAGAAGAGCCCGCGCGGCGACGTCACGACCTACTCCTACCGCGACGACGGCACGATGCAGAGCGCGACCAGGCCCGAGGGAGCGACGAGCGGCACGCTCGCCGCGCTCTCGAGTCCACCGATCTTCAACGCGGACGGACGTGTGGAGCGTCGTGGCTCGTACACGGACGCGCGCGGCGTGACGCACGATCTCGTCGTCAACGCGCGCGGGGTCGTCGAGAAGGACACGTTCGTGGCCGACGGGATCACGCGCGTAGAGGCGCTCGAGTACGCCACCGAGCTTCTAGATCGACAAGACCGGTTGACGTTCGATCCGGCGTCCCGCACGAAGAATCGCCTCTTGCGCGCGCGGCGGGCGACCGTCAACGGCGTCTCGTTCGACGTCCCGCTCACGTTCGACGCGCACGGCCGCGCGGTGCGCCAGGCCGAGGCGAACGTCGGCGCAGGCTTCGACGTGCATCGCTGGTTTTACGATGCGAGCGGCTGGCTCGTCGAAGAGTACCGTGGCCCCTCGAACGTCTCGGAGCACACCGAGCGCGACGCGGCGGGACACGTGACGCGCATCTTCGACGCTGCGCTCTTCACGGGCTCGTCGCCCACCGGCCGCGAGCGACGCTGGACGTATCGTCCCGACGGTCTGGTCGCGACGGCGACCGAGCGCGGCGTGACGACGACGGTTGCTTACGACGACGCTGGCGGGACGAAGAACGCGCTTGGCTGGACCGACACGCTCGGCCGCTCGATGACGCTCACGCGAGATGCGTTCGGCAACGTGACGAGCAGCTTCGACGGCACGGCGACGACGTTCGCGACGTTCGACGCGCGTAACCGCGTCGTCGAGACGCGCGACGCGCTCGGCAACGCCACCACCTACGGCTACGAGCACGCCGGCTGCGGCTGCTCCCAAGACAGCCTCGTCACGAGCATCCACACGCCGGACTTGCCCGCCGGCGTCGCGTGGACCATGACCTACGATGGCGACCGGCGCCTCTCCGCGGTGACCGACCCGCATGGCTTCACCGAGAGCTACGCGTACGAACCGACCGGCGAGCGCAAGAGCGTCACCGACAAGCTCGGGCGCAGCACGGTGTGGACGCACGATCAGCTCGGGCGCGTGCAATCGATGCTCGACACGCTCGGACGCAAGCACCAACACGCCCACACCGTCCCCGCGAGCGGCGCGTGGTCGGGCCCGACTCTCATGGCGGGCGGTGCGGACGCTGCAGCGCCGAGCACGAGCCTTACCGGGGTGCTGCGCAGCGGCGACTACCAGCTCGGCCACAACGCGTATCCGACGGCCGGCTACCCGGCGGCGATCTCGCTCTACCGCGACGCGACGTTCGAGCTCGGCTTCAGCCACTACTTCGACGTCGGGAAGCGAACCCTGAAGCGCAAGGACCGCACGGGCCTGTCCATCGAGTCGACGACGCTCCCCAACGTCAACCCTGCAGGCCCGCAGTGGGACGACGCCTTCGGCTACAATCTCTTCACGAGCCTTCCAGTGATGAGATCACGGAGCAGCGCGAGGACCGCCGAAGGCGCCATCGAGGCCGCCTCGCTGGCGCACGACTTCGAGCTCGTCGTCACGAGCACCGACGGCTTCTATGGCGGCGGCGATCCGTCGATGCGCGAGACCTTCGTGCGCGACGCGGGAGGCCGCGTGACCCAGCTCACGCGGCAGTTTGCGGCGAGCGGCATCTTCACCATCACTTCGGTCTCGAGCTACACGTACCGCCCCGACGGCCGCGTCGGCCGCGTGGTCAACGCCGACGGCGTCCACGACTTCACCTACGACGCGCGAGGTTTGCTCTCGACGCAGACCGTGAGCGGCGAAGGCACGTACCGATACGGCCACGACGCGATGGGCCGGAGCGACTTCCTCGAGTACCCCGACGGACACGTCCGTCGCCAGGTCTTCGATGATCTCGGTCGCGTCACCTCGCGCTGCTACGAGTACTCCGCGGGCACGACGCGCTGCTACACCGCCCAGTACGACGCCGCCTCCAACCCCGTGAGGATGACCGATCCGGACGGCGCCGACGTGCTGGAATACGACGCGCTCGACAGGTTGACGAAGGTCACGCGCGAGGTGGGCGGCGTCGCCGTGGACGTCGAGACCTACGAGCACAACGCGCTCGGCGCGCTCAAGGTGAACGCCGGCGTCGCCCTCGATCACCAGCGGCCTCGCCTCGATGGCGGCGGCCTCGCCGACGCCGCCGTCCCCGCGTCGCTCGGCGGGCTCCCCGTCTCGCTCGACGCCGGAGGCCGCGTCACCTCCCTTCGCGGAGCGACGCTGCGATGGAGCCGCGCCGGCTTCCTCCGCGAAGCCCAAGAGCCCATCCCCGCCCTCCCCGAGCTCTACGGCGTCGACTCCGACCTGAGGAGGTTCGCGAAGATTCGCGGCACCGACCGCGAGTTCTACGTCTTCGAGGGCCTCGACCGCGTCGCGACCCTCGACTCCGCCGGCGCGCTGAAGGAGAGCTACCTCTTCGACGGCATCGACCACCCGCTCCGCATGACGCGGCCCGCGACGAGCTCCACGCTCTACTACGAGCTCGATCTCGCGGGCAACGTGCGCGCGCTGCGCGCCAGCGGCGGTGCGAGCGTCGGCGGGTACCGCTACTCGGCGTTCGGCAAGACCCTCGAGGACACGGCGACCAGCGACCAGCCGCTACGGTGGAAGGGAAGGTGGTTCAGCGGCGTCGCGGGCGGCATCTACGACGTGCGCGCGAGGCAGTGGGCGCCCGAGCTGGGGGCGTTCCTCGCGATCGATGAGTTCGCCTACTTTACCCAGGGAGGAACGCTCTGGTCATGGCCACGGCAGAATCCGGCCCGATTCTCTGACCCGACCGGACGCCTCTTTTGGGCTACGGGGGCGCTCGCAGCGGGAACGGCTGCGATCGCGGTGCAACTCGCGATCGAAGCGTACGTGGCCTACAAGATCTACGACGCGCTGACTCAACCTCCGTCGGGTCCGTCACCCGGCCCGGGGCCAGGCCCGGCACCGGGGCCAGGGCCAGCACCAGGCCCGGCACCGGGGCCAGGGCCCGGCCCGGGACCCGGCGCGGGGCCAGGGCCAGCGCCAGGCCCGGGTCCCGGTCCTGATGATGCGGGTCCACCGGGCGACTCCGGATGTGACGCCGGGGACGAAAAGAAGCGAAAGCGCTGCTTCGACCATTCGCAGCGCGTCTTCCGCGACTGCATGAAGTACGAGGGCGACACCGCGAAGTGCCTCGACTCCATGCAGAAGGCATTCGACAGGTGCATGGGTGGCAAGTAAGCAGGCGCCTACGCTCGCTGACGCGATCATGCTGAGCGGCGACGACCTCGTCGCGGCGACGGCAGCGGTACGTCGGATACGTCGAAGTGCACTACGAGCAGGGAACCGCAAGGAGGCCGAGGCTTGCTTGGTCGCACTCAGACTCTTCGCGCGCGCGCGCGGGGACTTGGATGCGGAGGGCAGGCTCGCCGCAAGGCTCGCAAGAGAACGGGGCGAATGGTTCGACTTGTACTGGCTCGGACGCGTTCATGAGACGAAGGGATCCGTGCGCCGAGCGCGAGGGCTCTACGAGGAGTCGCTCCGCAAGTGCCCGCGTCGAGATCCCGATCGTGACCTGGTGAGGTCAGCGCTGAGCCGCCTCACTGAGCAGCTTGGATAGGCGTCTCCAGGGGCAAGTGATCAGCGCTTCGCCGTGAAGGGGACATGGAGCATTTCTGCTGCAGGACGACTGATATGGTCACCTCGAGGATCGTATCGGGCCGTCCTCGTCACCTGCGCATGTCCGGCAAGGTGCTGGACGGTGCTGATGTCCACGCCGAGATCGAGCATGTAGCCGATGAACGCCCTCCGCAAGTCGGGCGGTGAGAAGCACGGGATCCCGACACGGCGAGCGAGACGACGAACGAGATCGAGCATTGCTCTGGTCGGTCATCCTCCGCATCGTGATCGTGCCGCCCTTCGTGACTGGCACGAAGAGCGGGGCGGGAAGATCGCCTCGGCGCGCGGGCTCGCGTACAGAAGGAGCGATGAACGGACACGGAAGGGCGCGGGCGACCAGCGCGAGGGGCCGTTCGGATCGTCTCGTCACTTTCGATCGGTGAGCGCGCGGCTCGACGCGGTGGCGGAGGGCTGCGCCTCGACGTTCGCCGACGACGGCGGCGCGGCGGGCGCCGACGGAGCTGCGCTCGCGCGCGGGAGGCGGCGCGTCGCGATCGACGCCGAGGGCGCAGTCGCGGCCGACGCCGCGGACGCTACGTCGGAAGGAGACGCCGACGGCGCGATCGCGCTCGGCTCCGGTGTCGGCGGAGATGGAGACGCTGAGGGAGACGCAGGCTGGACCGCGACCGGCGCCGGAGGCGCGCCCGCCGGCGCGCGCAAGGCGTTGACCGCGACGCCGGCGACGAGCAGCGCCCCGACGCCGAGCGCGAGGAGCAGGCCCGCGCGGCTCGGCGGCGCGCGATCGGCGCTTCGATCGGTCGTCGCGTCGGCCCCACGTGAAGCGACGGCGCGCGCCGGCGCCGGGTGGCTCTTCGCGAGCCGCCCTCCGACGCGGAGCACGCGCTCGATGGACGTCTTCGCGCTGTCGGGCGCGATCGGCTCGAGCGCCCGCGCGAAGTCGGCCACGCTCGCGATGCGATCGTCGCGCGACTTTGTGAGGCACCGCGCGACCACCTCCTCGAGCAGCGCCGGCGCGTCGGGCGCCGACGCGCGGAGCGCCGGCGCCGGGGCCGACGCGATGAGCGCGCAGAGCCCCTGCACCGTGTCGGCCTGCCACACGGGCTTGCCGGCGACGAGCTCGTAGAGGACGACGCCGAGCGCCCAGACGTCGGTGCGCACGTCGACGTCTTTCGCGCTCAGCATCTGCTCCGGCGACATGTAGCGCGGCGAGCCCATGAGCATCGACGCGCTCGTGAGCTGCGAGCGCGAGCCGCCCTCGATCTTCGAGATGCCGAAGTCGAGCACCTTCACGAGCGGCGATCCGTCGGCGCGGTGCGTGAGGAACAGGTTCGCCGGCTTCAGATCGCGATGCACGATGCCGAGATCGTGCGCCTCGACGATCGCCTCGCACGCCTGGAGGACGTACTCGATCGCCTCGACGGCAGGCAGCGCCCCGCGCTCTTGCACGAGCGCGCCGAGATCCGATCCCTCGAGGTGCTCCATCACGAGGTACGGCGCGCCCCCGTCGAGCATGCCGGTATCCATCACGCGCGCGACGTGCTCGCTCGTGATGCGCGCCGCCGCCTTGCCCTCGCGGAGGAACCGCGCGACCGCGCCCGGCACCTCGCACGCGACCGGCAGGAGGAACTTCAGCGCGACGCGCTGATCGAGCTGCCTGTGCCGCGCGGCGACCACGATGCCCATGCCGCCGGCGCCGAGGACGCGCTCGATCTCGAACTTCCCCGCGAGGACGTCGCCCGGCTGCACGGGCGCGATCGCCGGACCGGCAGAGCCAGCAGCGCGACCGCCGGCCGAAGAGGAGAGCTGGGCCCCCCGCGCCGGCGTCGTCGCCGCCATCGCCGGATCGGCCGCGACCTCGCCAGCGTCGGGCCGCGACGCGCGCGCGACCGCGCTGACGAGCGCGCGACACTCGTCGCACGTGTTGATGTGCTCTTGCGCCGCCTTCCGCTTGCCCGCCTCGAGCTCGCCGCCGCCGAAGGCAAGGATCGTCTCTTCGTCGAGGCACTCCATGCGCGGATCTGAGGACAGGGTATAGTGGCCCGGTGAGCGCCGCGCGACCTCTTTCGGCCGCTTTTTCGAAGGCTGCGCCCTCCGCGTCGCGCTCGGATCTCGAGGAGGCGCTCGCCGGCGCCGTCAGCCGCGCACGCGCGGCTTTCCCCGAGGTGATCCTCGACGAGGCGCGCTTCGCCGAGTTCCTCGGCGGCCGCGTCGCCGAGGCGGATCTCGAGAGCGCGCGGGCGGGCGATCTCTGGGCAGCCTGCGCCTGCGGCGCCGGCGACGCGAAGGCCATCGCCGCCGTCGAGGTGCGCTACTTCCCCGACGTCGACGCGGCGCTCGGTAAGATGGGGCTCACCGCCGATCGCATGGGCGAGGTGAAGCAGGGGCTCCGGCGCCTGCTCTTCGTCGGCGACGGCGAGACGCCGCCGCGGATCACCGAGTATCGCGGCACCGGCGATCTGCGCGCCTGGCTCCGCGTCACCGCGATGCGCGCCGCGCTCAAGCTGATCCGCAAGGAAGGCCGCGAGACGCCGACCGACGACGCGCTCCTCGAGGCCCGCGCGCAGGAAGACGATCCCGAGCTCGCGTACATGAAGGCGGCGTATCGCGCCGCGTTCAAGAAGGCGTTTCAAGAGGCGCTCGACTCGCTCGACGCCCAAGAGCGAACGCTCCTCAAGCAGCAGATCGTCGACGGCCTCGGCATCGACGAGCTCGGCTCGCTCTATCAGGTGCACCGCGCGACCGCGGCGCGCTGGCTCCAGAGCGCGCGAGAGAAGCTGCTCTCGCGCACGCGGCGCACCTTCATGATGAACGCGCGCCTCTCGAGCGACGAGTGCGAGTCGATCATGCGCATGGTCCGGAGCCAGCTCGACGTCTCGCTCCACCGCCGCCTCGGCTCGGGCTGAGCGATCGTCTGCCAACCGCGTCGGCAATCGCGCGCGAGAGGTGCTAAGCACGGCTCCATGCTCCTCCGTCACACGCTCGCCCTCGCGATCGCGGCATCGGTCGCCCTGTCGCCGATCGCGGCCAGCGCCCAGGCGCCCGCGGCGCCGCAGCTCCGCTTCCAGGTGAAGCGCCACAAGCTCGACAACGGCCTCCGCGTCGTGATGCTCGAAGACCACACGTCGCCCACCGTCGCCGTCGACGTCGTCTACGACGTCGGCGGGCGCAACGAAGAGCGCGGCCGCTCCGGCTTCGCCCACCTCTTCGAGCACATGATGTTCCAGGGATCGAAGAACGTGCCGCGCGGCGATCACTTCAAGCTCGTGACGAGCCACGGCGGCACGCTCAACGGCACGACGAGCGAAGACCGCACCAACTACTTCGAGATGCTCCCGTCGAGCGAGCTCGCGCTCGGGCTCTGGCTCGAGGCCGATCGCATGAAGTCGCTCGACATCTCGCAGAAGAACTTCGAAAACCAGCGCGCCGTCGTCAAGGAGGAGTACCGGATGCGCGTCGAGAACGCGGCGTACGTGCCCGCGTCGATCCGCCTCCAGGAGCTGACGTTCCAGGGCTACTGGCCGTACGAGCACTCGGCGATCGGGACGATGCGCGATCTCGACGCCGCGGAGCTCGACTGGGTCCGCGCCTTCCACGCGTCGTACTACGCGCCCAACAACGCCGTGCTCTCGATCGCCGGCGACTTCGAAGAGGCCGAGGCCCTCGCGCTCGTGAAGAAGTACTTCGGCGACGCGCGCCCGCAGCCGAACGTCCCGCGCTTCGATCCACCGCCGCTGCCCGCGCAGACGGCGCCGCGGAGCACCGTCGTCGAAGACGGCCACGCGAAGCTCCCCGCGGTGTTCATGGGGTGGGTGATCCCTCCGAGCCACGAGCCCGATCACTACGCCCTCGAGCTCGCGGCGATGCTCCTCGGCGACGGCGAGAGCTCGCGCCTGCATCGCGCGCTCGTGCGCGAGCGGAGCCTCGCGATCGGGGCCGACGCGCAGACGGGCGGAAACCGCGGCCCCGACATGTTCGAGCTCGACGTCAAGCTCGCCAGCGGCGCGCGCGTCGACCAGGTCGTCAAGCTCGTCGAGGGACAGATCGCCGACGTCGCCAAGCTCGGCCCGAGCGACGACGACATGAAGAAGCTGAAGAACCGCCTGCGCGCGAAGTTCCTCTTCGGGCTGCAATCGAACTTCGCGCGCGCGCAGAAGCTCGCCGAGATGGAGCTCTATCGCGGCGACGCTTCGCTCCTCAACGCGGAGCTCGACAAGTACCTCGCGGTCACGAAAGACGACGTCAAGCGCGTGACCGCCAAGTACCTCACCCCGAGCCGCCGATCCCTCGTCGAGGTGAAGCCCGGACACGGAGAGAAGAAATGAGATCGTTCGCTCCCGGCTTCTCCGCGCTGACCGCCGCCGTCGTCTGCCTCTCGTGCGTCGCGGCGACGCCCGCGACCTACGGGCCGCGCAAGGTCGACATCCCCGTCTCCGACGGACGACCGCCGAAGAAGGGCGAGACCGAAGGCGCCGCGCGGCAGAGCCCGCCGACGTCGGGCGCGGCGAAGCAGTCGCCCTTCCCCGCCGTCGCCCGCGCGAAGCTCGCCAACGGGATGAGCGTCGCGGTCGTCTCCTCGAAGACGCTCCCGATCGTGCAGCTCCGGCTCGTCGTGCGCGCCGGCTCGGGCTTCGGACCTTCGCCCGCGGTGGCGACGCTCACGGGCGACATGCTGAAGGACGGCGGAACGCGCGCGATGTCGAGCGCCGAGCTCCTCAGGCGCGTCGAGACGCTCGGCTCGGATCTCTCCGTGTCGACCGACTTCGACGCGACGGTGATCGCGATGCCCGTGATCAAAGATCAGCTCCCCGAGGCGCTCTCGCTCCTCTCGCAGGTCGTGCGCGAGCCGCGCTTCGACGGCGAGGAGCTGAAGAAGCTCAAGGCGCGGAGCGCCGACGCCGCGGAAGACGCCGCGCGATCGAGCGGCGGCTTCACCGCCACGCGCACGATCTTCAAGGAGCTCTTCCCCGAGAAAAGCGCGTACGCGACCTTCGGCAACACGCCCGCGGAGATCGCGAAGGTCGACGGCAACGCCGTCCGCGAGTTCCATCGCCGCTTCTACGTCCCCAAGGCGACGACGCTCGTGCTCGCGGGCGACGTCGACGAGCCGACGGCGAAGGCGCTCGCCGAGCGCCACTTCGGCGCCTGGCAGGGGGGCGAGCCGCCGAAGGTCGCGGCGCCGGGGCCGAAGCTGCCGCCGAAGATGCGCGTCGTCGTCGCCCACCGCCCGAAGAGCGTGCAGTCGGACGTCTACGTCGCGATGCTCGCGCCGCCGCGCAAGGCCCCGGGCTGGGCGCAAGTGCGCGTCGCCAATCAGATCCTCGGCGGGGGCGTCGCGAGCCGCCTCTTCATGGACGTGCGCGAGCAGCGATCGCTCGCGTACCGCACGAGCGCGCAGGTGCTCGAGCTCGCGAGCGGCGAGCAGCCGCTCGTCGCGTACGCCGGCACGCAGACCGAGAAGACGGGCCAGGCGATCCAGGGCCTGCTCGAGAACCTCGCGAAGATGACGACCTCGCCGCCGACGCAAGCCGAGACGGAGGCGGCGCGGCGCTACCTCAGCGACATCTTCGCCGTGCGCATGGAGACCATCGGATCCATCGCCGACATGGTCGTGACCCAAGAGACCTTCGGCCTGCCCGACGGCTACTGGGACGCTTACCGCCGCGAGATCCGCGCGACCGAGCCCGACGCCGCCCTCGCCGCGGCCAAGGCGCTCTATACTCCCGATCGCGCGCTCGTCGTCGTCGCGGGAGACGCCGACGTCATCGGCCCCGAGCTCGCCAAGCTCGGCGACGTCACCGTGGTCGATCCCGAAAAAGAGTTCGCGACCCTCAAGACCATCCCCAAGGCGGAACGATGAGCACACGACGCACGCGCGGCTCGAGCACGACGGAATCGAAGCGAACGCCCAAGAAGAAGGCGGGCGGCGCGCGGCGCACCCGACAGAAGGCGCGCTTCACGAAGAAGACGGGCGACGTCCGCAGCAAGCCGCAAGCGAGCAGCGGGCCGACCGGTCCGCTCTCCGGGCGCGCGATCCGTCACCTGCGCGGGCTCGGTCATCACCTCGAGCCCGTCCTCCAGATCGGCAAGGAGGGGATCACCGACGCCGTCGTCGCCGCCGCGCGCGAGCAGCTCCTCGCCCACGAGCTCATCAAGGTCAAGATCGGGACCGAGTCGCCCGCCGATCGCAAAGACGCGGGGCCCGAGCTCGCGACGCGAACCGGGGCGACGCTCGCGCAGATCCTCGGCCGAACGCTGCTCCTCTATCGCCGTCACCCCAACAAACCGAAGATCGAGCTGCCGAGGTAAGATCGACGGCGCGTGGCGCCGCGCGATCCCAAGGACGACTTCGACGGAACCGCACGCTTCGCCGTCGTGCGCCGGCTCGGCTCCGGCGGCGCCGGGATCGTCTACGAAGCGCACGATCGCGACCTCGGCGTGCGCGTCGCGCTCAAGCGCCTGCGCCGCCTCTCGCCCGACGCGATCCTCCGCTTCAAGAGCGAATTTCGCTCCGTCGAGGACGTGGAGCACCCGAACCTCGTCGCGCTCGGCGAGCTCTTCGAAGAGCGCGGTCATTGGTACTTCACCATGGAGCTCGTCGACGGGATCGATCTGCTCGCGTGGGTGCGCCGGCCCGCGCGCGACGGCCCGAGCGCCGACGCCTCCGAGTCCGACCGGACGATGCAGGACGGATCGTCGGGCTCGCTCTCGCGCCGCGCGAAGGACGCCGCGCGCGCGCGCGATCAAGGCGGGTTCGACGAGCGACGCGTGCGCCTCGCCTTCGCCCAGCTCCTCCGCGCGCTCGACGCGCTCCACGCGGCGGGCAAGGTCCACCGCGACGTGAAGCCTTCGAACGCGCTCGTCACGCCCGACGGGCGGGTCGTCTTGCTCGACTTCGGCCTCGCGACCGACGCGCGGCCGAAGCTCGACGCGCGGAGCCCCGCGGAGACGGGACGCGAAGGGATCGTCGGGACGGCGAGCTACATGGCGCCGGAGCAGGCGCTCGGGCTCGTCGTCGACGCGCGCGCCGACATGTACAGCGCCGGCGTCGTGCTCTATCGCGCGCTCACCGGGCGCCTGCCGTTCGAGCGCGTGCCCGAGCCGGGCGACGCCGCGGCGCCGCCGCGACCCTCCACGCTCGCGCAGCGGGTGCCCGACGATCTCGATGCACTCTGCATGGATCTACTCCGCCGATCGCCCGAGCTCCGACCGACCGCGAGCGACGCGCTCCGCAGGCTCGGCGCCTTCGAAGTGGGGGCGGCGGCGCCCGCGCTCGCGTCGATCGCGCCGCCGCCGCCGAAGCGCTTCGTCGGGCGGGCCCTCGAGCTCGCGATGCTGCGCGAGGCGTTCGACGAGACGCTGCGCGGCGACTGCGTCGTCGTCGGCGTCACCGGCGAGTCGGGGCTCGGAAAGAGCACGCTCGTCCGTCACTTCGGCGAGATCATCGCGGAGGAGTACGGCGCGGTCGTCCTCTCGGGGCGCTGCTGGGAGCGCGAGAGCATGCCGTTCAAGGCCGTCGACGGGATCATCGACGCGCTCGCGCGATGGCTCCAGCGCCTGCCGCCCGCCGACGTCGAGGCCGTGCTGCCGGACAACGTCGGGCTGCTCGCGCAGGTCTTCCCCTCGCTCCGGCCGTTCGCGAGCCTGCGCTCCGAAGAGGGCGCGCGCTCCGATCCGGGACCGGCGTCGGCGCCGAGCAGCCGGCTGCCGGGCCGGAAGGCTTCGCTCCAAGGCACGCCGCCGCCGGCGAGCCGCCCGCTCGGCACGCGGGGCACGCCCGCCGACGTGCGCGAGCAGCGCGTGCAGCTCTTCGCCGCAGCGCGCGCCGTGTTCTCGAACCTCGCCGAGCGGCTGCCCGTCGTGCTCGTCGTCGACGATCTGCAGTGGTCCGACGCCGACGGGCTGGCGCTCCTTCGCGAGATCGTTCGTGCGCCCGACGCCCCGAGCCTCCTGCTCGTCGCCACGATCCGCGCGACGGGGCAGGCCGCCTCGCGCTCGCGCGAGGGCGAGGAGAGCGAGCTCGTCGAGCGCATCCGCGACGACGCGCGCGCGCTCGCGGTCGAGCCCCTCGACGCGGAAGACGCGCGCGCGCTCGCGCTCGACGTCCTCGCGCCTTCGCTCCGCGACCCACGCGCGCGCGACGACGCGCGGATCGCGGCGATCGCCGACACGATCGTGCGCGAAGCGCAGGGCCATCCCCTGTTCGTCGACACGCTCGCGCGAGCATCGACCGCGATCGCGAACGCGAACGCGAACGAGCGGCCGGGCGTCGCGCTCTCGCAGCGCCTCGAAGACGCGCTCTTCGAACGCGTCGTTCGCCTCGAGCCGGCGGCGCGGCGCGTCGTCGAGATCGCGAGCGTCGCGGGCTCGCCGCTCTCGATCGAGATCCTCGCGCGCGCGGCCCAAGCGCCGGCCGAGTCGATCCCCCGGCTCGTGCGGAGCTTGCAGATCGCGCGACTCGTGCGCACCCGGGGCGAGGGCCGCGCGCGCACGGTCGAGCCGTATCACGATCGCGTCCGCGCCGCGGTGCGCGCGCACGTCAGCGAGGCGGAGCGTCGTCGGATCCATCTCGGGATCGGCGTCGCGATGGAAGACGCCGACGTCGCGGACGCCGACGCGCTCGTCACGCACTTCACCGCCGCGGGCGAGACCGCGCGCGCCGCGCGGTGGATGGAGGTCGCCGTGAGCGGCGCGATGCGCGCGTTCGCCTTCGATCGCGCGGCGACGCTGCTCCGCTCGCTGCTCGCGAGCGGCGTGCTCGACGCGCGCGCGCAGCGGGCGGCGCGCACGCGCCTCGGAGAAGCGCTCGTCGGCGCGGGGCGAGGTCACGACGCGGCGGAGGCGTTCCTCGAGGCCGCGCGCGGCGCCGACCTCGAGCTCGGCCTCGAGCTCCAGCGCCGCGCCGCCGAGCAGCTCCTCACGAGCGGGCACCTCGAGCGCGGCTTGGCGACGCTCCGGCCGGTGCTCGACGCCGTCGGCGTCAATCCGCCGGGCACGCGGGCCTTCGCGGCCGCCTCGCTCGCGTGGGGGCGCGCGCGCCTCGCCGCGCGCGGCCTGTCGTTTCGCGAGCGCGACGAGCACGAAGTGCCCGCCGAGCAGCTCCGGCGCGTCGACGCCCTCGGCGCCGCCGCCGCCGCGCTCGGCATGGTCGACACGCTCCGCGGCGCCGATCTCCAGACGCGTCACCTGCTCTCCGCGCTCGACGCCGGCGAACCGCGGAGGCTCGCGCGCGCGATCGCTCTCGAGGGCGCGTTCTCCGCGACCGCCGGGACGAAGCGCCGCGCGCGCACCGCCGAGGTGATCGAGCTCGCGACGCGCATGGCCGATCGCACGGGCGATCCGACCGTCGTCGCCCAGGCGATCTCCGCCGCCGGCGTCGCCGCGTTCCTCGAAGGTCGATGGAAGAACGCGCGCGAGCTGCTCACGCTCGCCGAGGTCCGCCTCCGCGAGGAGTGCAGCGGCGCGGGCGTCGCCTTTCAGCTCGTGAACGTGAACCTCTACGGCCTCGGCGCGCTGCTCCACACCGGAGATCTCGCCGAGATCGGCGCGCGCCTCCCTCCCCTGCTCGACGACGCGCGCACGCGCGGCGACCGCTACGCCCTCACGCACCTCCGATCGAGCGTGGCTGCGTTCGTCGAGCTCTTGCGCGGCGATCCCGGCGCGGCCCGCCGAGAGGCGCGCACCGCGATCGACGCGTGGACGCCCGCGGGCACGCACATGCCCCACTTCTTCGACGTCCTCGCGCAGGCCCAGATCGATCTCTACGAGGGCGACTTCGGGCGCGCTGCAGCGCGCGCGCAGCGCGGTCTCTCGGCCTTCCGCCGGGCGATGCTCCATCGCGTCCAGTTCGTGCGCGTGAAGATGGTCGAGCTCGTCGCGCGCACGACGCTCGCGGTCATGGCCGCCGGCCCCCGCCCGCGGGCGCGCGATCTCGACGCGCTCGACCGCGACGTGACCGCCCTCCGCGGCGAAGATGCCCCCTGGGCCGACGCCCTCGCCGACATGCTCCACGCCGGCGGCCTCGCGGTTCGCGGGCAGAGCGGCGCCGCTCGATCGGCGTTCCTCACGGCGGCGGGCGCCTTCGAACGCGCGGGGATGGCGCTCCACGCCGCGGTCGCGCGCGTGCGCGCGGGCGGCGAGAGCGCTGCCGAAGCGACGCGCTGGCTCACCGCGCACGGTGTGGTCGCCCCCGCGCGCTTCGTGGGCATGATCGCCCCGAACGAGAGCGCGAATTGCGCGACCCCCTCGAAAAGTTGATACGATCACGAGGCGATGGCGCATCCTTGCGGCCACTGTGGGCAGGTGCACGACGCGTATCTCGTCGCCTGCCCCGTCACCGGAGCGCGCCTCGCGACCGCCACTTACACCGCGGTGAGCGAGGACGAGGCGCTCGTCGGCAACGTCGTCGCGGAGCGCTATCACGTCGAAGACATCCTCGGCCAAGGCTCGACGGGCACGGTGTTCGCCGCCAAGCACGTCCACTTCGGGCGGCCCTGCGCGATGAAGGTGCTCCGGGCGCGCCACGTGCCCCAGGAGATCGTTCAGCGCGTCTTCCACGGAGAGGCGCGCGCGGCCTGGAGCCTGAGCCATCCGTCGCTCGTGGAGGTCTTCGACATCGGCACGCTGCCCGAAGGCGCGCCGTTCTGCGTGATGGAGCGCCTCGACGGCGACACGCTCGCCGCGCGCCTCCAACACGAGCGCCTCTCGATCGCCGCCGCCGTCGACATCATGATGCAGGTGCTCGCGGCGCTCGACGCCGTCCACGCGCGCGATCTCTTGGTGCGCGATCTGCGTCCCCAGAACATCTTCCTCGCCCAGCGCCGAGGATGCCGGCCGGTCGTGAAGATCCTCGACTTCGGGCTCGGGCGCCTCGTGCCGCTCGAGAAGGTCCAGCACGACTGGGACGCGCTGCGAGCGGTGGTGGGGACGGCCAGCGCGGGGATGATCTCGATCCCGTTCTACGTGTCGCCCGAACGATCGCGGGGCGAGCACGGCATCGGCCCGGCGAGCGATCTCTTCTCCGCCGCGGCCGTCTTCTACGAGGCCCTCGCGGGGCAGAAGCCCTTCGACGGCGCGACCTACAACAGCCTCGTGCTCGAGATCTCGCACGGGCAGCCTCGCCCGCTCTCGGCGCTCCGGCCCGACGTGCCCGAGGAGCTCGACGCGCTGATCATGCGCGCGCTCTCGTCGAACCCGCAGTCGCGACCCCAGAGCGCGCCCGAGATGCAAGACGAGCTGCGCAGCGCCTTCGAAGGGGCGCGGCGCGGCTCGTCGTCGATGCGCACCGCGCCCGCGACGCAAGCTTCGTTCACCGATCCGAGCGTGCAGACGCCGGTGCACGTCGAGCGCGAGACGGAGAGCATCCACGGCGTGCCGTTCCCGCACGTGCCGATCCGTCGGCCCGCCGCGGGCGAGCGCCCGCCGGAGCCCTCGGCCGCGACGCAGGTCCGCCAGACGATGCCCCCGTCGGATCAGACGATCGACAACAGGCCCGCCCCGGATCGGTCGATGATGGACGACTACGACGACGAGACGCGGACCGATCGCAAGCTCGCCCTCGTCGAGGCGGCCCTCGACGAAGCCTCGGCCGACAACCCGAGCCGCACCGTCAGGCCGCCGAGCATCGCCGACATCGACGTCGACGTGGACTTCGAGCACGACGATCCGACGACCTCGCGCGGCACCGACATCGCGACCGCGCTGCTCACGGTCAACATGAGGAAGCCGAAGCAGGCGGACGAAGAAGACGAAACGGAGACGATGCAGCTGACGCCCGAGGTGCGCGCGCGCATCGAGCAGATGACGAAGACGGCGGCGTTCACGCCCCCGAGCGCGCCGAAGCCAAGAGAAGACTCGTCGCGGCCTCCGCCGACCCGCCGCCTGACGACCCCCAAGCGGTGACGATTTTCTCCCGCCGGCGGTGGCCAAGCTGTGGGTAACCGCTGAACGTCCTGGGGCTGACCAGGGGGATAGCTGTCCAAACCCCTGAGATGGAGTTCAGTGTTCCCGTGCGGTTAGCCGCCGGGGTGTCATGGAGGGCGTTGGTGGTCCATGTAACGCCCGACCCCACCAGATGGAGTAGATGCATTTAGCTGGACACCACAAGATGTTGGGGTTAGACAAGGTCTCTCGCTCGTCGTCGTGCTTGCCGGCTCCGCGCCGGGAACACCACGGCAGGGCTTGCCTCGATGCGCCGGCGGTACTGGATAGGGCACGGTAGTTCAGTGTCCGTCTCGTCCGTGAGCACCTGAACGGGCCCCCCGGCCTGAACAGAGGCGACGGTGAACAAGGCATGCGTCGGTCCTCCGGCGCAGACGAACTGAAGGGGATGCGAAATCGGTGGTTCTTCGACGGCGGCGGCCGCCTTGGCAGCGCTGTGCGTCGGAACCACGGGCCCAACCGCCTGGCTGGGCTCGGGGCATCGGTCTGCCCTCGCGACGGATCGAACATACGAAGCGGGCAGGTTCTCGCTTCGCATCGGAGGCGGATAATGGCTACGTCTTTCGGCACGGGTGGTCCTGGCGTGAGCACGGAGAAGAGCAAGCAGAAGGCAAGCGCGCCGCAGAAGACGCGTGCGGTGCCCCCTTCGAAGAAGCACAAGCACAACGGCGCGAGCCCGCGCGCGCGCGGCGTCGCCGTCGCGCGGATGTACACGCGCCCCGGCGTCAACCCGCTCGACAGCGGCGCGCCCGGCCTGGTGACGAGCAAGGGCGAGCCGACCGAGCTCGTCTACGAGCGCCGCTCGAGCATCATCACGAACCCCGACGGATCGATCGTCTTCAAGATGGAGGGCGCCGAGATCCCGTCCGCCTGGAGCCAGCTCGCGACCGACATCGTCATCTCGAAGTACTTCCGCAAGGCCGGCCTCCACGGCGACGCCAAGCAGGGCGAGCGCAGCGTGCGCCAGGTCGTGCATCGCATCGCGCACACGATCCGCGACGCGGCCGACAAGCTCGGCGGCTACTTCGCGACGAAGACCGACGCTGACGCGTTCGAGTCCGAGCTCTCCTTCCTGATGGTGCATCAGGTCGGCGCGTTCAACTCGCCGGTCTGGTTCAACTGCGGTCTCTGGGCGGAGTACGGGATCACGGGCTCGGGCGGCAACTGGGCCTGGGACTGGTCGCAGCCGAAGGCGTCTCACGTGAACGGGGGAGCGCGAGGGGGCGGAGCCCTCTCGCACGTGATCGAGACGAAGAATGCCTACGAGCGCCCGCAGTGCTCGGCGTGCTTCATCCAGGCGGCGAGCGACGACCTGATGGGGATCTACGATCTCATCAAGGCCGAGGCGCGCCTCTTCAAGTACGGCTCGGGCACGGGCTCGAACTTCAGCGCGATCCGCGGGCGGCAGGAGAAGCTCTCGGGCGGCGGCACGTCGAGCGGCCTCATGAGCTTCCTCGAGGTGTTCGATCGCGCGGCCGGCGCGACCAAGTCGGGCGGCACCACGCGGCGCGCCGCGAAGATGGTCTGCCTCGACATGGATCACCCGGAGATCCTCGACTTCGTCAACTGGAAGGTGCGCGAGGAGAAGAAGGCGCACGCGCTCATCGCGGCGGGCTTCTCGAGCGACTTCAACGGCGAGGCCTACAAGACGATCGCCGGGCAGAACTCGAACAACTCGATCCGCGTGACCGACGACTTCATGAAGGCGGTCGAGGCGGGCGGCAAGTGGCAGACGATCATGCGCACGAGCGGCGAGGTCTGCGAGACCTACGACGCGAAGGACATGTGGCGTCAGGTGTCGGAGGCCGCGTGGGCGTGCGCCGATCCGGGCGTGCAGTACGACTCGACGATCAACCGCTGGCACACGTGCCCGAACTCCGGAAAGATCAACGCGTCGAACCCGTGCTCCGAGTACATGTTCCTCGACGACACGGCGTGCAACCTCGCGTCGATCAACCTCACGAAGTTCCTGCGTGAGGACGGCGACGGCAAGCAGTCGTTCGACGTCGAGGGCTTCCGCCACGCGTGCCGCGTCTTCTTCATGGCGCAGGAGATCCTCGTCGATCTCTCGAGCTACCCGACGAAGGACATCGCGCGGAACAGCCACGATTACCGCCCGCTCGGCCTCGGCTACGCGAACCTCGGCTCGCTCTTGATGCAGATGGGCGTGCCCTACGACTCGGAAGAGGGTCGCTCGATCGCGGCGGCGCTCACGGCGATCATGTGCGGCCACGCCTACCGCGCGAGCGCGGAGATGGCGGGGTCGAAGGGCGCGTTCGTCGGCTTCGCGAAGAACCGCGAGCCGATGCTCCGCGTCATGAACATGCACCGCGACGCGGCCTACCACATCAACCGCGATCAGTGCCCCGCGGAGCTCTACAAGGCCGCGTGCGAAGACTGGGATCAGGCCGTTCGCCTCGGCGAGCAGCACGGCTACCGCAACGCGCAGTCGACGGTGCTCGCGCCGACGGGCACGATCGGTCTCCTGATGGACTGCGACACCACCGGCGTCGAGCCCGACTTCGCGCTCGTGAAGTACAAGAAGCTCGCCGGCGGCGGCTACTTCAAGATCGTCAACCAGTCGGTGCCGAGCGCGCTCCGCAAGCTCGGCTACAGCGCGACCGAGGTGCAGGAGATCGTCGCCTACATCAGCGGCACGAACACGCTGCTCGCGGCGCCGAACGTCAACCGCCGCTCGCTCAAGGATCGCGGGCTCACCGACGCCGATCTCGCGAAGGCCGAGGCGGCGCTGCCGGGCATCTTCGAGCTCGATCACGCGTTCGGGCCGTGGGTCATCGGCGAGGAGGCCTACGACCGCCTCGGGATCACCAAGGAGCAGCGGAGCGCCAAGGGCTTCAGCGTGCTCAAGCACCTCGGCTTCTCCAAGGCGGAGATCGAAGAGGCGCAAGACACGATCATCGGGCGCATGACGATCGAGGGCGCGCCGTACCTCAAGCCCTCGCACTACCCGGTGTTCGACTGCGCGAACCGCTGCGGCAAGATCGGCCAGCGCTTCCTCGCGGCGATGAGCCACGTGAGGATGATGGCGGCGGTGCAGCCGTTCCTCTCGGGCGCGATCTCGAAGACGGTCAACCTCCCGAACGACGCGACGGTGGAAGACGTCGCCTCGGTCTACGAGGAGGGCTGGCGCCTCGGCCTCAAGGCGGTCGCGCTCTATCGCGACGGATGCAAGGCGTCGCAGCCGCTCTCGACGACCTCCAAAGACAAGGGCGCCGACGACGAGAAGGCGGACGCGAAGAACGCGACCAAGATCTCGCCCGAGCTCGAGGCGAAGCTGTCGGAGACGCTCCACGAGGGCCTCGCGCCGATCCCGAAGACGAGCGAGCCGCAGGATCAGACGCAGCTCCTGCTCGGCCTCGTTCCCGAGGGCTCGCGCCCGAAGGGCCTTCGCGTGCGCCTGCCGAAGAAGCGCGTCGGCTTCACGCAGGAGGCGCGCGTGGGCGGTCACAAGATCTTCCTCCGCACCGGTCAGTACGAAGACGGCACGCTCGGCGAGATCTTCATCGACATGCACAAGGAGGGCGCCGCCTTCCGCTCGCTGATGAACTGCTTCGCCATGAGCGTCTCGATCGGCCTCCAGTACGGCGTGCCGCTCTCGACGTACGTGGATCAGTTCACGTTCACGCGGTTCGAGCCGCAGGGCATCGTCGAGGGCCATCCCTACGTGCGGATGGCGACGTCGATCGTCGACTACCTCTTCCGCGTGCTCGGGTGCGAGTACCTCGGGCGCTACGATCTGGCGCACGTCAAGCCGGAGGCCGAAGAGGCGCCGCAGCACGTCGGCTTCCTCGGCGGCGGCAACAAGGAGGATCGCGTGAGCGACTCCGAGCTGCCGATGTCGCTGAGCTACACGGCCGAGGCCGTCGCGCGCAGCGCGGCGGAGGCGGAGTCGCTCGAGCGTCGCGGGCCTCGCGACGAGGTGCGCGCGCCTGCTCGTCACGACGCGACCCACGACGCCGCCGCCGCGGCCTCGCCCCTCGACGCGCAGCTCGACGCGATGATGGGCGACGCGCCGGTGTGCGACGTGTGCGGCCACATCACGGTCCGCAACGGCGCTTGCTACAAGTGCCTCAACTGCGGCAACTCGATGGGCTGCTCGTAGTCGTAAGCACCGAGGGAGTGAGCCGCGCGCTCGCAGCGTGAGCGCGCGCGGAGGGTGCGAGCCCCCGCCGGGCAGGAGCCTGGCGGGGGTTTTCGTTGCGACGGACGGCGGCCCGCGACTGGCGCGACGCCGGAGAGATCAGCTTCGCCGCGCCTCGCCTCGGGTCACGAGGGCGATCGTCGAGCCGACGGCGACCCATACGAGCTGCATGCATCGCATCAAGAGCGCGAGGGCCGTCGCGCGGGCGACGGTCGTGTCGAGCACGTCGGCCGCGAGCGTGAACGCCCCCTCCGTCGTCCCGAAGCCGCCGGGGACGAGGACACCGACGGCGGCCGCGACGAGATGCACGCCCTCGGTCGCGACCACGCGCACGAAGTCGACGTTCATCCCGACGGCGTGACCGGCGATGGCGTACTGCACGATCTGGAGGCTGCGAAAGACGAGCAGCATCAGCGTCGGACCGCGCGCGCCGAGCGCGATGCCGCGCGCGTGGTCGCGGAACGCACGGGCGCGCTCCTCGACGCTCGGAAACCGACGGACGAGCCAACGGCCGGGCGCGTCCGCGCGCGTGGCCGCTTGGAGCGCGAGCCCCGATCCCATCAGCACGACCGCGTGGACGGCGCACGCCCAAAACCAGATCGACGGGCCCTTCAAGACGAGGAACGCGACGCCGCATGGGATCGAGATGAGCCCGTTCGACATGAGCGTCGCCGCCTGGTTCGTGAAGCCGACGGCGGCCGCGGGGCCCGCGCCCGTGTAGGGCGTGATGAGGGTCGCCTTGATCGTCTCGTTGAAGACCGTCGGCGCTGGCGCGACCGCGCTGATCGAGTGGCCGACCAAGTGCGCGCGAAAGAGCGTCGCCTTGGGGATGCGCCGAGCGATGCGCCCGAAGGCGAGGTAGCTCGCCGTCGCCGCGCATCCGATCCGAAGGAGCTCGACCGCCGCGAGGACCACGACCCACGGCAGCGCGGGGCGCAGCGTGGCGACGACGAGGTCGACCCCGACACTGCGCACGATGGCGGCGAGCAGCACGAGCCCTGCGACGCCGAGCGCGGCGCGAAACCAAGGAAGCGCCGGCCTCGTCGTGGCGGCTTCGCGGACCGTCCTGTCGCCGTCGTCGCTCAAGGAATCTGATGATTGTACGCGCGCGGGCGACCTACTTGCCGAGCGGCGCGACGGGCAGGAGAACCGCGGCGCGCTCGACCTCCGCCTCGGCCTCGGCGCGCTGGCGATCGAGATCGAGCTCCTGGATGCGCGCTTCCCACATCGTGCGATGGGCGTCGAGCAGCTCGGTGATCGAGAACGCGCCGACCTGGTAGGTGCGCTCGGCGCGACCGAGCAGCTCCGTCGCCGCCACGAGGCTCTGCGCGCGGAAGACGTCGAGCGCGGCGCGGGCGTCGCGGCGCGCGCGCCATGCACCGGAGACCTCCGCGCGGATGCGGGTCTCGAGGGCGCGCGCGAGCAGCTCCGCGCCCTGCGCCTCGGCGAGCGCGCGTCCGATGGCGCCCTGGTTGCGATCGAAGAGAGGGAGCGGAACCGACACGCCCGCCGTGATCTGCAATCCATAGGGCCCCTGAACCCAGAGCGCCCCGCCGTAGAGGCTCGGCGTCGGGATCGCCTCGCGGCGCTTCTGCGTCGCCTGCGCCTCGGCCGCGCGCGCGCCGCGACGCGCGAGCGCGAGATCGGGCCGTCGCTCGAGGGCGCCGCGAACGAGCACGCCCTCGTCGTCGGAGCCGCGGAACGCGGCGAGGCTCTCGCGATCGATCGGGGTCGACGTGAGCTCGGGATCGGCCACGAGCGCGACGAGCTTCGCGTCCGCGCGCGCGCGTTCGACGCGTGCGTTGTCGAGCGTGGCGCGAATCGTTCCCGCGGCCGTGTCGACGCGCAGGACGTCGTACGCGCCGCTCGCCCCCGCCGTCGCCCGGACCGCGACGATGCGACGAATGCGATCGAGCTCCTCGATGTTTCGCTCGAGCATGACGACGCGTGCGTCGGCATACGCGCGCTCGACCATCGCGCGCTGGATCTCGCTGGCGCGCTCCCAGAGGAGCGACGCGACCGTCGCCTCGGCGACGCTGACGAGCGCGGAGGCCGCCGCCGCGCGCGCCGCCACTTGACCGAACACGGGCAGCGGCACGGTGACCTTCGCCTCGATCTCCGAGAGCCCGTCGGGCGGCGTCCCGCCGACGAGCTTGCTCCCGCCGACGTCGATCTCGGGGTTCGGCCAGAGCCGCGCGGACACGACGTCGAAGCGCGCGGCGCCCACTTGCGTCCGCCATGCGGCCACCTCGGGGCTCTTCGAGAGCCAGCGACGGAGGACCTCTTCCTCGGTCAGGCGCGGCACCTCGGCGGCTGGCGCGTCGGCGCGCGCGGGCGTCGCCCACGAGAGCGCGACGAGCACCAGCGCCGCGATCTTCGCGAACGTCGTCTTCGCGTTCATGCAGCCTCGTGTTCTGGAAGGGGCGCCGTGCGCGGAGCGAGCCACTTGTAGAGCACCGGCAGGACGAAGAGCGACAGCGTGAGCGAAGAGAAGAGGCCTCCGACGACCACGATCGCGAGCGGCTTCTGCGAGTCGGAGCCGATCCCCGTGCTGATGGCCGCGGGCACGAGGCCGAGCGTCGCGACGAGCGCGGTCATCATGATCGGGCGGAGCCGGAGATCCGCGGCGTGCACGATCGCCTCGTCGAGCGCGAGACCGCGCGCGCGCGCGATGCCGATGTGAGAGACGAGGATGACGCCGGTCTGCACGGAGACGCCGAAGAGCGCGAGGAAGCCGACGCCGGCGGAGACGGAGAAGCTCGTCTTCGTGACGAGCAGCGCGAGGAGGCCGCCGACCGGCGACGTGATGAGCACGTTCGCGAGCACGACGAGCGCCTCGCGCGGCCTGCCGAACATCACGAAGAGGAGCAAGAAGATGAGCACGAGCGTCGCCGGAATGACGATCGCGAGGCGCCGCTCGGCGCGGCGCGCGCTCTCGAACTCCCCTCCCCACGTCACCGTGTATCCCTCGGGAACGCGCACGCTCGCGGCGACGTTGGCCTGGGCCTCGTCGACGGCCCCGCCGAGATCGCGATCGCGGACGCCGAACTTGATCGCGATGTAGCGCCGGTTGTTCTCGCGATGAATGCGCGACGCGCCGCCGACGACGGTGACGTCGGCGACCTGCGAGAGCGGAACCGCGCTGCCGCCGGGCAGCGGGATGAGCAAGTTCCGGATGGCGTCGACGTTGTCGCGCACGTCGGGCGCGTAGCGCACCACGACGTCGTGGCGCAGCTCGCCCTCGATGATCTGCGTGGCGGGCTGGCCGCCGATCCCGTGCTCGACGACGTCTTCGACCTGCTCGACCGTCAGGCCGAACCGCTCGGCGCGCTCGCGCGCGATCTCGACGTGCACGTTCGACTGACCGAGCTGCCGAAAGATGCCCAGGTCGACGACCCCAGGGACGTCTTTGATGCTGCGCGCGATCTGCTCGGCGAGATCCTCGAGCGCGTTCAGATCGTCGCCCACGATCTTGACGGCGAGCTGTCCTTTCACGCCGGTGATCGCCTCCTCGATGTTGTCCGAGATGGGCTGCGAGAAGCCGAACGAGATCCCGGGGATCGGCGCGAGATCGCGGCTCATCGCCTCGAGGAGGGCGTCCTTGTCGCCGCGGAGCTCCTTGCGCCACGTCTTCTTGTCCTTGAGCACGAGGAGAAACTCGGCGTTGTAGAAGCCGGTCGGGTCCGTGCCGTCGTCGGGGCGGCCGATCTGCACCGACATCGTGTCGATCTCCGGATACCGGGCGAGGATCTCGCGAATCCCAGGTCGCTTCCTGACGCCGCTCTGGACGCCGTCGACCATCGCCTCCGCCTCCGCGAAGGAGATGTTCGCCGGCATCGACGCGCGCAGCCAGATCGCCCCCTCGTCGAGGTGCGGGAGAAACTCGCTTCCGATGCTCCTGGCCATCGCGACGTCGGCCCCGACGATGCCGAAGGCGACGAGCAGAACGAGCGCGGGACGGGCGAGGGCTCGCTCGAGCAGCGGGATGTAGACGCGTCGCAGACGGCGCAGGACGGGGTTCTCGTACTCGCGGACGCCCCGCCGGAAGAGGAACGTCGTGAGCACGGGCACGAGCGTGATCGAGAGGAGCAGCGCGCCCGCGAGCGCGACGCCGACGGTCCAGGCCATCGGGCTGAAGAGCTTCCCCTCGACGCGCTCGAGCGTGAAGATCGGAAGGTACGCCGTCACGATGATGGCGATCGCGAAGACCACCGGACGCGCGACCTCGCGGCTCGCGCCGCGCACCAGCGGGAGGAGATCGTGGCGCTCGCCGCGCTCCCGTTTCTCGCCGACTTGCCGCGCGATGTTTTCGACGACGACGATGGATCCGTCGACGATCATGCCGAAGTCGATGGCGCCGATCGAGAGCAGGTTCGCGGGGATCTTCGCCGCGTCCATGAAGATGAACGCGAACAGCAGCGACAGCGGGATCGTGACGCCGACGATGAGCGCCGCGCGCGCGCTGCCGAGGAAGAGGAAGAGGACGACCGACACGAGCGCGATGCCCTCGACGAGGTTCGTCATGACCGTCCGCGTCGTCGTGTGCATCAGATCGGTGCGGTCGTAGTACGGAGAGATCTTCACCCCGCGCGGCAGGACGCGTCGGTTGACGTCCGCGATGCGCTCGTGGACGCGCCCGAGGACCACCTGGGTCTCCTCGCCTTTGCGCAGGAGGACGATCGCGGACACCACGTCCTGCTCGTCGTCGACCGAGACGCGACCGAGCCGCGGCTGATGACCGATCTGGACCTTCGCGACGTGCTTGACCAGCACGGGCGTGCCGTCGCGGACGGCGACGGCGACGTCGGCGACCTGCTCGGGCCGGAGGAGGCCGATGCCGCGGACGTTGAGCGCGGCGCGGCCGAACGGAACGACGCCGCCGCCGGCGTTTCCGTTCGCCGCGGCGAGGGCTCGCTCGACGTCCTCGAACGTGAGCTGATTCGCGGAGAGGAGCGTGGGATCGACGAGGACCTGGTACTGCTTGACCGTGCCGCCGAAGCTCACGACGTCGGCGACGCCGTTCGCCGCGAGCAGCTCGCGCTCGACGACGTACTCCTCGAGATCCTTGAGATCGTTGAGTGATCTCGGCGGCGTCGCGACGTCTTCCTCGCTGCACTCGGACGTTCGCGTCGTCTTGCAGTTGACGAGGCGGTAGCGGAGGATCTCGCCGACTGGGCTCGCGAGCGGACCGAGCACCGGCGTGACGCCGGCGGGCAGCGAGATCTGCGCGAGGCGCTCGTAAACCTGCTGCCGGGCGAAGTAGCTGTCGGTTCCGTCCTCGAAGATGAGCGTGACGACGCTCAACCCCGCGATGGAGACCGACCGCACCGCCGTGCGCCTCGGCACGCCGCTCATCACCCGCTCCGCGGGGATGGAGATCTGACGCTCGATCTCCTCGGACGCGTGCCCCGGCCACTGCGTGATGATCTGCACCCACGTGTCGGCCACGTCCGGATAAGCCTCGATCGGCAGGCGGTGAAACGCGCCCGCCCCCAGGATCGCCAAGACGGCGGCGGCGACGACGACGACGGCGCGCTGCCGGAGCGCGACCTCGACGATGCGTTCGATCATCTCAGAGCGCCTCGTTCGCTTCCGCGTCGAGGAGGATCGCCCCGTCGGTCACGATCGGATCACCTGCCACGATCCCCGAGAGGACGGTGACGTGCTGGCCGCGCTGCTCGCCGAGCGTGACCTCGCGCTGCGCGTAAGCTCCGTCGGCCCCCCGCACGAAGACGTAGAACTGATCGCGCCGCGCGAGCACGGCGCTCATGGGCACCTCCGCCACGCCTTCGCTCAGGCCGCGAACATCCATCGTCGCGAACATGCCGGGGCGAAGCGATAGATCGGGGTTCGGCAGCTCGACGCGCGCGAGCGCGGCGCGCCGCTGCGGATCGATCGCCGCGCTGACGTGGGCGATCTTGCCCTCGAATCTCCGGCCGGGAAACGCGAGGACGCCGATCGCGACCTCGTCACCGACGCGAACGCGCGCGAGGCTCTTCTCGTAGACGTCTGCGACGACCCACACCGTCGACAGATCCGCGATCGTGAGCAGCGGCGCGCTCTGATCGGCGTTCACCTGCGTGCCCACCGACACGTTCCGCTCCGCCACCGTGCCCGCGATCGGCGCGCGGAGCTGGTACCCGGTCTGCCCGTGCGCGCCTCCGATCGCGGCGAGCGCCGCGACGGCGCGTTGCTCCTCGCTCACGGCCTGGGCGACGGCGGCCTCGGCAGCTTGCCGCTCGGCTTCGCTGCCGGCGCCCTCCTCCACGAGGATGCGCGCGCGCTCCGCGGCGCGCTCGGCGACGCCGCGCGCCGTCTTCGCCTGCGCCACCTGCGCCTGCGCCCCGGCGATGTCGGGCGCGCTCAGCGTGAGCAGCACGTCGCCGGCCTTGACCTTGTCGCCGGTGACGACCTCGACCTTCGCGACGCGGCCGTTGATGGGTGGACCGATGCGCGCGACGTGACGCTCGTCGTAGGTGATGCGCGCCACGAGGGAGCGCGGCGAGTCGCCGCGCGCGGGCCTCGCCGCTTCGACGGCGACGTACGCCGCGCTCGGCCCCGAGAGCACGACCGATCTGTCGGCCCGGCGCGATCGCGTCGCCGGCGGCGGTTCGACGCGCCGCTTGCACGCAGGGAGCAGCCAGCCGAGCGCCGCGGAGAGCGCGACGACGACGGCGACGAGGAGCACGACCTCGATGACGCGGGCGACGCGAGCGAAGCGGCCAGGGCGAAGCGGCACGGAGCAAGCATGGCCGCAGCGCTCCAGCCGAGCCTTACGCCGAGATTAAGAGTTCGTAAGGTTCAGCGCCGGCGCCGTGGAGCGCGGCCGCGCCTTGCTATGGTGACCGACGTGAAGGTCCTGGTCGTCGAGGACGACGTGAAGCTCTCGAGGTTCCTCGTCCGCCTCCTCTCCGAGGAGGGGTTGACCGCCGACGCTTGCGCGAGCGGCTCCGACGCGATCGCGCAGGCCTCCACCGGCATCTACGATCTCGTCGTGCTCGACTGGATGCTGCCGGACACCGACGGCATCGCCGTCTGCCGCGCCGTGAGGCAGGCGGGCCTCGCGACGCCCATCCTCATGCTCACCGCGCGCGGAGAGCTGCGCGAGCGCGTGCTCGGCCTCGAGACGGGCGCCGACGACTACATCGTGAAGCCCTTCGAGGTCGAGGAGCTCGTCGCGCGCGTCCGCTCCCTCTTGCGTCGCGCGTCGGGCTTCCGGAGCTTGCGCGTCGGGCCGCTCGCGATCGATCGCGTCGGCCGGATCGCCGCGCTCGACGGCGCGACGCTCGATCTCACCGCGCGCGAGTACGCGCTGCTCGTCGATCTCGTCCACCACGCGGAGAAGGTCGTGACCCGGACGGAGCTCCTCACGCGCGTCTGGGGAACGAAATTCGATCCGAGCTCGAACCTCGTCGAGGTCCACGTGAGCCGGCTCCGCGACAAGCTCGGCGTCTTCGCCAACATGCTCGAGACCGTCCGCGGCGCCGGCTACCGCCTCACCGCCAAGCCCTCGCGATGAGGTTCCAGACTCGCCTCGTCTTGACGCTCGCCGGCGTCATCGCGCTCACCACGGCGCTGGCGTTCGGCTCCGCGTCGTACGTGGTCGTCCAGTCGGAGGAGCGCCAGCTCGACGAGGCGCTCCAAGCCGAAGCCCGCGAGGAGGCCGCGGAGATCGCTTACGAGGGGCGCGGAAGGAAGCTGCGCATCAGCGATCGCGGGGGGCCCAAGGCCGACGACGTCGGACGGCTCACCAAGTACGCGGCGCTCTATGCCGCCGACGGATCCGTCCTCGATCGGACCGAGACGTTCGAACGCCGGGCGCCCGAGCGCAAGGCGATCGCGAGCGAAGGCGGCGCGCCGTTCGATCTGCGCTGGGGCAAGGATCGCCTCCGCGCGGTGGTCGTCCCGGTGGCGGATTCGGGCAACGTGCTCCTCCTCGCGGCGTCGCGCGAGGATCTCGAGAAGGACACGCGTTTCCTCCGCCACGTCATGCTGGCGACGGCGCTGCTCTCGATCGCGCTCACGGTCTTGGTCGCGTGGCGCGTCGTCCGCCGCCTCACGCGCGGTCACACCGCGATCGCGAGCGCCGTTCGCCGGGTGGCCGACGGCGATCTCGACGCGCGCATCGCGCCTGCGGGCGGCGACGAGGAGGTCGCGCAGCTCGCGCGCGACATCGACGACATGGTCCGGCGCCTCGCGACGCTCATGGACGGACAGCGCCGGTTCGTCGCGCACGCCGCGCACGAGCTCCGCTCGCCGCTCACCGCGCTCTACGGCGAGCTCCAGCAAGCGCTGCGACGTTCGCGCACCGAAGGCGAGTATCGCGCGGCGATCGAGGAGTCGCTCGACGCGACGAGGCGCCTCAAGGCCCTCGCCGACGATCTGCTCGCGATCGCGAGGACCGCGGCAGAGCCGCGCGAGGAGGCGTTCTCCACCGTCGCGATCCGCGAGGCCGCCGCGAGCGCCGTGTCGTGGCTCGGCGCGGAGGCGAAGCACCGCGAGGTCTCGATCGCGATCGACGCCGACGGCGCGATCGTCCACGGTCATCCCCTCGATCTCGAGCGGATGCTGCGCAACCTGCTCGACAACGCCGTCCGCCACAGCCCCGTCGGAGGCACCGTCCGGCTCCGCGCGCGGCCCGCCGGCGACGAGGTGGAGATCGTGGTCGCCGACGACGGACCGGGCGTACCGCCCGCCGATCGCGAGCGCGTGTTCGAGCCGTTCTTCCGAGGCGCGGCCGAGCGGCGGCGCGAGCGCGGCTCGGGCCTCGGCCTCGCGATCGTGCGCGAGATCGCGCGCGGGCACGGCGGCGAGGTGTGCGTCGAGGGGAGCGACGGCGAGGGCGCGCGCTTTCGCGTGCGTCTGCCCGTGGCGCGAGACGGAGCGAGCGACGGCTGAGCCTTTCGCTCGACGTCCCGGCGGGAATCGGTCGGGCCGGTTCGAGCGTCTTGATTGCAAGCTCGCTCGATGATGAAGCTCGCCGTCTCGACTCTCCTCGTCTCCGTCGCGTGCGGAAGCCTCTGCGCGATCGCCCTCGCGTGCGCCCACGATCCGCCCGCGCCTGCGCGCGCGCGCGAGGCCTCGACCCCCGCTCTCGCGTCCGCGCCCACTCCCGCTCCCCCGCCCGCTCCCCCGCCCGCTCCGGCTCCCGCACCCGCACCCGCGGCGACCAAGGCGGCGGAGAGCTGCATCGAGGTCAACGCCGACTTCGGCGGCAAGCCCACCACCCTCGAGGGGCGCCTCGTCGTCGACGCCGCATTCAGCCACCCGTCGCGCGGCCCGACGCGTCCGTTCATCCTCCGCCTGGCGGCCTCGCGGTGCGCGATCGGGATCGAGCAGCCCCGCGTGCTCGAGGTTCACCTCGCGCCGACCGACTCGGTGACCCTCAAGCCGCTGGTCGGCCAGCGCATCCGTGTCTCGGGCGAGCCCTTCATGGCGCACACCGCCTGGCACGCGCGGCCGATTGTCGTCCTCACGAAAAACGCCGTCCCGGTCGACTCGTCGTTGTGACCGCGCAGTCCTTCTCGGTACCATGGGAACGCATCCGTTTTCATGGCTGAGCTTGCAGGAGGACCCCTTGGCCAATCCCCGCCGACCGACGGACACCGAAACCGCGATCGAGGACGCCGTCGACGCCGCCGCCGAGGAGGTCGCGAGGAAGCTCGCCGACGACGGCATCGGGCCCGCGCGCGCGACCTCGCGCGACATCCTTCGGTCGCGCTATCCACGCGACACCGTCGACGACGAAGCGGAGACCGAGCCGCTCGGCGCCTACGAGAACGTCGCGCCGTCGCTCGCGCCCTTCGCCGTCGACCGCCGGCCGTCCACGCGCATCGCCGCACGACCGAGGCCGCGCGGTCGCGCGCCAGCCGGCGGCGCCCCCGGTCCGCTCCCGACGCCGGCCTCGTTCCGTCGCCGGCCGCGACCGCGCACCTTCTTCTCGCGCGCGCCCTCCGCCCCGTGGATCCTCGCCCTGATGACGCTGGGCGGGTTCACGGCCTTCGTCACGACGCAGCTCGTCCGCGTCCCCGCGCCTTCGCGCTCGGCCGCGAGCGCGGGTGCGAGGCCTCCGCCGATCGACGCCGACGCAGGGCCCGCCGCGTCGGCGTCTGCGTCTGCGTCTGCGACGGTGTCCGCGACGCCGCGCGTCGTTCCACGCAGCCGACGTTGATCTTTTCCCGAGGTGAGCCACCGGCGGCACAACCCGCGACACGCTCATCCGAGAGAGCGGCCGCCACCACGCGATAATCCACGCGATCGCGCGCTGGCACGAGTCGTGTTTATGATGTGAGCATGTCCGTCCGCCTCTCGCTCGTCGCGCTCTGCCTCGCGGTCGCCGCCTGCTCCGGCGCCACCACCTCGGATCTCACCGCCTCCTCGAGCGGAGCGAGCGGTTCGAGCGGTTCGAGCGGTTCGAGCGGAGCGACGCCCTCGGGCCCCGACACGCCTCCGGACGTGACCTTCGGCGGCGCCGCGGGCGGGTGCAGCAACGTCTTCCTCTATCGCGCGAGCGCCGACGGCGCGCAGTTCATCACCATCGAGGCGGATCGGGAGAAGCTCGGGATGAAGCTCGGACAGAAGCGCACCTTCGATCTCGCGCAGGCGACCGAGGGTCTGACCGTCGGTGTCGACGTCTTCGCGCGCGCGCCGTCCGAGTCGCAATACTGCACCGACTTCCGCTCCGATCATCAACTGCCGACGCCGTGGCGCGCGGAGGCGGGCACGCTGATCCTCGAGCTCAGCGAGAACGCCGACGCGAACGGCATCTACCGCGCGTCGGTGCGCCTACGCGACGTCCGCCTCGTGGGCCCGAACCGCGGCACGTCGGTGATCGTCCCGAAGGTGGAGCTCGAGGACGTGCGCGTCGGCTGGCTGCCGGGCTGAGCGAGCGCGGGCGACGGCTGCGGCACGAGCGGTGCACGCTCGCGCCATCATCATGCGGATCGCCCCATTCATCGAAGGCAAGCGTGCGATCGCGCTCGGCGCGATCGCAGCGACCGTGGCATCCCTCCTCGCCTGTGGCGGCCAGCTCGACCGCGTCGGAACGACGACGACGTCCGCCGCGTCGCCTCGACCGGACGCGACGGGGACGACGACGCGCACGATCGACAACGCGGGCTTCGTCGACAACGGCGGCCGCACCAGCGACATGACGAGCCGGACCGAAGCCTCGGGCATGCGCGGGACCGAAGCCGGCAGCGAGCGCATCACGGGCACGCCCGGATCCGGGCTGCCCATCCCCTTCTTGCGCCCGCCTCCGCGCGAAGGCACCGGAGAGCTCTCGACGACGACGCGGTCGGCCGCGCAGACACCTGCCGAAGCGGTCGCGCGGATCGCGCGCGCGCGATGCGATTTCGAGATCGCGTGTCGTCACGCGCCGGCGGCCGACTGCATGGCGCAAGAGCGTCGACGAACGGGCGCCGAGCTCTCGGCGATGAGCTGCCCCGACGGGATCACGCCCGCGCGCCTGGGCGTCTGCCTCTCGGCGCTGCGACGCAAGCCGTGCAGCGAGCGAAACGCGCTCGACGCGGTCGCCGAGTGTCGAGAGCAAGCGCTCTGCGCGCCGTGATCGCGACGGCACGACGGCTGCAGCCTCCGATCGCGGAGGATCACCATGACGTCCTGGACAGCGATCGCGACGAGGTTCGCTCTCGACACGTGTCTCGATGTGGCGGCGCGCCACGGCGTTCGCGTCACGTGCGCGTTGGCCTTCGCGCCCTTCGCGCTCCTCGCCGGCTGCGCGCGCCCGTCGGAGATGCCGACGGGGACGGCGACGGTCACCGGCGGAACGCCCGAGGGCGTTCGCGTCACGAACGTCCCGGACGATCCGATCGCCTTGCGCATCGCCGACGAGATGTGCCGCCGAAGCGAGGCGTGCGGAGACATCGGCCGCGGTGGGGGCTACACCACGATCGAGGCGTGCATGTCCGACCAGGGCGCTCTCGCGCCCGGTCAGGTCTCCCGGTGGTCGTGCGCTCCCTCGCTCACGCAGGCGAGCTTCGAAGCGTGCCTGGTCGCGATCCGCAGCGAGCGCTGTGACACGCCGCTCGCGCGCGCGGATCGACTGCGCGCGTGCCGCGACGAAGCGGTCTGCGCGCGCTGATCGTCACGACGTCACGATCGCGCCGGCGCCATGACAGGTTGGCGCGCGCGCGGGCACGATCCGCCGCGCGAGAGCTCGATTTCGCCCGCACCGGCGCGACCGGGCGTCAGGCACGCGGCTTGCGATGCGCACAGCGCTTCAGCTCACCCCAAGGGAGATCGTTCATCGATGCAAAAGCTCGCTCGCGTCATTCTCTTCTGCGCTGCTCTTGGTCCCTTCGCCGCGTGCCACGCGAGGGCCGCCGATCCGCCGCGCGCCATCACGCCGACGGTCGACGTCGAGATCGAGGATCGAGCCGCCGACAAGTCGGTCCGTACGACGCGCTTCGCGCTCGTCCTCGTCGACGGTCGAGCGAAGGTCGCGACCGACGACAGCGACGCGAAGTACAGCGTCGAGGCGCACGCGCTGAGAGAGGCCGAGCCCTCCTTCGCGCTCAAGCTGGCGCGCCACGCGCACGATCACTCGGGCGAGATCGCCGTCGACGCCTCGATCCCCCAACGCGCGGGGCCGCGCGTGCTCGTGGCGAAGATCGATCGCGCCGACGGCCGCACGACGGTGGTCAGCGCGCAAGTGCACTGATTCTGGCCGAGCGACAGCGCCGAGACCGAACGGCCCGGAGGTGAAGTGGGAGTGTGGTGTCTGGGTCCGGACACGAGTGGAGCCCCAAGTCCCGCGACCACCTGACGGACACGACGTCACGACCTCCACGGAGGAGCTCGGTCAGAGCCGCTCGAGCCGCGCGCGGGCGCGCAGCCGTGGCGAGTTGCCTCGCGATCGGCCGCCGATGGCGAAGAGGAACGCGAGCTCCAGCAAGCGGAGTGCGGGTCTCCGCCACGGCGCCGAGGGAACACGGGTTGCACGCCGACCCACCGGAGGAGGAGCGCCATGACGCCTCGCACATGGGCCTACGGAGATGTCGAGGCCGACGACGTGCCGGTCCGCGATCGCCCGTACGAGAGCTTCGGCGAGCAAGGGCTCGCCATGCCGACGTACGCCGAGCGTCGTCCCGTCGGTCCACACGGCAGCTCCAGCGTCGAGCTCGGCGAGCGCGTGCCCTCGGGTCCGAAGGGATGGCAGAGGCGCGACGATCGGATCCACGACGACATCTGCGCTCACCTCACCGACGACGGTCACGTCGACGCCCGCGATCTCGAGGTCGTCGTCCATCAAGGCGAGGTCGTCCTCACGGGCACGGTCGGCGATCGCTTCCAGCGCCGGCGCGCGATCTGGATCGCGGAGACCGTGCGCGGCGTCATCGACGTCGTCAATCGGATCCGCATCGCGGGGCCCGGCGCCGGTCGGCGATGAGCGCCAGCGCCGAGCCGCCGCGCGCGCTCTTCTGCGCCGCCCTCGCGACGCTGGCGCCCGGCTGCGACAAGAGCAAGCCCGGCGCGACGACGATCGAGAGCCCGCGAACGCGCTCGGCCGAGGTCGGCGACGGCGACGGCGCTCGCGACGTCGCGTGTGGACCGCGCGGGCTGCCGCCCGATCGACACTTCGTCGCCGAGGGGCTCTGCGCGCGCGTCGTCGCGACCCAGCAAGGCCGTCTCCGCGGCCTCACCTTCGCGCCCAACGGCGATCTGCTCGCCGTCACCGTCGACGGGGAGATCAAGCGATACCGCGACGTCGACCGTGACGGCCTCTTCGCGTCGCGCCCTCCGGAGACGATCGTCTGGGCGACGACCGGCGCCGACAACGGGCACGACTGCGTCCTCGACGACGAGCAGCTCTACTGCGGCTCGCGATCCGGCGTGAAGCGCTGGCGCTATGCGCCCCACCTCGATCGCGGCGGCCCGGGCGAAGACGTCGTCGTCGGCGTGCCGGAGGGCGGGCGTCATCGGAAGCATCCCGTCGGCTCGTGGGAGGGCTTCCTCTACGTCGCCGGCGGGTCGGCGAGCACCGTGGATCCCCTGCCCGCGGGCCACGACACACGTCGCGCGGTCGTGAAGCGCTTCGCGCTCGACAAATACACGCCGGGCCGACCGCTCCAGTGGAGAGACGGAGAGATCGTCACGCGCGGCATCCGCAACGCGACCGCGCTCGCGCGCGGCCCTGCGGGCGGCGTCGCGATCGACGCGCGGGGCGACGTCGATCGCGCGGGCGAGGACGTGCACGACGACGTCGCTGGAGAAGCGATCGTGTCGCTCGAGAAGGGGCGCGTCGACCGCCCGCTGAGCTCGGCTGAGGCGCGCTCGTCGCCGCTCGCGATCGCGTTCGTGCCGCGGGCGCCTCGGATCGCCGATGCGCTCTTCTCGCGCTGGCAAGGCGGAGCGTTCGTCGCGCTGCACGGCTCCTGGGATCGCGGCGCGTCGACGGGCCACGAGGTCGTCTGGTTGTCCTTCGACGCAGAGGGCAAGTCGGCCGACGTGACGGAGCTCCCTCACGAGGTCGTCTTCGGCGGAGGCAAGTTCGGCGCGCCGCACGACGGCGCGTGGTCATGGAAGGTCGGCGACGCCGGCGAAGATCCGGTGAGGCCGGCGGGCGTCGCGATCTCGCCGGTCGACGGCGCGCTCTACGTCTCGAGCGACAACGCCGGCGGATCGAGCCCGACCCTCGAGGCGAGCGGCTCCCTCTATCGCATCGCCAGGCTCGGGAGGTAGGCGCGATGACCCACAAACACTCGCCCGTGACCGCCCTCCGCAACGCGGCGCAGCCGCTCGACGGCGGGGCGCACGACTACGACGCGCTGCTCGACTGCATCGGCGACGCGCGCTTCGTGCTCCTCGGCGAGGCGACCCACGGCACGCACGAGTTCTACCGCGAGCGCGCGCGCATCACCCGGCGGCTCATCTCCGAGCGCGGCTTCGACGCCGTCGCGATCGAGGCCGACTGGCCGGACGCCCACCGCGTCGATCGCTTCGTCAAAGGTCGCCTCGGCGACGACGACGCCGCCCTGTCGCTCGCGAGCTTCGAGCGCTTCCCGACGTGGATGTGGCGCAACGCCGACTTCCTCGACTTCGTCGGCTGGCTCCGCGAGCACAACGACGCGCGTCCTCCCGAAGCGGGCAAGGTCGGGATCTACGGCCTCGATCTCTACAGCCTCCAGCGATCGATCGCGGCGATCCTCGCGTTCCTCGATCGGGTCGATCCCGAGGCGGCGGCGCGCGCGCGCGAGCGCTACGGATGCTTCGGCAAGTTCGGCGACGATCTGACGTCGTACGCCTACGGGCTCGGGATCGCGGAGTCTTGCGAGGGCGATGCGTTGCAGCAGCTCCTCGAGGTGCGGCAGAAGACGCTCGAGCAGGCGACCAAGCCCGGCACGACCGATCCCGACGAGCTCTTCTACGTCACCCAGAACGCGCTGCTCGTGCGCAACGCCGAGCGCTACTATAGATGCATGCTACATGGATCGGTCGCGACGTGGAACATCCGCGATCGGCACATGGCCGACACCCTGTCGGAGATCGCACAACACGTCGACCACCTGACGGGCAGGCCGTCGAAGATCGTGGTCTGGGCGCACAACTCCCACGTGGGCGACGCCCGCGCGACGCAGCTCGGAGAGCGCGGCGAGCTGAACGTCGGCCAGCTCGTCCGCGAGCGCTACGATCGCGACGCCTTCCTCGTCGGCTTCACGACCTACGACGGCACCGTCACCGCGGCGACCGACTGGGACGGGCCGGCGGAGCGCTTCGCCCTTCGCCCGGCCCTGCCCGACAGCTACGAGGAGCTGCTCCACGCGGCGGAGATCCCGCGCTTCGCGCTCCTGCCCGATCGCGCGAGGCGGCTCCCCGGCGCCCTGATGAACGAGCGGCTCGAGCGCGCGGTGGGCGTCGTGTACCGCCCGCGCACGGAGCGGGCGAGTCACTGCTTCCGCGCGCGCCTCGCGCATCAGTTCGACGCGGTGCTCCACTTCGACCGCACGCGCGCGGTCGAGCCGCTCGAGCGCTTCGCGCCCGAGCGCGGACCCGACGCGCCCGAGACCTTTCCGTTCGCGGTTTGAGCGCGATGAGCTCGGGCTTCAGCTCGCGACGACGTGAACGCTGCTCGCCTGCGGTCCCTTGTCGCCGTCTTCTTCGGCGAAGCGGACCTTGGCGCCGACTGACAGCTTGTCGAAACGAGCGCCGATCACGCTGTTCTCGTGGAAGTAGATCTCGCGCCCTTCGTCGTCGACGAGGAAGCCGTAGCCCCGCTCGGGGAAGAGCTTGGCCACCGTCGCCCACGGCGGCTTGGCGTGGTTGCGATCCCACGGCCTGAGCTGCCGGGCGTAGTCCTCGACCAGACGCTCCGCGTCGCCGAACGCGTCGTCGACCGCGGCGTGGAGATCTTCCTTGGCGGCTTCGGGGTTCTTGCTGACGACGAGCAGGTGGCCCGGCACGGAGACGTCGACGCGAACGTGGTAGCGCTGCCCGTGCTTCTGGTGTCGGTGCGGCTGTTCGACGACGACGTGGCACCGGATGATGCGGTCGAAGAAGGTCTCGAGCTTGGCGGCCCGCTTCGCGACGTGCGCGGAGACGGCAGCGGAGGGAGAGATGTCACGGAACGTGAGCTGAACCGGCACGGGCATTTCGAAGTGCTCCTTTTCTGCGACGGGAGCTTCAACAACCGTGCCGCTTTGCGACCGCCTTGCCACGCGGCGCCCCTCGCGCGCCACGATGGGGCTATCCTTCGTGCATGAGGCGCCTCGTGCTCTTGGCCGCGACGATCGCGATCGCGCTCGCGACGCCACGCGAGGCGTCCGCGTCGAGCGCGCTCGAGCTCGTCCAGTCCGCGCGCGCACACGAGGCGGCGAAGGAAGACGACCTCGCGCTCCGCCGATACATGGAGGCGCTCTCGCTCGATCCGACCTGCGAAGAGGCCTACCTCGGCCTCGGAAGCTTGCGCTCGCGGCGCGGCGATCTACGCGAGGCCGAGCGCGTCTACACCGTGGCGCTCGAGCACCTGCCCGGGCTTCGGAGCGCGCGCCTCGGCCGGGCGTACGTCCGCCGCGCGCTCGGCGCCCGCGCGGAGGCGATGGACGACCTCTTGCGCGGCGCCGAGGAGGATCCCGCGGCGCTCCGCGTCCTCGCGAGCTGGCACGCCGAAGAGGGGCAGACGCCGGCGCAGCTCGCCGTCTGGCGTCGCATCGTCGTGCGCGCAGAGGCCAATCACGACGCGGTGCTCCTGCACGAGGCGCGAACGACGGTGCGCGCCCTCCTCATCATCGTCGGGCCCGCGGATCCCGTCGCCCAGCCCACGATGGACGACAAGGGCGGAATGCGCCGCTTCCTCCAGACGCTCGCGCGCCGTGGAGGTTGAGCTTCAGGCCACGAAGGCGGCGTGGAGCGCGCGCTGCGCCGCGGCGAGCTTCGACTCCTCGATCGTCGCGCTGATCCGGAGCGGGCCCGCGGCGACGCAGAGCGGCTTCGCGCAAGCTCCGTCGAGCACGCGCAGCACCTGGGCGAGCGCGCCGCTCGTGCCGGTGAGGCCGTAGCCGACGACGCTCGCGACCGCGTGCGGCCCGAGGAACCGCGCGGCGCCTCCGAGCGCGACGTCGATCGCGCGCGCGCAGCGCTGCCAGTCGGGCACGTTGAGCAGCGGCAGGTGAACGAACGCGTCGTCGCCGAACGCGACCACGTCGCCGACGGGGACCTCCTCGCGCGCGGCGGTCGCGAGGAAGAGCGTGAGGTTGCCTGCCGCGAGCTGGGCCACCATCACGCTCGTCGCGCCGACGATCGCGCGGACGTTCTTGTTCTCGTCGGCGACGCCGGCGATCACGTCGTCGTCGCCCGGGCGCGCCACCGTCTCGCGCGCGCCGGAGACCGGATCGCTCGTCTTGCGCGCGTGGATCGCGATCTTGCTCCGCCGCGCCCACTCGACCGCCTGCGCGTTGAGCACCTTCGCGCCGGCCTCGGCCATCTCTCCGAGCATCGCGAGGTCCATTTCCGGCAGGTGCACCGGGCCTTCGACGACGCGCGGATCGGCCGAATACACGCCGTCGACGTCGCTGTAGATCTCGCACCGCTCGGCGCCGAGCGCCGCGGCGAGGGCGACCGCCGTCGTGTCGGAGCCGCCGCGGCCGAGCGTCGTGATCTCGCGCTTGTAGCTCACGCCCTGGTAGCCGGCGACGATCACGATGCGCCCGCGCGCGAGCTCGTCTTGGATCCTGTGAGGCCGAACCTCGATGATCCGCGCGTCGAAGTGACGATCGTTCGTGAGGATGCCCGACTGGCTCCCGGTGAAGCTGATGGCGTCGTGACCGCGCGCGTGGATCGCGATCGAGAGCAGCGCCATCGTCACGCGCTCGCCGGTGGAGACGAGCATGTCGAGCTCGCGTCGCGCGGGCTCGGCCTTCGGGCCGCCTTCGTGGGGCGAGGTCTCGGCGACGCGGCGCGCGAGGCCGATGAGCTCGTCGGTCGTCTTGCCCATCGCGCTCACGACGACGACGACGTCGTGACCTTCGCGCTTGGCGGCGACGACGCGGTCGGCGACCGCGGCGATCTTGGCGACGTCGGCGACGGAGGAGCCTCCGTACTTCTGGACGATGACGGTCATGCGGGGCGGAACGCCTGCACGCCGAACGTGCCCAGGGCGACCAAGCACCCCCTCGCGGCGTCCCACTTGAGCGTCGTGATGCGACAGACGACGCCTTCGTCGTCCGCCGCGCCGATCTCGATCTCGGCGATGATGCGCGCGAGCCCGCTCGTCGGGATGCGCACGAGCACGGGCCGCTCCGGCGCGTCGAGCGCGACGATCACGCTCTCACCGGGGACGAGCACCGCCGCCGTGATGCGCCCCGTCTCCTCGAGCTTGCGCCAGAGCGCGTCGCGCGCGCCGTGCTTCGGATCTTCGCCGGGCACGGCGAGCATGCCGCTGTCGTCGGCGTCTTCGCCCTCGGCCGGCGCCGGCAGCTGGACGCGCGCCCACGCGCGATCGTCCCACCGCAGCTCTTCGTCGTGATCGAGGAGCGCGCGGTCGTAGAGGCCCTCCTCTTCGACGTCGCCGTCTTCGTCGGCGTCGAGCGCGGGGAGATCTTCCTCGCGGAGCTCTTCGTCGTCGGCGAGCGGACCTTCCTCGCCGGCGTCGGCGTACAGCGCGTCTTCGCCTCCGGCGAGATCCTCGTCGGGCATGAGCGGTTCGGCTTCTTCGTGATCGAGCGCCGAGCCCTCGACGCCGAACGAGAGATCGAACGGTCCGACGTCGACCGCGCGCGCGTCGTCGGCGTCGTCGAGCCAGCCACCTTCGGCGCCGACGGTCACGATCTCCTCGAGCGGATCGGCCTCGCCCGTAGCGTCGTCGAGCGGATCCTCGGCGGCGTCGGCGGCGGGATCGGAGAGCTCGTCGTCGGCGTGCGCCTCGCTCTCTTCGCCTTCCCCTTCTCCGTCGAGGGGCGGCAGATCGAGCTCCTCGACGGCGGCCTCGCCGCCGTCGGCGGCGGGTCGGGGAGAAAGCGTCACGGGCATGGCCTCCGCAACTTACCAGGGGCGGAGGCGCCGTCCAGAGACCCGCAGCGCCCAGCGCGTCGTCGGTCGTCGTGCGCGTCGTTCCTGCCTCGCCCACGGCTCAGGCGAGACACACGTGCTCGGTCCCATGTCGTGGATTTCGCGAGGATCGCCAGGTCACGGACGAGGCACGACGGCTGCATCTCAGCTCATCGATGTCCCGCCGCACGCACCTCTGCCTCAGGCTCGCGGCCGCAGTGCTCCTCGCGACCGCCGCGCTCTGGCCTTCGACGTCGCGGTCGTCGGGTCGAACGGCTCCCGCGACGCCGAAGCTCGCTTCGGCGTCGGCCCCACGAGCAATCGTAAACGTTCAACATCACTAGGTTAATAGGAATCGTTCGCGCGCCCATTGTGGCGCGGTCGAAAGTCCCTACCCTGCGGGCCTTCGATGCGGCTGCTCGTCCTCTCGCGCAACGCCGGGCTGTACTCGACGAGCCGATTGGTGCTCGCGGCGCGCGCGCGCGGCCACGACGTGAGCGTCGCCGATCCGCTCGACTTCCACATCGTGATCTCGCGCGGACGGCCCGCGATGTTCCTCGGCGATCGGCTGCTGCCGCCCGTCGACCTCGTGCTCCCGCGCATCGGCGCGTCGATCACGAACTACGGGCTCGCCGTCGTGCGCCAGTTCGACATGATGGGCATCCCCGTGCTCAACAACGCGATCGCCATCGCGCGCTCGCGCGACAAGCTCCGGGCGATGCAGCTCCTCACCAAGAAAGACATCGACGTCCCCAAGACGGTCTGCGCGCGCACGCCGGATTCGGTCGACGCCGCGCTCGACTTCATCGGCGGCACGCCCGCGATCGTGAAGCTGCAACAGGGCGCGCAGGGCATCGGCACGATGATCGCGGAGACGCCGCAGGCCGTCACGTCGCTGCTGGAGACGCTCTGGGCGATGGGCCAAGACATCATCCTCCAGGAGTACATCGCCGAGTCGAAGGGCCGCGACTACCGCGCGATCGTCGTCGGCGGGCGCGTCGTCGCCGCGATGCGCCGGCAGGCGAAGAAGGGCGAGTTCCGCTCGAACCTCCACCGCGGAGGCCTCGGCGTCCGCGTCGAGCTCCCGAAGCGCTACCGCCTCGCCGCGTCGGCCGCGGTCAAGGTCATGGGCCTCGAGGTCGCGGGCGTCGACATGCTCGAAGGCCGCGACGGCCCCAAGATCCTCGAGATCAACAGCTCGCCGGGCCTCGAGGGGATCGAGCGAACGAGCGGCCTCGACGTGGCGGGGGCGATCATCGCGCACGCCGAGAAGTTCCTCGCGAAGCGCAAGAAGCGTCGCAGCCCCGGCCGCGACGCCGTGGTCGAAGCGGAGCAGCGCGCGACGCGCGTGCGTCACGACGATCACGGCGCGGTCCGACGCCTCCGCGCGGGCGGTTAGCGTCGTGATCAAGATCGAGCGCCTGAACGACGTCGTCATCTGGACCATCGATCGCCCCGAAGCGAAGAACGCGCTCGACGAGGCCGCGTTCGGCGAGCTCACCGACGCCGTCCGCGAAGCCGGCGACGATCGCAAGGTGCGCGCGGCGGTGCTCACCGGCGCGGGCCACGTGTTCGTCTCCGGCGGCGATCTGCGCGCGCTCCGCCACAAGAACACGCCGCAAGACGCCGAGAAGCTGAGCGACGCGGGCTACGCGCTCTGCCGCGCGATCGCCACGCTGCCCTTCCCCGTCGTGTGCGCGCTGCCGGGGCCGGCGATCGGCGGCGGCGCCGAGCTCGCGGTGGCGTGCGATCTCCGCGTCGCCGACGTTCGCGCGAAGATCAGCTTCAAGCAGGTCCGCATGGGCGTCACCACGGCGTGGGGGACCGTCCCGCGGCTCGTCGCCCTCGTCGGCGGAGGAACGGCGGCGCGCCTGCTCTACACGACGCACGAGATGACGGCCGCCGAGGCGAAGCTCTGCGGGCTCGTCGACGAGGTGACCGAGAACGGCCTCGCGCGAACCACGGCCCTCGCGTGGGCGTCCGACATCGCGCTCGGGTCGCCCAAAGCGATCGGCGACATGAAGCGCCTCTTGCGCGAGACGTACGAGACGGCGCACGACGTTCGCGCGCTCGAGCGCCAGCTCTTCGTCGACACCTGGAGCAGCCCGGATCACGACGAGGCGGTGACGGCCTACTTCGAGGGCCGCGCGCCCACGTGGGGCGATCGCTAGAGAGAGATACGAAAGAGAGGCGCGGAGCCGCGGACCGGATCAGTAGGCGGCGGAGCGCGACGGGGCGGGGCCCGCCTTGCGTACCGCGTCGAGCTCGCTCATGAAGCGCTGGAGCTCCTCGTCGGTCGTGTAGAAGTGCGGGCTCACCCGGATGCCGCAGCGCGGGCGGTAGTCGTGGAAGAACTTTCGCTCGGAGAGCACCTTCGACACCGCGTCGGCGCCGGCGAAGTCGAAGCAGATCGTCCCGCCGCGCTCCGCGTCGCCCTTCGGCGTGTTCACGGTGAAGCCGCGCGCCTCGACGAGCTCGCGGAGGAGCGTCGTCTGACGGAGCGACTTCTTGCGGATGCGATCGACGCCGAGGCGCGCGATCGTCTCCCAGCCGGCGCGCGCGGTGTAGATCGCCGGCATCGCCATGGTTCCACCGATCATCCGCCACGTGTCGGCCGCGTAGCGCATCGGGCCCATGTCGAACGCGAACGGCTCGGCGTGCGCGAACCATCCGGTCGACATCGGCGCGAGGTGCTCGAGCAGATCGGGGCGCACGTAGAGGTAGGCCGCGCCGGGGCCGCCGCACGCCCACTTCACCGAGCCGCCGCACGCCATGTCGCAGTCCCACGCCTTCAGATCGAGCGGCACCGTGCCCGCGGACTGGTAGCAGTCGAGCAACACGAGCGCGCCCACCTCGTGCGCGCGATCGATGACGCGCTTGGCGTCGTACATGCCGCTCGAGCGGAAGAGGACGTGGCTGATCGGGACGAGCAGCGTCTTCTCGTCGATCGCTTCGCAGAGCTCGTCGATCGGCGGGTGGATGCCGTCGCGCGACTTGACGATCGTGACGTCGGCCCCGCGCCTCGCCTGCTCTTGCCAGACGTAGTGCACGGTCGAGAAGTTCACGTCGTCGTAGACGATCTTGGTGCGCCCCTCGAAGCGGCCCGACGTCTCGCGGAACGTGAAGCACGAGGCGACGAACGACTGCACCGTCGAGACGTTCGGCAGCATCGCCACCGTGCCGGGGTCGACGCCGAGCACGCCGCCGACGAGATCGCCGAGCGACCGCACCGCCGGCAGCCACGTGTGCCACGCGTTGATCGACTCGTTCTCCCACTCGTCGATGAACTGATTGACGTAGGCGCGCGCCTTCTTGGGCACCGCGCCGAGCGAGTGGCTGATGAGGTGGACGCCCTTCTCGAGCGTCGGAAACTCGGGCCGGGTGGCGAGGAGATCGGCTTCGCTCATGGGGCTTTCGCGTCTGGAGGCCTGGAATTACGTACATTTACCGGGGCAGCGGCCGCCGGCGTCGAAGTGTCCTATCGCGCGCGGACGGCGGTTGGCAAGTCGCCCCGCCATTGGCAAAGTTCGCCCCGTGAAGCTCTTCTCGTTCGGCCTCCTCGCCACGCTCGCCCTCTCCAGCGGCTGCCGCTCGCAGCCGCCGGATCCGACCACGAGCGCGCAGTCGCAGAGGACGGCGCCGGTGGTCGCGACCACGCCGCCCACGAGCGACGCGAGCGCGGCCGCTTCGAGCGCGGCGGCCGACGCCGCCGTCGCGACGACGGAGGCTCCCGAAGAAGCGCTCGAAGGGATGCTCTTCACCAAGGAGGCCAAGGCGGCCTTCCGCGTCGCGGCGTGCGGCGGCGACGACGCGCTCTTTCCGCCCGCGATCGACGCGAAGATGGTCGAGACCCACTGCGGCATGCTCAAGGGCGGCTACGCCGAGTACAAGAAGGAGTGGCTCGCGCTCGCGATGCCGTTCATCGCCAACCTTCGCCCGAAGAGCCTGCCGACGACGGTGGTGTATCCCTTCGGCGGCGGCGATCTGGTGAGCGCGCTCGCGACGTTCCCCGACGCGACGGAGCTGACGACGATCTCGCTCGAGATCGCAGGCGACGTCCGCGGGATCATGAAGCCCGACAACAAGCGCCTCGAGAAGGAGCTCGCGACGCTGCGCGATCACCTCGGCAAGCTGTTCTTGAAGGCGCACAGCCGCACGGTGAACCTCGACGTCGAGACGCGAGGCGCGGTCCCCGGAGAGGCGGCGTTCACGATGGCCGCGCTCGCCATCCACGGCTTCGAGCCCGTGACGCTGCGCTACTTCGACTTCAAGGACGACGGCTCGCTCCGCTGGCTCACCGAAGACGACATCGCCAAGGCGGAGAAGGCGGGCAAGACGGGGCGCGGCGGCCCCTTCGCGAACGCGGAGATCCGCTTCAAGAAGCCCGGCGAGCCGGTGCGCGTGCTCCGGCACGTCGCCTACGATCTCTCCGACGCGAACCTGAAGCGCCTGCCGCAGCTCGTGAAGCACCTCGACACGAAGCCGAAGGTCTCGGCGATGACGAAGGCCGCGAGCCACCTTTTGTGGGACGACTCGAGCTTCGTGACGATCCGCGACTGGCTGATGACGCACACCGACTGGATGATCTCGGACACGACGGGCGTGCCGCCGCGCATCGCGAAGAAGTACGGCTTCGAGCAGGACGTCTACGGACAGTACGAGTGGGCCGAGCCGTTCGGCACGGTCAACAACCGCGACATGAACGACTTCATCGCGCTCTTCAAGGGGAGCGCGGCGCTCCCCTTCCGCTACGGGTATCCCGACGCCAAGAGCCACGGCCACATGGTCGTGACCCACAAGCCCGGCGTCGGCGGCCTCAAGCCCTGATCGCGTCGATCATCGACGGCGCTCGAGCGGCCTCGCGCCGTGCTTGGCGTCGAACCACGAGCTCCGCAGGTTGCGGCGCAGCGCCGACGCGTAGAGGCAGTCGCGCAGTCCATTGAGCTCGCGCGTGACCGAGCCGTGCATGAGCTGCGTGCGAATGCTCACCGCCTCGGCGCGCGTGAGCTCGGCGCGCGAGAGCGTGCCCTCGATCTGCTCGTGGGCGCACGCCACGCCCGCGCGCTCGAGATCGCCGAAGAGCGCGCGCGTGTTCGCCTCGGTCGTGCCCGCGGTGAAGTACGACACGAGCTTGTGGCGCGCGTTCATCGGCTTGCCGCGCCCGGCGATCACCCAGTCGCGGAAGACGTCGACCTCGGCGTAGAGCGCGTCGAAGAGGAAGACCTCGTGGATGGGGACGCCGCCGGATCGGAGGCAGCTCGCGGCCGCGTGATAGCCGCCCGAGTGCGCCGAGAGACAGACGTTGCCGAAGGTCGCGTCGGGCCCGAGCCCCGCGCGCCCGGTCGCCGCGCGGACCGCGGGGGCGTCGAGCGTGCGAAGCACGTCGGCGAGCATCCGCGAGAGGCCGCCCGGCGTCTCGAGCTTGCCCGCCGAGGAGTCGGCGGCGAGCATCGCGAGCTGAGGAACGACGAGGATCGCGTTCTGCTTGCTCTCGAAGAGCTGCTCGCGGAGCTGATGCGCGACGATCGCGCGCTCCGCCGACGTGTTGTGCCCGTGAAAGTGCACGACCGCGGCGACGTTCGAGCCCCGACCGACCCGGTGATGGTGAGGAACGAAGACGAGGACGGTCGCGTCTTGATGGCCGCCCGCGCTCGTGGGGAACGGCGCGTGCTCGAGGTCGAGCGTCACCGTCACGCCGCGCGCATCGGACGCGATGCGCACGACGCGCGACGCGCGCGGCGCGATCTTGGGCGCGGGAGCGACGGGCGCGTCCGCGCGGGCGCGCGAGGTCGTGAGCGCGAACGCGGAGGCGGCGGCGAGGAGGGCGCGGCGCGAGAGCTTCGTGGAGGTCATGGACGTCTACCTCCCCTCGACCCTCCGCGGTTCGAAGGCGATCGGCCAAATTTCGCGCGAGCGCCCTTCGTGAAGCACTTCGATGAGACCGTCAGCGGATCTCCCAGGCGACGCGCGCGGGCGCGCCGGCCTCGACGTCGGTGAGCAGCTCGCCGACGTAGAGCGTGTAGCGGCCTCGGGGCAGGCGCTCGGGCGCGCACGAGCCGCCCTCGGCGCAAGCAGGCGCGACGCGACGGACGACGGAGGGCGCGACCGTGATCGTCGCCGTCGCGACGCCGCCTGGCGGAAGGACGATCCGCGCGAAGCGCGCCTTGTCCGCGCCCGCGTCCGCCACTTCGAAGCGCGGCGGCGCGAGCTCGTAGATCGCGTGCTTGTCGTCTTCGGCGAGCACGGTGAACGCCGGGAGCTTCGGGTGGTGGCTCAGCGGAAGCGCGAGCGCCGACTTGCCGGTGTTCGCGAGGCGCAGCGACACGACGCCGTCGGGCGAGATCGCCGCCTCTTGCCTGAGCGGCAGCTTCGATGCGTCGCCCTCGAGCCGCGCGCGGAGCGCCTTGGCGCGCGCTCCGCCGATCGCGCAGCGCGGATCCGCGATCGCGTCGGCGAGCGCGATCGCCGCGCCGGTGCACGCAGGATCGGTCGCGTCGTCGTCGCCGCCGTCGCCGCCGTCGGCGAGCAGGCGCGCGATCTGCGGCTCCGCATCGCGAAAGCGCACGCTCGCGTCGCCGATGAAGCCCGCGGGCTCGTCGGTCGGGGCGCGCGCGGCGGCGCCTGCTTCGACGTCGACGTCTGCCTTCGGGCAGCCGGAGCAGCCGGCGGTCGCCAGCATGAAGATCGAGACGAGCCGGCGCATCGCGAGCGGGCTCAGCATCGCATAACCGCCTGGGATCGCCCGGAAATTCGCGTCGGCCCGCGCCGAGGTCTATCGTGGAGAGCGCGCCATGGCGAAGGTCCCCTCCGTCGACATCTCGACGCTGCCGAAGCTCGCCGCCTCGGAGCTGCGCTTGCTCTGGGTCAACGACTGGTACGACGGTCCGCTCGAAGCGGTCGTCGAGCACGACGGCGCGCGATGCCTGATGGTGCTCGACGGCACCATCGACGTGGAGAACGCGATGCGCTGGCTCCTCTTCCACCTCACGGCCGAACAATGGGTGGAAGAGGAGAAGTGGCACGCTCTCTTCGAAGAGCACGTGGGCCATCACTGGTGCTTCGATCACGAGGAGCGGCCCGAGCCCGAAACGCCTCGCGATCCCGAACGCTTCTACGGCCCGTACCGATCGCGCGCGCCGCTCGATCTCTCGAGCGCGCGTCCGTTCGCCTGGGTCGACGAGATGCCCGCGCGCTGATCCCTCACGGCGTGACCTGGAAGCGGAAGCGCTGGACGGTGGCGGCGCCCGGTGACTTCTCGTCGAACCGTCGCCTTCGCAGCGCCTCGTCGGGCTGCGTCAGATCGTCGATCGTCGCGTCGGGGGTCGTCGTCAGATCGAGGACGTGATCCCCCTGCTCGAAGCGCGGCACGCCGAGCGCGAGGAGGCGCCCCGGCGGGATCTCGCTCTCGGAGGTGAACGCGCGGAAGAGGTGCCCGCTCCGTGCGAGATCCACGACGACGAGGCCCGCGAGCGCGGGCCGCGCGGCGTCCCACGCGAGGCCGACGCCGCGTCGCGAGAGGATCCCCTCCAGCGCGGGGCGCACGGTCTCGATCACGGCGGGCACGTCGATCGCGACGTTCGTGGCCGTCAACGGGAGCGTGCCTGTCCACGCTTGCGAAGAGCGATGGTAGTACGGGCGGTCCTCGTTCGGCGGATGCTGCGCCCAGAGCCCGGCGCGGAACGTCGCCCCCGGCAGGCGCGGCACGCGCATCGAGGTCGAGCTCGCCCAGAGGTAGCGCAGCGAGATCGTCGCGTTGCCCGGCAGATCGAGCCAGGACGCGAGCGTCCACTGCCAATCAGCGGCGATCCCGGGCGCGTGCGCAGAGAGGGTGATGGGATCGCTCGAAGGGACCGCGGCGGGCGCGGTCATCCCCACGTCCATCGGCTCGCCCGGCCGCGCCGGGACGTTCGGAACGCGGGCGTAGGCGTACTCCGTGTAGCCAGCGTCGCCCGTGAGCACGTGCACGTCGATGACCTCGCCGGGGAGCGTGCGTGCGCCGTTCCACGAGTGCTCGACGAGGAACGTCGTGGACTCCGCCGTCGTGTAGGAGCCCGCCGTGGCGCCGCCGCCGCTCGGCGACGCGGTGACGACGGAGACCCAGCACGCGCCCGCCTCGACGCGGCACGGCGGCAGCGTCACGCCGACGGTGATCGGCTGGCTGGCGAGGCGCGGCGTCGGCCCTTCGCGCTCGAAGATCTCGAGGCGCGGATCGGGACGACGAAGCCCGAGATAGAGGAGAGGCGCCGTGACCGTCGCCGACTCCGCGGGAGCGATCGCGAGATCGTAAGGCGGCGCGACGGCCTTCGCGCGGAACACGCCCGCGCCGTCGGTCAGCGTTTCGAATCGCCGCGCGCGCCGATCGACGACGAGGATCGCGCGACCCGCGACGGGCGCGCCCAGATCGTCGACGAGGCGGCCGACGAGGTGGATCGCCTCCGGATCGAGCGGCGGCGCGCCCGCGTCGCCCGCGGAGCCGAGAGGCGCCGCGCGCGGCGAGCGAGCCGAGGAGGTGGATATCGACGCGCCGTCTTCACCGCACGCGCCGACGGATCCGGCGACGCCGACCACGCCGAGCGCGATCGTGACGAGGAAGAGCCCGCGCGTACGCGAGCGAGGAGTTCGAGGAGTGTGCATGACCCTCGCCCCAAACACACCGCGTGCCGAGCGCGCGATCGAACGATGTCGCGACGTTGCTCGCCGTGACCCCATGGCCCGGCCAGTTTTGGAGGTGGCGCGGGCCACTCCGCGTCGGCGCTCGATGAAGCGAAGGTCGTCGCGGACGAGAAAAAGACGAATGTGGAAGAGCGAACACGGAACGGGGAACCGGGAGCGGGTGCGGGTGCCGGCTCCCCGTTCTGTATTCGGCCATTCGTCTTTTGTCTTCGCGTGATATTTCGGGTTGATGGCGGATTCGGCACTGGCACGGGCCGTGGGGCGGCTGGTGGAGAGCGCGGCGGGCGCTGACGATGGCGGCGATGACCGGGCGCTGCGCGACGCCGTCAACGGCGTGATGAAGGCGTTCGATCCGGACGACGCGAAGGCGGCGAAAGATGCGCTCCGCCAGCTCGATCGAGGCGCGGCGAAGGCTCGAGGGCGTGGAGCCCAGGTGCTGCACCTCGCGCTCGGTGCGCTCGTCGAAGCCGGGGCACCGCCCGAGGTCGCCTGGCCCGCCGTGCGGCGCGGCCTCCGGGAGACGCTCGAAGGCGCGACGCGCTTCGCCCAAGCTTGCGTGAAGGCCTCGGGCGAGGAGCTCGTCGACGAGGCGATCGCCGCGGCAGGCAAGAAGGCCGCCGCCAAGAAGCCGGCCGACGCCGACGCCTGGCAAGCGCTCGCGTCGCGCTGCCTCGCCGCCGTCGCGTGCCTCACGCGATCGCGCAAGCTCCGGAGCAAGGAGCAAGGGTCGGGCGAGCTCGCGGAGGCGGTCTATCCGCTCGAGGCGGCCGTCGAGGAGGTCAGCTTCCTCAGCCAGGTCCTCGCGATCCTCGACGACGCGCGGATCACCGTGTTGCACCCCGAGTCGGAGCGCGGGTTCGAGGTGACCGTCCGCGACGTCTCCTCGAACCTCGAGCTCTTCGTCTTGCTCACGAACGCGATCGTCGGCGATCCGAAGAAGGGCCTCATCGAAGGCCAGCGGCCCGACCGTCGCGCCGTCGCCGCGCTGACCGATCCCGGCGCGGCGCCGAAGAAGCCGCCCGCGATCGTCGCCGCGTTCAACCTCGTCGCGTGGACCGGCCTCGCGGCCGACGGAACGCTCCCCGAGGCCGATCCCGAAGATCCCGCGCACTGGATCTGGCTCGAGGGCGTGCCCGCCGACATCCCGGCGTTCGAAGGACGCCGCGTCATCCTGTTGCAGGATCCGGCGGACGCACGCGCGCTCGCCGTCGAGGCCTCCTTCGCCGCGCTGTCGCCCGAGGTGCGCGTCGTCTCGAAGATCGCGCCGGCCGCCGTCAGCCGCATGCTCGCGAAGATGGGAAAGGCCGCGAGCGCAGGGAAGTCAGGGCGGAAGCGCGCGCGCGCGAAGGCCTGAGCGACGCGCCGACGGGCCCGGGCAGCTCAATACTTCCACGGCTCCCGCCGATGGGGATCGACCTTCGGCACGCGCCGCGGCGCGACCTCCGAGAGGCCGGAGACCATCGCCGCGCGCATGACGAGGCGCGCCGCGCGCGCGCGGTGAGGGCGAAACGGCGCGAGCGCCTCGAGCATCGCCGCGTCGTCGCCCGGCTCGCCCGTGAGCGCCTGCGTGATCACGCGAGGCGCGTGGAAGTCGCCGACGGGCACGGCGTCGGCGTACGCGAGCGCGTTCTGCGCGACGAGGTTCGCCGTCCACGGACCGACGCCCGGCAGCGACTGGAGCTTCTCGACCGCCTCGGCGGGATCGCCGGCCTTGAGCCGCTCGAGCGCGGCGGCGCGCCGCGCTCCCTCGCGCAGCGTGCGCGCGCGACGGACGCCGATCCCGATCTCGCGGAGGCGCCACGGCGGCACCGCGAGCACGGCGCTCGCGGTCGGCGGCGCGCGATGGTCCGTCCCCTCGATGAGCGCACCGGCGTCGCGATGCAGACGTCGAATCGACGCGTGCGCCTCGAAGGTCGTCACGAGCTGCTCGATGACGGCGCAGGTGAAGCTCTCGAACACCGTCGGCGTGCGATCGAGCCGGCAGTCGGACGCCGCGGCGAGCTTGGCGACGAGCGGGCTCCTCCGCGCGAGCGCGAGAAACTCCGTCGGATCGTCGTCGACGGCGGCGAGCCCGCGCGCCGCCTCCATCGCCCACGCGAGCTCGTCGGGCGAGAGCTCGCCTCGCGCGAGGATCGCGATCTCGACGGCGCCCGCGCGCACCCGGAACGACGCCGCGACGCCGCGCTCACCGCCCCGCAGGGCGCGAACGGGGACGCGACGCACGCGAACCGACTCGTAGCGCCCGCCCCGAGGGCGAAACGTCGCCGCCGCTACCGTTCGGATGGGAGCGGTGGCTCCTTTCACGATCGCATTGTTTCACGAAAGGAGTGGCGCGGGGTGCGCTTGCCCGGTGAAACTAGCAGCCGCCGATGGCAGCCTCCGCCTCGAAGCGAAAGAAGGCCTCCGCCAAGCGTTCGACACAGTCTCCCGGAGGAAAGCACGGCCTGACCGCGGAGCGCATCCGTGACGAGGCGCTGCGGCTCATCGACGCCGAGGGCCTCGAGTCGTTCAGCACGCGCCGCCTCGGCGCGGCGCTCGGCTGCGAGGCGATGGCCATCTACTGGTATTATCCGAGCAAGGACGCGCTGCTCGACGCCGTGGTCGAGGCGCTCATCGCGCGGCTCCCGCTCGAGCCTTCGAGCACCGGCGACTGGATCGACGCCCTCCGCAAGCTCGCGCACGCCTACCGCCGGCTCGCGCACCAGCACCCCCGCGCGTTCCCTCTCCTCGCGACGCGGCGCTTCGCCACCGAGGGCACGTGGCTCTTCCTCGAGAGCCTCTTCGAGCTCGCGCACGCGAGCGGGCTCGATCCCCAGACGAGCGCGCGCTTCTTCCGCCTGGTGAGCAGCTATTGCAGCGGCGTAGCCCTCGACGAGCTCGCGGGCCTGCGCGACGCCGAGCGCGGGCGCAGCCCGAGCGACCTCGCGGCCCAGCACGCCGCCGACCGAGAGAAGTTTCCCCGCCTCGCCGAGGCCGCGACCTGGCTCGAGCCGACGCACTTCGACGACGTGTTCTCGTTCGGGCTCGAGCTGCTCCTCGACGCGCTCGGCCGCGCGCCCGTCGTGGCCCCCACGAAAAAACGGCATCCGTCGAGGCGCGAATGACGCCCTCGGCTTGCGCAGTTCATTTTACAGTGTAAAGGAAAGAGAGATGCGTACGGCGGCGATGATCCTCGGCCTGAGCCTCGGGCTGCTCTCCGCGCGCCCGGCGGCGGCCGTCGAGCCCTGGTCCGACCCCGATCCCGCGGGCCCTCCGCAGCGCCTCTCGCTGGGGGCGTCGACCGGATTCCGCGGAGGCGCCGAGTATCGCGCCAACGCCGTCGCCGTGCGCCCGCTCGATCTGAACGGGACGCGCGACCGAAACTTCTCGACGCTCGAGCACCGCCTGCGCCTCGACGCCGGCCTCGACTACGACGACAAGGTCCGCCTCGTCACGTCGTGGGACGTGCTCGACGGCGTGCTCTGGGGCGACAACGGCACCCTCGGCGTCGCGCCGGAGCCGTCGAGCGGAGCGACCGTCAGCACCACCAACCCCAACATCGCGGCCGCCTGCATCCAGCGACGCGGCAACGATCCCGCGACCGAGCCCTCGAGCTACCACTTCGGGCTGTGCGAGACCGATCCGGTCTTCGTTCGCCGCCTCTACGGCGACATCATCACGCCCGTCGGCCTCATCCGCATCGGACGCCAGGCGTTCACCGAGGGCGCGTCGATCGCCGTCAACGACGGCGACGGCCGCAGAAACCGCTTCGGCTTCGCGCGAAGGGGCAACAGCGCCGACCGCATCCTCTTCGCCACGAAGCCGCTCGAGGCGTTCAAGCCCAAGGAACTGCGCGACAAGAGCGAGACGAAGGGCACCTTCCTCATCCTCGCGTACGACCGGCTCGTCACCGACGATCCGCAGCGCTTCAAGGACGATCTGCACGGCTTCGTCACCGCGATCCGCTGGCTCCAGCCGGAGCACGCGCTCGGCTCCGATGCCGAGGTGCGCCTCTTCCACGCCTATCGCTGGAGCCGCGCCAACGAGACTGGCATCCACGCCGTCGGCATGCGCGCGATGTCGAAGTTCGGCGACATCCACGCCGGCGTCGAGTCGACCGTGATCGCCGGCAGCACGCGCGAGGTCGGCGAGGCGTTCCGCGTCATCACCAACGATCCCGCGGTCGATCAGCGCGTCACGCAGTTCGGCGCGCGCGGCGTCGTGCGCTACGACAAGTCGTTCTACTCGCTCTACCTCGAGGCCGACTACGCCTCGGGCGACTCCGATCCGCAGACGCGGACGCCGCTCACGCAGTTCCGCTTCTCCGAAGACACGAACGTGGGCCTCTTGCTCTTCAAGCACGCGCTCGCCTACCAGACCGGGCGCGCGGCGGCCGCGGGCGTCGAGCTCTTGAAGAACCTCAACGCGCCGAGCTACCCGCTCGAGGCGATCGCGACGCGAGGCTCGTTCGCCAACGCCTTCGCGATCTTCCCCCAGGTCGACCTGCACCCCGTCGAGAACCTCCTCCTCCGCGGCGGCGTCCTCATGGCCTGGGCGCCGGCGAAGGTCGTCGATCCGATCGCGTCGCTCCAGAAGCGCGACGGCGTCGCCATCGAGGACGATCTCGTGAATTTCGCCGGCGGTCCGCCGGGCCGCTACTACGGCACCGAGCTCGACCTGCGCGTGCAATACCGCATGTTCGAGCACTTCGCCGCCGATCTCGAGGGCGCCGTCCTCTTTCCCGGGAGCGCGCTCCAAGACGTCAACGGCGACGCCGCGCGTAGCTTCCTCGTCCAGGGTCGTGGCACCTTTTACTTCTGAGCGAGCGCCATGAAATCATCCCCTCGCCTCCTCCTCGTGATCTTCATCGGCGCGCTCGTCGCGACCATCGCCGCGGCGTGCGAGCGCTACGAGCCTCCGCCGACGCCCGTGATCGAAGGGCTGAGCGCCGGTCTCTTGTACGACTCGAAGGCGCCGCTGGTGATCGACTTCGGGCAGCCGATCGATCCGGCGACGCTGAAGATGAAGGTCGCCGCCTACACGCCCAACCTCGAGGGCGATCTGCCCGACGAAGACGACGATCCCGACACCGAGCTGAAGGTCATCCTCGCGCACGACACCCTCGACGGCGATCGCGGCGGGAGCGCCGAGCTCGTCGCCGACAATTCGAAGCTCGTGTTCACGCCGAGCTCGGCCCTGCCCGTCGGACCAAAGCTCGTGCTGCTCGTCGAGGGCGGCCTCACCGGCACGGGCGGCCGCGTCCGCGTCAACCGCACGCGGATCCTCTTCTCCTACGCCGTGCGCTGCAACGCAGGCGCGCGGTCGACGCAGCTCCAGACGGGCGTCTACTTCGTGCTGCTCGAGGTCGATCAGCCGCTCGGGACCCAGATCCAGCTCTACGGCGCGCTCGACGTCGACGCCGACACCGGCGCGTTCATCGGCCAGTTCACCAACGCCGATCGCAGCCGCGACGGCAGCCGGTGTCCGACGCCTTGCGGCGAGGCCGACGCCTGCCGCCTCCTCCCGACGCCCGCGTGCGTGGCGCCGTCGCTCAAGGCCGGCACCGTCGACGAGCACACCGACTTCGTGCCGAACTTCGAGCCGCCGACCGGATACTCGTTCCGCGTCGAAGGGTGCGCGGTCGACGAGAGCAACGGCGCCGGCGTCGTGAGCGCGCCGGCCGACATGGTCGTGCAGAGCCCGCCCGTCACGGTCGCCGGCCTCACGATGACCGCGTTCTTCGGACCCGACGAGAGCGGCACCATACGCGGCACCGGCAGCCTCACCGCCGACACGATCTATCTCGGCGGCAACGTCCTCGGAAACAGCGGAGGACGCGGCAGCATGACCGCGATCCGCATCCCCGACGATCTCGTTCCTTCGAACGTGCCTCGCCCGGCCAAGGGCGCGTCCGACGGAGGCGTCAGCGATGCTTCCCGCTGATCGCCTGCACGGCGACGGCGATCACGATCATCGCGCCTCCCGCCAGGGCGAGCGCGCTCGGCGTCTCGCCGGTCGCGAGCACCACCCACACCGGGCTCAACACCGGCTCGATCGTCGCGAGCAGCGAGCTCTCGAGCGCGCGCAGGCGGCGAACGGCGATCCCGTAGAGCACGTAGGGCAGGCCGATCTGGAGCGCGCCGAGCGCCGCGAGCACGAGCCACGTCCGGCCCGCCGCGGGCCCGGAGGGCGGCGCCGCGATCATCGCCGGAAGCGCGATCGCCGCGGCGATCGCGTTGCCCAGCGTCATCGCGACCATCGGCGCGTGCGCGGCGTGCGCCGATCGTTCGAGCCGCTGCTGATCGAGCCGGAGCAAGAGCGGGAGGCCGGCGAAGCCGAAGCTCGAGAGGATCGCGAGCGCGTTGCCCGTCGCGCGGCCGCCGCCCAGCTCGCCGCCGAACGCGAGCGCCATGCCGGCGACGCATGCGCCGACGGCCACGAGATCGCGGCGCGTGACCTTCTCGCCGAGGAGCCGCCCGCCGAGGAGCGCGACGTACACCGGGCCGGTGTACTGGATGAAGATCGCGTTGGCCGCCGTCGTTCGCCGCGCCGCGAGGACGAAGCACACGACCATGAGCGCGTAGCTCGTCGCCGCGCCCCAGACGAGCGGCCGTCGCAAGAGCGCGCCGAGCACGCCGGGCTCCCCTCGACGCACGATCGCGATCGCGAGCACGACCGCCATGAACGCGAGCGCGAACACGCTGCGCAGACCCGCGATCACCAGCGGCTCGGCGACGGCGATCTTCACGCCCACGCCGCCGGTGCTCCAGAGCGTCGCCGCGAGCACCACCAGGATCGCGCCCGTCCGGCGCGACTTCGAAGCGTCCATCGAGCTACGCAGCATACCGAGGAGCAGTCGCCATGAAGATGCCGAAGCGAGGACCGTCACGAGAAGAGCTCGTCGCGACGATGGAGAAGTACCGCCGCACCGACGGCGACGCCGCAGGCGCCCGGCTCTTCAGCCTCGTCTATGCGGTCCCGCCCGACGTCGACGCGGTCGCCAAGGACGCCTACATCCGCTTCTTCTCCCAGAACGCGCTCAACCCGATGGCGTTCCCCAGCCTGCGGCGCTTCGAGTCCGAGGTCGTCTCGATGGTGCTCGGGCTCTTCCACGGCCCCGAAGGCTCGGTCGGCACGATGAGCAGCGGCGGATCGGAGAGCCTGCTCCTCGCGGTGAAGACCGCGCGCGACTGGGCCCGCGCCGAGCGCCCGAAGGTGACCGCGCCCGAGATGCTCCTGCCCGTCACGGCGCACCCCGCGCTCCTCAAGGCGGCGCACATGGTCGGCATCAAGCCCGTGCTCGTGCCGATGCGCGACGACTTCACCGCCGACGTCGACAAAGCGAAGGAGCTCATCACCGACGACACGATCCTCGTCGTCGCGTCGTCGCCGCAGTATCCCCACGGCGTGATGGATCCCGTCGCCGATCTGGCGGCGCTCGCCGCGAGCCGTGGCATCCTCTGCCACGTCGACGCCTGCATCGGCGGCTTCCTCCTTCCGTGGGTCGAGCGGCTCGGCCACGACGTGCCCGCGTGGGACTTCCGCGTCCCGGGCGTCACGTCGATCTCCGCCGATCTCCACAAGTACGGCTACGCGGCGAAGGGCGCGTCGGTCGTGCTCTACCGCACGCGCGCGCTCCGCAGGTTCCAGCACTTCGTGCACGCAGACTGGCCGGGCGGCCTCTTCGGCTCACCGAGCATCCTCGGCACGCGGCCCGGCGGTGCGATCGCCGCCGCGTGGGCCGTCATGACGTACCTCGGCGAAGACGGCTACCTCGATCTCGCGCGCCGCGCGATGGACGCGACCGCCAAGCTCGCCAAGGGCATCGCCGAGGTCCCCGGCCTCCGCCTCCTCGGCAAGCCGGTGATGAGCCTGATCGCGTTCAGCGCCGACGAAGGAGATCTCTACGTCATCGGCGATCGCATGCAGGCGCGCGGCTGGAGGATGGATCGCCAGCAGGCGCCCGCGAGCCTGCACCTCACGGTCAGCCCGGGCCACGACGCCGTCGCCGACGTCTTCCTCGCCGACCTGCGCGAGTGCACGCGCGAGGTGATCGAGACGAAGGCCCAGGCCGAAGGCGCCTCGGCGATGTACGGAATGCTCGGACAGCTCCCCGATCGCGGCGTCGTGCGCGACGCGCTCCTCGACTTCATGGAGGGCTTCGACACGATGGCGGACGGCGCCGGCGACGACGAGAAGGCGTGACGCTCCCCTCGCGCTTCACGTCGCTGCTCGATCTCACGCGCCTGCCTTGGTTCTCCCTTTCGGAGGAGGGCCGGCTGGTGATGAACGACGCGAGCGTCGGACCGATCGCCGATCTGCACACGCACCTCGCGCTCGCGTACATCGCCCCGCCGAGCGTCGACGTGCACAGGCTCCACGCCGAGACGCAGCACTACCTGCCCTCGTGCTGCGCGATCGATCTGGAGGTGTACGCCAACCGGAACATGTCGCCCGAGATCGTCGCCGAGCTCACGCGCGATCTGACGTGGCGGAGCCTCGGCCCGCGCGGCATGCGCGCCACGCACACGATCCCGAACCTCGTGCGAGAGATGGACGAGACGGGCATCCGCGCGTCGGTGCTCTTGCCCATCGACTTCCCGGTCCTCTCGCGGAACGCCGACGTCGCGCTCGCCGCCGCGCGCGACACGAGCGACAAGCTCTTCTCGTTCGGCTCCGTGCATCCGTACGCAAAGGGCGCCGAGAAGCGGCTCGACGCGCAGCTCTCGAAGGGGGCGCGCGGCATCAAGATGCACCCTTCGGTGCAGCTCGTGCGCGCCGACAACCGCCGCGCGCGGGCGCTCTATCGCATGTGCGGCGAGCGCCGGATGATCGTCTTCTGGCACTGCGGGCCCGCGGGCATCGAGCCGAAGCTCGGCCAGTACCTGAACCAGGTGCGCTTCTACGAGCAGCCGATCGCGGAGAACCCGCGCACGACGTTCGTCCTCGGCCACGCGGGCGCGCTCCAGTTCGACGAGGCCCTCGAGCTTCAGCGGCGCTATCCGAACGTGTGGCTCGAGACCTCGTCGCAGTCGCTGCGGAACGTGCGCCGCCTGGTCGAGGAGTCCGACACGACGCGCGTCGTGCACGGATCGGATTGGCCCTTCTATCACCCGGCGATCAGCGTCTCGAAGATCCTGATCGCGACCGAAGGAAAGCCCGAGATCCGCCACGCGATCTTGTGGGCCAACGCGTCGCGCCTGCTCGACGTCGGCGACTAGCCTTGACCGCGACCGGAGGAGGCCTATTCAAAGAGAGTGGGCTACGACCTCCTCGGCGCCGCGCTCTTCGTGATGATCACGCCGCTCGTGATCCTCGGGTTCGTCGCGTTCTGGTTCGTCAACGCCCGCGATCGCGCCGAGCTCGAGGGGCGTTGGCGCGCCTACGCCGAAGCGCGCGCGATCGAATACGTCCCCGCCACGGGCGAGTGGCCGAACCGCACCTCGCCCGCGATCCGGTGGACGCTCGAAGGCGCCGAGCTTCGCCTGTGGACCATCGGCCGCGAGGCGTCGCGCCGAACGCGCCTCGCGGTGCGGCCTCGAGGCGCCCTGCTCGGCTCGCTCCGCGCCACCACCGAAGGCGCCGCGCCGGGTACGTTCGCGATCCGCGAGCGCCCGGCGGGGTTCTCGCGCCGCATCCTCACGCCCGAAGTCACCCGCACGCTCCTCGGCTTCTCGCAGCACGACGTCGTCACCGTGCACCACCGGCGCGGCTGCCTCGTCTTCGAATGGCCGGGGGGCGAGCTCAACGACGCGCGTCTCGACGAGGCGCGCCGCGCCGGCGAGGCCATCGCCCGCGCGCTCGCCAGCGAGTTCACCGCCCCGTCACGCCGCGCGGCGTGACCGCTCGCCTCCGGGCGCGTCCAGAGACCCGCTCGTCTGCGAGCGCGTCCAGAGCGGCGCTCGAAGACGAGCTTGTTTCGAAGGCCGTCACCCGCGATGCTTGCCCGGGCCCATGTCCGTCCTCGCCGCGCTCGACGTCACGAAGGCCTACGGCGAGCGCACGCTCCTCGCGGGCGTCTCGCTGACGCTCGACGACGGCGAGCGCGTCGGCGTCGTCGGCCGAAACGGCGCGGGCAAGAGCACCTTCGCCAAGATCCTCGCGGGCGTCGAGAGCGCCGACACCGGATCGATCGCGACGCGGCGGGGTGCGCGCGTCTCCTACCTCGCGCAAGAGCCCGACCTCGATCCGGCGCGCACGGTGCGCGCCTCGGTCGAAGAGGGCCTCGCCGAGTGGCTCGCGGCCCGATCGCGCCACGAGGCCGTGACCGAGCGCATCGCCGAGGATCCTTCGGCCGCCGCGCTGCTCGAGGAACAGCTCGCCGCCGCCGCCGAGGTCGAGCGGCTCGGCGGCTGGGACCGCTCGCACGAGGTCGATCGCGTCCTCGGTCACCTCGGCATCCTCGACGTCATCGATCGCACGACGGGCACGCTGAGCGGAGGCCAGCGCCGCCGCGTCGCCCTCGCGCGCGTGCTCATCGGCGCGCCCGACGTGATGATCCTCGACGAGCCGACCAACCACCTCGACGCCGACACGATCGACTGGCTCGAGCGGTATCTCGTCGACGCGTTCCGCGGCGCGGTGCTCCTCGTGACGCACGATCGATGGCTCCTCGATCGCGTCGCCGATCGCACCCTCGAGGTCGAGGGCGGCAACGTGCACGCGTACGACGGCGGCTACGCCGACTACCTCGCCGCCAAGGCCGAGCGCCTCGCGCTGCAAGAGCGCACCGAGAAGAACCGCCAGAACTTCCTGCGCACCGAGCTCGAGTGGCTGCGGCGTCAGCCCAAGGCGCGAACGGGCAAGCAGAAGGCGCGCATCGGCCGCGCCGAGGCCGCGCGCGACGTCGAGGTCACGCGCGAGGCGACGCGTGTCGAGCTCAGCGCGCAGGTCGCGGACGCGGGACGCGCCGTCCTCGATCTGCGCGGCGCCGGCCTCAGGGTCCCGGGCGGCGACGACGGGCGCTGGCTCGTGCGCGGGCTCGATCTCGCGATGACCACGGGCGATCGCCTCGGCATCGTCGGGCCGAACGGCGCGGGCAAGACGACGCTCCTCCGCGCGATCCTCGGCGAGCTGCCGCTCGCCGAGGGAGAGCTCATCGTCGGCCGCCGCGTGCGGGTCGGCTATCTCGACCAGCAGCGCGCCGCGCTCGAGGCCGACGCCAGCGTGTTCGAAACCGTCGCGCAGGCCGTGCCGTCGGTCGACAAGGAGCGCATCGATCCGCGCTCGTACCTCGAGCGCTTCGCGTTCGACGCTCACGCGCAGAAGAAGAAGGTCGCCGCGCTCTCGGGCGGCGAACGCGCGCGCCTCGCGCTCGCGCGCCTCCTCGCCTCGGCGGCGAACCTCCTCTTGCTCGACGAGCCTTCGAACGATCTCGACACCGACACGCTGAGCGCGCTCGAAGACTTCCTCTCGACGTACGAAGGATCGCTCCTCGTCGTCACGCACGATCGCTACCTCCTCGATCGCGTGACGACCGGGATCCTCTGCTTCGAGGGCGACGGCCGCGTCACGCGCTACGCCGGCGCCTACCAGGCCTACGCGGCGGCGAGAGCGAGAGAAGAAGAGGAGCGCGCCCAGGCGCCGAAGGCTTCGAAGCCCCGCGCCGAGCGGCCGAAGCCGGCCGGGCTCTCGAAGAACGAGCAGCGCGAGCTCGACGGCATCATGGACAAGATCGACGAGGCCGAGCGATCCGCCGCCGCCGTCGAAGCCGAGCTCGGCGATCCCGCGCTCTACGCGGGCGGCGTGGAAGACGCCCGCGCCTCCGCCATTCGCGCGCGCCTCGACGAGGCCCGTGCCCTCGCCGCCAAGCTGACGGCGCGGTGGGAGGAGCTCGAATCGAAGAAGGCGTGACAGCGGACTTGACGCACGCTCGAGCAGGGGTAGTGGAGAGGAAAGGAGGCCGCCATGCGTAGGGTTCGATTCGCCGTCGTGTTTGGCTGCCTCGCCGCGTGGCGGCTCGCGTCCGCCGCCGAGCCGCCTGCGCAACGCCCCGCCGGCGACGCCGGCGCGCAGTGCCCCGAGGGCCAGGCGCCGAGCGCCAAGGGCCAGTGTGAGCCCGCGGCGTGCAAGCCGACGGAAGAGCGCCTCGACGGAAAGTGCGTCGCCCGATGCGCCAGCGCCACCGAAGAGCGCGTCGAGGGAAGATGCGTCCCCAAGTGCCCCGTCGCGCGCGACGCGAAGGGCCACTGCCCGCAGGGGCCCGCGCCCTGCGGCGACACCGAAGAGCGCGTCGACGGAAAGTGCGTCCCCAAGTGCCCCGTGCCGCGCAACGCGAAGGGCCAGTGCCCCGGCACCGTCATCCCTTGCGCCGCGACCGAAGAGCGCGTCGAAGGAAGATGCGTCCCGAAGTGCGCGGTGCCCCGCAACGCGAAGGGCCAGTGCCCGTCGACGATCCCGCCGTGCGCGGCCAACGAAGAGCGGATCGACGGCCGTTGCGTCCCGCGGTGCCCGGTGCCGCGCAACGACAAAGGCGTCTGCCCCGAGGCGCCGAGCTTCGCGTCGTGCTCGCCTGCGCGATCCGATCAGCGATCGTAGCGGCTCGCGTAACGCACCCGGCCGTCCTTGCCCGATCGATACGCGATGTGGGGCCGCGCGTTCTCGTCGACGACGAGATCGACGAACGCCGTCGAGAGCTCGGAGAGCACGTCGGGATCGACCATGTCGCTCAGCCACTTGATCGCGCCGCCGCCGTCGCGCGTCTGCCGGCGGTACTCGAGGTAGCCGATGCTTCGCCGCGGTGACGGCGTGAGGATCGCGAGGTGGACGAGGCCGAACTTGTCGACGTCCATCGCCACGCGGTACGCGGGATAGAGCATCGGCTCCTCCGCGGGGATCCCTTGGTCGACGATCTCGATCTGCGGCATGTCGCTCGATGACTGCCACGTCGCGAGCCGCAGATCCGCCCTCGGATCCGTCTGGAGCGCCTTGCGGAAATAAAAGACGGCGAACTTCTTGTTGCCGAAGACGGAGAGGCGCGGGCTGAAGCCCGAGAGCCCGTCGATCACCGCGTTGTCGATCGTCTTGCGGTACGACCACACGGTGGCGTCGAGCGTGTGGTAGCGCGGGTTCGAGTGCTGCATCACCTCGTTGTGGTGATAGAGCAGGTGCACCTGCCCGCTCGGATCCACGATCAGCGACGACGCGCCCGCGCCGGGCGCCTGCGCAGGGAGGAGCGTGGTCGTGACGTCGGGCAAGAGCTCGAACGCGCCACCCGCAGGCTTCTTGCGCGCGGAGAGCTTCGCCGTCGTCGCGCCGGTCGCGACGCGGACCGTGACGAACGTGTTGCCGGCGGCGTCGACCGCGAGCCCGAGCTCGGTCGGACGCGCGACGCCCGTGACCACGACCTCGGGGGAGCTCAGGGGCTCGGCGCCGCCCGTGAGGCGCAAGAGCACGACCTCACCGCTCAGCGTCGCGTCGTCGACGTCGTGCGCGATCACGTGGAGCGTGTCGGGGCCGGTCGCGGCGATCTTGGTGGCGAAGCCCGCGTGATCGTACGGGCCCTTCACGCGCTTGATGATCGGCGGAATCGAGAACGTCGGTGTCGACGGCACGAAATGGACGAGGTGCATCTCGCCGCTGACGCCGTCGATCTCGTCGTTGAACACGATGCCGACGCGGCCCGACGGCGTCCGCGCGATCGAGATCCCGGTCGGATCGATCGGCGCGGCCGCCTGCACGATCTTGACGTGACGGCTCGCGCACTCCGCGCGCGCCTTGGTCGCCTTGGTCCACGCGTTGTCGAGGTCGGGGCACTCCGAGTCCGGCGGCGGCGGCGCGATCGCGTCGGTCCCGCCGCCGTCGCCGGGATCCGCGTCGCCGCCGTCGAGGGCGCCCGCGTCCTCGCCCGGCGCGGCGGGCGCGTCTTCGGCGCGCTTCAGCTCGGCGCACGCGGGCGCGACGATCGCCGCGATCGCGAGGGCGGCTGCGAGGGAGAGTGACGGCCGCATCGTCGATCGAGCTTACCACGCGATCAGAAAGTGCCCGCGCACGACACCGACATCCCCGACGGTCCACACGCGAAGCGCCATCCCGCGCGCGCCGATCCGGCGCTCGGCGCCGTCACGAGGAGCGTCGCGCCGCCCGCCGCGAAGACGCCCCCGGCGACGAACGACACGATCGAGACGGTGAGCCACGTGCGCGCCGCGTCGATCTTCTCTTCGCACGCGCCGCTCTGCGGCGCGCCGAGTCCGGGGCAGGCGTCGTTGTAGTCGTCTATCGTCGACTTCCGCACGAGCATCCCGACGCCGCCGGTCGCGAGCAGCGCGCCGCCCGTCCCGACGAAGACCCACCCGAGGAGGCGCTGCCCGCGGCCGGCGTCGCCGCTCTCGCCGACGTGCGAGGCGGGCGCGGCGGGAGCCGCCTCGCCCTCCGGAGGCAGCTCGACGAGCGTGACGCTCTCCCGGGCGATTCCCCCCGGCGGCACCTCGATCGCGCGCGTCGTCGCGTGAAATCCCTTCGCGCGGATCTCGAGCGTGCGCCTCCCCGCCTCCACGCGGAACGGCGACGACGGGAGCGTCCCGAGGAGGACGCCGTCGAGCACGATCTCCGCGCCGTCGGTGCCGCGCACCTCGAGACTCCCGACGTGTCGGCGCACGACCGCGAGCGCGCCTTCCAGCGCGGCGCGGTTCTTGACGATCCACGGATCGGATCCCGCCGAGAGCGACTCGATGAGATCGCTCTCGGCCGCGACCCAGAGGCCGAGCGCCTGCTCCGCGAGCGCGACCTGCGCGCGCGCGCGGGGCGAAGGCGCCTTCGCGTACGCGCGCTTGAAGAGCGCGAGGGCTTCGTCGTCCTTGCCCTTCTCGCGCAGCTCGATGCCGCGCGCGATGAGCGACTCGGCGTCGTCGTCGGCGCGCGCGCTCGCGGAGAGCGCGAGGAGGCTCGCGATCCACGCCGCGGTGAACAGGGCTCGAGCGGAGCGCACGTCCGCCGATCCTACTCGGTCTACCTCAAGATCGGCGCGCCGTTCGGATTCACGGGTTCGCTCGTGGCGTTCGGAGGCTCGATCTTCGGCGCGTCGGGCTTGGCGCTCGGCGAAGGCTTCTCCGCCGGACGCGGCGACGCGTTCACTCGCGGGTGCTTGCCGAGGAGCCTCCCGAGGGCGGCGGCCGACGCGGACGCCGGCGGCGCCGCGCTCACGACGGGTGCCGGCCCCGCGTCCGCTTCGACGTCCGCGCTCGCGATCGGGCTCGCGCTCGCGATCGGGCCCTCGCTCGCGCTCGCCTTCGGCGCCTCGCGCTCGGCCCGCCCCAACATCACGCCGGCCGCGACCCCCACTCCCGCGACGAGCACCACGATCGCCGCGACGAGCCCCGTCGTGATCCCCCTCCCCTTCGCGGGCCGCGGGCGGCTCGACTCGCCCCACGCGACGTCCGTCGACACGAGCGGCGGGTCCTTCGGGATCGCGTCGTCGCGGATCACGGGGTTCATCGTGACGATGCTCGAGGGTCCCGTGTCGTCGGCGGAGGAGTCGACGGCCGCGAAGGCGTTCTTCTTCGTTCCGTCGCCGTCTCGAGAGTCTTGCGTGTCTTCGAACGAGCGCCAGGGCCGCACGAGGCCCCCTTGCTTGGCGCTCCGCGAGAACGGCTCGAGCGCCGCGGCGAGCGCGGCAACGTTGTGAAACCGCGCGTTCGGTTCCTTCTCGAGGCACTTCATCACGATCGCGACGAGCGCCGGATCGAGTGAAGGCCGGAGCTCGAGCAGCGCCATCGGCGCGTCGTTGACCACGCGGATGCAGACCTCCGTCACCGTCTCGCCTTCGAACGGGAGCTGGCCACCGAGCAGCTCGTAGAGGATCACGCCCAGCGCCCAGATGTCGCTCCGCGTCTCGGCCTTGCGCGCCGACCGCATCTGCTCCGGCGCCATGTAGAGCGGCGACCCGATGACCGCCGCCGAGTCGGTGAGCGACATCTGCCCTTCGGCGCCGGGGCCGATCGCCTTCGAGATCCCGAAGTCGAGGACCTTCACGAGCGGCGTTCCGTTGAGCCGCCGGGTCACGAAGAGATTCTGCGGCTTCAGATCGCGATGCACGATCCCCGCGCTGTGCGCCTCGACGAGCGCCTCGGACGCCTGGAGGACGTACTCGACCGCGTCGGCGACCGGCGGCGATCCCTTCTGCTTCGTGAGCTTCGCGAGGTCCATCCCCTCGAGCAGCTCGAGCACCATGAAGGGGCGATCCTCGCCGTCGCGACCGACGTCGAAGACCTTGGCGACGTGCTCGCTCTTGAGGCGCACCGCGGCGCGCGCCTCGCGCATGAAGCGCTCGACGTTGCCCTTCCCCGCGAGCGCCTGCGGAAGGATGAACTTCAAGGCGACCGGCTGCTCGAGATCGAGGTGGGTCGCGGCGACGACGACGCCCATTCCGCCCGATCCGAGCACGCGCTCGATCCGGTACTTGCCCGCGATCACGTCGCCCGGAGACACGGGGGATCGCGCCGGCTCGCTCATCTCAGAGACACTCGCTGCCGAGCGGCGGATCCGGGTTGCAGTAGACGAAGCCGCCGCCCGTCGTCTGCGTCACGAGGACGATCGTGTCGGCGCGCACCGCCGGATCGATCGTCGCCCACACGCGCGCCACGCCGTCGGCCGCGGCCTTGTTCACCGCGAACACGTGGAGGATCTGCTTGACCCACTTGTCGGCCGCGAGCACGCGCACGCTGCTCCGGTTTATCCCTTCGAGCTTCTTCTCGACCAGATCTTTCAGATCGACGTCGGTGAGCGGCTGGCTCGGCGGCTTGTACGCGCGCGTGACGCTGACGCCGACCTTCTTGCCGTCGATCGAGACGAGCATGTCCGTGATCGAATTCGGGCCGACCCCGTCGGGCGCCGCGTAGAGGATCTGCGTCTCCGTCTTCACGAGCGCCGCGCCTTCGCAGTAGCGGAGGACCTCGAAGCTCATGACCTCCGACTCGATCGAGCTGCCGCCCGCGTTCGGCGCGTCGAAGATCGCCTGACCTCCCGGCGAGAGCCCGGCGCGCTCGTAGACCTCGCCGGCCTGGAAGACGAGGACGTTGCTCTCGAGCGAGGGCGCGGCCTGGGCGAGCTGCGTCTTGACGATGCCGCACGAGCCCGACGCGAGCGTGCCCAGGATGTCGCCGCTCGGCCCCGCTGGCGCGTCGTCGTCGGTGCCGCCGTCCGCGGGCGCGCCGTCGCGAGACGAAGGGCCCGCATCTTGCTTCGCTTCGGGCGGGGCCTCGCCGGCGGCCGGTGGGGGCGCGTCACCGTTCGAGGTGAGGGCCGTGCACGCCGCGAGGCCGACGAGCACCGCAACCGCGAGCGGGATCCTGAGGCCGGCGAGCCGCATCCGAGCGGCCTCTTCATAGCAGGCCCTCGGCCATGTGCACGCGAAGGCGTAGAATCATTAAGGATCATGGGGGACGGGCCCAACCAGCCGGCCGCGACGCGGCGGTTCGACGAGGACGCTCCGACGCAGGTCGACGAGCTCGCGCCGCCGGTGCCGCGCGCTTCGGCCGCGCCTCCGCCGTCGATCGCGGCCGAGATCACGCGCTCCGAGTCCACGCCCGGCAGCTCGTCGTCGTCGCTCGTCACCGCGCGCGAGACGCTCGGCTTCCAGGAGATCCAGCGCACGCGCGTGTTCATGCGGCTCTCGCTCGCCATCGCCGTCGGGATGTCGGCGGCGCTGCCGTTCGTCGGCGGCGATCCCATGGCCAAGGGCGTCTTTGCGCTCGCGCTCGTGGTCGTCGTCGTCGTGTGCGGCCGGCTCCTGCTGCTCCTCCGTGACGACGCGGCCTACACGGTGCCGCGCGCGATCGCCGCGGCCTACGCGACGATCTTCGCCGTCTTCGCGGGCATCTACTTCTACGGCGTCTTCTCCCCCGGCGCCGCGATCGTGCCGCTCGGCATCTACTTCTTCTGCACGGGGCAGAGCGATCGCGCGAGCCTCGCCGTCTTCATCACGTGCACGACGCTCTACGGCGCGATGGGCGGCCTCGTGATGTCGGGCCTCGTCGCCGATCGCGGCCTCGTCCGCGCCGACGACGTCCCGCTGCTCGAGCGCGCCGTCATCCTCGCGCTCGTCGAGGGCATCTTCTTCGCGGTCTACGTGATCGCGAAGAAGACGCGCGAAGCGACGCTCTTCGCGATCGAGCGGCACGACGTCGTCGTCAAGGGCCTCGCGCAGCGCGACGCGCTCTTGCTCGAGGCGCGCCACGATCTCGTGCACGCCATGCGCGTCGGCGGCGTCGGTCGATACTCGGGCGAGATCGTCGGCAGCTTCCGCCTCGGCGGCCTCATCGGACGCGGCGCGATGGGCGAGGTCTACGAAGGCGTTCGCCTCGACACGAACGAAGAAGCCGCGCTCAAGCTCGTGCACCCTCAGCTCCTCGCCGACCGCGAGATCATCGAGCGGTTCTTGCGCGAGGCGAAGATCACGAGCGCGCTCTCGTCGCAGAACGTCGTGCGCGTCATCGACGCGTCCGCGCCCGACGCGCCGATCCCGTACCTCGCGATGGAGCGCCTCCGGGGCGAAGACCTCGCGACCTTCCTCCGCGACAAGAAGCGGATGGGGATGCGCCGCCTCCTCACGATGCTCCGCCAGATCGGCGCGGGGCTCGACGCCGCGCACGGGGCCGGCGTCGTTCATCGCGATCTCAAGCCGCGCAACCTCTTCTGCGCGCGGCGCCCCAAGGGCGACGAGGTCTGGAAGATCCTCGACTTCGGCGTCTCGAAGCTCGACTCGGGCGACGGCACGCTCACGCGCGGACAGCTCATCGGCACGCCGGCGTACATGGCGCCCGAGCAAGCGCGCGCGCTGCACGTGGGGCCGCGGGCCGACATCTTCGCCCTGGGCGTCATCGCGTACCGCGCGCTCACCGGGAGCCCGCCGTTCTGGGGCGACACCAACGTGGAGATCCTCTTCCGCGTCTCCCACGGCATGCCGGTGAGGCCTGGCGACCTCGCCAAGCTGCCTCCCGAGGTCGACATGGTGCTGGCGATAGCCCTCGCCAAGGATCCCGGCGAGCGCTTCGCCACGGCCGCCGACTTCGCCAAGGCGCTCGACGCCGCGTCGCGCGGGCGGATCGACGACGCGCTCGAGACGCGCGCGGCGAGGCTGCTCTCGCGGCTCCCTTGGGGTGCGCCGGGAGGCCCGCAAGGCTAGGCTCTAGGCACGATGCTCTGGTCTCGCAGCGCGCTGCCCTACGACATGTTCGACGTACACCACACCGATCGCGAGGCGCGCCGCGCCCGGCGGATGGAGAGCATCTACCACGTCGGCCAGGATCGCATCTGGGACGGGCGCGACGTGCTCGCGACGCTGATCGATCGCCACGGCAAGCCGCGCCTCGCCGATCGCGAGCGCCGCGCGCTCTCTCGGATCTTCAGCGTGATCATGTGGGGCGAGCTCGCGGCGTGGAAGATCAGCGCTCAGCTCGCCGACGTGATCGTCCCGCTGCCGGCCAAGCTCGCGGCCTCGAGCCAGGTGCACGACGAGGCGCGACACTTCTACGTGATGCACGACTACCTCGAAGCGCTCGGCGAGAAGCCCCCCGAGCTCGACAAGTGGTCGCGGCGCGTGCTCACGATGACGCTCGGCACGAAGAGCCTCGCGAAGAAGCTCCTCGGGATGCAGCTCACGATCGAGACGATCGCCCTCACGATCTTCCAGCGCGTGCGCGAGCTCCAGGTCGAGCCGGTGCTCTCCGAGCTCCTCCCCTACTACGAGCGCGACGAGGCGCGGCACGTCGGCCTCGGCATCCAGATGCTGCCCTCGCTCATCGCGAAGATGTCGTTCGCGGAGCGCGTCGATCTCGCCATCTTCCACCTCGATCTCTACGGATCGGCGGTGATGAGCCTCAAGTCGCTCGAGCCGTCGCTCGTGTCGATCGGCGTCGACCCGCGGAGCCTGCTCGCGATCGGCTTCCGCAAGCAGAGCGACATCGACGACATGCTCCGCGAAGAATTTCCGAGCTGGCCTCAGGATCCGCCCGAGCAGCGCCTCTTCGCCGGCTTCTGCGAGCTCTTGTTCCCCACGGGCGGCCCCGACGCGAAGCTCTCGTCGCGCGCGCGCGTGCGCGCCGCGCTCGAGGTCATCCGCCGGAGGCGGCCCGGCGTGCTCGAGATCGAGGCCGACAAACGCGCTTCCCGCCGCACCGACAACCTCTCGCGCGCCGCCGTCGACGGCTGAGCGTCACCGCTTCGACGCCGTCACGACGAACATCGCCGAAGCAGCGTCGAACATCGCCGGCAGCGCCGTGCTCCACATCTCTTCGCGGACGCACGCCTCCGCCTTGCCGTCGCGGGGCTCGATCGTGACGTCGTCGATCTCGACGATCTCGTCGAGCGTCGTCTCGATCGACACCGAGAGCGTCCCTCGCGACACGCCGCACAGATCCGCCGCGGCGCGGAGCTGATCGCGGAGCCAGCCCTCGCGGTCGATGCGGGCCGCGCCGCCGACGCCGCTGAGGTGCCCGTGGCCGACGCCGAAGCCCTGGCCCATGCTGCCGCCACCTCCGGTTCCCGCCGCGCCCCAGTCGATCCCTTCGTTCGACGGCCTCACGCCGGGCTCGATCGCGAGGTAGCTCGTGACCGGCGAGACCGCGCGGCCGTGCATCGCGAGCGTCATCTGCTCGGCGTCGGAGAGGCCATAGTGGAGCGACGTGCCGAACACGAGCGCCGCGGCGAGCTTGCCGTGCTCCACGCTCGGGGTGAACGTCGCGGAGAGGGGCGTCGACCACATCTCGCCCGTCAGATCGACGCGCGTCGTCGGCGCGTCGGCGATCGCGAAGTGCTCGAAGCCTTGCCCTTCGTCGAGGACGTCTTGCGCCGCGAACCCGCCGGTCACGCCCTTGACGAACACCTTCTCGATGCGCTTCGGCCGCGCCCACTCTTCGAAGACGGCGCGCGCCTTGCCGTCGACGGTCGAGGGCGCGCTGGCGCTCCAGAAGAGACCGCCCGTGCGGCGAGGCAGGGTGGCCCACGGCGAGTCGTCGTCGCGCGAGGCGCTCGCCTCGCCCGAGCCGACGACGGCCACGTGGAGCACGGCTCCGCTCTTCCACGGGACCGCGCCGATCTTCACCGGGGTGAGCTCGCTGCGCGTGAGGGTGTCGGTCACGACGACGACGCGGCGAGCGGCGAGCGGGCTCGCCTGGAGGATCGCGTCGGCGCGCGCGAGCGCGTCGTCGATGCGGCTGCCGTTGCGCGGCTCGAGCGCGAGCCCCGAGAGGCGCGAGAGCGCCTCGGCCACGGGAAGGCGCGCGCCGATGGGCGCACGCACCTGCCGATCGAACGTCAAGAAGTCGACGATCGCGCCCGGCATCTGGCTCAAGTATGCGCGGACCGCGACGAGGCCGCTCTCGCGATCGTGCATCGAGCGCGAACCGTCGAAGAGGATGACGACGTGCGCGCCGCGAGGCGCCTCCGAGAGGCGCGGCGCCGCGGCGATGCGCGCGCGCACGAGGTGCTTGTGCTCGGCGAAGCCGAACGACGCGATCGACGCGTCGAGCCGAGGGACGCTCCGCGGGCGGAGCTCGATCGCGAGCGGCCGATCCGCGCGCGCCGCGATCGGGCTCGCGCCGGCGACGCCGTTGACGGTCACGACGTCGTCGCCGTGCGCGGCTGAAATCCGGACGAGCGCGCTCAAGGTCTCGGTGCCCATCGGCGGCAGCTCGACGCGATACGCTCCGTCGCCGTACTCGAGGGGAAGCTTGAGCGTGTACTCGACGGTCTTCGACGACTTCGCCGCGACCGGGAAGACCTGGAGCGCGAGGTGCCCCTGGTGGCGCCACGAGAGCAGCGCCGGATCCTTCGGGTAGTAGCCGCCGATGCCGGTGAGCTCTTGGTACTTGCTGGCCGCGGCCTCCGCTTCCATCAGCTCGCCTTCGAACCAGATCGTGCGGCCGGACGCATCGCTGCCCGCGGTGCGGAGCCGGGTCGCCACGGCGACGTCGGGGATGTCGAGGTGGAACGTAGCCTGATCGCTCTTCGGGCCGAGGTTCGCCACCGTGCGCCGTACGACCATGGTGGCGAAGCCGCGATCGACCTTCAGATCGACGACGTGCGCGCGCTCTTCGGAGTCGTAGCGGAGCGCCTCGACGGCGTCGGCGCGCGCCGGCGGAGCGGCGGCGACGAGACCCGAGGCCACGAGACAACCCAGAGCGGCGGCAGCGCGCATCCCCGACGAGACAGCGCAGCCCGCGGAGAGTTCCGCGATTTTCGGCGCTTCAGCCGCGCGTCAGAGCGCGCCGTTCAGCGGATCGTATTTATTACCGCCGTTGTTGAACACGTTCCCGCTCTTCGGCTGGGGCTTGCGCGCCGGCGCGGCCGCGGGCGGCGCGTGATCCTTCTTCTTCTGCGCCTCGCGCGCCTCGCGCGCCTTGTCGGCCTCGAGCAGCTTGATGCGCTGCTCCTCGGTGAGCTGTCGGTAGCGCTCTTCGCGCGCCTCTTCCTCGGAAGTCATCGGCGCGGGCGCGACGGCGGCGGCCTTCTTGCCGCCCTGGAGGCTCATCGACGTCGCGGCGCCGTCGGCCGCGCCGATCGCGCGCGTCGCCGCGAAGCCGAGGCCGAGGACCACGATCGCCGCGACGCCCATGCCGATGAAGATCCCCTTCTTCGACGACCGGAGCGATCCCTCCGCCTTGTCGAGATCGACGTCGGCGTACGGATTCACGTCGGCGAGCGACGCGAGATCCTCCGGCGCGCCGACGCTGACGGCGATGGGCGCGACGCTCGGCACCTCGGTGACGGCGCGATCGGGCTCGGTGGGCGCGTCGCCCTCGAGGCCCGCCGCGTCGGCGAGCTTCTGCCACTGCGTCGCGCCCGGCGGCAGCACGGGCGTGTTCTCGTCGATGAGGCCCGACTGAAAAGCGTCGTCGAGTGCGTCGACGCTCATCGCGCGGATCTCTCCGCTGCCGAGCTGGACGCGCCAGAGATCGATTCCGCTATCCGTGTTCATGCCTTCGTACGAGCTCATGAGTCCTCCGGAGCCATTCATTGGCAACGGCGCAGGACGGTAGGCATCGACGCATGTATGCAGGAAGCACGTAAATGATTCGTGATGCTCGTGAGACACGCGCGTTAGCTGCCTGTAAGCCGCACCCACACATCCTCCAGCTCGCGCTCGCGCCTTGCGGCGAGATTTTTCCAGTCGCGCGTGATGGAAGTAACGGCATCGGCGGAGCGTTTCTCAGGTTGTCCTCCAACATGCGACGTGCGCCGCTCCTCCTCCTCTTCTTCACGGCCATGGCCTGCTCACGTGCACCGTCGAGCGCGGCCGATGCGCCGGTCGCGCTCGCGTCTGCTCCCAGTTCGGCGCCCGCGCCCGCGCCCGATCCCCCGGCTCGGCCGTCTTTCGTCGACGTCGCGGCTCTGCCGTCCGGCCCCATCGTCGTGAAGGGCTACCCGCACACGATCCGCAACGGGATGAACGATCCAGCCTCACACGTCGGCTTCACGCGCGAGGGATCGAAAGACGGATCGCTCTTCGGCTACTGCGCCGAGATGGCCGCGCGCGATCCCGCCTTCACGCACTGCGAGCTCGTCGATCGCAAGGGCGACCCGATGGAGCTGACGAGCGACACGAGAGGCGACTTCGATCCGAAGAAGAAGAGGGAGATCGACGACTTCTTGCGCGACAACCAGATCCCCGAGATCAAGGCGACCGACATCATGACCGCGACGCCCGAGCCGCTCCGCGGGCGCTGGGCGTTCACCGACATCACGCTCGAGGTCCTCCGCGTCGCGCCCACGCTCGACGCGAGCGGCGCGCCGTCGGCGCCCGCGGTCGTGCGCGTCGGCGGCTCGGTCTCCGGCGAAGCGCCCGTCTACCCGATCACGCTGAGCAAGAGCCCCGCCTCCGGCGCGCGCCCTCACTTCGCGGTGATGAACGGCATGGCGATCTCTCCCGACGGGACCGAGATCGGCATGGTCGCGCACTTTTTCGCGTGCGAGTGGTGCGACTTCTTCGCGATCGAGCGCGTGCCCCTCTCGTCGCTCGCTTCGCGCATCTACAACGACACGGGCTTCAGGTTCCACCAGAAGGGCGCGTTCGATCGATCGGCCGCGCTCTTCGCCAAGGCCACCGTCGCCGATCCGTCGGCGCCGCTCCCTCCGTACAACCTCGCGTGCGCCTGGGCGCGGCTCGGCGATCCTCGCGCGAAAGACGCGCTCACGTACGCGATCGAGCGCGACGGACGCGCGAAGGCGCGCGCGCGCATCGATCCGGACTTCGACGCCGTCCGCGGCGAGCGCTGGTTCGTCGAAGCGGCGCGCTGAGCGCGCGAGGCCTCAGGCGTTGCCCGAAGACTCTGCGGGCGGCGGCACGAGGCGAACCGCGCCGAGCGCGAGGAGCTGCTCGAGCAGATCGATGGCGTGTGTTTCGCTCATCGGCGCCGTGTCGAGGATCGTCTGCAGCGACGAGGAGCCGTCGATGCGCGCGAGGAAGAAGCCCGATCGCCCGTCGAGAGGGAGCTCGCGGATCTGCTCCGGCGTCATGATGACGACCGGGATCGACGAGAGCGAGAAGCCGCACGCGGGCGGACGCACGGTCGCCGCGAGATCGAGCGCGGCGTCGACCTCGCCTTCGGCGTAGAGCCGCCGGATCTCGTCGACCGTCGATACGTAGCCTTCGAACCCCGGCTCGGCAGGCATCGTGGGGAACGTCGAGGGCCGGAGCCAATCGTCGGGCGACGACGGCGACGGCTCGGTATCGTCGAGCTCCATCTGGGCGATCTCGGACTCGTCGCGCACGCGACGGCCCGACCGCATGCGCCGAGGCGTCGGCCGCGCCGGCCTCCCGTCGGCCGTGGGCGGCAGCTCTTGCAGCGTCTCCGGCTCGTCGTCGTCGATGAGCTCGAAGTCGAGGATCTCCTCGATCTCCTCGACCGCCTCGGCCGGCTCCGCCATCAGCTTCTTGATCATCTCTCCCTCACCCACCCCACGTCCTCGCCGAAGGCGGTGGGGCCACGCGGCGCGACCCTAACCTGGACCGCGCCCGATGGCTACCGCCCTCGGCCCCCGAAACGGCTGAGGGCCCGACGTCGCACCGTGATTGCGACCGGCTTCGACGCATCGCGCTACGTTCGCGATCGCCGTGAGCTCGCCGCGCCGCGTCCTCGTCATGCTCGTCGTCGCGTACGCGTCGCTCTACCTGTGTCGCGCGAACGTCGAGCCGGCGTGGAACCTGCTCGCCGTCGAGCACGGCTACGACAACGAAAAGACGGGGACCGTCTTCGCGATCGCGCTCGCCGCGTATGCGATCGGCAAGATCGTCCTCGGCGCGGTCGGCGACCGAATCGGCGGCAAGAACATCCTCGTGGCGGCGATGACGACCGCGGTGATCGCGACGCTGCTCTCGGGCGCGATCGATTGGCCGGCGGTGTTCGGCGCGGGGCCTGCGCTCTGGATCATGGGCACGCTCGTCGTGCTGAACCGATTCGGTCAATCGGGCGCGTGGGGCGGGCTCCTGCACGTGGTCGCGCGGTGGTTTCCGTCGGCGCGCGTCGGCGCGGTCATGGGGATCGCATCGGCGAGCTACGACATCGGCAACGTCGTCACCCTCGCGCTGTGTGCCGGTCTCGTCGCGCTCGGCCTCGGGTGGCGGGCGCTCTTCGTCGTCAATCCGATCCTCCTCGGGCTCGTGACGATCGTCACCGTCTTCGCCCTTCGCGCGAGCCCGAGCGAGACCGCCGCGGAGACGAAGGAAGCGGACGAGGTGGATCGCGAGCGATTCGCCTCGACGGTGCGACGGCTCGCGCGAGAGCGCGCGTTCTGGATCGCGATCGGCCTCTCGTTCTTGCTCACGTTCGTGCGCGCGGGCTTCATGACGTGGACGCCGCGCTACCTCTACGAGGTGGCGGCCGCCGCCGGATCGACGTCGGCGCTCTCGGGCTCGATCGCGAAGAGCACCTTCTTCGGCATCGCGGGGATGGTGGGCTCGATGTCGACGGGTGCGCTCAGCGATCGGGCGGGACCCGGCAAGCGCGGCGGCATCATGAGCGCGTCGCTCGCGTGTCTGCTCGCGGCCGTGCTCGTCCTCGCCCACGTGAAGATGACGCACCCGCTGGGCGCCGCCGCGGTGATCGGGCTCGCGGGCCTCTTCCTCCTCGGCCCCTACTCGCTGCCCGCGGGCGCGGTGACGCTCGACCTCGCGGGCAAGCGCGGGACGGCCACGGTCGCCGGAATCGTCGACGGCGCCGGGTACGCCGGCGCGAGCCTCTCGGCCTTCGTGCTCGGGAGCCTTTCGAAGCGCTACAGCTGGTCGATCGCCTTCGACGTCGTCGCGGGCGTCGTCGCCGCCGCGCTCGTGCTCGCGTTCGTGTGGTGGCGGGGAGCGCGAATGACACGTCGCAGCACGTGAAAACCGCTACGCATTTGCGACGTGCGACGCGCGACCTCAGACTTAGGGAGCATGACGGAAGCGGGGCTCGTCTACACGGTCCGGGATCGCTCGATCCTGCTCCCTCACTACAAGCGGCTCTTCGTCGAGCCGGTGATCCGCTTCCTCCCGCGCCGTCTCGATCCGAACGCGATCACGCACGCGGGCCATCTCGTCAACCTCGCGGGCGTCGTCGTGCTCCTCGCGTTCGGCCAGACGGGCGCGCACGGCGCGTGGCCGTTCGTGGTCACGGCGCTTTGCCTCCAGCTCTACAACTGGTGCGACAACGCCGACGGCGCACACGCGCGGCGAACGGGACGATGCTCGGCGATGGGCGAGCTGCTCGACCACGGGCTCGACATGCTCAACACGACGTACATCGCGTACATCGCCGCGATCGCGATCGGCGCGCCGCCTCTCTGGTGGACGGCGCTCGCGCTCGTCGTTCCCGCCGCGTGCGCCGTCACGTACTGGGAGCAGGCCGAGACGGGCCTCTTCAGCCTCGGGCTGCTCAACCAGATCGAGTCGGTGACGATGCTCACGATGGTGCTCGCGGTGACGGCGATCTTCGGTTTCTCGGCGTGGGACGCGGTGCGCGTCGGGCCGATCACGGCGCGCGTCGCGATCATGGGCTTCGTCTGCGCGACCGCGTCGTTCGGCATCGTCCACAACGTGTGGCGCGTCGCGCGGGTGAAGGGCGCCTCGACGATCGTGCGGGTCGCGCCGATCGTCCTCTTCGAGATCGGCGTGCTCGTCGCAGCGGCGAGCGGCGCGATGTCGACGGTCGCGGCGGTCACGATCGGCACCGCGGGCAACGTCTTCTTCGGCCTCCGCAGCCTCGCGATGCGCACCGCGGGCGAGCGGCCCCGCGTCGAGCGCGGCGTCGTGATCGGCGCGGCGCTCGTCTGGGGCCTCGTCGCGTGGAGGCTGACCGACCACGCGGTCGGCTCTTCGTCCGACGTCGCCGGATCGGTCATCGCGACGCTGTTCTTCGGCGTGCTCGCCGTCGCGAACGCGCGGGACGCGCGCCGCGAGGTCGTACGCCTCGACCGCGAGGCTGCCGCGCGCGCCGTGAAATAGTCTGCGACCGCCGCGCGGGCGCAGGCTCTACGGGCCATGGCTCGCCTGATCGCCTGCACGCTCGGCTTGATGGCCCTCTCCTCGCTGGCCTGCGGAGGCGCTGCCCCGCCTCCGGCCCGCACCACGGCGGCGACCCTCCCCTCTGCGGCGGCGCCTTCCCGCGACGGCGACCTCGCCGTCCTCCGCGAGCGCGAGGCCACGACCTCGCTCAAGGACTATCGCGTGCGCGCGGCCGACGGCGTGATCGAGCTGCACGTCAAGGCGGTCGCGCCGCCCGTCGTCAAGACGCGGCGCGTGCGCGACGAGGTGCTCACCACCGTCGAGTTCTCGATGGGCGGCGACGTCGACGTCTCGTGCCACGCGAGCAAGACGCCGATCGACTTCGGTCATTGGGTCGCGGCGATCATCGGCGCCGTCCACGCGCGCCTGCGCGGCGCGCCGACCCTCGAGGTCGAAGCGCACGAGGGCCACCCTCTCCTCCTCGTCGAGACCGACGCGATCCTCGCGCACGAGGGGCGCGACAAGGCGCACTTCGCGAAGTTCGCCGGCACGCACCTCGAGCAAGGCTCGGTCGCGTGCGTGCACGACGGCCTCGGGTTCCACCGAACGTTCCGCGAGGTCGCCGCGCACATCGCCGCGCGATCCGTCTCGCCCGGCGCCGAGCCGCCGAGCTTTCGCGAGATCTCGATCGCGCGCGACGGCGATCGCGTGATGGGCTTCGAGGAGACGCGCGCCTGGCTCGGCGACAAGCCCGGCGCGTCGCGCCAGCAGACGTTGTCGTCGGCGATCCTCACGCACGACGACAAGTGGGCGCCCGCCGACGCCGCCTGGGTCGGCGTCGTCGACACGCTCGGCGTGGTGAGGGAGCGCAGCATGCGCCGCGTCGGCGCGAGCACCGTCGTCGACATGACGCTCGAGCGCAAGCGAGCGGGCTTCTACACCTACGAAGGCACCGTCAAGGGCGCGCCCGTGAAGGGCACGTTCAAGTCGAGAGAAGCCGTCGTCACGCGCCTCTCGCGCGGGCCCGCGCTCGCGGCGTTCATGCGCAACGAGCGCAAGGCCCTCTCCTTCAGCTACTTCGACGAGAGCGAGCCGGCGCACGCGATCAAGGAGACCGTTCGCCGCGAGGGCGCGGCGCAGGTGCGCTTCGAGGAGCCGGCGCGGCAGGTTCACTGCGTCGTCGACGCGCAGGGCCTCTGCACGCGCACGTGGCGTGAGGGAGCCGCGTGGTCGACCGAGCGGATTTTCTCTGCCGGGCGACTGTGATGCAATTCGCTCACGTGGATCGCGGTCTCGCCCCCAACCTCCGCATCGCCTTTCCGCCGCCGGGCTTCTTCCTCGCCGACGCGCGCCTCGTGATCACCGTCGACGGCGCGAGCGTGTACGACGGCAGCTTCAAGCAAGGCGTCGATCTCCTGGTGCCCGTCGCGCCGGGCGTGCACGCGGTCGAGACGCTGATCGACGTGGGCGGCATCACGCGCCGCCGCCACTACTCCGTCACCGTCTCGCCCGGTCGCGGCGTCACGCTCGCGCTCGCCTACAGCCGCTTCTGGGGCAACTTCGCCTCGAAGCCGAAGCTCGTCGAGCATTGATCGTTCACCACGCGATCGGTTGCTGATCGCGGAAGAAGCCGCCGCTCGGCGCGCCGGGCTCGTTCGGCAAGAGCGCGAGCCACACCGGCGTGCGCGCGCCCTCTTCCGGCGAGCGCGGCGCCCCCGGCCCGCCCATCTTCGTGCGCACCCAGCCGGGGCACGCCGCGTTGACCGCGATGCGTCGCGGATCCGACGCGAGCTCGCGCGCGAGGATCCGCGTGTACGCGTTCAGCCCGACCTTCGAGACGCGATACGCATTGGACGGGAAGCCGGCCTTCGCGTGCGTTCCGGCGCGCACCTCGTCGACGAACCGTTCGAGCAGCGCGACGAGCCCCGCGCGATCGAGCGACGGATCGAGGAACGCCTGGCGCAGATCCGGCGCGAGGCACGAGACCTCGCCCATGCCGCTCGAGACCATGACGATGCGCCCGCCCGGCCTCATCTTCGAGAGGAGCGCGTCGGTGAGGCGCATCGTCCCGAGTACGTTGACCTGGATCGTTCGTCGCGCGACGTCGGCGTCGAAGCCGTCGAACGAGGCGCCGGCGTTGTCGACGAGCACGTCGAGCTCGGCGTGAGCGCGCAGAAAGTCGCGCGCGAAGGCGTCGACGCTCTCGTCGCGCTCGAGGTCGAGATCGGCGCGCCCGGTGCGCACCACGCGGAGCCCGTGCGCGGTCAGCGCCTCGGCGATCGCGAGCCCGATCCCGCGCGTCGCGCCGGTCACGAGCGCGAGGGGTGAGCTCGACGCCTTCACGGGCAGGAGCATAACGCTCGTTCCCGCGGGCGTCAGCGCGCGGCGCCGTTCCTCAGCGAGCGCGGACCTCGAGAGACGCGGGTTGCGGAACACCTCCGCGGCGGTCCCTCGGGGTGCGACCTGGGGGTTCACCTCGTGCGTCTCCGGTGACCCGCGAGGAGGGCGGCGTGTCGAGCGAGGTTTGATCGTGGCGGCTCGCTTCCCTCGCTGGCGAGGCGACTCCCGATCAGCCGGTGCGCGGAGCCTCGCCGGGATGGATGAGGCCGTGCCGCTTCCAGAGGCTCCGCAGCAGATGCGTGCCCGCTTCCCTGCCGGGCCTCGGCTCGTCTGGCGGTTTGCGGACGTGGACCCAACCCTCGAACCACGGCGCCGTGGAGAACGGATCGATGCGCGGCGCGCCGCTCGTTGCGCGGTAGTGCTTCTTGTGGTTGGCGAGCACGTAGACGAGGCCGATGCGCACTTGCTTCGGTGAGGTCAGATCGCGACGGTGATAGCGGTCGCCCATGATGGGCCCCTTGCGACGAAGCACGCGCTTGAGGGCGCGAACGGCGAGCGCGATGAACGTGCGCATGCCGCGCGTGAAGCTCGCCTTGTCGTCGGCCTCGACGAGGGCGTGCAGATGGTCGTCTTGAACCGAGAATTCGACGATGGCAAAGTCTTCGCGCCGCTCACGCGTCTTGCGCACGGCCCCCTCGACGGCCTTGTAAACGACCTGCTGCCGAAACGACGGCAGACCGGAAACCGCGCGGAGCGTGACGTGGCTCGGATGGTAGTACGCGTGCTCCGGCCGCGTGCGATGTCGAACGCGCGGCCGCGGCCCCGCCTTCCGGCCCGCCCCCTTCCGACGACCGCCCCAGCGCGGGATGTCGTCGAACGTCAACTGACGAGGAGCCCTCACCCGCTTCGAAGTCGACCGCCCCCGAGCCATTTTGATTAGGGCGATTCTATGTCGGCGCTCGAGGAAGTCAAGACGCGCACACTCCCGACTCACTCTCCGCTCCGCACGTCATTTCTTGCTCCGTCCCGCACTTCGCGTCCGCACTTCACCTGCCCGCTCCCGTACTTCGCGTCCGCACTTCGCCCCCGCTCTCGCTCGCCTGCTCCCGCTCATCGCGTCCGCACTTCGCGCCCGCTCTCGCACGCCTCCTCCCGCGCCCGCTCTCCCTCCCGCGCCCGCTCTCCCTCCCGCGCCCGCGCGCGCGGCCTCACTCCAGCAGATCCGCCCGCGGCGCGCGCCACGACGGCACCCACGGCGGGCACGCGCCGACGTCGCGCGGCACGCGCATCTCGGCCCACTCGATCGCCGGCGAGCTGTCGTAGCGAAGGTCGCCCACGACGAGCGACCCGTCCGGATCCTGCACGACGTATGGCGCGCGGCTCCAGCGCAGGAGCGCGCCGACGTCGCAGCGCCGCGCGCTCGCGCGCAGCTCGTCGAGAGGCGCGTGGAAGCTCGCGCGGACGATCGCGCCGCGCGCGCGCACGTCGTCGACGACGAGCGGCGCGGTGATCTCGTCGCGCGCCCGCGCGCAGCGCGACGCGTCCACGACCGGGCTGACGTCGGCGAGGCGGATCGCGTAGCTACGGCCGTCACGCGAGCGCTGGATCGCGAGCGCCTGCCAGCACCACGGCGTCGATGGCACCGGCGTGCGCACGACGTCGAGCGTCTCCCATTCGGGCTTCGCGCGCGCGAGCGCGTCACGAAGCTCGCGCTCGGCGCCGCGACCGCCGATCGCGAACGCGAGAAGCACGAGCAGGCTCGTCGCCGACGCGTACGCGATCCGAACGCCGGGCGACGCGCGCCGCGCGAGCGCGAAGGACGTCGCCGACACCACCATGAGCGCGAGCGCGCTGACCCACGGCACCCAGCCCAGCGCGACGGCGAGCCATGCGAGGCTCAGTCCCGCGCCGAGAAAGATCAGCCACGCGCCCTTGCCGACGCGCGAGCGCGTCGCCGCCGTGAGCGAGGGCAGCGCGCACGCCCAGAAGAGCGGCTCGACGATGAAGATCGTGTCGCCGTAGCGCCACCGCGCGTCGAACGGCCAGAGAGGATGGACGCCGTAGTCGTTGCACGCGTCGAGCGCGATGTGCCCCACGGGCCCGAGCATCGCGAGGAGCGCGAGCCAGCCGCGGTCTTCGCGCGAGAGCGAGCGCGAGAGCGAGCGCGCGCGCCCCCGAAGTCGTGCCCAGATCGCGACGAGCGCATACGAGACGAGCGCGATCAGCGGGGCGAGCACGAACGTGTGCGTGTGCCCGCGGTGATGAAGGAGATAGCCGAGCGGCGCCGGCGTGATCGCGCTGTAGAGCTGATCGGCGTCGGGCAGGTTGTTGCCCACGATCGAGACGGCCCAGGCCGCCGTCGCGAAGGCGGGCGCGACGACTCGTCCTCGACGCCTGCGGAGCTCGACGAGCGCCTCGGCGACGATCGCGCCGGCGATCGCGTGGCTGACGTTGTCCACCGCGCACGAGCGTATCCGCTACCCTCCGACACGATGTGGATCTTCGCGTACGGCTCGCTCGTCTTTCGTCCTGCGTTCGCGCACGTCGAGCGCCGCCGCGCGTGGGTTCGCGGCTGGGCGCGCCGCTTCTGGCAGGGCTCGCCCGATCATCGCGGCGTCCCCGCCGCGCCCGGGCGCGTCGTCACGCTCGTGCGCGACGCGCGCGCGACCTGCGGCGGCGTCGCCTACCGGATCGATCCCGATCGCGCGCCCGAGGTGCTCGTCGCGCTCGACGTGCGCGAGGTCGCGGGCTTCGAGCGCGTGCACGTGCCGGTGCACCACGCGCCCGACGCGCCGGACGACGAGGCGTTCGCCGAGGCGCTCGTCTACGTCGCCGGACCGGAGAACCCTCACTTCCTCGGCCCGCTCGACGAGCACGCGATCGCGAGCTGGATCGCGAAGAGCCACGGCCCGAGCGGCCCGAACGCCGACTACGCGCTCTCGCTCCACGGCGCGCTGACCGAGCTCGGGATCGAAGACGATCACGTCGCGCGGATCGCCGCCCTCCTGCGCTCGCGCTCGCTGCGCCCCATCGAGCGCGGATGAGATGACGCGTTCGCGTCGATCTTCGCGGCGAATCGTCATCAGCGCGAGCGCGCGAGACGACACGACGACGTGTGCTCTGCGCGACGCCGATGTCGTCCCTATTTGCCCGCTCGCGCTTTGTGAATCGAGGCGTCTTGCCCCAGAGTGAGCGCCCTCGTGCGCAGCATCACCTCACTCGCCAAGGCTCTCTTCGCTCTCCTCTCGCTCTCGCTCGTCGCCGCTTGCGACATCACGTTGCTCGAGGCGTCGGCCGAATCGCCGACGCCGGAGACGGCGAGCGCCGAAGCGCACGTCGCGCAAGGCATCGAGCCCGACGCGTGTCGCCCGCGCCGATCGCGACCGCCCCTCGGCGCGCCCGCGTGGCCGATCGGCACCGATCCGGCGATGCCGGCGCCGAAGACCGCCGTCCCCTATCGCGGCGTCAACCTCGCGGGCGCCGAGTTCGGCAACCCGATCCCCGGCGTCGAGGGCAAGGACTACACGTTCCCGACCAAGGAAGAAGTCGACTTCTACATGGGCAAGGGGATGAACACGTTCCGCCTCGCGTTCAAGTGGGAACGCATGCAGCGCTCGCTCCACGCCGAGCTCGACACCCGATACTTCGACAAGCTCGACGCGATCATCTGGTACGCGACGGCGAAGGGCGCGCACGTCATCCTCGATCCGCACAACTTCGCGCGCTACGCGGGCAAGGTCATCGGATCGGCCGACGTGCCCAACGCGGCCTTCGCCGACTTCTGGCGGAGGATGGCGAAGGAGTACGCCGACAACCCGCTGGTGATGTTCAACCTCGTGAACGAGCCGCACACGATGCGCACCGAGCAGTGGGTGTCGGCGGCGAACGCGGCGATCGCCGCCATCCGCGGGGCGGGCGCGACGAACACGATCATCGTCCCCGGCAACTCGTGGACGGGCGCGCACAGCTGGTACTCGAGCTCGTACGGCACGCCGAACGCGGTGGCGATGCTCGACGTCGTCGACCCGGGCGACAACATGCTCTTCGAAGCGCACCAGTATCTCGACGAAGACTCGAGCGGCAACTCCGAGCAGTGCATCACGCCCACGATCGGCCGCGAGCGCCTCCTGCCCTTCGTGAAGTGGCTGCGCGACAACAACCGTCGCGGCTTCATCGGTGAGCTCGCCGGCGGGCGCAACGAGCCGTGCAACCGCGCGGTCACCGACATGCTCGCGTACGTGATGGAGTCGTCCGACGTGCTCGACGGCTGGCTCTGGTGGGCGGGCGGTCCGTGGTGGGGCGACTACAAGTTCACCCTCGAGCCGAAGCCCGGCGGCGGCGCCGAGCGCCCGCAGTGGGCGATCCTCGCGCCGTTCTTGTTCTGATCGAAACGCCGAGCGCGCGGCGATCAGCGCGCGCGACGCGCGCCGCGCACGCGGCCGTTCGACGCGAGCCACGTCGAGTGACGCGGCGATCGCATCGCGACCACCTGACTCGCGGGCGGGACGGGATCGCCGATCCGCGGACGCGACGCCTCTTGCTGGGCGAGCTGCTCGACGACCGAGATCCGCGTCGGCGAGCTCTTCGTCGCGCCCTTCGGGACGACACCGAGGTTCTCCGCGAGATCGGGCGCCTCGACCACGGTGAGGCGGCCCGAGAGCGGGACCCACGACGGGAGGTCGTCGTCGGAGCCGGGCTTGGGCGCGTTCTTGACGATCGGGATCGGCGCGCGGGGCGTCGGCGTGCTCGTGTCGAGGAGCTGCTCGCCGACGGGCCCGCTCGGCGCGGCCGGGGCCGGCGCCGCGACCGGAACGGCGATCGACGCCTGCGCCGCCGGGGCTTGCTCCTCGTGCCTGCAGCCGAGGGCGAACAGACCGATCACCCCAAGAACCAGCGGAAACGCGCGGTAGGACATATGCCCAGGTGTGAGCAAAGGTGATGCCACACACGAGTCACCGCAAAGCCCGACGAAACGCACGAAAACACGCTCGTTCCCATGTGGGGTGAGCGGTCGATCGCCCGGGTCTTTCATCCACCTCTCGTTCGGATCACGCCCCGCGTGAGCGCAAAGTTCGCTCCTCATCGGATCGCGCCCGCGGCGCGCGCGCGAGGCGCTGCACGACGTTCACGAGCGCGCACGCCTCCGCGATCGCGGCGCGCGGCCCGGGCATCGACGCGCCCGTGTGACCGTAGAGGCCCGTGAGGATCACCTCGCGTCGATGAGCGTCGGGGAGCGCGGCCGCGAGCTTGCTCGCTTCGAGCCACGGGATCACGTCGTCGTCGCGTCCGTGGACGATCACGACCTCGGGCCCTTCGCGCGAGAAGCGCGCCAGGTGAGGACGCGGATCGGCCCACGCGAACGCGTCGCCACACGAGGCGAGGCCTTCTTCGAGCAGCTCCTCCCCCTTCAAGCCCCGCGAGAGGCCGCACGCGCCGTAGAAGAACGCGCGCTCGCGCGGCCCGAGGCCCTCGGCGATCCGATCGGCATGGCGCGCGCGCGCCTCCCCGATCTTGAGCTCGGGGCGCCCCCACGTCGAGACCACCATCTCGCGGAGCGCGCGCGCGAGCGCCTCGCGATCGAGCGCGCGCGCGCGCGCATGAAACGGCAGGAGGTTCAGGTGCACCACCGGCGCGTTCAGCGGATCGTGCGGCACCTCGATCCGCTCGCCGCGATCCTCGGCGCGCCCGGTGATCGCGAAGCGCACGGTCGCGTCGAAATCGCAGAAGCCCCCGAAGAGAACGAGCGCGCTCGCGCGCCGTCCGGCGGGCGACGCGCAGAGCTCGATCGCGGGCCGCGAGCCGAACGAGATGCTGAAGACGGCGGGCCCGGGCAGGCGCTCGCGATCCGCGATGGCGCACGCGTGATCGAACGCGGCGCCGAGATCGCGCGCGGTCTCGGGCGCGATCCGGAGCGCGAGGAAGTCGGGCAAGAACGGCGCGACGACGACGAAGCCCGCGCGCGCGAGGACGCGGCAGAATCGATCGAGCCGCGGATCGTCGGGCCCGAGGTAGTGGAGGCCCGGCGCGACGAGGTACACGCCGCGCGCACGCGCGGGCCGATGGACGTACGCGCGGATCCCTCCGGCGAGGACAACCTCGCGCCGCGACACGCCGGACGGCGTTCGGTCGCCCGCCCACGGCCCGAGCCACAGCGCGAGCCGAAGCGCCGCCGTCGAGGTCCCCGTTCGTCTCATCTCGGCTCACGATACCTCGCGGGGCGCGAGGGATCCGAGCTACGTTCCGTCGGCGATGACCGACGAGAAGCTCCGCAATCCCCTGGGCCCGCGGTTCACCGACGCGCTCGTCCTCGCGTGCGATCTCCACCGAACGCAGGCGCGCAAGGGCAGCGGAGTGCCGTACGTCGCGCACCTGCTCGCGGCGGCGAGCATCGCGATCGAGCACGGCGCGAACGAAGACGAAGCGATCGCCGCCTTGCTCCACGACGCGGTCGAAGATCAGGGCGGCGCGAAGACCGCCGCGGCGATCCGCGCGCGCTTCGGCGACGCCGTCGCCGACATCGTCGTCGCGTGCAGCGACACCGACGTGACGCCGAAGCCGCCGTGGCGCGCGCGCAAGGAGGCGTACGTCGCGCACGTGCGCACGGCGCCCGCGTCGGTGCGCCTCGTCTCCGCCGCCGACAAGCTCCACAACGCGCGCTCGATCCTCGCCGACTACCGCGCGATCGGCGACGAGGTGTGGAAGCGCTTCACCGGCGGTCGCGAAGGCACGCTCTGGTACTACCGCGCGCTCGTCGACGCGTTCGCGTCGCATGGAGCGAGCGGCCTCGTCGCCGAGCTCGATCGCGTCGTGACCGAGCTCGAGGCGCTGGCCGCGCCGCAGGCTCAGGGCACGTAAAGGCCTCGTGACCGATCTCGCCGCCGCCGTCTGCTCGATCGCGCTCACCAAGCGGCGGCGCTTCTTCTGGGCGGCGTGGTGGACGGCCGCGCCGATCGCGAAGCCCTTTCGCAAGCCCGACGCGTCGCACGGCGGCGCCGCCACGCGCGAGGACGCGCTCGCCGAAGCGGAGGCCGCGTCGGGCCGGTCGCTGGTCGTCATCGACGGGCGCTGGGCGCGCGCGTGGTCGCGGATCCTGCGCGGTCAAGAGCCGTGGACGGCGCGCGACGCGAAGGGCGACGACCGCCGAACGACCGCCCCCACCGGCGCGCCGAGCACGACGTCGATCTGGACGACGCTCGGCGTGCCGAACGACGCCACCGTGGCCGACATCAAGGCCGCTTTCCGCAAGCGCGCGCTCGAGACCCACCCCGATCACGGCGGCGATCCCGCGCGCTTCACCGCCCTCAAGCGCGCCTACGAGAAAGCGCTCGCGCGCCGCGAGGAGGCCGAACGCCGCCCCCGGCGGCGCCGCGCTTGACTACACTGACGTCGTGTCGGGACAGCTCCAGGTCGCCAGCGACGACGGCGCCGAGCGGTGCACCTTCTGCCCGCGCGACGCGGCCGGCCCGTGCGCGTCGTGTCGGCGCCCCGTCTGCGGCGACTGCTGCACGCTGACCGAAGGAGGCGTGAAAACCTGGGCGATCTGCCTCGACTGCGATCGGAAGAAGGGCAGCTCGCTCGCCGGCCCGTGGGCGGGCTTCGGCATGTTCCTCGTCTTGATCCTCGTCGTGCTCGCCGGCGCCGTCGCCCTGCTCGCGTGGCTCGGCGGCTGATCGCGCTCGCTGCGAGTCCCCTGACGCCGTGCGGCACGAACCGCGCAATCGCGCGGAGCCCGCACGTAGCCCTTGTCGCGCCCGAGAACCTGACTACGGTACGCGGCGCGAACTGCCGCGACGAGGAGGTTGTACCGTGTCCATTACTCAGTCACTTCAGGCGCTGCCGCTGTTTCAGGGGATCGCCGAGGCCCGCCTCGATCAGCTCGTCGCGGCTCTGCAGCCCGTGAAGCACGCGGCCGGCACGTCCCTCTTCAAGGTCGGCGATCTCGCGACGCACTTCGAGCTCCTCATCGAGGGCACGGTCACGATCGAAGAGTCGCCCACGACGCGCTTCGAGCTCCGCGGCGTCACGCCGGTCGGTGAGCTCGGCGCGCTCACCGGCATCCCGCGCAGCACCACGGCGACGGCGACGACCGACGTCGCGATGCTCTCGATCCCCGTCGGCGATCTGCTCGGCTTCTTCGACGCGAACGGCGACATCGGCTTCGCCTTCTACAAGAACCTCCTCGGCCTCGTGAGCGACAAGGTCCGCCGCGATCGCCGCCGCCTCGACGAGATGCGCTCGAACATCATTCGCACGCAGAAGGCGATGAAGCAGATGCGCGAGACCGTCCTCGCCGCGCCCGAGAACGAGACGTCGAAGCCGCTCTTCGAAACGCTCGACGCGCTCATCGACAACAACCGCCGCGCGAACTACCGCGTGACGCCCCCGGCGGGCTTCGCGTCGTCGGTGCGCCTCGACAGCGGGCGCTTCGCCCGCGTGCTCGAGCTGAGCGAGGGCTACCTCAAGGTCGAGGGCGGCGCGAAGGATCTCACGAACGATCCGAGCTACTGGGCCGGCGTGCTCGTGATGCCGACGAGCGAGATTCTCGTGAGCGGCACCGTCGTTCGCGAGGGCGAAGGCGCCGTGGTGGTGAAGCTCGACACGCTCGTCGACGACTTCAAGGCGAAGCTCGACGACTACATGACGCGCCTTCAGCTCCTCGACTACGTCGTCTGACGGATCCGCGAGGCTCGGGCTAGGACGGCTCGTCCCAGCCCGCGTCGACGTCGTCGACCGTCGGCGACCACGTCATCGAGAGCGAAGTCTCGGAGATGTCGAAGCCGGTGGATGCGGCCTCTTCTTCCTCCCACGAGAGGAGGAGAAGGCAGCGAGCCGACACCGGCTCGACGCGGAACACGGCGCCGACCTCACGACGCTTGTCGATCGTCGCGGCGATGTCGGCGAGCGACACGCCGAGCACGACCGCGGGGAGGATCCGCTCGCGGAGGCCGACCTGATCCGACAGGATGCGCGCGGTCGTGCCGCGCTCGTCCTCGAAGAGCTCGACCACGAGATCGCCCTCGAGCCAGGTGCAGGCCGGCGTCGCCATGCGCCTGACGAGCGCGAGCAGCGCGCGAACGGCCCGCGGCGGCTCCATCGTCGCGATGCGATCGACGAGCGAAGCGCACTCTTCGCGGGAGACGAGCGCGGCGATCACGTCGCGCTCGGGAAGCTCGGCGCACCGGCCGAGAGACGCATACCGAGTGGCCATGGTTGAGCGGCGGTCTAGCACGCACCGGGTCGCGAGCCAGCGGATCGCCCTGCAAATCGAGGCTCTCCCGCGATCGCGGTCGTGTAAGATTCGGAAATGAATCGCGTTCTCGCGGGGCTTCTCCTCGTCGCCGGCGGATGTGCGGCGCCGCCGGTGCCGGTGGCGCCCGCCACGACGAGCCCGCCGCCGAGCGCGCCCGAGGCCGCCGCCGGCCGTCGGCTCCCTCCCCTCGCGCGCGTGGTGACGATCGCGCTCGAGCAGCGCGCGGCGATCGCGAAGCTTTGCGGCGGCGTCGCGTACACGATGAGCGTCGATCTCGCGAAGGGTGAGTGGGCTTACGGTCTCTGCCTCCCGACCGCCGCCGGGAGGCCCGCGGCCGACACGCCGCTCACGATCTCTCGCGGATCGCTCGAGCCGAAGGCGCGGGCCCGCGTCGAGGCGTCGTACGCGAGGCTCTCGATCGCGCCGGGAGAGCGATGTCGCGAAGATGCAGGCGCGCTGACGGTCGCGATCGAAACGACGGACGGCCGCACCGAGCAGTACGCAGGCGCGCGCTCGGGCTGCACGACGCCGCCCCTCGAGACGGCGGCGGGCCTCGAGGACTTCGCCAATACGCTGGTGATGATCGCGAACGCGCCCTGATATCATCGCGGGGCGATGCACATCGATCGCGGCTCGTTCCTCATGCTCGTGAGCACGCTCTCGATCGGAGCCGTGGGCGGATACGTCTCGGCGGAGAAGCGCCTCTTCCCCGCGATCGACAAGTGGCGAGGCCGCGCGCCGGAGCCGACGGCGCCCCCGGTCGCGCCCGAGCCGCCGAAGCCCGTCGCCGCGGTCGAGACCGCCGACGCGGCGCCGCCTCCTCCGCCCGCGCCGGCGGCGCCCGCGTGCGACGACACGACCGGATCGCCGGGAGACTGCCCGCCCCCGGGCTTTCCGACCTTCGAAGGCGGATGCGGAAGCTTCGCCCACACGCGCTGCAACGAGTTCAAACAGGCGTTCAAGCCCAAGGTCGCGCAAGCGGCGGTCGAGTGCCTCACCAAGCTCACGGCCGCGCAGCGATGCGATCCCGTCCGCGTGAACCTCTGCGGGCACCTCGCGCTCACGAACGCGTGCCCCGAGCCGGAGAGCGCGAACGGCGCGGACGCGGGCAGCTCCGTGGTCGTCTCGACCTGTCAGGCGATCGCGCAAAAGTGCGGAGCTTCACCCATCGCGCCGTCGCCCGTCGAGTGCAAGCAGCTCCTCGCCGGCATGACGGAGAAGGGGCGCGAACGCACGAGCGCGTGCATGAAGACGCACTGCTTCGATCGTGGCCTCGTCGGATGCGAGGGCGTCGCCGCGCCTCGTTGACGCCGCGCGCCAGCCGTCGCATTGCCTTCGCACCCATGGCATCCAAGAAAGATTCAGGTCCGCTTCGCGGCGCGAAGCTCGTGAAGAAGGCAATGGCGTCGGCGAGCGCGAACGGCATCATCGACGCGCCCGAGCCACTGCCGTCTTCGCTGGCGCGCAAGATGGTGCTCCCCAACGGCGAGCCGATCTCCGCCGGCATGAAGGAGCTCTTCACGACCGACGCCGAGTGGATCGGCGTCGACTACGACGACGAGGAAGGCGAGATCGAGAGCATGTCGCTCGACGAGGCCGTCGAGGAGGCGTTCGGCGAGGAGGCCGTTCACGCTTTTCAGGAGGCCTACGACATGATGTCCGAAGAGGTCGTGTACTTCGGCGGAGAGATCTCGCGGCCGGCCGTCCTCTACGTGGGCACGCCCGACGACGCGGGCGAGTATCCCGTCCTCCAGCTCTCGTGGGACGAAGGCGTCGCGAAGATCGGCGGGTTCGTCCCGTTCGACGTGTGGGTCGCGCAGGAGCTCGGCGCCCTCGAGCGAGGCAAGGAGATCGGCGACGTGCCCGCGGAGTACGCCGCGATGCCCAAGGCGCTCGCCGACACGAACGGCGACGGCCGCGTCGTCTTCACGCCCAAGGCGGGCGAGCCCGCCGCGCGCGAAGCCGGTGACGACGAGGAAGAGGAAGACGAGGACGAGGCCGACGAAGGCTCCGACGCCTAAGCGAGGTAGCGCAAGACGATCTCGCGCAGCGCGTCCGGCGCGTCGACGTGGACCCAGTGGCCTGCCTCGGGGATCACGTCGACCGTCGTCTGCGGGCATCGCCGCGCGCGCTCGACGTCGGCGGCGTCGAGCACCGTCGACTTGCCGCCGACGACGAAGTGCGTCTGCGTCGCGCCGCGTGGGTGCTCGAGCACGTCCCAAAGATCGATCCGGAAGTAGTCGTCGAGCATCTCGCGCACGCTCGCGACGTCGATGCGGAAGACGAAGCGATCGGTGTTCGGGATCGGGCGCACGTTCATCGCGAGCCACATCGCCACCGGCCGGCTCACGCCGCGCTCCTCGATCCAGCGCGTGAACGCGTTGCGATCGGGAAACTCCGGCGGCAGCCCTTCGAGGAGCTCGACGATGTGGCGCGTCGACTCCGAGCCGCGCGCGTCCGGCCGCGCGCTCGGCGACGCGTCGATGACGAAGACCTGCTCGAACGCGCCAGGCATCTGGCGCACGAGCTCGAGCGCCACCTTGCCGCCGAAGCTGTGCGCGAGGAGGCCGCGCGCCGGCGTCGAGAGCCCGGCGACGAGATCGGCCACGTCGTTCGCCGCGTGGGCGATCGTGTGCGGCGGTGAGATGTTCACGCCCTCGCCCGGCTGCGACTCGCCGTGGAGGCGCAGATCGACGAGCACCGCGCCCCAGTCGGGGCGCGCCTGGCAGATCTGCTTCGCGAACGTCCGCCAGTTCGCCCCCGATCCGAGGATCCCGTGGAGATAGAGCATGCTCCGCGTCGGGTTCGACGAGGGAGCGGTGACGACGGCGTGCGCGAGGGGCATGAGGCTCGACAGACTAAGCTACGATCGCGTGGTGAGGTGGGCCATGCGTGGGTGGGCATCGATCGTCGTCCTCGTCGTGTGCGCAGCGTGCAACGGAGGCGCGACGAGCCCGTCCGCGTCGAGCGGCGGCGACGGTTCGAGCGGAAGCAGCGGGTCGAGCGGAAGCAGCGGAAGCAGCGGATCGAGCGGAAGCAGCGGATCGACTGCGGCGCCCGGCCCGGGCACGATGCACGCGGGCTGCCGCGTCTTCCCCAACGACAACCCGTGGAACGTCGACGTCTCGGCGCTGCCGGTCGACGCGGATCTGATGACGAGCGTGATGCCGAGCATGGCGCTCGATCGCGGCATGCACGCCGATTGGGGAACCGAGACGGACAACTACGGCATCCCGATCACGGTCGGCAAGGCGGCCGCGCCCGTGCCCATCACGTGGAACACGACGTACGGGCCGCGCGAGAGCGACAAGCTCCCCTGCCCCAGCGGCGGCGGCGACTTCTGCTATCCCATCCCGCTCGACGCGAAGATCGAGGGCGGCACCGGCGCGGCCGCGAACACCGATCGTCACATCCTCTTCCTCGCGACCGACGGCGCGCCCGATCGCTGCGTGCTCTACGAGCTCTACAACGCGCAGAATCCGCAGGGCGGCGGCTTCACCGCGAGCAGCGCCGCGATCTGGAAGCTCGACACGAACGCGCTACGCACCGAGGGATGGACGTCGGCCGACGCGGCGGGCCTCCCCGTCATGGCCGGCCTCGTGCGACGCGAGGAGATCGAGCGCGGAGAGATCACCCACGCGATCCGCTTCACGATGCAGCGGACGCGGCAGGCCTACATCCATCCGGCGACGCACGCCGCCGGCGCCGACGATCCGACGCTCCCGCCGATGGGCCTGCGCGTCCGCCTCAAGGCGAGCTTCGACGACGCCGGGTTCACCGGCCCCGCGAAGATCATCACGACCGCGATGAAGAAGTACGGGCTCCTCCTCGCCGACAACGGATCCAACTGGTACATCAGCGGCGAGACGAGCGAGGCTTGGGCGCCCGACATCGGGCCGATCAACCGCGCGCTCGGCGGCGTGAAGGGCTCCGACTTCGAGATCGTGAAGACGGGCCCGGTCATCGTCCCTGCGCGCTGATCAGGCCGCGCGCGGCGCGACGCCCGCGCATGCCGCGGCGACGCGCCGGACGATCTCGGCGCGCGCCGACCCGAATTCCTCCGCCTCGAGCGCCTGGCCCATGATTCCCCAGCGCTCCCACGCGCCGCTTCGCGCCGCTTCGGGCAACGGCGACGTCATCCGCGACGGCAGCGCGCGCACCGCGCCGGCGAGCGCGCGCGCGACGGGCTGGCCGCCCTCCGCGAGGCACCAGCGCACGACGTCCCAGCCGTGACGCGCGTGGCGTCCTTCGTCGGCGGCGATCTCCTTGAGGATCGCGCGGATCCGAGGCTCTTCGCAGCGACGCGCGAGCCTCGCGACGATGCGCGCCGACACGCCTTCGTGGAGCGCGCCGTCGACGAGCGAGTCGACCGCGAGCTCGGCGAGCGCGATCGTGCGCGATCGGGAGAGCGCTCGCGCGCGCGCGGCCTCGGGGAACGCGCCCGGGCTCTCGACGCGCCCGTCGATCGCGCGCGCGAGCGCGAAGCAGAGCTCGGCGTGGCGGATCTCGTCGAGCGCGTCGCGGTTCGCGGCCGCGACGAGATCCGGAGGGGCGCCGAGCGCCATCAAGTCGAGCGTGAGGCGCGCGAACGCGGCGACCGACGCGTGCTCGGTGCGTCCGTTCTCTCGCCACTGCGTCGCGAGCGCGTCGCGCGCCGCGTCGTCGACGGCGATCGGATCCATCGCGACGTCCGTCCACGCGCTGCCGCGCGCGACGGGAGGCAGCAGGATCCGACCTGCGCTCCGGATCTGGCGCCCGCGCGTGAACGTCATCGTGGAGAGCAGCGCGCTCGCGGCGCCGAGCAGCGTCATGCCCGCGTTGATCACCGCGAGGCCGACGGCGGCGCCGGCGCTCTTCGCGCCCGCGGACGCGGAGACGCCCTCGACGAGGCCCACCACCGCGTGACCGGCGCCGGCGAGCGCGATGATCGCCGACGCGCCGAAGAGCACGGTGCCGATCGCCGTGACGCCGGTGACCGCGATCGCGACGAACGCGACGATGAAGCACGCGATCGCCACGCCGAACAGCATCGCGGCGCGCGCGCGCTTGACGCGGGCCGCCGCGTGCGTGGGGAGAGCGCGCGAGGCGGCCTCCGGGGCGGCGTAGAGGAAGGCGTGTCGATCGAGGGGCTCGGCCATCAGGGATCCAACGCTCGAGCGTCGCAGCTCTTCCACGTGCGGCCTAGAGACCTCGACCGCGTCGGCTTCAAGCTCGAAATTGCTGGGGATTCGCGGCGCCAAATCGCAGCCGAAGGCCTTGCTCCCGCCCCCTTCGACGCCTACGTTCCAAGCCGCCTCGAAGCCCGAGGACCACGGTGGGGGAACGGATGCACGTCGCGCGGAGCAGTCCAATCGAACAAGTCGAAGTGCCGATGAGATCGCTCGTCTCGGCGCTGCCCTTCATGGATCACGCAGACGCGTTCCGCGTGAAGGTCGACGCGACGCGCATCGCGAGCGTCGACGCCTTCGCGCACGCGTTCCTCCGAAAGCCGCCGCCGTGGATCGCCGCAGCGATGCGAACGCGTGACGCCGTCGTCGGGCTCTTCGGCCTCAAGAAGTCGAGCGCGGCGCCCTCCACGCTCCCGCCGAGCGGCGACATCGCGCCGGGCGCGCGCGCGGGGATCTTCCGCGTGATCGATCGAACCGACGACGAGATCCTGCTCGGTGAAGACGACCGGCACCTCGACTTCCGTGTGTCGCTCCTCTACGAGCGTGAGCCCGAGAGCGACGTCGCGTTCGTGACCGTGAGCACGGTCGTCCGCTTCCACGACGTGCTGGGGCGCGCCTACTTCCTCCCGGTGCGCCCAGTCCACGGCCTCGTCGTGCCTGCGATGATGCGCAGCGCGCTCGAGCACGCGCCCGCCTGAGACGCGGTACGTCAGGGTTTGACGAAGGAGAGGACGAAGCGATCGCTCGTCCCTCGCTTCTGGCCGGCGGCGAACGGAGCGGCGTTCCAGTCGCGGGTGTCGGCGGGGCTGCGGAGGAAGCTCGCGTCGGCCGCGAGCTCGAAGCCCGCGGCGAGGATGTCCTTCTCGAGAGCGCTCTCTTCGATGCGATGGATCGTCTTGACCTCGCTCGCGCCCGTGCCCGCGCGACCGCTGTGGTCGACGACGACGTACTGCCCGCCGGGCTTGAGCGCGCGCATGATCGCCGCGTTCATCTTGGCGCGGTCGACGCCTTCGAACCAGTAGGTGTCGTGATAGACGAGCACCATGAAGACCGCGTCGAGGTCTTTGGCCTCGGGCGGGAGCGGATCGTCGAGCTCGCGCGTCACCTTCACGACGTTCTTGTTGATCGGCTTGGCGAGCCGCGCGCTCCACGCGGGATCGGCGAACTTTTCGACGATCCAGGCCGTGTTGTGCCCGTAGACGACGCCGCTCGGCCCGACCGCGCGCGCGAGCAGCTCGCTCGTGTAGCCGCGGCCGGCGGCGATGTCGGCGACCTTCATCCCCGGCTGGACGCCCGCGAAGGCGAGGAGCTCGGCCGGCTTGCGCCCGGCGTCGAGCGCCTTGTCGTCGGCGTCGCGATCGGGCGCGTCGACGATCGCGCGGATCGCGACCGGCACCTCGACGTTCGTGACGTGCTTCACGGCGCCGCGCTCGGCGCCCTTCGCAGGGACGCCCTTGGCCGAAGGGTCGACGGGCGGCGGCAGGCCGTCGCCGCACGCGACGGCCAAGAGCACCAGCGCGGTGAACGAAATGCTCTTCATCATGTCACCAGGGCTGCACGCGCCCGATGAACGCGTAGGGGTACGCCCAGTCGGGCGCCGACGCGTCGTCGAGCTCCTTCACGTCGTCCGCCGAGAGCTTCAGATCCGCGGCGCGCAGGTTGTCGTCGAGCTGCGCGACGGTTCGCGCGCCCAGGATGACGCTCGAGACCTCCTTCTTCGCGAGGAGCCACGCGACGGCGACCTGCGCCGACGTCGCCTCGCGGCGCTTGGCGACGCCGTCGAGCACGTCGAGCAGATCGTAGGAGCGCTCGAGGCCGATGCGCTTCATCGTGTCTTTCCACTCGGCGAGGCGTGTTCCTTCCGGCGGAGGCTGCCCGCGGCGGTACTTGCCCGAGAGGAACCCGCCCGCGAGCGGCGACCACACGAGGACGCCGAGATCGTGCGCGCGGCACGCGGGGATCACCTCACGCTCGGCGCCCCGCTCGAGGAGCGACCACTGGAGCTGCACCGACTCGTATCGATGGGTGCGGTTCTTCTCGGCCGACCAGAGCGACTCGACGAGGCGATAGCCGGCGTAGTTCGAGCACCCGACGTAGCGAACCTTCCCTTGGGTGACGAGATCGTCGAGCGCGCGGAGCGTCTCGTCGATGCGCACCGAGGCGTCTTGCATGTGCACCTGGTAGAGATCGATGACGTCGGTCGCGAGGCGACGGAGCGAGGCTTCGCAGGCCTCGACGATGTGCTTGCGCGAGAGGCCCATGTCGTGAGGGCCGGGCTTGGATCCGAGGCCGAAGCCCATCGGAAACCGGCACTTGGTCGCGACGAGGACTTTCTGGCGCTTGCCTTCGACCCACTTGCCGACGAGCTCCTCGCTCCGGCCCTCGCTGTAGACGTTCGCCGTATCGACGAGGTTGACGCCCCTCTCGATCGCTCGGTCGAATACCCTCCGGGCCTCGTCGTCGGTCGAGGTCACCCCCTTCATGAAGGTGCTGGATTCGCCGAACGTCATCGCCCCGAGCGACAGGCAGCTGACCTTGAGACCGCTCGTGCCGAGGCTTCGAATTTCCATGATGGCCGGATGCTTTCGGTCCCGGGGCCGCCCGTCAAGGCCGCGCGGTGGCGTGGAAGAGCGCTGGCGCTCCTGGCCGCATCGTGAGATCCTTTGATGTCGTGGGGGTAGGAGCCGTTTCCTTCTTGATCGCCGAGGACGACGCGCTGATCGGTCGTTCCCTCGGGCGAGAGCTGGGCGAGCACGGGCACGCGGTCGTCGTGGGCACGCTCGAAGAGGCCCGGGGAGCGCTGGCGAGCCAGTCGTTCAGCGCGGTCATCGTCGACGTCGGGCTCCCCGACGGCTCGGGCCTCGAGCTCATCTCCGAAGCGCGCGCGAAGGATCCCGAGGTCGCCGCGCTCGTCGTCTCCGGAGGCGTCGACGAGCGACGGCTCGCGACCGCGCATCACCTCGGCGCCTCGTACCTGCTGAAGCCCGTCGACGCGGCGGAGCTCCATCTCTTCGCCGTCCGAACGCGCGCGCGCGTACGCACGCGCACGGCGCGCGTCGAGGCGGTGGTCGCGCGGTGGGCGCTCGTGCACGAGCTCACCGAAGCCGAGACCGACGTGCTCCGCCTCGCCGCGCGCGGCGCCCGCCGCTCGCAGCTCGCGTCGCTCCGCGGGGTGGCGCCGAGCACCGTGAAGAAGCAGGTGCAAGTGCTCCTCGGCAAGACAGGCGACGTCTCGCTCGAGTCCGCGGTGAGCCGGCTGCTCCGCGAGGTGCTCCACGAGGTCGAGCGCGTGCCGCCGCGATCACGCTGATCGTTCGCCCGCTCCACATGGCGCGGCCACCCCTCGATCCGGCCGGGCCATGGGGTCACGCCGCACAAGTCTGCGAGATCGTGGCGAGCCGGTGGTGGCACGCGGTTGGCTCTCGGGCGTGCACGATGTCCACGCTCCCCTCGCCCTCGCCCTGCGTCCGTCTCCTCACGCCCCCGCGCGCCCCGTCGATCGCCGATCGGGTCGCGCGTGCGTTCCCACCGGCCGCGTGCATTCGCGGCTACTTCTACTTCGATCGCAAGCGGGTCGCGCTCGCGATCCCTTCGGAGTCGCGCGTCGACGCCACCGTGAAGGGCAAGCGCACGCAGCAGGTCTCCGTGCAGGTCGCCGGCGCCCACCTCGGCACGCGATGCACGTGCGCGGCGCAAACGCTCGGGCCGGCGAGCTGCCGCCACGTCTGGGCGGTCTTGCTCGAGATCGATCGCATCGGCGCCCTCGAGGTGCTGCGCGGATCGCGCGCGCGGCTTCCGCTCACCGCGATCGACGCCGAGCCGAAGGGCGCCGAGGCCGAGCCCCCGAAGAAGGCACCGAAGAAGGCGAAGGCCCCGGCGAAGCCACCTCGCCGCAAGCGCGCGTGATCGCTCAGGGGTCGTCAGAGCTCGCGGCCGCGCGTGCGGTCGTTCATCCTCGCGATTTCCTCGAGCGAGCGCCCCTCCGCGGGCAGCGCCAAGACCAAGGCGACCACGCCGGCGAGGATCATCAGCGCCGCGCCGACGAGGTAGCCCTGAAGGACGCCGGCGCGGCTGCCGCCGCCGACGAGCGTCCCGAAGATCGCCGGCGCGATGACGCCGCCGGCGCCCGTGCCGATGGCGTAGAAGATCGCGATCGCGAGGCCGCGGAGCTCGACGGGGAAGATCTCGCTCACCGTCAGATACGCCGAGCTCGCCGCCGCCGAAGCGACGAAGAAGGTGACGCACCACATGACGGTGAGCTCCGTCGACGTCACCAGCTCCTGGGCGAACGCCCAGCCGGTCACGGCGAGCAGCACGCCCGTCGCGAGGTACGTCGTCGAGATCATCGCGCGCCGGCCGACGACGTCGAAGAGCGGACCGAGCAAGACGGGGCCGAGGAGGTTGCCCAGCGCGAACGGCAGGAGATAGAGCCCGATCGCGCCTGGCGGCACGCCGTAGAACTTCCCGAGCACGAGCCCATAGGTGAAGAAGATGCCGTTGTAGGCGAAGGCCTGCGCGATCATGAGCGAGGCGGCGAGGATCGAGCGCCGCCGGTGCTCGACGAGGATGACGCGGAAGATGCGTCCCCAGCCGGTGTCGGCCGCGGCGTCGACGATCGTGGGGGGCAGCGGCGAGGCCGGCGGCGGCAGCGCGTGCGTCTTTCGGACGGCGTCTTCGATCCCGGTGACGACCGTCTCGGCGTCGGCGACGCGACCGTGCATCATGAGCCAGCGCGGGCTCTCGGGGAGGTGACGGCGCGTGAGCAGGATGAAGAGGCCGAGGACGCCGCCGATCGCGAAGCACACGCGCCAGCCGAGCCACGTGGGGATGACCTTCGGATCGAGCAGGATCAACGTCGAGGCGGCGCCGAGCGCCGTGCCGAGCCAGTAGGTGCCGTTGATCGCGAGATCGGCGCGGCCGCGCACGCGCGCGGGCAAGAGCTCGTCGATCGCCGCGTTGATCGCGGAGTACTCGCCGCCGATCCCGGCGCCGGTGACCGCGCGGCAGAACGCGAACGAGAGGAACCCGGTCGTGAGCGACGTCGCGAGCGTGGCGCCGAGGTACACCGAGAGGGTCACGAAGAAGAGCTTCTTGCGCCCGAGGCGATCGGTCAGGCGCCCGAAGAAGAGCGCGCCGGCGACGGCGCCGGCGAGGTACGCGCTCACCGAAGCGCCGACCTCGGCCTCCGTCAGCGCCAGCGCTTCGGGGCGCGTGAGCTCGGTGGCGAGCGCACCGACGAGCGTCACCTCCAAGCCGTCGAGGAGCCACGTGATGCCGAGCGCGATGACGACGCGCCAGTGCCAGAAGCTCCACGGGAGGCGATCGAGGCGCGACGGGATGTCCGTTTCGATCGGTCGAGGCACGTGCGAGCCCTCAGGGTGGAGGAAGCGCGAGCGAATCATGCCTCGCGACAGGGCTGCAAGCCGCATGCGCGTGCGGTCGTGCGGCGATCGTGCGTCGCAATTGGCCCCGCGCGAGGAGATGCGCCACGCGCACGCACCGCGCCAGCGCGCGGCGCGAAGCGGCGCACGCCGGGCGCACGAATTGCGAGCGCTCTGCCCATGAGGCACCGCGTCCGCGCGGCGCTCGCGTTCGGCGCGGGCATCGCGCTCCTGCTCCTGCTCGACTGGCGCTCGTCGCGGCGACGAGGAAAGAGGCTCACGCGCGGGTTGCTCGATCTCGTACGGCCTCGGCCGATCTCCGACGCGACGATCGAAGCGCACGTGCACGCCAAGCTCGAGCGCGTCGCGAGCCATCCCGAGGCGATCCATGCGGCGATCGAGCACGGCTGCGTCGTGCTCTCGGGCGAGGTCGAGACCCACGAGCGCGCCGCGATCGTGAAGGAGGTCGCGCGCGCGCGCGGCGTCGACTCCGTCGTCGACATCATGACGGAGCACCATGGAGACGCACCCGCCGTCCCTCCGGCGCTCGGCCACGACGTCTGGTAGGCTGCGACCGTGCAATCTCCTTCCCTCGGCACCGGCTTCTACGGATCGTACGGCGGCCGCTACGTCTCCGAGACGCTCATCCACGCGCTCGACGAGCTCACCGAGGCCGCCTCCTGCATCGCGGCGACGCCTGCCTTCCAGAAAGAGCTGTCGGATCTCCTCGCGACCTACGTCGGCCGGCCGACGCCGCTCACCGACGCGGCGCGGCTCGCGCGTGCGATCGATCCCGAGCGAAAGACGCTGGGGCGCCTCTTCCTCAAGCGCGAAGACCTCTGTCATACCGGCGCGCACAAGATCAACAACGCGCTCGGACAGATCCTGCTCGCGACGAAGATGAGAAAGTCGCGGATCATCGCCGAGACCGGCGCCGGCCAGCACGGCGTCGCGACCGCGACGGCGTGCGCGCTCTTCGGGCTGCCGTGCGAGATCTACATGGGCGAGGAAGACGTCGCGCGGCAGGCGCCCAACGTCGGCCGCATGCGCTTGCTCGGCGCGAAGGTGATCCCGGTGACCTCCGGCTCGCGCACGCTCAAAGACGCGATGAACGAGGCTCTGCGCGACTGGGTCACGAACGTCTCGACGACGCACTACTGCATCGGCAGCGCCGCCGGTCCTCATCCCTATCCCGAGCTCGTCGCGCGCTTCCAGAGCGTCATCGGCGAAGAAGCGCGCGCGCAGATCCTCGAGCGCACCGGGCACCTGCCCGACGCGGTGATCGCATGCGTGGGCGGAGGCTCCAACGCGATCGGGATCTTCCGCGGGTTCATCTCGTCGCCGAGCGTGAAGCTCTACGGCGTGGAGGCGGCGGGGCACGGCGTCCCGAGCGGAAAGCACGCGGCGACGCTCGGCGCGGGCCGCGTCGGCGTCCTGCACGGCTCGAAGAGCTACGTGCTCTGCGACGACGGCGGTCAGATCCAGGAGGCGCACTCGATCAGCGCCGGTCTCGACTATCCGGGCGTCGGTCCGGAGCACGCGTTCCTCAAAGACTCGGGGCGCGCGAAGTACCTCGCGGCGACCGACGACGAGGCGCTCGCCGCCGCGTCGCTCGTCACGCGCACCGAAGGCATCCTGCCGGCGCTCGAGACGTCTCACCCCTTCGCGAAGATCGGCGTCGTCGCGACCGAGGTCTCGAAGTCGCTCGACCGACCGGCGACGCTCATCCTCTGCCTCTCCGGGCGCGGAGACAAAGACCTCGAGACGCTGCTCCGGAGGCTCCTCTGATGGGCCGCATCGACGACGCGCTCACGCGCGGCCGGAAGGCGCTCGTGACGTATCTGTGCTGCGGCGATCCCGACGAGGCGGAGTCGGTCGATCTCGCGGTCGCGTGCGCGGAGGCGGGCGCCGACGTCCTCGAGCTCGGCATGCCCTTCAGCGATCCGACCGCCGACGGCCCCGCGATCGCGCGCGCGAGCCAGCGCGCCCTCGGGCGCGGCGGCGGCCTCGACGCGACGCTCCGCATCGCGCGCGAGGTGCGGAAGCGGTGCGCCGCGCCGATCGTCCTCTTCGGCTACTACAATCCACTCTTCGTCCGCGGCGAGCAAGAAGCGGTCGCGATGGCCGCCGACGCGGGCGTCGACGCGTTCCTCGTGGTCGATCTGCCCATCGAAGAATCGATAGGCCTCCGCACCGCGGCGGCGGCGCGCGACATGGGCGTCGTGCCTCTCGTCGCGCCGACGACGCGCCCCGAGCGCGTCGCCAAGATCGCCGAGACCGCAGCGCGCTTCCCGGTGCCGTTCGTGTACTACGTGTCGATGACGGGTGTGACGGGGGGCGCGGGCGCCGCCGCCGTCCTCGGCGAGGCCGGCGCGCAGGCCGGCCGCGTGCGCCAGGCCACGGGGCGCCCTACGGTCGTCGGCTTCGGCATCGACTCGGCCGAAGGCGCGCGCGCCGCGGCGGAGAGGTCCGACGGCGTCGTCGTCGGATCGGCGATCGTGCGACGGATCGAAGAGGGCCCCTCGCGCGAAGCGCGCATCGCCGCGGTGCAGAAGCTCGTGCGCGATCTGCGCGGCGCGATCTGATTCGACCGTGTCGAAACGCGCTCAACGATCGGGGATGCAGGTCACCGCGACGCGCGACGGCGCGGCTGCCGCGAGCTCGCCGCGGTGCGTCGCGGTCGCGTCGAGCAGATCGACGCCGCCCGGCTCGTCGAATCGCCACGCGGCCACCGTCGCCTGATCGACGGACAGCGCCGTCGTCGGGCGAGGCGCCGTCGGCGTGGCATAGCGCGCGAGTCGCGAGAGGCGCACGTCGTCGAGCTCTCCTTCGAAGCGCGCGTCGATCGCGGCGGCGCTGCGACCGAAGCGGAGGCGCCCCGCGTACGCGCGGCGGCCGAAGAAGAAGCCGAGCTCCTGCGTGTCGCGGAGGACGCCGTCGTAATAGACGCGGAGCGTGTCGCCCTGGAGCGTGCCCGCGACGTGTGCCCACTTTCCCGGCACGACGTACGCGGGCCCCGCATTGCCGGCGCTGTAGCCCTGCGCGGAGAAGCCCTCTTCGCCGTAGACCACGATCTCGACGCGCTGGTCTCGCACGAGGAGCACCCACCCGCGCCCGGCGAAGGCGTCGTGATGAGACACGACATCCATCTCCGCGCCCGAGAGCGTCTTGTTGCCCGGTCGAATCCAGGCCTCGACGGTGAAGTCGCCCTCGAGATCGAGGGCCGTGTCGTCGGCGACGGAGGCCTCGTCGCCGAGCCCGTCGAAGGCGAGCGCGGGATCGCTGCATGGGGCGACGGGCGTCGAGGCCCCCGGGCCGGGCGGCGGCGGGGCGGCCGGGGCCGGATCGGGCGCGGGGCTGGTCGGATCGACGCTGGTGGCGGGGCTGCCCGTTCCGATCCCGTCGAAACCGCAGGCCGCGAGGCCCACCGAGAGCGCGACGAGCGAAGGGCGGAGCTCCACGGCGCGCGGAGCTTAGCACGGCGAGCCGAGCCGACGACCCGAGAGGGCCCTGTCGCGCTCGCGTTTGGCGGCGCCGCTGCTAGGATGCGCGCGATTTCCGATGCTTCTCCTCTGCGTCTCCGACATCCACGGCAACCTCGACGCGCTCCGCGCGGTCCTGGCCACGGCCGAGAAACGTGCATTCCACAAGCTCCTCGTGGCGGGCGACATCGTCTTCCCCGGCCCGGCTCCTCTGGAGACGTGGCGGCGCCTGACGGCGGCCGGCGCGGTGATGGTGCAGGGCGTGTCCGACAAGGCGCTCGCGACGCTCGACCCGAACGCGATCCGCCCGCGGAGCGAGCACGAGCGCGCGATGGTCGAGCGGATGAAGTCCGTGCGCACCGAGCTCGGCGACCTGATCCTGGAGCGCGTGAAGCGCCTGCCCACGCACGTGCGTATCCCGCTCGAAGACGGCGGCGAGCTCTTGCTCGTACACGGCTCGCCCGCGGATCCCGCCGAGGCGCTCACGTTCGACATGACCGACGAGGAGATCGACGCGCTCATCGGCGACGATCCCGCGGACGTCGTCGTCTGCGGCATGAGCCACACGCCGTTTCATCGGATGGTGGGCGACATCCAGATCGTCAACGTCGGCAGCATCGGCGAAGCGCCCGACGGCCTCGGCGCGGCGCCCTCGATCTCGGGCGAGCGCCCGGTCATCGCGCACGCGACGTGGATCGAGTCGACGCCGCAAGGCGTCCACGTCGAGCAGATCGCGGTGCCCCTCGAGGCCCCGAGCGAGCGCCTCCTCGCGGCTCGGTGAGCGCGGGAGCAGGAGCGCGAGCAGGAGCACGAGCACGAGCACGAGCAGGAGCACGAGCGGGCGCAGGAGCAGGAGCGGGCGCAGGAGCAGGAGCGGGAGCAGGAGCGGGAGCGGGAGCGGGAGCGGGAGCGGGAGCGGGGGCGAGTGTGGGAGCGGGGAGCGAGTGCGGGAGCGGGCGGCGGCTGGTGGGCCGCCGCCCTTGGGGTGGTTGCTGATCAGCGGCGCGGGTGGACGACGCGGTGCAGGGTCCCGATGACGTGATTGAACTTGTCGCGCAGCTCATCGGACGGCTCCGCGATGTAGCCCCATCCTGCGGCGACGTTGAGCGCCTCCCACGCTTCGCGAGTTGATCCCAACGCCATGGAGTAGTGCGCTTCGCGTCGTCGTCCTCGCTGATCGCTTCCCTCGACGGTGTTGAGCCCTGCGCTTCCCAGCGCGTTTCGATATTGCGTCGCGAGGCTTCGGTCGCACCGTTCGATTTGCCGCGCCGTTTCCGCCGTCGTTCGCACGAGCTCTCGAATGACCAAGTGAATTCTCAGCATCGTATGTCTCCTTCGTCCTTCCTCTCGTGGAGGGACGAAGCCCCGCCGCCTCGCGCGCAGGGCTCGTCAAGGATGACGTGAGGGAGCGAAGCGACCGAACGTCACCGCGCGCGAAGCGCGCGGCGCGCAGCGTCCTTGACGAGCCCGAGCACGAGGCGAAAATCGAGAATCCCGAGCGAGCCTTCTCTCGCCCCGCTCGTCGCGCCCGCTCCCCGCCCACGCACGCACGCGCACGCGCACGCGCATGCTCCAGCTCCTGCTCCTGCTCCCGCTCCTGCTCCCGCTCCTGCTCCTGCTCCTGCTCCTGCTCCTCGCACCCGGCTCCCGCCCACAAACTTGTGCGGCACCCACGCGACCAGTCACGATCGCCTCCGTGAGCCCGCGCGGTCCGACCCTCCGAAAGACCCGCGCCCCCGAGCTCCTCGAACGCGCCGGCCCCTTCGTGCGCACGACCGAAGGCCGATGGCGCGACCTCTTCACCGCCGCCGACGCGATGAGCGAAGGCGGCGTCAAAGACGAGGACGGCGAACGCGTCTGGTACGGCTCGACGAGCATGATCTTGGGACTACCTGTGGAAACGCCTGTGGAAGAACGCGCGTTTCTCCTCGCGCTCGCAGAAAAAGACGTGCACGTGCACGTCCACGCGCTTCGATGCGCCCATCGCGAAGCGCAGAGCCGCGCGCCGGGCATGCTCGGTCGGACGGTCTGTGAAGTTCGCTTCAGTGACGATCCACGGGGGTTGAGGATTGACGTCGACGTCCAGGCGCCTTTGATAGAGAGAAGGAGGGTCACGAGAACTGGCCCATGACGACTCTGAACGAAGGCATGCCCAACTCGTCGAACAAGTCGCGCGGCAAGAAGAAGCGCGGCGGTGAAGTCATCCACGTCGCGTTCGGTCCGGGCGGCGGCAGGATCCAGCACGCGGATCCGCCGAGCCCGCCGAAGCCGCCGGGCCCGCCGGGATCGATCCCGCCGCCGAGCACGCGCGTCACCGAGCCCGTCACCGACGTCTTCTCGCCCCGCGAGGTCGCGAAGCTCCTCGGGCTCACGCCCGCGCGCCTGCGTAGCCTCGACAAGGCGCAGATCGTCTCGCCGAGCGCGCTCCGCAACGGCCGCAAGGCGTACACCTTCCAGGATCTGATCGCCCTCCGCGCGACGCACGATCTGCTCGCGCGCCGCGTGCGCGTCAAAGACGTCGCGCAGGCGATCGGCGCCCTCCGCCGCGCGCTCCCGCGGGTCACGCGCCCGCTCCAGGAGCTCCGCATCGTGAGCGACGGCCGCAAGGTCGTCGTCCAGGCGGAAGACGGCGTCTTCGAGCCCGTCAGCGGGCAGATGGTCCTCGACTTCCGCGTCGACGGCCTGCGAAGCGAGGTCGTGCGCGTGCTCCGGCCCGACACCGCCGGCGCGCGCGCGCGGTCGGCCTACGATCTCTACATGCGCGCGAGCACGCTCGACGAGGATCCGTCGACGTTCGACGAGGCCGAGGCGCTCTACAAGAAGGCGATCGAGCTCGATCCGCAGCTCGCCATCGCCTACACGAACCTCGGCAACATCCGCTTCCGCCGCGGCGACGAGCCCGGCGCCGAGCAGCTCTATCGCAAGGCGCTCGAGCTCGACGAGCGTCAGCCCGAGGCGCACTACAACCTCGGCTACGTGATGCTCGAGCGAGGGTTCGCCTCGCGCGCCGTCACGTACTTCGAGGCGGCGATCAAGAGCGATCCCCGCTTCGCCGACGCGCACTTCAACCTCGCGATGGCCTACGAGGCGCTCGCCGACAAAGCGCGCGCGCGCGTCCATTGGAAGAAGTACCTCGAGCTCGAGCCCACCGGCACCTGGGCCGACATCGCCCGCGATCACTTGTAATCTACAAGCGTCGGTGCGAGAGGCAGGGCAGCGACGCCCGCACGCGGTCTTGCGCGGCGAAGTCGAGGCGCGCGAGGGCGATCCCCTCGCCTTCGCCGCACTGCGCGAGGACGTCGCCCCACGGGTCGACGATGATGCTCTTGCCGTACGTCTGCCGCCCGCGCGGGTGCTTGCCGTGCTGCGCGGGCGCGAGCACGAAGACCTGATTTTCGATTGCGCGCGCGCGCATCAGCACGTGCCAATGATCCTTGCCCGTGGTGACGGTGAACGCGGCGGGCACGGTCACGACGCGAGCGCCGCCGGCGACGAGCTGCCGATAGAGCTCGGGGAAGCGCACGTCGTAGCAGATGGTCATCCCGAGCGTCACCGGCCGACCCGCGCGGCTGCCGATCTCGGCGAGCACCGGCTCCGACCCGGCGCGGGTCGCTCCGCTCTCGAGGAGCTTCGTGCCGTCGGGCAGGTCGACGTCGAAGAGGTGGACCTTCCGATAGCGCGCGACGAGCCGCCCGTCGGGCTCGAGCAGCACCGACGTGTTGAACGGACGATCGGGATCGTCGCTCCGCTCGGGCATGCCGCCCGCGACCAGCCAGACCCGCGCGTCGCGCGCCGCGAGCCTCAGCGCCGTCATGATCGGGCCCTCGGCGTCGCTCTCGACGGGCTCGGCGATCGAACGCTTCTGCGCCTCTTCGCCCATGAACGCGAAGTTCTCGGGGAGCGCGACGAGCTCGGCCCCCGCGCGCCCCGCCTCGAGCACGAGGTCGCGCACGCGCGCGAGGTTCTGGGGCACGTCGTCTTGGCTCGAGAGCTGGATCACGGCGGCGAGCACGATGCGCCTATACTACCCGAGCCGTGGGCCTCCCGCTCCTGTCGCCGCCCCTCTCCGAATGGAGCGCCCCCGAGGTCGTGATCGTGAGCCCGTTCGTCGCGAACACGCCCGCGGGGACGTGGCCGACGGCCGCGCTGCCCGTCCCGTTCGTGCTCGGCGCGACGCCTTCGCGCGACGTCGGCGGCGAGGCGGCGGCCGAGCTCGACGTCGCGCTCCGCACGTGGGCTCGCGTGCCGTGCACGGCGTGGCGCGCGAGGTACGACGGCGTTCGTAGCGTAGGTGCGGCGGACGACGGCATCAACGCCGTCCTCTTCCACGACGACGCATGGCCGCCCGAGCTCGAGCCCGGCGTCGTCGCACAGACCGTGGTGCACACCGACGGCTCGGGCGACTACCGCGACGCCGACATCCACATCAACGGCAAGGACTTCCGCTTCTCGCTCGACGGAAGGCCCGGCACGCTCGATCTCCGGAGCATCCTCGTGCACGAGCTCGGGCACGCGCTCGGCCTCGGCCACTCGACCGACGCGCGCGCCACGATGTTCGCGAGCGGCTCCGGCTTGCGCTGGCGCTCGCTCGAGAAGGACGACCGCGACGGCGTGTGCGCGCTCTACCCCGGCGCGGGCGCGCCCGGGTGTGAGTCCGTCCCGTGCCCTGCCCCCTTGGTGTGCGTCGCCGGCGCGTGCCAGCGGCCGTTCGAGCCGCGCGACGTCTGCTCACCTTGCGCCCGCGTCGTCGACGCGTGCGAGGCGGCGGGCGACGACGCGCGGTGCGTCGACGTCGGCGCGGGTGAGAACGCCGGGCGCGTCTGCGGGCGCGCGTGCGCGACCGACGGCGATTGCGGCGCCGGCTTCACGTGCCGCCCGACGACGGCTTCGGGCGATCTCCAGTGCATCTCCGACGACGGGTGCAAGAACGGCGCGAGCCCGTGCGCGACGGATGCAGACTGCAAGGATTCGACGTGCCGCGCGGGAGCGTGCCTCGGGCCCGCCGATGCCGTCGACGCCGGGCCCGACGCGACGATCGACGCGGGAGTCGACGCGGGGCCGCCCGCGGAAGAAGGCGGCGGGTGTGACTGCCGCACACCGGCGGCGAGCGCGCCCGGCGCTCCGTACGGCCTCGGCGTGCTGGTCGTCGCGCTCGCGCTCGCCTTGCGCGTCGCGAAGGGAGCCGTGAAGCGATGACCGAAACGACCGACACGTCGTTCCTCGTTCCGGAGCTCTTCTCTTCCGCCCGAGAGACGATCGCGCCTCACGTGGTCGTCACGCCCGTGACCAGGATCGGCGCGCGCGGCGGCCTCCACCTCAAGCTCGAGTGCCTCCAGGTGAGCGGCTCGTTCAAGGCGCGCGGCGCGCTGAACAAGGTCCTCTCGCTCGCCGAGGAGGATCTTCGCCGCGGGATCGTGACCGCTTCCGGAGGGAACCACGGCCTCGCGGTCGCCTACGCCGGCAGCGTGCTGCGCGTGTCCACGGTCGTGTATCTCCCCCGCCGCACGCCCGACGCGAAGGCCAAGCGCATCGAAGCGTGGGGCGCGCGCGTCGTCCGCGCCGGAGACGTCTGGGACGACGCGCACGCGGCCGCGCTCGAGCACGCCGCGCGCGAGACGCAGACGTACATCCACCCCTTCGCCGATCCCGCGGTCATCGCCGGCCAGGGAACGATCGCGCTCGAGGCGTTCGAGCAGATCCCGGAGGTCGATCTCTTCGTCGTCGCGATCGGCGGCGGAGGGCTCGTCGCCGGCGTCGCCGCGGCGGCGAAGCTGCTCCGTCCGTCGACGCGCATCATCGGCGTCGAGCCCGTCGGCGCGCCGACGCTCCGCGAGAGCCTTCGGGCAGGCGAGGTCATCGAGCTCGCGTCGATCGAGACGGCGGCGGGCACGCTCGCGCCGCGGCGCAGCGATCCGCTCAATTTCGCGATCATCCGCGAGACGGTCGACGACATCGTCCTCGTGTCCGACGAAGAGATGAAGAGCGCCGCGCGCTTCCTCCTCGCCGAGCTCGGCATCGGCGCCGAGCTCTCCGGCGCGGCGGCGCTCGCCGCGATGCTCTCGGGCAAGGCCGATCTCGGCGGCGCGAAGCGTCCTTGCGTCCTCGTCTGCGGCGCGGGCAGCGACGGCCTCGGCTGACGGGCTCCTAGACCGCGACGCCTTCGATGATCGCGATCGGGGTCGGCGCCTCGAGCACGCGCGCGAGCCTGAACCCCGCCTTTTCCAGCAAGCGCTCGTACTCGGCGCGGCCTCGCTCGCGCCCGTCGGAGCACACGATCATCATCTGCATGTCGGCGAGCGCGCCGAAATCGTCGGTCTCTTCTTCGACGAGCGCCTCGACGACGAGCACCTTGTCGCCCGGCCTCATCGCCGCGCGGCAGTTCTCGAGGATCGAGACGCAGCGCTCGTCGTCCCAATCGTGGAGCACGTTCTTGAGGACGTACGCGTCGCACCCCTTCGGCACCGCGTCGAAGAAGCTGCCGGGCACGAGCTCGACGCGATCGCGGACGCCGCGCTGCTTCAAGAACTCCTCGGCGGAGTCGAGCACGCCTCGCGCGTCGCACAAGACGGCGCGGAGGTGAGGATGGTGGAGCAGGATCTCGCTGAGGAGCGTGCCCCTCCCTCCCCCGACGTCGCAGAGCCGCGCGACCTCGTCGAAGGGATACGTCGCCGCGATGCCGGGCGCGTCGACGAGCGTCATCGTCATCATCGCGTGCGCGAAGTTCTCGCGCTCGTCGGGGTGCTCGTCGAACCAATCCCACACGGGCTTCCGGTGGACGCGCTCGAAGCCGCTCGCGCCCGTGCGGAGCGTCTCGGGGAACTCGCACCACGCGCGCATGTTCGAGCCGCCGCCGAAGTACTCGGCGAGCGAGCGGACGCTCTCGACGTCGCCCGAGCGAAGCGGCGCCGAGAGGCGGTTGTTGACGTATCGGCCCTGCGCGTCGCGCGTGAAGAGCCCCATCGCGAGCGCCGCGCGCATCGTGCGCGCCATCGCGTCGGCGTTCGTTCCCGTCTTCTTCGCGATCGCGGCGGCGTCGAGGGGCTCCGCCTCGACGAGATCGGCCACGCGAAGGCGCGCGAGCTCCGCGATCATGTGCGTGCGCGCGGCCCCGGCGACGAGGTCGAAGACCGCGAGCTGCGGCGGTACGACGGCGTCGGCGGCGCGGAGCAGCGCCTTGCGGAGCGCGAGCACGGCGCGAACGGCGAGCGCCGGAGGCACCGACAAGGGCTTCTTCGTGACGTGTGCGGGCTTCGAGGCGATGGGCGTCATCGGCATGGTGTCACTCGCAGCTCGGCGCGTTCGCCGTGGGGATCTGGAGGGTCGTCTGCTGGGCGCCGTGCTCGATCGTATAGAGCCCGGCCGGCAGCGCGTCGGTGCGGCACGCCGCGACGAAGGGATTGCAGTCTTCGGTGCACGGCACCCGCGGCTTGGTCGTCAGCGTGGGGAACTGCGCCGACAGGATGATGCGCTTGCCCTGCCGCTTGACGGTGCACCTCGCGGTCGCGCCGCTGCACGAGGAGCCGAGGCACTTGTTCTTGTGGAAGACGTTGATCGAGATGGGCTGATTCACCTTGAGCGAGCGGTCCTTCTGATGCGTCCCCGGCTCGACGCAGATCTTGTCGGTCTCCGGAGGCTCGGCCGCGACGCCGGTACCCGGCGGCGCCGGCATCGCGTCGGGATCGATCGGCTTGGGCGGCGCGGCCGAGGGCGCCGCGGTCACCGAGGCGGGAGGCGGCGCGCGTGGAACCACGATGCGCGACGCCTCCGACGCGCAGCCGGCGTCGAGGTGCGAAGGGAGCGTCACGTCGAGGTGCTGCTTGCCGAGGACGACCTGGTACTTGCCCGCGGGCAGGGGCTCGCTCACGCACCGCGCCTCGAGCGGCGTGCACTCCTGGGGGCAGCGGTAGCCCAGATCTTCGGGACCGCGCCAGGAGAGCTCGCTCTTCACGACGAGCTTGTCGCCTTCGCGCTGGACGCTGCACTTCGCGCTGCGCTCGGTCGCGCACCCGTTGCTCAAGCAGCCGCTCTTCACCGACACCGGCAGGGGCTGCCCTTCGTGGAGATCGACGCCGAACGTGTCGCCGCCGTCGCCGGCGACGGCCGCGCCGACGCAGAGCGTGCCGCGATCGCGCGACACCACCCGCCGTCGATCTTCCACCGACACGCGACACGCCGACAGCGCGAGCACCGTCGAGGCGACGATCACCACGCTCGAACGCATGGATCTCGCCCGCGGATCACTCGGCCGAAGCCTCGGCCTTCTTCTTTTTCTCGCCCTTGTCGCCGGACGCCTCGGGCGACCGCTCCTTCTTCTTCTCGTAGAGCGCCTCGATCACCGACTGGTACTTCTCGACGACCTTGCGGCGCTTGACCTTGAGGCTCGGCGTGAGCATCCCGTTCTCGGTCGTGAAGTCTTCGGCGGTGAGCGCGAAGTCTTTGATGCCCTCGAAGCCCTTGAACTTCTCGCCGTACTTGTCGAGCTCGCTCTTGAAGAGCGCGCGGACCTTGCTGTTCGTCATGAGCTTGTCGGCGTCGCCCTCGGAGACGCCGTTCTCGGCGCCCCACTTCTTCACCGCGTCGGCGTTGGCGACGACGAGCGCGACGTTGTACGGCTTGTTGTCGCCGTACACCATGACGTTGAGCACGTACGGACAGAGCTTGAGCTGCTCCTCGAGCGGCGTGGGCACGACGTACTTGCCGTTCTCGAGCTTGTACTGCTCCTTGATGCGGCCGGTGATGAACAGGAAGCCCTCGTCGTCGAGCTTGCCCATGTCGCCCGTGCGGAAGCCGCCGTCGGCGGTGAAGACCGCGTCGTTCTCTTCCTTGCGGTTGTGGTAGCCGAGCATGACGTTCGGGCCGTGAACGATGATCTCCTGCTCCTCGCTGATCGAGATCGAGACGCCGGGGATCGCGCGTCCGACGCTGCCGATCTTGCGGTTGTCGGGCCAGTTGGCGGTGGCGATCGGGCTCGTCTCCGTGAGGCCGTAGCCCTCGTAGACGGTGATGCCGAGGCCGTCGATGAACTCGGCGACCTCGGTCGAGATCGCGGCGCCGCCGCTGAACGCGTACTTCAGGTTGCCGCCGAAGCGCGCGCGCACCTTCGAGAAGACGACCTTGTCGGTGAGGGCGAGCACGAGCCCCTCGGCGAGCGACACCTCCTGGCCGAGGCGCTGCTTGCCGCGCGTCGCCAGCGACGTCTTCACCATCGACTGGACGATGCCGGGCTTGGTGGAGATCTGCTTCTGCACCGCGGCGTAGAGCTTGTTGAAGATGCGCGGAACGCTGAAGAGCAGCGTCGGCTTCGTCTCGGCGAGGTTGTCGAGGATCTTCTCGACGCTCTCGGCGATCGCGAGCGACGCGCCCATGGAGAAGAGGCCGTGCAGCTCGACGGTCTGCCCGAAGGAGTGCGCCCACGGGAGGAACGAGAGCGATCGATCCATCGACGACATCGGGAAGCAGTCGTGAATAGCGCTCACGTTCGACGCGATGTTGCCGTGCGAGAGGATGACGCCCTTCGGGTTGCCGGTCGTGCCGCTCGTGTAGATGAAGCACGCGACGTCCTTCGGCTCCGGCTTGATCGTCGGGACCTTCGCCTTGGTGGCGGCGAGGGCCTTGAAGGTCTTCACCTTGTCGGTCGCCTTCGTGGCCGCGTCGAGGCTGATGATGTGGGTCAGGCTCGGGACGCTCTCGAGGAAGTCTTTCGTCTTCTCGCAGATCGCGTCGGTCGCGACGATGAGCGCCTTCGCCTCGCAGTCCTTGACGATGAACTCCCAGTCTTTGGGGAGCTGCGCTTCGTACATCGGTACGAACGCGACGCCGAGGCCGAAGCACGCGTACGCGGCGACCGCCCACTCGGCGCGGTTGTTGGCGATGATCGCGATGCGATCGCCGCGCTTCAGGCCGAGCTCGGAGAGGCCCGCGCGGAAGCCGTCGGTGAGCTTGCCGAACTCGAGGTACGTCATCCAGTCCCAATGGCCGCTCTTCTTCGTGCCGAAGAGAGGGGAATCCGGGAAGGTCTTGATCGCGTCGTGGTAGACGTCGACGAGGGTCTGGAACTTGGCCATGGGACCGCGAGGATAGCCCTCGCGCATCGGGTCCGCCAGCGGCGCTTTATCAGCGTGATCTCAGTCGGTTGACGTCCTCGACGCACGCGACGTCGGCGAGCGCCTGACACGCGTTCTTCACGAGGCGCATCTCTTCCGGTGTGCCGTGGCCGGCGCGCACCTTGCGCTCGAGCAGCGTGCGCACGTCGTTCGCGCGTCCTTCGAGCGCGGCCGTCCGCGCCCGCTCGAGGATCGCCGCGGCGCGCGGCGAGAGCGAAGCCGACGGCGCGGCGCTCGAGAGCGGCTCGTCGTCGTCGATGGGAGGCGCGATCACGATCGGCGCGATGAGCGCGGGAGACGCGACGTCCGCCGACGCGTCTCGACGGCGCGGCGCGGCGGCGGTCGTCGCCTCCGGCGCGCCGCCGGCGATCACCGCGAAGCCCACGACGAGGACCGCGACGATCGGCACCGCGACCGCGATCATGATCTTCTGCCTCAGCGTGGTCGCTTGCGGCGCCGCGGGCCCGATCGCCGTCGGCATCGCCGGATCGGGCGAAGAGAGGCGCGCGAGGTGCGCCATCATCTCCGGCGACGACTGACGCGCGTCGAGCGCGCCCGACGACAGCGGCGGCGGCACGACGACTTCCGGCGCGATCGGACGGACGCCGTCCGAAGGCAAGACCCCCGCGCTCGAAGGCCGCGCCGCGCTCCGGCGCTTGAGCGTCTCCTCGTCGACGACGACCGGCCCCGGCATCGCGGCGGTCACGTCTTGCGGGATGAAGTCTCCCGCGGCGCGCCCCGGCTTCGTGTCGATCGCGTCGTCGCTCTCCGGCGCCGGACGCCGGCTCGACGGCGCCGGGCGCCCGCTCGACGGCGGGCCGTCGCCCTTTTCGCCGACGAGCGTGAGCGCGCGCCGGATCTCTTCGCCGTAGAGCGCGGAAGGGTCTTCCTCGGCGCCCATCGCCGCAGCCGCGTTGCGCACCTTCGTCATGAGCGCGGCGAGATCCGCGGGCATGAGGCGGAGCGCCTCGGGCAAGGCTTCGCCGAGCGCGCGTTGGAGGAGCAGGCCCGTCGCCGGCCGCGCGTCGGGATCCTGCGCGAGGACCTGCATCACGACGTCGTCGAGCGCCTTCGGCACCTTCGGCGCGATCGCGCTCGGCGGCCGGATGTTGGGCTCGCGGATCTGGTTCAGGATCGCGATGTCGGTGTCGGCGTCGAAGACGCGACGCAGCGTGAGCATCTCCCACAGCACGAGGCCGACGCCGTAGAGATCGGCGCGGCGATCGACGGTGCGCGCCGAGCGCGCCTGCTCAGGCGGCATGTACGCGAGCTTGCCGCGGAGCGAGCCCGTCTTCGTCTGCCCGCCCACTTGCTGCGCCTTCGCGATGCCGAAGTCGATGACGCGGACGTGACCGCGATACGAGACGATGACGTTGTGAGGGCTCACGTCGCGGTGCACGATCCCGAGGGGCGTGCCGTCGTCGTTCGTGGCCTCGTGCGCTGCGTGGAGCCCGCCGGCGATCTGGATCGCGATCGCGACCGCGGCTTCGATCGGGATCCCGCCGCGGCGGCGCAAGACGCCGATCGCCTGGGCGAGGGAGACGCCGTGCACGTACTCCATCACGAGGTAGTGGCGGCCGCCTTCTTCGCCGAACTCCTCGACGCGCACGACGTTGGGGTCTTCGATGCGCGCGGAGAGCTTCGCCTCGTCGACGAACATCCGCACGAAGCGCTTGTTCTGCGACAGGTGGTCGTGAATCACCTTGATGGCGACCGCGCGCGAGAAGCCGCCGCTCGCGCCGCTGCGCCTCGCCAGATAGAGGACGCCCATGGCCCCGGCGCGAAGACGCGCGAGGATGCGGTACCCGCCCAGGGTGCTCCCCGGCTCGAGGGCGTTCACTGCCCTCGATGCTATCGCCTTTTCCCGCCGGAAGCGCCGCGTTACTTCGGCGCGGCGGTGAACTTGCCCTTCACGAGCTCGCTCTCGCAGTCGCTCTTGGCCTCGGCGACGCTGAGCGCGTGATCGCCGGCGACGCCGCTGTCGTAGTAGCGCTTCACCTCACCGTCGCTCATCGCGCAGGAGCCGATCTGCCCTTCGGTGCTGCAAGGCGCGTTCGAGAACCTCCCTTTGAAGCCCTCGCAGAGCGACTTCTCGAGGCCGAAGGTCGTCCCGTTCTGGTACTCGTTGCACGTCCCGAGCTCGGCGAGCATGTCACAGCTCGCCTTCGCGCCGGCGCCCTTGGTCGTGAGGTTCGCGGCGCGCACCGACGCGCCGGTCGTCGTCGTCTCCGCGGCCTTGCCCTCGTCTTTGCGCCCGCAAGCGACCACGGCGGCGAGCATCAGCGAGGTGACGGCGGCGAGCTTGAAGGCGGGATGCATGCGGACTCCTGGCGAAGCGACTCTTCCTACGCCGAAGGAGCAAAGACCTTCCCTCTCCTCCCCGGCCCGCCTGTTGGGCCCGCTGTTAAAGGAGAGGGCCTGGATCGGCGGCGCCCCTGGATCGTCTCGGTAGCGTCACTACACCTTCGCTGCTGTATTCCGTCGTGGTTGTGGGCGCACACCCTTGCTAAACGATCACCATGCGTTGGCTCGTCTCGACGTCGCTTGCGGTCTCGGTCGTCTCGGTCTTGTTCCTCGCGTGCGGAAGTGAAGCGGGGCCGAGCAGCCTCTTCGACGACGGCGAAGAGCGTCGAGCCGATCCCGTGCCGTCACCCGGTACATTTCCGCCGGCGCAGGGCGCGCCGTGCGAAGGGCTCGCGTGCAAGCAGGTCGACTGCGGCGGCGGCGTGACGACGACGCTCACCGGCACGGTCACCGCGCCGAACGGCACGCTGCCGCTCTACAACGCGATCGTCTTCGTCCCGAACGCGCCGCTCGAGCCGCTCGCCGACGGCGCGTCGTGCGATCGATGCGGCGCCGTCTCCGGCGATCCGCTCGTCTCCGCCGTCACCGACGTGAACGGCAAGTTCGAGCTGAAGAACGTGCCCGTCGGCGACGACATCCCGCTCGTCGTCCAGATCGGAAAGTGGCGCCGCAAGATCGATCTCCCTCGCGTCGAGCGGTGCGTCGAGAACCCGCTCACCACCGCGCTCACGCGCCTCCCGAAGAACAAGGCCGAGGGAGACATCCCGCGCATCGCGGTCACGACGGGGCGCTGCGATCAGCTCGCGTGTCTGCTCCCCAAGCTCGGCCTCGACGACGCCGAGTTCACGCCGAGCAGCGGCAACGGCCGGCTGCATCTCTACCGCGGCGCGGCGCACCCGCTGAGCGCGCCGGTGCCCGCGCCCGCGCCGACGGGGACGCTCGACGGCTCGGCGCTGCTCACGTCTGCGGCGCTCCCGAAGTACGACATGGTGATGCTCTCGTGCGAGTGCGGCGAGCACAACGAGACGAAGCCGCCGGAGACGAAGCAGGCGCTCTACGACTTCACGGCGATCGGCGGGCGCGTCTTCGCCTCGCACTTCCACTACACGTGGGCGCAGAGCGGTCCGCTCGCGACCGCGGCGCAGTGGATGGGGAGCCCGGCCAACCCCGAGAACCCGCCGGGGCCGTACCTCGTCGACATGACGTTCCCCAAGGGCGACGCGCTCGCGCGCTGGCTCGTCGGCGTCGGCGCGTCGACCACGCTCGGTCACATGCCGATCGCCCAGCCGCGCGAGAACGTCGGCGCGGTGGTGTCGCCCGCGCAGAGCTGGGTCTATCGCGACCGGCCCGATCCGTCGATCCCGCGATCGACGAAGTACCTGAGCGTGAACTCTCCGGTGGCCAAGCCCGTCGACCAGCAGTGCGGAAAGTTCGTCTTCGCGGACATGCACCTCTACGGCGGCGACGTCCAGCCGCCGGCGACGGCGCTGCCGGACGACGGCTTCCCGACCACGTGCTCGAAGGAGCTGACGCCCGAGGAGAAGGCCCTCGCGTTCCTCTTCTTCGATCTCGCGTCGTGCGTGCAAGACGACTCGAAGCCCCCGGCCGCGCCGGTTCGCTGAGAGCGGCCCGCGAGCGCGTCCTCAGGGTTGCTCGCGCGGCGAAGGGTCGGACTCAAAGCCATCCGCCGACGAGCAGCGCCGCTCCCACGCGTGTAGCCCTGCGATTGGCGCCTGGCTCCGTGACGCGCAGGGCGTCGTAGCTCAGCGAGGGGCCGAGACCGACGAAGACGTGCGATGCGGGGTGGACGAGGAGCGGCGCGTACGCGCCCGGAGTGATGAACACGTCGGTGAGCTCGCTCCGCCCCGAACCGAGCCGCCGCGCGTACCAGCCACCTCCGAAAGACGCGAACGCGCGAGGATAGAACGAGAGCCATGACGTGAACGGCACGTCGACCCCGACCCTCAAGGTCCCGCCGAGCATGCTCGCTTCGCTCTCGCGCGGCACCCCGTCCAACGTGACGCCGAAGATCCGGCTGCGTGAGAGCGCGATCGATGCGCCGACCGAGATCCGACGGCCGACGAAGTAGTCGACCCCCGGCGCGAACGTCGCGACCGTCGAAGGCGACGATGCGCCGTCGGACGCCGTCCGCGCTGCGGCGGCGCCGATCTCGCCAGTGAAGACCCACTGACCGCTTGCTCCGAACTGCGGCGACGGGGCGAGACGCGCCGCGTCGCTCGAGACCTTGGCTCCACCCCACCAGCCGCCGACGACGAACCGGGCCGCGAGCGTCGTGCGCTCCGCGCCGATCTCCGGCCCTTCGCGAGACACGCCGAGCACATGAACGACAGCCGGCCCCAGGCCGAGAAAGAGGTGTGGCTTGGGGTGCACGAGGACGGGAGCAAAGACCCCGACGAACACCCCGAGCTCGCTGCCCGTTCCGCCCGGTTCGGGTCCGAACGTGGACGCGCGCGCGACGCGACGTTCCTCCCGTCGAACGGATTCGACGCCCAATGTGACGCGCGGATACCAGGAGAGCGCCGCGCCGAGCGGAACGTTGAACCCGACACGTGGCCCACCCGCGAGCGTCGTGCTCTTGCTGCGAACGAGCTTCGACTCCGTGTCGTACTCGCTACTGGTGGCATAGCCGACATGGAACTCGCCCCCGACCGAGAAGCCCCGCATCACGAAGACGTCGACACCAGGGCTGAACGTCACGGCGAACGACGAGAGGTCATCTCTGCTGGGGCTGTACGTCGTCCAAGCGAGCGCGACGATCGAGTCCGCGGTGACGACCAGCTGCCCCGGCGATCCGAAGGGCGGCGACGGGGGATCGCCGACGGGCTGCGGAGCTGACTCCGATGGCGGCGGCGGCCGCGGCGGCACGAGGCCGAGTTCTTCCTCCGTGAGCCGAGGCCACGGATCGGCCGGCATCGGCGTTTGACCTGGAGCCGGACGGTCGAAAGGATCGTTCGGTTGCTGGGCACGCGCAGCGCCGCTCCCGAGCAGAATCGCCACCACGATCGATCCCCCCGTCCGCATCATGGGGGAATGATAAACTAGCAGTCGTGTAACGATCGCTTCGCCGATCGTAAGTCCGCCGCGAGGAGGCGATGAAAGAGGTTCTCGCCGGCTTCTCTTCGCGGCGAGAGGCGGCCGGCGTCGTAGGCGCGCGAGGCGAGGCCCTTCTGCACCGACTCGCAGATCGCGTGATCCTCGTCTTGGATCCGCGCGCTCACGTCCATGCTCTGGGCGTTGCGCTCGGCGACCGCGGGGCTCACGTCCGCGAAATAGAAGTCGAAGACGACCTTCATCCGATCGTCGCCGAGCGGCACGACGAGGTTCGTGTCGAGGTAGCCCTCGTACGCGTTGAGCATCAGGTTCGGGTACAGCCAATAGTAGTGGGCCTGGCCCCTTCGAACCGACGCGGTCATCGCGCCGGCCTTCTCCGCGCCCACCTTTTCGGCGTCGATCGGGCTCGACTGGAGGCACACGCGATCGAAGCAGTCGATCGTGTAGTCCTTGAACGAGAGGACGCTGCTCAGGCCCTTGTGGAGGAACGGCACGTGGTAGCCGCCGTCGAGGTAGTTGTCGACGAACACCTTCCAGTTGCACGCCAGCGTCCACTCGCGGCGGCCCGCGAAATGGAGATCGCCGAGGCGAAGGCGCGAGACCTGATCGCGCAGCCTCGCGCCGAGCCAGTCGTCGATCGGCGGCGGATCGGGATCGAGGTGGACGAAGACGAACAGCTCCCACGTCGCCACCGCGAGCGGCACGAGGCCGTTCTCACCCATCGCGAAGCCGCGCGCGCCGTCGAGCTCCGTCACCGACTTGAGCGCGCCGTCGAGGCCGTACGTCCAGCCGTGATACGGGCACCTGAGCCGATCGACCTTGCCCGCACACTCCGTCATCACCGCCGCGGCGTGGTGGCGACACACGTTGAAGAACGCGCGAAGCACGCCGTCGTGACCGCGCACGACGAGCACGCGCTCGCCCCCCACCTCCGCGGTGAGGTATTGCCCGGGCTCGGCGACCTGCTCCGCGCGGCCGACCAGCTGCCACGTGCGCGAGAAGACCGTCTTGCGTTCGAGCTCGCCGATCCGCCGATCGGTGTACCAGGATCCCGGGATCGTCTTCGCGTCTTCGAGCGCGAGATCGGCGTCGAAGGCGGCGAGGATCTCCGAGAGAGGCCGATCGCTCACGAGATCTCCGCGAGGATCTCGCGCGCGGCGTTCGCGCCCGCGAGCCCCGGCAGGCCGCCGCCCGGGTGGGTCGCGTCACCGCACATGAAGAGCCCCTCGAGCGGCGCGCGATAGTGCGCGTAGCCCGGCAGCGGCCTCATGAACAGGATCTGATCGAGCGTGAGCTCGCCGCCGTGGAGGTGGCCCTCGGCGAGACCGAAGTCCTCCTCGAGATCCGCCGGCGTGTAGATCGCGCGCCCCATCACCGCCTTCTCGAAGCCGGGCGCGTGCTCGGCGAGCGTCGCGATCACGCGATCGGCGAGCGCCTCCTTCGTCGGGCCGTCCCACTTGCCTTCGCGCAGGTGATACGGCGCCCACTGCACGGCGACCGACATGACGTGCTTGCCCGCCGGCGCGAGGCTCGGATCGGTGAGCGAAGGGATCGTCGCCTCGAGGTGCAGCGCGCGCGAGATCCCGCCGTGCTTCGCGTCGTCGTACGCGCGCTCGAGGTAGTCGAGGCTCGGGCTCGTCGAGATGACGCCGCCGAGCGCCTCTTCGCCGCTCACGCCGGAGAAGCGCGGGAGCTCGGAGAGCGCGAGGTTCACGACGGCGCGCACGCCTCGCAGCTTCACGTTGCCGACCGCGCGCTGCGTCTCGGGCTCGAGCTCGGTCGGATCGACGAGCTTACGGAAGGTCGTCCGCGGATCGGCGCCCGAGACGACGACGCGCGCCGCGATCTCTTCTCCCGACGCGAGGGCGACGCCCGTCGCGCAGCCGCCTTTCGTCATGATCGTGGCGCGCGCGCCCGTCTTCGTCTCGACGCCGAGCTGCTTGGCCGCCGCGCGGAGCGCGTGGATCAAGTGGCCCTTCTCGCCCTTCACGCACGTGCGCGCGCGGAACGCGCCGAGCGGCCGGCCGACGAGGTGGTGCAGCATCACGAAGCACGTCCCGGCGGATCGCGGCCCTTGCAGGAGGCTCGTGACGCCGCCGGCGCCGATCGCCGCCTTGAGCACGTCGCTCTCGAACCAGTCGTCGAGCAGATCGCTCACGCTCATCGGGAGCGTGCGGAGGAGCTCGACCATGTCGATCTTCCCGAGGCGCCGAAGGCGAAGGCCCACCGCCATGAGGCTGAAGAGATCGCCCGGCTGCTCGCTCATGAGACGCGGCGGCGCCTCGGTGTAGAGCGTCTCGAGGAAGCCCGCGAGGCGCTCCATGCGCGTCGCGAACGGCTCCCACTTTTCGGCGTCGGCCTTCGAGTGCTTGGCGATCTCGGCGCGCGATCGCTCGAGATCGCGCCACAGGACGAGCGGCGGCCCGTCGAGGCGGGGCGTGAGGACGGTCGCGTCGGTCCACGCGCTCTCGAAGCCGTGCGCCTCGAGACCGAGGTCGCGCACGATCTTCGGCGACACCCACCCGAGCGACGGCGGCGCGACCTCGAGGCGAAAGCCCGGGACGATCTCGGCGAGCGCCGCCGTGCCGCCGAGCTCGTGCCGCGGCTCGATCACGGTGACCTTCTTGCCGGCCTTCGCGAGGTAGCACGCGAGGGCGATCTCGTTGGGGCTGCTGCCCAGGATGACGGCGTCTCTCATGACCTCAGCTCCAGTCCTTGAGGATCTGCATCGCCGCGAGGCGGCCCGACGCGCCCATGATCCCGCCGCCCGGATGCGTGCCCGCGCCGCACTGGTAGTAGCTGCGGATCGGCGTTCGGTACTTCGCCCACTCCGGCAGCGGGCGCAGGAAGAAGAGCTGATGGAGCGCGAGCTCGCCCTGGAAGATGTTTCCCTCGGTGAGCCCGATCGCGCTTTCGATGTCGACCGGCGTGATCACCTGCCGGTGGAGGATCGCGCGCTTCAGGTTCGGCGCGTACGCGGCGAGCGTGTCGACGACGGCGTCGCCGAAGGCCTCGCGCTGCGCGTCGTTCCACCCGCCGTTCAGGTGATACGGGCAGTACTGCACGAAGCACGACATGACGTGCTTGCCCGGCGGCGCCATCCCCGGATCGATCATCGACGGGATGATCACGTCCATGTACGGCTTGCGCGAGAAGTTGCCGTACTTCGCGTCGTCGTAGGCGCGCTCGAGGTAGTCGATGCTCGGGCTGATCGAGATCGCGCCGCGGAGGTACGCGTTGCGCGCGTCTTTGCCTTCCATGCAGGTGAAGCGCGGGAGCTCGGAGAGCGCGAGGTTCACCTTGCCCGACGAGCCGCGGTACTTGAAGCGCTTGATCGCGTCCGTGATGTCGCTCGGCATCTCTCTCGGATCGACGAGCTTGCAGAACGTCTGGTTGGGATCGAGCCCCGACACGACGACGCGCGCGGCGATCTCTTCGCCGCTCTCGAGCGCGACGCCGGCGGCGCGGCCGTCTTTGACGATCACCTGGAGCACCTTCGCGTTCGTGCGGATCTCCGCGCCGAAGCGCCGCGCCGCGCCGGCGATCGCCTCGCTGATCGCGCCGGTGCCGCCGCGCGCGAAGCCCCACGCGCGGAAGGCGCCGTCGATCTCGCCCATGTAGTGGTGGAGGAGCACGTACGCGGTGCCCGGCGACTTCGGTCCGAGGAACGTGCCGATGATGCCGCTCGCCGACTTCGTCGCCTTGAGGGGCTCGAGCTCGAACCACTCGTCGAGAAAGTCGCTCGAGCTCATCGTCATGAGCTTGAAGAGCGCGTGGAAGTTCTCTTCGCCGAGGCTCCGGAAGTGCTGGCCGAAGCGCGCGATCGCGAAGAGCTCCTTCGGGCTGAGCGACGTGGGGTCGGGCGGCAGCATGCCGAGGATGGGCCTCACCGCCATCGCCATGTGGTGCATGAGGCGACCGAACTCGATGTTCGCCTCGGCGTCTTTGGGCGAGTGGCGCACGAGCTCGCGGCGCGTCTTGTCGGCGTCGCCCCACATGCCGAGGTAGTCGCCGTTCGGCAGCGGCGTGATCGTGCTCTCGAGCGGCAGGATGTGCAGCCCGTGGCCCGGCAGATCGAGGTCGCGGATGATCTCGGGCCGGAGGAGCGAGACGACGTAGGAGTAGACGGAGAACTTGAAGCCGGGGAACACCTCTTCGGTGACCGCCGCGCCGCCGACGCAGTGGCGGCTCTCGAGCACGAGCACCCTCCGCCCTGCGCGCGCGAGGTACGCGGCGTTGACGAGGCCGTTGTGGCCGCCTCCGATGACGATCGCGTCGTAGGTCTCGTGGCTCATGATTCAGGACCTCTTCCGCGCGGGATCGAAGAACGGGAGCTTCGCGACGCGCGCGAGCGCCTGCTTGCGGCGGTGCTCGACGGTCACCTCCATGTAGACCTCGGCGCCCGGCTTCGCCCACGGCGCCTCGACGTGCGCGAGCGCGATGTACTTCTTGAGCAGCGGCGACCAGCAGCCGCTCGACGCGTAGCCGATCTGCTTTCCTCCGGCGTAGAGCGGCACGCTCGATCGCCACGCGACGGTCGGCAGCCGCGGCGGCAGATCCACCTCGCGGTAACACTGCTCGAGCGACTCCCAGTCGACGTCGATGCCGACGAGCTGCCACGCCGAGCCGTGCTCCTTCTCGATCGCGAGCGGCCGCTTGCCGACGAACGGCGCGCCCCCGAGGCTCACCGCCCAGCCGAGGTTCAGCTCGAACGGCGTCGACTTCTGCGACTCGATGACGGCGTGGTGCGCCGACGTGTAGTCGATCTCCGCCATGATGAGCCCGGCCTCGATGCGCGCGATGTCCATCGCCCAGATCCCGCACGGCGCGAGGCCCCAGTCGTCGCCGCGCGCGGCGATCGCGTCCCACACCTCGACGGTCTTCGCGACCGGGATCCAGACCTCGTAGCCGAGATCGCCGGTGTAGCCGGTGCGCGAGATCGTCACGGGGGCGCCGCCGATCTTCGCCTCGATCACGCGGAAGTACCCGAGCCCGGCGACGTCGCCCTCGGTGACGGCGGCGAGCAGCTCGCGCGAGCGGGGCCCTTGCACCGAGAACGCCGAGAGCGCGTCGGTGACGTCGTCGATCGACACGTCCATCCCGACGGCGTTCATCGAGAGCCACCGCAGGCTCGGATCCGCCGAGGTCATGCGGAAGCGCTGCTCGCCGAGGCGCGCGATCGTCCCGTCGTCGATCACCTTGCCGTGCGAGTCGCACCACGGCGTGTACATCACCTGGCCGACCTTGCACTTGCCGACGTCGCGCGTGACGACGCGGTCGAGCAGCCGCGACGCGTCGCGGCCCTCGACGACGTACTTGTAGAGCGGCGTGACGTCGATGAGCGCGACGGCGTTCCGGATCGCGGCGTACTCGCGATCGTGGGTGAGCTCGTACGAGCTCGCCGTGACGTAGCCGCCCCAGCGCCGCCAGTGCTGGCCTTCCATCAGCGGAGTCGTGCGCGGCGCGGCGGGGAGAAACCTCGGCATGGCGAGCGCCAGTTACCGGGAGGCCGCGCCGTCGTCAAACGCTTTACGCCGTTTTCTTTCGCGATATCGGCAAGATGGAACAGCCTCGCGGCGCCGGGGAGCACGCCATTACTCACTTTTCGGGCGGCGCGCGCGACAGTGCTAGAAGGGGCAAACCGTGTCCGGCCGCTACCTCGTCCACACCTTCGGGTGCCAGATGAACGCGCACGACTCCGATCGCATGGAGGAGGTGCTGCGCGGCCATGGGTGGCGCGCGGCGGAGACGCCGGCGGAGGCGGACCTCATCGTCCTCAACACGTGCAGCGTCCGCGAGAAGGCGGAGCAGAAGCTGCGGAGCGAGGTCGGCAAGCTCGCGCCGCTGAAGCGCGAGAACCCCGGGCTCGTCCTCGCGGTCGCCGGCTGCGTCGCGCAGCAGGAGGGCGAGAAGCTCCTCGAGCGCGTGCGCCACCTCGATCTCGTGATCGGGCCCGACAACATCGCCGATCTGCCCGCGCTCGTGCTCGATCAGATGGCCGGCGCGCCGCCGCGCGCGCACACGGTCTTCGATCTCGACGCGCCGCGCTTCCTCGCGGCGGCGCCGGCGCGCGGGTCGACGAGCACCCCGGTGAGCGCGTTCGTCACGACGATGAAAGGCTGCGACGAGCGCTGCTCGTTCTGCATCGTGCCGTACACGCGGGGGCCCGAGCGCTACCGGCCGGCGACCGAGATCGTCGACGAGATCGCGCGTTGGGTCGAGGCGGGCTCGCGCGAGGTCACGCTGCTCGGGCAGACGGTCGACAGCTACCGCGATCCTTCCCTGCCCCCGCCCGCGTCGAGCGATCCCGACGAGAGCCAGTTCCCCGCGCTGCTGCGCGCGATCGCCGAGCGCGTGCCCGGCCTCGGCCGGCTGCGCTACACGAGCCCGCACCCTCGGCACGCGACGGCCGCGCTCGCAGAGGCGCACGCCGAGCTCGACGTCCTCGCGCGCCACGTCCACATGCCGGCGCAGTCGGGGAGCGATCGGATCCTGAAGCGCATGATCCGGCGCTACACGCGCGTCGAGTACGTCGAGCGCGTCCGCCGCCTCGCCGCGGCGCGGCCGGGCATCACGCTCTCGACCGACATCATCGTCGGCTTCCCCGGCGAGACCGACGCCGACTTCGAGGCGACGCTCGACCTCGTGCGCGAGGTCGGCTTCGTGTCGCTCTTCGGCTTCAAGTACTCGCCGCGTCCGTACACGCCGGCGCTCAAGCTCGAAGACGACGTGCCCGAGGCGGTGAAGAGCGAGCGGCTCGCGCGCCTCTTCGAAGTCGCCGAGGCGCAGACGCGCGCGCACCTCGACCGCCTCGTGGGCACGACCCAGCGCGTCCTCGTCGAGGGCGCGAGCAAGACGGCGGGGCGCGTCTCCGGGCGCACGGAGCAGAACGAGATCGTGCACCTCGACGCGGGCGATCTCGATCTCACGGGCGCCGTGGTCGAGGTCGCGATCGTCCGCGCGTACAAGCACTCGCTCTTCGCCGAGATGACGCCGGCGGCGCGCGACGCGCTCGCGGCCGCGCCGCGTCCTTCCGCGCCGCGCGCCCCGCGGCGGCGCCGCGCCCTCACGCTCCTCTCTTGAGATGACCGTCTACGACCTCGGCGACAAGCGGCCCGTCCTCTCCGAAGGCGTCTTCGTCGCGCCGAACGCGAGCGTCATCGGCGACGTCGTCGTCGGCGCGTCGTCGAGCCTCTGGTTCGGCGTCGTGGTGCGCGGAGACGTCTTCCCCATCCGCATCGGCGCGCGCACGAACATCCAAGACAACGCCGTGGTCCACGTCACCGGCGGAAAGGCGAGCACGACCATCGGCGACGACGTCACCGTCGGTCACCTCGCGCTCGTCCACGGCTGCACGATCGGCGACCGATGCCTCATCGGCATGGGCAGCATCGTGCTGGACGGCGCGCGGATCGACGACGACTGCTTCATCGCCGCGGGCTCGCTCGTCCCGCCGCGCATGCACGTGCCCGCGCGCTCGGTCGTGATGGGGCGACCGGGCAAGGTCGTTCGCGAGGTGACCGAGGCCGACCTCGTGCAGATCCGGGAGGCCGCCGCGCTCTACGTCGGCTACGCCCGCGAGCACGGCGCCGGCCTCCGCGGGCGAGGCGGCTGAAGGCTCCATAATTCGTGGAAAAAGTGCGCAAAAATGCATGCGAACTTAGCGCCCGCTAAGTTCCCGCGCACTAAGGTGTGGGCCGTGACACAGGACGAGCATCAGCGCGTCCAGAGAATCAAGGAGTACGTCCTCGCGCGTTTGCGGGAAGAGCTTGCGCACGCCCCGAGGGGCGCGCAGGCAGCCCTCGCCAAGAAGCTCGGGGTCTCTGGCGCACATCTCAGCAACATGCTGTCGACCAATCCGACGCGCCAGCCGGGTGAAGACTTTCGACGAAAGGTCGCCGCGCACTGGGGGGTCTCCTACGGCCAGCTCGAGGCGATCGCGTTCGGCGACGAGCCGCCCGCGTCGGGGTCGAAGCCGGTCGCGTGGCGCTCGGAGAACATCCCCGCGAACCTCGCGGCCGTCCTCGCCGACTACCGCTGGATGCCGGAAATGCCGAACGATCTGCGCGGCGTGGTGCGCGAACAAGCGCGCCTGCACCTGCGCTTCGGAGGCCCTGACTATCCCTCCGACGAGTGGCAGCGCATCCTGACGGGCCTGGAGCGCGAGGCGCTCGGCCTGATCGCGCGGCGCACGCGCGCCGCCGCCGCCGCGTCCAAGAAGACGCGCGTGAAGAGAGCGGCGAAGTCGCGCAAGTAGGGCTCGCGTGACGCGGGGCGCCGATTAGGGTCCCTGGACGACGCGAAGCTCGACGTTCGTGACGCCGTCGCGCACGAGATCGAGATCCTCCGCGGCGCGCCGCGAGACGTCGATGACCCGACGCTCGTCGCCGAACGGACCGCGATCGTTGATCCGCACGCGGACGACGCGCCCGGTGTCGACGCGCCGCACCTCGACCCAGGTTCCGAACGGCAGGCTCCGATGGGCGGCCGTCAGCTTGGTCGGGTCGAAGCGCTCGCCGCTCGCCGTCTTCTTCCCCGCGAACGCGCCGCCGTACCACGTGGCCTTGCCCGTCTGATCGGGCTTCACCCCCGCGGGCGTCTTCGCTTCCCTCGCGAACGAGAGCTCGCTCTGGCTCGCCGACCCGTCGGCCCGTGTCTCGGCGGCGCCGACGGGCGGCCGGAAGCCCTTGGTGGGCCCCCCGCAGCCGAAAATCAAAAGAGTCACGAGGGGAAAGAGGTGTCTGCCGGCGAACGTCAGCATCCAGGCGATCTAGCACGCGCGCGCCGACGGGCCGCCACGGAGCGGCTCGGCGTAACGGCGCTCCGTCACCGCGCCCGAGCGTAACGTTGGCGGCCTTTGGCGTAACACCTGGCGCGGGAAGCCGAGACTGTTACGGCCCTCGTTACGCTTGTTACGCGAGGCCTCCGGGAAACCTTCCCTGCGCGAGTCGCGCAATTCCGCCGGTTTCTGGCGCGTCACCCGAAAGAACGACAGTGGCACGCGCCCTGCTCTAGGGCTCTCCGCCGGCGCACGACGGAGCCGGTCGAAGCGGGCGTTACGGGCCCGCGCTTCTCCCCCCTGCAAGAGGAATCGACGTCATGACGAACGATGCTCGCGAGAGTGGTTTCTTCCCCTGCGCCGCCGCCGATCGGTTCGAGACCGACGACGACCTCATCGCGGGGATGCTCGCGAACGACCCTGCGGCGTGGCGCGAGTTCCAGAACCGCTACGACCGCCTCATCATCCGCTGCGTCACCAAGGTGACGCGCCGCTTCGCTTCGATGGTCAGCCAGGACGACGTCCGCGAGGTCTACGCCACGCTCTACGTCTCGCTCCTCGCCAACGACAAGCACAAGCTCCGCACGTTCGATCCCGAGCGTGGCAACCGCTTCTCTTCGTGGATCGGCCTCCTCGCGATCAACGCCGCTTACGACTACCTCCGCACCCTCAAGCGCGAGCCGCAGAAGGAGTGCATCACCGAGGCGATGGAGCTCGTCGCCGATCTGCCCGACCCGTTCGAGCTCACGAGCGAGCACGAGCGCGCCACCATCGCGCAGAAGACGCTCGAAGACTTCTCCGAGAAGGACCGCACCTTCGCCGCGCTCTACTTCGGCGAGGGCATGGATCCCCAGGACATCGCGACGAAGATGAACATCAGCGTCAAGACGGTGTACTCGAAGAAGCACAAGATCCAGTCGCGTCTCGAGTCCGTCCTCGCGATGCGCATGCCGAGCACCGGCAAGATCGCGGCTTGAAATAACTTTCGACTTCCTTCGCGCTTCGAGAGCTTCGCTTCTCACTTTCGCTTCCCGCTTCAGACCGTCGCTCCGCTCGAACCTCTCCTCCTTTCCTCTCTCTGACGAGGCGTCGGCTCCCATGTCCCCGCGAGGACGTGGGGCCCCCGACGCCTCGTCTCGTTTTGTGGTAAGAGATCACGCGTGCGTCTCGCCTGGATCTTCGCCGCCGCCCTCGCCTCCCTCGCGCTGTCGTGCGAGTCGCAGACGGGCGATCGTCACTCGGAGCACGGGATCCCTCCGCCGAGCGGGACGGGGAAGAGCATCCGCGAGCTGCGAGATCCCGCCGTGCCGGGGCAGGCGGAGCAGGTCGGCAAGTCGCACGACGTCACGGGCGTCATCGTCCTCGCGGTCGACGCTTACAACGAGACGCAAGACAACGCCGTCGGCACCATCTACGTCCAAGACGTCGCTGGCGGCGCGTACTCCGGGCTCACCCTCTTTGCGCCGACGTTCAACCCGGCGAACCTTCGCGTCGGGCCGGGCGACGTGCTCGACATGCGCGCGCAGTACCAGGAGCTGCAGCGGATTCCGAGCGCCACGCCTGTCGTGTTCGCGCCCGGCTCGTTCATTCCGCAGCTCGTGTTCCCGACGGCGACGTTTCGCTACGAGACGCGCGTCCCCGAGCCCACCGACATCGACGTCAACGATCTCGCCGACTACGCGACGGGCGGCAAATGGATCGGCATGCTCGTGCGCGTGAAGAACGTCACGCTCTTCGAAGACGCGCTGCGCGCGAACGAGCGCGGCGGTCGCCTCGCGATCGATCTCCTCCCGCCTCCGCCGAACCCGCAGAACGGATGTGATCTGCCGTTCCCGAAGGTGCCCGAGCTGTCGAACGAGCTCTTCGACCTCGCCGAGATGAAGCTCACGCAGGGCACGACGCTGAAGTCCGTCGTCGGCGTCGTCAGCTTCTTCTGCACCCTCAAGATCGCTCCCCGCTCGGCGGCCGACATCGAGCGCTAGGCCTAGCCGTGAACGCCCGCGCGCTCGCGATAGCCGTCGTCGCTCTCGCGGGGTGCGGCTCACCTCCTCAGCCGGCGCAGCCCGCGCACGCCGGCGCGATGCTGCCCGACGTGCGCCTCGCGAAGGATCGCCCGCCCGTCGTGCTCGTGTCGCGTGAAGGCGATCCCGCGGGCGCGATCGCGATCGCCGTGACGACGCGCGCGCTCGCCGACGGCGACGACGACGCGGAGCCGGCGGTCGCGCTCGCGGGGCTCGTCGAGCGCAGGCTCGCGGCGCGCGGGCTCTCGCCCGTCGTCGCGCCGTCGTGGTCGGGCGTACGCGCGGTGATCCTCGTCCCGGGCGCGGCCGAGGCCCCGGCGGCGGCCGACGCGGCGCGCGAAGCGCTCACGGGCGCGGCCGACGAGCGCGATCTCGCGGCGGCGAAACGAAAGCTCGCCGCGCTCGCGTCACGCCCGCTCCGCGACCCCGCGCTCGGACGATGGGCGCGCTGCGTGGGCTCTCCTCACGCCGAGCCGCGACGCGCGGGAAAGAGCGGCGGCGATCTGACGCTCGCGCGCCTCGAGAAGTGGCGCGAGAGCGCGCACGGGCTCGGGCGCGTCGCGATCGCCGTCGCCGGCCCGCTCGCGATGGGCGAAGCGGTCGCCTCCGCGATCGCGCGTGGGCCCGCGTGGCGCGCGGCGGCGCCGGCCGGCAGCGCGGCGACGCGCGCGGGATCGATCGACGCCGACGTCTACGACGCCTCGGGCGACGGATCGCCGCAGCCCGTCGTGTACGCGACCTTGGACGTGGGCACCGCGAGCCACGCGGTCACCACCGCCGAGGCGCTCGGCGACGCGCACGGTCCGCTCGCGACGCGGCTCGCCGCGCTCGATCTCCCGTTTCGCCTTCGCGAGGTGACCGCGACGGCCGATCCTCGCGGCGGCTGCGTCGGCGTGGTCTTGGGCGCCGAGCCGGCGACGACGACGGCGAAGGACGGCGATCTCGCGGCGCGCGTCGCCGACGCGATCGCGCTCGTCCACGTCGAGGCCCAGGTGCACCTCACGGAGGGCGGCGCGGCGCTCGACGGTCGGACGCTCGCGCGGCGCGCCGGCGACGCGCGCGAGGCCGCGGAGCGCGCGGCGTGGTGGACGCTCGCCGACGCGTGGATGAAGGACGGCGACCGACGCGCGCCGGCGATGCGAGGCTCCGTCGCGCTCGGCGTACCGTCGCGCCGCGGCTCGGCGCCGGACGCGACGCTCGAGCCGTCGCGCGAGGCGCTCGGAACCGCGATTCAGCGCGCGCTCGCGTCGTGGCAGAAACCGGTCGCCGAAGGACGAACGCGCCTCGAGCCGGGTCAAGGCGAAGCCTGGGTGCTGCTCGCGTCGCCGTGCGGGACCGAGAGCGAGACCGACGCCGACGGCGGGCTGACCGCGCTCTTCGCGGTCGCCGCGGCCGAGCAGGCGAGCCGCGACGCCGCGCACGCGCACCCGCAGATCGCGGGGACGCCGCGCGTCGAGCCGTGGATCGTCGCCGACGGCGCGGGGCTGCTCGTGCACGGCCCTGCGATGCCCGGCGAGACGCCCGCGGCGCACGCGCGGCGCCTCGCCGACGTCGTCGGACGGAGCTTCGCCGGAGGGCCGATCGCGGCAGGGCCTCTCGCGCGCGCCCGCGCGGAGCTCTTGCAAAGAGACGCGCAGTCGGGCGGCGCCGCGCTGGCGACGCTCGCGTCCGCGGTCGCGCCGGGACACGCGTCGTGGTTCGTCCCCGGCGGGCGCGAAGAGACGCTCGCGCGCTCGGCGGACGCCGCGGTGATCGCGCGCGCGCAAGCGCTCCGCGCCGGGCCGCTCCGCGTCGCCGTGCTCGCCAACGTCGACGCCTCGCAAGGTGAAGCGGCGGTCCGCGCCGCCGACCGATGGATCGATCGCCGATCCGGCGAGACGCGCGCCTGTCGTGGCCCGACCGCGGCGGCGGGTCCAAGGCCCGGAACGTACGCGACCGCGCCGCGTCCGGGCGCGGCGCCCGAGGCCTGGCTCGCCTTCCCCTTCACGCCGGGCGACGACGGCGCGCGCGCCGCGGGATCGCTCCTCGCCGCGGCGCTCGACGGCGAAGGCGGGCTCCTCGAAAGAGCGCTCGGCGCCCCCGGCCTCGCGCGCTCGTGGTCGGCGCGCGTCGTCGGATCTCCGCGCGCGCCGGCCCTCGTAGTGCGCGTCGTGAGCACGCAGGCGGCGCTCGACGACGCCGTGATGCAGGTGCGCGCGCTCGTCGATCGCGTGAAGAAGAGCGGCCTCGCGCCCGCCGAGCACGAGCGCGCGAGCGCGGCGCTCTCGCGCGACGCGATCGCGTCGGCGCTCGATCCGCGCGCGCGCGTCGTCGCGCTCTGGCGCGGCGATCCGATCCCGAGCGCGGCGCAGCCGCTCCCGCGCGGTCGCGCAGGCGTCGAGGACGTTCGCAGCTTCGCCGCGAGGTTCCTGGCCGAAGACGCGATGGTCGTCGTCGCCGCGCGGCCGGGTCGAGCAAAGACGCCATGACGAACGGCGGCGGGCCGCGCGCCTGGTATGACAGCACGGAGATCGCCGGCCCCTGGTTCACCGTCGGCGCCGACGAGGTCCGCCTCCTGCGCGACGGCGTCGAGGCCTTCCCCGCGATGCTCGAGGCGATCGCGAAGGCGGAGCGCGAGATCCTCCTCGAGATGTACTGGGTCGGCGCCGACGCCGTCGGTCATCACTTCCTCGACGCGCTCGTCGCGAAGGCGAAGCGCGGCGTCACCGTGCGCGTCATCTACGACGCCGTCGGGAGCCTCGCGATCAGCCACGCGTTCTGGCAGCCGCTGATCTCGGCCGGCGGCGAGGTGCGCGATTTTCATCCGGTTTCGCCGCTCCGTCCGTCGTTCGAGCTCGCGCGGATCGAGCAGCGCGACCACCGGAAGATCCTCGTCGTCGACGGCGCCATGGGCTTCACCGGAGGCATCAACCTCGCGCGACCGTGGCTGCCCCTCGACGCCGGCGGCGAGGCGTGGCGCGACGACATGATCCAGGTGAAGGGGCAGGTCGTACAGGAGCTGCGCACGCTCTTCTACAAGACGTGGCGCCGCGTGTGGTTTCGCCAGCTCCGACAGCAGATCGTGCCGCGCGGCGTCCCGCGCGATCTCGTGCCGTTGAGCAAGCGCCCGAACGGGCGCGTCTACGTGCTCGCGAGCCTGCGGCGGAGCCGGCGCAACCTCCTTCGCGAGTACATCACGCGGATCAACCGCGCGCGGGTCTCGATCGACGTCGCGAACTCGTACTTCATCCCCGATCGCGCCGTGCGCAACGCGCTCTTCCGCGCGGTGCTGCGCGGCGTGCGCGTGCGCGTGCTCGTGCCGTCGAAGAGCGACGTCGCGGTCGTGCAGTTCGCGCTCGAGGCGCTCTACGAGACGCTCTTGCGCAAGGGCGTCGAGGTCTTCTGCCACGCCGGGCCGATGATGCACGCGAAGACGGCCATCATCGACGATCGCTTCGCGATGGTCGGCAGCTACAACCTCGACGAGCGATCGCGATCGAAGAACCTCGAGGTCAACGTCGCGGTGGAAGACGAGGCGTTCGCGACGTACGTGCGCCGCTGGTTCGATCGCGACGTGGCGCTCGCGACGCGAGTCGATCTCTACGAATGGCGCGCGAGGCCCCTCGCGCGCCGCGGAATCGAGTACATGGCCTACGCCTTGAGGAAGCTGTGGTGAGCGGCGCGAGCGCGGTGGCGGGCCGCGGCCGTCAGGTCGTGCGCGCGTCGGGATTCGTCGGGATCACGGCGGCGATGCTCCCGGCGTTCCTCGCGCGCATGCGCGCGACGACCGCCGACGATCGCGACGCCGTCCGCGATCGCTGGGTGGCGCGGTGGGCGCGCGCGCTCCTTCGCTTGTTCTCCGTCGAGGTCGTCGTCGACGGCGTCGTGCCTCCGCCGGCGCGGAGCGGCGGTCGCGGGCGCCTCGTCGTCTGCAACCATCGATCGGCGATCGACATCGGCGTCGTCCTCGCGACGTTCGGAGGAACGATGGTGAGCCGCGACGACGTCGCCGAGTGGCCGGTCATCGGCGCCGCGGCGCGCGCCGTCGGGACCGTGTTCGTCGATCGCCAGAACGCCAAGAGCGGCGCGGCGACGATCCGCATCCTCCAGAAGCATTTCGAGGACGGCGGGGCGATCAACCTCTTCCCCGAGGGCACGACGTTCGACGGCGACGAGGTGCGGCCCTTCCACGGCGGCGCGTTCGTCGCCGCGGTGCGCGCGCAGACCGAGATCCTGCCCGTGGGCATCGCCTATCCGAAGGGCTCGGGCGCCGCGTTCATCGACGAGACGTTCATGCGCCACGTCGCGCGCATGGCGAAGAGTGACCGCACGCGCATGGTCGTCTCCGTGGGCGAGCCCTTCGTCGTGCGGCGAGAAGATCGCGCGACGGACGTGTGCGCCCGCGCCCATCGCGAGGTCGGCGCCCTCGTGAAGCGCGCGCGCACCCTGTGCGGCCCGTGAGGGCCGCCGGATGCGGCTCATCCGAGCCCACGAGCGGCCCGACGTGGCTCGGTGGTATCGTCGTCGCGTGCGGGGATCGGACGTCGAGTGGGAAGAGCGCTTCTCCGATCTCGGATCGGTAGGCGCGAATCCTCGCCGGGGTTACCCCGGCGCACGCGTACGATCGAGCATTGCAGCGCATGAGGCACGGTCCGCCAGACGGACGACCCCTCACGCAAGACGAGACAGGTCGACGCGATCCCCGCACGTTCTTCGCGCGCCATGAAGACGAAGGTCCCCGAGCGCGTTGCCGAGGCGCTGGCGTCGGCGTTCCTCGCGCACGGCGCATGGACGCGTGACGCGCTCGCGGAGCGCGGGCGCGTGACCCTCGCCGAGGACGCGCGATGGATGCGCGGCGTCGTCGATCGCGTGCTCGCGACGTTTCCCGAGCCGCCGCGCGCGCGCTTCAGCGCGCTCGCGCGCTTCATCGCCAGCGTCTCGATCGCGGCGCCGCGCGAGCGTCGGGCTCCGCGGTGGCGTCCGAAGGTCGCGCGGTGGCTCGAGCCCGAGATCGCGATGGGGGTGCGCCGATGGGACGTCCCCGCGATCGCGACCCCGGGCGATCTCGCGCGATGGCTCGGGCTGTCTCCCGCGGAGTGCGATTGGTTCGCCGACGGTCGCGGGCTCGAGCGGCTGCGCCGCCCGGAGGCGCTCGACCACTACCGCCGTCGGTGGGTCGCGAAGCGACGCGGTGGGTTCCGCTTGCTCGAGGCGCCGAAGGCGCGCACGAAGGCCGTCCAACAGCGGATCCTGCGCGAGATCCTCGATCGCGTACCGGCGCACGACGCGGCGCACGGCTTCGTTCGAGGGCGCTCGGTGCGCACCCACGCCGCGCTGCACGTCGGTCGCGCGGTGGTCGTGCGGCTCGACCTCGAGGACTTCTTCCTCTCCATTTCGGCGGCGCGCGTCGCGGGCGTGTTCCGCGCCGCCGGCTACCCCGACGACGTCGCGTGGAGCTTGACGCTCCTCTGCACGAACGTCGCTCCACCGTCGGGGCTCGTGCTCGGTCGTGACGCGACGCACGACGACGTCGCGCGATTGCGCCGCGCGGAGATGCGCGCGCGAACCCGACACCTCCCTCAAGGCGCCCCGACCTCGCCTGCGCTCGCCAACCTCTGCGCGCGCGGGCTCGACGTGCGCCTGACCGCGCTCGCGACGAAGCTCGGCGCCGTCTACACGCGCTACGCCGACGACATGACCTTCTCCGGCGATCGGCGGCTCGCGCGGTCGTCGAGCCGTCTCGAGGCCTGGGCCTCCGCGATCGCGAGCGACGAAGGCTTCACCGTGAACCACCGCAAGTCGCGCGTCATGCGCGCGGGGGTTCGACAGCTCGTGACCGGCGTCGTGGTCAACACGCGCCTCAACGTCGCGCGTGACGCGTACGACCGCCTCGAGGCGACCCTTCACAACTGCAGGCGACTCGGCCCCGGCTCGCAGAACCGCGACGGACATCCTGACTTTCGCGCGCACTTGGTCGGGCGCGTCGCCCATGTGAAGAGCCTGCACCCCGCGCGCGGAGAGAAGCTCGCCGCGCTGCTCGAACAGATCGCGTGGTGAGCACGGCCTGTGCCCGGGCTAGCCGCCTCCGACGAAGTGAACGATCTCGATGACGTCGCCGCCGGCGACCTTGCGGGTCGGATGCTCCGCGCGCGGCACGATCTCGCGATTGATCTCGACGGCGACCGGGCCGCCGCCGAGCCCGAGGTGCTCGACGAGCTTCTGCACGGTGAGGTCTTCGGGCACGTCGCGCGTCGCGCCGTTGATCGTGACGTTCATCGGATGCGCCGATGATACCGTCGTTCGCGCCCTCTCATGACCGAGAAGCTCTACTGGGCGGACGCGACCGCCCTCGCGTTCGAAACCACAGGCGCCGTCCTCTCCACGCACGACGATCGCACCTCGATCGTCCTGCCGCGCACGCTGTTCTACCCCGAAGGCGGCGGGCAGCTCGGCGACGCCGGCACGCTCGCGATCGGCGAGGTCGAGCTCTCCGTCGTCGACACGCAGATCGACGGCGACGGCGCGATCCATCACGTCCTCGGCGCTCCGCTCCAAGGCGAGCTCGCCGCGCGCTTCCGCGAAGGCGCGGCCGCAGCGCTGCCGGTGAGGGGCTCGCTCGATCGAGCGCGGCGCCGCGACCACATGGCCCAGCACACCGCGCAGCACGCGCTCTCGCGCGCGCTCGCCGATCGCGCGAAGGCCGACACGGTGTCGGCGCGCCTCGGCGCGAGCCTCTGCACCATCGACGTGAACCGCCCGGGGATCGCGAACCAGGATCTTCATCAGGCCGAGGATCTCGTGAACGCGATCGTGATGGACGACGTCGCGGTGACGACCTCGTTCCCGAGCGCGGAGGAGCTCGCGACCCTGAGCCTCCGCAAGCAGCCGAACGCGGAGAAGTCGGCCAAGGGCGTGCGCGTCGTGACGATCGAAGGGTTCGACGTGACACCCTGCGGGGGGACGCACTGCACGCGCACCGGGCAGATCGGTCAGGTGCGCATCGTGGGCACCGAGAAGTACAAGGGCATGCTCCGCGTCTCGTTTCACGGGGGCGCGCGCGCGCTGTCCGACGCGCGCTTTCGTCATCAGGCGCTGCTCGAGATCTCGACCGAGCTCACGTGCGGTCCTCACGACGCGCTCGGCGCCGTCTTGAAGCTGCGCGCCGAGGCGAAGGGCGCGCGCGAGAAGCTCGACGGCGCCCGCGCCGAGCTCGCCGAGCTCTTGGCCCAGCGCGTTCGCGAAGCACTTCCGCAAGCGCCCGGTCCGCACGTGGTGCACCTCGCGCGACCGCACGACGATCTCGCAGCGCTCCGCGTGCTCGCGGGCAAGCTCACCGAAGACGCCCGCGTCGTCGCGCTCGTCGGCGGCCACGACCCGGGCAGCGGCGAGACGGTGCTCGTCGTCCAGCGCGGCGCAGGAGGAAAGCTCGACTGTGGCGCCTTCGTGAGCGCGGAGGGCAAGGCCCGCGGCGGCCGCGGCGGCGGCAGGCCCGAGCGCGCCGAAGGCCGTTTTCCCCGGGGAACCTCGATCGAGGTCCTCGCGACCGCCGCGAGCGTCGCCCTCGCGAATTCCTTGCCATCCTGACGCCGTTCATCGACGATCCGAACGGACCCATGGCTGCCGAAGACGAGCTCGTCCTCCCGCAAGTGCCCGAGGCGAAGCCCGAAGATCCCGAAGACGTCTCGTGGGCCCTCTCCACCGCGGAAGCGATGTGGGCGCGAGGCGATCACCTCGAAGGCATCAAGTGGGTTCGCAAGGCCGCCGAGGCGGCCTCCGACGTCGAAGACGACATGCGCGCCCTCGAGCTGGCGAAAGCCGCGTCGGAGCTCGCCGGGATCGTCGCGCGACGATCGATGGCTTCGATCGGCGAAGGCGCGCCGCCCGCCGAGGCGCCCTCCCAACGCCCAGCCGCGGAGGGCTGGGCCCCGCCGCCGACGAGCGCTCAGCCCGTGAGCGTGATGCCGAGCACCGCGCGATCGGTCGCGCCGGTTCCGCCGGGAGGAACGGGCCCGCCGCCGCCGGTCGCCGCCGGCCCCGCGTCGGCCAGGCCGCCGGCGCCCGCCAAGGCGCGGTCTGCGCCGCCGATCCCGCTGCCTTCGAAGGCGTCTCAACCGCCACCGCCGAACACGCCGCTCGGCCACAAGGAGGCGCCTCGTCCGCCCGCCGCCCCGCGAACGCCGCTCGGCAAGCCGGTCGCGGCGAGCCGCGTCGCCGCCGATCCGCCGCGATCGGGCAAGGGCAAGCGCCGATCCCGCGAGAACCTCGAGGCGGAGGCCGCCGCCGCGGGCGTGGCCGACACCGCCCCGCAGCGCGCCGTCGACGCCGATCGACTTCCGCTCGGCGACGCGACGACGCGAAGTCGAAGGCGCAGCCGCCCCGACGGAGACGCCACCGTGATCGCGACGCTCGCCGAGCTCACGGCCGCGGGCGAGCGCGAGCGATCCGCGGCGGAGTGGGACGCGTCGCCGACGCAGAACCTCACCGGCGACGACATGGATCACATGACGAGCGACGGCGATCGAAAGACGACCGCGATCGCCGTGCCGCACGTGGTCAACGCCGCGCCGGCGCAGGCGCCGGTCCGCGCGCCGACCCAGACGGTCCACGATCCCGAGATCCAGACGTCGCAGGCGGTTCGCGTCGTCGTCTGGCGCGACGCGAACGGCGTTCATGTCGCGCCCGAAGGAACGGTGGTCTCGTCGATCACGATCGAGGCGGTGCTGGTCGTGCTCGAGCCGGGCGTCGACTTGACCGCGTGGCTCTCGCAGCGCTGAACGCTCGCGGCGGAAAATGACAACGCCCGATCGCCGCGCCGCGAGGTGATCTGGATCCGTCCGCAAACAGATCGTGTGAGGGTGTGTAGCAGCAAGTCGCCGCCGCGGGCGCTTCGCCACGCCTGAAAAATAGGCCGATCGTGAGCGGCATCACCGATGCAATTCGAGTCGCGCATGAAGATGCGCTGCCTGCTCGTGATGATGGGTCTGCCGGTGCTCGTTCTCTCGGCGTGCGCGACCGAGGTCGACGACGACGACGACCACGAAGAGGAGCCGGTCGATACGGCGACGGACGCGATCATCAGCGACGTCGACTGCCGGACGACGCGACAGCAGGCGTACGACCGGGGATCGCCGTACGGGATCGACGTCATCAAGGTCGGCGGCAAGCCCACGTCGAAGGCGACCGGCCACGCCTTCCTCAAGATGCAGAAGGCGGCGCACGCCGCCGGCGTGCGCCTCACCATCAACAGCGGCTTCCGCACGATGGCGGAGCAGCAGTACTTCTACAACTGCTACCAGACCCGCCGCTGCAACAACGGAAACCTCGCGGCGCGGCCGGGCTACAGCAACCATCAGAACGGACGCGCGCTCGATCTGACCACCTCGTCGTGGCTCGCGAACAACGCGTCGCGCTTCGGCTTCAAGCGCACCGTCCCGAGCGAGGCGTGGCACTACGAGTTCTTCGGCAGCGATCCCGGCGGCCCGTGCGCGGCGGGCGGCGGCGGAAGCACGAACCCCGCGCCCGATCCGCCCGCGCCGCCCTCCGGCGGCAACGCGAGCAGCGGGAACGGGAGCAGCCCGACCGGCGGCGGACAACCGTGCTCGAGCGACGGCCAATGCAACCCGGGAAACGACGGCTCCGGCCTCATCTGCAACGCGGGCGCCGACGGAACGAAGCGCTGCGTCCCCGGCTGCCGCTCGAACGCGCAGTGCCCGGGCGTCACGACGTGCAGCGGCGGCCAGTGCCGCTGAGTTGTGGCAGATGACGACAACGAGAATCCGGCCGAAAGGAGGGTCGACCAACGGCGCGGCTGCCCCTATTGTAGACGGATCCCAATGTTCTCCGAGTTCGGGATCAACGCAGGTTTCGTCGAGGATCTCCACGCTCGCTATCAGCAGAGCCCGCAGTCCGTCGACGAGCAGTGGCGCTCCTTCTTCCAAGCGCTCGAGGCAGGCGAGAAGCCCACGCCTCCGGGCGGTGGAGGCGCTGGAACGAAGAGCGGTAACGGCGCCGCGCACGCGCGCGCCGAGCACGTCAACGGCAACGGGAGCGCGCTCGCGATCGCGCCCCCCGTCAGCGCGGCGCGCTCGCGCTCCGCGCCCGAGGCGGCGGCGTCGTCGCGCGACGAGCGCCTCCTCGCGGCGGCCGCGCTCCAGGGCCGCGTCTACCAGCTCGTCAACGCCTACCGCGTCCGCGGGCACCTCTTCGCCAAGACCGACCCGCTCGGCTCGCCGCCCGAAGCGGCGCCCGAGCTCGAGCTGTCGAACTTCGGCCTGACCGAGGCCGACTACGGCGTGCTGTTCCCCACCGTCGGGGTCGCGGGCCTGCCGGAGCGCGCCACGCTGCGCGAGATCATCGACCACCTCTCGGAGACGTACTGCAGCTCCATCGGCGTCGAGTTCACGCACATCGAGGAGCCCGACGCCCGCGAGTGGCTCCAGAACGCGATGGAGTCGACGCGCAACCGCACGCCGCTCGATCACGACGAGATGATCCGCGTCCTCACGCGGCTCACCGACGCGGAGATCTTCGAGCAGTTCGTGCACAAGAACTTCCTCGGCGCCAAGCGCTTCTCGTGCGAGGGCGCCGAGAGCATGATCGCGATGCTCGATCTGCTCATCGACTACGCCGCCGGCCACGGCATCGAAGAGATCGTCATCGGCATGGCGCATCGGGGGCGCCTCAACGTCCTCGCGAACGTCCTCGACAAGAACGTCCGCGAGATCTTCGCGGCGTTCCGCGACTCGAACCCCGAGCGCAACCTCGGGCGCGGCGACGTGAAGTACCACCTCGGATCGTCGACCGATCGCGTGACGTCGACGGGGCGCAAGATCCACCTCTCGCTCGCGTTCAACCCGAGCCACCTCGAGTTCGTCAACCCCGTCGTCGAGGGGCGCGTCCGCGCGAAGCAGGATCGCCGCAAGCGCCTCGGCGTGATGCCGCTCCTCATCCACGGCGACGCCGCCTTCATGGGGCAGGGCGTCGTCCCCGAGACGCTGAACCTCGCGGGCCTCGAGGGCTACGCGACCGGCGGCACCGTTCACCTCGTCGTGAACAACCAGATCGGCTTCACCACGATCCCGCAAGACTCGCGATCGACGCGCTACTGCACCGACATCACGCGCATGATGAAGGTGCCCGTCTTCCACGTGAACGGCGAGGATCCCGAGGCGGTCATCCAGGTCACGCGCCTCGCGATCGAGTTCCGCCAGCGGTTCGGCAAAGACGTCGTGATCGACATGCTCTGCTACCGCCGCTACGGCCACAACGAAGGCGACGAGCCGCGCTTCACCCAGCCGGTGATGTACCAGCTCATCGACCAGAAGCCGACGGTGCGCGAGGTCTACGTCGCGAAGCTCGCGCGCACCGGCCACATCACCGAAGGTCAAGGCGACAAGATGAAGGCCGAGCGCCAGGCGGCGCTCGCGCAGGCGCTCGAAGAAGAGAAGCGCGGCGACTTCCTCAAGGCGCCGAGCGCGATGGAGGGGATCTGGACGCCGTACTTCGGCGGCCCCGACAGCTCCGTCCCCGAGGTCGACACCGGCGTGCCCCACGAAAAGCTCGTCGATCTCGCGACGCGGCTCACCACGTTCCCCGACGGGTTCAGCGTGAACCCGAAGGTGCGCGCGATCCTCGAGCAGCGCCGCGATCGCGTCGCCAAGAACGAGCCCTTCGACTGGGGCACCGCCGAGCACCTCGCGTTCGCCTCGCTCGTCGCCGAGAACCACCGCATCCGGATTTCGGGTCAAGACGCGCGTCGCGGCACGTTCAGCCACAGGCACGCGACGCTCTTCGACACGAAGAGCGGCCTCCGTCACACGCCGCTCGCCAACCTCGGCAGCGGCAAGTTCGAGGCGTACGACAGCCCGCTGTCGGAGCAGGGCGTGCTCGCCTTCGACTACGGCTACAGCCTCGACTGCCCCGACGGCCTCGTCATCTGGGAGGCGCAGTTCGGCGACTTCGTGAACGGCGCGCAGGTCATCGTCGATCAGTTCATCGTCTCCGCGGAAGACAAGTGGCTCAGGCTCTCCGGCCTCGTGCTCCTCCTGCCCCACGGCTACGAAGGCGCGGGGCCCGAGCACTCGAGCGCGCGCGTCGAGCGATTCCTCCAGCAGGCGGCGTCCGACAACATGCAGGTCTGCAACCTGACGACGCCGGCGCAGCTCTTCCACGCGCTCAGGCGGCAAGTGCTGCGCCCGTGGCGAAAGCCCCTCGTCGTCTTCACGCCGAAGAGCCTCCTCCGCCACAAAGAGGCGGTCTCGACGACGAACGATCTCGCGAACGGCTCGTTCCAGCGGGTGATCTCCGACGCCACGACGGATCCGCGCAAGGTCAAACGCATCCTCCTCTGCTCGGGCAAGGTCTATTACGACCTGCTCGACGCGCGGCGCGCGCTCGGGCGCGACGACATCGCGATCGTGCGCCTCGAGCAGCTCTACCCGCTCGGCGGCGCGCTGACGAAAGCGCTGTCGGTCTACGCCGACGGAACGCCCCTCGTCTGGGTGCAGGAGGAGCCGCGCAACATGGGGCCGTGGTACTTCCTCAACGCGAACCTGCGCGGGATCATCGGCGATCGCCTCCCGCTCTCGGTGGTGTCGCGCGCGGCCGCGGCGAGCCCGGCGACGGGCAGCTACGCGAGCCACAAGCTCGAACAGCAAAGGCTGATCGACGAAGCCCTGGCGGAGCGCTCAGCGGAAAAGGTGTAGAGTCTCCGGGCCCGATGAAACCGGAGCTCTCGTGGGCGCTCGGCGTGTTCGCGGCGGTGATCTGCACCGCCGTGCTCGTGAACGCGCTCGCTCCTCAACGCCGCACGCACCTGCGGCGCGTCGTCATCCTCTTCTTCGTCGCCGTCGCCGTCCTCGGCCTGCACTACGCGCTGGCGACGCTCGGCGCTCGGGTGTGGGCCGACCGCCTGCTCGTCGCCGCCGAGCTCTTGCTCGCGTTCACGAGCGTGAACATCGTCGCGACGCTCGCGTTCTCCGTGGGCCTGCCTCGCGCGGGCGTCAACCTGCCGATGATCGCGAGCGATCTGCTCGTCGCCGTCGCCTACATCTTCGCGACGCTCGGCGTCCTCTCGGGACACGGGCTGAACCCCTCGAGCATCCTCGCGACCAGCGCGGTCGTCAGCGCGGTCCTCGCGATCTCGCTCCAGAGCACGCTCGGCAACATCCTCGGCGGCGTCGCCCTCCAGCTCGACGGATCGATCCGCGAAGGCGACTGGGTCCAGCTCGAGAACGGTCGACAGGGCCGCGTGCGCGCGGTGCGCTGGCGCCACACGGTCATCGAGACGCGAGATTGGGCGACGCTCATCGTCCCGAACGCGCAGCTGCTCGCCAGCACGATCATGATCCTCGGCAAGCGCGAGAGCCGCGCGGTGCCGCAGCGTATGTGGGTGTGGTTCAACGTCGACTTCCGCTACCCGCCGACGAAGGTGATCCAGGTCGTCAACGACGCGCTCTCCAGCTCGCCCATCGAGAACGTCGCGGCCGATCCGAAGCCGAACTGCGTGTGCATGGATTTCACGAAGGAGCGCCGCGAGAGCATGGCGTCGTACGGCGCGCGCTACCACATCCTCGATCTCACGGCCGACGATCCGACGAACTCGCGTGTGCGCGCGCGCATCTTCACGGCGCTGAGCCGCGCGGGGATCCCGCTCGCGGTGCCGGCGACGACGGCGTTCGTCGAGGTGCACGACGAGGAGCGAACCGTGAAGCGGACCAAGCGTCGCTTCACCGAGCGCCTCGAGGCGATCCGCACGGTGCACCTCTTCAGGCCGCTCCAAGACACCGAGCTCGAGACGCTCGCCGAGGGTATGAGCCAGGTCGTGTACACCGCCGGCGAGGTCATCACCCGGCAGGGCGCCCGCGCGAACTGGCTCTACGTGATGACGAAGGGCACGGTCGAGGTGCGCACGACGTACGATCCCGACGGCGACGGCCCGTTGCCGCCGGAGACGAAGGTGCTCTCGACCCTCGAGGCGCCCGACTACTTCGGCGAGATGGGGCTCATGACGGGCGAGCCGCGCCAGGCCGACGTCGTCGCGATCACCGACGTCGAGTGCTTCCGCCTCGAGAAGGCCACGTTCGAGCGCGTCCTCCTCGAGCGCCCCGAGATCGTGAACGAGCTCTCCGATCGCCTCGCCTCCCAGAAGGTGGATCTGATCGCCGCGCGCGAAGGGCTCGACGCGGGATCGCGCTTGTCGCGCCACACGCAGGAGCGAGACAAGATCATCGGCGGCATCAAGTCCTTCTTCGGTCTGTGAGGAGGGTGCCGTGATCGGGATCGAGATCGAAGCGCGCACCGGTGACGAGCTCGTACGCGTCGTTCGCGCGCTCGGGAGGCACCGCTACGTCGCGAGCCGCCTGCACCTCGTGCACGCGTTCGCCGTCGAGGCGGCGTGCGCGAGCGGCGACGATCCGGCGCTCGAAGAGGCCAAGGCGTGGGCCGCCGCGGTGCTCTCCGATCCCGCGATCGATCGCGGCTCGAAGGACGAGCGGCTGCATCGCCGCGCGACCGACGCGGAGCTCGCCGCGATCGTCGCCGCGTTCTGGGAGAGCGGCGATCGCCGCGAGGGCGCCGCGAACGCCCTCGCCGATCGCCTCACGGAGATCGGCGTCGAGCCGCCCGACGCGGCGCGGCTGCCCTTCGACGAGTCCGGCGAAGAGGACGTCTTCCCCTTGCTCGTCGACGCCGGGTGGGAGCTCGTGCCGATCGCGAAGCTCGATCCCGAGCGCCACCGCGGCGCGTTCGAGGCGTTCGAGGATCAGCTCGCGTTCGAGGTCGCGCGCTTCGAAGAGGAGAACGCCGCTCCGCCGCTCGTGACCCTCCACGAGATGCCGGTGCTCGGCGCGCTCGAGCTCATCGGCGCGCTCGACGCCGACGGCGTCTTGCGCGCGCCGTTCGTCTTGTGGACGAGCGGCAACGAGACCTACGTCGACTACGTGCTCCGCGGCGTGACGCGAGCGGCGAAGATCACGGCCTGATTAGGCCTTCGCGTCTTCCTTCTCGTCGTCGGTCTTCTCGTCGTCTTCGGCCTTCGCTTCGGCGTCGGCCTCGTCGGCTTCCTTCTTCGCGACCACGACGGCCGTGGCCTCGGACGTCGCGTCGGCCTCTCCAGACGACGAAGGCGGGAGCGCCTCCTTCTCGAGCGGTGCGTCGTCGCTCCGCGCCGCCGCCTGCGGCACCGCGCGCGCCCACGGCTCCTTCGCGGTTTTCAGCACGACGAGCACCCAGGCGACGAGCCCCAGGACGACCACGGCCGTGACTGCGTAGAGCACGTTGGCTTCGGGCATGCGCGGCCATCGTAGTCGTGCGACGATGCCGCCGTGAAGTCTCTTTCGGACCGGCGAGGCGCGCGAGCGAGCGCGAAGCCCGCGCTCGCGCCGGCGCGCGCCAAGATCGACGCCCTCGACGATCAGATCCTCGGCCTGCTCGAGAGCCGCGCCGACGTGGCGCGCGACATCGCCGCGCTCAAGCGCGCGGCGGCGATCGAGGTGTTCCACGATCCGGAGCGCGAACGACAGGTGCTCGAGCGCCTCGTCAAACGAGGCGAAGGCCGCTTTCCGCCCGACGCGATCCGCGCCGTCTTCCGCGAGGTGATGAGCGCCTGCCTCTCGGTCGAGGAGCCGCTCCGCGTCGCCTACCTCGGCCCGGAGGGAACGTTCTCCCAGATGGCGGCGCGACGACTGTTCGGCTTGCAGGCGCGCTACCGCGACTGCGCCACGATCGAGGCGGTCTTCGAGACGGTGCATAGCAAAGACGCGACCTATGGCGTCGTCCCGTTCGAGAACTCGACCGAGGGCGCGGTGAGCATGACGTCCGACGCGCTCCTCGAAGGCGATCTGTTCATCCGCCAGGAGCTCGTTCTCCCGATCGCGCACTGCTTGCTGTCGCGCGCCCGCGCGCTCTCGTCCATCACCGCCGTCTACTCCCACCCTCAGGCGCTCGCGCAGTGCCGCGTTTGGATCGCCAAGCATTTGCCGCGCGCGCAGGTGGTGCAGACGTCGTCGACCGCCGCCGCCGCGCGTGAGGCCCGGGCCGACGAGCGCGCCGCCGCCATCGCGGGCGACATCGCCTCCGAGCTCCACGGCGTGCCCATCCTCCGCGCGAAGATCCAGGATCGACGCGAGAACGCGACCCGGTTCGTGGTCGTCGCCCACGAAGACGCGCCGCCCACCGGTCACGACAGGACCACCCTCGTCTTCGGCGTGAAGCACGAGAAGGGCGCGCTGCGCCGCGTGCTCTCCGACTTCGAGATCGCGGGGGTGAACCTCACGCGCATCGAGTCGCGTCCGAGCCGCAAGCAGCCGTGGCAGTACGTCTTCCTCGTCGACACCGAGGGGCACCGCGCCGATCCCGTGCTCGCCAAGGCGCTCCGCGCGGTCACGAAGAGCGCGGCGTTCGTCAAGGTCGTCGGCAGCTATCCGCGCGGCGACGCGAGCCAGAAAGCCCCGAGAGGCACGTGAGCTTCGTAGGGATGTCGCGACGTGCACGCGCGCTCGTCGTCTTCCTCGCCCTCGTCCTCTTCGCGCTCTCTTCGACGGCGTGCGCAGGTCGGATCGTCGGAACGCAAGACGTCGAGCTGACGTACGAGGCCGACGATCCCGCCTTCGGCGGCGCCTCTCCCTACGGCCGCGATCTCCGCGCGATGGTGCTCCGGCGCTTCATGGCCGACTCGATCGGCGCCGACGTCACGCAGGAAGGCAAGCGCCTCCGCATCGTGGTCGACGAGGCGCTCGCGGCTTGGGTCGACGAGCTCGTCACCTGGCCCGGATCGGTGCTCGTGCTCGAGACCGATCCCATGTTCGCCGGCGCCCCTCGCGACGAGGCGGGCCTGGTCGCGAAGACCGAGACGCTCGAAGACGGTCGCGTCTCACGCTACTGGGAGGGCTCACGCGTCGACGTCACGCGCGCGCTCGACCAATGGATCGTCGATCGCGATCACCGCGTGGTCGCCGAGCCGATGTGGGCGACCGCAGGCGGCGCGACCGCGCCGCGATACCGCACGCGCGTCGTCTGGTCGCGGCCGCTCGGCGAGCTCTACGAAGGCGTGCACGTCGGCTGGGGCGAAGGCGGCACGCTCAGGTTGCGCGCGGAGAAGGGAACGCCCGCCGACGAGGTCGTCACCGCGGCGCGCGAGCGGCAGACCGCGCGACCCGGCGCAGCACGCGCGGAGATCCTCGTCCGCGGGCGCACGTCCCTCGGCCACCCGTCGTGGTCGACCGACTCGGCGTACGTCACGTTCGGCGCGGGCATCGAAGCGTACGCGCGCGCGCAGGACGAAAAGCAGCTCCTCGTGAGCGGGCGCCTGCCGATCCTCCGGCGCGTCGACGCCGTCGGTCTTCCGCCGAACACCGGCCTCGCGACCGCGTGCTTCGTCGTGCCGGTGCTCCTCTCGCTCGCGTGGCTCGTCTTCGTGCGGCGGTTCGATCGCGCGCACCCCGAGCCGATGTGGCTCGTCCTCACCACGTTCGTCCTCGGCGCCCTCTCGACCATCCCCGCGGGCATCGCGGAGCTCGCGCTCGCGACGGCGACGCCGTGGCTCGATCCCCGCGTCGTGACGTTCGGAGGTCAGCTCTTCGCCTTCCCTCTCGCCGTCGTGGTGTTCACCATCGTCGTCGGCCTCTCCGAGGAAGGGGCGAAGATGCTCGGCGCCACGTTCGCGATGCGCCGCCCCGAGTTCGACGAGCCGGTCGACGGCATCGTCTACGGGATCGTGTCTTCGCTCGGCTTCGCCGCGGCGGAGAACATCCGATACTTCGCGATGACGCGCCTGGCGGCGCCCATCGTCGTCGCACGGTGCTTCATGAGCGTGCCCGCGCACATGTTCTTCGGCGCCATCTGGGGCTACGCGCTCGGCGCGCGGCTCGTCGAGAAGCGGCCGCGCGTCCTCCTCTTCCTCCTCCTCGCCGCGCTCGGCCACGGCCTCTTCGACGCGCTGCTCTCCACCGACGGAGGCGGCGTGCTCGCGATCTTCCTCAACGTCGCGCTCGCGAGCGTCTTCGTCTCGCTCGTGAGGCGATCGCTGCGCCACGGCGTCGTCGACGACGCCGTGCGCCGCGTCCGACCCGACGAGCGGAAGCTCTTCCGCGTCGGGCGCCCGGGGCTCTTCTTCCTCTCGTCGTTGGCGCTCCACGTGCTCGCGTTCGGCATCGTCGTCCTCGGCGGCTGGTACCAGCTCGCGCGCCATCGCCCGAACGCGACCTTCGTGGTCGGCTCGAGCGTGATGCTCGCGCTGCTCGCCGTCGCGGCGTTCGGGATCTCCGCCACCTTGCCGCTCGACGTCGTGGTCGACGGCTACGGCGTCACCTTCGGCGGCGCCGCACGATCGTGGTCGCGCATCCGCCGCTTCGAGGTGAAGGGCGACCACGTCGTCCTCGACTGCGAAGGCGGGCCGATCCTCCTCGGGCCCGGCAGCCCCGACGTCATCGAGTCGCTCGTCGCCGCGCTCCGCGAGCACGTCGGCACGCGCGTGGGCGAGCGCACCGCGACGCTCGAGAGCGTCGCCGCGCGCGACTGATGCGTCAGCGACCTCCGCCGGCGACGGGCTGCACCTGCACGCCGAGCATCGTGCCCACGCCCTGGAGGAGCGCCTCGAGCTGCTCTTGGCTGACCGAGAGGTGAAGCTTGATCTGCGATCCCTCGGGCGTGACGCGCGCGTTGTTGAGCAAGCCGCGCGTCGCCACGCGAATCGCGATGCTGTTCTGGCGCTTGATGAGATCGGTCATCGCGTCGGCGACGTCGCTCGCCGCGGCCTCGTCGGTGCAGTCGCCCTCGACGTAGAGATCGGCGCCGCCGTCGCTCGCGCGCGGCACGATCCACAGGCGGATCTCCTTGAGCGAGTTGGGGAACTTGAGGCCCGGGATCGAGATCTGCTTCCACGGATCCTTGACGACGAGGCGCATCGCCTCTCCCGGCCTCACCTTCGGCGAGATCGGCGCGCGCCGCATGACCTTCGCGAAGTCGGCCGCTTTGTCTTTGGGCACGACGACGAGCACGTGCGGCTGCACGCGCATGAAGACGCGCTCGGCGTTGTCGGCGTGGCCGAGCGAAGCCTTCACGCCGGGCACGCCCGCGTCGAACGGGCCGCCTTTGTCGTAGCGCTTCGCGATCGCCTCGACCGCGCTGTCGACGACGGCGTCGGGCGCCGAGTAGTGAACGAAGACGGCGTCGCGATCGGTGTGGATGAGCGACGGGCCGTAGATCAGGATCCAGTCGGTGTCGCGGATCGGATCGATCGCCGTCTGGTTCGATCCCTTCACGAAGTCGTTCCACTGCGGGATGCCGAAGAGGATCGGGCCCATCCGCGCGCCGACGGGGTTCTGGCGGATGACCGCGATGTTCACGAGCAGCGTCACGTTGACCGTGCCCGCCGTGACGATGCCCGCCATGCCGATCATCGAGCCGGGATCGCGCGGCCCGGCCGCGCCCGGAGGCGCCGACGCGTCGGCCGACGCGACGAGGCCGCCTTCGCCCGCCGCGTCGCTCTCGCCCGCGTCGGTCTGCGAGCCGCCGTCGTCCGTCGACACGGGCACGCCTCCCTCGACGGCGATCGGCGGCACGCCCGCGTCGGTCGCGAGCGCCTCGGCGTCGATCGACGCGTCGGGCTTGGGCTTGGGCGGCCCCGCGTCGGGCCGCTTGTCGAGGCCGTTGGGATCGTGCTCCGGCGGCGTGATCGCGGGGTCCGGCGGCGCGGGCTTTTCGTCCGGCGGCGGATCTTCGCCGAGCAGGTCGACGGGGATCGTGAGCTCCTCGTCGACGTCCTTGAGCTCGAGGCCGGAGCGATCCGGGAGGAGCTTCCACGGGGCCATCACCCAGTGGAAGACGAGCGAAAGCGCGAGCGCGAGGTTGAGCGCGATCTTGACGCCGCGACCTCGCCAGAAGCGCGCCGGCCCGCTCTTCTTCGCCTCCGGCGGAGGCGGCGTCGCGTGCGGGGCCGTCGGCGCCGCCTCCGACGCGCCGGCGCGAGGATCGCCGTGGAAGTCGATGGCGCGCCCGCGCCCGAGGCCTGGAAGACGACCTGGCAACCCCGACGAGGGCGGCGGATGCGTCTCCCTAGCCACGCGCGACCCCGATCACGGACACACGGTAGGACGAAGCTCGGGGCAAAACCATGGGATTTCCGTGTGCCTGTACGTGGCACGCTTCTCGTAGAGCACGCGCCGTGCGCGAGCTCCGCCCGGCGTCCATCCGCCAAAAAGTGGTTCTTTCACGGTCGCTTTGGTATCGCCTTAGCCGATCCTCCCCCCTCGCCTCCTCGGCTCGACGCGCGAGCTCGACCATGCGATGGGGGCTCCCCGCTCCGGTCATGACTTTCCGTCGCCTCTTCCTCCTCACCAGCGCCGTCGCCGCCACCGCCGGCGTCATCGCGGCGTGCGCCGATCCGAAGACCGACGCGCCGGCGCCGAAGGCCAAGGAGGCCGCCCCGACCGCGCCCGTCGCGCCCGCCGCGCCGACGCTGAACAGCGGAGAGGCGCGCGACGCCGGCGTCCAAGCGGCGAAAGACGCGGCGCCTCCCGCGTACGACGGCCCGATGATCGGGGCGCTCTTCCTGCAAACGCCGGTGATGAGCGACATGGAGTGGCCGAAGGAGGACAAGAAGACCGGCGAGAAGACCGGCGCGGTCCGCCTCGGATACATCCGACAGGGCGCGAAGGTTCCCGTCATCGCCGAAGCCCATCCGAAGTCGAACTGCAAGGAGGGCTGGTACGAGCTCGTCCAGGGCGGCTTCGTCTGCGGCAAGTACGCCTCGCTCGACATGAACCATCCGCGCATCAGGCTCGCGCCTCACGCGCCGGAGATGAACGGCTCGCTCCCCTACCAGTACGGCTACAACGTCGCCAACGGCACGCCGCTCTACCGGCAGGTCCCGTCGCGCGAGGAGCGCCTCGCGATCGAGCCGTGGCTCGCGCCGAAGAAGGCCAAGCCGAAGCGCGAAGAAGGCCGTGAAACGGCGAGCGCGAGCGACGAGGCCGACGCCGGCGCGATGCTCACGCTCGCCAAGGCGAGCCAGCTCGTGACCGATCCGAGCTCCACCACGGCGGATCTCGACGCCGGGGTGCCGTGGTTCATGCGCGACTACGACGGCGGCAAGCCCATGGTCACGCTCGACGAGCTCCGGGGCGAAGGGCCGGTCGCGCGCCGCATGGTCAAGGGCTTCTTCCTCGCGCTCGACCGCGACGTCGGCGCCGGCGGCGGCCGCTGGTGGAAGACGACGGGCGGGCTGCTCGCGCCGTTCGAGCGGATCTTCGTCTACAACAAGGCGAGCGACTTCCACGGCGTCTGGTTCGATCAGCCCGAAGCGCACGCGGCCGAAACCACGGCGACGAAGAAGGAGACGCCCGACATCTGCAAGCCGAACGCGAAGGCGCAGGTCGGGATCATCACGATGTACAAGTCGCGCAAGTACATCGTGAGCGTGAGCCGCAAGGCCGTGACGACCGGCGACCCCGTCTCGCGCCACAGCGTCCTCAAGCTCACGGGCGACAGCGTCACGATCAACGGCGCGACGTACGACGAGACCGAAGACGGCTGGTGGATGAAGGCTTCGGAGGGGATCAAGACGACGCCGGGCGCGCCGCCGAAGGATCTCAAAGACCGCGAGAAGTGGATCGACGTCAACGTGAAGACGCAGACGCTCGTCGCCTTCGAAGGCGACAGGCCCGTCTTCGCGACGGCGGTCTCGACCGGCCTCGAAGACAAGGTCGACAAAGAAAAGGATCACCACACGCCGTCGGGCACGTTCCGCATCCGGGAGAAGCACATCGCGGCCACGATGGACGGCGACGTGGCGAGCGACGGCCCGTACTCGATCGAGGACGTGCCGTGGATCATGTACTTCCACGGCAGCTACGCGCTGCACGGCGCCTTCTGGCACAACAACTTCGGAAGGACGAAGAGCCACGGCTGCGTGAACCTCGCGCCCGCCGACGCCAAGGCGCTCTTCGCGTGGGCGGAGCCGATCGTGCCCGAAGGCTGGCACGGCGTGATGTCGACCCCGGAGAAGCCGGGCACGCGCGTCGTCGTCCACGAGTGACCGCGCGTGGCGCGCGTGGCGCGCGTGCCTCCGGCTGACGCTCGCCGCTACGGGAAGAGCGCCTTCGCCATGCGCTTGATCGCGCCCTCGCGGGACGGGCTCTGCTGCGCCTCCTGCGGAGGGAGCGGCGTGCGCGGCGTGGGCGTCTGGCCGGTCTCCGCGATCGCGAGGCGGGCCATGCGCTCGTCCCAGCGCGCGCGCGTCTGGTCGGCGAGCGCGCGCCACTCGCCGCGGCGCCGCTCGAGCTCGCGGACGTAGGCCTCGCGCGCGCGGATCGTCGCGGCGTCTTTGACGAGGCGCTCGTGCGCCTCGAGCAGCGCGCGGTCGCGCTCCTCTTCCATCTTCGCCGCCCGATCGCGGAGCTCGTCGGCCTTGGCCGCGTTCTTCGCGCCGCGGAAGCGCGACGCCGTCACGCGGCAGCCGTCGGGGCTGCCGGCGTAGCACGCCTTCTCGTAGAGCTCGGCGGCGCGCGGCTCGTTGCGCTGGAGCGAGCGGTAGCCGACGTGGGTGAGCTCGGCGAGCACGAGGCACGCGACCGCCGCGTTCTCGAGGCACCCTTGCTCGAGGACGCGCTGGCCGCGGCTGGGATCGTCGCGCCGGACGCGATCGATCGCGAAGCCCCAGAGCCCGCAGCTCGCCTTGTCGGCCGTGCAGCCGACGCGAAAGAGCTCTTCGGCCTTCACCGCGTCGGTCTCCTGGAAGACGACGCCCGCGGCGAGGCACTTCGTCGCGTCTTGCTGCTTCCGGCAGATCGCCTCGTTGGCCGCGGCCTCGGTGAGGTTCGGCGCGGGCCGGACGACCGCCTTCTCGATCGCGTCGGCGCGCGCGCGCATCTTCGCCGATCGCGCGGCGCTCCGCGGGGCGCCGCGTCCGTCGTCGACCATCGCGGCGCCGATCACGCACGCGCGCGCCGATCCGAGCTCGCACGCGCGATCGAAGAGGCGCGCGGCCTTCGGGAGATCCTGCGGGATGCCGCGCTCGCCCTCCTCGAGCTCGCCGGCGAAGAAGGCGCACGCGGCGGCGGACTTGAGCTCGCAGCCCTTGTCGAGGATGGCCGCCGCGCGCGCGGCGTCCTTCTTCTTGAGGACGCGCTGGCCGTAGGCGACGAGCGCCCAGCACTGCTCGGGGCGCTTCGCGCAGGCGGCGGCGTAGAGCTCGAGGGCGGTCTCGGGCGACTGCGCCTCGAGCGGCGTCGCCGCCGCGACGCAGACGGCGTGCTCGCCGGTCTCGCGGCAGCGCGCGGCCTCGTCGGCCGACGCGATCGACGCGACGAAGAGACCAGCGAGCGAAAGGCCCAGGGTGAAGCGAACTCTCATTTGACCGCCTTCATGTTCGGATCCGCGGCGCAGTCGCCGCACGCCTTGACGCACGTCTCCGCCTTCGCCGTGCACTCGACGACGCACGAGTCGAACGGCGGGCACGCGCCGCCTCCGGGACAGCGGAGGTGGCCGCAGCGGCCTCCGGCGAACTCGTCGCCGGCGCAGCGGCCGATGTCGCCGCATCCGTCGACGCACTGCTGGCATTTCGACGGGGCCGCGCTCGAGAGGGTCGCGCTCACCTGCTCGACCGCGCTCGGCGTGGGCATCGACGGATCACCGCGGAGCGCCTCGCGCTGCGACGTCGCGATCCCCGACTGGACGAAGGTGATCCAAGCGTCGCGCACGAAGCGCGTCGTCTCGAGCTCGCTCCGCTCCTTGGCGCGCTCCTCGGCGGAGACCGTGGGCGCGGGCGCGGCGGCCACCCTGCGCCCGCCTCGGCCCTTCTTCTCCACCGGCGGAGGATCGGGGGGGATCATCGTGTCGGGCGCGGCGTCTTCGTCGCGCGCGTAGCGATAGAGCGCCTCCGCGCGGAGCGTCATCGCGAGGACCTCGAGCTTGAGCGCCGCGGTGTCGTCGCGGCCGCCGCCCTTGCCTTCCGCGACCATCTTCGCGAGCGACGCGCACCCTTCGCCGGCGGCCTGCACGTCGCGCGCGGGCGTGCCCGCCTGGAGATCCTTGGCCGTGGTGCAGGCCTTCTGCCGGAGGGCGCGCGCTTGGCCGAGCCCTTGCCCGTCGGTCGGGAACGCGCCGGCGCGCCGCACGCACGACAAGAGATCGCCCGCGTTGCACCCGTCGACGAGCGCCTGCTCGCGGAGCGGGCCCTTCACCATCCACAGCGCGTCGCAGCTCCCGGCGTGCCTGAGGGCGCAGCCCTTCGTCCAGGCCTTGAGAGCGTCGGCGTTGGGGCCGTCGACCGCGAGGAGGTTGCCGGCGGCGAGGCACGCGGCGCCGTCGCGCTTGTCGCACTTGATGCGCGCGCCGCGGATCTTGTCGCGGTGAGCAGTCTCCGGAGTTTGACACGAGACGATGAGCGCGGCGGTCGCGAAGGCGGCCGCGAAGTGAAGGGCACGCATGGGCGGCTAGCGTACCCTCGCCCGGCCGACCATTTCTAACGGTTTCGGGGCGCGGCGCCGATCGGGTGCATGAGCGCGCCCCGCGAAGACTCGCCGACCTGTGTCGCGCGATCAGCCGCTGACGCGCGCGCGAACGCGCTCGAGGCGCGCGTTCGTCGTCACGACCTCGCCGGCGTGCTTGCAGAAGCTCGGGCCGACCGTCACCTGCCGGGCGACGCCGCGGCTCGAGAGCGCGGCCTGCTCGCATCGCGCGAGATCGCCCGCGAGCACGGCGGCCTCCATCTCGCCGAGCGTGCGCTCCACCTCGCGCATCGCGTCGGTCGTGACGCTCTCGACGAGGCCGCCGGTCCGGAGCGGGACCTGCTCGGGGATCGTCGCGAGCCTCGCGAGCGCGTGGAGCCGCTCGGAGGCGAGCGGTCGGCGCGCGGAAGGGAGCGTGGTGCGCCGGAGCGCCGCCGCGAGCACCGGATCGTCGAGCAGCGACGGATCGCCGTCGGTGCGATCGAGGACGTGCGCGACGAGCTTCGACGCGACGAACGACGACACGAAGCTCCGCCGGCCCTCGAGCTCCTTGGCCCGCCCCAGCGCGCGCGCGAGGGCGCTCGCCGCTTCGGCGCGACGCCCCGCGGAGGCGTGCACGCGGGCCTCTTCGAGCGCCTCGCGGCCCTCGCGGTAGAGCGGGACGGTCGCGTTGCTCGGCGTCCGCGCGCTGGCTCCCTGCGCCTCGGCGCGCGCCTTGGCCTCGGCGAACCGAGCGCGCGCGCCGCTGCCGAAGCCCGTGCTCGCGATGGTGCCGGCGATCGTGATCACGGCGACGACGGTGAAGACGGTTCTGCTCTTGGCCATGCGAAGAGCATTCGCAAGGCATGTGCCCTCCGAGAGCGCTCGTGACTTCGCGGACTTGGCGAACGGCCGCGCTCTCGCGAGCGACACGTCGTCAGCGCGACCACGCGGCGTTGTCAGAACGTCATCACGGAAAGTGCCGCGTGACGCCGCTCGTCTCGGACGTGTTTCCGATCTCGCCCCATCGGCCCCAGTACTTCACGAACTCCTGACCGTTCTTCGGCGCGCTTCGGGTGCCGACGACGACGAGCGCGCCCTCCGTCTTCCAGACGTCGGCGGCGGCCGCGGCCTTCGCCGTGTCCTTCGCGATCCCGGCGGTGCCCTCGATGTCGTACGTGCCCGGCTTGGCGTAGTTCGCGTGGGTGCCCTTGGCGACGTACGCGACCGGGTGCGTTCCCTCCATCGTGAGCGAAGCGTCGCCCGGCTTCAGGATCGTGCCGCCCTTGTGCGCGGAGAGCTTGATCTCGACGGCGCGCCCTTGCCCGCCGTTCGCCTTGGGATCGACGGTGACGCGCACATGCTCCCAGTCGGCCTCGTGATTGAAGACCGAGAAGCCGTCGTTGAAGGGATAGAACGTCCAGTACTCGATGTTGACGAGGCCGCTCGCCTGCGGCCGCCACACGACGTACTCCTTCCACTCGGCGCGCGGCGCGCCCTTGTAGGTCGCGTGGTTCTGGACCTCGAGGAAGAAGAGATCGCTCGACGTGCTCTTGCGCACGTCGCCGGCGTCGTGCTGGCAGAGCGCTTTGTTGTCGCGATGGCTCTGCGCGACGAGCGCCGCCTGGGTGACCTTGCCGAGCCCGAGGATCTCGTGATCGGGACACTTGTCGTGGTTGTAACGCATCGTCACGCGCGCGAGATACCAGTCGACGTTCGCCGGACGGTACGCGTCGTCGGGGCTCAAGTGCAGGTGGGGCGCGAACGCCTTCACGAGCTCGGCCTGCGTCGCTGGTGGCGTCGTCGTGTCTTCGGGAGAAGGCGCGGCGGGATCGGCGTCGCGATCGGGATCGTCGTCGCTCGGCCCCGGCCCCGGCGCAGGCTCCGGCTCGTCGCCGGGCGCGACGGGCTCGACGCTCGGCGGCGTCTGCACCGCGGGCGACTCGGTGGGGTCGCCCGACGGGGCGCCTGCGCCGTCATCGGTGGACGAGCACGCCAGAAGAGCCGCCGCTGCGAGGATCGGTGCCGCCTTCGTGAGTCGCATGCGCCTCCGGAGTGCACGACCGATGCCGCGCGCCCAGGAGCACGATCGGCCCATTTTCATGGCACTTCGACCCCTGCCGCCGCCGGACGGGCGTCGATCCATGGCGATCGCCGGCGCCCGCGCGCGCGCCACGCTCGCGCAACTTGCGCAAGGCCTCAGCAGCCCTCGGCCAGGACCTCGCGCAAGAGGATCGCCGGATCGGTGTGCGGCTTGGCCTTCCTCGCCGCCGGCTTGAGCCGCTCGAGCGCGCGAAGCATCTTCGTGAAGTCGCCGCCGCACGCCTCGAGGAGCTGCCCCATCTCTTCCCTGCCCGACCCGTACGTCTTGTACTGGATGAGCGTCGCGTTCGTGACGGGGCGCCGGAGCTGGATCTCCGCGCGGAGCGCCTCGGTGATCTCCTTCTTCAACGCGAGCTTCTGCTCCTTCGGCAGGTTCGAGGCGTAGAGCTTGGTGAGCTCGTCGTACGCGACCCTCATCTTCTTGCCGCGCGCCTCCGCCCGCACGCGGTACTGCATGAACTTCGCCTTCTCGATCGAGTCGGGGCCGACCGTCTCGTCGAGGTAGCGCATCGCGAGGTGATCGCCGAAGAACGAGGCGACGCTCTCGTTGAGCGTGCTCTGGCCCGGCACGTAGAACGTCGCGTGCAAGGTCTCGTGCAGCACGGTGTCGGCGAGATCGCCGAGCGCGTCGGGATCCTTCGAGATCATCGTCGAGAGGATCGGATCGTCGAACCAGCCGAGCGTCGAGTACGCCTGCGAGCCGCGGACGTCGACGTCCCATCCCTGCGCGCGGAGCTCGGCGGCGTACGCGTCGGCCTCCTTGCGATCGAACCAGCCGGTGTACGTGATGCTGCCGACGATGGGATACGACCACGCCTTCGCGCGGAAGCGCAGCGGGTGGCACGCGGAGACGACCCAGATGACCGCGGGGCGCCCGATCCACAGATAGCGCTCGTAGTTCGACGTGTGCTTGAGCCCGTGACGCTCGCCGAACGCCTTGATCGCCGGGACGTGCGCGAGCAGCTCACGCGTGCGCTTGTCGAGGTAGCCCTTCTCGACGACCTCGGCGATCTCGACGCCGCGGCCGTTGAGCTGCTCCTGCCCGGCGGCGGCCTGGGTGACGTAGCGGAGCGGGAAGCAGCCGGTCAGCCCGACCAGCGCGAGGAGCGAGAGCGCGACACCGACGCGACCCGAAGGCACGCGACAGACATATCACTTCTTCGCCTGACATCCTCCAGCGTTGCACGGCGTCAGCACGAGCGAGAACGCGCTCGCGCCGAACGACATCACGGGCTCGAACGTCGTCGGCGTCGTGTCGTAGACCTTCGCCGTGTAGCCCGCCTGCGTCAGATCCTGCCAGCGGAAGCTCTCGTGCACGTTGACCTCGCACGTGAGGCGCATGTCTTCCTGCAGCGAGCCGTCGACCACGAGGTTCGCGGGGAACACGTAGAACGCCTCGGGGCCGGACGCGTCGAGCGTCATCCCGCCGCCCTGGGCGAGCGCCGGCAGCGGCGCGCCGTCGCCCTCGACCGCGCCGAGCTCGGTGGGGCCGACGGCGAAGGCGAAGCGGTACCAGCCCTTCGCGCGCGTCGTGCCGTCGATGCTCGCGCCGTTCGAGAGCGCCTGGACGTTGTCGTAGCGGCCGTCGGTCGGGAAGCCGTTCGCGTGCAGGCGCGCGCTCACGCTGTAACGCACGTACGCCGCGCCGACCTTCGCGACCGTGTACGTGCCCGCCGGCACCGACGAGAGCGCGACGGTCGCGATGTCTTTGCGCGCGCCGGTGGCGAGATCGGTCTCGACCGCGCGCGCGCCGAGATCGGCGACGCGCACGGGCGATGGGTCGTCGGCCGATCGGAGGAGCCAGAGGCTCCGCACGGCGACGATCTGGCGCGTCGGCGTCTGTCCGGCGTACGCGTCGGCGTGGGCGACCGGCTCGGTGGAGCCCTTGAGCGAGAGCGTGAGCTTCGCGCCCGTGATCGGCTCGCCCGCCGGATCCGTGGCCTCGGAGCCGCCGGGGCCCGGCTCGGCCGCGGGGCCGACGACGGAGGCGTCCGTCCCTCCGCAGGCGGCAGCGAGGGCGAACGAGGCGAAAACGGCAAGCTTCAAGGTCGTGCTCATGGACGATCTCCGGCTCGTATACGCGAGGGTGTGTCGGGAAATTCCCTGCGATCAGCGCGACGCGCTCGTCTGCGTGTGGACGTGGGAGTCGTTCGAGAACCACAAATAGAGGCCGACGCCGACGGCGATCGCCCCGATCGAGAGCGCAGAGACGCCGCCCGCGAGCACGCCGGTGCGGAAGCCCTCGCTGCCGACGTCTTCGCTGTGGAGGATCGGCGTGGCGATGAGGGCGAGCGCGCCGAGCGCCATCGCGCCCGCGCCGAGCCCCGTGCTGACGACGCCGGCGACGCGACCGGTCGACGAGCCCATCTTGGCGTCGACGCGCACGCGATCGCCGCTTCGCGGCAGCGAGAAGGAGTCGCTCGGGACCAAGCCGTCGCCGGCGACGCGGTACGCGTAGCGATTGTCGAGGCGCAGCGCGCAGGGCGCGACGCACTGGTGCTCCCACTGACCGACCTGCAACACGCCCGTTTCGAGGAGCGGAAATCCGGAGGGGGTCGTCGTGCCGACGCGGCGCTCGATCGTCGCGCGGTGATCGTCGGCCGCGAGCTCGACGACGGTGGTTTGCGGCGCGGCGTCGGCCGAAGCGGCGGGGGCCAACGCGGCGGGGGCCGAGGCGGCGGGGGCGGCGACGCCGGTCGTGGCCGGCGCGGCCGCGGTTGGCTCGTCGGCGCGCGCGCCCGCGGGCGCCAGCATCACGACGACGGGAAGGGCGAGGCACGACAAGCGAGGCAAGCTGAACGAGCGGCTCATGATATTCCTCCGAAACTCTTGCGTAACGAGTCTCTAGTGGAGGCTCGCGCCGCCGATTATGAAGAGCCGGGGCGTGTTCGCTTGACGCGAGGGCTGACCCGGAAAAAGAATCGAAGGATCCGATGGATCAGCTGTCCGCGCATCTCGATCGAGGCTGGGACCTGGCGCAGAAGGGCGACGCCTCCGGGGCGAGCGCGTGCGCCAAGCGCGCGTTGGAGCTCGATCCGCACTCGCCCGAGGTGCACAACCTGCTCGGGTACACCGCGGCGCTGAGCGGCGACTCCGAGGAGGCCCTCGAGCACTATCGCCAGGCGATCGCCCTCGACGAGACGTACCTCGAAGCCATGCTCAACGCCGCGGAGGTGCTGATGCACCCTCTCGGCGAGTGGGACGAGGCGGTGGATCTGTGCGACGACGCGCTCGAGTACGCCGAGACGAAAGAGGAGATCGCCGACTGCCTCCTCCTCCGCGTCGACGCGCTGCTCGGCAAGGGCGACGTCGAAGAGGCGAAGCGCTGCATGGCGCGCCTGCCCGAGCCTCCGTTCGACAACTCGAGCTACGTGTTCCTGATCGGGCGCGCGTTCTACGAGCTCGGCGAGTCCGACAAGGCGCTCCCGTACATCGAGGAGGCGGTCCGCGTCGAAGGCACGCACGCCGACGCGCACTACTACCTCGGGCTCCTGCGCGACGACGCGGGCGACGTGCGCGGCGCGGTCGAGGCGTTCCTCCGCGCGCGCGCGCTCGACATCACGAAGCCCCCCGCCGCGTGGGCGCCTTCGCCCGACACGTTCGCCCAGCTCGTGCGCGGCGTCATCACCGGCCTCGACGCGCTGCTCGCGCGGTGGGTCCGCGACGCCGACGTCTTCATCGTCGACGTGCCCGGCGCGGAGCTCGTCGTCGACGGCGTCGATCCGCGCGCGATGGTGATCGTCGACGCCCGCGCCGAAGGCGAGCCGGAGAGCGGCGCCGCGGCGCACACGCGCCTCTTCATCTACCAGCGGAACGTCGAGCGCGGCGCCGGGTCGATCGCGGCGCTCGAAGCGGAGCTCGCCTCGGCGCTCGAGCGGGAGATCACCGCGGTGTTCCTCGATCGCGAGTCGATCACGCCCTCCGAGAAGCACTCGCTCAACTGAATCGCGCTCGAAGACTCGCTCGACTGAGTCGCGCTCGAAGACTCGCGCTCAGGAGTCGGACGACGGCGCCTGCCGGAGCAGGAAGCGCACGAGCGGCTCGGCGTCGATCTTCGCCGTCGCGAGCAGCGTGTCGAGCAGGCGCTTGCCGAGCTTCGCGAGCTCGAGGAGCTGCTTGATGCGCTCGTACTGGAGCTCGGCGCGCGCGCGCGTCTTCGGATCGGTCGAGTGACGGAGCTTCGAGACGTCCGCGAGCGCCTCCTCGAAGGCCTCGATGGCGAAGGCGATCTCGGACTTCTCCCGCTCGTTGAAGACGCGCGAGATCATCCGCCAGAGCTGCACCTCGGCGGCGTAATAGTCTTTGCGCTCGCCTTGCACCCAGACCTTGCGCACGACGCCCCACCGCGTGAGCTCGTTGAGCGTCATGCTCACGGCGCCGCTCGAGAGCTTGAGCGAGAGTCGCAGATCTTCGGCGCTGAGCGGCTCGGGCGAGAGATAGAGCACCGACCAGATGCGCCCCATGTTGCGCTTGAAGCCCCAGAACTCGATGAGGCGCCCGACGACGTCGCTGACGGCGGCTTCGCTCGGCCAGAGGGTGCGCTTCTCCTTCGCCACGAGTCTCCCGCGGTTCTAAGCCACAGCGGTGCGTGCGCGCAACCCGGAGGGCCTAGCTCACGCGAGCGGCGAGGCCGCGGGCGACGTCGGCGAGGACTTCGCGCGCGCGCGAGGCCGGGATCGGCTCGAGGAGGGCCAGCGCGCGCGAGGTCTCGGTGCGGGCGAGATCCCTCACCGCATCGCAAGCGCCCGAGCTCTTCACCGCGTCGGCGAGCGCGCTCGCCGCGGAGGCGTCGCCCGCGCGCACCCGCGCGACCAGCGCCGCGACGGCGGCCTGGTCGCCCCCGGCGTGCGCGCGGATCAGCGGGAGCGTGATCTTTCCCTCGGCGAGATCCGCCAGCATGCTCTTGCCCGTGAGATCTTCGTCGGCGTCGTAGTCGAGGACGTCGTCGACGAGCTGGAACGCGACGCCGAGGTGGGCGCCGAACGCGCCGAGCGCGTCGATCGCGCGCGCCGGCGCGCCGCCTTCGCGCGCGCCCGCGCGGAGCGCCCACTCGAAGAGCGAGGCCGTCTTGCCGCGCACGATCTCGAAGTACGTCTCCTCGGCGAGGGACACGGCGAGGCGCCCGCGGAGCTGAACGACCTCGCCGTCGACGAGGCGTCCGAGCGTCGCGACGAGCTCGGGCCACGTCTCGGACCGCGCGCGGGACGCGAGGCGAAGCGCCTCGACGAGGAGCAGGTCGCCCGCGAGCACGCTCACCGCGTTGCCCCAGACGCGACGCGACGTGGGGCGGCCGCGCCGCTGATCGCCGTCGTCGATGACGTCGTCGTGCAGGAGCGTCGCCATGTGCACGAGCTCGGCCGCGGCCGCGAGGCCGCGCGCGCTCTCGCCGATCGGCGCGAAGCACGCGTTCGCGAGCAAGAGCGCCATCGGCCGGACGCGCTTGCCGCCGGCGTCGAAGAGGTGACGCGCGGACTCGATCGCGGGCGAGACGCCGGCCGCGATGTGCGTCGCGACGAGCGACTCGACGTCGATCATCTCGCGCGAGACGAGCGCCCGCACGTCCTCGAGCCGCGAGGCGGCGCGATCGCCCACGCGCTCGGGCGCGGCGGTCTCCCCGAGAGCATCGATGGCGGCGGCGAAGGTCACGTCACGTTCCTCGGAAGTTTCAAAATTATTTGAAAGAACTATATGGGCCGCTCCGCCGGAGCGTCAAGCCCGCCCAACATCGCGGAATCAAAGCTGGTGATGGCGGGTGGCCGCGCGGTGGCCCCGCTCGCGGACGTAGCGGACGCCGGGCGACGCCGCGCGGCGCTCGATGTCGAGGCCCTCGCGCCCGCGGGCGCCCGCGGAGAAGGGCTCGGGGGCGCGCGGCAGGAGACGCGCGAAGACCGACATCGCGAACGCGAACGCGCGAGGCATGAGATCATGGACGCGCACGGCGAGCTTCGCCGGGGCCGTCAGCACGAGCTCTTCGTCGCCGCGCGCGATGGCGCGCACGATCCGCTGCGCGGCGCGATCGGCGTCGATGGTCACGAAGGGCGCGGTCGCGCTCGATCCGAACCAGGCGTACTCCCGGTCGGCGTCGCCCTTGAACGTCGCGTGCACCCACGAGCCCGTGCGCATCAGGCCGGGGACGATCGTGAGGACGGAGACGCCGTCTTTGTGCACCTCGGCGCGGAGCGCCTCGGCGAGGCCGACGACGGCGAACTTCGCCGCGCTGTACGGCGCGAGGTGCGGAACGCCGATCTTGCCTCCGACCGAGGTGACGAACGCGAGCGTCGGCTTGCCCGCGCCCCGCCGCAGACGGCCGGCGCGGCTCCCGCGCGCGCGCATGTCGGGCAGCACGGCGAGCGCGGGGTGCAGCGCGGTCTTGAAGATCGCGCGGATCGCGTCGTCGAAGTCGCGCACGCTCATCGTCTCGATGGGCCCGACCTCGAGGGTCGCGGCGACCGTCACGACGATGTCGATCGGACCGAGGTGATCGGTCGCGTTGGTGACGAAGGCGTCGACCTCCTCCTTGTTCCGCAGATCGCACGGCTCGGCGTAGACCTCGGCGCCGAGCGCGGCGAGCTCCGCGCGCACCTCTTCGAGCCCCTCGCGGTGGCGCGCGCAGATGACGACGCGACAGCCCTGGGCGGCGAGCTCACGCGCGATCGCGCGGCCGAGCCCCCGCGAAGCGCCGCCGACGAACGCGGTCTTGCCCGCGAGCCGCTTCCGCTCACGCGCGCGCCGGACGCGACGAACGAGGCCGAGCCCCGCGAGGACCGCGACCGACACGAGCGGAAGAGAACGCTTCATGCACGCCGATGCGTGCAGCGGTCATGCCCGCGCGCCGATCTCGATGGTCTGCCCAGTGATGCCGCCGGCCGATCGACGGCAGAGGAAGACGACGAGCTCGGCGACGTCTTCCGGCGAGACCGGCGCCGCGCCCGCGCTCACGGCGCGGGGGACGGCGGCGTTGCAGGTGATGCCTTTGGCGGCGAGATCGCCCGCCGCGCTCTGCACGAGGTCGCGGATCGTCGCGTCGCTGCCGAGCACGATCACGCGCCCGGGCCCGACCATGCGCGGGGTGACGGCGGTCAATGTGCAGTTTACACCCATCTCGGCGGTAGCGGCGGCCGCCACGAGGATGTCGACGGGGCCGAGCGTCTCGGTCGCGCGCGAGGCCGCGGCGTCGATGCTCTCTGCGCGCTCGACGTCGGCGACCGCGTGCCTGGCCTTGCCGCCTCCGTGGACGATCTCCCCCACGGTCTCGCCGAGCGCCCGCTCGCGCCGCCCGGCGACGAAGACCGAGACGCCGCGCGCGCCGAGCGCGAGCGCCACGGCCCGCCCGATCGCGCCACCTCCGCCGGTGACGAGCGCGACCCGACCCTCGAGCCCACGCTCGCCTCCGCTCTCCGATCCCTTCATGGCGGGCGAGATTGACGCATGCGGCGCGCGGGCGCTACACCCGTCGCGTGCCGGACCGCCCGAAGACCACCCCCACGACGCGCGCGGTCTATGCCGTCTTCGTCGCGCTCGCGGCCGCGTTCATCGTCTCGAGCACGGTCCAGATCGCCCGAGCGGTCTTCGGCGGCTCGGCCGCCGATCGGCGGGCCGAAGGGTCCGCGCCCGCGCTGCCGGCCGCCTGCGCTTCGGGCCTCGAGACGCTCACCACCGCCGTCGACCGCGCGGTCGCCGCCGCGGCCTCCGCCGCCGATCCCGCCGACGCCGAGCGTCGCTACCGGAGCGCCCGGAGCCCGGAATGGGACGAAGACCGCCGCAAGGCGCTCGAGGCGCCCTGCGCCGCCGATCCTCGCGGAGCCGAGGCCGTCGCCGCCGTCGCGCGGCTCGACCGCGCCGCCGAGGGCGCCGTCCGCCGTCAGTCGGGCGATCTGGGACCCGTGCGTCGCGCGGCCCTCTCGTTTATAAGGTAGCCCCGCAATGAACTTGCCTCAGGCCGTTTCTGGTTCGACGCCGTCGGGAAACGACGCGCCGCAGCCGACTTTCGACGCCATTCCCTTGAGCGCGGACGTGCGCAAGGCGATCGACGCGCTCGGTTACGTCAATCCCACGCCCGTGCAGCTGGCGGTCTTCGAGCCGGCGACGCGGGGCAAGAGCCTCGTCGTCCAGGCGCAAACGGGGACGGGCAAGACCGCCGCGTTCGGGATGCCGATCATCGACACGCTGATCCGAAAGTCGATGTCGCAGGTGCAGGCGCTCATCCTCACGCCGACACGCGAGCTCGCGCTCCAGGTCGCGCGCGAGCTCGAGCAGCTCGCGCAGTTCCGGGGCACCAAGATCATCGCGATCTACGGCGGCGCGCCGATGGGCCGCCAGATCGACGCGCTCGAGCAGGGCGCTCAGGTCGTCGTGGGCACGCCGGGCCGCGTCCTCGATCACCTCCGGCGGGGCACGTTCGATCCGTCGCAGGTCCGCATCTTCGTCCTCGACGAGGCCGACGAGATGCTCTCGATGGGCTTCGCCAAGGAGCTCAACGCGATCATCGACCACCTGCCCGCGGGCGATCGCCAGGGCCTCTACTTCAGCGCGACGATCCCGCCCGACGTCGAGCGGCTCGCGAACCGGCACCTCAAAGAGCCCGAGTACGTCACGCTCTCGAGCGATCAGGTCGGCGCGCTCAAGCTCGCGCACTACGTCTATCTCGTCCGCGAGGGCGACAAGCGCTCCGCCATCCTCTCGATCATCGAGGTGGAGGATCCGCAGAGCGCGGTCGTCTTCTGCAACACGAAAGACGAGACGGAGCGCGTCGCCGAGCTCTTGAAGAGCCGCGGCTTCGACGCCGACTGGCTCAACGGCGATCTCGAGCAGAAAGAGCGCGAGCGCGTCATGCAGAAGACGCGCGAAGGCAAGCTCCGCTTCCTCGTCGCGACCGACGTCGCCGCGCGCGGCATCGACATCTCGCACCTCACGCACGTCATCAACGCCGACTTCCCCGAGTCGGCCGAGCAGTACGTGCACCGCACGGGCCGCACCGGGCGCGCGGGTCGGACCGGCACCGCGATCTCCGTGGTCGGGCCGAAAGACGTGGGCCACCTCTACATGCTGAGGCTGACCTACAAGATCCGCCCGATCGAGCGGATGCTGCCCACCAAGGGCGAGCTCAAGACGCGCGCCGAGGCCGACGTCGTCACCTTCCTCGCCGACGCCTACGCGGGCCGCGCCGCCGACCCGTTCCACCTCGCGGTCGCGCGACGGCTCTTCACGCACGACGCCGCCGAGTCGATCGTCGCCGGCCTCCTCGCCGATCACCTCGGCGCGAACAGCACCCAGGATCCCGCGGCCGACGCCGCGGAGGCGCGCCGCGCGAAGAACCCGCCGCCGGAGCCGGAGCCGAAGCGCGAGGCCGCGCCGAGGCGCGAGCCCCGCGAGGGCCGCGAGGCGAGGCCGCGATCGACCGACGGACCGCGAACGCTCCGCGACGGCGAGCGGCCGGCCGAGGGGAGGCGCGGACGGCGTCGCGACCTGCGCGACTGGCAGCCGCCGGCCGAGCAAGACGATGATCGCCCGCTGCTGCCGGAGACGGAGACGTCGCTCGACGAGGCGCAGACGGCGGTCGGTCTGCCCGACGAGGCGCCGCGCCGGCGCCGCGACCCGCGTCGCGAAGAAGACGACGAGGCGACCATCGACACCGATCGTCACCCGCGGCTGCCGAAGCTGCCGGGCATCACCGAAGAGGGCGCGGCCCCGCCGTCTGCGGCCGGGCGTTCGGAAGGCGCGCGGCCGCGCGACGCCGGCAGGCCCCGCCGCGAGCCGCGAGGGCGAACGCGTGACGACGAGGCGCCGACGGATCCTTCGCTCGCGAACATCTTCCTGAACGTCGGGCGGCGCGACGGCGTGAGCCCGGAGGCGCTCCAGCGGCTGCTCGCCGAGTCGGCGGGGATCCCCGAGTCGGAGACGGGGAACATCCGCGTGCGCGATCGCATCACGTTCGTCACCGTGCGGAAGGAGCTCGCGGAGCGCGCGATCCGCGCGCTCGCCGGCCAGGTCGTCGGCGGCCGCACCGTCGTCGCGGAGCCCGCGCGCGACAAGTGAGCACGTGAGGCGTCGACGGGTCGATGGGCGGGGGCGAGCGCCACTTACATTGTAATTTTCATCGCTCGCCAGAACGAGCCCATCTATTGAGAACCCTGCGGGTCCTCGGGTAACTTTGACCCCATGTCGGCAGTCGCTGCGTCTTCGCATGGCGCAACTTCCGCGTCGTCGTCCCACACCTTTCGAGCCCTGCTCGACGCCCGGCGATCCCAGGGCGTTCGCCTCACGCTCGACGACGCCATCGCGGTCCTCGTTCCCGTTTGCGTCGATCTGAAAGCGCGCCACGATCGCGGCGAGCGGCTCTACGTGCACGCGTCGGCGATCACGACGGCCCCCGACGGGCTGATGCGCGTCAACCCCGCCCTCGCCGTCCCGCCGTCACACGCCCGCGATCGCGCGGCGCTCGCCCCGGAGCTCGTCAAGGCTCACGCCCCAGGCGACGCGCGCGCGAGCGTCTTCGCCGTCGGCGCGATGCTCTACGAAGCGGTGACCGGCGCCGCGGTCGGCCCGGGCATGCTCCGTCCGTGCGACGTCGACGCGCGCCTCCCCCAATCGCTGGAGACGCTCCTCGGCAAGGCGCTCGTCGCCGATCCGTCGAATCGCCCCGACGATCTCGGCGCGCTCGCGAACGCGATGCACCACCTCGCGCCGATGAAGAGCATCCCGCCGCCGGACGCCGACATCGGCGGCCTCGACGTGGCCAACGGCCAGCCCGTCGACATCAAGATGTCGCTGCTTCCGCCCGTCGACGTGCAGTTCTCCGTCGCGCCGGCGCCCGTGTCGACGCCGAACGTGCCCCACAGCGGACCGGGCGGCGCGCCAGCGGCCCCGCGCGAGACGCGCGACCCCACCAAGCAGCTCGCGAACCTCAAGGCGCGCCTCGAGGCCGACACGCGTCCCCGCTACGTCGTGAACAAAGACCGGATGGACCATGGTCCGTTCAGCGCGGTCGAGCTGCTCCAGCAGATCGCGTCGCACCAGTTCGTCGGCGTCGACATCCTCCGCGACGAGCTCACCGGCGTCGCCCAGACGATCGACGAGTGGGACGAGTTCGCGCCGTTCGCGCAGCACGCACGCATGCATCGCGACATCGCCCACGAGAAGAAGGAAGTCGCGAAGGTCGAGAAGGCCGAGAAGAAGGCCGGCGCGGCGAAGTTCATCATCGGCGGCATCCTCGCGGTGGCGCTCGTCACCGGCGGCACGCTCTTCGTCGTGAAGAAGGTCGGCTCGCGCAAGGACGGCAGCGACCTCAGCGACGATCCCAGCGCGATCGACCTCTCGGGCGGCGGCTCGCTGAAGGGCGGCGCGAGCAAAGGCGGCAAGGGCGGCGCCGGAGGAGGCGGCGGTGGAGGCGGCGGCGGCGGCGGCGGCTACGGCGGCAGCTACGAGGCCGCGCTCAACGCCAACAACCAGGAGATCAGCATGGGCGGTCCGAAGGGCGGCCCGGATCTGACCGACGGGCAGCTCGGGGCGCCGATGCGCAACGCCGCGTTCATCAGCGGCTGCGGCGCCCCCGACAGCATGAAGGTCACGGTGCGCGTCGCGGTGAAGAACGGCCGCGCCTACGGCGTCAGCGTCTATCCGAACCCGCCGAACGCGGGGGTCGCTCGCTGCATCGACCGTCACGTCCGCGGGCTCTCGTGGCCGTCGAACCCGAAGATGGACTTCTTCACGACGACGTACTGACGCGCGCGCCGTGGCGCGTCGCCACAGCGGACACCTCATGCGTCGCTTCGATCGCGAGATGGAACGTCGTCTGCTTCGCTCGAGGCCATGGCAGCCCGACGTGAAGCACGCGAGGAGGGCGGACGCGCTCGCGGCGCGAGCGCTCGCGGGATCTGGTCGGGCTCGATCAGCTTCGGTCTGCTCCAGATCCCGGTGACGCTCCACCCCGCAGAGCAGCGGGGCGAGGAGATCCACTTTCGCCTCCTCGACAAGCACGATCTGTCGCCGATCCGCTACGAGCGCGTGAGCACCGCGACCGGCAAGCCCGTGGAGTGGAAGGACATCGTCAAGGGCTACGAGATCGAGCCGGAGAGCTTCGTCGTCCTCGACAAGGACGATCTCGCGAAGGCCAACGTCGAGAAGACGCAGACGATCGACATCCAGGACTTCGTCCCGCGCGGCGAGATCGATCCGGCGTTCTTCGACACGCCGTACTTCGTGCTCCCCCAGAAGCGCGCCGTCAAAGCGTACGTGCTGCTCCGCGAGGCGCTGGAGAAGAAGGGCGCCGTCGCGATCGCGACCTTCGTGCTCCGCACCCGTGAGCACCTCGTCGCGCTGATGCCCGCAGGCGACGCGATCATGCTCGAGATCCTGCGCTTCGGCCACGAGCTGCGCGACGCCGCGGACATGCCGCTGCCGGCGCGCGCGGACGGCGCCATCGGCCGGCGCGAGCTCGACATGGCCGAGCGGCTCGTCGACGGGATGATGACGAGCTGGGACCCCTCGAAGTACCGCGATCGGTACTACGCGGACGTCATGAAGATGATCGAGGAGAAGGCGAAGACCGGGACGGCGAAGCGGCACCACGCAGCGGCGCACGGCGAGGTCGCGACCGACGTGGTCGATCTGCTCGAGCTGCTCAAGAAGAGCGTCGCGCGCAAAGGAGGCGTGGCCGGCGCGAAGCCCGGTCCCAAGAAGGCGCGACGCCGGCCGAAGAAGCGCGAGGCCGCCTGAAACGCCCTCGGATCAGGTGCCGGGCGGCTTCGGGATGCACGCGGCGAGCGCGCCGCCGCCCGTGAAGCACGTCGAGCCCTGGACGCAGTCGGCGTCGCTCTGACACGGGAACGCGCACTTGCCGTACTGCGTGTTGCAGCGGTGGGTCATGCACGACGAGTCGTTCTGGCACGGCAGCGCGCTCGGACCGGGCACGGCCATCTGACCGCCCGCGGGCGCCGCGCCGGGCTGCTGCGGATACGCGCCCGGCTGCTGCGGGTACGCCCCCGGCTGCTGCGGGTACGCACCGGGCTGCTGCGGGTAGGCACCCGGCTGCTGCGGGTACGCCCCCGGCTGCTGCGGGTACGCACCGGGCTGCCCGTAGCCGACCTGGCCGTATGCGCCGTTCGGAGGCGGCACTTCATCCTTCTTTCCGCACGCCGCCACGAGAGCGGAGACGGTGATGACACCCACGACCACGGTCGAAAACCTTCGCATGCGATTCCTCCAAGCTACGGCACTCAGCGCCGGAGCAGTGTACACCCGGACGGCAGCGGCCTGTTCGGCAAAACGCTCGATGCGGCGCGGGCCTTACATCGCTTCGAGGGGCTCGGGCAGGCGCGCTGGGGGACGGCGGGCGAGGACGGCGCGGGCAAATTCAAGGTATGGTCTCGCGGCGATGCGGTTCGGCTCGGCGCTCGTGCTCCTCGTCTTGGTGGCCGCGTGCAGGCGCGAGGAGCCGCCGGCCCCGGTCGGCATCGACGGCGCGGTCGCGCCGCTTCCACCGCCGCCGAAGGTGGACGACGCGAGCGCGGCCGCCGAGCCGCGCGCCGTCGACGCGCGCGCGCCGACGGCTGCGCACGTCGAGGACGCGGGGCCCGATCCAGGGACGCTTCCCCAGACGAAGGACAAGCCCGAGGCCTCGGGCGCGGCGTTCGACGCGCGCGTCGCCGCGCTCTGGGACGCGATCGTCTCGGACGAGCCCGACAAGGCGATGACCGCGTTCTTCCCCGTCACCGCTTACGAGCAGGTCAAGGGGATCGTCAACCCGGCGTCGGACTGGAGGCGGAGGCTCGTCGTCGCGTACAAACGAGACATCCACGCGCTGCACAAGCGCCTCGGCGACGGCGCGAGCGAGGCGAAGCTCCTTCGCGCGGAGGTCCCGCAGGAGCGCGCCCGCTGGGTCGAGCCGAACGAGGAGAGCAACAAGCTCGGCTACTATCGCGTCTATGGCACGCGCCTCGTTTACGAGCTCGAGGGCAAGGAGAAAAGCTTCGAGGTGACGTCGCTCATCTCGTGGCGTGGCGAGTGGTACGTCGTGCACCTGACCGGTTTCAAATGAGTCACGATGACACAAGCGGAAAGGAGTGGACGAGAGAGCGCCGCCAACGTAATCGAACGCTTCATTCGGGCCGATAGCTCAGTCGGTAGAGCTGCGGACTTTTAATCCGTAGGTCCCGGGTTCAAGTCCCGGTCGGCCCACAGAGTCGTGGCAAGCGCGTTGCAGCGAGGCGATGGCGAAGGGACTTCGTCATGCGTCGTGCTGCGCTCTCGTTCTTCCGTTTCGCGTCGTCGGCGGCGCTCGTCGGCCTCGTCGGGATCCCTCGGTGCGCGCGCACGAACGACGCGCATGCACCGCGCGAAGGGCCTCCCCCGGTCGCGGCGCGCGGCGCGATCGAGACCGTCGACGTGCCGGGAGACGAGCGCGTCCTCGTCGTCGAGGGCAGCGCGCGCGTGCAGCGGCCCATCGTTCACCTGCACGGGATGTGCGCCGATCCGAGGAGCGATCTCGACGCATGGGGCGCCGCCGCGCGGGAGCACGGGACCGTCATCGCGCTCGTCGGCGACGTCCCCTGCCCCGACAAGCCGGGCACCACCAAGTGGACCGACGACGTCGAGGCGATCGACGCGCGCGTCGTCGCCGCCGTCGGCGCCGTAGGCGTCGCGCGCGCGCGCTCGCTCGACGACGCGGAGATCCTCGTCGTCGGTTCGTCGATGGGCGCGGCGCGCGCGGAGGCGCTCGCGAAGAAGAACCCGTCTCGTTACCGCCGCCTCGTGCTCGTCGGATCGCCGCGGACCCCGTCGCCGGCGAACCTCGAAGGCGCGAGCGCCGTCGCGACCCTCGCGGGCGAGCGCGAGCCCCAGCAGATGATGAGGAGCGGCGCGCGCCTGCTGTCGGAGGCGGGCACGCCCGCGCGCTTCTGGGAGCTGCCAGGCGCCAGCCACGGCGAGTACGGCGCCGAGGGCGCGAGGATCATGAGCGACGCGATCGCGTTCGTCGCGACGAGGTGAGATCAGCGCGTGCCGGTGGGATCGAGCTCGATCGGCCGCGCCTTCTCGACGCCCGCCAGATCGGTGCCGATGAGCATGTCGCAGATCTCGACCACGCCGCGGCCGTTCGGCTGGGTCATGATCAGGTCCGCGCGCTTCTGGAGCGCGGGGACGGCGTTCGCCACGGCGACGCCGAGACCGCAGGCGCCGAGGAGCGAGTGATCGTTCTCCGCATCGCCTACGCCGACGACGTGCTCGCGCGGCACACCGATCTCTTGGAGCGCCGCCGTGAGCCCCGTCGCTTTGTTCACGCCCGACGGCAGCACCATCACCGCGCCCTTGTTGAAGATGACCTCGAGCTCCAAGCCCATCGCGCGGATGACGGCGAGCGCGGCCTGCTCGTGGGGCTGCCACGTCGCCACGATGATGCGACCGCAGGAGATCGGCGCCACGCCGCGCGCCTCGAGCGCGGCGACGAAGGCGGGAGGCGGCGGCCGGGCGAGCGGGCGCTCCGTCGGCGGCGTCGGCGTGTAGAGGAGCGCGCCGTTCTCCGCGACGACGCGATCGAAGACGTCGAGGTCCGGGCAGACGCGCATCAGATCGTCGAGCTCGCGTCCGGTGACGAGCACGAGCTTGCGCCCGCTGCGGCGAACGCGCAGGAGCGCCTCGAGCGTCTCGGGACGAACGTGACCGTCCTCGGCGAGCGTTCCGTCGTAGTCCGTGGCAATCGCGCGGTAGCGCATGTCGAGTCGACGCGAGAGTGCAATCGACGTTCCACCGTCGCAGTGAGGCGCCGCCAACGCCGACACACTGTGGCGACCACGCGCGCGTCCGATCGCCGAACGACGGCGCGAACGCTCGCGCGAACCGTCACGAGTCACGCGCGTCGAGATCCCACCGTCGAGCCGGCACGACGCGTGCTGGCCGGTCGCGCCGATGGGGCTCCCCGACGTCGTTTGCTTCTCTCACGTGCCCTGGGCGTTCGATCTCGAACGTCCTCGGCATGTCATGCGCCGACTCGCGCGCGAGCGGCGCGTGTTCTTCGTCGAGGAGCCCGTCCTGACGGCGAGCGAGACGGCGACCGTCATCCGGAACGTCGAGCCCAACGTGCACGTGGTCTCGCTCCGCATCCCCGCGGAGCTCGAACGCCAGGAGATCGCCGCGACGCAACGCCGGTGCGTCAGCGCGCTCGTCGGCGAGATGGACGAGATGGGCGGCGGGCGGTCGAGCCGGCCCATGCTCTGGTTCTATTCGCCCGCCGCCTGGGTCGCCGCGCGCGATCTCGAGCCGTCGCTCGTGGTCTACGACTGCGTAGGCGAGGCGGCCACGAGGCGCGCGTGCGCTCCCGAGCTGCGGGCGCGCGAGGTCGAGCTGCTCGAGCACGCGGACCTCGTCTTCACCGCGGGCACGTCGCTCTTCGAGGCGAAGCGTAGGCACAACGTCTCGACCTATCCCTTGCCGAGCGCCGTCGACGCCGACGACTTCGACCTCTGCGCCGCCGCGCTGCCGGCCGATCTCGCAGCGCTGCGCGGACGCCGCGTCGGGGTCTTTGGCCCCATCGACGCACGCATCGATCTCGATCTCGTCGAGCACATCGCCGCCGACCGGCCGGACACGCACGTCGTGCTCGTCGGCCCGCTCGTCGACCTCGACCCGAGCGAACTCCCGTCGCGCCCCAACGTGCACTGGCTCGGCCCGAAGCCGTACGAGGAGCTGCCGCTCTACATCGCCGGCTGCGACGTCGCGCTCGTGCCCTATCGGCTCGATCCCGAGACGCGAAAGACCGAAGCCTCCGCGTTCCTGCCCTGCCTCGCCGCGCGCAAGCCGATCGTGGCGACGCCGATCGACGAGATCGTGGCGTACGCCGAGCGCGGGCTCGCGACGATCGTCGAGCCGTCGCGCGTCGTCGGGGCGCTCGACGCCGCCCTGCTCGAGGCGCGTGATCCCGCGCTCGTCCGTGCACGCAAGGGCGCCGTCGCTTCGGCCCTCGCGCGCACGTCGTGGGATCGGACGTGCGCGGCGATGACTCACCTGCTCGACGAAGCGCTCGCCGCGCGCAGGATCGCGGAGCGCCGCGCGCTCCGCGTCAGCGCTTGATCGATCAGAACCGGCCCACGGCGCCCAGGCCCGCGCCCGCGCCGAACGAGAGCGGCGTGATCCGCACCTCGGGCTCGGCGCTCGCGGTGCGCCTCGTCACCGTCGTCTCGGGGACGAAGAGCGAGCTGAGGCCGAGGATGAGCCCCGCGCCTTGCACGATGCCGCTCGTGACGATCATCGCCTTGTTCAGGTCCTCGTTGTTGCCGCAAGGGTTCACGTCGCAGTCACGCTGCGCGAGGTTCATCCACGGGCCGACCACCGGCACGAAGAGGTTCTTGTCGGCGTCGCGGTCGCTCACCGCCGCGCCGATGACCGAGGCGCCGTAGCTGATGACGAAGAGGCCCACGCCGGTCGAGAGCAGCGCACGGTTGGGGCGGGTCTCGGTGACTCGCTCGCCTCCGTCGGTCGCGATCACGATGGGCGCCGCCGTCGTCGTGGTCGTGCTCGACGGCGACGGCGGCTGCTGGGTCGTCTGGGTGGTCTGGGTCGTCGATCGCGTGGCGGTCGACTCGGCGCGAATCGCCGGCGCGTACGAGAGCGCGACGAGCGACGCGGCGAAGCCGATCGCGAGCTGAGGCGTTTTCATGATTTCCTCTCGGGCGTTGAGGTGACGGTCGAGGCCTTCCTCCGAGGCAACCGAGGTGCCCGCGGCGCGCGTGTGGAGGTTCCCTCGGCGCTTCACGCGGATACGCCGTCGCTTGCGATCGTGGAGCGCAGCGCGACGCGCCGCTGAGGCCGGTGTGGATGAGCACATGGGGCGCCGACGTCGCGCGACAGGCGCGGTGTTTGCGAGCAGTCGCCGCATGGTCGTGTGGCCGGACGAGACCAAGATGAGGAGCGAAGGGCGAGAAGCGCTGCGGCGCTTCCGCGAGACCGCGGCTCTCGCAGAGCTCGAGGCGTCGGGTCGGACGTGGCGCGTCGTCGCGTGGCCGTGGACGAGCGAGCCCCCGCTGCGCGTGACCTTCGAGAACGAGGACTACGATGCGCTCACCTTCACCTCGACCGAGTCGGGCAACTGGCTCTTCGTCGAAGAGCCTCGGACGACGCGCGTTCGCTCGCCCGCGGCGCTCGCGTGCGACGCGCGCGCGGACGTGACCGAGACCTGTCAGCGCTCGGGATAGCGCCGCGGTCGCGAGGACCGGGGTCCTCGTCGAGGGCTGTCGTCCTCGCAGGATCGCGCACGATCGAAGCGAGAAACGGGGGCAACTTCATGATTTCAGGCGGCGCGGTCACGGCGCGGTGGGCCGGCATCTCCGTTGCTGTGGATCGTTTCGTCCGATGTCCACGTCCCTCGCCCGAGCCTGGACCCGTCGAGCCTCCGTCGCGCTGATTCTCCTTGCGTTCGTCGCGGCGTTCGCCCGCGAGGCGCGGGCGGAGAGCGCGCAGGAGCGCCAGACGCTCAAGCAGCTCTCGTCGGGCAGCTGCGCGGCGCCCAAGCCCGCGGCTCCGCCGAAAGCGCCGGGACGGGCGAAGGCCGCCAAGACGACCAAGAAGGCGAAGCCCGTCAAGCAGCGAGCCAAGGCGGGCCACAAGCCGAACGCGAACGCCAAGCGCGTCACGCCGAAGCCACGCGCGCGGCCCTAGCGCTCTCGACCAACGAGTACCGCCTTTGCGGCGTCCATCCAACCTGCCGGGCGCGGCGAGGATTGACGCCGCAAGGGCGGTACTCGCTACTTCGTGATATCGGCCAGCGAGACGCCGAGCATCTTCTTCGCGAGCGGCTCGAGGCCGGAGGCCTCGCCGACGAAGTGGAACGTGCGGTGGGTGTGGACGAGTGACTGTCCGGGCGCGAGCTCGGCGCCGGGAGAGCTCGTCTCGAGCTCGTAGAACCCTCCGAGCGGCGGCTTGCCCGGCGCCGGCGGGCCGTCGTTGTAGCTGTTGACCACGTCGCCGGCGTACGGCGCCTTCTGCTGCTCCCACATGCTGTTGACGTACGGCGGCGCGCCCTTCGGCTTGTCGTATTGCACGACCGTCAGGAGCTTGGCCTGCGCGCTGTAGCTCCCGAGCGTCGGCTTCGCGCGCGCGGGGCCGAGGCCGATCTTCCCTCGCTCCTTGCCGTCGGCGGTGAAGACGAGGAAGCCGCGGTCTTCGTGCACCGCCAGGCGCGACGGCGCGACCTTGCCGAAGTACGCGTCGTTCACGATCGGCGCGCCGGCGGGCGCCGCGGTTTCGAACGGCGCGACGACACGCGAGTCGGGCGACGGCGCGTACATCGCGAGGATCCAGATCGACAAGAGCCCGCCGTCGCGCTTCCACGGCGCCTTGCCCTCGTTGACGATCCTGTTCACCGTCTCGAACGCGACGCCGCGCACGCCGTCGGCCGCGGGCACGTCGACGAGCGAGACCGTTCGCTCGACCGCGACGGTGAACGACGTGCCCGACCAGTTCGTGAGCGTCATCTTCTTCTTGAAGACGGCGCGCGACGGCGTCGCCTCCGGCATCTCCCACGCGCCCTCCTGGAGCGCGGCGGGCACCTGCCAGCCTTCGAACGCGAAGGGCTTGCCGGGCGCGAAGTAGAGCCCGTATTGCCCGGCCTCGGGGCCGAGCCAGAAGCGATCCTCGCCGCCGTAGTTGTCGAACTGCGTGCCCGTCTTTCCCGACGCGATGTAGTCGCGGTTGATCCAGCCGAAGCTCTTGCCCGAAGGATCGATCGCGCTCGTCATGACGCGACCCTGGTACTTCGCCGAGAGCGCGACGCGCGCGCCGCTCGGCGCCTCGAGCACGTGAACCGCGCCGTACTTCGAGAGAAACGCGACGTCGTCGCTGAAGCTCGGCGCCAGAGCGGCGGGCGCCGCGCTCGAAACGGGAGAAGTCGAGGTCGTCGGTGGAGAAGGCACGTTCGTGTGGTCTGGACCTGCACAAGATGCGCCCGCTGCCGCGAGGACGAAGAGCCCAGGGAGGCGTGTCATGCGCGCGATGCTACAACAAGCCCGCGCCGCGGCCGCGCGCTCACCGCACGCGGAGCACGTCCCAGCGGACGCGGCGGGGGAGCGGGCCGCGCGCGATGAGCTCGACGTCGTCGTGCTTGATCTCGCTGGTGAGCGCGAGCGGCGTCGTGACGCGCAGGCGATCCACCGTGCCCTCGACCGAGGCGAGGAGGCAGCCCTGGTCGGCAGGTCTGCCCTGGCACGTCGCGATCTCGCTCGCCGTGACGTCGACGACTCCGCTGGCCACGCCACCGGCGGCGAGGCGGCGGGCGATGAGCTCGGTGCCGTCGGCCATGACGACGCGAGCATCCCTACCCGGCGTGAGCGCAACGATGACGTCGAGCCGATCGGCCACCTGCGCGGGCGTGACCACGGAAGGATCGGTCGCGGGCGCGAGCGTCTCGATCGACGCGTCGAGCATCGGAACGATGCCGCCGTCTCTCACGAGGAGCGGCAGCTTCGCGAGCGGCGCCGGGATCGACGCGCGCCGCCCGCCCTCGTACGTCGTGAGGTCGACGAGGTCGACCCATTTGCCCGGCGGCAGCCAGATGTCTTTCACCGTCATCCCGCGCGCGACGACCGGCGACGCATAGAGCGACGGCCCGAGGAAGAACGAGCTCTCGTCGGCCCAAGCCTCGGGCTCGCGCGGGTGATAGAGGAACGGGTGACGCATGATCGGCACGCCCGTCTCGTGCGCCTGCCTGGCGAGCACCTCGAAGTACGGCGCGAGGCGTGTGTGCAGCCGCGCCATCGCGCCGTAGACGTCGATGGTCTCCTCGTCGTCCCAGAGCTTCCACTTCTCGCGGCGACCGAGGGGGTTCGCGCACGCGTTCTGCTCCATCATGATGGGCGAGACCGCGCCGACCTCGGCCCAACGGAGGTACATCTCCTTGTCACGCGGGAAGTCGGTCATGCACTTGAAGCCGGTGACGTCGCTCCCCCACAGCGGTACGCCGCTCATGCCGAGGTTGAGCCCGCCGCGGAGCATCGCGGGGATGCCCTGCGTCTCGTCGAACGTGGCCTCGGGATCGCCGCCCCAGACCGCGGGCACCCACTGCTGCGTGCCTGTGTAGCCGGAGCGCACGAAGAACAAGAAGTCGTTCGGCTTCTCCTTCGTGAGCAGGTCGTGCGCCGCCTTCGCCGAGAGGACGGGGAACTCGTTGTGCACGGCTTCGCCGTTGCGGCCGTCGGCGAACTTCCACGGGCGACGGACGTACTCGCCAAAGTCGTGCATCCAGCCGTCGTAGCCGAGGGCGAGCGTTCGCCGCAGGAGGTCCTGGAACCACGTCACCGCCTCGGGCTTGGTGAGGTCGATGGTCGCGAGCGTCTGCGGCTCGCCGGAGATGAAGAACGTCTCGCCGACCTGACCCTCGGGGGTCATCGCGAAGTATCCGTTCGCCTTGCCGTGCTCGAGGTCCGCCTTGGCCTTGTCGATCGACGTCGAGACGTACGGGTTGTTGTACGCCATCACCTTGTAGCCGAGCGCATGCGCGTTCTCGACCCACTGGCGGAGCTCGTCTTCGCGCCCGAGCTCCGATCTCGCAGGGAGGAAGTGCACCGCGTCGTCGAGGCCGGTGGTGGGCACCTTCTTCTGCCGCAGGAGCTTGTACTCCTCGACGCCCAAGAACGCGGAGCCGTTGCTCACGCGGCGGCGCGGGCCGAATACCCACGGCGCAGGGATGAACGGTCGGCCCGTGTCACGGGTGAACGCGTCGAGCGACGCGAGCGGATCGTCGTGGACGTAGATGACCGTCTTCAGCGTGGCGTCGTTGACCGCGGCGCGCCAGGCGTCGGGCCGCTCGCTGCCGAAGTGCGTCTCCGTGCGGTACGTCGTCACGAGGTGCATCGCGTAGCCGGCGCTCGAGAGGAAGAACGGCACCGGGAAGTACGTCATCGACGGCCCGTTGGGGTACGGGTTCGCGTCGTCGCGCGGCTTGCCCTCGCCGCCGCCGAGGCTCCCCTCCTCCGCCCACGAGTACATCGAGAGGCCGCGGTGATCGACGCTCGCGTTGCGCTCGCCGAGACCGAAGAAGTGCTCGTCGGGTCGAAGCGCGAACGCGACCGACGTCTTGTTGAAGGCGGCCTCGCTCGCAGGCACGGAAGACGTGCTCACGCCGCCGCGCGCGGAGGTGGTGAGCGTGACGCGGTCGAACAGCGTGCCGTCGATCGCGACGTCGACGACGATCGCGCCTCCGGTCACCGGCAGCTCGAACGAGGCGCTCGTGCCGGTACGGGCGAGCAGCGTCGCGCGCGCCCCGTGCGCCCACGGCTTTTCGTCGGGGACGAACGCGTCCCAGCCGGGGAGCACCTTCACGTTGTCGACCCCATCGTCACGCGTCGCCCCCGGCGACCCATAGGGATCGCCCGCGCCCTCGGGCAGCGTTCGGAGCACCTCGTTGCCGCGCGCGTCGAGGATGCGCACGACGAACGGGTCGAGCGTGATCTCGACGGACGCGGCGCTCCCTCCGGGGCCGCGAAGCGAGACCGGCGCGAGAGCCTCGCTCTCGCCGGCGTCGCCGCACGCGGGCACGGCAGCGAGCGAAGCGAAGGTGGCAAAGGCGAAGACGAACGGCAGGACGCGCAGTCGTGATCTCATCCGGCGCTCGAACGGATAACACGACCGGCAGGGCCGGACCGAACGCTCCAAGGGCGCGCCGGAGCGGCCGATCATGTGGGCGAGTTGGCTACAGGGACCCCGCCCCGAGACATTTTGCCTCTACCATACGCCCCAGGGAGTATCCTTTTAGGGATTGCCCCTCATCGACGGCCGTTATCAGGTGATCCAGACGCTGGGGGCGGGATCAATGGGCGTCGTGTACCTCGCCGAGGATGTCTTCCTCGCGCGTCGCGTCGCGATCAAGTTGATCGACCCTGCGCACGGGCACGATCTCGTGACGGCGGAGCGCTTCAAGAAGGAAGCGCAGGCCCTCGCCCAGATCCGCCATCACAACGTCGTGCAGGTGTACGCGTTCGGCCCGCACGAGGGATCGTTCTATTTCGCGATGGAGTACGTGGCCGGCCAGAGCCTCGACGCCGCCATCGAGTCCGGCGCACGCGAGGTCGCTCCGAACCTCGAGATCCTCCGCGCCGTCGCGAGCGGCCTCGACGCGGTGCACGCACGCAAGCTCGTGCACCGCGACGTCAAGCCGAGCAACATCGTGATCGAGAACGAGACCTCGCGGCCCGTGCTCATCGACTTCGGCCTCGCACGTCGGCGGAGCGCATCGAACCCGAAGATGTCGATCACGGCCGGGACGCCTTCCTACATGGCGCCGGAGCAGGCGACGGATCCCGACGGCACCAAGGTGACGTACCGCGCGGACATCTACGCGCTCGCCTGCTCGGCGTGGGAGCTGCTCACGGGGCTACCGGTCTTCGAGGGATCGACGATTTACGACGTTCTCTCGAGCCACCTGAAGACGACGGCGCCGCCGCTCTCCTCCCGACGCCCCGACCTCGCGGCGGCCGACGAGGCCTTCGCGCGTGCCTTGTCGAAGGATCCGCTCGCGCGTCACGAGACGGCGAGCGCGTTCGTCGTCGACGTCGAGCAGTCGCTCCTCCGCGGCGAGCGAACGTCGCGCGACACGATCGAGCCGCCCGTCTCGAGCACGCGGAGGGCGCCGACCGGCCCGCGCGAGCGCGTGCTCCTGCTCGCGACCGACGAGGCGCTCGCGCGACGGATTTCTCGCATCGCCTCGCGCGTCATCGCCGGCGGCGGACGCACCCCCGTGATCGAGTCGATCGCGACGTCGGCGGGGTTCCTCGACGCGCTCGCGGAGGGCGTGCCGTCCACCATCATCCTCGACGAGGAGGGCACCGACGTCCCGGTCGCCGAGGTGGTGCGGGCGATACGCGGCCTGCCGGGCGGGCGGAACGCGTGCATCCTCGTGCTCACGCGCGCCCTCGAGCGAGCGCGGGCGACGCTGATGCCGCTCGGGATCCGCGACATCCTCCCCAAGCCGCTCATGCCCCAGATGCTCGTGCAGGCCTTCGAGCGCATCGTCGCGCGGCGCTCCGTCGCCGGCGCCGAGGGTTGACGCTTCAGTCGCCGCCGGCGTCGGGGGCGCCGGCGTCGTCGGCGCGTTTGCCTCGAAGGACACACTCGACCAGCGGCTCGACGGGCGCGAGCTTGCCCGCCACGGCCTGGAGCGCGGTGAACCCGAGGCCGACGCTCATCGCGTCGCACGTGCGCTCGGGATCGTTCGCCCCGTCGGCGAGCAGATCCTGGTTGTTTCTCACGAAGTCGGCCATGAGCGAGTAGTTCTGGTCCGCCTCGCAGAGGCCCATCAGGCGAAAGCCCTGCACGAGATCATCGGCGCGCGCGCGACCGCCGATGATCGCGTCGGTGATGCGCCACACGCCGTCCGGACCGCGCGCCAGCTTGCCCGAGACGATGCCGGAGGTGAACCGCAGCGGATACGCGACGACGAGCGCGTTGAAGCCGGGAAACCAGAAGAGCGTGTTCGGCGGGAGCGTCGCGACGAGGTAGCCGTCCTTGACGAAGGCGTTGTCGTCGAACTGCTTCGCGTCCGACAGATCGGGGCCGGGACGGCGCTCGAGCACGCCGTCTTCCTGGACCGTGAAGGGCATGTCCGACGTGAAGCACGGACGCGTGCGCCACGACGGGTCGGCGCAGTCCCAGGGCAGCGGCTTCTCGAGCCCCGGCGACGGATAGAGATCGACGCGGACTCTGTCGTCATCGGCCTCGCCGTTGTAGCCGGAGAGCTTGATCAAATAATTGTAGTGGCCGACGCAGAGCGCGCAGTTGAACGCGTCGTCCGAGAGGCCGTACTTGTTCGAGAGCTCGGGCACGAGCGCCGCGGCGTACTCGAGGCGGCCGAAGGTGTTGTCGCGGCAGTAGCGACCGTCGATCGAGATCTGAGGGACGGGCGGCTTGCACGACGGCGGGCTGTCGTCGCCTTCGCAGGTGTCGGAGCCGGTGCAGATCCCGTCGAGATCGTAGCCGAGGTCTTGCCACGCGTTGCTGTCGAGCTGGAGCTGCTCGTTGAGCGACCCGATGCGCATCGACTGGATGGCGAGGTAGATGGGCGGGAGCGCCTTGTCGCTCGTGCCCGTCGGCCGATCTTCGAGGCGCGGCGCGCGCGCGCTGAAGCAGCCGCGATCGCCCGCGCCCGACCACCACCCGACGCCGTTCTTCGGCGCCGGCCGGGACGGATCCGGCGCGAGGAGGCTCGGATCGTAGACGCTGCACCGCGCCGCGAAGGCGCCGAGGCCCACGGCGACCAAGCCGAACAGCAGGCGACGCCCGCGCACCCCTCGATGGTAACCGCGAGCGCGGGATCGGCCGGAAAAAAGACGCGCAAAATGCGCGATTCGGCGCACAAACGCTTGATCCGAAGCCCATGCGGGGGGAAAAAGGTGCCCCTCGTCCCGGCTCACGTGGGGATCCGGTGGGGCAGCGGTGGGAGGCAGCAGATGAGCGAAGTAGCCAAGATCGTCCAGCTCCTGAAGAGCGAGGCCATCGAGAAGCAGATCGCCGGCGCGATCGTGCTCGGCGAGCTGAGGGCGAAGGGGCCAGGCGTCGTCGAGGGCCTCGCCGAGGTGCTCGGCAGCGGCGTGCCACTCCTGCAGGTGCATGCGCTCGACGCGCTCGCGCGGGTCGGCGCGAAGAAGGCGCTGCCCGCGATCTTCCCTCTCCTCTCGACGTCGGCCGACGACGTGCGCCGCGCGGCGACGCGCGCGATCGCGAGCGTCGGCGACGACGTGGTGCCGATCATCAAGCAGAAGATGACGACGGCGACCCCCGACGAGCGTCGCGCGCTCGACGCCGCCCTCGCCGAGCTCGGCGGCAAGGACGCGTTCTCGGCCCTCATCAAGGGCCTCGCCTCGAGCGACCCCGAAGACGCGAAGGCCGCGGCCCTGGCGGTGCGCAACCAGGTCAAGGGCGCCGACGGCCACAAGCGCCGGAGCTACCTCGCCGAGACCGAGAAGTTCCTCGACGCCCAGAAAAAGAAGAAGGGCGGCTCGCCGGGCGCGATCGCCGCCGCGATCAAGATCCTCGGCTACCTCGAAGACGAAAAGACGGCGCCGCTCCTCCTCGCCTACGCGAACGACGAGAAGCAGGATCCGAGCGTCCGACAGGAAGCGATCATCGCGTTCCGCTTCGCGCTCCAGGGCGACAAGCCGAGTGCGAAGGTGATCGACGCGCTCGTGAAGGCGGCCGAGTCGAGCGATCGGACGCTCGCGCAGACCGCGCTGCACACGCTGGGCAGCCTCAAGGTGAGCGAAGACACGGCGAAGCGCCTCGACAAGGTGGCGCTCCATCCGGACTTCGAGCGCGCGCGCTTCGTGCTCGACCTGCTCGGACGCATGGGCGGCCACGAAGCGGCCCGCGTGCTCACCAAGGTGCTCGTGACGACGTCCGATCGGCGCTACGCCGAGGCCGCCGCGGCGGGGATCACCGGCAAGGAAGACGCCGTCCCCGCGCTCGCCAAGGCGCTCCTCGAGACGACGAACCCCGATCGCGCGTGGGTGATCCGCAACGTCCTGCGCCCGACCGCGAAGAAGATCTCGAGCGCGGTGCGCAAGCAGATCCTCGAGGCTGCGCTCGATCGCCTCGCCGACGGCGAGCGCGGGTGGGAGGCCCTGCTCGACGTGGCGCGCGACGCCGACCCCGATTCCGTGGCCGAGGGCCTCCGCGCGCTCGCGCAGAAGCTCCGCCGGGGCGCGAACAAAGAAGAGCGCGCGCGCTCCGTCTACCAGATCCTCTGCAAGAGCGATCGCGCGACGGACGAGGATCGCTACGCCTACGCGGCCCTCGAGCTTGCGCGCTCGAACCGCGACACGCGGCCGGCTTCGCGCGCGGGTGACGAGTCGCTCAGGCTCCTGGGCCTCCTGCTCCGGAGCGGTTTCGACGTCGCGCGCGCCTTGAAGAAGGACCGCGGCTTCGAGCTCGAGCACCTCTACTACGTCGGCTTTCACTTCAGCGAGCTCGATCACCCGCTCGGCGAAGAGCTGCTCGAAGAGGTCGTGAAGAAGGGCGGCCGCGCGAAGGTCGCGAAGATGGCGAAGAACAAGCTCGCACTCTCCGACGCGAGCCTGTGATCTCCACGCCCGCGCGCCTGTCGTTCGCCGTCGCCCTCGCCGTCGGGCTGGGGCTCGTCGCCTCGTGCTCCTCTTCGAGCGTCGAGCCGCCCGCTGGGCCCGACGCCGAGGCGCCCGAGGAAGACGCCGGCGACGATCCGAGCTTCCCATGCCCCGCGAGCGGCGTCAGCAAGGGACCATGGACGCTCGCGATGACGCGCACGAGCGTGATCGTGCGCTGGGAGGCCTGCCGCGAAGGCTCGTCACCGACTCTCTCGTTCAAGCCCGAGGCCGGCGGCGCGTCGGTCGAGATCACGAGCACGCAGAAGACCGTGACGCTCACGCAGAGGCACACGGCGCCGCTCGGGCCGCTGCGCTCGCCCGACGATCTGCCGGGCACGTTCGTGATGCACGACGCCGCGATCGGCGCGCTCACGCCGGGCACCTGCTACCGCTACGAGCTCGCCGCCGACCGCACGCTCGCCGGGCGCTTCTGCACCGCGCAGCCCGACGGTGGGCGCGTGCACTTCCTCGCGATCGGCGACACGAACCCGCTGCTCGGCGAGGCGACGGCCAAGGTGCTCGGGCATGTCTTGCCGCTCGGCGCCGACTTCGTCGTCCACGGCGGCGACATCCAGTACTACGACTCGTTCCTCGAGACCTGGGCCGGCTGGTTCCCTCCGATGCAGCCGCTCCTCGCGCTCGGCGCGTTCCAACCCGCGCTCGGCAACCACGAGCTCGAGACGGACGACGAGCTCACCGACTACACGCTGCGCTTCTTCGGGACGCCGAACCTCGGCGGCGCATCGATGTACTACCGCTTCGAGTCGGGCGGGCTCTGGTTCCACGTCCTCGACACCGAGCAGCCCATCGATCCGGGCTCGCCGCAAGGTCAGTGGCTCCTCGCGGGCCTGAGCGACGTCAGCCAGCAGCCCGGCTTTCGCGGATCGATCATCGCGATGCATCGGCCGTTCGTCACCTGCGGCGACAACGCCCAGAAGGACACCGAGCGGAAGGCCTTCGCGTCTGCGTTCGCCCAGCACAAGGTCGTCTTCGTGATCCAGGCGCACATCCACGGCTACGAGCGCTTCGAGATCGACGGTCTCACCTTCGTGACGACCGGCGGCGGCGGCGGGCTCATCGGCAACATCGACGAGAACCTCTCCCGCGCCGAGTGCGCGATGCGCAGGGCGTCCGGAGGCTTCTTCCACGCGCTCGACGTCGTCGTCGAGGGCAAGGAGCTCCGCGCGAAGGCCGTCGACGACAGCGGCGCGGCGCGCGATTCCTTCACGATCGCCCTGCCTTGAGGCCGCTCACGCGGGCTGGTAAGGTCGCGGCCCGATGCTGAACCTCGTTCGCACCTCGCTCCATCGCGTCCTCGTCACCAAGGTCGGCGACGGCTTCCTGCCGGTGCGCTTCCCGAAGGATCTCGCGCGCCGCGTGAACGTCGTCCTCGGCGAGCCGATCTGCTCGCGGGAGGAGATCGAGCGCCGCCGCGACGCGCGCGAGCGCCTGGCGGAGCTGCGGCGCACCGAGGGCCGCGGCGATCGGGTTTCGTCGATGCCGCGCGAGGCCGCGCCCGTGATGATCTACTTCGAGAAGGACCGCAACGCGCGGATGCTGGGTCGAATCCAGGAGACCTTGGACTCGCGAGGCATCAGGTACACGCTCCTCGACGTCACGGGCGACGAGACGACCAAAGACTTCGTCATGCGCGAAGCGCGCTGCAAGGAAGACGAGCTTCCGGTGGTGTTCGTCGCGGCCGCGCCCGTCGGCGGTTACGCCGAGCTCACCGACTGGGACGTCTCCGGCAGACTGCACGAGGCCGTCTTCGGCACGCGGCCGCCCGCGCGCGCGTGACGCTCGAGCTCGCGTCGTACAAACTTCGCTTCCACGAAGGTCACGTCCGCGCGGTACCCTCGCGCGACGAGGCCGGGTGCCTCTTCGAGGGCCCGGGCGTCGACCTCCGGGGCGACGACGCGCGGAGCGTGCTCGATCTCGCCGACGGCGTCCGCCGCTGGCTCGAGGCGCGCGAGCCGGGCATCACGCTGCGATCGATGAGCGTCGATCTCCGCGCGCCGCGCGTGCTCGTGACCCTCGAGGCTCTCGAGGCGAGTGAGAGGCCCCGCGTCTTGCGCTTCGATCCACCCTACGCGCAGGAGCTCGTCGCGGCCGCCGCGGAGCTGGAGGCGCAGATCGCGGTCCTGTGCGCACGCGCGCTGCGGCGGCGGCGCGATGGGCGCGCCGAGGAGGGCAGGAAGCCCTCCTCGGCGTGAGCCGCGCGCCTCATCAGTGCTCGATCACGGGCACGGCCTGGCCGTTCGAGACCGGTGAGGGATCGTCGCGCTCGTCGTCGTCGTCGGGCGCGCCGGGCGGGCTCGACTTCGACTTGGAAGCGATGAACCCCATCTGCTTGAGCAGGACGCGCTGCGTGATCGCGACGCGGGCGATCTGACTCCACTCGAGGTACCAAGCCCAGAGATCGCTCTCCGCCTTCGCGATGGCCTCCTTGTCGACGTCGGCATCGAGATCGATCGGCGCCCGCTTGGCGACCGCTTCGAGGAGCGTGCGCGCGTCGTCGACCACGGCCTCGGTGAGACCGCGGCCGCGCAGCAGCTCGACCGCCGCGGCGCCTTCGGGACCGTAGGCGCCCGCCGCCAGATCGTCGAAGCGATCGACGAAGGTGCGAACGCCCACGGCCACCGCGGGCCCCGAGGTCTGCGACAGATTCTTGAAGAGCTGCGCGTGCAGGGAGGGAAATCGTCGTTCGAGGCTGGCCGCCGCGACGGGAAACCATCGGTTCTCCCACGCGTCGAGGCGCTCGATCGTGTCTGCGTCGGGGTTGGGGAGGCCGACGCGCGCATCGATCCCGAGCTTGACCCGGCTCACGCCGTGCAGAAGCCGCCAGCCCTCCTCGAAGTCCGCGTCAGTGAACCCGTAGGCCGCCATGAGCGCAGCGACGCGCGGGTTGCGGAGCCCGAGAATCAGCTTGAGGACGCGCGTTGCCTTTTCGCCGATCGATAACTTCATGAGACCTCCTCTGCGTTGGGAGAAATGAACGACACGTGAAGGAGCTCACCGTGTGCCTTCGCCTACATCGGCTGCACGCGGCGATCGGTTGCGCGTTTTCGCGACGCGCGCGCGAAAAGATGGGAGCGGCCGGCCCTCCTTCGCGCACGCCCTCGATCCCCCTGAAGGGCGCGTCGACCCGCGCGTGAGGAAGCGACTCGCACGGCGGGGGCGCTCTCGATTCCGGCGAATGTCGCGCGCGGAGACCGGGGCGAGAAACGCGATGGTGCGGGGGAATGGAGCGGCGACGCGGCGGACGACCCGCCGACGCTGGGGGCGCACCGCCGACGCGGGGGGACGCACCGCCGACGCAGGGGGACGAGCCGGCGATGCTCCCGTCAGGGCGCGAGGTAGCCCTCGACCCCGTCGTCGCTGCAGCCGAGGAGATCGACGCGCTCCGCCGTCGGGTCCTGATCCGGCCGAGCCATCGACAATCGCGTCCGCACCGGTACGGGGCCCTTGAAGCCGGGCGTCTCGAGGAGCCGCTGCGGGTCCTCACCCGGCGCCGGACGCGTCGTCGTCATGTGCACGTGACGCTTGCCCGCTTGGCCGGAGACGCCGGCGATGCCGACGACGTCGCCCTTGGCGATCCGGCCGCGCGCAACGCGAACCTCGGCGAGGTGGGCGAGCATGACGATGTCGCTGCCGTCCCAGATCTTCACGTGGTTGCCGTATCCGAGCCCACACTTCGAGTCGTTGAACGCATCGGGGCCGGCTTCGCGCTCGTTGCAGCCATCGAACACGTGAACCTCGCCCGAGAGCGGCGCGACCACCACGACGACGGAGGCTTCCTTCGGGCCGATCAGATCGATCGCGAAGATGTCGCCGACGAACGAGTGACTCCGCTTCGCCGCGCTCCGCGCGCGCTGCGTGCACGCGAACCACGAGCCGGGGGCGAAGGGCGGCGCGAGCGGCTCTTCGCGCGACGCGAACGGGACGCACGCGCTCCGCGTCTTCTCGACGAACGCACACACCTCGGTCTCCGGGCACCCAGGCTCGTCGTAGTCGCAGGCGACCTCTCGACCCGCATCGGCGATCTCCACGCTGAGCACGGTCTCGTTCGTGACCGGATCCCAGTAGCGCAGCGGACCGTGTCTCCAGGGGAAGGTCGGGCACTCTGCGACGGCGAAGCGGAGCGTGCGCCCCTTCCACGCGCGGAGCCCGGAGATCACCTCGCATGTGAAGCTCGACCGTCCTGCCTTCACGTCGGCGCGCTCGCGCGTCACGTCACGGGCCTCGCCGGACGCTTCGACGGCGGTCATCGACGCGAAGATCGCATCGAGCTCCCCGGGGCCGTGGACGACGCGCCGTTGGCGCGCCGCCGCGTCGCCTCGCTTCGTGCCGACGTCGAGCACGAGGCGGCCGCCCTCGTCGGAGATCACCGACGCGACGAACATGAACGAACCGTTGCTCGCGGTCCCCGTCACGCCGTAGACGACGAAGTCGCCGGTTCGGAGCTTCGGCGCGGTCGTCGCCGCGGAGCCGGCAGGCGCGACGCCGGGGCGCGCGGGCGCGGGCGGCGCTTCCGGTCTGCAACCGACGCCGATGAGCGCGGCCCCGGCAAGGACGGCGGCGAGCGCCCTCGCGACGCTCGCCACGCGCTCAATCCTTGCGAGTGAAATCGCGCCCTTCGCGCTCGAGGAACTCCTCGTAGGTGCCGCCGAAGTCGACGATCTCCGCGCCGGGTCCGTCGTTGCGCGGTCGGAGCTCGACGATGCGCGTCGCGAGCTCGGACACGACGTGCCGGTCGTGGCTGACGAAGATGATCGTGCCCGCGAAGCCCTTCAGGCCGTCGAGCAGGCCCTCGATCGACTCGATGTCGAGGTGATTGGTGGGCTCGTCGAGGACGAGCACGTTGTGCTTGAGCACGAGGAGCTTCGCGAGGAGGAGCCGCGCGCACTCGCCGCCAGACATCGTCGACGCTTGCTTGAGGCCCGCCTCACCAGAGAAGAGCAGCCGCCCGAGGATCGCGCGAATGTGCTCCTGCGGCGCGAGCTTGTCCCATTGGTAGAGCCATTGGAACGCGTTCATGCCCGCGGCGGTCCGATTGAGCGCCTCGTGCGTGTCTTGAGCGAAGTAGCCGACGGACGTGTCGTGCCCCCAGCGGATCTCGCCGGTCTCGGGCTTGACCACGTCGTGCTTGGTGTCTTCGTCGAGGCCGCCGAAGCCGCCCACCATCAGCTTGAGGAGCGTCGACTTGCCGATGCCGTTCGGCCCGGTGACCGCGATCTTGTCGCCGCGGTTCACGTTGTAAGCAACCTTGTCGTAGACGACGATCTCTTTGCCTTTGTCAGAGGCGAAGGTCTTCGAAACGTTCTCCATGCGCAGCACGTCGCGCCCGCTCGGCTTGTCCATCTCGAAGCGAATGAAGGGGCGCACGAGGCTCGAGCGCTTCGGGCCCTTCGCCTCGATCTCCTCCTTCAGCTTGTCGATCTGCTTCACCCGCGACTGCGCCTGCTTGCTCTTCGACGCGTGCGAGCCGAAGCGCTGCACGAACTCCTGCAGCTCCGCGACCTTCTTCTTCGCGGTCGCGGCCTGCGCCGCGGCGCGCTGGTTGTTCTCGTACTTCGCGTCGACGAAGTCGGCGTAGTTGCCGGCGTAGACCGTGATGGTCTGGTAGTCGACGTCGGCGATGTGCGTGGCGACTGCGTTGAGGAAGTGGCGGTCGTGACTGACGACGACGAGCGTGCCCTTGAACTCCTCGGTCAAGAAGTGCTCGAGCCAGCGGATCGACTCGAGATCGAGGTGGTTCGTGGGCTCGTCGAGCAAGAGGACGTCGGGCCGGCCGAAGAGCACCTGCGCGATGAGAACGCGGAGCTTGTAGCCTCCGGCGAGCGAGTTCATCTTCGACTCGTGCTTGTCGGCGGGGATGCCTAGACCGACGAGCAGCTCGGCCGCTTCGCTCTCGGCCATGTAGCCGTTCTCTTCGCCGATCGTTCCCTCGAGCTCGCCGAGCCGGACGCCGACCTCGTCGGTCACCTCACCGACGAGCAAACGCTCCTTCTCCTGCATCGCGTCCCACAGGGCCTTGTTGCCCATGATGACGGTGTCGAGGATGCGCTCCTGATCGTACTCGAAGTGGTTCTGCTTGAGGACGCCGAGGCGGAGATTGCCCGGGATCGTGATCGCGCCGGTGTCGGTGTCCTCGTTGCCCTCGAGCATCTTGAGGAGGGTGCTCTTGCCGGCGCCGTTGGCGCCCGTCAGACCGTAGCGCTTCGCCGGGTCGAACTGCATCGAGACGTTCTCGAAGAGGATCTTCGGTCCGAAGCGCTTGGTGACTTTGTCGAGGACGATCACGGTGCGCCTCTTAGCACGGTTTCGAGCGTGGCCGCTGGGCGCCGAACACGCGAAAAACGTCCAATACCGATACACTTCCGCCCTGGGTGCGAAGCCCGGTAGGCTATTTTTGGCTCCGTTGCGCGACCCGTCCTTCTACGTCTCGAGCCTCCTCGAGCTCGCCCAAGCGAGCCCGAACGACCGTCGCGGTCTGTGGCGACAGGCGATGGCTGCGCTCTCTCGCGTGCCGACGGAGGGAGGTCCGGGGCCGCTCGAAGGGCTCCACCCGGACGTCCTCTTGAAGGGCGTCCAGGCCGCGCTCGAGGGCGGGCTCGTCGACGACCTCGATTGGCTCTCGCCCCAAGCGGCGGGCATCGCGCTCTACAGCCTCGCGGCGGCGCTGCCCGTCGGCTCGGAGCAGCGCGAGCTCGGGCGCCGCGTTCTCGCGCGCATGCTCGCGGGCAACGCGGAGACGTTCACGTCCATGGCCACGATCATGGCGCAGACCGGGGGCAAGGGCCTCCAGAGCCCCGCGATCCGCGCGCGCGTCGGCCTCGTGACGGAGCTGCCCATCGTGCACGGCATCGCCGACGGGCCGCTCTGCCTCGCCCTCATCAGTCGGCGTGAGCTCGCGCGCGAGTGGATCGCGACGCCGTCGACGCGCTCGCTCCCTGCTCGCCGCCTCGCGGCCAAGATCCTCGAGCGCGCCGCGCGTGAAGCCGCTCGTCGCGCGCAGATGGGCGACACCCACTCGCTGCGAGTCTTCGTCGGCGACACAGTGCGCGTCGCATACAACCGCCTCCTCGCCGATCGCGAGTCGCTCGTCTGGCGCTACGTCGCGGTCGCGCGCGGCCTGTGCGCGGCGTGGGTGCCGGAGCTCAGACACCAGATCCAGGAGAGTCTCAAAGAAGGCCTCAGCCCGACCGAATGGCGCCGCGCCACGGCGTCGCTCGCCGCGCTCGGCGCGGTCAGGCCCGACGAGGCGATCAAGATCACGAACGCGCTCGTCAAGAGGGGCTTCTTCACCCATGAAGATCGCGCGAGCGCGGCGTCGTTCGTCTGGGGCATCCCCCGCACCATCGAGGCCGAGCCCGAAGCGGCGACCAAGATGCTCGACAGCGTGCTCTCCGTCGCTTCGCCCGAGATCGCGGAGGCAATCGCCGAGCTGCGCTTCGAATTCGGGCCCTCGAAGATCACGGAGCGCGCGTCGAACAAGGCGTTCGAGCTCCTCAAGAGCGATCGGGCGAAGCCCAGAGGGGAAGACGACGGCGCCGACGCGCTCTTCGCCGAGATCGCGCGCGACCTCGACCCCGCCCCCCGCGACGACAGGCCCATTCGGCTCCAGGTCGCGTCCGCGCTCGACGCGTTCGTCACCGAAGGCGCGCTCGCGGCCTACGGACGGGCGCGCGCCGCGATCACGTCGGCCCAAGGCGGCATGGACGCGCTCGCGGCGATCACCCGCGACGACGACGCCGACGGACGAACGGGATCGCTCGCACGACGCACCGCCATGGCGGTCCTGCGCGATCTCGACGCCGCGCTCCTCGAGCGGCACGTCATCGCCGATCTCCTCAAGCTCGGCGGAGCAGGCGAGCAGGTCCGTGCTAGCGAAGACGCGTTCGACGCCATCCGCGAGCGAGTCGCCGAGTGGATCGTCGCCTGCGAAGCCCCCGACGAGATCGCGGCCTCGAAGGAGCAACCGAAGCACGCCACCCTCCGCCTCCGGCGGCTGCGCTCACTGCTCCACCTCGTCGACGGCGACCTCGGCGAAGGGATCGAGACGGTCGGGCGCACCTCGCGAAGCCACGAGAGCGAGGGAGCCGACGTACAGCGCGCCAAGCGCCTCCGCGCCCTCTGGCTCCGCACCGTCAAGGCACTCCTCGAGCACTTCGATCACGATCCGTCGCCGCTCTTCAAGCGCACACTCCTCGCGTCGCTCGCCCGCGCCCTCGACGCGCTCGTCCGCCTCGGCGTCGCCGACGTGGCCGACGCGTTGCTCGCGCTCGCGCTGCGCATCAAGTCGACCGCTGAGTTCGAGATGCTCGCCGAGGCGTCCATGGATCCGGACCTGCGGCACGCGCTCCTGCGCTACGCGCGCTTCCTCCGCGACTCCGACGCGACGAAGCCGATCGAGAAGGTCGCCACGGACCCCAAAGACTCGATCTATCCGCCGTCGATCGCGCCGCCGCCAGGCTCGCCTACGGCCGACCGGCTGAGGGCCTTCGAAGAGCTCGCGAGCGAGCTCGCGCCCGAGGCTTCTGCCCGTAGCGAGTCGCTTCGCACCGTCCTCGTGCGCCTCCACGGCGCGCTGCAGACGATCACCAAGGTGGGCTCGCTCCGCGGCCTCGCGACCGCGGGAGCCTCGGAGCCCGACGTGATCGCCGCGGTCGAGACGTGGGTCGGCGCGCTCGCGCAGATGTGCATCGGCGCCCGGGGCCGGCTCGATCCCGAGCTGCCCACGATGGCGATGTCGCCCCCGCAGCCCAAGCTGCTCAGCATGGCGGTGTCGCGCGTTCTCGCGGGCGCCGACCTCGTGCTCACCGAGGAGACCCTCGCCCCGGCGATCGACGAGCTGCTCGCGGGCCTCCCGCACGGGATCGCGCGCCTCACCGCGGGCGTCCTCTGGACGCTCGGCGACATGCCCATCGAGCGCCCGTCTCGCGACGTCGCGCACATGCCGATGGGCGAGCAGCTCCCGCAGTGGCTGCCCGCCCGCCGCACGATCGGCGGCTTCTACGTCGTGCGCGCGCTCGGCGTCGGCGGCACCGCTTCGGTGTTCGTCGTCAACCGCGTCGAAGATCGCCACGAGGAGAAGGCCGAGCGCTTCGCCCTCAAGGTGCCCGACTACAACGCCACCGCGGCGCGTTCGGTCTCTCAGGACGAGTTCTTCAAGCTGTTCCGCGAAGAGGCCTCGGCGCTCATCATGCTGCCGAACCACGTCAACCTCGCGCGCTTCGTGACCTTCGACCTCGCCGCGCGACCGCTACCCATCCTCGTCATGGAGCTCGTCGAAGGCGTCACCCTCGAGCGGGTGATCGACGCCAAGACCTTCACGATGAAGAAGTGCCTCAAGGCGCTCGACGACGTGCTCGCGGGCCTCGAAGCGATGCACTCCGTCGGCCTCGCGCACCTCGACATCAAGCCGTCGAACGTGCTCCTGCGAAAGGGAGAGCAAGGCGTCCTCGTGGACTTCGGCCTCGCGGGCCGCAAGATCCGCCCCGGCTGCGGCACCGGCCCTTACGGCGCGCCCGAGGTCTGGGGCGTCGTCCCCGACGACTTCACGCCCCAGCCGATGGCCTCGGACATCTACTCCTTCGGATGCCTCGCGTTCGAGATGCTGACCGGCAAGGTTCTCTTCGACGCGCCGAACGAGGTCACCCAGGTCACGATGCACGTCTCGCACGACGGCGCGCCGCTCCCGATGCGATCGCTCATCGCCAACCCCGAGGTCGGACCGCTCGCCGAGGTGCTCGTGACGACGCTGCGCCGCGATCCACGCCACAGGCCGACGGCGGAGGTGCTCCGCGCCGACATCCGCGCCGTCGCGTCGATGGTCGAGGACGCGAGCTGGCCCGCCTCGCTCGGCGGCAACCGCGCCGACGCCCCAGGATAGAGTGCCGCTTCCTCCCGTCCATCCCGAGGACGCCTCTCCCGACCCCGGAGGCGCGGACTGCGTCGACTGCGGGCGCTGCTGCCATCACGGTCCGCGTACGGTGCATCTGCTCGAGCCCGACGAAGCGCGGATGGGCAAGCGCCTGCTCGATCTCTACACCGAGGTCGACGACAAGCCCCCGTGGATGCGCTTCGTGAGGAACACCGGCGAGCGATGCGCGGGGCTCGACGTGTCGAGCCCGGGCAAGTATCCGTGCGCGGTCTACGAGTCTCGACCGGAGGACTGCCGGATCGTGGAACCAGGCTCGCCCGCGTGCCTCGAGGCGCGGCGCCTCGGCCACCTGGGAACGAGCGTGGAGTTCCGCCGTCGCGGCTGAGCGCCCGGCGTATACTGCCTGGCCGAAACGGATGATGCCGAAGCTCGTCACGAAGGACTACACGCGGACCACGCTCCGCCCGCGGCACCGGTCGATCGTCCGCGCCCTCGGCGAGGCGCTCTTCTCCCCGTCCGGCGAGGCGACGACGGAGAAGCTCGAAGCGTTCGTCGACGACGTCGACGCGTTCATCAGCCCGGCGAGCAAGACCGCTCGCTTCGGACTGGTGTTGATGCTCGGCGTCCTGCAGTGGTCTCCCCTCCTCTACGGGCGATTCAGGCCGTTCGAGGCGCTCGACGTCGACGAGCGAATCGCCCACCTCGAGCGGCTCGATCGCTCGAAGGTCCGCCAGCTCCCGCTCATCGTCGTCGCTTACAAGACGGTGATGACGATGATCTTCTACGAGGACGACGCCGAGCTCGCCGGCCTCGGGTATCCAGGGCCGGAACGGAAGCGCTACCTCGGAGGCGCGCGATGAGCGCCGCGGCGTCGCTGCCGATCGCCGGTGCGGCCGACCGCGCCCCCGATCGGCTCCCGGTGATCCGCGGGCGTGAGCAGACCCGGCCTTTCTCCGCGAAGGTCGACGTCGTCGTCGTCGGCTCGGGCGCGGGGGGCGCCGTCGTCGCGCGCGAGCTCGCGCGCGACGGGCGCAGCGTGCTCGTGCTGGAGGAAGGAGGTCATTACTCGCCGTCGGAGTACGGCGCGATGACGCCGTCGAACACGTTCCGCCGCATGGCGCGCGAGTCGGGGATGTCCATCGCGATGGGCGTGGGCGACACGCCCCTCATCAGCCTCCTCGCCGGAAAATGCGTGGGCGGATCGAGCGTGCTCACCGGCGCCGTCTGCTTCCGTATCCCCGACGAGGTCCTGCACGTCTGGAGCGACGAGCTCTCGCTCTCTCGGATGACGCCGGAGGGCGTCGATCCGTACTTCACGGAGGTCGAGAAGATCTGTCACGTCGAGACGGTCCCGACCCACATGCGCTCGCGCGCGACCGAGCTGTTCGTCGAGGGCGCGGCAAGGCTCGACATCCCGATGAAGAGCATGCGCCGCAACACCCACGGCTGTAAGGGAGCGGCGCGCTGCAACTTCGGCTGCCCCAATGGCGCCAAGATGAGCGTCGACGTCTCCTTCTTGCCCGACGCGGTACGACACGGCGCGACCATCGTCTCCGACGCGCTCGTCGAGCGGGTCGAGGTGACCGGCGGTCGCGCGCGTGGCGTCCGCGGTCGCTTCCTCGACGGGGTCACCGGCGAGCCTGGCGTGCGGTTCGAGGTGCGCGCCAAGGTCGTCATCGTCGCTTGCGGATCGATGCACACGCCGATCCTCCTCCGCCGGAGCGGGCTCGACTCCCCTCACATCGGCCGCCACCTCACCCTCCATCCCGCGGTCCGCATCGGCGCCCTCTTCGACGAGAGGGTCGACGGGTGGGACGGCGCCCTCCAGAGCGTCTATACCGATCACTTCCTTGGCGAAGGGATCTGGCTCAACGGCGTCTACTCCGCGGTCAACGTCCTCGCGGCGGCGTTCCCCGGGGTCGGACACGAGCACCGTCGGCTCGTGAAGAACATCCCGAACCTCGCGTTCTTCGGCGGCATGGTCCACGACGACGGCGGCGGCCAGGTCCGCCGCTGGTTCTCGCGCGAGCCCCTCGTTCTGTATCGGATGATCCGCCGGGACAAGGAGCGCCTCTTCAAGACGATCCAGATCCTGAGCAAGATCGCCTTCGCCGCGGGCGCGCGCGAGGTCCTGGTTCCGATCTTCGGGATGTCGACGGTGAAGAACCAGAAGGAGCTCGACTTCCTCTCCGACTACGCGCTTCACGCGAGCCGCGTCGAGTGCATGGCGTTTCATCCGCTCGGCTCGGCCAAGATGAGCACGCGCCCGGAGGCAGGTGTCGTGAAGCCGAGCGGCGAGACCTGGGCGGTGGAGAACCTCTTCGTCATCGATGGCAGCATCCTGCCGACGAGCATCGGGGTGAACTCGCAGCTGCCGATCATGGGAATCTCGATGATGCTCGCGCGCGCGCTCGCGGACGACTTCGACCGCCACGCGCGGAAGGCGCGGGCCTGACATGGGGAGCGACGCGAAGAGGCCGCCTCCCGACGCCCAACCGAGTACTGTCGTGCCCAAGGAGCTGCCGGTGACGGTGCCCGAGCGCCGGCGCGCCGACGCCACGATCGTCGTGCCGAGCGCCGGCGGCGCTCTCACGCGAGCCACGTCGGCGACGGCCGCGCCTCCCACGATGCGCGAGCTCATCGTGCCCTCGGGATCGGTCGACTCGATCCTTGGCGAGATTCGCAAGGCGCCGGCCGATCGCCTCGCCATCGAGTCGCGCGCCGCCTCGGGTGGCATGGGCGCGATCGACGTCGCGGTCGACCGCGCGCTCGACCGCCGCATCGCGCTGAAGACGCTGCACGCGCACCTCCGCACGAGCGAGTCGACGGTGCGCATGTTCCTCCGCGAAGCGCGGTTGACCGGGGTGCTCGATCATCCCCACATCGTGCCCATCTACGACATCGGCGAGCGCGAGAGCGACAAGCTCTACTTCGCGATGAAGCTCATCGAGGGCCAGACACTTTGCGACTACATCCGCGCGCTCCCCAAGGGCCCGCTCGACACCGCGACCCTCTTCGCCCTGCTCGAGGTCGTGACCAAGGTCTGCGACGCGCTGGCGTTCGCCCACAGCCGAGGCGTCTTGCACTGCGACATCAAGCCGGCGAACGTGATGGTGGGCGACTTCGGGCAGGTTTATCTGATGGACTGGGGTATCGCGCGCCTCGTCTCCGCCGAACCCGAAGGCCCTCCAGCCGCGTTGGGGTCGGCGCCCGCCGCCGCGCAGGGGAGGCCCTCGGCGACCGACAACTCCGTCATCGGAACACCCTGCTACATGTCGCCGGAGCAAGCCCGCGGCGATCGCGCGAAGCTCGACGCACGCTCCGACGTCTTTCTCCTCGGCTCGCTGCTCTACGAGATCCTCACGCGACGCCCCCCCTACGCGAGCGCCGACCGAACCGAGACGTTGAGCCTGGCCGCCGCCGGCGCATTCCCCGCCCCGCGCAAGATCGCGAAGGACGGGAGCGTTCCGCCCGAGCTCGAACGCATCGTTCTGCGCGCGATGGCCAAAGACCCGGCGGATCGCTACGCGAGCGTCATCGGTTTCCGCGACGACGTCCTGCAGTTCATGCGCGGCGGCGCGGACTTCCCCCGCCATACCTACGAGGCCGGCGAGACGATCGTGCGTGACGGCGAGCAGGGCGACGCCGCCTACATCATCGTCGCGGGCCGGTGCGACGTGCAGAAGGAGACGGCAAGCGGCACCGAGGTGCTCAAGACGATCGGGCCGGGCGACGTCTTCGGAGAGATGGCGATCCTCACGGAGGGTCCCCGCACGGCCACGGTCGTCGCCGTCGAGCGGACGACGGTCCTCATCGTGACCGCCGGCGTCCTCGAGCAGGAGCTCGCCGCGCTCAAGCCCTGGATGGCGAAGCTCCTCAAGTCGCTTGCGGCTCGGTTCCGCGACATCGACACCAAGCATCGGACGACGTTCGCGGCGAGCCCGAGCCCCGCGCGGCTCGCCAATCAGGCGCTGATGAACGTGATGACGTGGGGCGAGACCAACGGCACCAGCGTCTCGATGAAGTGGAGCACGCTCGGAGCGGAGCTCGAGGCGCAGCTCGGCCTGCCGCCCATCGCGATGTTCGCCGTGGCGGTGCGCTATGGGATGGAGCTCGACGTCGAGGCCGACCGCCTCGTCATCCCCGACGTCGCGGCGCTGCGGGAGCGCTTGGCGCGCGACCTAAGCCGCTGAGCGCGACTTCAGCCCAGGCTCTCTGCCAGGTCGGGGCGCACGCGCGCGACGACGCGGGCGAAGCTCTCCTTGTCCACCGCGCGATCGAGCGCGAGCTCGGCGGTGATCCGGCTCTGCGTGAGCAGCCGCTCGAGGGCCATGTCCATCGTCTGCATTCCCTGCGACTGGCCGGCTTGCATGACCGACAGCAGCTGTCCGGTCTTGTTCTCCCGCACGAGCTGAGCGCCGGGAGCGGTGGCGACGAAGACCTCGTGGACCGGAATGCCGCCCTTCCCGTCCGTCGTCCGCACGAGTTGCTGGGAGACGACGCCGGCGAGGGTGTCGGCGAGCAGCGACCGGACGTGCGCCTGTTCCTCGGGCGGGAACGCGCCCACGATGCGGTCGATGGTGGCGACGGCGCCGTTGGTGCGCATCGTCACGACGACGAGGATACCGCGCGTCGCGAGGTCGAGGGCGAGCTCGAGAGCGTCGTTCGTTCGCAGCTCGGAGGCGAAGATGACGTCGGGGTTCTCTCGCGCGGCGTTGCGCAACGCAGCCACTGCGCACGGCACGTGCGAGCGCACCTCGCGCTGCGTGATGTGGGCCCGCAGCGGCTCGTGCACGAACTCGATGGGATCTTCGATCGTGAGGATGTGACAAGCGCGAGTCTTGTTGATGTGGTCGAGCATCGCCGCGACGGTCGTCGACTTCCCGCACGAGCTCGGACCGGTCACCAGCACGAGGCCGCTCCGGCGATCAGCGAGCTTCCAAAGGACCTCGGGGCAGCCGAGCTCCGCGAGCGTGAGAACACGGCTTGGCACGAGGCGGAAGACTGCCCCGAGGCCGCCGCTCTTGATGAAGTAGCTCGCGCGGAAGCGCGCGACGTCACGATGCGCGTGGGCGAAGTCGAGATCGAGGCTCACGTCGAGGCTCGCGCGCTGCGCCGGCGTCAGGATCTCGGTCAGGACGTCTTCGAGATCTTTGGCGTCGAGCGTGCCGTCGCGCAGAGCGACGAGATCGCCGCGCACGCGCGCAAGGGGCGGATGGCCGACACCGAGGTGCAAGTCGGAGCCACCACGCTTCACCAAATCGTCGAAGAGGAGATCGATCTTCGCCACGGCTCAGGCCTTCCTCGCCACCGCCGGCGCGTTCCGCGACGCGAGCGCCTCCAGCTCGGGCGGCGACTCGGCGAGCTGCTTCGCCACCTCGAGGGTCACCTTCTGGCTTCGAACGAGCTCGGCGAGTGACTCGTCGAGACGGACCACTCCGAGCGAGCGCCCGCGCTGCTGGAGGCTCGGGATCTGCGCAGTTCGCTCGTCGCGAATGAGCGTGTAGAGCGCGATGGATGCCGGGAGGAGCTCGATCGCGGCGTGGAGCCGCGTGCGGTCGGCGCTGGGCACGAGGCGTTGGCCAATGATGAGCCGCAGCGCGCCCGCGATGCTCATGCGCATCTGAGCCTGCTCGGCGTAGGGAAACATCTCGACGAGGCGGTCGACCGTCTTGGCGGCGCTCTGCGTGCTCATCGTCGCGAGGACGAGGTGCCCGGTCTCGCTCGCCGCCACGGCCTCGCGCACGGTCGCGGCGTCGACGAGCTCGCCGACGACGATGACGTCTGGGTCCTCGCGCATCGCAGCTTCGAGCCCGGCGGCGTAGGAGCGCGCGTGCGCGCCGACCTCCCGCTGGCTGACGATCGCGCGCTTGCGCGGGTGGACGAACTCGATCGGGTCCTCGAGCGTCAGGATGTGGCGCGCAGTGGTGGCGTTGAGCATTCCGACGATCGCCGCGAGGGTGCTCGTCTTGCCGTGGCCCGCGGGCCCGGTGACGAGCACGAGACCTCGAGCGTGCTTCGTCGCGCCGCCCACGGCCTCGGGGAGCGCCAGCGACGCGAGGGTGGGAACCTCGCGAGGAACCACGCGCATGCTCAGCTTGTACCCGGTCCGCTGCCGCGAAACGTTCACGCGGAACCGGCCGTGCTGAGGATGGTCGATGGCGAAGTCGCAGGCGCCTTCGGCCTCGAATCGCTCACGGAGGCGCACCGGAATGAGCTCGCGCGCGATGCGCTCGACGTGCTCCGGCTGCACCGGCTGCGTCCGTGGCACGAGATCGCTCGCGATCCGGAGGAAGAGCGGCCGACCGGCCACGAGGTGCACGTCGCTCGCGCGCGCCGACGCGGCCATCGCGAGGAACGAGTCGAGCGTGCCGTCGGCCCGAGGGCGCTCCTTCTCGCTGGTTGCGGCGGAAGGCGCGGTCGCGACAATCGCGGATGGGATGATGTTCGTTCCCGGGATCGGACCGGCGACGACGGGGGGCGTGAGCTCGACGGTGTTGTCTGCGACGTCGGCCTCGATCTCCTCGGCTTCGGTCGCCGACGCGACCGCAGAGGCCGCGCGCTGGCCAGGGTCCGACGTCGTGATCTCGACGTCGACCGCGTCGACGGAGGTGGGCGTGGAGATCCGGCGCTCGAGCTTGGCGCGCTCGAGGTTCGCGCGTTCTTGCGCCGCCCGCTCTTGGGCCGCGGCGCGCTCGGCGGCCGCACGCTCGACGGCGGCGCGCTTCTCTGCCGCAGCTCGCTCGACAGCGGCTCGCTCGTTGGCCGCGCGTTCGACCGCCGCGCGCTCCTGCGCTTTGCGCTCTTGCGCGCGACGTTCCTCGACCGCCTTGCGCTCTTCGATGACTCGACGCTCATCGGCGAGCCGTTTCTCCTCGGCCGCCTTGCGCTCCTCGGCCGCCTTGCGCTCCTCGGCCGCCTTGCGCTCCTCGGCGACCTTGCGCTCCTCGGCCGCCTTGCGCTCCTCGGCCGCCTTGCGCTCCTCGGCCTCTTTCTGAACGTCCGCAGGAGACGGCGGAGCGGTCGATCCCGTGACCTCTTCGGGCTTGCGCGCGGGCTTGGGCTTCGGTTCGGCTCCCGGCGGCGGAGCCACCGGCGGTGAGAGCGTCTGCACGGTCGGCTCGTCGTCGTCATCCCACTCGTCGGGCTGAGGGGCCGGCTGAGGCGCGGGGGAAAGCGCCGTCTTCGCGGGCGCCTGCTGCGTCGCCACGGGTTGCGCGGCGGGCTTCGCGGGCTGAGATGCGGGCGCCGCAGCTGCCTTCTGCGCCGGCGCGGGCTGCTGGCTCGAGGCCGGCGCCGGCTGCGCGGCAGGCCCCGTGCCCTGCTGCGTGCGCGTGAACTGCGCCGCCGGTCTCGCCGCACCCTGGGTAGCCGCCGGCTCGGGCCGCGGCTGCGGCGCGGCGGCGGGCGCGGGTGCCGGCCGCTTCTCCGGCGTGATCGCAGACGGACCTTGCGGCGATGTCGCCGCGGGCGACTGTGCGGGCGCTTGGGAAGGCCGCCCTGCCGACGGCGCGTCGCGGCGCGCGACCGTGAAGCGCGCCTGAACGACGTCTTTTCGCATGATGGCGGCGACCGCGATCACGCCCACGCCGTCGAGCCGCGTCGTCCACTGGACCGGACGCTCGCTGAGCTGCTCGACGTAGCGGCTCCCGCCCATCGCGATCAGCATCTGCAAGAGGACGTCGGTCGTCGGCGCCTCGTCGTCGACGGGCTCGAACTTTCCGCCGATGTTGACGCTCGGCAGCCGATTGGTCACGAGCCCGAACTCGAGCACCTCGGCTCGTCCGAGGTTCTTAAGAAGCTCCTCGATCGGTTTCATCGTGACGGCGACCGCGCGCCACGTGCAAGACTACACGACCGCTCGCCGCGTGGGCCATTTCGCGCGCGGCCGAGGCGTTCGGTCCCGCGGACCCACGTTTTCCCGGCGATCGGCGCGCCGCGCCGCGGCCTAGCCGCGCGTGAAGGGCCGCTTGCCGGCGTAAATCGCGCCGGCGCCCAGCTCGAACGAGATCCGGAGCAGCTGGTTGTACTTCGCGACCCGATCCGAACGCGAGAGGCTGCCCGTCTTGATCTGCCCCGCGTTCGTCGCGACGGCGAGATCCGCGATGAACGTGTCCTCGGTCTCCCCCGAGCGGTGGCTGATGACGCTGCGGTAGCCCGCGTCGGCACCCACGCGGATGGCGTCGAACGTCTCCGTCACGGTCCCGATCTGATTGAGCTTGATGAGGATCGCGTTGGCGATGCCCTTCTCGATGCCCTTCTTCAGGCGGTCGACGTTGGTGACGAAGAGGTCGTCGCCGACGAGCTGGACCTTCTTTCCCAGCTTGTCGGTGAGGATCTTCCACGTGTCCCAGTCGTCCTCCGCGCAGCCGTCTTCGATGGAGATGAGCGGATACTGCTCGCAGAGCTTCTCGTAGGTCGCGACGAGCTCGGCGCCGGTGATGGCCTTCTTGTCGAAGGTGTACTTCTTCGAGCCCTTGTCGAAGAACTCGCTCGCGGCGCAGTCGAGCGCGAGGAAGACGTCCTTGCCGGGCTTGTAGCCGGTCTCCTCGATCGCCTTCACGAGCGTGCTGATCGCCTCTTCGTTCGAGCCGAGGCGGGGCGCGAAGCCACCCTCGTCTCCGACAGCGGTCGTGTGGCCCTTGTCCTTCAGGATCTTCTTCAGCGACGCGAAGATCTCCGCCCCGCAGCGGAGCGCCTCGGCGAAGTTGGGCAGACCCGCGGGGACGATCATGAACTCCTGGATCTCGAGCCCGCTGTCGGCGTGCGCGCCGCCGTTGATCACGTTCATGAGCGGCGTCGGCAGGACACGCGCGTTCGCGCCGCCGAGATACCGCCAGAGAGGGATGCCGACGGAGTCGGCGGCCGCGCGGGCGGTCGCCATCGAGACGCCCAGGATCGCGTTCGCGCCGAGCTTCGACTTGTTCGGCGTCCCGTCGGCGTCGATGAGGATCTTGTCGACCTCGGCCTGATCGAGCGAGTCGACGCCGATGATGCTCGGGCCGAGCGTCTGGATGACGTTCTCGACGGCCTTGACGACGCCCTTGCCGTGGAACCGCTTCTTGTCGCCGTCGCGGAGCTCGATGGCCTCGTGCTCGCCGGTCGAAGCGCCGCTCGGCACGGCCGCTCGGCCGTGCCCCGAGGCCGTCTGGACCTCGACCTCGACGGTCGGATTTCCGCGGGAATCGAGGATCTCTCGGGCGATGACGGCGGTGATCTCACTCATGTCGCCCCGAGTACCACACGCGCCGCCCATCGTCATCGGGCACCCGGGAGCGGGGCGTCGTGCCGCGGCTCGGAGGACGCTCGGGCCTCGGCGTCGGGATCGAGGTCCCACCAGAACTCGCGGACGCTCTCGAGCGAGGTCATGCGCCGCGCCGGCGGCAAGCTGGCGAGGAGCGTCTTGCCGTAGCCGCGCCGCACCGCGCGTCGATCGAGCAGCGCGACGATGCCTGCGTCGCGCTTGCTGCGGATGAGCCGGCCGAAGCCCTGCTTCAACGTGATCGCCGCGCTCGGCACCGAGTACTGGGTGAAAGGGTTGCCGCCGTCAGCCTCGATTCGCGCGCAGCGCGCCGCGACGACTGGATCGCTCGGGACGGCGAACGGGATTTTGTCGAGGATGACGAGCCGCAGCGCGTGGCCGGGGACGTCGACCCCCTCCCAGAAGCTCATCGTCGCCACGAGAACCGCGGAGGAAGACGCGCGAAAGCGCTCGAGCAAGGCGTGCTTCGGGGCTTCCCCTTGCACGAGGAGAGGCCCCGGCACCCGCGCCTCGAGGGCGACGCGGATCGCGCGCATCGCACGGTTCGAGGTGCAGAGGACGAACGCGCCGCCGCCCGTGATCGACACGAGCTCGACGACCCGATCGGCGCACGCCTCCTCGAAGCCGGGCTCGGTCGGCTCGGGGAGATCTTCGGCGACGTAGAAGACGGCGCGAGACTCGAAATCGAAGGGGGAAGCGACGACCAGCTCGGTCGTCTCGGCCCGGGCCCCGAGGCGGCTCTTGGCGAAGTGGAAGCTCGGTCCGACGGACGTCGCCGTGGCGAGCGTCGCGCTCGTGCACACGACGCTGGGTACGCGATCGAACAGCTTCTCCCGGAGGAGCGGACCGAGATCGACCGGGCTCGCGCCGAGCGACACGCTGCGCTCGCGGGTGTCGATCCAGACGACGCCGCTCTCGAAGCCCTGGGCAGCCCGCGCTAGCAAGGTTCCGGCCTCATCGTCGTCGGGTTCCCAGTGCCGCTCCTCGCGATCGGAGCTCGCCCGAATGCGCGCGAGATCGGCGCGCAGATCCATCGTTCGGCGCGCGAGGAGCGCGACCGCGTCGGCCGCCCCGTCGGCGCTCGCGAACGCGTGGAGGGCCTCGAGCGAGGCGTCGAGGCGCGCGAGCGCCTCGCGGCGCTCCGGCGTCCAGTCAGCAGCGTCGAGCACGCGCCTGCCGTCGTCGCCGCGGGCGCTCCGGTGCGAGGCGCGGCCGCGGCTCGAGGGAGGGCCCTGCCACGCGGAGAAGAACGCGTAGGAAGCGACCTCGACCTGGTCGACCAGGCGCAGCGAGAGCGCGTCGAGGATGCGCGCGGCGACGATCGCGCGCCGCGCGTCACGCGTCAGCGCGTCGAGGCGCGCCGTCGAGATGCGTACGCCGAAGAAGTCGGTGGCCACGCTCTCGATCTGGTGCGCCTCGTCGAAGATGACGGCGTCGTAGGCGGGGATGGCTCCGCCGAAGCCTCCGGCCTTGGAAGTTCGGAGGGCGAGGTCGGCGAAGAAGAGGTGATGGTTGACGACGACGATCTGCGCTTCGTCCGCGGCGCGCCGCATGCGCGTGACGAAGCACTCGTCGAAGTACTTGCATCCTGCACCTATGCGCGTGTCGGTGCCCGACTGCACGTCGCGCCATGCGCTCGCGCCCTCGGCGAGATCCGCGAGCTCGGCGCGGTCGCCCCCGGCCGACCCGAGCGCCCAGCGCTCGATGCGGGCGAGCTCGGCGGTGACGGCCTCGCCGCTGCGGAGGCGCTCCGCGAGGCGACGCTTGCAGAGGTAGTTCGATAACCCCTTCATGAGCGCCGCCTCGACCCGCACCCCGTGCTCGGCGAGGACCTCGCGCACGAGCGGGAGGTCTTTGGTGAAGATCTGCTCTTGCAGGGCGTGCGTCGCCGTCGAGACCACGACCTTGCGCCCGCTCAACACCGCGGGCACGAGGTAGGCGAGCGTCTTTCCCGTGCCCGTGCCGGCCTCGACGAACAGGTGGCCGTCGCGCGAGAGCGCGTCGTGGACCGCCCGGGCCATCACGAGCTGACCGTCGCGCTGCTCGTAGCCCGGGAGGCGCCGGGCGAGCGGCGAGCGGGGGCCGAGCACCTCATCCATGCGCGAGGGCGCGAACGGCTCGCCGCTCATCGACGCCGACGAATACCACGTCGGACGGGCGGCCCTCCGAGCAAAGTCGCGTCTCCGGGCGAGGCGTTGGTACGATTGACGCACGTGAGCCGCGCGCATCCGCCGTCGCCCTCCTCGCCGCCGCGGCGCCCTCGTGAGGCGCGCGGCCGAAGCTCGTCGGCGTCGCACGAGGCGCCGGCGATCGATCGTGAGGGCGCGGTCATCCAGCTGCGCCTCGCGATCGGAAAGGACGGCCTCGGCATCGAGCTCGCCGGCCCCGCGGTCGTCGCGTGCGTCGACGTGACCGAGCTCGTCGTGCGTCTGCCCCACGTGCGGTTCCCCTTCGACGTGAGCGGCGGCGTCGCCAAGTTTCGTCACAAGCGGGGCGTGCTCGAGCGGATCGCCGTGGAGCTCGATGCTCGCCGCGTCGCCCGATGGGCCGAGCCTCGCCTCGGCGGGTTGCTCGCCGCCGGCCCTTGCTCCGTCGTCGTCGAGCCGCGCGCCTACGGCGCTACGTTCACGGTGCACGCGCGCTCGCACATCAGCGCATCGCGGGCCACCCGCGTCCCCGCGCTCGCCTTCGAGCTCGCGCTCCTCACGTCGCACGGAGATCTCTCGGTCGTCGTCCACGGCGCGCGCGGCGTGAACCTGATCGCGCCGCCGACGACGCTCGCCCTCCGGGCCGCGGGCGCGCTGCTCGGCGACGTCGCGCGCCGAGAAGGATCGCGCTTTCTGCTCGACGCCGCGGCGGCCGGCCTCGCGCGGAGGCTCCTGCCCGAAGCCGGCGTCCGCGCACCGGACGCCGCCGAGGTCCGCCTCGCAGGGTCGGGCGAGAGCGACGGCGTCCTCTTCGTCTCCTTCGCGCGCGGGGCCAGCCCCGCCAAGATCCCCGACGAGGCGACGCTCGCGTCCGAGGGCGCGCTCCTCACGCGCGAGAGCGACGACGCGCGCGTCGCCGGCGATCTCGAGCGCGCGCGCGAGCTCGATCTGCTCGCGCTCGAGCGCGCGCCACGTCACCCGGAGCTGGCGCGTCGGATCGCCGAGGCGGATCGCGCCGCCGGCGGCCGCGCCGAGGCCGCGAGCGCGACGCTCCGCGAAGCCGGGCGCTGCGAAGGCGCCCTCGCCGGCGAGCTGCTGGCCGAGGCCGGCGACATCCCCTCGGCCATCGCCGCGCTCCTCTCCGCCGCCGAGCGCGAGCGCTCGGCGATCGTCGCAGCGCTCGTCCACGCCCGCGCCGCCGAGCTCGCGAGCGATCCCCACGACGCGCTCGCATGGCTCGACGCGGCGATCGCGCGCGCGCCGCGCATCGCCGAGCTCCGGTGGGACCGCGCCGCGCGCCGCCTCGGCGCCGGACGGCTTCGTGACGCGCGCGCCGACTTCCAGGAGCTCGAGGCGCTCGCCCACGGCTCGCGCGACCGCCACGACGTCCTCCGCCGTGCGGCCGACATCTACCGGGACGCTGGCCTCGGGGCCGACGCGGTCGTCTTGTACGAGCGCGCCCTCCTCTATCGGCCCGACGACCCGGAGGCGCTCGCCGGTTTGGGCTCGTCGCTCGCGGGCGAGGGCCGCGCGGCGCGAGGCGCGGCGATCCTCGCGCACGCCATCGAGCTCGCCGAGGCGCGAGGCGCTGCGACGTCATGGATGCACCTCGCGCTCGGTCGCGTGCTCGGTGAGGCGCTGGGCGACCGGCCCGCCGCCGTCGCGCGCCTCCGCGCGGTCCCCGACGACGCGCCTGAGGCCATCGCCGCGCGCGGCCTCGAGGGACGCCTGCGCGCGCAGCTCGGTGACGTGAGCGGCGCGTCCCTCGCGTTCGCGCGCATGCGCGAGCGGGCGGGTCACGAGCCGAGCGCCCTCTCGTGGCTCGAAGAGGCCGCGCGCTTCGAGGCGGATCGCGGCGACCTGCACGCCGCGCAGCGCCATCTCGCGGCGGCGATCTCGATCGCGCCGGCCGACGCGGCCCTCGAGTCGCGCTACCGCGCCCTCGGCGAGACGCTCGCCCGTCCGCTCCCCGCGCAGCCCCCGCCTCCTCCGCCCGCCCGCCGAGCGGTCTCCGAGCCTCCGCCCGCGCTCGACGACGCCGAAGCGGAAGCGCGCGTCGAGTCGCTGACGCGCACCCTCCAGGGCGATCCCACGAACGACGCCGTCGTCGACGAGCTCGTCGCGCTCCTCACTCGCCTCGGGAGGAGCATGGATCTGCTCGCGCTCCTCTCCGCGCGCCTCGAGGACGCCCCGCCCGAGCGGCGCGAGGCGCTCCTTCCCCGCCATCGCGAGGTCCTGGCGACGCTCGAGCACGAAGCCCGCACCGCAGGACGCGACGCGGAGGCGGACCTGTTCAAGCTGGCGCGCGACGCCAGCTGATTGCTCAGCCCTCGATCGCCTTCTTCACGTCGGCGAGCGCCACGTCGACCTCGGCGGGCTCGAGGTTGCACGCCACCGCGAGCTTCTCCAGCACCGAGCGCTCGACGTCGCTCACGTCGTCGCTCACCTGCGCGATGAGCGCCGCAATGCGGACCACCTCTCGACCATGCTCTCGCCGGACGATGCTCTCGCCGAGCCGGCTCAGGCGTCGGTCGAGCCCGTCCTCCGCGAGCTGATCGGCGAGATCGGCGACGAGATCGGCGATGTGCCTCTGCGGAACGGCGCCTCCGCACGACGCCGTCACGACGCGCTCGAACACCTTGCGCTCTTCTTCGTCGAAGACGCCGTCGGCCGTGGCAACGATGTAGGCGCCCTCGACGATGCTCTCGAAGAGCGCGGCTGCCAGCGGATCGAAGCCCGTCGGAACCGTCGACTCGTCGGTGGGCCGCGAGCCGTACGACGACGCCGCGAGCGTCAGGATCGATCGATCCGTCGACCCCTCGGCGTAGTCGCCGTGGGGCGTCCGCGCCACGCGCGCGAGCAGGTTGATTTTCTCATCGGTGAGCATTTGCGGGCTCCTCCGAGTCTACCTTTCAGCGGGGCTGCTGGGCGAGCAGGATCTCACACTCGCCCTTTTCGTTCGTCATCGCCCGGCCCACCTCGATCGCCGGCGGCGGTCGGGCGCCCGGGTCTGCCTGGGGCGCCGCGAAGACGCGCACGATCGCGCGGACGATGGGGTTTCCGCTGAGCGTCAGATTGAAATCGCGCAAGGTGAACGAGAAGCGCGTGGGAGGAGGAACCCTGATGTCGGCGATGGTCTCGAGGCTGGCCGTGAGGACCTTGCGCGTGAGCACCACCCGGGGATAGCCCGTGCCGGCCTGGGGATCGACGAACAGATCGTACATGCCGGGGTCGAGCTCCAGCGTGAAGGTGCCGTCGGGAGCGGTGAGCGTGCGCGCGGGCCGCGGACGTGGCTCCGGCGAGCTCGCGTCGAACCGGGACGGCATCGCGAAGATCTCCGCCGCGCCGAGGGGACGCTCATCGGTGAGGACCGCGCGGCCCGTGGCCACGATGCGCGGCTTCGGCGTGAAGGTCTTCGCGAGCGAGCCCGTGACGTCGAGCCGCTCGCGCGAGCGCGCGAAGCCCGTCCCCTCCGCCGGATCGATCAGGATGTCGTAGTTGCCAGGAGGCAACACGGTGGTGAAGCCCCCCGAAGCGTCGGTCGAGACGCTCGTCTTGTAGACGAGCAGCTGCTGGGTCGTCCCATCCGGGAGGCGAAGCGCGTCGCTCGTGAACGTGAGCGTCGCCGGCACGCCGGTGAGGTCGCCCTGCGCGCCGGTCGCGAGGATCCCTCGCACCGTCGCCGGCTCGGGCAGCGCCGGATACACGAGCGGCCGCAGCCCCTGCCCGCCGATGAGCTCGCTCCGGAGCTCGGGCACGCCCAACCACGAGGCCGGCGGGGCGACGACGACCCGGATCCCGTCGCGCAGCGCGCTCGCGCCCTGCGCGTTCTGGCGGAAGGTGTCGAGGCGCGCCTCCGCCTCCGTGCCCGAGAGCGTGCGAATCGACGAGACCCGCCGGCTCGTGCGCGTGTCTTCGAGCCACACGCGCCAGCCCGCGAGCCCGCCCGTCCGCCGCACGAGCGTCCGGCGCGTGTCGCCCGACTCGTCGTCGAGCGGCGTCTCCGCGGCGCCGAGCACGAAGTCGTCGGCGAGCGGCTCCGCGACGGCGATCTCTCGCGCGACCGGCGGAAAGTACGCGTCGTACGGAGGCTCGGGATCGAGCACGCGCAGGTAGCGCCCGACCGGGACGACGTTCTGGTGAAACACCTCGAACGGCCCTTCGCGCGACTGCCGGAGCCGCCGAGACTTGGCGAAGAGCGGATCGACGGGAAGCCCGCCGTCGATCGCGAAATCGGCGCCGTCGCCTTCGAGCCTGATGTCGGTCACGCGCACGGGCAACGACGTGCCGTCGTCGAGCACGAGGGGAAAGCCGACGTCGGCCGCCGCCTTGCTCGTGACCCGATATTTCCCCTCGGTGAGCGCGAGCGGTGGAAGCTGGATGCACGGTGGCGCGCACGCGCGCGGGCTCGCCGTCGCGCTCGCGGGCTCGAAGTCGCTCTTGGGGAGCAGGAACGTCCGGCCCGGCGCATAGAACGACGTGTCGGGGACGTTCACGACGACCGTGAACGGATACGTCGGCAGGCCGCGCCCGACGTCGCACCTCCCGCCGTTGCAGCTCGGTCGCGATCGCTCGGCAGAGGCATACAGCTCACACGCATGCTCGGGGCACGCGTTGACCGGGGCGCGCACGAGGGGCGTCCCCTCGATGGGATCGCACGCGATCCCGACGGAGAGCCCGAGCAAGACCACCGCCGCGTGGCTGGCCGCTCGGCGCCCGATCACTGCACGCCCCCCTCACCGCCTTCGGAGTCGGCGCGGGCGTCGATGCCGGCGTCGGTCGCTGGGCAGCCGCCCGGGTCGCCGCTCGGATTGTAGAACCAGGTCACCATGTCGCCGCCGGGCTCGGCCGGCGTATGCGCGGTCTGCGAGCTCTTGTTCGACTCGAGACGGAGCGCGACGACGATCTCGATCACGTGGCAGCGATCGAGCTCGGACGGCGCGGTGAGCGGGACGTTCAGGATCCGGACGCGGCCCTGGGTGTTGCTCGGCTCGTAGAAGCTCTGGGTCGGCTCCACCACCATGCCCGCGTTCGTGAACGCGTTGTAGTCGATGAACGCGGCGTACTCGAACGGCTGCGTCGGATCGGCGAGCTCGACCGGCACGATGAAGACCTCGGGGAACGTCGCGAGGACGAGCGAAGCCGAAGGAACGACCGAGCCTCGGATGATCGTCGGGCGGGTGGGCGGGAGCCGAGGCAGGTCGCCCGACGGCTCGGCGAGCACACACGCCTGCATGAGCACGCACGCGCACGCGCTCACGGAAGCGAGGATTCCGACCCGTCGGAGCAGGCGCCTCATCTCACCCCTCTCACACCGGCGGGAGCCCGCCCGGGGCGGTGAAGCGCATCGACGCGGGAGCGGGCACGTGCCAGCGCGCGTCGGCGTACTCGGGGCGGACGGCGAGCCGGTAGAGATCGGCGAGCGAGGGCAGCTCGGCGCAGAGCGCGGCGAGGCCACCCGGCTTCTGGAGATCGGCCGGGTCGAGCGCGGCGTGCTCGGCGACCACGGCGCGCGCGGCGTGCGCGAAGTCGCCCGTGAGGAACATGCCGACGCGCCGCCCGCTCTGCCGTGCGCGCTCCACGACGAGCTCGAGCGGCGAGCCGTCGCCTTCACCGAGGAGCTCCTTCAGGCGACGCTGGGCGCGCGGACCGAGGGCCTGCCACAACAGCTCGGTCATGTTGGCGTGGTCCCGATCGATCGTGCGGACGGTCTGCGGCCCGAACGCGGCGATGAGCACCTCCCACAAGAGGCGAGCGTCCGGCTCGGCGAGCCCGAGCGCCAGCGCGTTCTGCGGAAGCACCGCCGAGAGCGCGTGGCCGAGCATCCAGCGAACGTCGGGACCGTCTTCCTTCACTTCGCCGGCGACGATCGCCGCGGGGATCGGGAGCAGCGCGACGGTGAGCGTCAGCGGACCGGTCGCGCGGCGGTGGAAGAGCGGGAAGCGCGGCGTGTCGAGCAAACGGAGCGCCACCTCGTAGAGACGCGACATCGTCGATGCCGGTCCCGGCACGACCCGCTCGACGCCGCTCATCCCGTAGGCGGTGGCGGGCTTGGAGAAGAGCGACTGCGCGCCTTCCCAGACGACGCCGAACGCCTCGCCGGAGGCCTCGCGCGAGTGTCGCGTGAGCAGCGTGAGCATCCCCGGCTGCGTGCTCTGGGCGCTGAGCGGCGGCGGAGGAAGGAACCCCGCGCGCGAATCGAACGCGCGCAGGACGTGATCGATCGCCCGGACGTAGTTGGCGTTCTGATCGAGCTTCGCCGCCTCGCGAAGCGCCGCGAGGCGCCGCGGATCGCCCGGACGCAGCTCGACCGCTTGACGGCGCACCTTGAGGAGCGCCGCCGAACGCGCCGGATCACCCGCGAGCATGGCGTCGAGCGCGTCGGCGGCTTCGAGCGAGCCTTCCCGCAGCGCGTCCATCAAGACACGCTCGGCGTCCTCGCGCGAGCCTGCCGCGAGCCTCGCGTGGCCCTCCGCGACGCGCGCGGCGAACGGATCCGGTGCGTCGGGAGCGACGGGGGGCGCCGACTTGACGGGCTTGGCGACCAGCGGAGGCGGAGGCGTCGGCTCCGGAACGCCTTGCGGAGAGGCGCCGAGCGGGTGGCGGAGCGAGGGGAACGTGTCGCCGTCCTGAGCGTTCGCCACCATCACCGGCGGCGCCTCGGGGATCGGAGGAACCGGATCCCTGGTCGACGGCGGCTCCCGCGCCGGCTCGGCCGCGCCGGACGACGGCCTTCGCGGCTCGAGCGAGGTCGACGGCAGCGGCGCCGGCAGGCCCGACGCCGAGGCGCGGCGGCGTGGCGACGACGGAGGGCTCGAGGTCGACGCGGGGAGGCGCGAGCGATAGGTCGCGAGCTGCTCGCGAAGCGTCTCGGCGAGCTCGGGAGGCGCGAGATCGATCGCTTCGCGCATCGTCCGATCCGCCTCGATGCGCTCGGACGGATTGTCCGAGCCGAACAGCGCGCGCGCGAGCTGCGCCAGCACCTCGGCACGCTCGCCGCCCTCGAGCGCGTCCGCGAGCCCGCGCAGAACGCTGCGCGCGCGCGCGACGTCACGGGTCACGAAGGAGACCTCCGCGAGGCGACGGAGCGCCTCGACGCGGGTCTCCGGATCCTTCGCCGCTTCGTTGAGGAAGCGGAGCGCCCCGTCGCTGTCGTCGAGCCGCTCGGCGGCGTCGGCCGCCGCGAGCGCGACCCTGCCGGGGCGACGGAGGCCGAGGAGATTTCCGTACACGGCGTGAGAGAAGATCCCGAGCGCGTCCTCGGTTCGTCCAGCGGCGAGCCATCGCTCCGCGAGGCCGAGGGCGACGAGCGGCTGCGACCCCACCGCCTCGAGACAGGCGCGCAGCGTCTGCTCGCCGGTGCCGGGGGCGACCACGTCTTCGGCCTCCGCGACCAGAAACGCGCGGAGCGCGACGTCCTCCGGCTCGAGGCTTCGATCGCCGGCGAGCCGCGAGAGCGCCGCGATGGTCTGCCTCGCGTCCTCCGCCATGCCGGCGCCCCGAAGGCGATACTCGAGGCCGCGCGCGAAGAGCTGCGTCGCCGCGACCTCCGGCGCGAGCCGGGCAGCCTCCCGCGCGCGCTCGAGCGAGGCCTCCGTGTCTCCTGCCCGGGCCGCCGCTTGCGCGGCTTCGACGAGCATCTCGCTCCGCGCTCGCGCGTCCTCCGGCGAGACCCGCGCGAGGCTCTCGAGCGCCGAGCCGAGGCCGACGGCGTCCTGCGTGACGCGCGCGATCTCGACGCGCGCCTCGAGCGCCGCAGGCGACGCCGGCGCCTCCGCGACCAGCGGCTCGAGCGCACGCTCGGCGCCCGCGACGTCCCCCGAGGTCACGAGCAGCCGGATGCGGCGCACCTCGACGGCGTGCCGCTCCACTGCGTCGGTGGCGGTCGCCGCGAGCTGCTCGAGCGCGGGCAGCGCGCGCGCGGGCTCTCCCGCGCGCTCGTAGACGTCGCATAGCCAGCGAAGCGCGCTTGCGTGGCCGGGCGACTCGATCAGAAGCTGCTCGAGCTCGACGGCCGCGTCGTCGAGCCGGCCGAGCCTCTGCTCGAGGATCGCGGCGCGGCGGAGTCGAACGGCGCGCAGCGTTTCCTTCTCACCGCCGGTGTCGATCACCCTCTGCGCGCGCCGCGAGAGGTGATCCGACAGCTCGTCGTAGCTCGCGCGGGCCACGAGAAGCGCCTCGATCGCGACGTCGGCGTCGGAGTCGTTCGGCTCGTACGTCCAGACCTTCCGCCACGCGGCCTCGGCCGCGGCGAGCGAGCCGCGCGCGCCCTCGGCGCGCGCGAGTCGCTTCTGCACGCCGAGGCGCGACTCCGGGGTCGCGAGATCGACGAGCTGCTGCAGCGCCTGGACACGGATGTGCTCGCGCCCGGATGCTTCGGCCGCGCGCTCGACCGCTGCCCAGCGCTGCGCCGTGGGCTCGTCGGTCGCGGCCTGGAGGAGCGCGTCGGTCGCGCCCTCGGCGTCGCCGCGCTCCTGTCGGATCCGCGCGAGCTCCGTCCACCGCGCCGCGCGCTCCGCCGGCGAGACGCCGGGCGCCGCGAGCTCGCGGAGGACGGCCTCCTCACCGCGCCCGCCCTTGGTCAGCGCCTCGTTGAGCTCGCGCTCGATCTCCGCTTTCGCGTCGTTCGGCGCGATGAGGAGCGCGCGCTCGAGCGTGCTCGTCGCCGCGGCGTGATCGCCCTGTTCGAGCTGGCGGGAGGCGATCGCGCGGAGCGCCTGGCTCCGGCGATAGACGCCCACCTTCTTCGAAAAGCGCTCGAGGAGCGCCGGCTCGGGGTGCGCCGTGACCGCGGCGTCGGCCTCGGCCACGATGTCGTCGTCGTCGGGCTCGCGCTCGGCCGCCGTCACGAAGGCGCGAACGCTGCGCGGCCCGTCGCCCATCGCGGCCGCGAGGGCACCGACGAGGCGCAGCATCGCGACGCCGACGTTGGCGTAGGGCTTGTCGCACGCGGCGACGACGCGCCCGAGGCTCTCGCTCGCGGCGTCGGCGCGCGACAGCGCGTCGGCGTGCTTGACGAGCTTGACGTACTCGTCGACGTCTCCGTCGGCGCCGAGCGCGCGCTCGATCGCTCGCCACGCCCAGGCGGCGTCGCCGAAGAGATCGAGCGCCATCTCGGCGAACGTGATGGCGATCCGGGCGCCGTCCGGCCCTTCCAGGTTCTTGGCGAGCGAGTCGCTCGCTCGCTCGAGCCTCATCGCGAGCGCCTCGGTGTCGTCGGGGGCGAGCGAGATCAGCTCGCGGGACGCCACCGCGAGCATCGCGAGCGTCGCCGGCGCCGGCGAAAGCACCGCCGCCTTCAAGAGCAGATCGACGCGCTGGCGCGCCCCCTCGAGATCGCGCGCCGCGAGCGTCGCGGCACGAAGCAGCCACGCCGCGCGGAGGCCGTGGCTGCGCGCGAGATCGGCGACGTGCTCGACGGTCCGCACCGCCACCGATCGCCGCTGCGCGCGGTCGGCCGTGCGCGAGAGCAGCGCGAGCGTCGTGCCCTCGGACGGGACGGCGATGAACGCCTGCGCCGCGTGCTTGAGGGCGAGCATCGGCACCGTCGCCTCGAAGTAGCGCGCCGCGCGATGATGGGCGGCGCGGCGCCCGAACCGGCCGAGCGCGCCGCGCGCGGCCAAGTCGTACATCGGCGACATCTCCTGCACGCGACCGATGTGGTGACACGCGCGCTCCGCGATCGCGAGCGCTTCCGCGTGGGAGGGATGCCGCTCGAGGGCCGTGCGCGCGAGCGCGAGCGCGCGGGGATGAGCCCCGAGCTCGAACGCCGCGCGCGCCGCCTCCGTCGCGATGATGCCCCCGCGGTTCCGATCGCCTTCGCGCTCCACGAGCTCGGCCAGGCAGTCGACGGCGTAGCGCAGGTCGGCGAAAGCCGCGAGATCGCGCCGGAGGGTCGCGTAGCCGCGCATCGAATCGAGCTGGGCGGCGCGCAGCCAAGACTGCACGGCGCGCGGGCGATCGTCGGCGGTGTCCCAGAACGCGGCGCCGAGCTCGCGGAAGGCCGCGGCCGCAGTGTCGATGGCGCCGTCGTCGAGCAAGAGCTCGGCTCGCGCCTCGAGCCACCCGAGCTCGGCCTCGGCGGACTGCGCCGCCTTCTCGAGCGCCTCGATCCGCGCGCGCACCGCGCCGAGCTCGACGCCCGCGCGCGCAGCGCGCACGTACGCCGCGACCTCGCGCTCGACGTCGCCGACCGTCGCGTAGTGCGCGGCGAGCTCGAGCAGCAGCGGCCCCCGCTCGGCCGCCGGCGCTCCCGCGGCGATCCAACGCTCGACGACCTTGGCGCGCAGCCCGGCGTCCTTGGCGGCGTCCGCGACGACGTCGCTCGCCCGTCGCAGCGGAGCGTGGCGCGGGCCGAGGACGTCGAGCGCGCGCCGCGACAGCGACGCGGCGCGCGCCGGATCGCGCTCGGCGAGCGTCTCGAGGGCGGGCGCGATGCGCTCGGCGGTGACGCGCGCCGGCTGCGGCTGGGGCAAGAGCCACGTCAACGCGTCTGCGAGCGCTTCGGCGTCGCGGGCGCGGGACGCGCGCGCGAGGAGCGCCTCGACGACCTTGCCGTCGGCGGGCCTGAGGGCGACGGCGCGGCGCGCGAAGAGCACGGCTTGCACGGGATCGCCGACGACCTCGTAAGCCTCGGCGATCCGCATACAGATCGCCGCGGTCGGACCGGCGACCGCCGCCGCGCGCTCGAGCGCGGTCGTCGCCACGATCCCTTCGCTCGCGGGAACGCCTGCGGCGAGCGCGCGGAGCGCACGCGCGTCGTGCGCGTCGGCGCGGCACGCCTGTTCGGCCGCGCGACGCGCGCCCGCCAGATCGCCCGCGTGCGCGAGCTGCTCTGACGCCACCGCCGAGAGCGCGGCGACGACCTGTGGGTTGCACGTGGGCGCGAGCGCCGCGAGCGCACGGGCGCGCGTGACGGCGTCGCCCGCGACGACGGCGCTGATCCACGCGACCGCGTACGCCCAGGGCGTACAGGCGTCGAAGAGCCCGTCGGCGGCCGCGGCGGCGCCCGCCGCGTCGCCCGAGCGCCGCAGCGCGGAGACGAGCGCGAGGCGCACGCGCGGCGGCGGGCTCGCGCGCGAGATCCGCTGCCGGCACAGGGCCGCGACGCCTTCGAAGTCCTTCGCGCGCTCCGCGACCCGGATCGCCTCGGCGAACAGCGCGTCGTCGTCGGGCTCGCTCGCCGACAGCTCGGCGAGCACGGCGGCGAGCTGCTTGCCTGCCTCCGGCGCGCTTCGCAAGAGGCGCGCGAGCGAGGCGAGCCCTTCGATCCGCGACGAGGCGCCCGCGAGCGCGGCCTCGGCGCTCGCGACGTCCTGCCGGCGCCGTTCGACGGACTCGGCGTAGCGCGCAGCGTTCTCCTTCGCGCGCTCGTCGCGGGGATCGAGCTCGGCGATCGTGGCGAACGCCCACCCGGCGAGCGCCCGATCGCTCCGCTCCTCCGCGAGGTGCGCGAGCGCGCGCGCGCCCGCGAGGCGCGACGTCGCGTCCGACGATGCGGCGTACGCACCTTCGCCGAGCGACGCGCGCACGAGGCCCTCGACGAGCCACGCGTCGTCCGACGTCTTCTGGGTGAGCGCACGGAGCCCGTGCAGCGCGTCGATGCCCGTCGCGTCGGCGGCGACGCTGCGCGCGTACGCCTCGAGCGCGCGCTCGGGCGACGCGAGCGGTCCCGAGAGCAGGCGCCCCGCCTCGGCCCACCGCTGCGCGGCGACGCGGCTGTCGCCGATGGCGAGCTCGCCGCGCACCTCGAGCCGCACGGCGAGCATCTCGAAGGCGCCGGCGCGCAGCAAGAGATCGTCGAAGCTCTCGGCGGCGTCGAAGCTGGAGTCGACGCCCTCGTCGAAGGCCGCCGCGAGGGCTCGTCCGAGATCGCCTCGCTCGAGCGCTTGCGTTCGCCGGCGCGCGTGCACCTCGGCCGCCTCTCCCTCGTCACCGAGCGCGTTGGCGTGCGCGCGCAGCACCTCGTCGGCCGCCGAGGCGCGATCCCGCGCGCCGTGCGCCGCGACGAGCGCGGCGGTCGCCACCGGACTCGTCGGATCGAGCTCGAACGCGCGTAGCAGATCTTCGAGCTCGGCGTCGGCGTCGCCGGTCCGGGCGCGCCGCCTCGCCGCGCGCACGTACGCCTCCGCCCCCGCGCGGGGCGTGAGCCCGTCGGAGGCGCCCGGGCCAGGCGGAGACCACCCTGCGATCGCGCCGAGCAGCTCGAGGGGCAGCGGGTCTTCTTCGTCGAGCTCCGCCGCCTCCGCGAATGCGTCTTGCGCGCCATGGGGATCGCCGGCGCGTGCGTGCAGGACGCCGATGCGCACGAGCAAGGCCGCCGCGGCCACCGGATCGTCGGTCCGCTGGAGCCTGCGCAGCTCCGACGCGGCGAGCCCGGGCTCGCCGAGGCCTTCGAGCCAACCGGCGAGCGCGTGGCGCAGCTCGGGATCGTCGGCGACGCCGAGGGTTCGCGTCGCGAGCTCGATCGCCGCGTCGATCTCGACGTCACGCGAGGCGAGGCGCTCGGCGAGCTTGCGCCCGGCCTTGCGCTCCTCGTCGTGATCGCCGAGCACCCGCGCGAGCTCGAGCCGCGCGCGCAGCTGCGCCTCCTCCGCCACACGGCCCTCGCGCCGCGAGAGGGGCGCGCTCGGCGCGGGGGCGCGCGCGCGAAGCCTCGATGCGCCCGCCGGCGACGCCTCGCTCGACAGATCGCGGTCCGCCGCGCCGGCGATGCCCGCGTCGATCCGGTTGCCGCCGTGGGTGCCGTTCGAGATCGTCACTACTTCACCGTCAGCGAGTAGGGAACGGCGACGACCGCGCGCTCACCCTCCGCGAGCGGGGCCATGCTCGAGACGAACGGCACGAGATCCGGGGCGAGCCGCTCGAGGACCGCGATCGCCGACGGCGTCATCGCGCCGCGCACGCGCTCTTCGGCGGGCCCCGGCGGATCGAGCGCATCGAGGAAGCTCGGCTTCGTCCCGACGACCGCGACGTGCGCCGACTCGGGCAGCTTCGCGAGCTCGCGCGCCTTCGCGATGGCGGCGGTGAGCCCGCCGATCTCGTCGACGAGGCCGCGCCTCTGCCCCTCGACGCCGCTGAAGATCTTGCCCTCGGCGCTCTCGGCGACCTTCTCGCGCGTCATCGTGCGGCCGCGCGTGCTCCTTCCCTCCGCGACGCGCGAGAGGAAGAGCTCGTAGACCGAGGTCATCCCCTCGAGCACGCGCGCGCGCGTCGCGTCATCCCACCTCATGAAGGGAGACTCGTAGGCCGCTCGCGCGGCCGCGCCGGGCTTCTGGATGTTGGCGGGGAACGTCTCCGCGTGGACGCCGATCTTCTCGAGCGCGTCACCGGCGCCGATCTTCCCACCGACGACGCCGATCGATCCGACGATGCTCATCGGCTCCGCGAAGATGTAGTCGCCTGCCGAGGCGAGGTACATGCCGCCGCTCGCGGCCATCTCTCCCACGCTGAACACGAGCGGCTTCTTCTTCCGCACGCGCATGAGGTGATGCCAGATGAGATCGCTCGCGAGCGCACTGCCGCCGGGCGAGTCGATCCGCACGACCACCGCCTTGACGTCGTCGTCCTTCTCGAGAGATCGAAGCGTGCGATCGATGTCCTTCTCGATGATCCCGCCGCGGCCGCCGAGGATCCCGTTGCCACCCGAGGTCATCGAGATGCTGCCGGTCGCGCGCAAGAGCGCGATGGGGCCGCTCTCGCTCCCCTCGCCCGCGAGCGCGCGCACGAGGTCTTCGAGGTCGCCGCCCTTCTCCTCCGCGCCGCTGCCGAAGACGACCTCTTCGCGGACGGCGCTCGCCGCCGTCTTGACCGCGGCGAGGGCGTCGGCGGCATAGCCGACCTCGTCGATGAGGCCGATCTCTTTCGCCTTCGTAGGCGAGTACGGACCGTCTTCGAGCGCCTCGACGATGCCCGGCTGCGGCCGCGCCTTGCGGACGGTCTCGAGCCACGCCTGGCGCATGTCGACGAGGACGCTGGTGAGCGATTGGCGCGCCTCGGGGCTGGGCCCGTCGCGCGTGAGGGGCTCTTCGGCGCCCTTGAACTTGCCGACCTGGAGCATGTCGATCGACAGGTGCAGCTCGTCGGCGAGGAGGCGCCGCATGTAGAGGATCTGCGCCGCGATCCCGACCGCCTCGACCTCGCCCGCGGGCGAGATGTAGATGCTCGAGCAGCCGCGCGCGGCCGCCATGAACGTCGTGTTGCTCAGGCCGTCGGCGTGGCAAAAGACCTTCTTCTTCGCCTTCAGCTTCTCGAGCTGCTCGCCGATCTCCTGCGAGCGCGCTGCGCCGATGTTGGCGCCGCCGAACTTGACGAGGACGCCGACGGTCTTCTTGTTCTTCTCCGCGCCGCTCTCGGCGATGACGTTGAGGAGCTCGTCGAAGCTCTTCTTGCGGCCGACCGACCCGAAGAGGCTCGGCGCCTCCTGCTCCGGCACGCCGGAGCCGAGATCGATCACCGAGATCGCGGGGCCCGTGCGCTTGGGCGGCTCGGTGTGAGGCCCTTCGGGGCGAGGCCGACCTTCACATCCGGAGACGAAGAGCGCCGACGCGATCGCACAGCTCGCGAGGGTGCGTGCTCTCGTGGTGCGCGCGATCATCCGCCGCCTCCCGTGTCGCTCGGCGCGGGAGCGGACGAGGGCGCGGGCGTCGAGCCCCCGGAGCTGCCCGCGCCGGAGCTGCTTCCCCCCGTCATCGTCTCGAGGCGCTGCTTCACCCTCGCCGGGTACGTGCCCTCGGGAAAGCGATCGACGATCTCCTTGTAGGTCTTCATCGCGGATCCGCGGTCCCCCGATTCCCACTCCACGTCGCCGAGCCCCACGAGCGCGGGCACGTAGCTCGGGTTGATCGAGAGTACACGCTTGTAGGAGGCGCGCGCACCGTTCAAGTCACGGCGCGCGTAGGCGATCGCGGCGAGCCCGCTCAGCGCCTCGGTGTCGGCGCCGTTGCGGTCGAGCGCGGCCGCGTAGAGGGTCTGCGCCTTGTCGTAGTCACCCCTGGCGCGAGCTGCCTCGGCCTGTGTCACGAGGACACGAGGATCGTTCGACGTCGCGCCGTGTCCCCTCTCGCCCTTCTCGCCCTTCTCGCGCCGACCACCATCCGCGACCGCCGGCCCCGCGTCGAGCTCGGGCTTCGCGATCGGCGTGGCGCGATCGGCGAACGCGCGAAGGAGCGGGAGCAGCGGATGCGACCGCGACATCGACGAGAGCCGCTCGACCTCCGCCTTCGCGCCGGCGACGTCGCCGGATCGCGCGAGCGCGTAGGCGAGCGCGGCGCGCGCGCGCCCCGGGCCCGACTCGGCGCTCGCCGCGACGCGGAGACGCTCGACGACGGTCGACCACAACGGCTCGGCCTCGGCGAGGTCGAGCGCCGCGAGGACGTACGCGGTCTCGGGCTGCGACGCGCTCGAGGCGACGCGCGCCACGATCGCGCGCGCGCCCTCGCGATCGCCGGAGATGCGCAGCGCGTCGATCTTCGCACGGAGCGCGCCAGGATCATCGGGCGCCACCGCGAGCGCGTCGTCCGCGGCCTTGCGCGCGGCGGCCGCGAGCTCGTTCAGGCCGTCGCGGGCGAGCCGGTGCTCGTCGGCCGCGTCCGACGCGAGCAGGCGCGACTTCAGCCACGGCGTGTCGGCGCGAACGGCGGCGAGCCGCGCGACATCGAGGAGGACGCGCGGATCCTTCTCGTCGAGGGCGCTCGCCTTGTCGAAGCTCTCCTTGGCGACGTCGAGGTTGCCGTCGATCAGCGCGCGCTCCCCCGCGGCGAGCAGCCCCGACACGCGCGGATCCGTGGCGGCCGAAGCCGGCGGCTTGGCGCCCATCAGCCCCGGGAGGTTGCCCTTCGCCCAGAAGGCGCCGATGACCCCCATGCCGATCGCGACGACGATCCCCACGATGAACCCGCCGACTGGGCGCCTTCGCCCCATCGACGACGGCGCGTCGGAGAGCGTGCCGTGCGCGCGCACCTCGTCGGAGTACTCGTCGGGCGTGAGACCCATCGAGCGAAGGACCGGGGCCGTCGGCGGCGGCAGCGGCGACGAGCCTTCGAACGGGGGCGGCGGCGGCGATCGGGGCACCTCGATGACGCGCTCGTGCGGTCGACTGTCCACCTTCTCGGCGACGGGCGGCGGCTCGCGCGCGTAGCGCTCGGTGTCGGGCTCGGGCTCGCGCTCGGTCGGCGGCGCTTCGCTCGGACGCGCCGCGCCGACGTGCGCGCGCGTCGCCGGCGCCTCCACCGCCGGCGGGGCGTGACCCGCGTTCGCGATCGCGCCCTGCGCGGCACGCTGGAGCTCCGCGGAGTCGGGGCCCGTGCCCACGAGCGTCCGCTTCATCGACGCGAGCTGCGCCTGGCGCTCCGGCGTCTCTTCGGGCGTGGCCGGCGGAAAGTCGGGCCGCGTGCTCATCCGCGCCCGCGGCGGCGGAGCGAGCGGCGGCGCGCTCGGGCCCGGTGGCGGCGGCGGGCGCGACGTTCGTGAGGTCGCGCCCGTGCTGCTTCCGGCGATCTGCGTCTTCGTCGCCGCGTGAGGAGCGCCGGGCGTCAGGCTCTTACGCTGATCGCGCTGATCGAAGAACGGCGCGAGCTCGGGGATTTGCCCGATCGCCTTCGGCGGCAGCCCACCGCGCGAGAGCATGTCGGTGCGCTCGACGAGGTGCGTCTGGATCGCACGCTGCAGCTCGCGAAGCGACGTGAAGACGAGGGTCCGGCCGTCTCCGGTCTGAACGTTCCAGAAGTCTTCGCTGAAGTCTCCGTCGCGACGGCGAATCTTGAATTTGTGCCCGCAGTTGGTGCACTTCACCGTCGTGCCGCGACCGCTCACGAGCGCGTCGTCGAACTCGTACTCGGTGTTACAGCGCTCGCACCGGACGTCCATCGCGTGTTCGGGCCCATCCCCACGCTATCACGCCGTCTTCTTCTTGTGCGGCCCCGCCTCTGGCTGCGGCGGAAGACCTCTTCCCTGGCGCTCTCCCGCGACCGTCGTATCTCATGACGCGACGTCCACAGCGAACGTGAACGGCCGTGCACGCCCGGTCGCCGGCCCGGCGGTCGCGGCCGGGAAATCCCCCGAAATTGGCTGACGCCCCCAGCCCTTGTCTAGGGCATGCTGGTTGCTACCCTCTTCGCGAAGCTTCGGCCGGACGAGGATCCCTACCCATGATGATGAAGCACGTCGTTACCTCCGTTGTCGTCGGGTTCGGCGTCGCCGTGCTCGCCGGCTGCCCGATCTACTCGGACGACAGCCGCGCTCACCGGGTCTGCGTGGGGAGCGACTGTTACAGCTGTCCCGACAACTACTACTCGAACGACTGCCGTCCTTGGTCCTGCTACGATAACTCCGAGTGCCCCGCCGGCTACCAGTGCGGCACCGACCGCCGCTGCCGCCTGACGTCCGGCAATCCTCCCGGCTCGGGAGGCGGCACGTCGTGCACCAAGCCCTCCGATTGTCCTCCGGGCTCCAACTGCGGGGCCGACAACAAGTGCCACGCGGGCGACTGCTCGACCTCGGGCTGCCCGTCGAGCTTCGTGTGCAAGCTCTCGGGCGGCGTCGCCGAGTGCGTCGCCGTCGGCAGCGGTCCGGCCTCCTCTTGTAAGAAGGACGCAGACTGCCCGACGCCTCCCGGCTCGAAGTGCCTGAGCGGAAGCTGCGTCGCCCCCGCCGATCAGTGCGCCGACGCCACGCAGTGCCAGGCGGGCTACCAATGCGTGCAGGGTGCATGCACTCCGTCTTGCGGCCCGGACAAGCCTTGTCCGACCGGCTACGCGTGCGACGACGCGAAGGGCGTCTGCACCGGCAACACGAGCCCGTGCACGAACTCGAGCACGTGCACCAACGGCACCGTGTGCGTCGAGGAGCACTGCGTGGATCCGTGCGGGCCGGGCGGAACTTGCCCCGCCGGCCTCACCTGCCTCGACGGCGGGTGCACGCCGAACGAGAAGCCCGTGTTCACGTGCGCGACCGACGGCGTTCAAGACGCGTGTCAGGTCGGCAGCATCTGCCTCCGCCACAGCTGCTACATCGGCTGCGACCAAGACGCGGGCCCCGACGCGTGCAAGCAGGCCGACACGTTCAACGTCTGCAAGAACGTGACGACGAGCTCGGGCACGCACTCGGTCTGCGGCTCCGACACGAACCTCGGCACCGACTGCGATCCCACGGCCTCGCGCAACTGCGCCTCGCCGCTGATCTGCATCGACGGCTTCTGCCGATAGAGACCGCTCAGGCCTTGCGGCGGCCGCTGACGACGCCGACCACGACGGTCAGCTCGAACTCGTCGTCGCTCCAGTACTTGTCGATCGCCTCGCGCACGTAGTTGAACGGTCGCTCCGTCTCGTCGAGCGAGAGGTTCACGCGGAACTCCGGCAAGAGCATGAGGCGCGTCGCCGGGTCTTCGAAGAAGTCGCGACCGCTCCCGAACTTCATCGATCGCGTCCTCACGTCGACGTCGACGAACTCGAAGCCGACGGCCTCGAGCTCGCGGGCGAAGAGCTCGTCGGTCGGGCGGAGCTGCACGGCGGCCTCGACCGCGTTGGTCAGATCGGTGAGCTCGTGCTTGAGCGCGCACTCGCGGAGGAGATCGGCGACCTCGACGAACGATCCGCGGAGCGGCATCGCGACGAGCGCCTGCCCGCGGGGCGCGACGATGCGCGCGAGCTCCTCGAGGATCCGCCGGCGCTCGGCAGGGGCGGCGAGCGGATGCAAGGTGAACCCGTGCGAGAACGCTCCTTGAGGGAACGGCGTCGTGTTCGCCTCGATCACCCGATAGTCGGCGACGAACCCGGAGAGCGCCTTGGCCTTGGCCCGCGCGAGCTCGATGGCGTGCACCGAGCTGTCGCAGCCGTAAACGTGCGCGTTGGGAAGCTTCTCGAGGAGGAGCTGATCGGGGTAGCCCGTCCGGCACTGGAGGTGGCAGACGCGGGCGTCTTGGCCCGCCACCAGCATCCGCGTGAGGCGCTCGGCGAAGAACGAGAGGTAGCGCGGGACGACGAACGTCTCGAAGATCGCCGCGTCCTCGGGGCCGAGGAAGCGCGCAGGCGACGCTGCGATCTCCCCCTTCGCCTCCGTCGTCACCGCGATCCTCGCCCTCTCTTGCCGTCGTGCGCGCGAGGCTCGGCGCGGCCGGGGCCGCCCTGCTGCGCGCTCCGCGCGAGCTCCTCGAGGATCTCGCGCGCTTCGTGCGCCAGATCGCCGAGGCCGACGCGCTCGCCCTCGCCCCCCTCCTCTTCGAGCTGCACCTGACGCGCGTCCCTCTCGAGCGGCGCGAGGAGCGGGATCGCCGCGGGATCGCCGAGCTCGGCGACGGCCTCGATCGCCGACGCGACCGCGTCGGCGTCTTCGAGCTTGAGGAAGAGCCCGAGCAGCTTCACGCAGCCGGGTTCGCCCACCTCGGCGAGCAAGAAGGGCAGCTCCGAGAGCGCGGGGCTCCCCTTCGGCAAGCGCTTGACCGCGCGCTCGACGCCGAGCGCGACCTCCTTGAAGCGATCGAACGCGAGGCCCTCGAGCGACTCGCCCGCGGCGATGCGCGCCTCGGGCGACGCGCTGCCGAGGATGTCGATCAAGAGATCGACGACGTCGCCCCCGTCGAGATCCCCGAGCACGACCGCGATGCGCGCGAGGCGGAGGGAGACCTCGGCCTCGTCGGTCATCGCCTGCGCCTGGCGCGTCGCCTCGGCGAGCTCAGGGACGAGCTCGGCGCGAGCTTGCGTGATCAGAGCGGTATGGAGCTTACGCGCGGCTCGTTCGGCATCGAAGAGCGCCGTGAGATCGTCGCGGATCGGCATGCGCCCTTCCTTACCATGTGAGCCGTCAAAGGTCAGAGCTTCCGCGCGACCTTGCGTACCTCGGCGCCGATCTCGGTGCGCCATCGTGCCGGCTCTCCCTGATACGTCCCGTGGAGGAAGTGCGTCCGGAGGCCGTTCGGCCCGAAGACGAACGTGTCGTGCTTCGAGGCGCCCTTGCGCATCTCTTCCCAGGCGCGACCGTCGGCGTCGCGGAAGATCGGCAGCGAGACGCGCGAGGCGAATTCGGACGCGGCGGCGTCGCCGAGCACCACGATCTGGACGTCGAGCTTCTCGGCGTCGAGCTCGTCTTGGAGCGCCTGGGCGACGACCGAGTTCGAACGGCAGAACGGGCAGAAGCCCTCGAGCAGGATCACCACGACCGTCTTGCCTCGATAGCTGTCGAGCCCATGCGTCTGGGAGAAGCGCGCGCTCTTCGGCTGCACGTCCTCACGCATCCACGACGGCAGCAGGTACTCGGCCTGCGAAGGCGCGCCCGGCTCGGAGGGGCTCGCGCTCGGCGGCGTCACCGCTTCCTGCCGCGGCAAGCCGGGATCCTCGTCGCCGCGCGCGCTCGAGCCTCCGCCCGTCTCGGTGGTGCAGGCCATCACGAAGCTCAACGCGGTGACGACGACGGCGGACATGAGCGATTTCATCGGGCCTCCTCCTTGTGTGTGCGCGTGATCGGTGACGTTCGGTCGGCGCGGTCGAGATGGCCGGCGAACGAGAACGCGTTCTCTCCTTCGAGGCGCGCGAGCAGCGTCCCGTCGGCCCTCGACACCTCGACGATCGGCAGCGACGTGGCGCCCGGCACGCGGCGCGCGAGCTCGGCCTCGCTCCAGTCGGTGACGTCGACGCGCTCGAAGCGCACGTCGGCGCGCGCTCGCTTCGAAGCCTCGAAGAGCGGCTCGAGGCGCTTGCAGGCGTCGCACCAGTCGGCGCCGTACTCGCGCACGACGTAGCGCGTCTTCTGCGCTTCTTCGTGCGTCGCGGCCTTCTCCGAGGGCGCCGCGGGCACGCGCGCCGAGCCGCCGATCGGAAACGCGTAGCCCACGCCGAGGAAAACGCCGGGGCCTTGCTGGAACTGGAGGCCGACGAGATCTTGATGGACGGGCACGCGCCCGCTCAGCGACGCCGAGACGCCGCCGCCGAGGCTCGCGCGCACGCTGGGGACGATCGAGACGATCGTCGCGCCCACGTTCTCCGACGCGACGCGCTCGTTCAAGAACGGATCGACGATCGAGCCGTTGCCGCGCAGCGAGAGCTCGCCTCCGAGCGCGAGCCCGATCGGCGCGATCGGGCGCGCCTCGATCTCGCCGAGCGTGCGAAGCTCCGGTCCCCAGCGGAAGCCGTCGGCGGCTTCGCCGAGCGGCGCCCTTCCTTGCGCGCTGGCGGTGAGCGCGAGGTGGCGCGACGGCTCCCAGCGCGCTTCGACCTCCGCGAGGGCCCAGAAGACGCCGCGGCCGATGGTGAGCGCGCGCGACGACTCGCCGAGCGCCTCGGCGCCGCTCCGGGGCGTGTAGCCTCCCGTCGGGAGCGCGGCGCCCGCGATCGCGGTGAGCCTCACCGAGCGGCCGAGGAGCGTCGTGCCGCGACCGCGCACCTCGGCGTCGCCGAAGGAGAGCTCGCTACGGCGCTCGGCGCCCGTGCGGCTCGCGAGCAGGCCGAACGGCGCGACCACGTCGACGCCGAGGCCGCTGCGATGGAGCGCCGTCGCCTGGATCGTCGTGAGGAAGAGATCGTAGCGCGCGCCGTGGCGCGCCTCGAAGGGCGCGTTGTCCGCGAGCTGCCGCGGGAAGCCGACCCAGCCGGTCGTGCCTTGCGTCACGATCGCCCAGCTCGCCTCGCGCGCGGCCTGCAGATCGGGCCCGACGAGCGTCGACGACGGGAGCGAGAGTGGGCTGCACGTGGTGCACTGCGCCGAAGCGAAGGGAGCGTAAAGGAGCGCGATCGCCCCCAGAGCCGCCGCGAGCAACGTCCTCATGACGGCCTTACGCGCGCCGCAGAGCTTGGTTTCGCGAGGAATGCAGCGTCATCCCTGATAGTCTTTTCCTTCGTGATCCGGTGGCTTTGGGCAGGAGGGGCGCTCCTCTCGTTCGTCGTCCTGGGCGCTCGCTCGCGCCCGCCCGCCCCGCTGCGCGTCGCGATCGCCCCGGCGGAGGGCGCAGCGCCTCTCGCCGGCGCGCTCCGCCTCGCGGCCTGCCCACCCGGGACCGCGCCGGACAACGACGCGTGCGTTCACCTCACGCGCGGCGCCGACGACGGTCCGGCCGCGCCCGCGCTGTCGAACACGCATCGAGAGAAGTCGGGCCGGCTCACGCAGTACGAGCAGATCCCTCGCCTGCCCGATCGGCCGAGCGACTACGACGCCTATCGATATCCGATCCCTCCGGGCCTTCCGGGAGGGCACTACGTGGTGAGCGGCTACGATCTCGACCGACCCGATCCGCAGCAGCGCCGCGGGCGCACGCTCTCGCACGTCGGGCACGGCGGCGTCGATCTGCCGCAAGCGAAAGGCACGCCGGTGAAGAACCTCGCGCTCGATCACCAGGAGGGCGACGCCGAGGTGCTCTACACCGGTCCGCTCTTCGGTACGACGGTGGTGACGCGCAACACGCTGCGCGAAGGCGGGCGCCTTCGCGACTACGTCGTGCTCTTCGGCCACCTCGACTCGATCGCGGCGGGCCTCTCGCCGGGCGCGTCACTGAAGGAAGGCGATCTCGTCGGCGCGGTGGGCGACACCGGCTCGCCCTCGCTCGTGCACCTCCACCTCGAGGTGCGGCGGGTGCGCGAAGGCGTCGACCTCGCGAAGGTGCCCGCCGGCGCTCCGCTCCTCGCCGACAACGTGAGCGTCGTCTGCGATCCGCGCAACGTGCTTCCCCTCAAGTGATCGACGTCAGGGGAAGAAGGTGAACTTGGCTCCGACGATGAGCCACTGGTGGAGCGCGGTGTCCGGGATCGAGCCGCCGTCGGCCGTCGTGTACGTGCCGAGCGCGAAGTCGGCGAAAGGGCCGACGCCGAACACGCGCGAGATCCGGAAGTCGAGGCCGCCCATCAGGTGCGCGAATTCGGGGCCGCTCAGCCGGAGCGACCCCGCTCTGCCGAAGCGCGCCGAGGTGAAGACGCCGGAGAAGTCCCAGCCGAGGCCGTAGCCGATCCACGGATCGACCTTGTTCGCCGGTTGGAAGTGGTACTGGATCTGCGCGCCGATACGGAACGAATACGCCGTGCAGCTCGAGCACGCCTGGCCGTCGCCGACGCCGCCGAGGCCCGTCGCGAGGTAGCCGCCGATGAAGAGCTCCGGGATCGGCTTGCCGCCGACGTCGACCCAGGTCAGAAGCTGCGGGCTCCATGTCTCTCCCAGCCCCCGATTCGGAACCGCCTCTCCGAGCGGTACCGCGAGGCCCGAGCGCACGGCGATCTGGAAGCCGCGACGCGGCAGCGGCGTGCTCGCCGGCGGGATGCGCTCTTCGTACGGCGGCGGCGCCGCTCGCGTGGGGCGCGGCGGCGCGCGCGGCGCGGAGCGCGGCTCATGCGGCGGAGGCGACGAAGGCTCCGATCCGGGCGGCGGGAGCGGAGGCGGAGGCAGCTCGCTCGGCTGACCCGACGCGACCGCCGAAATGCACGCGCCGGCGACGACGAATGACGCAACGCACGATCGGCGCATACCCTCGCTCTAGCACTCTTTTTCGGCGCGTCCCGGGTGGCGTGACGACGTCTTTCGAGACAGGCGCGGCTTGCGTCGCGGGCGATGCCGAGAGACGATTGTCCTACACGTGTCGCTCCCCTCCACGGCGCGCATGCCGGATGACACGGTTCCTTCCGAGCCGAAGGTCCTCGTCTGCCCGCGCTGCCGGAGGAAATGGCCGGAAAACGACGCCCCGACGACCTGTCCGACCGACGGGCTCGCCCTCGTGAGGCCGCGCGACTTGGTCGAGCACGGCGACGGCGCGGCTTCGGGCGCGCCGCCGGATCCCATGGTCGGCCGGACGCTCGAAGGTCGCTACACGATCCTCGCCAAGCTCGGCGCCGGATCGATGGGCACCGTCTATCGGGCCAAACAGCACGCGATGGGTCGCGAGGTGGCGATCAAGATCCTCCGCGGCGACCGCGCGGTCGACGAATCGGCGAAAGCGCGCTTCATGCGTGAAGCGCGCGCCAACAGCCTGCTCGCCTCCCCCAACACGGTCACGGTGTTCGACTTCGGTCAGAGCGAGAGCGGCGAGTTCTACCTCGCGATGGAGCTGCTCGAAGGCGAGAGCCTCGGCCAGCGCATCGCCCGCGTCGGCCGCATGCCGGCGCCGCTCGCCGTCGACGCGGCTCGCCAGGCCCTGCGCTCGCTCGGCGAAGCGCACGCCAAGGGGATCATTCATCGCGATCTCAAGCCCGACAACCTCTTCTTCGCGCGCGTCCTCACGAGCGCCGTGCGCCCGGCGGCCGACGGCGGCGACGCCCACGACGAGATCGTCAAGGTGCTCGACTTCGGCATCGCGAAGATGATCGACGCCGGCGAGCCGAACCCGATGAACGTCGTCGAGACGCAGGCGGGCACCGTCTTCGGAACGCCGCGCTACATGTCGCCCGAGCAGGCCCAGGGAAAGCCGCTCGACGCGCGGAGCGATCTGTATTCGCTCGCCGTGATCCTCTACCAGATGCTCGCGGGGCGCCCGCCCTTCACCGACAACGACGCGGTCGTCGTCATGGCGCGCCACATCAAGTCGACGCCGAAGCGCCCGAACGAGGCCTGCCCCGAGGCGCTCGTGCCGAAGGAGCTCGAGGACGTCGTGATGCGGACGCTCTCGAAGGATCCCAACGAGCGCCCGGCGAGCGCGGAGATCTTCGCCGGTGAGCTGCTCGCGGCGCTCGAGGCGCAAGGGGCGCTCACGAGCGGCGTGCGCGCCTCGATCACGAACGCCGCGGGCATCCCGATCCCCGACTCGATGCGGCCGCCCGCCGTGCCGCTCCCGAAACCGAAGCGGCGGGTACCGATACTCCTCATCGCCGCGCCGCTGCTGGTCGTCGGAGCCGCCGTCGGCGTCTACCTCGGGATGGCCGGGCGCGCGAAGACGGCGCCGAGCGCGACCGTTCCGATCGCGTCGACCGTCGAGGCGAGCGCGACCGCGGCGACAGCTCGACCGTCCGCCGAGCCGGCGACGACCGACCCGCCCACGATCACGCCGGACTCGCTGCCGAAGGCGCAGCCGCCCGCCTCTGCAGCGAGCGGCAAGCACACCAAGGGCGGCAAGGGAAAGCCCGCGCCGCAGGCGAAGCCGCCTCCCGGATCGCCGCAGGCGACGACGCCGACGCCGCCCGGCTACGGCATCCTCGGAGACTGAGCGCCGCGGGTCTTCGCAAGAAGCCCGCAGAATCCGACCAGAATTCGCGCTCCTGTCGCGCACGTTCAAATTGCTCGCGCGAGGCCCGAGGTGTTAGCCTCGGCGCGGATGGATCGCGCCGAAATCGACAGGCTCGTCCAGCGTCTCGTCGAGAATCCGCACGACGAGGAATCGCTGGCTTACGCGCACCAGGCCGGCGAAGCGGACCCGAAGGCCTACGCCATGCTCCTCGAGCGCGTCGGCTCGGAGACACGCGATCCGGCCTACGCAGCCCACTGGCTCGCGGAGGCAGCGAACGTCTGGTCGACGACGCTCGGCGACGCGCACCGCGCCGCGCGCGTGCTGATGATGGCGATCGACAAGGACCCGACGGCCCAAGTCGCCGCCGAGAGGCTCGCGCAGCTCTATCGCGACAAGGGAGACACGAAAGCGCTCGTGGCGCTGCTCGATCGGCGGGCCAAGGCGCTCGCTCCCCTCGCCGCCCAGAACCCCGAGCTGCGCGGCGAGCTCGCGGGGATGCACGAGGAGCTCGGGCGCCTCTGGTCGGAAGCGCCCCTCGCGCAGCCGAAGAAGGCGATCGAGAACTACAAGAAGGCGATCGAGCTCGATCCCACGAGCGCCTACGCCATCTACAACGCGCGCGAGCTCTACAAGCAGACGCAGGAGTGGCAGAACGCCGTGCCGCTCTACGGCGCCGAGCTCCAGCTCGAGCAGGATCCGGGCCGCCGCGTGGGTCTCATGCGCGACGAAGCCGCGACGCGCAAGCTCGCCGGCGATCTCCAGGGCGCGACGCGCGCGCTCGCGTCGGCGCGCGAGATCGACGCGTCCGACCCGGCCCTGCAGCAGGAGTACGCGTCGAGCGTCCTCGACCGGATCCAGGCGGGCGAAGCGGTCCCCGCAGAAGAGCGGAACTACGCCGCGCAGCTCCTCGTCACGCTCGCCGAGGCCTACGAAGGAGAGCACGGCCTCGCCTACGCGGGCGCGGCGCTCGACATCGAGCCGGGCAACGATCGCGGCGTCCAGCTCTACGCGCACTACGCGCGCTCGCTCGGGCAGGAGACCGAGCTGCATGCGCGCTACAACGCCTACCTCGGCGCGAACCCGAGCGGTGCGATGGCGACCGAGGTGCGAGGCGCGCTCGGCGCGTCACGCGCCGACGAGCCCGGGAGGCTCGAGCTCGCGTCGAACCCGTCGGCCGCCGCGATCGCCGTCGACTCGGGCAGCGCGGCCGCGCAGGATCCGAAGCCCCCGCCGGCGACGCCGCTCGGCGGCGAAGGGACGGGCCCCGTCGGCCCCGCGCCGACCACCGCGCCATCGAAGCGACCGAGCCTCGTCCCCGGCGCTGCGCGCGCGCACGAGAGCGCGCAGCCCAAGGCGATCTCCAATGCGCCGCCGACGATGGATCGCCCCGAAGACGGCGAGACGGGCTTCCGCCGGCCGGCGCCCATGTCGCCGGAGAAGATGCAGGGCGTGCTCGACGCCGCCCAGATGCTCGCGGGCAAGGGCAAGAAGCCCGAGGCGTTCTCGAAGTACAAGGAGGTCCTCGAGAGCGATCCGTCGCACCCCGAGGCGCTCGCGTGGACCGAAGACTACCTCCGCTCGAAGCGTGACTACGGCCAGCTCCGCGACGTGCTCCTCGCGAGCATCCGCGCGACGGCCAACGTTCCCGAGCAGCTCGAGAGCCGCAAAGAGCGCCTGCGCGAGGTCGCCGGGCTCTGCGAAGGCAACCTGCGCGACGTCGACGGCGCGATCGCGTCGTGGCGCCAGCTCCTCGCGCTCGATCGGAAGGACGAGAGCGCGCGCACGGCGCTCATGCGCCTGCTCGAGAAGTCGCAGCGCTGGGACGAGCTCGCGAACCTCCTCGAGCAAGAGGCCACGATCGAGTCCGACGTCGAGACGAAGGTGCAGCTCGAGCGCAAGCTCGCGAAGCTCCAGGAAGACAAGCGCAAGGATCTCGTCGCGGCCGGCGAAGCTTGGGGCCGCATCGCGCGCCTCCTCACCGACGACGATCAAGCCATCCTCACCGCGTCGCGCCTCTTCGAGAAGGGCGAACGCATCGATCTCGCCGCGACGATCATCGCCGAGGGCGCGCCGCAGATCGAAGATCCCGTCGCGCGCGGGCAGCTCATGCAGCGCCTCGCGGAGCTGCGCGAGCAGCTCGGCGAGGTGATCAACGCCGGCGACTCGTACGCCGAGGCCGCCGACGCGCTCCGCAACGGCAAGCTCTGGGAAGACGCCGACCGCCTCTACAGCGCCGCCGAGGCGTGGGAGAAGGCGGCGAACGCCGCGCACCAGCGCGGGCTCTTGACCGGCGATCTGAAGCAGCAGGCGATGTTCTTCGCGCGCGCCGCCGAGTACCTCGTGAAGGCCGGCCGCCCCGACGAGGCGCTCGAGCGCCTCGAAGAGGCGACGGATCTCGATCCGCTCAACGACGACTACGCGAACCTGCTCGTCGCGCGTTACAACTCCGAGGATCGCATCGACAACCTCGTCGCGTTCCTCACGAAGCGCGGCGATCGCCTGACGGATCGCGCCAAGCGCGTGAACATCCGCCGCGAGGCCGCGAACCTCTCGACGACGCGGATGCAAGACAAGGAGCTGTCGCGCGAGCTCTGGCTCAAGCTCCTCGAAGACGGCGACGACAAGGAGGCCCTCGAGCGCCTCATCGACGACGCCGTCGAGCGCGAAGACCATACCGAAGCCGCGACGCTCCTTCGTCGCCTCGGCCAGAACACCGTCGACAAGGCGGAGAAGGCGCGCGTCGCGCTCCGCGAAGCCGAGCTGCTCGCCGAAGGCGTCGGCGACGTCGACACCGCGATCTCGCGTTACGAGCTGATCCTCTCCGATCTCGACTCGACGTGCCGGCCCGCGCTCCAGGCGATCGCCGATCTCCAGGAGGCGCGCGGCTCGCTCGCCGAGGCCGCCGACGCCCTCGAGCGCGAGCTCAAGCTCGTGGCCGACGTGCAAGAGCGCGGGCAGATCGCCGCGCGCCTCGCGCGCCTCTACGAGAAGCTCGACGACGCTCGCAACGCGATCCGCGCGCTCGATCTCGTGCGCAAGGCGGATCTCGAAGACTTCGACGCGCTCACCCGCCTCTGCGAGCTGTGCGAGCTCACCGAGCAGTGGGGGCGCGTCGCCGAGCTGCTCGTCGAGCGCATCGAGATCGAGGCCGACGAGCAAGAGGTCGTCGAGCTCACCAAGAAGCTCGCGAGCATCCTCGCCGACAAGCTCGATCGCGGCGACGAAGCGCTCGGCGCGCTCACGGATCTGGCCGATCAGGGCGAGGCCTCCGTGCGCCAGGCCTACATCGATCTCGGCGACCGCCTCGGGTGGAAGGGCATCGTCGCGAGCAAGCTCAAGGATTGGTGGTTCGACGCGCGTCACGGCGCCGAGCGCACCGCGGCGCTCCACGGAGCGTTCGAGCGCTTCGCCGAGGTCGGCCGCGACGCCGACGCGGTGACCGTCGCGATCGAGCTCATTCGCACCAAGGGCGCGAACAAGAAGCTCGCCGAGCACCTCGAAGAGCTCGCGGTGAAGACCGGCGATCACGACGCGCTGACCGTCAGCCACGAGCTGCTCGCGCGCGAGGTGCAGGGCGAAGAGCGCGGGCACGAGCTCGTTCGTCAGGCCGAGATCCGCGTGCGCGCGGGCATGCCGCGCAACGACGCGATCTCCCACGGCGAGCAGGGTCTGCCCTTCGTGCCGCCGTCGGAGGCCGAGCCGCTCCTCGAGCGCCTCGCGCAGCTCGCGGCGAAGCCCGTCGAGGTCATCGATCTCTACGAGCGCCAGGTCACGCGCAGCAAGGCGCCCAACGATCGCGTCCGCGCGCTCGCGCGCGCCGCGCAGGTCGCGTCGACGCGCGGCCAGCCCGAGCGCGCTCGCGGCTTCTTCGAGCTCGCGCTCTCGGGCGCGCCTTCCGACGACACGCTCAACGCGCTCGAGCAGTCGGCGCGCGAGGGCGACAAGTTCGGCGGCGGCGATCGCCTTCGCCGCGCGCTCTGCCAGGCGCTCGCCGCCGGCGGGCACGGCGCGCGCGACGGAGGGCGCTCGCGCGCGAACCTCCTTCGTCGCGCGGCGATGATCACGCACAAGGATCTCAACGACATCGAGCAGGCGTTCAGCTGGCTCGCCGACGCGCTCGTCGCCCACGTCGATCCGCTCACGCTCGACATGCTCGAGTCGCTCGGGATGGGCGGCGGCGATCCGCGGCGCGCCGAAGCGGCGCTGACCCACGCTCTCGGCGAGGTCTTCGACGGGCCGCTCGTCCGCCAGCTCCTCGCGCGCCGCGCGAAGATCCGGCGCGATCAGCTCGTCGAGCCGGTCAACGCGGCGGCCGACCTCAAGAAGCTCCACGATCTCTCCCCCACCGATCAGGCGGTGATGGACGAGCTGGCCGGGCTCCTCATGGAGCTCTCCGACTACAAGTCGCTCGTGCAGCTCTACGAAGATCAGATCCTGCGCGGCAAAGACATGAACGCGCGCGCCGAGCTCGCGCGCAAGGTCGCGCGCGTCTGGGAGGAGCAGCTCGCCGACGCGCGCGAGGCCGCCGACGCCTGGCGCCGCGTCCTGCGCATGAAGGCCGGCGACACCGAAGCGACGCAGGGCCTCGAGCGCTCGAAGAGCAACCAGCTCAAGAAGCCGGAAGGCGATCCGAAGTTCGTCTACGCGCCGCCGAAGCTCGTCAGCGAGCAGCCCGTCGCGCCGCCGGCACGCAAAGACGAGAAGAAAGAAGACAAGGCGGAGAAGAAGGCCGCGCCGGCGCCCGTAGAGCCGGCGACGAACGGACCTTCGAAGCGTCCTTCTTCGCCCCGCCTACCCGCCGTCGAGGTGACGCAGGCCACATCGACCCGCACCGCGCCCACCAAGCAGTCGCCGCAGCCGGTCAAGGCCGCGAAGGCGAGCGCGCCGCCGGCTTCGGAGAGGCCGCGATCGGTCCCGCCGCCCCTGCCGGTGCAGAAGTCGGATCCGCCCAAGCCGCTCAACGACGTCGCCGCGGCGATGCGCGGGATCGGCCTCGAGAGCGAGATCGACGCGTCGCTCGATCGACTCGAGCTCGACCCTCCCACGGGCACGTCCCTGCCCGTGGACATGGGGCTCACCCACGAGAGCGCGCCGTCGACCGAGGAGCTCGTGTCGCGCGGCTCGATGACCGACGAGATCACGAGCTTCCCGCACACGCTGCGCGGCTCGCCCGGCACCGAGCGTCCCGGCGACCCTGCGACCATCGGCCCGCCGGCCACGGAAGAGACCGGCGACGCAAAGACCGGCGAGGCGGAGCTGCCCCACGAGGAGCTCGGTTCGACCGATCTCCTCGACGTCGAGGAGCCGACCGGCGTCGGGATCGACATGGAAGGCCTCAAGGCCACCCAGGCGCGCGCGCAGGCCGCGACGTCGACGGAAGACGACGAAGAGATCGTCATCGCCGACGATCTCGCCGAGATCGTCGACGACGCCAAGCGCATCGAAGACGAAGAAGAGCGCACCGACGCAGGCGTGCCCTTGCCTCCGCGCCGCTGACCGCGCGAACCCTGCGCGCTCTCACATCGGGAGCTCGAAGCGCGCACCGCGCTCGAGCTCCTCCAGCGAGTAGCGCGTGTCGCGCCATACGATCTCGCGGCGCCAGATCGCGAGGACCGCCGCACGCGACCACATCGCGATCACGAGGAGCATGCCGATCGGCGACAGGAGCGCCGCCAGGATTGGCCGCTCGAGCCAGCGGCTCGACACGACGGCGGCGACGCTGCCGACGGCGATCCCCACCGCGCCGAGCGCGGCGGTCACTTCTCCGCCGGCGACGAGCGCGATCCACGGCCCGAGCTCGATCGCGACGAGCGCGAGCGAGCTGATCGTGAGGCGCGCCAGGCTGTAGCGGTGGATGGCGAAGCCGTTCTTCTCCAGCGAGCGGCCCATCTGGCCGAGCGTGGTGTAGAAGTGCAGCCCCACGTAGCGCGTCGCCTTCACCGCGCCCTGCCGGCCCCCGGCGCGTTTGATGCGTTGCCCTAGCAAGACGTCGTCGAGCACGTCGAGCCGCGCGCCGTCGAAGCCGCCGATGCGATCGAACAGCTCTCGCCGCACGAGGTTGAACGTGCCGCCGCCGACGGTCGCCGACGACTTCGGATCGGAGATCGCCCAGAGGCGACCCGCGTGCACGAGGAGGCGCAGCAGCGCCGTGAGCGCCGCGTCGATCCAGAGGCCGGACGACCAAACGTGGGGAAAGGCCGCCAGGTGATCGAGGCCCTTCGCTTCGCAGTGGGCCACGGCACGTCGCAACGCGCTCGCCTCGAGGTGCACGTCGGCGTCGCTGAACAGGATCCACTCCCCCGTCGCGATCTCGCAGGCGCGATGCATCGCGTGCACCTTGCCCAGCCACCCCGGAGGGAGCGTCGTGATGTGGAGCGGAGCGACGCGACGATCGCCGTCTGCGAGCCGATCGACGATCTCGCCGGTCGCGTCGCGCGAACGGTCGTCGACCACGATGAGCTCGAGATCGGGATAGTCCGAGGCGAGCTTGGCCTCGAGCGCGGGGCCGATCGTCTCCGCTTCGTCGCGCGCGGTGACGACCACCGAGAGCCGCGGCCAGCGAGCGGGCGGCTCGATCTCGTGGTCGAACGACGGGACCGCGCGGATCGTCCGCAGCGAAGCGACGAGCGCGACGACGGCGCCGGCGAATCCGATCACGGCGAGGGCGAGGAGGAGAGCAGACATGCCTGAGCTCGCTACACGACGCGTGCCATCGCGATCCCGCGGCGCTTTCGACACCGACGAAGGCAGCGCCGCGACGCGCTGGCGAAGCGAGCGCGCGCGCGCGTCAGTTTGACAATCGATCGAACGACACCACGTCGTCGTCGATGGTCGCGCAGCCCCCGAGGATGAACGCTTGGTTCGGCGCTCCATGTCCGAAGGGCGCGCCCGCGACCACCGGGACGCCGAGATCGCGCGTGCGCTCGCGCAGCACCTCGCTCGCGAGCACGCCGTCGGGGCCGGGATCGCACTGCGTGAAGCCGCCGAAGACGATCCCGCTCGCCCGCGCGAGGTGTCCGCCGAGGCGGAGCGAGGTCAACATGCGGTCGATCCGGTAGGGGCGCTCGGTGACGTCCTCGAGCGCGAGGATCGCGCCCTCGGGCACGACGAGCCGACCCGCGGCCGCCATCGCGGCGACGAGCGCGAGGTTGCCGCCGATCATCGGACCGCTCGCGCTCCCTCGGCGGAAGACCTCGAGCCCGCGCCACGCCGCGCGCTGATCGGGCCGCTCGAGGCACGCGAGCAGCGCGGCGCGCTCCGCCGGCGTGATCGAGCGTCCCAGACCCGTGACGTTGGGCGCGTGCACCGTCGCGACGCCGCGCGCGTTCGCGACGACGTGCAGGGCGGTCGCGTCGCTGAAGCCGACGAGCCACTTCGGCCTCGCGTCGAGCGCGCTCCACGGGACGCGATCGACGATCCGCATCGTGCCGTAACCTCCGCGCGCGAAGACGACGGCCGAGACTTCGGGATCGACGAACGCGGACGCGAGCTCGGCCGCGCGCCGATCGTCGTCGCCCGCGAGGTAGCCCGTGCGCGAGAGGATGCTCGACGCCACCTTCAGCCGGTAGCGCGTCCGGAGCCACGCGAGGCCGCGCAGCAGCTCCTCGCGATCGAACGGGCTCGCCGGCGCGACGACCGCGACGAGCGCGCCCGGCGCGAGGGCGGGCGGAGCGCGAAGGTCGCGGGGGTCGTGCACCACGACGCCGCAGCCTACCTCCGAACGCCTTCCTCCGCGAACACGACCGCCACGCTTGACCGTCGGCCCGGGGCCGGCGATAGCTGACCGCGTGTCCCAGACGTCGCGATCCCTGATGCGCCTCGGAGGGAGGCTGAGGGCGGCGGCCCCGCTCGCGCGGCGGCTCATCGACTCGGCGACCTCGGGCATCGACGACTGGATGACCGGCAAGCTCGGCGAGGAGTTCAACGACCGGCTCGCGCGCGTGCCGTTGAACTTGACCGCCACCGGCGTGGACGAGTTCGGCATGGACCCGGCGTGGACGAAGTACGCGCTCGCCTCGGTCGCGTTCCTCCATCGCAAGTACTTCCGCACCGAGATCTTCGGCAAGGAGCACGTTCCCGCCGGGCGCATGCTCCTCGTCTCGAACCACTCCGGTCAGGTGCCTATCGACGGCGCGCTCATCGGCGCGTCGCTCTTCATGGACGTCGAGCCCCCGCGCTTCATGCGCGCGATGGTCGAGAAGTGGACGCAGACGCTCCCGTTCGTCTCGCTCTTCTTCTCCCGCGTGGGGCAGGTCGTCGGCGTCCCCGAGAACGCGAAGCGCCTGCTCCTGAACGACGAGGCGCTCCTCGTGTTCCCCGAAGGCGCGCGCGGGATCAGCAAGCCCTTCGACCAGCGCTATCAGCTCGTCGACTTCGGGCTCGGCTTCATGCGCCTCGCGCTCGAGACGAACACGCCCATCGTCCCCGTCGCGGTCATCGGCGGCGAGGAGCAGTACATCTCGGTCGGCAACTTCGACTCGCTCGCGCGCGTCCTGCGGGCGCCGTCGATCCCGATCCTCCCGCAGCTCCTCCTGCCCTTCGGCGCGCTGCCGCTGCCCACGCGCTATCGCATCTATTTCGGCGAGCCCATGCGCTTCGAGGGCGATCCCGACGACGACGACGCCGTCATCGAGGAGAAGGTCTTCGTGGTGAAGGCCACCATCCAGTCGATGATCAATCGCGGCCTCAAGGCGAGAAAGAGCGTGTTCTTCTGATGACGCTCCGCTCGTCGCGCCCCGCGCCGCAGCCGGGAGGCAGCAGCCCGCCGCCCGCGATCCCGCGCGCGCCGGCGCTGCCTCGGGGTCAAGGCACCGTGCTCGTCACGGGCGCGTGCGGGCGCCTCGGCAAGCGCGTCATCCGGATCCAGCATCGCGAGCGCCGCGTGATCGGCGTCGATCGCCGTCCGTTCCCCGACAAGCCGAAAGACGTCGTCCACGAGCAGGTCGACATCCGCCGGAAGAAGCTCAAGGATCTCTTCCGCGCCGAGCCGATCGAGGCGGTCGTCCACCTCGGCGTGATGCACAACCCGCGCGCCTCGCAGGCCGAGCACCACTCGTGGAACGTCGCCGGGTTCCAGAAGCTGCTCGAGTACGTCGCGCACTTCCAGGTGCCGAAGCTCGTCGTCCTCTCGAGCGCCAACGTCTACGGCCCCCAGCCCGACAACGCGCAGTTCCTCAACGAAGACGCGCCCCTGCTCGGCGGCGCGCGCTTCGGCGAGATCCGCGATCTCATCGAGGTCGACATGCTCGCGCAGGGCTTCTTCTGGAAGCACCCCGAGACGGAGACCGTGATCCTGCGCCCCGTCCACATCGTCGGCGCGGTCCGCAACGCCGCGTCGAACTTCCTGCGGCTCCCGACGATCCCGACGCTGATGGGCTTCGATCCGATGGTGCAGGTCATCCACGACACCGACGTCGTGCGCGCCATCGGCCGCGCCCTCGTGCCCGGCGTGCGCGGCATCTACAACGTCGCCGGGCCGGAGCCGCTGCCGCTCTCGCACATCGTGAAGATCCTCGACAAGCCGAGCCTGCCGATCCCGTACACGTTCGGCAAGGCGGTCTTGAAGCGCCTCTGGTCGTTCCGCCTGACGACCTTCCCCGCGCCCGAGCTCGATCACATTCGCTACGTCTGCATGGTCGACGACACGCGCGCGCGCGAGGAGCTCGGCTACGCGCCCGCCTCCTCGATCGAAGACACGATCAAGAGCGTCGTCTCCGAGAGCTGGTGAATCAGCCCGCGGCCGCGGGGCCCACGTAGCGCGCGCGGGGGCGCAGCAGGTAGCCGGCGGCGCGCTGCTCGAGCGCGTGCGCGATCCATCCGGCGACGCGGCCCGACGCGAACATCGCGAGCGGCGCGCCGCGAGGGAGCGCGAGGGCCGCGGCGAGGGCCACGAGGCCGACATCGATCGTCGGTTGCTCACGCGCGACGAGCGCCATCGCGTTGACGAGCGCCGTGATCGCGCGCACGCCCCGCGACTTTCCGCCGACCTTGGAGGCGATCTCGAGCAAGCGCGCGCCGCGCGGATCTCCCTGCGTGTACAGCGGGTGACCGAAGCCCGGCACCGATTCGCCGCGCGCGAGCCGCTCGCCGACGACGACGGAGGCCCGCTCGGGCCGCGCGATCTCGGCGACGAGCGCCTCGACGCGCGCGGTCGCCGCGCCGTGGAGCGGCCCCGAGAGCGCGCCGAGGCCGCCCATCACGCACGCGGGGAGGTTGGCGCCGGCCGACGCCGCGACGCGCACGGCGAACGTCGACGCGTTGAGCTCGTGATCGGCCGACAGCACGAGCGCCTCGGTCACCGCCGCGACCGCGGGCGGCGTGCTCCGTCCGCGGAGCGCGACGAGGAGCGCGCGCGCCGTCGACTCCGCCTCCATCGACGCGGTCACCGCGTCGGGCCCGGCGGCGAGCCCGCAGGCGGCGACGAGCCTCCGCAGGAGCGAAGGCGCGCGGACACGCGCCATCTCCACGGTCGCTTCGGATCGTGGCTCGGCGGCGGCGAACGCCGCCGCCGCGACGAGCATGCCGTCGAAGGGCTCGCTCGCGCCCGCGTTGCGCCCCGAAGCGTCGGCGCTCCGAAGCAGCGCGCGGAGCGGCGCGACCGGCGCGCCGAAGCGCCACGGGCTCGCGCCGCGGGGCTTTCGGCTCGAGCCGTCGTCGTCCTCGGCGCGGAAGGGAACGCTCCACAGGAGCGCGCACACGTCCTCGAACGACGCCCCCTCACGCGCCAGCTCGACGGCGGACTTGCCGCGGTAGCGCGGCCCGGAGCCGTCAATCGATCCCACGGAGGTCTCGAGCACGGGATCGCCCCAGCGGAGCGCGCTCGCCGCGACCGGGCCGTGCCCTGCGCGGGCCTGGCTTCGCGCGCGCAGCCTCTCGAGATCGGCGCGGCTGTAGACGCGCTCGCGTGCGCCTCCGCCCGCGGCGGCGCTGCGGACGAGCCCTCGGCTGACGTAGGCGTAGAGCGTCTCGCGCTTGACCCCGAGGACACGCACCGCGTCGGCGGCGCCGACCCACTCCCGCGGGTCTCCTTGATCGACGATCCCTGCACCTTGATTCACGAATCCATGATGCCGGTGCGATCGACGTTGTCCACATTGATCGTCGGTCCCAAGAGAAGAACCACCGACGGAGGGTGCACATGCGAATCGAAGCGAGCGGGCTCGAGGACGTGGTCGCCGCGACCACGCGGCTCAGCGACGTCGACGGCGAGCGAGGCAAGCTCGTGATCGCCGGCCGACCGGTCGAGGATCTCGCGGGAAAGACCTCGTTCGAGGATGCCCTTTCGCTCCTCTTCCAGAGCTCGACCTCCGAGGCGGACGTGCGCGACGCGCTCGGCGAGGCGCGCGAGGCCGCGTTCGAGCGCATCGCGGATCTCGGCGACGCCCTCGCGCTGCCCGACGGCATGGACGCCCTCCGCGCGTCGGTGGCCCACCTCTCGACGGCGTCGAGCGAGGATCACGCCCCGTTCGCGGAGTGCCTCCGCGTCGTCGGCGCCGTCGCCGTCTTCGCCGCGGCGTGGGCGCGCCAGGGCGCGCCTGTGCGGCCCGACCTCGGGCGATCGCTCGCCGCCGACTACCTCCGGATGGCGACCGGCCGTTCTCCGACCGACGCCGCGGTCGCGGCGCTCGACGCCTACCTCGTCACGGTGATGGACCACGGGATGAACGCGTCGACGTTCGCCGCGCGCGTCGTCGCGTCGACGGCGTCCGACACGGTGTCGGCCGTCGTCGCGGGGATCGGCGCGCTCAAGGGCAAGCTGCACGGTGGGGCGCCCGGCCCCGTCCTCGACATGCTCGACGCCGTCGGTGAGCCCGACGGCGCGGGCCCGTGGATCGCGCGCGCGCTGTCGCGCGGCGAGCGCATCATGGGGATGGGCCATCGCATCTACCGCGTGCGCGATCCGCGCGCGTTCGTGCTCGAGCGCGCCGTCTCGGTCCTCGAGCGCGCGGAAGGCGACGCTTCGCCCATCGGGAGGCGCCTTCGCCTCGCGCGCGCCGTCGAGGCCGAGGCCGAGGCGCAGCTCGCCGCCCGTCACCCCGATCGCCCGCTCAAGGCCAACGTCGAGTTCTACACGGCGATCCTGCTCGAGGCGGTCGGCCTTCCGCGGACGCTCTTCACGCCGACGTTCGCCGTCGCGCGCGCCGCGGGCTGGTGCGCGCACGTCGACGAGCAGCGCCGCTTCGGCCGGCTCATCCGCCCGCGATCGATCTACGCGGCTTAGCGCACGAAATCACAGGCCGACGTCGCACGAGAGCGGCGTCGCGTGCACCGTCGGCGCGCGACCCTGCTCGGCGCCGAAGAAGGCGACGAGCCCGCGCCCGTCGGCGCCCACGGCGGCCGCAGGCTGGCCCGCGTTGATCTCCTCGGGCGACACCACGAAGGGCTCGCCGCGCGGCTCGAGATCGCGCGCGAGACGGCGCGCGACGACGCGATGCGAGCCCGAGGCGCCGATCGCGTACGCGAGCAGGAGATCGCCGTCCGGCAGCGCGACGATCGACGGCGACATCCCGGCGTCGATCGCGCGCAGCATGACGCGCTCGTCTTCCTTACCGTCGGGCTCGGGAGGCGCGAACGAGGCGACGACGACCGTCCAGTCGCGCCCGCCCGCGGGCCGCTCCGCCCACGCCACCGCGCCTCCCCCACCCCAGGCCGCCACCGAAGGCATGCCGAGCGCCGCGCCCTGACGGGTCAGCGGCACGAGCACGCCCTCGGCCCCGAGCTCCGCGTCGACGAGACCGAGCCACAGCACCGAAGGCCGCCGGACCGCGACGACCGCGCCTCCGTCGTCGCGCGCCGCGGCGCGCACGTCGGTCGGGATCGGGATCGCCTTCGGGGTCTTGCCCAGGTTGACGAACCCCTTGGCGGGTCTCGCCTGGCCTCCCGGCAGCGGCCAGAGCCCGCGTCGCTTGCCGTCGTCGGCCACGCTCTGGATCCATCCGCCGCCGAGGGCGATCTTGAACGGCGCCACCGCGCCGTCGGAGACCACCGTGCGGCCCTCGTCGCCGTCGACCCTGAGATCGATCTCGTCGGTCATGACGTCGACCGCGACGTGCCTCACCGCGTGCGGCGCGCGCACGCGCACGCGATCGGCGACGCGCAGCATCGCGCCGTCGAGCTTCACCCCGAGCGCCTCGGCCGGCGTCGCGGCGAAGCCGACGCCGAAGCCTCGCTCGAGCACGTTCACGTTCAGCCCGGGCGCGAGGTGCGCCGCGGGCGCCAGCACGCGCGACGGCCCAGCGGTCATGCACGCGCCCGGCGGCGGCGCGAGATCGGGCTCGGCCATCCGCGGCGCGAGCGGCGTCCGCTCCGCGCTGACGGTGCGGGCGACGCGCGGCGGCCCGATGAGCCTCTCGGGGCTGTCGCCCGTCGCGAGACCGGCGAGCAACGCCACGCCGACGATCCCGACGGCGACGTTGCCCGCGACGCTCCGCGCGAGCACGACGCCCATCCACGCACGCGGCTGCGTCGCGAGGGCGGTCGCGACGTCGCCGAGGGCCTTGCGCGCGCGCGCGGTCGCCGCCGACGACGACGCCGCGCGGCGCCGCTCGCCGCGACGTCGCTCACTCGTGCGCCGCTCGCTCGCGCGCGATCGGATCACGAGCGAGCGAGCGCTGCTGTTCGGCGAGGGCGCCTCCGCGCTCGACGCAGGCGCGCTCTCGAGCGCCGACGCGCTGAGCTCGATCGCGTCGTGCTCGGCGAGATCGGCGCGCGAGCGCGCGGGCACGAGCGAAGGCACCGTCGGCCGCTCGCTCGGACGCGGCGGCGGGACGTGCCAGCGCGGCCGCTCGATCTCGACCGCGGGGAAGATCAGCGTGCGCCGGGTCGAAGGCGGCGGCGGTGCAATCGTTCGTTCGGTGCCCACGATCTCCTCCGGTGGCGGCAGCGCTGCCGGGACAGTCCATCGCACATTCACTGCACTCGTGCAAACCCACGCAATTCTGCGCAGTTCCGCTGCGTCGCTCACACCTCACCTGAGGCCTCCTGATCGCAGGGCCCCTCAGCGCCGTTCGCGGATCCACGGGTTGTGTCCGAAGGCCGCGTAGCGGAGCGGCTTCGCGCAGACGTCGTCGGCGCGGACGAGCGGCGCCGTCGCGGGATCGGTGGATCGGCGCGCGTCGACGGCGACGTCGACGCGGACGGAGGCCCATCGCGGCGCGAGCTTGCGGCAAAGGTTGCGCGCGTTCGCGGCGATGACGACCGGATCGCACCGGATGCGAAACGCTTCGTCGGGAGCGACGAGCTCGACGCGGGAGGTCTCTCCGGACGCCGCGCGCAGCGTCGCGTAGCCCTCGCACTCGACGCGCGCGTCGAACATGTGGAGGGCGAACATCCTGCCTTCGCCGGTGACCGCGGTGTCGCCGGGGTAGAGACGCGGCACGAGCTGCAGCGCCGAGAGGACGGCCGCGGCCGCCAGGGTCTCGCGCGGACGCTCCGCGCGAAGGCGACGCCACGAGGGCGACGCGTCGCGCTCCAGGAGCCACGAGAGCGGAAAGATGGACGTCAGCCCGAGCATGAGCAGCGGATAGAAGAAGCCGACGACCTTCCACGAGCTCACGTGGAAGACGACGAGCTGCGCGTAGACGCTCCAGCGGACGACGGGGCGCGTCGAGAGCAGACCCCAGACGACGACGATCTCGAGGACGACGACGTACGCGCACGCCGCGGGCAGCAGCGCGCGCGGCACGAGCAGCGGCGTCTCGTAGAGCGCGGCGCCGCTCAGCCACTCGGGTCCGAGCTTGAGCCACCCCGCCCACGCGTAGAACAGGCAGAGCGAGACCGCGGCGGTGTCGCGGACCTTCCGGCCGAAGAGGAAGACGATCCCGATCCAGCCGAACATGTAGGCTTGGTTACTGCGCAGCCGATAGTCGAGCGCGTAGAGCGCGAGCCCGAGGACGCACGCCGCGGCGAACGCCACGAAGCCTGCGGCGCGACGGCGCGTGAAGAACAGCGCGGATCCTGCGAGGCCGAGCGCCGCGTAGATCGCGAGCAGCACGTAGACGCTCGAGGGATCGAGAGGCGCGCGCAGCGCGTGGCACCCCGGCAAGAGAGGCCAGCAGACGTAGTCTTCGGTCGTGACGAGGCGCGCGATCTGGCGATCACGCACCCACGACGCGGCGACGAGCGGATGCAAGAGCGAGAGGACGGCCGCGTAAGCCAGCAGCGGATCGCGCGCTCGATGCAAGATCGCGTCAGTCGTTGTTGCGGGTCCAGGCCGTCGCGCGCAGCGTGCCCGCCGCCGGAAGCGGCGGGACGATGCCGCCGTAGGGCGCGCTCGTGAACACCGCGTCGGGCGCGTTCAGCGTCGCGCTCGCCGCGCGGAGCGCCGTGTAGTCGGCGATGAACGAGGCCTCGACGGTGACGATGAGCGGCGGCTGATCGAACGAGGCCGAAGCCGACGGCGCGAGACTCGAAGCCGACGCCGGGAGCGCCGGAAAGGTCACGCTCGTCTTGGTGGGCGAGGTGACGATCGACCACGTCCCGGAGATCGGCGGATCGGCGGTCTCTTGGAACCAGCGGATGACGACGAGCGATCCGTCGGCGGCGGCGAGAGAGCCGCTCGCCGTCCAGCTCACGGCCGGGCGCGCGGGCGTCGCCGTGTTGAGCGTCGCGCTCGTGATGAGCGGGAGCAGCGTGGACAGATCGACGGAGGCGCTCGTGTTCGCCGTCGGGGTCGGCGCGCGGGTCGACACCGCGCTGATCGCGGCCTCCGAGGGGTAGTCCCTCACCTCGGCGGTCGTCTGCACGAAGTCGGCGTAGCCGGGGTGCCCGGTGAACGTGCGCGCTTGCGCGCCCGCGCCGGGATCGGCGGTGAACGACTGCGCCGAGGTGGTGCCGACGCCGCCCACCATCTCGTTGTAGAAGATCACGCCGCCGGCGCCCGCGGCGGGCGACTTGGTCACGTTCACGACGTGGCTGGTCTTCGCGGTCGACCACGCCGACGTCGGCTGAACGGTGATCGAGGAGGCCACGCCGCCGTCCCCGAACAAGACCGAGTTGCCCTTCTTGAACGTGAACCCGAGCTCTTCGCCGCTCTCGGAGTCGCGCGCCACGACGAGCAGCGGGAACGTGCCTCCCACTTGGCACGGCGAATACAAGCCGAAGGCGAGCGGGAGGTTCGGCTGTATCCCGGAGGCGCACCCCCCTGCGCTCGCTTGGAGGTTTCCCTCTGGAGCGTTGGCGGGCACGCCGTCGACGGTCACCGTGGCGTTGAGGTCCTCGAGCGCCGGCGACGGATCGACGGCGCGGAGGAGATCTCCAGGCTCGACGTCGGTGACGGTGAAGAGGCGCGGCGCCGTCGCGCTCCCCATGATCGCGGTCACCTGAGATCCCGCGGGGACGACGCGAGCGGCGACGCCGGACGCGTCCGTCGTCTCGACGCCGAGGACGGCGCCGGCGGCGTCGCCGAAGACGATCACGATACCGGACGCGGGGGCGCCCCCGCGCGTCACGTTGACAGTCACGGGAGCGGTGCCTGCGTCGACGTCGGCGGGCGCCGCGTCGGTCGGAGGATCGGAGGCGTCGAAGACGGGCGTAGGTCCAGCGTCGAAGGTGGCGGACGTCCCTCCGGAGTCCTCGCACGAAGCAAGCGCGTAGAGGGGGAGCAGCGGGAGCAAGACGGCGAGGCGGCGCATCCCTCCGTTATACCGACGATGAGCAGGACCGTCGCACCTTCGGCGTTTACATCAACACTCGAACAATTTCATACATTTACCACATCCACATCACGCCTCTACTGCGGCCTCGCGCGCGCGGGCCGCCGGACACACCTCGGGCGCGTTCGCTGGGCAACGAAGTGACGAACCTCGTTCGGCGGTGTATAGGCGACGGGCCCGTGGCGTCGCACGTCCTGCCTTTCGAAAAGCCCGTCGTCGAGCTGGTCTCCCGCGTTCGTGAGCTTCGCGCCCTCGCCGAGCACGACCGACGCTTCGAGGGCGAGCTCCGCCGCCTCGAGGAGAAGGCGGGCCGCCTCGCGCGCGAGCTCTTCGCCGATCTCACGTCGTGGCAGAAGGTGCAGCTCTCGCGGCACCCGAACCGGCCGTACACCCTCGACTACGTCACCTATCTCTTCCAGGACTTCGTCGAGCTCCACGGCGACCGCACGTTCGGAGAAGACGCGGCCATCGTGTGCGGCCTCGCGCGCTTCCGCGGCCGCAGCGTCGCGGTCGTCGGCCACCAGAAGGGCCGCGGCGCGAAGGAGAACATCAAGCGCAACTTCGGCATGCCCCACCCCGAGGGCTACCGGAAGGCGCGCCGCATCTACGATCTCGCCGCGCGCTTCGGGCTGCCCGTCTTCACGTTCATCGACACGCCGGGCGCCTATCCCGGCCTCGGCGCCGAAGAGCGCGGCCAGAGCGAGGCGATCGGCGCGTGCCTCGCCTCGATGGCGCGCGCGCCGGTGCCCATCATCGCGACGATCATCGGCGAGGGCGGCTCGGGCGGCGCGCTCGCGCTCGGCGTCGCCAATCGAGTCCACGTGCTCGAGTACGGAACCTACAGCGTGATCTCGCCTGAAGGATGCGCCTCCATCCTCTGGAAAGACGGCGCCAAGGCCGACGAAGCGGCGACCCGCCTCCGCATCACGGCGCCCGAGCTCGTCGCGCTGAAGATCGTCGATCGCCTCGTCGAGGAGCCGGCCGGAGGCGCCCACCAGGATCCCGAGGGGGCGGCGCGGAGCGTCGACGCGGCCCTCAGCGAGACGCTCGCCGAGCTGCTCCAAAAGACGCCCGACGAGCTCGTTCGCGATCGCTACGACCGCTTCCGCGCCCTCGGCGCCTTCGTCGCGTAAGGAGCCCGGGGCGGCGCAGCGCGTCAAACGGGCTGGCGAGTTTGGTTGTTTAATCGGGATCTTGCGCCCGCTTCACTGTCGCCGGAGGGCAGACGTGCTATCGCTCGTCCCGGCATTTACCCATGGGCGCATCCATCACCCTCGAGGGCAAGGTCGCGATCGTCACCGGGGCGAGCCGCGGGATCGGTGAAGCGATCGCGCGATGCTTCGCCCAGAACGGCGCTCAGGTCGTCTGCGCGTCGCGCAAGATCGAGGGCGTCACCGCGGTCGCCGAGTCGATCGGCCCTCAGGCGTTCGCGGTCGCCGCGCACACCGGGCGCGAGGCCGAGTGCGCCGCGCTCGTCGACGCCGCGGTGAAGAAGTTCGGCAAGGTCGACGTCCTCGTCAACAACGCCGCGACCAACCCGCACTTCGGCCCCCTCGTCGACGTCGACGAGGGCGCGTGGGACAAGACCTTCGAGGTCAACCTCAAGGGCTACTACTGGATGACGCGCGAGGTCGTCAAACACCTGCGCGCGCGCGAAGCGGCCGGCTCCGTCGTCAACGTCGCGAGCGTCGCCGGCCTCGTCGCCTCGCCCCTCCAGGGCGTCTACGCGATGACCAAGGCCGCCGTCATCTCGATGACCAAGACGTTCGCCTACGAGCTCGCCGCCAACAAGATCCGGGTCAACGCCATCGCGCCGGGCTTCGTCGACACCCGATTCGCCGCGGCGGTGCTCAAGAACGACGCCCTGCTCGAGGAAGTGATGAGAATCACTCCGATGAAGCGCTATGGGCAGCCCGACGAGATCGCCGGAGGGGCGCTCTACCTCGCGAGCGATTCTGCCAGTTACTTGACCGGACATGCCCTTGTGATCGACGGAGGTATGACGATCGCTTGATCGTGGGGGTCGAAACAACGGGCTCGCGGGAGAGGGATGGAGTCGGGAACGGTCGTCGCAGGCAAGTATCGGCTGAACCAGCTGCTCGGGAGCGGCGGGATGGCCGAGGTCTGGTCTGCGACCAACACGTTCACGGAGCGTGAGCTCGCCATCAAGTTCATGAACATGCAGGTCGGCAAGTCGCCCGAGGCGGCTGCGCGATTCCTGAAGGAGGCGAAGGTCTCCGCCCGCATCAACCACCCGAACGTCATCGAGATCCACGACGTCGGGCAGACCGATCAAGGCCAGCTCTTCCTCGTGATGGAGCTGCTCACCGGCTTCCCCCTCGAGGTCGCCCTCCGCCGGCAGACGCCGCCGATGACCGTCTACGAGTTCGCGCTCGTGATGGTCGAGGTCGGCGAGGCCCTCGCCGCCGCGCACAAGAGCGGCATCGTTCACCGCGATCTCAAGCCGACGAACATCTTCCTGCACAAGGTGCGCGAAGGCATCGCGATGCCGAAGCTCCTCGACTTCGGCGTGAGCAAGTTCCTCGAAGACGACCAGAACCACGCGCTCACGATCGCGGGCACCGTCCTCGGCTCGCCGCTCTACATGAGCCCGGAGCAGGCGCGCGGCGACAGCCACCTCGACGGGCGCACCGACGTCTTCGCGTTCGGCGCGATCCTCTTCGAAGCCCTCTGCGGCTACCGCGCCTACGAGGCGAAGAACTTCAACGCGCTCATCGTGAAGATCGCGACGACGAAGCCGAAGTCGATCGACGAGTGCGCGCCCCACGTGCCCGCCTCGCTGCGCTTCGTCGTGCGCGGCTGCCTCGAGCCCGATCTCAAGAAGCGCCTCCAGGCGTTCGAAGAGGTCGTGCAGCTCATGCGCGCCGCGCTGCCGGAGCTCCAGAGCTCGGAGGCGCGCCTGCCGACGCCGATCATCGCGACCTCGGTGGTCGATCCCGACGCCACCAACGCGCTCCCCGTGCTGCGCGCGAGCGATCGCCCGCCGCCCGAGCTGGGCGTCCCGCTGCAAACGCCGCCGAGCGCCGCGACGAGCCGCCCGGGCTCGATTCCGCCGCCGCCCAACACGCAGCCCTTGTCGCTCTCCGGCAGCGTGCCTCCGGGCGCGATGCCCTCGGGCTCGCCGTCATGGCACACGCCGAACACGTCGTACGCGTCGATCACCGTCTCGACGCCGCGTCCGCGCAACTTCATGCCCTGGATCCTCGGGGGCGCCGCGGCGCTGATCGTCGCCGGCCTCGCGATCGGCGTCGGGCTCGGGTGGCGCTCGCGCGACACGGCGAAGGGCGCGGCGCTGGCCAAGCCTCCCGAGCCGCCGCGCACGGCGACGGCGATCCCCGCGACGTCACCGGCCCCCGAGCCGAAGACCTCGGCCGAGCCGCCGTCGATCAGCGTCGACTCGCTCCCGGGCGCTGCGTCCTCCCAACGCCTTCCTCCGCTCGCGCACGGATCGGGGCGCCTGCTCGTGACCGCGTCGCCAGGCTGGTGCGCGCTCACCGTCGACGGCAAGGATCGCGGGCCCACGCCCGTCGCCGGCCTCGATCTTCCCCCGGGAACGCATCACCTCCGATGCGAGACGCCGAGCGCCAAGGTGAAGACCGCGACGGTTCACCTCGTCGACGGCGCGACGTCGAAGCACAAGTTCACGTTCGACGAGTGATCTCCGCCGGTCACTCGGGGAACGTGACCGGCTCGAGCGATCGAAGGCGCGCGAGGATGCCCTCCTCCTGCTTCGCGTCGAGGCTGAACTTGTGGTCGCCGCGGTTCGCGAGGCCGCCCTGCGGGAGCTTGGCCGTCTTGATCGTGACGAGGATCGTCGCGTCGTCGTAGCCGCCGATCTCGCTCGGCGAGTGACCGGGCCCGCCCCTGATGCCGTGGCACGCGATGCACCCCAGGCCCTTCACGTAGGGCTCCGCGCCCGGCTCGGGCGTGCCCGAGCGATCCTCCTGGTACAGATCGTTGCCGAGGTCGCGCGCGCCCGGCGCGTACTGCGTGACCGTGAGCGGCACCTCGAACGTCTTACCGCCCGCCGTCGCGCGGAGGACGGTCTTGCCGGCCTTCTTCGTCTTCACGATCGCGTGCTGCGTGTAGCGGGCCGACGACGCCTGGCCCGCCGGCGGCTGCTCGGTCTCGACCTCGGCGATGGCCGTGTTGCCCACGCTCCAGCGGACGTTCGTCTTCGCGTCGACGCCGCCGAGCGTGGCCGGCACCTTGAACTCGGTCGTGCCGTCGTCGAATCCGCTGAAGAGCTGCGCCGGGCGGATGCTCGCAGCGTCCAGCCCTCCTTCGTCGTCGCCGCACGCAAGCAAGCCGACACCGATCGCGAGCACGAAGAGACAGGCCGCTGACTTCATCACCCTCGATCGTTCAACGAGTCACGGCCGAACGCAACCGCCGATCCCGTTCGAGGCCGATCGCTTCGATCATGCGCCGCCCGAGGGCCTGGTCGGCGACGATCCGCGCGCGGCGCCCGCCCTCGCGCGTCGTCACATGTGTGCAAGCGCGCGTTTTTTCCTCCAACGCGATCATTTTCCAGGCGGACGGTGCGAGCGCGGCTGGAACGTCGGCTGCAGTCGTCGACGCTCATGTCCACGCGCCCCCTCTTCGCCCTCCCCTTCGTCCTCGTCTCCCTCGGCGCGTGCGCGAGCGATCCAGGCGATCTCGATCGAGACGAGCGCGTCGAGAGCGTCGGGCAGCGCATCGTCAACGGCGTTCCCTCGACGGCGGCCGACGACCACGTCGTCAAGATCGCGATCGGCAACGGCGGCCTCTGCACCGGCACGCTCCTCACGCCGAACCTCGTGCTCACGGCGCGCCACTGCGTCTCGCGGATGAACGAGAACAGCGAGTGCGGCACGTTCACCGGAAATCTCACGCCCTCGACGATCGCGATCTCGATCGGCGCGCGGAGCAACACGATCGTCGCGCGCGCCACGCGCTTCTTCACGGAGACCGCGACCGGCGGGTGCAGCAACGACATCGCGCTCTTCCAGCTCGACCGCGACCTCACCAGCGCCAAGACCGCGAAGGTGCGCCTCTACAAGCTCACGATCGGCGAGCCCGCGAGCACCGTCGGCTTCGGCGACAGCGGCAACGGCCAGCTCACGCCCGGCCGCTACGCGAAGACCGGCATCAAGGTCGACGCCGTCGGACCGGCTTCGTACGTCTACAAGACGAAGAGCAACCAATCGATCCCCGTGAGCGTTCCGCCCGGAGAGATCGTCACGGGTGAGTCGACGTGCTTCGGCGACAGCGGCGGGCCGCTCTTCGACGGCGCGGGCAACGTGATCGGCGTCACGTCGCGCGGCATCGACGAGCGCTGCATCGACCGACCCTCGATCTACAGCGACACCGCGTCTCACGCCGCGCTGATCCGCAACGCGGCGAAGACCGCGGGCCACCCGCTGCAAGAGGCCGCGGAGCCCGGCACGACGACCGAGCCGCCGGGCAACCCGGGCCCGAAGACGAACGATCCGGCACCCCAACAGGATGAAGAGGAGGAAGAGGAGTCGACCCGCCCGCCGCCGAAGAAGAGCCCCGGATCGAGCAAGGGATCGACCGCCGGCGACGACGACGCCGCGACGACCATGGCGCCGAACGCAGGCTGCTCGGCCTCGCCGGCGACGAGCGCGAGCTCGAGCTCGGGCGTCGTGATCCTCGCCGTTTGCCTCGGCCTTTCGCGGATCGCACGCCGTCGCAAGGCCGATCGCGCCTGAGCTTCCCCTTTCTGGCCGCCGCGCGCACCGCCACGATAGCATCCGCGGGCGATGGCCCACGAAGCCGGCGACGACGCTCCTGACGCGCACGCGAAGGAGGAGAAGGGACCCATCGATTGGTTTCTCTCCCTCTTCGCCGACGTCAAGGCAGGTGAAGGCCTCACCGCCGTCGTCCTGATGCTCGACGTCTTCTTACTGCTCGTCGCCTACTATCTGCTCAAGACGGTGCGCGAGCCGCTCATCCTCGAGGGCGGCGGCGTCGAGCTCAAGAACTACGCGAGCGCGTGCCAGGCGTTGACGCTCACCGCGTTCATCCCCTGCTACGCGTGGCTGACGAAGCGCCTCGCGCGCATGACGCTCGTCACGGCGACGCTCGTCTTCTTCGCCGCCAACCTCTGCCTGTTCTGGCTCCTCGCCACGCTCAAGGTGCCCTACGTCGGGTTCGCCTTCTTCGTCTGGCTCGGCTGCTTCAGCCTCACGGCGATCGCGCAGTTCTGGTCGCTGGCGAACGATCTCTACACGCCCGAGCAAGGCAAGCGCCTCTTCGCGATCGTCGGGATCGGATCGTCCGTCGGCGCGGTCGCCGGCTCGTACGTGGCGGCGAAGTTCACCGCCAAGCAGAACCCCGCCGTGGCCGACAGCCCCCCGAACGTGAGCCCCTACCTCACGATGGTGATCTCCGCGGGCCTGCTCATGCTCTGCCTCGCCCTCGCCTGGTACGCGAACACGCGCGAGGCCGAGCGCAAGGCGCGCGCGCAGAAACAGAAGGACAGCGCGCCCGAGGAGAAGCCCATCGGCGGCAAGAACGGCTTCTCGCTCATCCTCGAGGATCGCTACCTCCTCTTCATCGCGCTGCTCATCCTGCTCTTGAACCTCGTCAACTCGACCGGCGAGACGATCCTCGATCTGACGATCCTCGAAGAGGCGAAGCGGCAGACGCCGGACTTCGACTCGCTCTCGAAGGCGGCGCAAGGCAACGCGATCAAGACGTTCGTCGGGCCGTTCCGCGGCAACTTCTTCTTCTGGGTGAACCTCGTCGGCGCGTTCACGCAGCTCTTCCTCGTGTCGCGCATCTTCAAATACCTCGGCCTGCGCGCGGCCCTCTTCTCTCTGCCGATCATCGGCCTCGTGGTCTACGGCGGCATCTCCGCCTTCCCGGTCCTCGCGCTCGTGCGCCTCGGCAAGATCGCGGAGAACGCGACCGACTACTCGCTCTACAACACGACCAAGCAAGCGCTCTGGCTGCCGACGTCGCGCGAGCAGAAGTACAACGCGAAGATGACGATCGACTCGTTCGTCGTGCGCTCGGGCGATCTCGTCGCGAGCGGCGCGTCGATCGCGTTCCTCGCGATGGGCTTCGGCGTGCGAACGTACGCGATCCTCAACGTGGCGTTCATCGCGCTCTGGATGGTGCTCGTCGTCGTGATCGGCAGGGAGAACGCGAAGCGAACCGACGCCTCCGCGTGATACCCTGCGCGGGGGAATGAAGGGGCCCTCGCATTCGCGCGACGCCATGGCGGTCGTGTTGCCGGCCGCGATCGCGTCGGGCTCGCTCGTCGCCCAGCACGTCGCGGGCAAGGCGACGCGCGACACCCTCTTCCTGAGCCACTTCGGCCTCGGCATGCTGCCCGCCGCGATGATCGGCGCCGCCGTCGTCTCGTCCGTCGCCGTCATCGGGATCTCGCGCGCGCTCGCGCGCTACTCGCCTGCGCGCGTGGTGCCCTTCACGTTCGGCCTCGGCGCCGTCTTCTTCCTCCTCGAGTGGTGGCTCAGCCTCCACGACGAGCGCAGCGCCGCCGTCGCGGTCTATGCCCACACCGCCGTCTTCGGATCCGCGGGCGTGAGCGCGTTCTGGTCGCTCGTCAACGAGCGCTTCGATCCGAGCACGGCGAAGAAGATCGTCGGGCGCATCGCGAGCGGCGGCACGGTCGGCGGCGTCATCGGCGGCGTCGTCGTGTGGCGCGCTTCCGAGCACCTGTCGGTTCCGATGATGCTCGCGCTGCTCGCGGGCATCAACCTCGTCGGCCTTTGGGGCGCGCTGCGCGCCGCGGGCACGAAGGATCGAAGAGCGACGGCACGGGAGGGTGAAGCGCGCGCCGGCGGCGCGTGGAAGGTCGTGCGCGAGACGCCCTACCTCCGCGATCTCGCCTGGCTGGTCCTCGCGGGCGCCGTGATCCAGGCGCTGCTCGACTGGCTCCTCAGCGCGCACGCGACCGAGCTCTACGGCAAGGGCCCGAAGCTGCTCGGCTTCTTCGCGCTCTTCAACATGATCGTCGGCGTCGCCTCCTTCGCCGCGCAGACGAGCCTCGCCCAGCCGCTCCTCCAGCGCGTCGGCCTCGCGGGCACCGTGAAATGGCAGCCGACGACCGTCGGGATCTTCGGCGTGCTCACGCTGCTCTCGCCGCAGATGACCTCGGTCGTCCTCTTGCGCGGCGCGGAGGCGGTCACGCGAAACTCTCTCTATCGATCGGCGTACGAGCTGTTCTACACGCCGCTCCCGACCGCGAAGAAGCGCGCGACCAAGACGCTCATCGACGTCGGCGCCGATCGCGTCGGCACCGCGCTCGGCAGCGCCGCGCTCCTCGTGTTCGTCCACTTCGGCAGCGCGTTCGCTTCGCGCGCGGTGCTCGTCGCCGTCCTCGGCGTCGCCGCGTTCGCCTACTACCTCTCGTCGAGCCTGCACGACGGCTACGTGTCGGCGCTCGCGGCGAGCCTCAAGTCGGGCGCCGTCGCCCTCGACGCCGACGACGCTCACGATCTCACGACGAAGCGGACGCTCGCAGAGACGACCGCGCTGCTCGATCGCGACAAGCTGCTCGCGCGGATCGAGCAGTTCCAGCGGGAAAAGGGCGCGCGCACCCAGGCGGCGCCCCAGAGCGTGCGCGAGCCGCCGGCGAGCATCGCCGCGACGACGGCGATCGATCCCGCGCGAGATCCGCTCTTGCTCCGCGCCACAGCGCTGCGATCGAGCGACGTCGCGCAGGTCAGAGCGGCCCTCGCGTCGCCGCTCCCGCCGGCGCTCGCGTCGTTCGCGATCCCGCTGCTCGAGAACGACGCGGTCGTGCGCGACGTGGTGCGCGCGCTCCGCAAGATCGCGCCTCGGGCGACCGGCCAGCTCGTCGACGCGCTGCTCGATCGCGAGACCGATGTGCGCGTACGCAGGCGGATCCCGCGCGTGCTCGCCGTGTGCCGCACGCAGCGCGCCGCCGCGGGCCTGATGCTGGCCCTCGAGGACCCCGTGTTCGAGGTCCGCGTCGAGGTCGGTCTCGCGCTCGCGCGCATGATCGACGAGGCGCAGCTCACGATCGCGAGTGACGACGTCTTCGACGTCGCCCACCACGAGCTCACCACGGGGCGCGCGAGCTGGCGGCGCCCGGCGCCCGAAGGCGAAGCCTCGACCGACGGCGAGATCCATCGCGGCCTCGCGCACGTCTTCACTCTGCTTGGCCTCGTGCTCGAGCGCGAGCCGCTCTCGATCGCGCACCGCGCGCTGCGGTCCGAGGATCCCGGCCTCCGCGGGACGGCCTACGAGTACCTCGACGTCGTCCTGCCGGCGCGGCTTCGCGACGTCGTGATCCCTCTGCTCGGCGACGTGAAACCGAGCGCGCGGTCGGAGGGGACCCAAGAGCGCGGCTCGAAGGAGCTCGCCGACGAGCTGCTCCGATCGAGCGCTTCACTTCCTCGCCCTTCGCGCTGAGTGGTTGAGTTATCGTGCGAGCACGCGATGCGATCCCTCTCGAGGATCCTGCTCCGAAGCACCACCGCCGCGGCGATCGTGCTCTCTGCGCTTCGCGCTCACGCGCAGCCGATCGAGCCTCCGCCCGAGCCGGAGATCGCTCCCCCGCCCGCGCCTCCCGGCGGCGAGAGCCCGAAGCGCGCCATTCCCGACTACGACGGCCGCGGAGGTGAGCCGACGACCGCGGGCGACGTCGCGCTCTGGGTGCCGCGCATCCTCTTCTCACCGCTCTACCTCGTCAGCGAATACGTCATCCGCCGGCCGCTCGGCTGGCTCATCTCCACCGCCGAGCAGAAGCAGTGGCCTTCGGCGATCGCGAACCTCTTCGTCTTCGGCCCCGACAAGAAGGCGGGCGTCGTCCCCACCGCGTTCCTCGATCTCGGCTTCCGCGCGAGCATCGGCGTCTACGCGTTCTGGGACGATCTCCTCGGCGAAGGCAACCACCTCCGCTTCCACGTCTCGACGCTCGGCAAGGACTGGATCCAGGCCGCGATCGCCGACAGGATCCCCGTCGGCAAGGACGCCTCGTTCGACCTGCGGTTCGAAGGGGTGCACCGCCCCGATCAGATCTTCCACGGCATCGGGCCGCGCACGCTCCACGGATCGCGATCGCGCTTCGGCATGGACCGGCTCCAGGGTCGCACGGTCTTCGAGGCGACGTGGTGGCGCGGCAGCCGCATGACGTTCGAGAGCGGCGTCCGCTACGTGAACTTCCGCGAAGACGCCTGCTGCGGCGAGCCCTCGCTCGACGTGCGCCTCGCCGCGGGAGAGTTTCCCGAGGCGCCGCCCGCGTACACCACCGGCTACACGGCCGCGTTCCAGCGCGGAGAGCTCACCGTCGACACCCGCGAGGCGCGCCCTTCGAACCAAACCGGTCTCCGCCTCGAGCTCGAGATCGAGCAGGGCTCGAACGTCCGCAAGTCGAACAGCAACTGGGTGCGCTACGGCGGCAGCGCCGGCGGCTACCTCGATCTGAAGAACAACCGCACCGTCAGCCTCTCGGTGACGACGCTCTTCGTCGATCCCATCGCAGGCGGCGGCGAGATCCCGTTCACCGAGCAGATCGTGCTCGGCGGCTCCGGCCCGATGCGCGGCTACCTCTACGGGCGCCTCGTCGACCGCAGCGCCGCGATCATGACGCTCAAGTATCGCTGGCCGATCTGGGTGTTCCTCGACGGCGCGATGCAAGCCTCGCTCGGCAACGTCTTCGGCGCGCACCTTCACGACTTCCACACGAACCTCCTCCGCGGATCGTTCGCCGTCGGCATCGAGACCGTCGGCAGCGCCGATCACACCTTCGAGATCCTCTTCGGCCTCGGCACCGAGACGATCGATCAAGGCTTCAACGTCAACTCGGTGCGCTTCCTCTTCGGCACGAACCGCGGCTTTTGAGGTAGGCTGCGCGGCATGAATTCGAGGCCGAGCCCCGAGCGAAGCGAGGGGAGCGTCCGAACAACAGGTATGACTGAGGCCGGAGGCCGAAGGAAAGACATGAATCGTCGCGACGCTCTCTTCACCACCGGGTCCATGGTCCTCTCCGCATCGCTCGGTGCGCTCGCGTGTGGCGGCGGCACCGCGGTCGCCCAGAACGCGCCCAAGGCGCCCCCGTCGCCGCCGGCCGGCGGAGGCCACGCGCACCACGGCGGCGACGCTTCGCTCGCCGACGCGGCGCACGCCTGCATGGCGAAGGGTGAAGCGTGCATCTCGCACTGCATCGGGATGCTCGTCTCGGGCGACACGTCGATGGCGGGCTGTATGAAGGCCGTCCACGACATGCAGGCCGTCATGGAAGGCCTCGCGGCGGCGGCCTCGTCCGGGAGCAAGCACCTCCCCGCGCTGGCCAAGGTCGCCGCCGAGTTCTGCAAAGACTGCGAGGCCGAGTGCCGCAAGCACGCCGACAAGCATGCAGTCTGCAAGGAGTGCGCAGAGGCGTGCGCCAGGACCGTCGCGGCCTGCGCGAAGGCCGCGGGCTGACGCACGCCTCCTCGATCACGCGTTCACGGGCACTCGTCGAGGCCCAGGTCTCCCCAGGCGTGCTCGCAGAGGTGCGCCTTGCTCGCCGCGCTCGTCTTGGCTTGTTCGCAGAAGCCCGGCCAGCACTTCTTCTCGTCGGCCGTCATCGCCGCGCAGCGCGCGGCGCACGATCCCGCGGCGGCGAATGGATAGCCCGCGATCGCCGAGCAGGCTTCGGCGAGGCAGGTGCAGTACGCGGGACAGACGTCGGTCTCTCCACCGTCGGTCGACGACGCGTCGCCGCCGTCGCCGGCTTCGCCCGCGTCGACCGGCGTCGGCGTCGGTCCCGCTTCGCGCGGCGGACACGCCGCGAGGCACTCCGCCTTGCGCGGCGCGCAGGCGGTGTCGTTGCCCGCGTGCCCGAGCTCGTGGCACTCGTGGCCGATCGCGGTCTCCTTGTCGTAAGGATGGCAGGCCCTCGCGAGCTGATCGCAAGAGCCCGCCGGATCCTCCGTCGAGGGCGTGTTGCTCGAGCACGCCGCGAACGCCACGCCCACGGCGAGGCTCGCGGCGAAGATCGCGCGGCTCATAGCGAGAGCCCCGGGGGAATGAGCTCGCACGGCAGCCGATTCGTCGGCGGACGCGACAGCTCGGTCGGACGATCGAGGCACGACGTGCGCGGTCCCGGAGGCTGCGCGTCGGTCCCGCTGTCGCCGGGAGGGATCGGCGGAGGCCCGCCGTCGGACGGTATGACCGGCGTCGGCGTCGGATCAGGCGCGTTGACCGCGCTTTCTCCGCAGCACGCGAGCGCCGCGATCAGAAGGAGCCTGGAGGAGCGCATGATCTTCTCCTGGCTCCCTAGTACTTGACCCAGATCTCGTCGCCGGCCGCGAGCTCGGTGAGCGCGGTGACGCCGGGCTCGGAGGTGATCTGCGCCGCCGTGTTGGGGTTCTTGCTGTAGGCCGCGCTCCCCTTCCACACGATGAGCGCGTCGTTGAAGATCGACAGATCCTTGATCGCGACCGGGATCGGGTACTTGTTCCAGCCGGGTACGCGCGCAGGCATGACGGTGACGACCGGCGCGGGATCGGGCGACGTGAGACCGCCGTCCGGGAGCGTCGGGGTCCCGACCCAGTCGTTCGTCGACTCGACGCCCGCGAGATCGCGGCACGTCTGGTAGACGGGGAACGAGATCTTGGTGAAGGGCGCGTTCGGCGGCCTCACGCGCATCGTGAGCTTGTAGTAGTTGGTGTCGCCCTCGACGAGATCGTCGACCGACTTCTGCCAGACGACGGCCGTGACGACGCCGCCTCCGTCCTTCTCGAGCGTCGGCTTGCCGAAGTCGCTCGTGAGCGCTCTCACGTTGGTGACGCCGGCGGGGATCTCGACGCGCACGCGGTAGGTGTCGACGGTGGAGCCGAGGCATCCATGCCCGACGCTGAACGTGACCTCCTGGGTCACGTTCGCGGTGGCCGGCCCCGACGCGACGCCGACGTGAGCGTGGGCGACGACGGTGCCGAGCAGCGTTCCGAGGGCGGCGATCGCAAAAATCTTGGTCTTGGTCCTCATGGGGATCCTCTTCTTCGAATGAAATGAGCGTTGGCGCGTGTCGGCGTCGCCCTTCGAAAGAGCGGCGCCGCGCGCGCAGGCACGACTTCGCGGAGAGCGCGGCTCAGGCCGCGCGCGCGTCGCGAGGAGGTCGTGGCTCGAGGACCGGACGCCACCGGGGCGGCGCACGTTCGGGCAGAGGCAAGAGGATCACGGCCTCGGGTGGATCGAGGACGATGACGCGATCGTGCGGCGTCGCGCGATCGACGGGCGCGGTGACGCGCGCGAGATCGTCGTCGCCGCAGACGCCCTTCAGCACGCTCTCGAAGCCGTCGTCGGGCGAGCGGAGCTCGGGGAAGCAGATCGGGCACGCGCAGTGCGCGTGGCCTCCGCGCGTCTCGCAGTGGCAAGCGTGCGCCTCTGGGCCGCCGAGGATGCGGGCGTAGGTCGGGAGCGACGCGCCGAGCGCGACGAGCAACCCGAGGAGGCTCACCGCGAGCCGAACCCACATGCGCTCATCCTAGCCCAGACGGACGAACGTGACGAGGACGAGGACGATCACGACGAGGATCGCGCCGATCGTGCCGAACAGACCATGCCTCGCCTTGCGCGCCGCGATCGCCTCGTCGGCGCCCGCCTCCCCGCGCGCGCGCGCGGCGACGATGCGCCGCGCGTTGAACATCTCGAGGTGGCTCAAGACCGCGAGCAAGAGCACGCACGTGATCTTGCCGTGCAGCCAACCGAGCTTCATGAGCGCCGGGTTCTGGGCGATGAAGGCGACGCCGCTCGCGATCGACCCGAAGATGGCCGGGAGCTCGATCTTCGTGATGATCCCCGCCGAGAGGCGCTCGTACGCGTCTCTCACGTCGCCGGTGAGGCCGCTCTTCGCCGAAGCCTTCATGAGCCTCTGCTGGGCGAAGCCTGCGCCGACATAAGCTGCGAACGAGAGCAGGTGCACGAGGAGAATGGCGGCGGTCACTGCGTCCACTCTACCCGAACCGTGATACGTCATCGACGTCATGTGGCGAGGCCTCGCACGGCTCTTGGCGTTCGCGATCGCGATCGCCGTCGTGCGCCCGGAAGTCGCGCGGGCGAACGGTCGGTTCCCCGCGTCGAACGCGGTGATCTTCTCGCCCTCGGATCCGCAGACGGTGATCGTGCGGGTCACCTTCGGCCTCCTCGTCACCCGCGACGCGGGCAAGTCGTGGCGGTGGATCTGCGAGCGCGGCGTCGGCTTCTCGAGCCTCGAAGATCCGTCGTACGTCGTGACCAAGAGCGGCGCGATCGTCGCGGGATTGTTCGAAGGCGTCCGGGTCTCGCGCGACGGCGGCTGCACGTGGGCCTCGGTCCCGATGCCCGACGGCGCGACCGTCTTCGTCGATCTCACCGAGCGCAGCGACGGCGCGCTCGTCGCGCTCTCGTCGAGCTACGACAAGCGCGGCGACGGCGGCAGCCTCTACAAGTCGCGCCTGTATCTCTCGACCGACGACGCGAAGACGTTCGCGCCGCTCGGCGCGCTCATGGATCCGACGCTCCTCGCCGAGAGCGTCGAGGTCGCTCCGAGCGATCCCTCGCGCCTCTACGTCTCGGCGGTGCGCGGCGACGACAGCCCGCGCCAGGGCGCGCTCCTCGTCTCGACGAACGCCGGCGCCAAGTGGACCGAGCGCGCGATCCCCCTCGACGACAAGGAGCTCGCGCCGTTCATCGCGGCGGTCGATCCCGCGCGCCCCGATCGCGTCTACCTCCGAACGTCGGCGCCGGTCGAACGCGGCACGCGCCTCTTGGTCACCGACGACGGCGGCAAGACGCTCGAGAAGGTCTTCGCCGCGAAGGGCCCGCTCCTCGGCTTCGCCCTCGCGCAGGGAGGTGACGCGCTCTGGATCGGAGGCCCCGACGACGGCCTGCATCGCGGCACGCGTGAAGGCGTGGAGCGCGCGAGCGATCTCAAGGTGCAATGCCTCGCGGAGCGTGGCGGCGTGCTCTGGGCGTGCTCGAGCGAAGCGAGCGGCTTCATCGCCGGATCGTCGACCGACCGCGGGAGCACGTTCGTCGATCGACTGCACCTCGCCGGCATCGGCGGCCTGCTCGAGTGCCCCGCCGGGAGCAACGTGCAGAAGGAGTGCGCCGGCGAATTCGAGAAGCTCCGCGCGCAGCTCGGCCTCGATCCCGTGGGCGCGCGATCGGCTTCGCCCGACGCGGGCGCGGCGCGACCCGACGCGCCGGCGCCGACGCGCGGGCTCGGCTCGACCGGCGCGATCGTCGTCGTCGTCGTCGTCGCCGCGGGCGCGGCGGCGCTCTTCGTCCGCGCGCGCCGCCGCTAATCGCGGGCGCGCGAAAAGCGCGTTGACAGAGCCCTCGCGGCGTGGGACCTTACTGAAAACGACTTTCATTATCAGTGGCCCATGAACCTCGCCATCCTCGAGCCTCCGCCGCCTCCCCCGCCGCATGATCCGCGCGAGCGCGATCTCGCCCTCACGCTCGAAGGCTGGGAGGTGCGCGTCTTCGGCGATCGCCAGTTCGAGTACTTCGCGACGCGCGGCTTCTGGCACGTCCAGCTCTGGCACCCGCGCGCAGGCGTGTCGATCCTCACGCCCTCGCGGCTCACGCGCGGCTTCTACGAGGCCTTCCCCGTCGCGGGGTGGAAGGGGCAGGCGCCCGACTACGAGCACCTGGCGACGCTCGTGCGCGAGCACCGCGTCGCGCTCCCCTCGAAGGCCGCGCTCCTTCGCATCGAGCGCGCGTTCGTCGACGACGTCGTCCACGCCCGCGACCCGATGTTCTCCTGATCGAGGCCCCCGATGATCGACGTGCCCGAAGACATGGTCCTCTCCCTCGCGAGCCGCGCGCTCGCCCGACGGCGCTTCCCCGATCTGGGGTTCTGCGATCCGGTCGCCGAGGACGTCTGCGACAAGCTCGATCTCGACCTCGATCGCTTCGACGAACGACGCCTCCGCGCCGTCGCGGTGCACACGATGGTGGTCGACGATCTCGTGCGCGGCTTCTTCGCCCGCCACCCCCAGGGCCTCGCGGTCGCCCTCTTTCCCGGTCTATGCACGCGGTTCTCGCGCGTCGACAACGGCTCGCTGCGCTGGATCGATCTCGAGCCTCCCGCGCTCGCCGCGTTCGAGCACGAGATCCTGGAGCCGTGCGATCGACACATCATCGCGTCGTGCTGCTCGTTCGGCTGCACGAAATGGATGTCGTGCCTCCGAGACGCCGCCGACGTCCCCATGCTCCTCATCGCCGAGGGAGGCCTCATGCGCGCCGCTCCGGACGTCCGCGACGCGTTCTTCACGCGCGCGTCGGCGTGTCTCCCCGCGGGCACCGAGCTCGTCCTCGACGGCGATCCGTCGCGGATGCTGCGACGCGCTTCGCGCGCGTCGCTCGCGATCAGCGACGGCGAGGGCGGCTTCACGCGCTTTCCGCGGATCCGCTTCGTTCGTCCCGAAGAGCAGCCCCTCGGCGTACGCCACGATCTCGCCGGAATCGAGGCGGTGTCGAGGATGTTTCCCCGCTGGCGCCTGCCGGCGGTCTTCCATCTCCGGCTGGTATGACGCTCGAATCCGCGCGATCGCGTGCTATGGGCAGCGCGCATGAGGCTCCTCGTCGTTTCGGCCGCGACCGCGATGGTGACGTTCGCGTGCTCTTCGAAGGAGGGCGCGGCGCCCGCCGACGCCGGCGCGGAGGGCGAGACGCGACCGGACACGTTCTGCTTCACTCGGCCCGTCCTCCAGTTCTGCGAAGACTTCGACGAGGGCCCCCTCCCCGCCCGCTTCGAAACGCGGAGCGAGAGCGGCGGCGCGCTCACCGTCGACACGACGACGCCCGCGTCCGCGCCTTCGTCGCTGCTCGCCACGGTCACCGCGTCGGCCACGGAGATCGGGCGCGCGCGGCTCGAGAAGGCGTTCGGCTCGGGAACGAAGTACCGCGTGTTCGTGCAGATGCGCGAAGAGCAGCGATCGGCGAAGGCTGCGGCCGCCGTGCGCGTCCTCGGCCTCGCGTTCGCGGCCGAGCCGACGTACGAGGTCGGCGTCGCGACCAACGAGCGGGGCGAGTGGTACGGCTACGAGCGCCGCCGCGACGAGGCCGGCGCCGAGACCGAAGGCCGCTTCCCCGCGAGCCGCGCGCTCGAAGGTCAGGGCAAGTGGGTCTCGGTCCGGATCGACGTCGACGTGAACGCCGCGGGCGCGGGGATCATGACCGTCCGCTTCGGGAGCGACGCGGTGGTCGATCACGTCCCGATCGCGCCGCCGTTCGCGAGCGCCGCGCCGACGATGCTCTTGGGCCTCGACGCCGCCGGACCGCCGCACGACGCGTGGGCTTTTCGCTACGACAACGTGACCTTCCAGGTCGATTAGCGCGCGCGGCCCCCGCCTTGATCTGCATCAGGAAATCGACCATAACCCGGCACCTCTTCCCGACGGTGAAAAGACCATGAGCACGCTCCGCATCGGCCTCGTCTCGCTTCTGTTCGTTACGGCCTGCAGCTCGCCTGCGCCGGCGCCCGCGCAGCAAGCGCCCGGGCAAGAGCCGCCCGCGACCGAGGAGCCGCCGGCCGAGGAGCCGGCCGAGCCGTACGAGCTCTTCGGCGATCCGCTCGACACCACGCTGCCGAAGGCCGGGTTCGCGGAGATCGTCGCCGATCCCGCGAAGTTCAATCGGAAAGAGGTCCTCACGAGCGGCACGGTCCGCGCCAACTGCACGAAGCGTGGCTGCTGGATGGAGGTCCGCCCCGACGCCGAGCGCGACGGCGCCGGCCTCACGATCCGCTTCAAGGACTACGGCTTCTTCGTTCCGCTCGACTCGCGCGGCGCGCGCGTCACGATGCAGGCGAAGGTCGCTGTCACGGTGCTCACCAAGGGCCAGGTCCTCGAGCTCGAGGCCGAGGGCGGCACCGTCACCAACAAGCGCCCCGACGGCTCGGCGGAGGTGACCGAGCTCACCGCCGCCGGGGTCGAGATGCGCGGCCGGAAGAAGTCGAAGTGATCTGACGCTTCGGTCGCTCACACGCCTTCGGCGAGCTTCCGCCAGGCAGCCTGCTCTTCCTGACCAGGCTTGCGCTTGCCCACCATGAGCGCGATCTGCTCGCCTCGGGCGTCGTACACCTCGAGCGAGGTCACGTGCCCGTCGCTCGTGGGCTTGAGCACGATCCAGGCGCGCGCGATGCGATCGGTGCGCACGTGCAGGTCGAAGCCGGGATCGAGCACGTTGATCCACGGGCCCATCGGCGCCACGCGCACGATGGGCCCGGAGTAGATCTGGATGAGGCCCGGGTTGCCCACGAAGATCATGATCTCGAGGCCCGTGCCCGCGGCGGCGCGGAGCAGCTGCTCGAACGCGCCGGGCGCGACGGCGTAGGCGAGATCGCCGCCCAGGAGCCGGAAGGCCTGCTCGCGCGTCGCGCCGTGCCGCCGGAGCAGGCCGTGGAGCTCGTGCGTGTCCTGCATGGCGAGCCACGCCTCGCGCAGGCCGACCGCGTCGATGTCGGCGTCGGGGCGCTCGGGCGGCGGCGGGTCGGGAGGCGACACCTCCTGCGCCGGCGACTGATCGCGCGCGGTGTGGCGGCGAACGAGCTCGTCGAAGAACGCCGCGTCGCTCTCCGGCCTCGCGAAGAGCTTGTGGATCGCCCGGCCCGCGCCGTCGAAGAAGGAGAGCCCGCGCGAGAGCCCGCGCTTCGTCTCCTCACGGAAGGCGAAGCCATGTTTCCAACGGCTCGAGAAGATCCGCAGATCGATCGTGCTCACGCTCTGCCCCATCGGACCGAAGAACGCGATGTTGTCGTACGTCCCCTCGACCTCGATCACGGCGCTCGCGTTGCGCGTGACCGCCTTCACCTTCCCCAGCTTCGGCAGCTCGCCGATGAAGGCGGGCCAGTCGGCCTCGAGCCGCGTCGCGGAGACGCCGGCGGCGCCGCCCCCGCAGCCGAGCGCGGCGATCTCGACCTCGCTCACGCCCAGGCGCTCGGCCGTCTCCAACCCCTTGAGGCCCGGCGTGCTGGCGCGCAGCGCCGACCATTCGTCACGAAGCTTCGCCGGATCTCTCTTCATCGCACTGCTCCCGAGGTGATCGCCGGGCGACGCGCCCGCGCGAGACGATGACCGGACAGCCGAGCTCGGCGTCGACCACGACGCGAGCGTCGACGGCGAAGACGTCGGCGAGCCTCTCCGCCGTGAGGATCTCGCGCGGCGGCCCCACCGCTTCGAGGCGCCCGCGATGCATCACGGCGACGCGATCGGCGTACTGCGCCGCGAGGTTGAGATCGTGCAGAACGCACACCACCGTACCCCCGGCCTGCGCCAAGCGCCGAACGTGATCGAGGAGCGCGTGCTGGTGACTCAGGTCGAGGCTCGACGTCGGCTCGTCGAGCAAGAGCAGCGTCTCGGCGCTGCCCCAGATCTGCGCGAGCGCGCGCGCGGCGTGAACGCGCTGGCGTTCGCCGCCGGAGAGCGACGTGTAGTCACGCTCGCGCACCGCCGACGTCTCGGTCGCGCGCATCGCCTGCGCGACGATGGCGCGGTCGCGCGCGGTCTCGCGCACGACGACGTGAGGCGCGCGGCCCACGAGCACGACGTCGAAACACGACAGCGGCACCGCGAGATCGGAGTGCTGAGGGAGCACCGCGCGGACGCGCGCCCGCTCGACGCGCGGGATCGTGGTCAGGAGACGGCCGGACATCCATATCCGCCCCGAGGTCGGCGCGAGATCGCCGGCGAGCATCCGCAACAGCGTCGACTTGCCTGCGCCGTTCGGGCCGACGAGCGCGAGCACCTCGCCGCGCGCGGCCCCGAGCGTCACGCGGTCGACGATCCTCTCGCGGCCGGCGACGCGCGTGACCTCTCGCGCCTCGATCACGCGAGCCTCCGGCGCTCGCGCGCGAGGAGCGCGAGGAACAGCGGCGTGCCCATGATCGCCGTGAGCATCCCGAGCGGCAGCTCCGCGGGCGACGCCGCGGTGCGCGCCACGACGTCGGCGACGAGGAGCAGCGTCGCGCCGAGCGCCGCCGACGCGGGCAAGAGCGTGCGGTGCCGCGCGCCGAGCGCGAGGCGCGCGAGGTGAGGCACGACGAGCCCGACGAACGCGATGATTCCGGCGACGGCGACCGCGGCGCCGACCGCGAGCGCGCTCATCGCGAGGACGACGCGCTTGGTGCGCTCGACCGAGAAGCCGACGTGCCCCGCCTCGTCGTCGCCGAGGAGGAGCGCGTCGAGCGGCCGGGCGAGCCGCGGAAGCACGACGAGAGGAAGGACGACGAACGGCGCGGTCGCGAGCGACGTCTTCCATGTCGCCGCGCCGAGGCTCCCGAACGACCAGAACGTGAGCGTGCGGAGCTGCGCGTCGTTCGCGAGGAACGTGACGACGCCGGTGAGCGCGCCCGCGAGCGCGTTGATCGCGATGCCCGCGAGGAGCAGCGTCGTCACGGCTGCGCGACCTCCGCCTCCGGCGAAGCGCTGCACGAGCGTCATCGCCCCGAGCGCGCCGCCGAACGCCGCGAGCGCGACGAGGTGACCCGCAACGCTCGGCGGCAGGGCGCCGGCGGCCCGCGCGCCGAGCACGATCGCGGAGACCGCGCCGAGCGCGGCGCCGCTCGAGACGCCGAGGAGCCCAGGGTCGACGAGCGGGTTGCGGAAGATCCCCTGCATCGCCGCGCCCGACATCCCGAGGCCGGCCCCCACGAGCAGACCGAGGAGCACGCGCGGCGCGCGGATCGCGAAGAACACGGCCTCGTGCTCCGCGCTCGCGCCGGGGTGCCGCGCGATCATGGCGAGGATCTCGCTTGGCGCGATCGGCACGCTGCCGATCGAGAGCGCGAAGAAAGCGACCGCGGTCATCAGCACGAAGAGCCCCGTGATGACGCCCGACGATCGCACGCTCAACGCCCTCCGCCGTCGGGCGCGTGCACCTTGCGCGCCAGCTCGAGCGCCGCTTCGCCGGCGCGCGGACCGAGGCCGAGCATCAAGAGATCGTCCATCGCGATCACGCGTCGCGCCCTGCCTGCCGGCGTCTCGGCGACGCCGGGCACCTTCAGCAGACCGGAGACGCCGCCGAGGCTGTCGAGCCCGCGCGCGGGGACGAGGATCGCGTCGGCCGAGGTCTGCACGACCGCCTCCGCGGTGAGCGCCTTCGTCCCTTCGACCGCCGACGCGGCGTTCGCGGCGCCCGCGAGGTGGATGAGCGTATCGACGGCGGTGTCGCGCCCGAAGACGTGCATCGCGCCGCCCCCGCGCGAGTAGATCGCGAGCACGCGCGGCTTCTCTCTCGCGCGCGCCGCCTCCGCCAAGGCGCGCGCGAGATCGCGATCGAACGACGCGTAGACCGGCGCCGGATCGCGTCCGAGGATCGAGGCGATCTTGCCGATGCGCGCGCGCGCGCCCTCGATCGTCGTCTCGCTGTCGACGAGCGCGACGTGCACGCCCGCGCCGCGAAGCTGATCGATCGCCGCCGGCGGCCCCGCCTCGGCCGAAGCGATCACCATCGTGGGCCGCATCCCGAGGAGCCCCTCGGCCGCGAGCTGGCGCTGATAGCCGACCTTGGGCAGCCGGATCGCCGCCTCGGGGTGCAGGCTCGAGGTGTCGACCGCGACGACGTGATCGCCGGCGCCCAGCGCGAAGACGATCTCGGTCACCGCGCCGCCGACCGTGACGATGCGCGTCTCGCTCGTGCCTGGCGGCGTCGCCGCGCGATCGCACCCGGGCGTGAGCGCGACGATCGCGAGGACGACGATCGCAGAGAGCCACCCCTTCATCTCACAGCGCCTTGATCTTGAGGACGTAGCGACCGCCCGCCATGCCGGTGCCGCCCTCCGGCGTCGCGTAGTACGAGGTGATGGCGACCTTGAAGAGCGCGCCGCCCGCGCCCCTGACGATCCACGTACCGGCCTTCGGCGCCAGCGTGTTGTTCGACGTGTCGTAGTCGTACCAGCCGTCGAACGACGTCTTCACGGCGCCGGTCTGATCGACTTGCGCGTTGCAGTCGGCGTCGAAGAACTGCTCGACGCCGAGCGTCTTTCCGTCGGCGTCGGCCGCGCTGACGGCGGCGAAGTCCTTGGCGACGAGGATCGCGCCGCCTTTGCCGGGGCCGCCGTGGCCGCTGTTCGTGAAGAGGACCGGGCGCTTGATCGCGAGGTCCCAGGTCTCGGCCTTCGCGGCCGCGGCGTCGTCGACGTCGACCTTGGTCCCGGTCGCGAGCGAGAGATAGACGCGCGCGTTCTTCGCCTGCTCCTGCGCCCCTCCGGCAGAAGCGTCGACGTAGATCGTCTTCTCCCCGGCGCTCTCCGACAGCGTCTTCACCTCCGCGGTCGACGGAGACGCGATCGGCTCGAGCAGCTGCTCGCGCGCCGTCGCGCACGAGTCTCCCGCCGCGGGGTCACCGCCGCCGCCGCCTCCGCCTCCGCCGCCCTCCGGCGTCGAGTCCGCGCTGCACCCCACCATGAGCGACATGGCCAACACGACTCCGAGCTTCGTCATCATCCCTTCACCGCCTTGATCTTCATCACGATCGTTCCCGGGCTCCGCTCGGTCGCTCCCTCGAAGGAAGCGAATCCGAGCAGGAACTTCTGCTTGCCGTCGGCGCCTGTGACGACCCACGCCGCGCGCGCGGGGGCGACCGGCTGCTTGTCGCGATCGAGCCACGCTTCGCCGAAGACGCTCACGATGCGATCGCCGCGGAACGTCTTGCCCTCGAAGCTCGCCGCGGTGACGGCCTCGAACCTCGTCGCCTCGCTCTCCGGCGTGCGCTTCATCACGTCCTGGATCTGTTCGGTCGCGACCTCGGACGCCTCGAGATCGACCGCGCCGATCCCGCGCGGTCCGCCGATCTCCCCGTTGACGGTGACCGACTGGCGCCGGAAGCAGAGGTGCCACGCGGTCGACGCGAGCGCGTCGGCGGGCGCGAGCATCGTCCGCTTGCCCTCGGCGAGATCGAGGCACTCGCTCGTCGCCGAAGGTCCGCCTTGCGGTCCGCCCGCGGTGCCGTCGAGCGCCTCGAGCTCCTGCGTCGGTCCTGCGCCCGCGGGCGTGATCTCGGCGTAGCGAAGGCGATAGAGCGCGCTCACCGGCGCGCTGTCGCGCTGGCCGTAGTAGCCGAGGATCTGCACCTTCCACAGGCGGTCCCCGTCCTTGACGCCGTAGACGTGGAAGCGGCTCCAGAGCGCGTGCGACGGCGCTCCTTCGTAGTCGTACCAGTCGAGGAACGCGCCGCCCGGCTTGTCCGGCGTGAGGAACGGCGTCGTGGGCGCGACGTCGTCGATGAACACGATCGCGTCGAGCGGGCCGAACGCCGCGGCGCTGCCGCCGCCGCTCGGCCCGCTGTTCGTGAAGATCTCGTAGCCTTCGAAGGCGAGGTCCCAGTCGCGCGAGCCCTTCGGATCGGCGACCGCGACGACGCTCGCGCCCGCGAGCTTCACGTGGACGCGGCCGCTCTCCGGGACGACGACGCGCAGCTCGACGCCGGAGTCGAACGACGCCTCGACGCCCTCGGCCGGGCGCGGCGCGGGCTCGGCGCTGTTGCTGCACGCCGCCGCGCCGAGCGCGAGCAGGGCCAGCGCCGACCCACTATTGATATTGAAAACCATTTTCATTAAGTACGTGGGGGAAGCCCGAGCGTCAAGGCGCGTGAGGGCGGGTACGCCAATGACAGTCATTCGCATCTCGCTGCTCGACGCGAAACCTCCTCGACGACGACGCCGTCGCGCGATAGCGGGAGCGCCGTGAAGAAGACTCTCTCGCTCGCCTTCGCGACGGCCTTCGCCGCCGTCGTCGGCTGCTACACCGGACCCGAGCTCGACGCCGCGAGCGGCTCGTCGACGTCGCCCGACGCCGGTCCGAGCGCGGCGGCGGTGCGCGGCCTGCCGTGCGACGTCGTCGACGTCCTCACGCGACGATGCGTGTCGTGTCACTCCGATCCGCCGCGCAAGGGAGCGCTGACGTCGCTCACGTCACGCGAAGCGCTCATGGCGCCGTGGGAGGGCTCGCCCTCGCTCGCGCAGGCCTCGGTCGATCGGATGCGCGACGCTGCTTCGCCCATGCCGCCGGACGCCCTGCCGCCCGAGAGCGAGATCGCGATCCTGAGCCGCTGGATCGAGCAAGGGATGCCCGAAGGGACGTGCGCGGCGCCGACCGATCCTGCGCCCGTCCCGGCGCAGTGCACGAGCGGGCGCTTCTGGACGAAGGACGACGACGACGGCGACGTCTTGATGACGCCCGGGCGCGCGTGCATCTCCTGCCACCTCGAAGAGAACGCGGCGCACGAGAAGAAGCACGACGACGACGACGATGACGACGACGAGGCGCCGGTCTTCACCGCGGCCGGAACGGTGTACCCGACGCTTCGCGAGCCCGACGACTGCTTCGGCCTCGGCACGCTCGACGCGAAGGTCGTCATCGAGGGCGCCGACGGCGTGAAGCAGACGCTCTCGGTCAACCGCGCCGGCAACTTCATGACCGAGCTGCCGATCGCCCTCCCCTATCGCGCGAGCGTCGTCCGCGACGGCAAGACGCGCGCGATGAAGACGGCGCAGAAGAGCGGCGACTGCAACACGTGCCACGCGGCGAACGCGGTCGACGCGCCCGGTCGCATCCTCGCTCCATGACGCGTCATGCGCTCCTGCTCGCGATCGCGGCGCTCGCGTCGTGCCGCACGGTGCAGCCGTGGGAGAGAGGCAAGCTCGCGCACCCCACGATGACGCCCGACGCGCCGCAAGGCCCCGCCGAGGAGCACATGCGATCGGTCCACGAAGGCGCGATCGGCGGCTCCGGGCCCGCCGCGGGCGGCGGCTGCGGATGCAACTGAGGAGCGCGAGCGTCGCGCTCTCGCTCTTCTTCATGTCTCTCGAGGCGCGCGCCGGTGAGCCGGTCGTGCGCGCCTCGAGCGAGATCGGCGCGTACCACGACTCCTTCGCGACCTCCGTCCTCACGCCGAGCGTCACCGGCCGCGTCGAGGACGCCGCGTCGGGTTGGCAGGGTCAGGCGCGCTACCTCGTCGACGTCGTGACGGCCGCGTCGCCCGACGTCGTCGCCACCGCGTCACCGCGGTGGAGCGAGACGCGCCACGCGGGCAGCGCGTCGATCGGCTACAAGCCGCGCGCGATCGGCGGCATGCTCTCCGGGTCGACGTCGTACACGCCCGACTATCTCTCGTTCGGGATCGCGGCGACCGGCATCGTCGATCTCGACGACAAGCACTGGACCCTCTCGGCGACCGCCGGCTACGCCCGTGACACGATCGGCCGCACCGGCACGTCGTTCGCGGCGTTCTCGCGCACGCTCGAGACCGTCTCGGGCGCGCTCGTCGCGAGCCGCGTGCTCGGCCCGCGGACGCTCGGCGTCGTCGTCGCCGACGTCGTGTTCGAGCGCGGCGACGGATCGAAGCCGTATCGCTACGTGCCCATGTTTGCGCCGGGCGACGTCTCGCGGGTGCCCCGGGGCGCGTCCGCGCTCGCCGTCGCGAGCGCGCGCATCCAGGCGAGGCCACTCGAGCAGCTCCCTCTCCGGCGAGAGCGCGGCGCGCTCACCCTCCGGATCGCGCACCGCTTCGACGGCGCCACGCTGCGGATCGACGAGCGACTCTACGGCGACACGTGGGGCATGGCGGCGTCCACGACCGACGTGCGGGCGCTCTTCGACGTCGGCCCTCGCGTCGTGCTCGGCCCGACGACACGCTTTCATGCGCAGACGGCGGTCGGCTTCTACGAGCGCGCGTACACCGCGAGCGGACCGGGAGACATCCCCGCGCTGCGCACCGGCGATCGCGAGCTCGGCGCGCTCGTGGCGGCGAGCGCCGGCGGCAGCCTCCGCGTCGGGCTCGGCGGCGACGAAGATCCGATGGGGACCTGGATCGGCCTGCTCGGCGACGGCACATGGACGGAGATCGCCGACGCGCTCTACGTCGAGCGGCGCTGGTCGGCCCTCGGCGCGCTCACCTTCGAGGCGCGCTTCTGATGCGACCTGCGCTCCTGCTCGCCACCTGCATGGCGTGCGTCGCGTGCGTCGATCCCGTCCACGACGGCGCGGTCGCCGCCCTCGGCCCCGAGGATCCCGCCGTCGCCGTCGGCCCGCGCCATCGGGCCGATCAGCCGTGCCTCGTGTGCCACGGCGGCGCGGGCCCCGCGGCGCTCGAGCTCTCGGTCGGCGGGACGATCCACCTCCGCGAGGGCGAGCGGAGCCCTGCCGACGGCGTCGAGGTGGTCGTGCGCGACGCGCGCGGGCGCGAGGCGATCGCGCGCACCAACGAGACCGGCAACTTCCACCTCGCGCGCGGCGCGTTCGATCCG